>JABFGB010000017.1 GCA_013112715.1 Chloroflexota bacterium
ATGAGGCCGTCACGGTGATAAACGCGCCGGGGTCTTGCACGCCCACGCTGCTGCCATTGGTCACCGTTAGGGCTGTGCCGACGACCCAACCTTGACCGGAACGCCCATTCACTAGCCACCATGCCCCATCCGGGCTAATGGCTAGCACGGGCAGCGTTTCAAATCGGTTGACCGTGCCGACAATCCAAAATGCCGTGCTTGGCCCCGCATGAATATTCGTGGCAATGTTGGCGGTTGCGGAGGCGCTACCCTGTCGTTCGTGTGGATTTTGTAATGGGATGCCGTTCTCGGCGCGAACAGTGGTGACGGCGCTTAAAGAAATCAAAAATAGAGCAATCAAAACTACCATTTTAAAAGAGCGCGATTGCTGTTTCATATAATGGCCCTCGGGTGGTCAAAAAGACAAACTATAGAATGAGTTTACTGAGAGGGGACATTTTGAGCAAGTCCGGTGGAGTAAATGGCAAAATCTCGGCAAACAAAAAACACACGGGTAAATATCCATGTGTTGGTGTGCCCCGGAAAGGACTCGAACCTTCACGACCGTGAGGTCAACAGGCCCTCAACCTGCAGCGTCTACCAATTCCGCCACCGGGGCTGATTGGTAGAGAATTATACTGACGAACAGGGGTCTGTCAATGCCGATTCACGTCAGCCACTCGTAGATATTTTCACGTGGCTAACTCAAGGGGTCGGTGGTAGTATTCGGCAATGTGGAACTCGTTTTAACCCGACAACGGTTTAGGAGGATCATCTTGTATCGGAATATGCGCCACTCGTTTTATCTGGGAAGTATTGGAATTAGCTTGGTTTTGGTAATTTTGGTCGGAAGCGTTCTTTTATCAACACATCGCGCTGATGCCGTTGGATCGAACCCCTATGATTTTGTCCTTGCTTGGCAAGACGGCCCGACGCCAACTCCTGATGCTGCTGCTACTATGACACCCATGCTGCAAAGCGACCTTAAAATTCTTTCAGGTAATGTGCAGCGCCCGAACGGGATTACCTTCTATGATGGTTATTTGTACACCTCTTGTTCGGGTGACTTTACGGTGTATCGCTTGAACGCGACGACGGGTGACACCACTACCTATATCGCCGGGGTACAGAACACACACACCTTGTATGTTGAGGAGGGAACGGCGGGGCCAGTGGTATGGGTTGCGGATTTCCAGCGGAATGCCTTGTCCTATATTCAGACCGAACCGCGAGCGCTCGAAAACGTCAAACAGGGGCTGGGGTCGCCTTGGGGCCTCGCACCTGCTGAGGATGGCTCGTTTTATGTTACACAATTTGCGACTGATGATGTGGTCAATATCAAACGCGATGGTACGTTAAACGTCGTTGCCACAGGCTTCCGTAATCCAACAGGGATTGTAGTGGATGGCGAGTACATCTATGTTGGCAACAATGGCAGTGCGCGGCGGGCGATTGAATATTTTGAACTTGGCGGAGTGCCCGCCGGTGAACAAGATTTGAAGCCTCTCGTCAGTGGACTGCAAAATGTCACGACGATGGTGGTTGGCCCAGATAACTGGCTATATTTCGCGTATTCATTAGGAACACGTGGAATTGTGGGCCGCGTCAACCCCGACACCTGCCGCGAAAAAGGTGGGTGCATCAACGCGGATGTAGAAATCGTCCTATGGTCAGAACTCTCCGCACCACTGGCAGGATTAACCGTCACACCCGACATGCGCCTGTTTGTTCACACGATGTTTGGATCTGAGATTTACTGGACACAACTTCCCGAAAACCTCAAGCCGCGAGTTATGCCATCTTAAAGGATTCGATTGTGATGAAGCCAGACACGCTCGGCGAAAGCTACCGTCACTATCTTAACCATGCTGACCTCCGATCCACCCATACTCTGTCGGCATATGCACGGTCTATTGACCTGTTTTTTCAATATCTGGCTGACCGAAATTTTGATCCCCAGATTCCCATCCAACAGGCGTTTCTTACCACTGCCGAAGAAATAAAACTGGAAGATTTCAGTCAAGCAGATCAGCCGATTTTTTTGAACTTCGCCAAGTGGCTGCAAGCACCCTCTAGCCGTCAGTCCGGTGATAAGCGACCCTATGCCCGCGCAACGGTAGAGTTACGGGTGGCCGGGGTGCTGCATTGGTTCCAATATATGGATAATCAGCGATGGCTGCCCGACCCCTATTGGTTGCACCATGCCAACCATGTACTGCGGGAATATTGGCGGGATCATCAGACCAAACGCGAAAAGCAAATTGACCCTGTGCCTGACCTGAACGCCGTCGTGATGTTTTTTGATACTCAGCCCATGCCGCCAGCGATTCGGACAGCGACTGACCCATCGCGCCCAGAATTATGGGAAACCAAACGCCTGCGCAATCGGGCCTTGCTCCACGCTCTGGCTGAAACGGGGGGGCGTGTCAGCGAGATTCTCAGCTTAAATGCTGACACTTTTTCGAAGAATAGTCGCGGCAAATCTGAGGCGATGCAATTGACAGTGATGGGCAAAGGCGGGCATCAGCATGTCTTACATCTCCACACAACTCTACCGGCCATCTATGATTATTTGAAGGCACGGGAGACAAATGATGAATGGCGATCCAGTATCCCGCTGTTTATCAGCCATGACCCACGCTATCGAGGCAGTCGCATGAGCCGGATTGTAGCATGGCGGGTCGTGCATCGCGCCGCTAAAGCCCTCGGTTTGCCGGATATTTCGCCACAGGATTTTCGACATTGGCGAGCACTACAACTGATTCACTCGGGTTATACGCCGGAACAAGTGCAGGAATATTTGGGGCATCGGTCAGTGGAGACAATTCGTTCGTTTTATCTAGCGGGGGAAGCAGAATGAAGTATAGGACGATTTACCCCACTAGGAATGAGGAGAAGCCAGAGGGATTAGAGAATGGGTTCAGCGACAGCCAGTGGTAGGGTCACAAAAAAAGTTGAGCCTTTACCTTCCTCACTCCGCAGCCAAATTCGTCCACGATGGCGATCTACAATTGCCTTGACCAGACTCAAGCCTACGCCTGAGCCGGGGACTTTATCTTTAACCCCATTAACCCGGAAATAACGGTCAAAGACTTGACTTTGGGCATCCACCGGAATCCCCATCCCGGAATCCTCGATAGAGATAATCACGCTGCTTTCTTGGGTCTCAGCGGTCACTCGAATAGAACCGCCCTCAGGCGTAAATTTGATGGCGTTATCAATTAGATTGGAAAAGACCTGCTCTAATTGAGGGGCATCCCCCCGCACATAGGCTTCGGTCAAATTCGATTCCAGTTTCAGCGATTGATTGCGTCGGGTGGCTATATCTTCATAGGAACGGACGGCGCTGTTCAATAACTGATGTAAATTGCATAGTTCGAAAGGCGGCGCCCCACTCGATACTTTTTCTAAATCGAGAATGCCGCTTACAATGCGTTCCATGCGATC
This sequence comes from Chloroflexota bacterium, assembly GCA_013112715.1. GTDB lineage: Bacteria > Chloroflexota > Anaerolineae > Aggregatilineales > J027 > CFX10. The sequence goes on from JABFGB010000017.1 coordinate 3,427, forward strand.
CAACTGTTTCCAGATAGAGGCAATATTGCGTTGGGCACTTTCGACCCCCTCTACATCTTCTTCCAGCAGCTGCATATAGGTCATGGTAGCAAACAGCGGATTTTTCAAATCATGGCTGGTCATGCGTACCATCTGACTTTTTAGACGATCAATTTCTTTAAGCTGTGTGACATCATTCAGGACAGCCACCCAGCCACGATTCGGTTTCTCCAAACGGGCAAGGTGGCATAGATAGTCATGATCTTTGAGGTGAATTTCGTAAATATGTGACCGCGATTTCCGAAGATCACGCAACAAACCACGCATATTTTGTGGCAGTAGGTCAACTTGGATGAAATCTAGCAAGGATTTCCCAATAATGCTGGCGTGAAAGAGGTCATTGGTGATGAGATTCGTTGCGGCGGGGTTGGCGAAAACGATTTTAAGGTCGTGGCTGACCGAAATCACCGGGTTTTCGGTGCTGATTAATACGGTCTCAAGTTGGTTAGCGACGGCGCGTTCTTTTTCAAACAAGAAGCTGTTGGTAATGGCAACCGCCGCCTGTGGGCCGAGTAATTGCAGCAGGTGAAGATCATCATTGGTAAAAAGACGTCCCTCAACTCCCTCAATGGTTACTAAGACGCCCACGACGTCTTCACGGAACATCAGGGGGACACCCAGCACTGACCCGAACGTTTTTTGGGCAATGGGAATATCCGGAACGCCATGCCATTCGCGCCGATAATCGTGCAGCATGAACCCACGCCGTTCCCTAGCCACTTTTCCGGCAACGCCCTCTTGGAGTGTTAAGCGTCCCCCCAAGAATTTTTCGGGGATGTTATAGACCGCCTCCAAGATCAGTTCGTTGTCGCGGCGGAGAAAAATCAGGCTGCCGTCAATCCGGAGCAATCCTGCTGCTTGGGCCGCAATCGTTTGGAGGGCTTCACGCGGATCAAGGCTGCTAGTGATCGCCAAGCCGATTTTCTGGACGGCCTCAAGTTCTTTAGCACGACCAATAAGCGGTTCCATGACTTGGCTGCGGACAATGGCATAACTAATCGTTAGAGCGGCGAGAGTGGCCGTATGTTCAGCGCTACCTAATGCCCGCAGCCGGGGGCTAATTAGCACAACCAATTGGCCCAAGCAAAAGACCAACAAGCCTAAAATCATGGAGGTCTCTTTAATCTTGGGGAGATTCTGCCAAACGCTAATCAGCGTTGCCGACACGACTACCAAATATACTAAGGTGTCTACAATCGGGAAGGTGTAATTAAGGATGCCTGTACTAGAAACAGTGTACTGGAAAGAGACATCAAATAGACTAAGGGTGGTCTTATTGAGGATAAAAACGGCAACGCTACCCAGTGCGAGTGACCAAGTAAAAAGATTACGTGTATCGGTGAGCGCTGAAACCAAGAGAAACAAGGCGATGCATGCTCCTCCGAACCCGATTTCCAACAGATTTAACCCAACCACCGTCAAATCTTCATCAACGGTGACGAGTGCCGTTGACCGACTGAGCAGCGACCCCGCCGACCATGTAACCATCGCCAGCATAAATAGGCTGAAATAGATATTGATCTCGCGGCGGGCATTTTGCCATAGGATGAGAAACAATGCGGCTAAGGCTAGTGTCAACATTAGCCCATTGGTTATCAGGGTGACGGTGATGAGGGTGAGCATAACGCTCCTAGTCTAACTACCCTTGTCGTTTTTGTTTCTCAAAACGATAGCCAACACGATGCTCCGTTTGGATATAGGTAGGATTGGCAGCATCCGGTTCAATCTTACGACGCAACTGGCTGATGTAGACACGTGGATAATAAATGTCATCTATATATTCTTTGCCCCAGACTTGCTCCAAAAGCTCCCGCTGCGGCACGACGCGGCCCGAATTTTCGAGTAGGACGGCCAATAACTTAAATTCGGTGGGGGTTAGATGACGCTTTTCACCATTGACATGCACATGACGCCGCTGTAAATCCACACTCAAGTAACCGTCGTTATAGCCACTTTCTGCTTCGACTGCGGTCATTTGGGCACGACGCAGCAAAGCCTGTACGCGGGCGACAAACTCATTGCCCCGGATGGGTTTCATCAAATATTCGTCGGCGCCCGCATTTAACCCTTCGATAATATCCACTTCGGTGACGGCCTGTGCGCTTAACATCATAATCGGGGTTTCAGCCACCTCACGGATACGTTGGCAGACCGTCAAGCCGTCCATTTCTGGCATGGCAATGTCGAGTACCACTACGTCTGGTCGTTCTGTGTGAAAAGTACGAAGCCCCTCTAGCCCATTGGCAGCAGTGCTTACCTGAAATCCGGCACGTGTTAGCTTCTGGCTTAAGGAGTCGCGTATCGCTTCTTCGTCATCCACAATAAGGATTTTCATTGTGACCCATCCTGCATAGTGTGATTTATTTATTCTGCCTTATGCCTAAGTTTATCACCAGATGCCTTCTCGAAACAATGCGATCCGTAGGAGACCTATTATATTTTGGTTAGTTTTTTGGCGTTGGGCAGTAGTTTAATGCTATAATGATAACTAAAAGTTGTAAAGATAGGGGTTGAGGGCAGAACAAAATGGGCTTAGAGCCATACTGGAACGAAGCCTGCAAGGGGATAAACTCACAGTTGTGGTTGCCCACCGCGATAGACTCACACAGTTCAGCTTTGACCTTATCAAATGGCTTATTGAGCGCAACGGTGGACAATTCGTGGTTCTTAGCAAAGCTGCTCACAGCAACTCAACCGACGAACTTCGCCACGATTTGTCGGCAATCCTCATCGTCTTTGCTGCCCGAATGCACAGCCTCCGTCCATACCGTGACCAAATCACGCAAGATCAGACTTTATCCGACAGCCCCCCCACGAGCGATCTTCCGTAGATGGTTTGGCGCGGCGCGATTTGTCTACAATCGCACCCTCGATTACCTCAAAACCCTTTCAGGGCCGCGTCCACCTTGGACAGAAATTGCGACCCAAATCATCCTGCCCAATCTGCCGGAGTGGGCTGAGGACATTCCCTTTCAGATCAAGAAGATGGCGGTGAAGGAAGCCTGCCAAGCCTACTCGGGCGCCAAAATGAAGTATCGGCGCACGGGTCAAATCTCGGAGTTGGGCTACAAAAGTCGCAAATCGCCTCGGCAGACCTGCTACATTCCCAAGTCAGCAGTGACCCAACATGGCATCTACCATACCTTATCTGGGAAATTGGACTTTGCCGAACCCCTGCCAGCTAAGTTTTTGGACTGTGAATTGAGTTGGCAGCAAGGTCGCTGGTTTCTGTGTGTACCCTTCCAAACGACTGTGCCGATAGGCGAGAACCAAGCCCGCATAGTCGCACTTGACCCCGGAGTACGCACGTTCATCACCTTCTTTTCAGCGGAGATGGCTGGCGTGATTGGCTATCATGATTTCGGACAGTTGGTGCGGCTGTGTGCCCATCTGGATGATCTGATTTCGCGTCGCAGTCAATCGAGGAACAAAAAGCAGCGGTATCGTATGAAAAAAGCCGAGAACCGATTGCGGTGGAGGATCAAAGACCTACGCGACGAGCTTCATGCCAAAACTGCGCGGTTTCTGGTAGACAACTTCGACATCATCCTGATTCCCACCTTTGATACTTCGCAGATGGTGACACGAGCGGGGCGCAAACTCCACTCGAAGTCGGTGCGTGCGCTGTTGACTTGGGCACATTCCACCTTCAAGGAACGACTCAAGGTCATCGCCGCCCAAACTGGCAAGTTGGTCATTGAAGTCAATGAAGCCTACACTAGTAAAACCTGTAGCTGGTCGGGTGAGATCGTCAACGTGTGGTCAAGTGAATACATTCGCGGTTCGGATGGCATTCAGATGCACCGAGACGTGAATGGCGCACGCGGGATTTTCCTGCGTGCTTTGGCAGAACTGCCCTTGTTGGAGAGTCTCCAACAAGCATTGGTAAACCATGCTAACCCATCGTTAGCATTTAGTAGCTAAAAAGGTTCGGACTGTATCATGCCTGTCATACTTGCAGAAAATGCGGAACTGCAAATTGAGGAAGGTCGCTGGCGTCTCTACGACAGTAATAACCCTGATTCGATGTCCGCGATGTTTGAGGTCAATCGAGGCAGTGGTATCCTCAGCTACTCCGCGACGTTTGGTGAAAAACATGGTCTGCCCGGTACACGACTTGCCATGCACTATATCAAGTCGGTGGTCGTTGGGTTTGACCAAAAAACAAATCGCTGGCGTCTGGGCCTCTATGTAGCCTACGAAGATGATCAAAAACCCCAGTGGTCAGAATTAGTGCATTGGCCGACAGGTCAAAATCGGGAATATGCCGATGCTGCCCAAAGAGCAGGTCGTATCCTTGCTGAATATGTGATGTGCCCCCTGAAACTTTTTGGGGTCACGAAAACGCCGAGTGCAGCCCGCGCCACGATTACCGGGCCAGTGGTTTCCCATCGGCGCATTGATGTCGAACCGAGCGAAGTAAAGGCGCGTGCCCAACAGGTACAGTTGCCCAAGCAAATTCCGGGGATGTGGCTTGGCGTAACGAACAAGGGGTTAACCACGCGGTTATCTAAAGATGCAACCTCGTCAAAAGGAGGAGAAGTTGCGCCTGCTTTCCAGATTTGCGAAGTGGACGTAGATCGCCATGTCCTGCGCTTGACCCCAGCGACAGGTTTGCTGGGAGCGTTTTTTGGCGGTGCGTCAGGACGAAACCTCAAATTTGACGAAATTCGCAATCTTGAATTCCGCCATCTGATGCAGCAAAGCTCCCATATGCAAAAGAGCGAAGAGGATGGCTTGATGGTCGAAATTTTGACCCATCAGGATGTGTGGGAAGTTTATGTTACCACTGCAAACGAGGCGATTTTGATTGCCCGCACGCTGCACAGTCGAGATAGCAGTATGTCCCGCCAGCGGGTACAGGATGTGGCGGGAGGCGCTAAGATCGGCGAACAATATGATGCGGCAGTAGGATACTATCGGCAGCATGAGGAGGATCAGCGTCAATTTGAGGCCTCGCGGGATTGGGCATATTCTGTCGCGGTGACATTTGCCGGGGCGATGAACTGCCGGATGGTTGAAACCGAGGTGGGTGATGATATAAGTGCGCTCAACCTCGAAAAAGGATATTAAATAATTTGGGCCGATTTTCAGGTCGGCCCAATCGTCAATTTATTCCACTGTCAGAACCACGTTGAAATTACAGGCTGCTTCGCCTGCCACTCCATCGCGGCTGATGGTACGACCATTTTGCGATTGCCAACCTCCTGCATCCCGCGAGGGGAGAAGTTCTTGCCAACTGCACAGAAGGTCGTCAGATGTTTCGGCATCGTGGTCAAATAGGGCAACCTCTATGGATAGCCCCTCATCGGCGCTGAGGCCAACGGTAAGCTGATTTGTTGCGCCAAATGGGGCCAGTATTTGATTGAAACTGAAGGCCTCCCCCGAATTCAACTTGGCATATTGAGGACTGCTGGAGGCCCCACCGAAAAATACCGCCGAATCGTTTACCAAAAGATAGCCATAGATTTCGGGTAGCGTTCCACATTGTTCGCCATCACAATCGTTCACGTCATCCAAGAGCAATTGATCAAAAGTGACGGTGACTTGCGCTGCGCAATCCGGGGATTCGCCCGTTACCACGTTGGAGGGCAGCGATTCCTGACCGCCGCTGAAGGCGGTCACAGTAAATTCTGTATTCTCGCCACATTCCGCTACCACAAGCCCATCACCTGTCCAACCGCGTGCTTCAGGAGGTGTTGAGCCGATGAGATAGCCATTACGATAGATTCTGAACCCGCCAATTGGATTTTCGCCACTAAAGCTCCAAGTTAACTGATTGTTCGCTAATTGCAAATTACCGGGAGCGAAAATCTCATCATTAAACCGTGAACGAGGTACAGCCACAACACGGTCTAGGTTTGCACTATCCGGCAAATCCGCAATGGCTGATAAATCCGAAAGCACCGCAATGTCGGGTAGGCGCGGATTTTGGGGTTGGGTTTCCGGTAGGTCATAGGGCAGTGAATAGCTGAGACTAAAGCCTGAACCCGCAACGCTTAAGGTCTGTCCTCGCCAATTGTCCCGAACTTGCGATAGGGTATTGGTGCCGATTTCTTTCAGTTCAGTGCCCTGCCATCCCCAACACTGCACCACCATGTCAAATGGTTGTTCCTCGGCGATTAGAATCTGGGCAGGCCGACTGTCACCACTCAGTACCGCCCCTAGATCAAAATATTGTCCACCGCCCGGCAGGAACGAACCACTATCAGCAGGGGCACGGGCATATCCTCCAGCGCGAGTAGCATAGTAGCAGTAGGCACGATTATAAAATTCAACGGTCTGTAAAATGATAGGGGTAAACCGTACCGTGACAGTGCCCTCCGGCAATGGGAGCAAATCACCAAATGGGAATGGGTCAACCCCGCCCATTGTACCCCCATCAAAGTCGGGCGGAAGATCGGGCCATTCGTTGGTGGGGCTGCCGGGTAAAGGCTCTAAGCCACCGTCTTCATTGGTCGTAGCGTGGTCTACGGTAATGGTGCCCCCTTCGCCCGGCGTGGCGACGACGGGTTCATCCGCCGGTTCATCCGCCGGGAAGTAATAGGTGAGTCCGCCTGATGAGGCATCATTCAGGCCGGGTGTATTCTGACCTTGCGAACTGTCTACTTGGACACCCCCTATCTTGGTATTCCCAAAATTCACGGTAATGACGCCGCCGGGAATCATGACGGTACATTTACCATCGGCATCAGTAGTGCATTGGGCCACGATTTCTGGGGCTTCGCCGGGGCCACGATCACGAGTGAAGGTCAGGCAGACACCCGCTAAAGGTGTACCATCTGGCAGGGTCAGGCGAATGGTAAAAGATTCAACTTTATCATCTTCATCTTGCTGATAGAGCGACGCCCCCGGAATCGCAGCACATGACGCTTCCACCAGATAGACGCCAGTCAAAGGAGCAGGCATCAAATCTGAGAGGGTGACGAGCGTGACAATCACCGTCGTCAAACCAATTGCTACCCGTAATGCGGTGCCAATGGGCATCGTCGCAAAAGCATGAGCGCGTTGTTTCAACCTTTGGAATATCATGGTTTCTACTCCGCATCCTGATTGATATAAATCGCCGGGTCAATGGGCTTATTGTCGAGCCGTACTTCCAAATGCAGATGCGATCCGGTTGAACAGCCAGTTGAACCCGCGTAGCCAATAATCCAACCGGGGCCTTCATATTCCCGCCCCACTCCGGTATTCAACCCGCTGAGATGTCCATAGAGGAACATATAGTCGCCCAATTGCATACGCACGTGCCGACCATAGCCGTTGTGAGGGGGCTGTGAACCGCGTGTACTTGAACAATCGGCATTGCTGGTGGTATCTGGCCCCGCATGGGTGACTGTCCCGCCATCCAATGTGGTGATTGGTGATCCCTGCCGGATGGAAAAATCTATCCCCGTATGGAACCAAGGCATATTGTCGGGACAATCCGTACCACGATAACCTGTGTAAAATTCAGCGCAGCCAAAGCCGCGGGTAATGTCAACGGTTTCTACTGGAACGCGACTGTTCCGATAGGGCTGCGGCCCATTGGCGGCTTCAGATTCAGCAACCTGCTGCACAATCTCTTGGATAGCGGGATCATCAAAAAAGCCATCCGGAGCATCTCCGCAAGCATCGGGGTCAAATTCCTCCTCAGTCTCGTCGCTAGGACGATAGGGAATGGTCAGAACATCGCCTGCCTGAATTTGGGCAAGGCCGGGGTTGGCAGCCAATAGCTCATTAAAACAGACCCCTAACTGCGCGGCAATACTGACCGGATCATCGCCCGGCTGTACGGTATAGCCTAAATTGACACTTCCCTCCGGTGGGCAGCAACCAGAAGTGACCGTAAATCCCTCGGCAGCAGCCCGCCCATCTACCGCTTGGGCATTGACCATGAAAGAAAACTCACCCGTCGTTTCGGGTATCCAAGGGTAGGTGGTGTAAATGATTTTTTGTCCTTCTAACACATCTGGACGCCATACGACCTCATCACCTAAAGTCACCGACACGAAACTAATCCCTTGACTATCTTCGACACGGATACGCAGCGGAGCAGCTATCCCAACGTCCACCGTACTGGGTGGTGTCTCCAACGTTATAAATGGCCCTTCAGTAGTTGTGACAACATTGGCTTGTTGGGTGGATGGCGGCGGTGTTTCGTCGTCACCAGAGGTAATGATAGCGACGGCAACGGCGGTTGCCACCACTACAGCCACACCCCCTACAAGGAATGATGCTACCACTGGATTTTGTTTTAGATAACTTATCATCGGCAGCCTCAACAAAATTGATTTTTCTAAACACTGTACCATTATAGAGGCAAGTTCAATTAGTCGAAAATCATGTTTTGCGAATGGGACTATAAAAGACCGTTGGATGCCAATAATTATTGACAAAATATTCAATAAAGAGATACGAGTGTGCTACACTGAATTGCAGTTTCGCTTAATGCTAGATAGGGACATAGCAGCATGTGTGGCATCTGTGGAGTCTGGTATTTTGACAATAATCGTTCAGTTGAGGCCGCGCTTATTCGTCGCATGACCGACCAAATCATCCATCGTGGACCGGATGAAGATGGCAGTCAATTGATGGGGTCGGTGGGTTTGGGATTTCGCCGTCTCAGCATTATTGATGTGGCAGGTAGCCATCAGCCCATGCACAATGAAGATGGGTGTGTATGGATTGTCTTTAATGGGGAAATCTATAATTTTCAATCTCTGCGTTCCCGCCTCGTCGAAAATCATCAGTTTTATTCCAGCGGCGATACCGAAACGATTATTCATGCCTATGAGGAATTCGGCACGGATTGTGTGAAGCACTTACGGGGCATGTTTGCTTTTGCCATTTGGGATGCCCATGAAAATCGCCTCATGCTGGCGGTGGATCGGTTTGGTAAAAAACCCATTTATACCTATCTGGACAATGAAAAACTGATTTTTGCCAGTGAACTCAAGTGCATTTTGGAGCATCCGAATATTTCAAGGGAACTTGACCGCGAGGCCCTTGATGAATATCTGGCATACGGTTACATCACTGCGCCGCGTTCCATCTTTAAATCTATTCGTAAGTTGCCCCCCGGTCACACCATGACTATCAATGCCGATGGGCAGGCGACCTTGCAGGAATATTGGCATCCGACGATGCTACCGCCTGACCAATGGGATCGGCGTCCGTTGGAAGATCAGGCTGCTGAACTGCGCGAGATTTTGAAAGAGGCGGTGCGTTTGCGGATGATTAGCGACGTGCCATTAGGCGCATTTCTAAGCGGTGGGGTTGATAGTAGTGCGGTTGTCGCGTTAATGAGTCAAGTAAGTACCCAACCCGTCCGCACATTTTCCATTGGTTTTGATGAATCGGTCTACGATGAGACAGCCTATGCGCAAATTGTGGCGGATTACTGCCACACCGATCATGTGCGCGAGGTGGTACGGCCTGATGTAATGGCGATTCTACCCAAAATCATCCATCAGCTTGACGAACCCTTTGCTGATTCTTCAATGATCCCCACTTACTATGTCTCCCAAGCGGCGCGTCAGCATGTAACGGTGGCTCTCAGCGGGGATGCAGGTGACGAAGTATTCGGCGGGTATCATCGTTATCTCTATGCCTATCGCCATCAATTATTGCAGCGGTATATCCCCCATCCACTGCGCTCCCCGGCGGAAAGTATGGGGCGAGTTATGCCAAAATTCACCAAACTGCGGCCTTATCTTTCGGTGGTCAATGAATCCACTGACCGCTGGCACGATTTGGGTGGCTTTTTCATGGCTGACCGTCGGGCTGAATTGTATACTCCCGATGCGTTACATCAACTGGGTGATTACCAAGCCGAGCAGATTAAACAGACGGTCTTGCAGCAGGGGCATGAATTGGACTGGCTGGGCCGTATTCAATATGGTGATGTGCGTGGCTATATGCCCGGTGATATTTTGGTCAAAGTGGATCGAGCCAGCATGTTAGCCTCACTGGAGGTGCGCTCCCCGCTACTGGATCACGAGGTTTTTGAATTTATGGCACGGGTGCCTTCTCATTATAAATTAGCGTGGGGCGGTACCAAGATTATCCTCAAAAAGGCACTGGGCGATTTGCTGCCCCCGCAGATTCATCAGCGGGGCAAAAAGGGCTTTGAAATTCCACTCAAAGAATGGTTGGCTGGCCCGCTCAATGACTTGATGCGGGATACCCTGACCAGTGAGAGGGCACGCCACCGAGGTTTGTTTAATCCCGTTGTGGTGAGTCGCTTGATGGATGAACACACCAGCGGGACGGGCGACCATCGTGAACGGCTGTGGGCCTTGTTGTGTTTTGAGTTATGGGCACAGGAATATGCGGCCTAGCCTATGATCCGAATTCTCTATTGTACCGATTTTCTCATGTCGGGTGGCGTCGAACGGCAGATTACCGAACTCGTCACCCGGCTTGACCGTACCCGTTTTGAACCCCATCTCATTTGTCTTTATGGCCCAAAGGCAGGTCGTAGCCTTCATTTTTTATCGCGCATTGAAGCTGCGAATGTTCCGGTACATCTGTTGGATTTAGGATGGAGCGCGAAGGATAAATTGCGGGGTTGGCAGGCACTGGCCCGTTTAACTTGGCAAATACGCCCACATATTTTCCATGCTGTGAATTATCACAGTAATTTGCTGTCACGGCTGGCCCGTCCATTGATGCCACCCCGTCTTAAACTGATTGGGGCGGTTCGTACCGAGTACACTACCAAGCAACTACGTTATGAGCAATTGAGTTGGCGTTTGTGTGCAACTATCGTCTATAACAGCCCACACCTGCAACGGCAACTGACTGAGCAAGCCAAAGTGCCTATGTCACGGGTGCTGATGATACCCAATGGCGTAGATATTGAGCGATTTTCGCAGAATCCCCAACCCGACCTGCGTCAAACTATTGCTCCCGATGCGCGGCGTGTTTTAGTCATGCCGGGAAGAATTACCCGCCAAAAGTCACAGCACCTCCTTGCCCAAGCCATTGGATTGCTTAAAGAGCGTCAGCAATTGCCCACCAATTTGAGGGTCATTTTGGTTGGGGAACATGAAGATGCCGCGATCCAAGCAGAAATAGACTCGGCTATCGAACGGCATCAACTACAGGATGTAATTCACCAATTTGGTCAAACGGATTGCCCAGAGGCATACTATCATGCGGGGGATGTAACGGTCTTGGCTTCGTTGTGGGAAGGAATGCCAAATGTTGCACTAGAATCATTAGCAGCAGGCCGTCCGGTGATTATTTCCGAAGCCGCCAACGCCGCCGGAGTAATTGTGCAAAATGAAACAGGGTGGGTGGTCAAAACCGGGGATGTGGAAAGTCTCACCGAGACACTCCATGATGTCCTTCACCTACCTGACAGCGCCCTAGTCGCTATGCAGCACAGTTGTCTGCATCGGGCGGCTGATTTTTCGATGGCGCGGATGGTCAATACCTATGAAAGCCTTTATTCCCGTTTAATCCTATAAACCCCTAGCTAACTGGTTTAATAAAAACATACTCGTTACATGTAATTTCGGCACGAGAGGTCTTTAATCGTAGCAAAACTAACCCTCGCTCGCGGCAAAAATCAAATATTTTTTCAGGTCGAGCTACTTCAAAAGGATAACCACCGACCCAATCAATGACATCCCACCATACGGACATTCCTCGGCTTTGGTAGTAGTTGCGCCACGACCATAGAGGATTTCGATGCAGCAGTAAATCCCGCAAAAAAATCGGTGCCCACATTTGGATGAAAACAACCCAAATAATCGGATAACGTAGTAACTGGGGAGCTTGATTATAGGTCTTCTTTACCTGCCACCATAGCCGACTACGGAGACCCTGATCATTATAGATACTGATAAACAGGCGACTATTAGCCGACAACAGGGAAATGGCATTTTCCAATGCTTGCCACATATCACCTGTGTGATGCAATACTCCCCACGAATAAACAATGTCAAATTCGCCTAATGAGCGCAAATAGTTTTGATCTAATGCTGACCCTTGATCAACTTGCCACTGTTCATCATTATGAAAATAGCGCTGTTTTAGTTCATTCGTACACGCCACTGATTGAGGATCGTAATCGAATGAGACCACTTGTGCCCCTAGCCGTCGTGCCGCCAGACTAAAAAGGCCACTACCAGAGCCGATATCTAGAAATCGCTTGCCCATCAAAGATGTAACTCCCAACATTTGACACAACGATTTTTCCGCTTCGGCAATACGGTCATCGTTCAAAGTAGTCAGAAATTGCTGCCAGTTTTTGCCAAATTCAAATCGCCTACCTTCTGCTACTTCTTTTGCGTGTTCAACCATTTAGACCCTTCCAATTAGATGATTTAGAGTGTCTCAATGAATTATACAGCCGAGTATATTGAGTAACCATTGACTCAACCGAATAACGTTGGGCAGTTAGGCTTGCTTGTTGACCCATGCTTTGAAAAGATGTTTGGGGTGTATTCCAAGCTTTTTGCAAACCACTAGCCAATGCTGGAGCATCGCCCACCGGAAATTGCCAGCCTGTTACCTCATCTTCTACAATTCCAGACCGATTGGCTTCATCCGATAGCATGACAGGTTTTCCGGCTGCAAATGATTCTAGCACTACATTTGGAAATCCCTCATAAAGTGATGGCAGAACGGTGAAGTCACAAGCATGATAATATGGCGCGACATTAGCAGTTTTCTCAAGAATATGAATGATGTTTTGTAAATCATATGCCTCTATTCTTTGAATTATCTGCTGATATATTTCGGGTTCAGCTATATCTCCTAAAAAAAATACAGCCAATTTTTCGGGCCACTCATCTTGGCATAGATGTAATGCCTCAATCAGTGTAAGGTGATCTTTTTGCGCGGCGATGCGCCCAATCACACCAATCACACAAGTGGCCTCCGGAAAAAGCCGTTGACGTAGATCGGGTTGATAGTTTTCAGCAAAATCTTCCAGTGGCAGACCATTCAAAATCACTTGTATTTTATGGGCAGGTCGCCGGGTATTTTGAAGCATTTGTTCACGGATGTGTGGGCTATTCACAATAAGGCACGTATCCAGCCAATGGGTATAGGCTTCAGAGCGAATTTCTCCGGGTAAATAGGCGGCACGGGCAGAGGTTATTAATTTGTGGGAGGGGCAAAATGGGCGGCTAACCCGTGCGATTAAGTTGGCATAGTGTAGGCATCCTTGTACAATCTGGGGGCGAAAGTGCCATATTAAGTAAATGTAGCGCAAAAGGGCTTTGATCCGGCCAAATATGCCTGAAGAATGATTTAGAGAATAGATGGGGATATTCAGGGCTAGTAATTCTGGACGATAATGATAGACAATCAACTTATCATTGTACAATGTGACAACTATTGGTTCAAAATAATGACGGTCCAGTTGAGATAATAGATAGATTAATTGGCGTTCGGTACCTCCTGCACCTAAACTATTGATTAGATATAAAATGCGAGCTGGTTTGGTCAAGATCACTCAATATCTCCATTGTTACTAAAAGCAAATCAAGTGGGCAATTTCGCATGACGTCAAATTATTATTCACAGGCATGGTTAGAGTGCTTAAGAGCCATCCGAACCCAAGAGATGGAACTTGTACGACCTTTCTTAAAACCGGGTCAAACAATTCTCGAAATCGGTGCGGGTGCAGGATGGCAGGCCCAAATTGCTGCCTCGTTGGGCTGTACAGTGATTTCAGTTGATATCCCACAATCCAACTATGCCATGCTTCAAGAATGGCCTATTTTGATTTACGATGGCAAACATATACCACTTGCTGATCATTCAGTTGATGTTATATTTAGCTCAAATGTTATGGAGCATATCCCTCATATCGAGCTGTTTCAATTGGAAATGCAACGAGTTTTGAGTCCCCGGGGATATGCGATTCATATCATGCCTAATGCGAACTGGCGTTTTTGGACAGACCTGACACTCTACCCAGATACCATGAGGCGAATCTATCGTAAAACTTGGAAGACATTCATTAATTTACACGCACGTGTTACTTCGGAGCAAGCAAATTATATAAATCAAACACATTCTCCTAAGAACAAAACTACTCAAAAAGTTCTTTGGGAACTTTTATGGCCGTGCCGACATGGAGAAACAGGTAACACAGTCACTGAATTCTACTATTTCAGCCGATCTCGTTGGACTAAATTATTTCAACGGTATGGATGGAAAATGCAGCAGGTACTGCCCAATCAATTATTTTATACTGGACACTTGATCTTCCCTTATCTTGATCTTAAACGTCGGGCACAGCTTAGTAGGATTTTGGGAAGCGTAAGCCATATTTATGTTATGAGCCTCTAGCGCAAATGCAAAGTATGCGGCGTGCCACTTCTATCATTGCTTTTTCTCAATTAATTAATTACGCGGTACCACTCCTTACCTTTCCTTTGTTAGTCAAAACATTTGAAGCAACGTTGTATGGAGTGTGGATTGAGGCAAGCACGCTAATCGCCTTGTTAAGCACGTTAGGCGGGGCTGGTTTGGGAAATGCTACCGCCGCGCTCATTCTCAATCAAGCTGAAAGTGAAAGTAATCGAATCTATAGTAATGCGCTTTACCTTTTTGGGACTATCGGAACAATATTGGCCGCTATGTTGTTCTTACTGGCAGCCCCACTGAATCGCATCATGGTACATCATGCCAGCGGTGATGACGTAATTCGCTGGGCATCACCAATGGTTTTGGTTCTTGCGCTGAATTGGTTGGCTTCACAAGTGTTTCGGGTTCGACAGCGGCCCTTTACCTTTGCTATTTTTGACATCAGTTTGAATGTCGCTCGTGTCAGTGTGGTTATTGCATCGGTTTTCCATCGTGATCTTACCATCTTTGCTATGACTTATACCATTTCTCAATCGGCCATCACGTTAATAGAAATGGTAATGGTCTATCGTGGCATAGACCTACAATCATTTTCTGTTGCTACCAGTCGTCAATTGCTGCGATTTGCCGTCAATCTCTCGGTAGTTAATCAATCAAACTGGTTTGTGATGTATGGGGATCGTTTGCTGCTATCATTCTTCACCACGAGCACGGCTGTTGCTATCTATTCGGCTTCCTACCAAATGACGCTTGTGTTGGTTGCATTAGGGTCGCCATTCTTATATCCATTGCTTCCGATTATTGGTGAGCGGTGGAAGGCTGACGACATAATGGGTATCCAAACGGCCATCTACGGAACAACTCGTCTAATGATTATTGTCCTCATTCCAGCAGTGGTTGGTTTAGGCATGGTTGGGAATAATTTGCTTCGGATACTCGCTACTAATTCTTTTGCGCGGGGCGGCTTATTGATTGGGTTAATTGGATGTGGGGTGGCTTTAGATGTACTTGGTACAAGCCTGCAATACATTTTTCAAGTGCAGGGCCGTCCGCAGGTTTTACGGCAGATCTATCTCAGAGCGGCAGCTTTTAACCTACTCATTAATCTGGGAGCGATTCCGCTTTTTGGGTATTATGGCGCGGGGGTAACCACGTTGCTCACCTTTGTCTTGATTACATTTTTGCTGGTACGAGAAACGTTAATACCACCTTCTCTTTTGTTTGATTTTCGGACGATATACCGATGTACAATTGCCAGTCTCTTAATGGCGGGATGGCTGTGGTTGGCTGTCGGATCCACAATTTTCCATTTGCTGTTTGCTATTGGAGGAGGGGTGGTTATTTATGGCTTGGGGATTGTCCAACTGGGCGTCATTCATATAAAAGAACTGATTCAGTTGTTTGGAAACCCACTCAAACGGCTCCTAAGAATGGCATGAAAAAGCACTGCGCTTTGGGATATCGATGTGTTTTATGGAGCGGAGTGGGGATTGCGACCTGATTGAAGCCGATGTTAAAATGCCATGACAAGCTAGTTCCTTTTTTCGATGAAGGGTCTTCCATGACAGATCAGAAACGTAAGCGCGTATTTTCCGGAATCCAGCCTTCCGGTGATTTAACGATTGGCAATTATATTGGCGCGATTCGCCAGTGGGTACAGTATCAAGAGGAGTTTGACCCACTGTATTGTGTGGTAGATTTACATGCCATCACCGCAGGGCATGATCCTTCCATTTTGGCTGCCAAAGCTCGAGAGGTGGCGGCGCTATATCTTGCATGTGGCGTTGACCCCAAGCGATCCATCATTTTTGTGCAGTCCCATGTGACAGCCCATGCAGAGCTTGGTTGGTTGCTTACGTGTGTTACGCCTTTAGGTTGGCTCTATCGGATGACCCAATTTAAAGATAAGTCGGCTAAGACCGAAGAGACCTCGGTGTCGAGTGGTCTCCTCTGTTATCCGACATTGATGGCCGCTGATATTTTGCTCTATCACACCGAGGTCGTGCCGGTTGGAGATGATCAGAAACAGCATCTGGAAATTACCCGTGACATCGCCCAACGATTTAACCACCTCTATGGGGAAACCTTCACTATTCCCGAAGTTCGGTTGGCAGAGGAGGGGGCACGAGTGATGGGGTTGGATAATCCATTGGCAAAGATGAGCAAGAGTGAAAAATCTCAATACCACGCCGTTCATCTGTTGGATAATCTCGATCAAATTCGAAAATCCATCATGCGTGCCGTCACCGATTCAGGTAGCTCGGTGACTTTCAGTGATGATCCAGAACGTGCGGGGGTCAATAATTTGCTGACTATATATCAGGCTTTGGTCGGTGGCACAAAAGCCGAGGTTGAGGCCCATTTCGTAGGGAAGCGTTACGGCGACTTGAAAAAAGAGGTTGCCGAAGTTGTGTTGGAAACGATCAAGCCCATCCAAGCCCGTTATAACGAAATTACTGCCAATGTGGGCTATTTGGATGAACTCTTGGCCGCAGGGGCGGAACGTGCCCGTAACCTTGCTGCCCCAACACTCGCGGCGGCTTATCGTAATATGGGGTTTATGCCCGTTGGTCAATTGATGGTTACTTCAACCCGATAAAACTTATGAGCGATATACCTGCTCAAGACGATTTACCAGCGCCACTTTTGGGGTGTCTTTTTTGCCACACAGAAGGTGCAATGATATTGACTGAGCCGCATAGGTTTTTGGGGATAGGGAGATATTATCCGCTCCTCATTTGTAATCACTGCGGCTCGACTGCTTCTTTTGACTATGAACCTGAAAATGGGGCCGCCGATCACTGGGGTATACGCTACCGACGCTATAACCACAGCCGCGAGTATTATTTTTCTGGATTGTATCTTGGCAAGGCAGGGTGGCTGTCGGGGGACGACGCAGTAGAAATCAGTACCCGTTCCTATATCCAACGGCAGCGAGTACGACAGTCTCAACAAGGTAATCTGCAATGGCTTAAACCACTTTCACTAGCCCCGCCACCCCCGCTGTTAAATCCCGATGAAAAAATCTATATGACTTTTCGGCATGTCATTTTTTATCAAGGCCAAACGGGGGTGTTTGCACAAGGGCGGCTCAATCTAAAGGACACGGGGTCGTTTTTTGTGACCGAACAGCAAATTCACCTGTTGGGTCATAAACAAGATTGGTCGTTTCCATTGACTAGTATTCATGCGGTAGACTATAACGAAAGGGCGTGGTTTTTGTATGTCCCAAGTTCGGGTAGCCTCCCAGAATTTTTCTTTGGTGAAAATCACCCTGAGGACTTAGATGCACAACTCGCCTCAACCGTTTTAGAAGTGCTACGTCAGGCACGCTAGTTTTTATTCTGCCTCAATATATATAACATAAGATCATTTACGATAAGAGAGTTTATCACTAGGTAATCATCTGCGCCGATTGTCGTAGATGGTAAAGGATGACTACCGCAAAAATCCCCAAAAATTGTATACTCTCCAGTTGGATAATCAGACGGAAGAGGCAGATATTTGAGCGACAACATTGATAAACACCAAAAACTTCGAGAGGCACCCTTTGATTTCCAAATTACTAAGGATCAACGGGTGTTGATTTATTGGCATAGTAAACAAATTAAGATCGTGGCAGGCAAGGCCGCGCAAAAACTCATCGCTGGAATTGACGGTTTGGACGACGACGAGATTCAACTTGCCTTAGCAAAGGCAACAGGTAATTTCAAACGTGGGAACGAACGATCCCATAAGTCTCATAAATAGACTTATGTTACATTAAATGTCGAATATAAATACCCCTCATGGACAAATGCCACAGGGGACTTGATTTTAGTACACGCCCACAACTACTCGGATGTCAAGTGTTTCGCCTCCGCGATACACTGTTAACGTGACTACATCGTCCGGAAGGGTATTATTCTCCAGATAGAGGGTTAATTGGCTGCGAGTGTAAATGGGCACCCCATTGATGGCTAGGATGATGTCCCCACCTTGAAAAATTACCCCTTGCCGTGTTTGAGCCGCCTGAGCCGCCTGAATACCCGCCATCGCTGCGGTACTGTTTGGATCAAAGCCTACTACGAGTAATCCCTGCTGTGGGCCATCAACGGCAGGTTGAATTTCAAATCCGAGTTCGCCCAGTTGTAACCCAAGTGAGGGGTGTGCATAGCGTCCATTTAAAATAAGCTCCGGCACCACCCGATTCACAATATCAATCGGCACGGCAAAACCTATTCCAATCGAACCACCTGTTGTGGTCTGAATCGCAGTATTGACGCCGATAACCTGACCTCGAATATCCAATAATGGCCCGCCAGAATTTCCGGGGTTAATCGCTGCATCGGTTTGAATCGCGTTCCCCACTAAAAGCCCCGCCTCAGATTCAATGGTACGCCCAAGCGCACTGATGACCCCGGTAGTCAACGTCCGGTCAAGGCCGAAGGGATTGCCTATTGCTAAGACGCGCTGACCTACCCGCAAAATGGAAGCGTCGCCAAAGGGAATGGGTACTGCGTCATATTTATCAGAATCAATGCTTAGGACAGCCAAATCATAATAGGCATCTGCCCCGACCACCCGCGCCGGAAACTGTGTGCCGTCTTCTAGGACGATCTCGATTTCAGTTGCTGCTTGAATGACATGATAGTTGGTGATAATCCGTCCCTGCGTGTCATAAAAAAAACCTGATCCCGTTCCCTCAGCAGGTTCAACCCCGCGAAAGTAGCTGATCGCTGATGAGCTGCGGGTCGTGATATGGACAACGGACGGGCTGATACGTTCATAAATATCGGTGACAAGGGCTTCTTCAGCTTCAATCAACGTCAGGGCATTATTGGGGTCTTGTCGTGGCGGCGCAGCATTAATGATCATGGGTCGCCAGTTAAGACCAAACAACAACCCGATCAAAATCCCAAGACCGAGGACAGCCATCACCGATTTTTGGGGAAAGCGAGCTGTGTACATGGAGGAAATCCTTCCGTGTAATGTTTCAAGCGATTTCACACAGACATGATACCATCTCACATCTCAGGCAAGGTTACAATTTTCGCAAAAGGTAGGGTTCGTTGTTGGGGACAAATTCATGACGCATCAGCACATAGTACGAAAGGTCAAACCCGACCATGCGTTTTTCTCCCTGATATTTCATGCCGTTTTTTTCCATAATCCGCCGTGAAGCCATATTTTCCGGGACGGCGATTGCAATAATGCGCTCTAATCCAAGCTCCTCAAAGCCAAAACGTAGACTGGCATGGGCGGTTTCTGAGCCAAGCCCTTGCCCCCAGTAATCTTTCCCAAAAGCATAGGCCACTTCAATTTCTTGGGTCTCTTGAATAATTTGGATGCCGCAATGCCCGACAAATTTGCTGGTCTCTTTGATAACCACCCCCCATAATCCAAAACCATGTGTGGCCCAATGGTTGGAGAAGTAATTAATGTAGGTTTCGGTCTGCTCCCGTACACGCGGCGCACCACCCGGCAAATATCGCATAACATCGGGTTGACTCCAAATTTGGTCGTAATACTCTTGGGCATCGTCTAACGTAATGTTACGCAGCAGGGCACGACGGGTCTCTAACTCATAGGCCATAATGGGGTCTCCTTGATGAAAAAAGCTCTCGTCTCTTGTTATACTATCATTCGCGCCTAAGTGAAGTTCACTGGAGCTAACAAATGGATACTCAATCGGAAGCATATCAAAAAGCCAAGAAGCGTGTCAAAGATATTAAGGAGTTTTGGTCGCATCTGGCATGGTACATTGGCATTTGCATACTCCTCACCATTATTGACTTGGTAACAGGGGATGGCATAGACTGGGCCTATTTTGTCTATTTCTTCTGGGGTATTGGCGTGGTTGCCCATGCCTACAATGTCTATGGCGCTGAGAGGTTCTTTGGCAAGGACTGGGAAGAACGGAAGATACAAGAATTGATGGCGAAAGATATGCCTGAAAAACCCAAACGCAAAATTGATGCCTAAATTTCCGTAATCCGTTATTTTATACTACACTATGCCTAGCTTAGATTGAATCAGCTATGTAGGAGTGTTCGATGCCCAAAGTGGTTGCCATCCATTCATTTCACAGCGGTGCAGGAAAATCCATAATTGCGGCAAATCTTGCAGCCCTGTTGTCACTGCAAGGCAATCGCATTGGGCTTCTGGATGGCAACTTGCTCTCGCCAGACCTTCATACAGCCTTTCGAATTTCTGAAAGTGAAATTGTCCACCCTTTCACAGATTATCTACATGGACGATCCTCCATCAAAGACACAGTTCTCGACGTGACGCCTTATGCCGCTGATGATGTAGGTGGGCGGCTTTTCTTGTTGCCCAATCTGCCACAAAATTCACCCTTGAATGGCTTAGATGCAAAATTGCTGATTGATGGCTTCCGTGAATTATTCCATAGTCTGCGGCTCAACACGCTCGTACTCGATGTTGGCGCGGGGCTTAGTCCCATTACCCTGCCCTTTTTAGCCATCGCGGAAGCCTTGCTGCTCGTTTCGCGGCTAGATCAAGACGATTTACAGGGAACTGGTGTAGCCATTGACATTGCTCGCAAGTTAGAAATCCCAATGCTGTTGCTGCTCATTAACCGCGTGGATCATTCATTTGACGGCAGTCAAGTGAAATCACAGGTTGAGAAAGCCTATGGCTGTGAAGTGGCAACGGTACTGCCCGATGTATCTGATGTTGCCCCTAGCAGCAGCAATCTTTTTGCCCTGACCTATCCTAACCATCCTTTTACGCTGAAACTAAAACATCTGGGCGAACGTGTGGTCAAATAAAGGACAGGGGTGTTTTAGTCCCCTGTTTTTTGCAAAAGCGTCGAATCAGGTCAGTTTATAACCAATCTTCCGTAGGAATCCCTTCCGCCAGCTAATGCCTTCGCTGTCCTCAATGCCCTTGCTCTTAAAGCCATCTACCACCCCTAAGATGCCGCGCCCCTGTTCGGTTTCGACCATAATGACCTGCGTCGGATTGGCGGTTGCACAGAAAATCCGCACCACTTCCGGCACACTTTTGACGGCATGAAGTACATTGATCGGGAAAAACCCTTCTCCCAAAAACAGAATAAATGAATGACCTGCCGAGAGTGCCAGCGCGTTTTGTTTGGCAAGTTCAAGCATCTGGTCATCTGTCCCGCTCCAACGGATGAGGCACGCACCAGAAGCCTCACAAAACGCGAGGCCAAATTTGATGCCGGGGACAGCCGTTACCAATGCTTCGTGCATATCCTCAACAGTTTTGATGAAATGGCTTTGTCCCAAAATAAAATTGATTGCATCCGGTTTTTGTACCGCAACCATCGAAAGTTCCATTGTTTCGCTCCTGTTTTATGCTTGACCCCAACGGCGGGCCAATTCCACAAATAAACGTACTCCATAACCGGTCGCGCCTTTGGGTAGATAAGGGCTGCTGTCTTTGGCATCCATTCCCATCCCGGCCATATCAATATGTGCCCACGCGGGATAGGATACAAAATGATTAAGAAAGGCGGCAGCGGTACATGCACCCCCAAAGCGTCCCCCGCTGTTTTTGATGTCGGCAGTATTGGATTCGATCAGTTTGTCATATTCGGGAAACAAGGGCATGGGCCAGACTTTTTCATTGGTGGCCTCGCCTGCCATCAGTAACGCATCGCGCAGCACATCACTGGTAGAAAATAGCCCCGCGGCCATCCCACCTAGCGCCGTGACACAGGCGCCTGTCAGGGTTGCAATATCCACAACGGCGGTTGGCTTAAAGCGATCCGCGAACACGAGTGCATCCGCGAGAATCATGCGACCTTCCGCATCGGTACTGATGATTTCAATCGTCACCCCGTTGCTGGCAGTGATGACCTCGGAAGGGCGAAAGGCATTGCCACTAATCATGTTATCTACTGACGGCACAATGCCAATCACATGGAGAGGCAAATTCATTTCGCCGATGACCCGCATCGCGCCAATCACTGCCGCGCCCCCTGCCATATCATTTTTCATATTTTCCATGCCCTCCGCGGTCTTGATGCTGTAGCCCCCGGTGTCAAAAGTGACACCCTTGCCGATCAACACAAGAGTGTCCAATTCCTGAGTGCGATCCGCGTGGTGTTCCAAAATAATGAAACGCGGCGGGGTATCACTGCCCTGCGAAACGGACAATAATGCCCCCATTTTTAAGGCTTCCATCTGGGCCTGTTCCAAAATCGTTACCTTGAGACCCACCTCGGCGGCGACCTGTTTGGCAACCTCCGCCATGTGAATCGGAGTGCAGAAATTCGGCGGCATATTGACCAAATCGCGGGCAATCCTGACCCCGCTGGCAATGGCCTGACCGGAATGAACACCCGCCTCGGCAGACGCTAGATCAGTCTCATTGAGGACAACCAATGAAAGGGTTTTGGGAAAGGCTTCCGGTGCTTCTTTAGATTTCTGCTGATAATATCCATAGAGGGCCATGAAGCTCGCTTCGGTAATCGCTTCGGCGGCGGTTTCGATGTTCAAGCCACCCGCTCCCGCGCCATGAGTCACACTGGCGACGTGGTTCACTTTGAGGTCACGCGCCTTTTGAATGGTAGAAGCGGCGGCACGGCGCACGGTCTCGACTTTGAACTTTTCACGATCTCCCAATCCAACCAATATCACCCGGTGGGCTGGAATCACCCTGCGAGGATAAAGTACCGTTACTTGCCCTGCCTTGCCAGAAAAATCACCTGCCGAAACTAGGTCTTGAATCGCGCCACCGAGGGCCTCATCTACGGCACGAGTCGCCCCACTCAATTCCGAATTTTCAAAAAGGTTTACGATGATGGCATCGGCCTCAATTGATTGCAGATTACCGACAACGGCTTTTACTTCCATAACACTATCTCCAATACATGGTTATAGTTCAAAAATTTATCATGCGGCCTAATTGTAGATGCTTTTGGATTTTGGTGGTACAGTTTCGCAGGTCGTTTTTAGATGGAAACATGATATTATGCGCGTGAGTTTTAGTCCCGGTTACTCTGCTCCCTTGCCCGAACGTCATCCTTTCCCAATGAGCAAATTCGTCGCTCTTCATCAGATTCTGCTGCGCGAGGGGTTGGTTAGACCAGAGGAGGTTATTGAACCCTACGAGGCTGAATGGGAAGACTTGCTGCGTGTCCACACCTATGAATATCTCAACAGCCTCAAAAATGGCACACTCGACCCAACAGAGGAACGCAAACTAGGGTTGCCATGGTCAAAAGGATTGGTCAGACGTTCACGCTTGGCGGCACAAGGCAGCATCAACGCTGCGTTTATGGCTTTAGAAGATGGTATCGCAGCCAATTTAGCAGGTGGCACACACCATGCGTTTCCCGATCATGGTGAAGGATTTTGTGTATTAAATGATGTCGCTATCGCCATTCGTCGTCTTGCCCACGAGCAAATTATCAAACGCGCCCTTGTAATTGACCTCGATGTTCATCAAGGGAATGGGACAGCCGGTATCTTTTCCAATGACCCAACCGCCTATACTTTTTCGATGCACGGCGCACGCAACTATCCCTTTCATAAAACACCTTCATCGCATGACGTTGAACTGCCCGACGGAGCTAATGACGATTACTATCTCAGCACCCTAGCGACGCATCTCCCGTTGGCGTTGCGCGAATCTCAGCCCGACCTCGTGTTTTATCTGGGTGGGGTTGACCCAATGGCTGGGGATCGTTTTGGACGCTTATCTTTGACACGGGATGGCCTGCATAAACGGGATTGCTATGTACTGCAAACCCTGCATCGTCTTGGAATACCTGCCGTATTGACCCTTTCTGGGGGGTATGCCAAGACACCGGAGATGACGGCTGATTTGCACGCGATTACCCACCGCGAAGCCCGTCGGATTTACGGCTAATTTTGCATTCTATTCAAAAAAACGGTATGGTTATCCTAAGATGATCTCTGGCTTTCGGATGGCTGATGCAACTCCTAACAAAGGTCAGAGATCGTTTCCCCACTGTGAGAGGCATATCATCATTGGAATCATCCCTTGCGCCTTTGGCCTATTCGCTTCCCCTTGACCAAAATCCAGCAGCGGTCTATTTAGCGAGCCTAAATACCGAACAGGGGCGGCGTACCATGCTGCAAGCGCTTAACACCATTGCGGATATTTTGAGTGGTGGACAAGCTGATGCGCTTACCTGTGATTGGGGGGCGGTGCGCTATCAGCATGTGATGGCGGTGCGTGCCCAACTCGCGGTGCGTTATAAGCCGGGGACGGTCAATAAGATGCTCTCAGCGTTGCGGGGTGTCCTCAAAGCCGCCAAAAATCTAGGTCAGATGCCCCCTGATGCCTACAGCAATGCGGTAGATATTCGGGGCATCAAAAATGCGACCCTTCCGGCAGGCCGTGAGCTTTCGGCAGGTGAAATCGGTGTATTATTGATGACCTGTGGACAAGATAATTCACCCGCTGGGGTTCGGGATGCTGCGCTGATTGCCGTTTTATATGGGGCAGGTCTGCGCCGCGCCGAGATTGTCGAATTGAATCTGGCCGATTATGTGCCCGACACAGGCAAATTAGTGGTGCAGGGTAAGGGTCAAAAAGAAAGAATTGCATGGCTGAATGACAGGGCAAACGCGGCGTTATCGGAATGGCTGACGGTGCGGGGGGATGAGGACGGCCCATTATTTTGGCACATCAACAAAGCCGATAAATTGGTCAATCGGCGTTTGACGACCCAAGCGATTTTCCATATTTTACGCAAGCGTGGTGATGAAGCAGGTCTGCGCGACTTTAGCCCGCATGACCTCCGTCGCACGTTTGTTAGCGATCTATTGGATGCAGGCGCGGATATTGCGACAGTCGCCCGGATGGCAGGTCACGCCAATATCCAAACCACCGCCCGTTATGACCGCCGCCCCGAAGAAACCAAACGTCGTGCCGCCGGATTGTTGCATATCCCCTACCACAAAAAACGCCCCGACTAGACCGCATTTAGCAGGCGTAGACAACTCACCTGTGGCTGAATGAGTTACTGCCTGTTAAGATTGGCGACGTTTTCCTATCTCATGCAATATCTGAAATGCTATGCCCAAAAAACTGACGACTCTCACCTTTTTCTTTATTTTATTGGGTCACTATATCCCACAGACTGCTAGGTTAGCCTATGCCGCTGAAGTGACCGGCCTAAGCACAATAGCGTTTTTGGGGCAGACCCAAGATACCAATGCGGATGGCAAGGTTGATGGCGGCGACTCAACAGGAATTTACATCGTTCCGCAGCAAGTACACTCCGGGGATGGTCTGCAATATATCGAGCTTACTTCGCCCTTTCAATATAATGTGCAGGCAATGGCATGGTCGCCCAACCATAATGAAATCGCTTTTATTGCTTTTTTTCACGATCCCATCGAACAGGGAGGCCCGTCCCCAAGTGACCTCGTGGGTATTTTTATTGTCTACCCCAGTTCACATGGCGTCCTATCCATTTTTGAAGCACCAACCGGAACACGTCTCTATAATCTTGACTGGTCTGCGGATGGACAATATTTGTTGTACACAGCCAAAAACCCCGGGGATGACGGGCATGTTTATGTGGTCAACCGCGCCGGAGGTGAGGCGACGCGCATTACCCAACCCAATACATTTGCGAGTCTTGCCCAGTTTGTGACCCCGCCTACCGAATCCAGTGAATATCATATTTTGGTGCAATCGGGGGCGTCGGATATTTTGCGTTCGGGTCGTAAAGCTGCGGTGGAACTGCGTCGGATTGGATTTTCACCCGATCAGGGCGCGACTTATGATGAAGTGATTTCCCTTCCTGTATTTTCTCAGACTAGCGCCGAGGCTTGGCTGAGTGGTTTTTCGGTCAATCAGGATCACATTGCTTTACAGATTGCCACTGGCTCGCCCCAAACCTACGATTGGGTACTCAGTATTCAACTGGGGTCGCTGAATTGGTCGGAGAATCGCCCTAATCTGGATGTTGCCAGCCTGACCAATGCCAGCCCTACAGGATTAAATGCGGATAACATCCAATGGGGTGATGGCTTTTTGACCTACACAGTATTGCCCCATTATCCCGCAACTGAACCCAGTTCCGGCGTCTATGTCTATGATTTCATCGCCAAGATTTCGACCCCATTAGATGCTATAAAAGGGGCTTCAGTATTGCCCTTGCTGGGTACAGTGGATGAACGGCGCTTTCTGATTACCCAGCAAAACCGAGTATCTCTTATGGAAGACGTGACCAGCGCACCTATACCCCTTTTTGTTATAGCGGGGAATGTCCTAGATATTCGACTTGAGCCGCCCCGCCTAAAGTTAATCACTTTTCATGCGTTTGATGTGGATACCAATGAGGACGGCATCTTAAACGACCTTGATTATGCCAGTATCTGGGTGGTGGACGAGACAGGGAATCGGCTGTCACGGTTGACCGGGCCGGATACCTACGATATTGACCCGATTTGGGACCCCAGCGGCGAATGGATTGCCTTTACGACGATTGTGGATAGGGATGGAGATGAAATAATTAGGTCGGATGAACGCCGGGTGATTGAGGTCATGCGTGCGGATGGCTCACAGCGTCACCGGGTATCCCCAATTGATCAAGAAACGCTCGCGCCATTTTGGAGTTTGGATGGGACCCATCTGATATTTGCAGCCCGCACATCTGCTGATCGACCCTATGTCACCTACAGCGTACCCGTTGGATTCGATGCCGGAGTATCCGCTTTTGGAACTCTGCCGATTTGTATGGCGACCAGCACCACCGCGCTGAATGTTCGTACAGCCCCGATTGATGGCCGGGTGATTGGCGTTTTGGACACAGGCAACACCGCCCAAATCACGGGGGTAAACGGTAATCGTGAATGGCTGCGGATTAACTTTGGGGGTGATTTTGCGTGGGTCTCACGTGGTTATGTCAACATGGATTGCTCAGATGAAATTATCGGGCAATATCCAGTGGTACAAGGCAATGAACCTGTTGAATTGAATGATGGCCCAATCGTCTTGACAACCCCCGAAACGAACAGCCGCCCTGTCGTGATTACCCCGCAGGGAATTGTGGTCGAAAATGGGGTTGGTCAGCTTGGTCTGCTCGAAAATGAATCAACTACACCTCTTGATTGGCTCTCGACAGGCGAGGTTTTTGGCTCGGTTTCCATATGGTCAGCCGAAAATGAGGTGATTGGCTTGGTAAGTCGTGGGGACAATGAAGGAATTTTACTGCGAAGTATCCACCTAGGGTCGGGTGAGACCGTGGATACAGAGAGTTCGGCCCTGCCAGAGAACATTTCATTTTTTGAGCCGCTGGCCCCCTATTCTATTGCCGATTATTTGGCGTTGGTCGTCTATATAGATTCGGATCATGATGGCACGATTGAGCCGTCCCCAACGCTGTTGGATGTGCAAAGCGATCAACGAGTGATTCTGGAGTTTAATGTGCGTAATGGAACAACGCGCCAATTGTCGGCATCCGACCAAAGCGCATGGTCGCCAAATCTGGAAGTGAATGGAACGCGGTTGGTTTATTCCAATTATATTGAGGGGGAGAAAGTTCGGATTGGATGGCTGTCGTTAACAGAAGAGCCGCCGATCTTTTTTCCCCTAACACCAGATACGCTATCCGCTTTTAATCCACGCTGGCAACCATGAGATGATACACATTTTCACGCAACTGATTCAGCGACATTTTCGGGCGATGTTGCTGCAAAGTAGCCTAATGACTCGCTCGCTGCCCAAGATTGTAACAGGGGGTTTGGGTGGCCTCTATCTCATTGGGCTGCTCGGCGTGGTGGAATTGAGCCAACGCCCAATCTGGCTTATCGCTGGACTCCTATTCGGCTTGCAGCCACTGGTGATTTATGTCAAGCAGCGCAGGATACACAACGCATTCATCGAGAGCCTTGCCCCGTTGAGCATCGTGTATTTAATGGCAGGGGTGCGGGTGCTGTTAGCCGTCAGTGAACGTCTGCAACATCATACCACTGACTCATTGACTGTGCCGGAGCCGTGGGGACAACGCCTCGATTTAAATGTCGCTATGCTCATCTGCGGGGTATGGGTATTATTGGCCCAACTACCTCTAACTGCGCAAGCATTCGGCAAATCCCAAAAATGGTTGTGGCAAGCGGCGGCAATAATGCTCTTTGCGGTATCAGTTTTATGGGCTGGACGGGTCTACTTGACCATTCGGGCACATGGAGCAACGGCCAGCGATCCCTTTGCCTATATCCAGATGGCGGTAGATTTCGGCGACCATCAAACGCCGCGCCATACCTTTGACCTTACCCCGTTTGCTGCCAGTCACGATTTGCCGCTAGGCCCATTAGCGCATGTTGGCTATTTATCGCCTGACCCAAAGACCGGAAAATCCGCGACGGTCTGGCCGGTGGGGTATTCCGTGTTGATGGGGTTGGGGTATATGGTTGGTGGCGAGTCTGTGTTGTATCTGTTTACGCCACTAATGGGTGTTTTGACCCTATGGGTCACGGCCCTGTTCTGCAATGAAATCTTGTGTCGCTGGCCTGTCGAAAAGCGTTGGTTGGTGGCAGGCGTCGCGGCGATTGTGCTGGCAACTTCCTTTCAGCAAACTGAACGCCTTGTCGTGCCGATGGCCGATATTCCCGCACAAGTTTTCACCGTTTTGGCGTTTGTATTGGCTTTCCGTGCCTTACGTGGTCGAACCGTCCTCTTTGCGGCGCTCGCTGGTATCTGTCTTGGGATCGCTTTTGCCGTGCGTTATACCCAAGTATTGATTGGCCTTGCCCTGCTCTTGCTATTCGTTTTGGATTATTGGGAGACCCGTTCCAGACGAAAACTGCTCGAGTCCGTTTTGTGGTTCGGTGGAATGGCGGCATTAACGGCGCTACCGGTGCTATGGTATCACAACACCGCGTTCGGCGGCCCATTCGAGGTGGGGTCAAAAGAATTGGGCCTGTTTCATATCCGCTACGTCCCCGATACCGCCGAAGCGATGCTGCGTGCCCTGCTGACGGGTCGTGAATTTTATTACCTATCGCCGTTCTTGTTATGGGGCGTGGTGCGTCTATGGATCAGTTTTCGTCGGGAGACAGTTATCCTTTTGGTTTGGGGAGTAGTCATTACCATTTTCCATCTCTTCTATGCAGCACTGCGTCTGCGAGATTTGCTCCCGCAATTCCCAATACTGGTTTTAATCGCTGGGGTTGGAATTATAGATATGCTCTATCAGGCGGCGCGGGTATCAAAATATCAGACATTCGGCAGAGTCGCAGTAGCCTTTGGCATTATCACGCTGTTTTGGCTGCGAACCGATGCCGCGATTCGTTTGGCGATTATCCCATCCTTCAATACCTTTGGGTTATTGACGGCTGAACAGCGAGATGCCCTTGATAAGTTGGAAGCGAATACCCCACCTGATGCGATTGTCGCCGTCTCATTAAATAGTGGGCCAGTCAGTCTTTATGCCCATCGAGAAACCGTGCGGCCCTATGAGTGGTCAGAGGCAGAATGGCTCAAATTTGTTCGGGTCGCTCTGGAATCTGGCTATCCGGTCTATCTCTTACGGGACGGGTATGAAATGGAGCCGCCATTGGAATTGACCCAATCGCGTTATGATGCCACCCTCATCGGGACATTTTTCCTACCCTATTTTTATCCCGGTGCAGGTTCGATTAATCAACAGGTCGAGTTATATCGGATTACACCACATCGTTTGATTGGCGATTCATTACAGGATACCCAACCCTTATCTTGATGGGTATCTAGCGCTCGGCTATACTACACCGGATTTATTGGACTAGGGATGTTGAGAGGTCACTTGATCGAAATTTGGCGAATCGCATGGGCGCGGTTCAACCTCATTGGAAAAATTATAGGTGAGGTACAGGGGCGAATTATCGTCACCGTCTTTTATTTCACCATCGTCGTGCCGTTTGGCATCGGTTCCCGTTTGTTGACGGACCCCCTTCGTCGGCGTAATCCACAACCTGCTTGGTTGGACCGCCCCCCGCTTCCCGAAGGCTTAGACGCGGCACGTCAGCAAGGATAAGGTATGTATATTTTAGGCATCTCCTGTTTTTATCACGATGCGGCGGCGGCCCTGATTAAAGATGGTCAGATCGTCGCGGCGGCGATGGAAGAACGTTTTTCTCGGCAGAAACATGATAATAACTTCCCCGCCAAGGCGATTGAATTTTGCCTTAAACAAGCAGGCATCACGGGCAAAGACCTTGATTACGCCGTATTTTATGAAAAGCCCTTGCAAAAATTTGAGCGTATCCTACTGACCACCTTAAACACGTTCCCACAATCAGTCAATTTGTGGAGCGAGTCGGTCTTGGTATGGCTAAAAGAAAAGCTGTGGGTCAAGAGCATCATCACCAAAGAGGTCGGGATTCATCACGACAAGATTCTCTTTTGTGACCACCACATGAGCCATGCCGCCAGTGCCTTTTTTGCTAGTCCCTTTAAAGAAGCAGCCGTTTTGACCGTAGATGGCGTAGGGGAATGGACAACCACCACGCTTGGCACGGCCACCAGTTATTGGGAAGGCGACACCACTGAAAACGGCAAGCCGACTCGCAACGAAATCAATCTTTTCGGTGAAGAGCGATTCCCCCATTCGATTGGGCTACTTTATTCGACGTTCACGGCCTTTTTAGGCTTTCGTGTCAATAATGGCGAATACAAAGTGATGGGTATGGCTCCCTATGGCACGCCGCGCTATATGGATAAGATGGAAAAGATTTTCCGCTATAGCCCCCAAGACGGCAGTTTCCGCCTTAATTTGGATTATTTTGCCTTCCCCTATTCGACCAAGCAGAGTTTTAATAACAAATTCTTGGATTTGTTTGGCGAGCCGCGCCCCGCCGAAGATGATTTTTTCACAATGGTGACCAATCCCGAACGGGCTGGCGAAAAAGCGGCGATGGATCGCAACCAGCATTACGCCGATGTTGCGGCTAGTATCCAACAAGTGACCGAAGATGTCTTGATTGCGATTGCCAACTATCTGCATCAAAAGACGGGTATGAAAAAACTCGTTATGGCGGGTGGGGTCGCGCTGAATACCCGTGCCAATTATCGCATTCTCGCCGAGACCCCTTTTGAAGAAATCTACATTCAGCCCGCAGCGGGGGATGACGGCGGCGCGTTGGGGGCAGCGCTGTGGGCCTACCATCTGGTACTTCAAAAACCGCGCAACTGGGTGATGCCCCACGCCTATTGGGGTCAAGCCTATAGTGATGCGGAATGCCGTCAGTTTATGGAATCCAATGGCATTACCTATGAATCCTTTGAGGGTCAACCCGAAAAACTGATGGATGTGGTGGCCGAATCCCTGACTCAGCGCAAGGTGATAGGCTTACATCAGGGTGCTTTTGAATGGGGGCCACGGGCGTTGGGCAATCGCAGTATTTTGGCTGACCCCCGCGACGAGGCCATGAAAGAGATCGTGAATACCAAAATCAAATTCCGCGAGCCTTTCCGCCCATTTGCTCCGGTGATCCTGCGTGACCGCGCCGCCGAATATTTTGATTACCCCGATGTCGAAAAACATGAAGCACCGCGTTATATGTTGATGGTCAGCCCGGTCAAGCCCGATATGCAGGATAAAATCGCTGCTGTTTCGCACATGGGTACGGGACGTTTGCAGACCATCGAACGCGAAACCAACCCGATTTATTATGGGATTATCGAGCGCTTTGGGCAGATTACAGGCGTGCCGGTGGTTTTGAATACGTCATTTAATTTGCGGGGTGAGCCGATTGTCAATACCCCACGCGAGGCATTTAACACCTTCCGCAACAGCGATATTGACATGTTGGTACTGGGTTCCTATCTGATTCGTAAGTGATTATCCGAGGGCTATTATGCGAGATTTTTTACTTAGGATGGGTGTGTTGAGTGAGATGCTGCGTTTTCTATGGCGGCGTAAACTCTATTGGCTGATTCCGATGGTGGTGACCTTGCTGCTGTTTGCCGTCTTGATTGTTCTCAGCAGTTCCAGTGGCGCTGCCCCATTCATCTATTCGCTGTGGTAAGCAGGAGCCACCCATGACTGATTTTGAGATACTGTCGTTAGTCGGATTGGTTTTTGGGCTGATTGTTGGCCCACTGACCGCACGTAGCTCCATTCGCCGCGAAAAAATCTATGGAGGGACACCTGCCAAGTTGCTGCATTTGTTGGCGGCGGGAATGTATGTCGCTACGCCACCGACTATTTTGACGGGAGTGGTTGTTGGTGTCAGTTTAAAAACCCTATTCCCACTGGCCCTTGCGCTAATTTTTGGCAGCTTGGGTATCCTGCTGATTTTCGCCACCTTTGAGAAACAAGCCCGCCCGGCCCATGATGCCAAATCGGAGCGTGGCTGGACGGCTGAGGATGCCCGCACGTCGGGGTTGTAACGCTACCTAGAACACGATGAAAAGGACGAGCCTGTAAACTCGTCCTTTTATTGTGGGGTATCCAAAAGGCCATTTTCGATAATGTAATCATGCAGCGTTTCGGCAAGCAGTTTATTTCCAGAGGCATCAAGATGGAAATCCAGCGCATAATAAATGCTTTCCCCTTTCTGGATGGCCTCTTGGAAAATCGGGAGCATATCAATACAGCGCCAGCCTTTTTCTTCACACAGCGCCATCAACATCCGGCGGCTTTCCCCAAGTTGTTGAATATACTCTTCACCTAAATCATCAACCAAATATTCGGCATAGGCTTCTTCTTTGGTTGGCAGCAGCACTAGAATCATCTCAGCACCGATTTCTTGCTCGATAAACTTCGCTCCGACTTCATGAGCCTCCACATTGCGTTCCCAGCCATATTGCACCAGCGGATAAGTCATGCTAAATCCAGAGGGATATTCATTAGTGGCGACCAACATCTCACGCCCATTGACCTCGCGGGTGACATAGTGTTTATAGGGGCTGGTGGATTTGGGCGGGTCAAGCCATTTTTTCAGCAGGGTATAGACAGCTGAATATTGGGCTAACCCTTTGGCATCGGGTACTGGATCGGGGCCGGGTGCGCCTGCAAGGGTCTCAGTCTTGCCCTGAATTTGGGCAAGTACATAATCGTCGGAGAGATCGTTAGGATACCACTGCCAGACGACTATCTTAGGCTCCAGCGGTGGGCCAATATCCTTAATTAGCGCTAATTGCCCTGCCGAGCCTGTGCCTGCCAGCCCCGCATTAACTGAGTTCCAGCCATAGTCATTTTGGAGGCGCTGTACCCAGCAATCATTCACCTCTGTCCAACAAAAGGTAAATGAATCCCCAAACGCCAAAATTTGTAAGGGCCAGCGCGGGCCATCCGTTCTTAGGCCGACGACATGTCCTTCCCAAACCGTACCCGTACTAAAGGTGAATTTGGCATCGCGCCAGTGGATCGGATAATCCTTGATGCCGGGTTCAAGCCGTGCTTGGAACTTATTATCAATGACAAATGGGAACTCCTGTACCAAGCGCTCCCTATCCCACGGGACACGTCGGACGTGCTGAATATCCCCTTGCATTGAAGGGGGCAGCGAATCAAAAGCGACCCGTACAAATATCTCAATCATCAATACGCTAAATGCAAGGCTGAAGAAGGTTAGGATAAGCCCACTCAGAACCGAACGCAGTTTACTGCCTTTTTTTCGTTCAGCGATAGTCGGGAGGACAGGGTTTTCGGTGTTGTCCGTCGTCACGTTTACTCCTCGATTGATCTAGCACAGCGGAACCCGATAAACCAATCCCGCCGATCGGGTGGAAATTTGAAGCGGGTCGTCACGGCGGCTGCAAAATCAATATAGCTGCGGATCCCGCCCCGATAAACCCGCTGGTTGGTCGTGTCGGTCATATCCTCGCGGCCATCATTGGGGTCATAGGGATAGGGGCGGTGGATGCTGCTGACCCATTCCCAAACGTTACCTGCCATGTCATAGGCCCCGACCCACGACACCCCGCCAGCGCGACTGCCGACATCAGCAGTTTCGTTCATGAGGGTTCGGTCATATACCAAGTTTTCGTCAATCATGGTATTGCCCCAAGGATAGATTAAATTGTCCGGGCCACGTGCCGCATATTCCCATTCGGCCTCAGTGGGCAATCTACCGCCACGACTGGCACAAAAATCACGGGCCTCAGTCCAGAGGATGTTTTCGCGGGGCTGATTGGGTCGTTGGCCGTTACCGTTTGAGCCATATTGTGCATTGGTTACTTCATAGCGATCTAACCAGAAGGCGTCGTCAAAACAGATGGGATGGACGGGGGATTCGTCACGCCTCCCTTTTTCATTACCCATGATGAAACAACCGGGGGGGACAAGCACCATCTCCACACCATCAATCTCTTCGATAACTGGTGTCCAGTCCGAATTACGAGTCAACGAGCGAATGGGGGTTGGTGGAATGGTAGTCGGAGTGCGTTTAGGGGCGGTGTTGCGGTCGTCGTCGTTGCCTTTACTACAAGACAAAAGAAATGCCGCCAGCAAAGTCAGCATGACGGCCAGTAGATTTCGGTTCACTTTTAATTCACCTTATCTTTACCCAACGACAAAACACAAAGGATAGATGTCATATGCGATTGTACCAAAATCGTCTTGTTTGGCTATCCCTGTCCCCGCTAAAATCGTGCTCATACTAGGGTTACGATTAGGAAAAGCCAGAATGAAGCTCAAAACTGTTTTGCAGATTTTTATCTTGCTGAGTCTTATGTTCCCTCTCTCCGGCACAGTTCAAAGTCAAGACACTCCACAATATCAATGGGTCGAACTCATCGATATTTTCGATAATCCCCTCTATATTACCCATGCGGGAGACGGTTCGGGACGCTTATTTGTGGTTGAACAATATGGCTATATCATGATTCTCGATCAAAATATGCAGCTTATCCCCGAACCTTTTTTGGATGTAACAGCCCAAATGCCAGCGGATGTTACACAAGGCGGCTATACTGAGCGTGGCTTAATTGGACTGGTTTTTCATCCCGATTACAAAAATAACGGCATCTTTTTTGTCCACTATGTTCGTTATGACAACAAAGCGATCATTGAACGCTATAAGGTATCCGCTGATAATCCAAATGTCGCCGACCCTACCAGTGGGACAGTGATATTTAGTGTGGATGACCCCTTCCCCAATCACAACGGCGGCCAGCTTGCCTTTGGGCCAGACGGCTATTTGTATTTCGGTATCGGCGACGGGGGTGACTTGGGGGATCCATTCAAAAATGGGCAAAATACCAAAGTTCCCTTTGGCAAAATGCTCCGCGTTGATGTCAATAATACCAATACCTATGCCATCCCGCCGGATAACCCTTTTGTAGATAATCCCGACTACCTACCCGAAATTTGGGCACTTGGGTTCCGCAATCCTTGGCGTTTTAGTTTTGACCGTCTGACAGGAGATTTGTATATCGCGGATGTCGGCGAGGCGATGTGGGAGGAAATTGATTTTCAGCCTGCGGGTAGCCCCGGCGGACAAAATTATGGCTGGAATGCGTATGAGGGTAATCATCCGTTTTCGGATACAACGCCTGTCCCGGAGGATATGACACTCCCCATTTTCGAGTATTCCCATAACGAAGGTTGCTCGGTTACAGGCGGATATGTCTATCGTGGTCAGGCGATACCGGAGTTGCAGGGCCAGTATTTTTTTGGGGATTATTGTAACGGTGGGGTTTGGACAACCAGCCGAGACGCCGATGGCACTTGGGTGACGGTGAATCACGGCTATTTGGGGCGCCAGATTAGCTCTTTCGGTGAGGATGAACAGGGCGAACTCTACATGGTAGATTATAAAGGGGCAATCCTACGCCTCGAACGGGTTGAATAATCTTTTAAGGGGCAGGCTGCTGCTGTGTAATGCAGTGGATATTGCCCCCACCTAACAAAATCTCCCGCCCCGGTACGCCGATGACCTTGCGCTCAGGAAAAAGTGCCTGTAGTTGTTGCAGGGCTGCGACATCGTATGGATCATCGAAAATCGGGACGACGATTCCCCCATTGGCAATGTAAAAATTGACATACGATGCGGCCATACGCTGTCCCACTTGGCGGGGATGACTGCTTGCCGAACTATCAACGCCTGCACTTTCGGCTTGGGTGATGTACAGTGGCCCCGGTTGGTGGATTTTGTGAACTTCGAGGCGACGGCCTTGCGCATCAGTAGCCTGTTTTAGCCGTTCCAGCGCATCACACGAGATGTCATATTGAGGATCATGTTGATTATCTGTCCAAGTCAATGCAACGACTCCCGGACGGATAAAACAGGCCAGATTATCAATATGTCCGTCCGTCTCATCCAGATAAACACCCCGGCCTAACCAGATAATCTGTCGCACGTTCAAATAGTCCGTGAGGGTCTGTTCAATTTCCCCGTGTGATAGCGACGGATTGCGATTCGGATTCAATAGGCATTCTTCTGTGACCAACGCCGTTCCCTGACCATCTACGTGGATCGCGCCACCTTCCAAGATGAATGAGGCCTTGTAGCGATCCACCTGTTC
This sequence comes from Chloroflexota bacterium, assembly GCA_013112715.1. GTDB lineage: Bacteria > Chloroflexota > Anaerolineae > Aggregatilineales > J027 > CFX10. Next base: position 40,189 of record JABFGB010000017.1, read on the forward strand.
AATTTCCAAAACCTTTTGGGCAACTAGATTGTCCTGATCCCACACGGGATATAGGCCACCATTCAAGCCACCCCACGCATTAAATTCCCAATCAATGCCTCGAATCTCGCCCATGTCATTGATAACAAAGGTTGGGCCAGTATCGCGTATCCACGCATCATTCGAGGAAATTTCCACAACGCGGATATTGGATGGCAGTAACGCACGAGCGTTTTGAAATTGGCCTTGATTTACTCCAACCGTCACAGGTTCGAATTGGCTAATCGCAGCGGCAACCGATGTGAATGCACGCTGGGCGGGTTTGGCTCCATTGCGCCAGTTATCGGGTCGTTCCGGCCATAACATCCAGCAGCCCGCATGTTTTTCATATTCAGCAGGCATCCGAAAGCCGTCTTGTTTGGGTGTGCTGTTCAAAAGTTGACTCATAAAACCTCGTGATGTGGAAGAATACGCTACAATAACATACTCTCAAAGATTGTCGCTACCGTCAGGAGGAGAAGCGTTGATGCAAGCGGTACGGGTCGCGTTGATTCAGGTGGGTTGGCTGGGTAGCCGAGATGCTATGATGGAGCAGTATCGGCAGTTGGTTGGGCGGGCAGTTTCAGTAGGTGCGGAATTAGTCTGCCTGCCAGAATTTTCACTCTCCCCTTACTTCGCCAGCACCCGTGACCAAGCGGGTTTTGCGTGGGCTGAACCCATTGTTGGGGGCGAATCCGAGCAATTTTTTCGCCAACAAGCCACTGAGCATGAAATAACCCTGATTGGCAGCCTCTTTGAAAAAGCCGAGGATGGGCGCTACTTTGATACTGCAACCATTCACGGCCCAACTGGAGAGTTACTTGGGACAACCCGTAAAATTCACATCCCCTCTGGCGAAGGCTATAACGAGACGGATTTTTTTGAGGGGTGGGACGAATATCCGGTTTTTGACGTGGGGGCGTTAAAGGTTGCCACCCCCACCTGTTATGACCAGTGGTTCCCCGAGTTAGCCCGCATCTATACCCTAAATGGTGCGGAATTTGTCTTTTACCCGACGGCGATTGGTTCCGAGCCAACCGACCCAGCTATCGATACCCAAAATTCGTGGGAGACGGTCATGCGTGGGCACGCTATCGCCAATGGTATTTTTGTTGGGGCAGCCAATCGCATTGGACAAGAGGGCAACGTTCGATTTTATGGCAGCAGTTTTGTGTGTGATCCGACAGGCAAAATTTTGGCGCGGGCCGAACGGGATACGGTTGAAGTGGTGATTGCCGATCTTGAACCGTATACCCTGACCCACTGGCGTGAGCTATTTCCGCTGCTGCGTCAGCGCCGTCCAGCCATTTACCAGCGCATTACCAAGCCGTAACATAAGTCAAAACAGGGTCATGTGTGAGCAGCATGACCCACCTATAGCCATTATGCATCGTCTTCATCAATTGCATTTTTGGTAATTTGATAGATGTCTTCGATACTCGCCCCACGAGCCTTCTCAATACGTGCCAGTCGCTTTTGGAACTGTCCCATTGCGTAATTCACAAAATCATCTTCTACTAATCCGAACGGAATAACTTCGTAATGGGAAAATGCTTCATTGATAATCCCTAAAGCTGGCATGACAAGCGTGTTCATGGTTTCTTCGAAGACTACCCATAACGCATCATTGTCGGCGATCAGGCGCGACAACAAAAACACCCCGTAGGCAATGTGGCGTGATTCATCTTGTTTCAGATAGGCAACCCCTTTGCGCTGACCGGGGAGCAGATTGTTTCGTTCAAGTGCAGTGAAGTAGGCGTGGTATCCGGTCTCGGCTAACATTCCCTCAACGACCATGTTGTAGGTTGCTGAGGCGCGAACCTGTGCTTCGGGAGATGAATCATGGGTAAGTCGTTGTAGCGCTTCGGGCAGGGCGTGATAAAACAGATAGCGGTAATTATCGGTGTGATAGTGGCTTAAATCACGAACTTCTCCCGTGACTTCTTCCAAAAATCGGCAGAAAAAATCAGTGTGTTTGGCTTCCTCCCACAGAAAGGTAGTCAAATAAAGTTCTTCTTCAACCCTTCCCTCCTGTGCGATCACTTGGATGAGGGGCAGCAAGTCTAATGTAACAGCCTCTTCACCTGCTTGAAACAGGGTCGTCAGGCGCAGGATCACATCTTTTTCATCGGGAGTTAGGCGTTTCCAATCTTCGACATCCTGACTGAAATCAATCTCACTCGGATTCCAAATGCCAAAACGCTTGGCTTTTTCGAACAGCCGCATAGGGGGTGTCTCTCGACGTAATCCGCGTGTAGTTGTCACAAAACTTTGGTGCATTTGACATTCCTTACCTTAATTTTGGTACTATAAACTATTGTAGCGGATTTAGACGAAGGGAGTGGAGGTTCGCCATGAAACGAATCGCAGTTTTAACAAGTGGGGGAGATGCCCCCGGAATGAATGCCGCCATTCGTGCAGTCGTGCGGGCCGCGATTGAGCGTGGGTGGGAGGCCTATGGCGTCAAACATGGATATATGGGGTTGATTGATGGGAATATCCATCCATTAGGTCGGCGGGACGTCGGCGGAATTATGCAGTTGGGCGGTACAGTGCTGGGTAGTGCGCGGTGTCCCGAATTTAAGACAGATGAAGGCCGCCGAAAAGCCTTGCGTGCGCTTAATCAAAAAGGTATTGATTCCCTTGTCGTGATTGGCGGCAATGGTTCACAGACAGGTGCCCATGCGTTACACCAATTGGGATTGCCGACGGTAGGGGTGGCTTCAACGATAGATAATGACCTCTATGGTTCGGAGATTACCATCGGCGTTGATACAGCGCTCAATATTGCACTGGAATCCATTGATCGCCTCAAGGTGACGGCATCATCACATCAACGTGCTTTTCTGGTTGAGGTAATGGGGCGTGATTGTGGTTATTTAGCGCTGATGGCGGGTATTGCAGGCGGGGCTGAGGCCATTGCTTTGCCGGAGGTCGAAACCGATCCTAAAGCCTTAGTTGAAGAACTGCGTGACGCCTATCAACGTGGCAAATCTCATGCGTTGGTGGTGGTTGCTGAGGGCGCGAAGTATAATGCCAGCGCCTTGGTGAAGTATTTTGAAGAACATGAGCAAGAAGTAGGCTTCGATATCCGGGCGACGACACTGGGACATGTCCAGCGTGGTGGAACGCCTAGCTCATTTGACCGTTTGTTGGCGACGCGCTTGGGTGCCGCAGCCGTTGGGTATTTGTCCGATGGGATTGCCGGGGTGCTGTGCGGCTTGAACAAGGGCGATATCACTGCAACGCCCTATGAGGAGGTCACAGGTCGCCACAAAACATTAAGTCCGGAGATGATAGAATTAGCGCGGGTGATGGCCCGATAGGATACAATTGTGCCGGAAGACTTTCTTCTGCTTCTTATGGTTGGCTTGGTGGCAGGTGTGTTGTCAGGGATGTTTGGGATTGGCGGGGGCATTGTGATTGTGCCTGCGCTCATCACCTTTCTAGCCTTCGAGCCTGTCCACGCTATAAGCACCTCCCTCGTGGCTTTATTGCTGCCTGTTGGCATTTTTGCGGTCATGGCCTATCAGCGGGCGGGTCATTTCAATTGGCGGGCCTCAGCGCTGCTGGCAATTGGGATTGCTTCGACGGTTTGGATTGGCGCTCGTTTAGCGCTCAGTTTACCTAGCGATACCCTGAAACAGGTCTACGGCGTGTTTCTCATCCTGATGGGTTGGCGATTTTTGCAGCCCCGCAAGCTATGGCGCGAATTTCGTACCAGTGCCTCGACTCCGGCTGAACCCGCATCGAACTCAAGCCCGGATTCCCACCCTGCCAATCCATCAAGCCAATGGTATATCATTTTGATAATCGGTCTTTTAGCGGGTGTAGCATCGGGCCTATTTGGGATTGGGGGCGGCATTATCATTGTGCCCGTGTTGGTGGGCCTGTTGCAATATGAACAAAAACGGGCCACTGCAATTTCGCTAGGGGCGCTACTGCTGCCAGTGGGGCTACCTGCTGTCATCACTTACTACGAAGCGGGTGAACTGGATATTCCGACGGCCATTCCGGTTGCGCTAGGTTTAGTGGTCGGCGCATTGGGCGGCGCGAAAATCGCTTTAGGGCTGCCATCCGTGCGGGTACGTCAGTTATATGGGGTTTTCATTTTGCTTATCGGGATACGTTTTGTTTTGGGATATTAAAAAGGCGAGGTGGATGACCTCGCCTTTTTTGTTTTTACTATGCCGATTGGCCTTCGAGAGCCTCATCCCGCCGATGCATCGCTTGGAGGAACGGCTTGGTGAGTTCGGCGATAACGGTGGGGAACAGCAGCAGCGGAATCAAGATGGCCCAGTGCGACCCATTCAATAGGGTTGTATCGAAGATGTCGCGTAGGAAGGGGATATAGAGTACCAACAGCAGGCCCACACCTGATGACAACACTGCATATTGCATATATTTATTACTAAATGGCCCAATCTTGAAGATTGAGAACAGTTCCGACCGTGTGCTGTAGGCGCGGGCAAGTTGGGCCGCTGAGAGAGTGACAAACGCCATTGTCCGCCCAAGTGCCTCGCTGGTTTCCTTGACAAACGAGAGTTCGATGTCGCCCCGTCCAATTGCAAAGGCCAAAAGCGTGACGGCGGTCATGACAATCGTTTGAACAATCATGCCAATGACCATATCTTTGTTGACAATGGGTTCATCAGGGGAACGCGGAGGCCGCGCCATAATATCGGGGTCGCCTTTTTCCACCCCTAATGCCAACGCTGGAGCGCCGTCGGTAATTAAATTGAGCCACAGGAGTTGAATCGCGGTTAATGGGGTCGGCCAACCCGCCAGCGTTGCTAGGAAGATTACGCAGATTTCCGCAAGATTACAACTGAGCAAGAAATAGACGAATTTGCGAATATTGGCATAGATGACCCGCCCTTGTTCGACTGCTGAGACGATACTGGCGTAATTATCATCCGTCAAAATCATATCGGCGCTTTCTTTGCTGACATCCGTACCCGTAATGCCCATCGCTACCCCGATACTGGCACGTTTGAGGGCTGGGGCATCGTTCACCCCATCGCCAGTCATGGCAACAATGTGATTACGACGGCGGAAAGCCTCGACGATCCGAACCTTGTGCGATGGCGACACGCGGGCAAACGCATCGGCGGTATCTACCTTACGATCCAATTCCGCGTCGGACATCTTTTCAAGTTCAGCCCCACTGATCACCTCACCACCCGGACGCAGCAGGCCAATTTCTTTGGCGATGGCCCGCGCAGTATCGGCATAATCCCCTGTCACCATCACGGTACGGATACCTGCACTACGGGCTTTGGCGATGGCGGCGCCGACTTCGGGTCGGGCTGGGTCAAGCAGGGCAATTAACCCGACCAGTTCCATATCATTCTCAATGGTTTCGGGTGTGATTTCATCCGGCATCCGCGGGCCAAGTCGTTTTTGGGCGACGGCCAATACACGGAAAGCCTCGGCAGCAAGTTGGGCATTCACATTTAGGATATTTTGGCGACGTTCGGGTGTGATAGCGGCGGGCTGTCCATTTTCAAAGATCGTCGAGCAGCGTGCAATCATAATATCTGGCGCACCCTTGATAAACGCCAGATATTCCCCGTCGGGCATTTTGTGAATGGTGCTCATACGCTTCCGGTCAGCATCGAACGGGATTTCGGCGACACGTGGATTTGTTTTTTCAGCATCGGCACGCCATATTCCGGCTTTGGCAGCGGCTACAACCAATGCACCTTCGGTAGGATCACCGATCATGCGATACCCAGTGGGTGAATGGGTGTCTTGTTCAAGACGGGCGTCGCTTGCCAGAAGTCCTCCTAATAACAAACGCATTGTTTCGACACGGTCATTTGGGTCTTGGACATCTTTTTCGAGGCGGAAATCGCCATGCACTGCGTAGCCCTCACCCGTGACATCGAGGTGATACCCTGCTACATACAGCTTGGCAGCCGTCATCTGATTTTGCGTCAATGTCCCTGTTTTGTCGGAGCAAATCGCGGTGGCACTGCCTAGTGTCTCGACGGCTGGAAGGCGGCGAATGAGCGCATTACGCTTAATCATCTCGCGCATCCCAATGGCAAGGTTGATGGTGACAACCGCAGGCAGTCCTTCTGGAACGGCGGCAATCGCCAATGAAATAGCGATAATGAAGCTCTCTTGCAGAGAATCTACCAGTTCCATATCCTTGCGTAAGTCCTGAATCGTCCCGACGATGAATACCAAACCGCAAATAATCAATGCTGATATACTGAGCATCTTGCCCAGTTCATCTAGGCGGCGTTGCAGCGGGGTTTCTTCTTCCTCGGTGGATTGCAAGGCATCCGCAATCTTGCCGATTTCGGTTTTCATGCCAGTGCCTATTACCACGCCTTTGCCACGCCCATAAGTAGCAATCGTCCCCATATAGGCCATGTTGTGGCGATCCCCAATGACCGCATCTTCGGACGCAAGCTGTTCGGCTCGTTTGCTCACGGGAACGGACTCACCGGTTAGCGAGGCTTCCTCAATACTCAGATTGACGGTTGTGACCAGCCGCAAATCTGCCGGGATATAATCCCCGGCCTCCAGCAATACCACGTCACCGGGGACTAATTCTCTGGATGGGATGGATTCGGTGTGCCCGTCCCGCATAACTTTGGCGTTGGGGGCCGCTAGTTTTTTGAGGGCACTGAGGGCTTGTTCGGCACGACCTTCTTGAACGACCCCCAAGGTGGCGTTCAAAATTACAATCGCCATAATCGCAACAGCCTCAATTTCGTCCCCCAGCGCAAATGAGACCACTGCTGCAAATAACAAAATGTAAATAACAAAATTATTGAATTGATTCAATAACTGCTGCCAAAAACCCGGCCTTTTGGCTTCGACCAATTCGTTTGGGCCATATTGCGCCAATCTTTTGGCAACTTCACTTTTGGTAAGACCGTTTTCGGCTTCGGTCTCCCATTGACTAAGCACTTGATTGGCTGGCATCGTGTGCCACGCACTCTCAGACATTCGGCATCCTTTTGGTTGATTGTTGTGGATATGAGGAATGAATCAATGGTATAAGACACTATTGTAACGATGGCGTTCCCGAATGCCACTCGGATATTTGTTCTAAGCAGGGGTTAGGGATAATATCATGCTTTGTGATGATTGACATCCCCCTGAAGCGGGGGTTCCAATGGAGGCGGTTACTTTGCGGCGATTTTTGGAAGGCCCGGCAGGTACTGGAAAAACCACCTATGCTGTTGAATATCTACATCGTCTTTTACAAGAGGGAGTACGGCCAGAATCTATCCTTGTCTTGGTTCCTCAGCGCACGTTGGGCCGACCCTATCAACTCGCCACCGTCAAACCCGATTGGCCGGATGCAGCAGGGGTGGACATTGCCACGTTTGGCGGTCTGGCCCGGCGCGGTATCCAGCTTTTTTGGCCGGAAATTGCGACAGCGGCGGGTTTTGTGGGTGCCGAAGGCCACGAGCCGATTTTCCTGACCATTGAGACGGCGCAATATTATATGGCCCGTTTTGTTGATCGTGCTGTTGAACAAGCCCTGTTTGACAGCATTAATGTCGCCCGCGCCCGCCTGATTGCCCAAGCGCTCGACAATCTTTCCAAAGCCGCCATCAACGAATTTTCGTTGGATGAGGTTGCCTTACGGTTGTCACGGGCATGGAGTGGGCATTCCAGCCGTCTTGCTATTTATCAAACGTGGTTGGAAGTCGCCCGTGAATTTCGCCAGCATTGCCTAGACAACCAGTTGTTGGATTTTTCGCTGCAATTGGATGTGTTTAACGACTACCTGTTACATAACCCGCTGTATCAGACCTATCTGAGCCAAACCTATCAGCATCTCATTGTGGATAACCTTGAAGAAAACTTCCCAGTGACGTTGGATTTCATCGAATCCCGTCTGCCAGCGTTGGAAAGTGCGCTTTTGGTTATGGATAGCGATGCAGGCTATCGGGTGTTTCTCGGCGCAGAACCTCTCCAAGCGGCCCAGTTGCAGGCCTTATGTGATGACCACATTGTATGGGATAGCTCACACATCCAGAGTCAAGCGTTACAATCATTATCAACGGCACTGGACGCTATTTTCACTGATGATGATTTGAGTGATACCCCACTGCCCGAACTTGACCCCTCACCTCTTGAGGCGTTTGCCTATGCGTTTCGCACCTTCTATCCCCAAATGTTAAATTGGGCCTGCGATGAAGCCATTCAATTGATGGAATCGGGGGTCGAGCCGCGCCAAATTGTCATGTTAGCCCCCTACCTCAATGATTCACTGCGATTTACGGTGATGAATCGGTTGCAGACAGCCGGGATTCCCGTTGTATCACATCGTCCGTCGCGGGCAATTCGTGACGAACCGACGGCACGGGCGATGCTGACCCTTATGGCATTGGTGAATCAACCCGCTGACCAACTGCCGCCTGCACCGGATACCGCCGATGCGCTGGTACAAGCTATAGCTAACCTTGACCCCATCCGGGGACGACTGTTGGCGGATGTAGTCTATGGGGCGACGGGCCGTAGTGAGATGGGATCATTTGATGCCATCCAACAGACGATGCAAAGCCGTATTACCTACGTCGTGGGCGAACGCTATGAGCAGTTACGCTCTTGGCTAATGGATCAGCGTGAAACCGTCGCCCAAACCCCGCCTGACCACTTTCTGCGCCGTCTTTTTGGCGATGTCTTGTCGCAACCCGGCTTTGGCTTTCATACCCATTTGGACGCGGGTGCAATCGCCGCCCAATTGGTTGAATCGGCCCAACAATTTCGTCGTGTGTTGTATCCCGATGGCACCGATGATTGGTCGTCGGTCTGGGTCGAATATCGCACACTAGTCAGTGAGGGATTACTGGCGGCACTGCATGAAGAAAGCTGGCATAAAGAAGAAGCCAACGCCGTGTTCATCGCGCCGGCCTATACTTACCTGATGCGCAATCGTCCAGTAGATTATCAATTCTGGTTGGATGTTGGCAGTTCAGCATGGTCGGAGCGCCTCGACCAGCCGATTACCCACCCCTATGTACTGCGGCGTTCCTATGATAAAGATAAGGTATGGCTGGATGAGGACGAATTTCAAGCCGAATGGGCGATGCTGCGTAAATTAATTCTCGGTTTGACGCGACGCTGTGGTAAACAACTGTATCTAGCTATCGCAGATTTAGGCGAACAGGGTTTTGAACAACGCGGCCCATTGCTGCGAGTCTTTCAACAAGTATTGCGATCCTATGGCATAACAGGAGCATCGGCGTGAACGATACCCCTTTTAAATTTCGTGCATCCCAGTTTGACATCATCAGTTATTCGCGGGGTTTAATGGGAGTGGCGGCTGTCCCCGGTTCGGGTAAAACATTTACTTTGTCCCATCTCGCCGCCGCATTGGTACAGAAATTGAGCAATCGGCGAGCCGGACGCGATCAAGAAGTGCTGATCGTGACCTTTGCCAATGCCGCCGTCAACAGTTTTAAAAGTCGTATCGCCGCCATTTTGGAACAAGAGCGTGGCTTGCTGCCCTATACGGGGTATCGTGTGCGTACCTTGCACGGTCTGGCCCACGATATTGTGCGTGAACGGCCCGCATTGGTCGGATTAGCCGAAGATTTCCGTATCGTGGATGATCGTGTGGCCTATGCTATTCGCCGTGATACCGTGACGGCTCATTATTCTCAATGGCGTGAGCGGTTGCGCTGGATTTTGAGCGACGAGGTAGAAGAACGCTATGAGAAGGTGGTCATCAACAAAGACCTGCCCGAACTTCTCGTAGACCTCGTTGACCGATTTATCAGCCGTGCCAAAGAAATGCAGATCACGTCCGAAGATTTGCTCATTGTTCTTGAAAATCAGGATGCCCTATTTGATTTATCACGTTTTGCCACTGCCGTCTATCAAGATTATCAACGCAGTCTGGCTTATCGCGGCGCGGTAGATTTTCAAGATTTGGTTCGACTTGCCCTGACGGCTCTCCAAACGGATGCTCAATATTTAGAGCGACTGCAAGATCGCTGGCCGTATATTTTGGAGGATGAGGCTCAAGACAGCAGCCTGCTCCAAGAAAAAATGCTATGGCTACTGACGGGTGGCAAAAACTGGGTGCGGGTGGGCGATCCGAACCAAGCCATTAACACCACCTTCACCAGTGCCAATCCGCAGTTTTTGCGAAATTTCCTTGCCCATCCCGATGTCAAAGATCGCCCCCTAAATACATCGGGTCGTTCGTCACGCAAAATTATCCGATTAGCCAACGAGCTAATCCGCTGGACAACTGATCAACATCCGGTGATGGAACTGCGGAGCGCTTTTTATCCTCAAGATATCCTGCCAACTGAACTGGGGGATATTCAAGCGAACCCACCCGACGCCGCTTCAACCTTATATATCTATCCATTTGACCGCCGTCTCACTCCGGACGATGAACTCAAAGTGGTGCTGTCCTCACTACAAAAATGGCTTCCCGAAAATCCGGATAAAACGGTAGCCGTCCTTGTGCCAGAAAACAGCCGGGGCTTTCAGTTAACCCAACTGCTACAAGAAGCGGGCTTGCCCTATGAGGAATTACTCCGCAGCACTACCGAGACCCGTGCGACGGCTGGCCTGTTGCGTTCGGCTTTGCTCTATCTTTCCAATCCCCGCAGTAGCCCACTTCTTGCTGCGGTCTACCGCGATGTATGGGTGCCGATGTATTTTGATGGGGAGGAAATCGAAGATGCCGAAGGGCCGATTAACCAAATTCAAAAGACTTTGCATCGGCATAAACAGCCCGAAGATTTTATCTGGCCCGTCGGTGGCGATTGGACATTCGCGCTGGATTTGGAGCTCCCCGACGACTATCATGAAAATCTGGACAGGTTTATTGCCCTGATCCGGCGTTGGCTGTCAGCCCTCAGTTTACCCATTGACCAACTCCTGCTCACCATCGGGCAAGACCTTTTTACCGACCCTACCGACATCGCCCTGACCTATAAAATCGCCGTGTTGATGCGGAGTATTGCCCAAGCCAACCCTACATGGCGCTTACCTGACCTCACCGAAGAACTCCGCCAGATCAGCGAAAATCAGCGCAAGTTCATTGGTTTTGACGATGCCGAAACAGGTTATGCTCCAAAGCCGGGGATAATCACGGTCAGCACTATGCACGCGGCAAAAGGACTGGAATGGGATCGGGTCTATCTGATGGCGGTCAACAATTACAGTTTCCCCTCGGCGCTCGATTATGAGGAGTATCTGGGCGAAAAACGTTTTATTCGTGATAACCTGAATCTTGATGCTGAGGTCTTGGCCCAATTAGATGCCTTAATTAATAAACGTCCCGATAATTACGAACCCGGCCCCGCCTCCCGACAAGCACGCATAGACTACGCTGCCGAACGTCTGCGTTTGCTCTATGTGGGTATTACCCGTGCTAAGTCGGATTTGAGTATTACATGGAATGTGGGTCGCTATTGGGAGCGCGGTGGCAGTTTTGTCAAGCAGCCTGCTGTCCCGCTGTATCATCTACGTGAGGTTATCAATGGCGACGCCTAATCAAGTGCAATTTCCACCCGATTTTCATTACACCCAATCACGGCTGCAAGATTTTGTAGAGTGCCCGCGCCGATTTTATTTAGCCCATATCCAGCAGCAGCGTTGGCCCTCCCCGCTGGCCGAACCGCAATCGGAAGTCGAGCAGGCCCTTGATCGGGGTGCAAGATTTCATCAGATGGTGCAGCGCCATCAACTTGGTATGTCATTGGAGGTCTTGCAGTCCAGTGTGGCGGGGGATTCCACATTAGAGACATGGTTGCGGCGCTATCAGGAAATTTTCACCGAGCTTGGGCCATTTGAAAGAACATGGCCTGAAGTCTCGCTTTCGACCACCGTCGCAGGCTATTCCGTCTTGGCAAAATTTGACTTAATTACCTTGCGCGGCAATGCGGTTATGGCACTGGATTGGAAAACCGGACGTCTGACAGATCCAGTACGTTTGGGCCAGCGGATGCAGACCGTCGTGTATCTGTTGGTGCTGTATCGGGAAGCGGCGCGGTTGGTCGGACGGTCCATCGAAAAAATGGCCCTGCAATATATCCAAATCCCAACGGGTGAGACCCGCCTGTTTTCAGTAGATGAACACTCAGTTGCCTTATATGAAGCGCATATCCGCAGTGTGATTGAAGCCGTCCAGACCTCGGATTTTGCACTGACCGAAGCTGTCACCCGCTGCCGATTTTGTCTCTATCGTGGCTTATGCGGGCGGGGTCAAAGCCCTTCGGTTGTGCCGGATGAGACTGACCTTGAGGATTATTGGGGTCTTGGCGATTTGGAAAGCAACCCCTCAGTGGTGGAGTTCTAGCCTATGCCCAGTAAAGAATGGCGTTACAGCCGCGATTTCACTATGCCGCCCTCATTGGACTTGCATTGGGAACTCCCCGGTGGCCCGCTTCCCACAGAATTAATGATTTTATTGATCGAACGCGGTGTCCGAACAGCAGAAAGTGCCACCGCCTTCCTTTCTGTCGAGCATTACACCCCCGCCCTGCCATCAGATTTACCCCATCTGGATAAGGCTGTAGAATACATTAAAAAACTGGTAAATCAAGGCAATAAGTGTATTCTTGTCTGGGGAGATTTTGATGTAGATGGGCAGACGGCGACGGCCTTGTGGGTTGAAGGACTGCGGCGCTTGGGTCTATCTGTCGAGTATCACATCCCCTCCCGTCAAACGGATTCGCATGGTGTTCAACCCCATCGCCTAAAACAGCTTATCCAAGCCACAAAGCCAGATTTGCTGCTCATCTGTGATACGGGTTCGACCGCCAACGACGCGGTGGATTACGCCAATACACAGGGCGTTCCGGTTATTATCGCCGATCATCATGAACTACTGCCCGATTTGCCTAAAGCACATGCACTGGTGAATGTCCACCATTTACCGCGTGAAGATCATCCTCTATGCACCCTTTCCGGTGTTGGCGTCAGCTATATGGTACTGAAAGCGCTCTATGATGCGCTCGGACGGGGCAGCGAGGCCAGTCGATTTCTGGACTTGGTGGCGCTTGGTTTGGTCGCCGATGTCGTCCCTCTTATCCGTGACACCCGCTATCTATTACAATTGGGGTTGCGGGCTGCCCACCAAACGCAGCGGGTCGGTTTACTCGCCCTGTGTGAACAACTCCAACTCCTGCCCGCGACGCTAACCTCTACTGACATAGGTTTTCGCATCGCCCCACCCCTTAATGCTTTAGGGCGTTTGGATGATGCTCGCAAATCCGTCGAATTGTTAACCACCACTGACCGTACCACCGCCCAAATTTTGGCGGCACAGGCGGATGGATTTAATCGTCAGCGGCGTAATCTCACCCGGCAGACATTGGAAGCGGCTCAAGAACAAATTCAGACTGACCCGTCGCTTTTGGAATGGGAGGTACTGGTATTGAGCCATCCGAATTGGCACAGTGGGGTGATTGGCATCGTCGCCAGCCAGCTGGCTGAACAATATCACAAACCCGTTGCATTGTTGGTCAGTGCGGATGAGGGCATTATACGCGGTTCAGTACGCGGTGCTCCCGGCTATTCGGTTGGCGAAGCCCTCACACGAATATCAGACATCCTTGAAAATTATGGCGGACATGAGGGTGCGGGAGGATTGGGAATTCAGGCCGAACGCCTGCCCATGTTGCGCCGCCGCCTCTCCCAAGCCTTTGCCACGACCAAACAAAACGCCCCACCCCCCAGCCTATTGATCGAGGGCCAGTTGGATTTGGAACAACTCACCCTTGATTTCGGTTATCAATTACAACGTCTTGCCCCATTTGGAGAGGGCAATCCGATTCCCAATTTTTGCTCGCGTGATCTTGCTCTCGTCAGTGCCGCCAAATTGGGGGCGGATAGCCAACACCGCCGTCTAACGATTGAAAACCGTGCCGGGTATCGCCAAACAGTTTTGTGGTGGAACAGCGCCGAACTACCCCTACCCGAAGGTCGCTTTGATTTAGCCTATACACTCGATGTCACCACCTATAAAGGTGAGCGTCAGTTGCAGATCGTTTTAGAGGATTGGGTACAGATTGAAGCGCCAGCCCTCTCACTCCGCCTGCCACCCGAAATACTAGATTGCCGTACCGGATCCCCCGCTGAAGTATTGGCGCAGGTGCGGGCTAGCGATCCAGATGCACAAATTTGGGCTGAAGGTTTTCCGAAAGCACAGTCTCTGGGCCTGCCATTAAGTGAACTCCTCCCCGCCGAAACATTGGTAATTTTAACCGCGCCTCCCACTCCTGAACGGTTAGCCGAGGCGATGGAAAAAGTCCATCCGCGTCGGGTCTATTGGGTAGCTGCCCCTCCACCCCTAATGACGCTCACCGATTACTTGGGACTATTGGGAAAGCTGGCAGAGGTCATCGTGACTCAACAAGATGGTCAGGCATCCGTCAGTCAATTTGTAGAGCGGCTTGGGCAATCCCCCACCGTGATTCGACTTGGCTTTGAATATCTCGCTGCATCCGGCACGTTCGGGGTGCAAATTGGGTCGCGTGGCAAGATTACTTTGACGGCAAGCTCTTACCCATCCAATGATAAAATGAGCCTCTATGAGCGACTCGAACAGGCATGGAATGAATCTGTTGCTTATCGAAATTATCTGCGACGGGTTGACCCGCACACACTCCTATAAATCCCTATGGTTGTCTATCCTGTACCTAAAGAACGCATCCGTATCGAATATCAGGTCTCTAATTCCCGTTTTTTTGGCACGATTGGCCGCGCCGATACCATTGAGCAGGCCAAAACATTTATACAGACCGTCCGCGATGAAATGCCAGATGCCACCCATCATGTCTATGCCTTCAAAATCGGTTATGGCGGAAGTGTGACTGAAGGCATGAGCGATGATGGTGAACCTTCGGGCACGGCTGGCCCACCTGCTCTCGCCGTGATTCGGGGATCGAATATTGGGGATGTGGTATTGGTCATTACACGCTATTTTGGCGGCACAAAATTGGGGACGGGGGGGTTGGTTCATGCCTATGGTCAAACCGCCCGCGAAGCTGTCAGCGCCATGCCAACTGAACTCAAAACTACCCGCCGTACCGTCGGAATCGAAATCCCCTATGCCCTCTTTGAACGGGTCAAAATTCTCATGAGTAATTACGACTGTCAGATCGAAACTGAGGATTTTGGGGCGGAAATACTGCTGATTTTGCGCATCGCTGAGGATGATTTCGCCCCCTTTACCGATGCCCTGCGTGAACTGACTGCTGGACGGATTACCCCCCTGCTGCTTGACGAGTAACCGTGCAGAATTTCTTATATTGCTCCTATCTTGTTCATAAATTTCTCCTACACATCGGCGCTATTCTAAGAGCATAGATGACAAGCACTATCTCAAAGAGAAATCTCGGAGGTATTGTATGAACAAGATTGCTCGTTGGAATCCAATTCGTGAAATGATGACCATGCAAAGTGCGCTTGACCGTCTGTTTGATGAGACATGGCATCCTTTTGACAGCCGTCTCAGCGACTTCGGGTTAGCGATTGACGTTGACGAAAACGACCAGAGCTATGTCGTTAAGACCGACTTGCCGGGTGTACAAGCCGAGAACATCCACGTGCGGATGGATGGGGATTTCCTAAATATTGAGGCTGAAATTCCAGAGCAAGTTGAGGAAAAGAAGGAAGGCCGCACACTGATCAAGGAACGTCGCTATGGTAAGTTCAGCCGCCGTGTCCATATTCCGCAGGCGATCAATGCCGACGATGTTGATGCCAACTTTGAAAACGGGGTGCTGACCCTAACCTTACCCAAATCGCCGGAAGTCCAACCTCGTCAAATTGCCATAAAGAGCGGCAATGGTAAGAAGTAAGCTGAGATCGTTCCTGAGAGGCGGAGCATAACACGATAACATCATTTCTCCGCCTCTTTTCACCTCTACAATCGCGCCACATCTTCCAAAGTTACTGTGATTCCAACACCCTCGGGGCGACAGATGGCTGTTTTTCGTTCTGCCAACAATCCAACTAGCTCGGCTGCCGTCGCTGGGCCGTTACATCGCTGATAGCTTACCTGAATCCGCCGTGCTGCCTCTCGATAAGTGGAATCATTCAGGATCGCTTCGATAGATTTACGCAGACGACGCGGCGTGGCTTCACGGGGACGCATCCGAATCCCCACCCCACTCGCCTTGACCCGTCCTGCCGATTCCGGTTGGTCAGCGCTATTCGGAATAACGACCAGCGGGAGTCCATGCAGCAAGGCTTCTGTGACGGTATTGTTGCCACCATGACTGACCA
This sequence comes from Chloroflexota bacterium, assembly GCA_013112715.1. Lineage (GTDB taxonomy): Bacteria > Chloroflexota > Anaerolineae > Aggregatilineales > J027 > CFX10. The sequence goes on from JABFGB010000017.1 coordinate 56,437, forward strand.
CCGCTTGTACTTTATCTAACAACGCAAGTTGGGGTACAAAATTTCGCACCAAAACATTCGGCGGTGCATCCGCATATTTGTTGACATTGCCTTCCCTGCCGATTGCCATCACCATTTTCCAATTCGCGCCGCGTGCCGCCTCAATTGCGTTACGAAAAATATCTGTGCCATCTACAATCGTTCCCATCGAAACATACACGGTGGGACGTCCGTCATCTAGCCATGCCCAATCAAAATTGTCGTGGACTTCACCACGTTCACCTGTCGTGACTGGCCCAATGTACATCAACTGTTTGGGGACGGCCCGGCGCGGATATTCATACGCTTCGGTAGTGGGCACTAATGCGAGATAGGGTGAATGGGCCAGCATCGCCCCTTGCGCCGAAGGCAATCCATATTGGCGACGAACTCGATTGACGATGCGATCATAACGCCACAGTACCCCTTTCATTCCCAAGCCATAAATAGGCCACAGCCAACGTCGCGCATCATCTTCTGGGTACCAATCTATTCCCATTCCATAGGGGGGCGCGTCCGGTGAAACATAAGTGTTTACAATGGCACAATAACTGGCATAGGGGAGTTGACAAATCTCCGCAGCGATTGGCCCAGCATATAAATTCAAGTCCGTCAGCAAAATATCGGGCTGAAAATCTTCGACATGTTTCACCAATGCGGCAGTGAGTTCCGTAAGGTGCATGAAAAAATAGGATTGGGGTGGATGGCGTTTGATCTGCGACAGCCATCCCGCTGGTCTACGCAGATATTCCAATGCCTGTGCAATTGCCCCGTCTGGATAGGGCATAGTCAGCGGTTCAAGGCCTGCCCGACGCAGTTGGATATGATACGACCCATCCGTTGCGACCCGAATTTGATGACCTTCTTGCTGAAGTGCTTGCGCAATGGCAATCATCGGATTGATATGTCCGGATGCAGGCAACACGCTAATTAAAATTTTCGCCATTCATTTCTCTTTCAATTGACAGGTATCACGACCCGCAATACACTCTGTTGGGACAAACGCCGGAGGATACCACACGCATGTCAGATGTGTTATTGGGTCAAACAATTGCCAGCCATTATCGCTTTGATGCACATATGGGGGAAGGCACTTTTGCCAGAGTCTACCGTGTGCATGATACACGTCGTAGTGTAGATTTAGCGGCAAAGGTACTGCGGCCCGAAATCGCCCATGATCCCCATTTGGTGAAACGCTTCCGGCGTGAAGGTGAAGTTCTGTCCCGGCTCCAACACCCCAATATCGTGCGATATTATGATCTCATTGAAGCCGATGACCTCGTCTTCATTTTAATGGATTATGTGCCGGGTGAAACGTTGCAGACCACCCTTTATAATCTGGGTCGTCCCCTCACCCCCTATGAATCACTGGAATTTCTCAAACCTCTAACCGCCGCTCTCAATTTTGCCCATAATGAAAATGTCATCCACCGTGATCTAAAACCTGCCAATATCCTACTCCATCGTAACGGGTCATTATTTGTGACAGATTTTGGCATTGCACGGTTACTGGATGATCCCGGTATGCTCTCGACGCTCGGCTTGGCAATGGGGACTCCAATTTATATGGCCCCAGAGCAAATTCTGGACGAAGGAATTACAGCGGAGACAGATATCTATTCGCTTGGGGTAATTCTCTATCAAATGCTGACCGGGCTTGTGCCATTTGGTGGACAGCATCCAGCCGCACAGGGATCAACCGTCTCAGAGCGAATTACCTATGAACATCTCTATATTTCTCCGGCTCCCATGCGACGGCACGAGGCGCGTATTCCAGATGCGGTAGACGAAGTTGTCCTACAATGTCTTGCCAAAAAGCCGAGTAGCCGTCCAAAATCCGCTCGATCTGTTTATGAGGCAATGGCAGAGGCACTCGGAGCACCTCCACTCGAAACGGATAGCATCATTTCGTCAGAACTAAACATTGCCAGTGTGCCTGATGAACTACGTCTCCCTGAAGTGTCCCAGTTTGTTAAATCACCAACGATTGAGCCGTCCCATAATACAGATACTGATGATACCGAGCCTGTGCCAGTGATTGCGGACGTAGCGAAACCTCCTACAGCTGAGATAACACCTGTCGGTTTACATCCTGAGCGCCTGCGTGATACCACTCGATCATCTCATCAAGAAATCACAGTTATCGCTACTCCGAAACTTGGCTTTGATACTTATATCGCCTCGCCTCGTCCGCCAATTACAGCCAGTCCCACCCTGCCGTCTTTTACTCCACCCTCTGGCCCAAACAGCCCAACGCAGTTTTCTACGCCAATCGAGATGGTACCCCATGCTAAAAACACACCAAATTATTGGATGTGGGGGGTCGTGACAGGGGCGTTGGTGTTATTTTCCTGCGCGGCAATTGCGCTCTATATCTTAAATCCATTTGGCAATGGTGGTCGGAACGCAGGCACAGATGAAAACTTCCCCTCGGTTACTCCCATGCCTATTACCTCGGGCGCCGTAACCCCCAGCCCTGCGACGCTTGCCAATGTCGGAATACTCCCAACGGATGACATAGGCCTCAGTGGTCAGAAAGTCGCATTTGCTTCGCGCCGTTCTGGAAACCTCGATATTTATACGGTCAACCCCGATGGTTCGGATGTCCAAAAAATTACCCAAGACCCTGATCTTCAAGAGACTGGCCCTGCTTGGTCGCCGGATGGCACGCGCATCGCTTTTTATGCGTATGAGGGGGCGTCTGGCAATGGGGATATTTATGTCATGAACGCGGATGGCAGCGACATTATCAATTTGACCAATAGTCCTTCTGATGATGACCGTTATGTTACGTGGTCACCCGATGGGTCACGGCTTGCTTTTCATAGTAACCGCCCCGGCGAGGTGGACGGCAGCCGCGATTTTGAAATTTATGTGTATTCTTTTGAGACCAATGAAGTTGTCCAAATCACATTTAACGACACATTCGATTTGGGGCCAGATTGGTCGCCGGATGGGTCTTTGATCGCTTTTCATCGGCTTGAACGCAATAAATATCGAATTTATGCGATTCGACCTGATGGTACAGGTGGTCGCTTGTTGTCGCCGGATGATTCGGGAGATGCGTATTTTCCTACTTGGTCGCCGGATGGGTCGTCTATTGCGTTTCACGTGGATGAAGGGTCATTCTTCCAGATTTATTTGATGGACGTGGATGGGTCGAATGTGCGGCCATTGATGGAGGCAATTTTTGATGACCAGTTTCCTGATTGGTCGTCGGATGGGTCGAGAATTGTTTTTCAGCGTGATCAGCAGGGGGTAGTTGGGGTTTATGTTTATGGGTTGGTAGATGGGGGTGTGAGTGAGATTATGAAGCCGTTGGGTGACTTTCTTCCGGATTGGCATTGATTTGTCTTGGCGCGTGTTTTTCTTTCATGACTATGCGCAATACTACATCCTAAGGAATAAAAAGGACAGGAAATCCTGCCCTTCCAATATTCGTCCAGCTACATCAACCAGAGACTTCTTGTGGCGGCGGAGGTGGCACATCGTCACTACTGCTGCCATACACACACGAGTTATAATTTTGCCCCACCACCACGCGGTAATCGTACTGGCGATTGGGGTCTGGTTCAACAATTACCTGACTCTCCCCAATCCGCAAAATTTCCTGAAGGCGCTCAATCTCACTCCCCTTCTCTTCGCCTGTATAGTCATAAATCAATGTCACTTCATGCTTGGCGACATTCTGCGATTGCTGCAAAATAGGCGTAAAACCTTCCCATGCCAAGCGGTCAGCCGCAACTTGATCCCATCCAAGGCCGTACTGTGTGCCATCAAAAATCTCAATTCGGCTCGATTGATATTGCAAACGATTCCCTGTCGGTGGTGTGACAAATTCCTTTGCGACTTGGCGAATGGCAGGCCAGTTGGGGAGCAAAGTCGAACGACCGTCATCCGGCGTGGTGTAATTTTCAATATGCACGCCAATCGAAAGGCTATAGCGTTCAATTGAACCCGGATTGAGGTTAATTGCCAGCGGCACAAAGCTCAAAATGTCTTCCAATGACATATCGGTTTCGATGATCTCCAATGCACGCGGCCATAGCGTAGCGACTTGGGTAAAAATCCCCTCGCTTCGGGCCTGCTGCCACATCGCCCGCAAAATGTCCATCTGGCGGCGGCCTCGGTCAAGGTCATTGGTCGTCACGCGGCTACGGGCATACCAAAGGGCCATATAGGGGTCGAGGGTTTGCACCCCGATGGGCATGGTATACACTTCCCAGTAATTCTCCCAATCATCCCCCGTCGCAATTTCCAGCGGTGTTTCGGGGTCAATCAAGCGCCAGTCCCGTAGTGAGCAATCCACACTAATGGTCAGGCCACCCAATTCCTCAATAATCGCCTTAAAGTCATCAAAGCTGACCTTGGCATAGTGGTCAATTTCGAGGCCGAAATTGTAGATAAACATCTCCTTGAGCAGTCCCCAACCACCGCCGGGCCAGCCATTTTGCTGCCCAATTTGCCAGACGCGGTTGATGCGGTCAATTTGATTACCGGGGATATAGACCAACAGGTCACGTGGCAAGTGCCACATCGCCGCGGTACCAGTCTCTTTATTGATAGTGACAATGATGATCACGTCGGTCTGGCCGCCCGTGACATCCGTCCCTAACATAGCGATATTCACAATATTGGGGTCATCTTCGACCAGTTCGGCACGAGGTGGAATATCCAAAAATGTTGTTGCTACGGGCGTGGCATACGTTCCTTCAATAATCAGCGTGGGGCGCGGTGTGGGTGAGGAAGTAAAGGTAAAGGTGGGCGACGGCGTGATAGACGGTGTATACGTCAATGTCGGTGTAAAGGTATTGGTCGGCGTCGGAGTATCCGATGGATACGGTGTGTTGGTCGGGAACGCAGTTGCAGGCGGTGTGTTGGTTGGGAACGCGGTTGGATTTTGCGCCACTACAGTTGGGCTGTTGGTTGGACGCGGTGTGTCGCTCGATGGTAGAGCAGTACGAGTCGGGCTAGGGGTGCTGGTTGGAGCAGCGGTATCAGTTGCACTCGGTTCGGCAGTAAACGTTGCAGTGTTAGACGGTGTAGCGGTTATTTCAACTGTGTGCGTTGCTGTAGGTTCGATAATAGCGGCGGATTCTGTTGCCACCTCTGTCACCGCCGATACATTTGCTGCATCCCCCTGCTCCGTCGGTTGGATGATGGTCAAAACGGTGTCACCTGCCAGCAGTGCCGATTCGAATTCAATGGTGGGAGCAATGGCGGTTGCGGTGTCATCACGTACATTGTCACGGCGGGTTTCTTCGCGCCGAAACTCAACTTCATCCACAATACTGGTGATAGTGAAATAGAAGAAATATAAAATTCCAGCGGCAACGGCAAGGGTAAAGAGCGCTGTCATGCCGCGTCGTATCCACCGATAAATGGTTCTCATTCCAAACCTCGTTGATTGTCTATCCTAAAGATGTGCGTATCGTTGCCGCACAAACCGGATAAGTATAGCTTTGGTTTGTGGGTGGGCAAGACCGAGTAGCCCACGTTCACCCCACGTCAAGGAGGGTATTTGGTGATTGTTTTATCACTACACGAAGGATTTATGGTTTCTCGTTTGGCACGCCGCCCCGTATCGCATATACTTAACTCCAATAAACACGAACTCTTATTTGGGGAGAAATGTTATGCGGCGTTCCCTTAGATTCACTCCTATTTTTATCCTTCTCCTGATTGCCTTGGCAGCTTTTCCCACCATCAGGCCAGCCGCGCCCCAGACCGCCCATGCCCAAGAGGGTAATCTTGTCACGGTGATCAGTGGTGCAGCCAATATCCGCAGTGGCCCATCCGCCTCTACTAGCGTTCTTGGCTCAGTCCCAAATGGCACAGTTTTGCTTTGCACAGGTCGCAGCGGAACAGGCTGGTGGCGTGTGGAATCACCCTATGGCACAGGCTGGATTAGCGCTCGTATCAGCCAATTTCGCGGCGATTATGCCGGACTGCCTGTGACGAATGAGCCTGCTGGGACAGAAGCCCTTTCGACAGTGGTAGCAGCGTATGGCCCGGTGAAGGTCTACAGCAACCCGAATTTTGACTCATTCGTGATTGCGATTGTGCCAAGTGGTGACTCCTTAAACATCGTCGCCATTACCGGGGACGGCAATTGGGTACAGGTCAGTAGCCCCGGCGGAATCGGTTATGTCAATCTTGGCGCAGTTGCTCGTCGTGGCCCACTAGAACAATTAACTGTCGTTGGCGACCCCGGCCCCAGTTTTAATGGCCCAACCGCGCAACTCAATGCGGATACAGTCGTGATTGGCATAGATGGCAATGCGATTGGGGTTTTGCCTGCCGGCGCAATTGTCCCAATTGTGGGACGCAATGCGGACGGCACGCGCTGGATGGTCGCCCCGGATTTTGGTGTGGGCTTCATCCCTGTGACCAACGTGACACTGGCAGGCACCGCCCTCGAAATTCCGGTTGTAGACGCTGGTACAATTGCTGGCCCACCTGCCGATAATGTCACCCGCTTTACGGCTACCGTGATTGTCGAACGCAAACTGCTCTACAAGAAAGATAATTATTCGGGTGTAGTATTGGATGCCCGACGCGGCGCGGAACTCAACGTCATTGCACGCAACCCCGACGGCACATGGCTACAAGTGATCTATCAAAGTAATGTGGTATGGGTCAATTTCAGCGGCATCTCGCTTAATGGCAGCCTTGAACTCCTACCAGTGGTCAGTACCGAAACCCCACCCAATAATCGCATCATCATTAACACCTACGCTTTGAACGTTCGCAGCGGCCCCGGCCCAGATTTCACCTCGATTGCAGTGTTGTCTGGTGGTACAGAAGTACGTACCACAGGCCGCAGTCCCGATTATGGCTGGTGGCGCATCGAAGGTGATTTTGGTGTCGGCTGGGTCAACATGAAATATGTGATTTTCCGGGGGCAACACTGGACAGTCCCGTTTGTGACCGAACCCGCTGGTGAAATCGCCCTACCCTACGCGATTGTAGCGATTGATCGTCCTGTCTATACCACATGGGAAGGTATTGAAGTTGCAGGCACGCTCCCCGGCGGCACACAATATACCGTCCTCGCCCGCAGTGATGATAATTGGACGATGCTGCAACTGAACACCCCATTGGGTCGTGTGTGGCTCAACGCAGGCGCGGTTATCTTTAGAGGCAATCCCGATTTAGTGCCAATCAAACACGAATAAACCAGAGTTAGACAAGGGTGGGTCAAATGGCTCACCCTTTTTTTGCATTTGCTTTGTCACATCACACAAACGGCGTTTAAGCGTAGGCTATCGGCCCTTTACGCCAGATATTAGTCTCAGTATCCTTAGTGCCACTCCGAGGACAAATTCATAGTAACGGTGATGGTATGCGTAGACGACTCATCTTGGCTGTTTTTATTGTTGGATTACTTCTCCCTTTTGCGTTAAAAAGTGACGACGCCAAAGCCTTCCCCGGCTCCAACCGCGACGAAGAATGTGAAAAACTCATCGAGCAGGCTGTCCTCTCTATAGATGCTGGACAGACCGTCGAAAACCCGGATTGCATCACTAATCCCGGCCTGTCTGCTATGGATATGCGTGCCGCCTATGCAACCATGCAGCAGTATCCTACACCCGATTTTCCGCACATCCCTTTTGATGAAGAACTGCTCACCGCCCGTAAATATCGGCGTTTGGTCGGGGATATTCAGATTTACAGCGCTCCCAATCCCGATGCCGCCGTAGTCGAGACCCTGCCCCCCGGTTATCATCACGTCACCATCGGCGCGGTGTTGGATGGATGGGTACAAATCGGCACAGATCGTTGGGTGAAAAGCGAAAATGTGGAACAAGAAGACATCTCCCAACTGACAGGGGTGTTAATTGATCGCACCTTTGAACGCCCGTTTGCATGGATGATCGCGCCAGAACGCCCCAGCAGCTATCCCGGCGGACCGCCCAATGAAAGTCTTCCCAAAATCGAACGCTATACTCTGATGAACATCTTCGGAGTGGAGGTCGTCAATGGCTTCGAATGGTATCTAATTGGGCCAAACCAATGGATTCAACAACTGCGTGTTGCCAAAGTCAAACCCGTCCAGCGCCCTGCCGAAGTCGGCCCAAATGACCAGTGGGTTGCCGTAGACCTCTACGAACAAACGGCGGTGGCCTATCAGGGCGATGATATGGTGTTTGCTACACTGGTCGCTACGGGTCTGCCCAATTGGTCAACCGCCGAGGGTCTATTTAAAATTTACCAGCGTTGGAACACCGCCCCTATGACGGGCGCAGCGGGTCAGGCCGAATATTATCTCATCCAAAACGTCCCTTGGGTCATGTACTTCAACGAGGATATGGCCCTGCATGGCGCATATTGGCACGACAAATTTGGCTATCGCCAATCACGCGGGTGTGTCAACCTTTCGATTTTGGATGCTCATTGGATCTATCAGTGGTCAGAGGCAACGCCCGAAGGCGCGGCATGGGTGTACGTCTACAGCAGCGGGGAATATCGCAGCGATTTGCCAGATTGGGCTGTGCGTGCGCCTCGTAGATAAACAGTTTCGATGCGTTAGAGTTTACAGAGGGCCGATCTTCAAACCATCGGCCCTTTTTTATTGCTTTATTTCGGGGATTAGGCTTTTTCGTAAGCCAGCATCGCCGGATCAGCTGAGGCGATATATCCTTCAGCCACCAGCAGTTCCGCGTTTAAAATTGAGCCACCCGCCGCTCCGCGAATGGTATTGTGCGACAGCGACATAAATTGGACGCCATCTACCGTCTTGCATTCACGCAGACGGCCCACCGTCGTGGTCATACCATTCCCTGCGTTCCGATCTCGACGGGGTTGCGGGCGATCCTGTTCATAGGCGACAACCAACGGGAATTCAGGGGCACTCGGCAGGCGGCGCACAATTTCCGGTGCGACAAAGCTGTTCCATGCCTCATCAATCGCTTCGAGTGAAGGGCGGCTATCAAATCCTACTGCTACGCTGACCAAGTGCGAATCCAGCACGGGTACTCGATTACAAGCGGCACTGGTCACCATCTCCAAAGGCAAAATTCTACTGCCATCAGGCGCAAGCTGGCCGAGCATCTTGTGTGGTTCAACTTCCAGCTTATCTTCCTCACCTTTGATATATGGCACGACGTTATCCAAAATATCCAACGAGGCTACTCCCGGATACCCCGCCCCACTGACGGCCTGCATACTGACGATATGCAGGACACGGATTCCAAATAGTCGCAGGGGTGCGAGGGCCACCGTCACCGGCATGGCTGTGCAGTTCGAATTAGTCACCAGCGCACCCGTTTTCCAGCCACGATTGCGGCGTTGAGTTTCAATCAAGCGGGTGTGATCGGGGTTAATTTCGGGATAGAGTAGCGGCACGTCCTCAGTCATGCGATAAGTGCTGGCGTTGGAGCAAACCACATGCCCCTCCCCTGCCAATCGTACTTCGACTTCACGGGCGGCCTCACCGGGTAGTGCCGAAAAAACAAGCGGGGAATCAAGAATCGCATCCAGCGGTTTGACTGTCAATTCAGCCACGTCGCGGGGGGGATAGCCATCCAACACCCACCTAGCTGCTTCACGATAAGTCAAGCCTGCACTGCGGTCACTTGCCACAACTTCCGCCACCCGAAACCAAGGATGATTCTCTAGTAGGGCAATAAAACGTTGCCCCACTGCTCCCGTTGCCCCCAAAATGGCAACATCAATCTTTTGCATGTCCAACTCCGGTTTATGTTTCGAGTAAATGGTGTAGGCTTGATTGTAGCAGAACTCATCTATGCGCTGCACAAATTTGGTTAAATGGGACATGCCGCCTACCGCTAATTCCCCCATTTGCCCCATTTCAAATCGAATTGGCCTCTTAATAATGAGTACAGAGATTTGCTTGGAACTTTTCCGGCAAAAATGTCGTCTTAGGTATTGAGCCTATCAATGGGGGGCTTTCTTTCGCATCCATGAGGAGACACACATGGTTTCTAATCAAAAGGTAGTTCGTGCTGTACTAGCGTTACTCGTCGCAGTCACATTGGTCGCTGGTGGGTTGTTGGCAAAACAGCCTGAAGTACAAGCTGCGCCCGACCCGCAAACAACAACGCCACGCAGCATCACCGTCATCGGTCAAGGAACCGCCTACTCTGCCCCGGACATCGCCTATATGAGCGTGGGGGTTGATGTCATCAATACCGACGTCATCACCGCCGTCAATGATGCCAATACGAACATTCAGGCTGTCATTGATGCTCTGCAAGGCGCCGGTGTTGCCGCAGAAGACATCCGTACCGAATATTACAACATCTACCGGGAAGGCAGTTATGGCCCAGTTGCCGAAGGCATGGAGCAACCACCCGCCAACTATCATGTCACCAATGTCATCAATGTGACCGTGCGTGACGTGACCCAAATTGGCAATCTGTTGGCAACGGCTGTAACGGCTGGCGCGAATGTCGTCAACAACATTTCCTTCGATATTTCGGAACGTTCCGCGCTTCAAACCGATGCTCGAACTGCTGCCTTTGCCGACGCAACTGCCCGTGCCACCGAATTGGCTGGCTTGGTTGGGGCGACGCTAGGTGAAGTCCTGTCTGTGCAAGAAGGCGATGGTGGCTACTATCCTCTCGCCAGTGCGGAACGGGCGCAGGGTGGTGGTGCTGGTAATGTGCCAATCGCAGGCGGCACATTGAGTGTAAGCGTTACTTTGACTGTAACCTTCGCCATCAGCTAACCCACCGTATCTTATGAAATCAAAAAGGGCCGTCCTAATCAGGATTGCCCTTTTTCTTTGGCAGTGAATATTGGCTAATTATCGGGACTATCCCGTTCATACATCGGGGTATCGCCACCCATTGGGTCAAATGGCATCCTTGTACCCGTGCCATCTGTTGGCAATTCCGACATCCCTTGCGTGCTAAACACCCCTTTTTCAGCTTTTAGGACATAATCCACCGATAGGGCCGCCGTCAAAAACAGCAGCCGCCGCACATCCAACGAAGCCGAATTTTTCCAAGACAATCCGCGTAATGCCGCCAGCATCAAGGCCACATGATATTCACGCCATTGTTGAGTTCGCGCCAGATTCACCTCGACCACTTTTCGTAATGTGATAATGGGAGATAAGGCTTGCGCGACTGGATCACCCTGTGACACTAGGTCGGCGTTGTGGCTGTTGACGGCTTCAAGTAATCGAATTGTCCCCCAAACGCCGTCCCACCCTTCTGGCATACGTGGGCCAACCACTGTACATAAAAGGCTCACTTCTAGCACAGCCCAGTCAAACAGTGTATGACCTTCGCGGGTTAGGGCAAAATCCACTAACCAAGCATCTCCGGCTGGCCCAACCAAGATATTCCCCAAATGCAAATCGCCGTGAATAATCGAGAGATAACCACTGACACGGCGCTCTAGGAAATTATTGACATGCAGCAAAGGATTGGGCAAGCTGTTAAGTGGCGCGGGGGCAGGCAAATTTTGCTCGGTTAGATCAAACAGTGGTTCAAGCCATTGGGCCTGCTCCAACAAGATTTCTTTGCGCCGACGAATCACACGACCTGTGAAGCGTGGCACTAATTCACCGCGCCGGAATTCCTTGACCTCATCGCCGAGTCCAATCACCTCCACTTTGGATGCACGATTCACCGCTTCCGGGCCGCTCCCCGCAGAAAGCTGTACGGTTCCTTTATCGGGCCGGACTTTTTGCACGGTGAAGTCACGCAAATCCACCAATTGCCCGATTTCAATATCTTCGCTGCGACTCCATGCGCCCAGCGGGCTGATTTCGGTATACGAGGTCTGCGTTGAGGGTCGCATCACCGCAATCTCAAGCGCAGCAGGCAGCACATGTTCATATTCACGCCATACGCCAAACCGATAGCGCTGCCGCTGTGACCACCACGCCCCGGCATACGATTGATAAACACTGTGTTGAATGAGCCGACCAATATCTTCCGGCGTGGCATGATCGGCAAACGCGCGTAAATCTATTGGATTGGTACTGCCAAGCGGCTGAACGAGGGTATATTTAAGACCGCCCAGTGGCGAATCTTCGGGGAGCGAGGGGTTATCCAAAACTCGTGCGGTTGTCGGTGGGAGGGTATCTTTCACATACGAATCGTAATGGCGCTTTTCATAGAGAATCGCCGAACGCTCGTCAATCTTCACCACCACCCGTGCCTCAGCCCGTTGGGGACGCATCGGCTGGACAACCAACAAGCGTGTATTGCCATAACTTCCCGCCAGTTCCCGCTCGACCACAATGCGTTGATGCGTGCGGAACATGCGCTGCAAAACCCGGCGCTCATCGGCATTTAAGTCCACATACCCATCAATGGGCACATCCGGGACATCCGCCCGCGCTTTGGTTGACCAATTGGCGGCAATCTGGCGCAGTTTTGGGATGTCCGCGCCAACTTCTTGCAACACCCGCACCGCCACACTATCAGCCTCATCCAAAATGGCTAAGAGCAAATCACGCTCGGACGGAGTATGCAAGCCAGCGTATTTTTGGGCCATTTTTAGGACACGGCTGGTACGCGGTGTTTCGCGGAAACCGGGCCAAAAGCGCCGATTTTCATTCATTCCGATGGTCTGGCGGATGCTATAACGAACAAAACGCGGCTCAAGCCCTGTATATTCCAAAATCGCATTGGTGAGGCCATTTTGAAGTTTCGTCAGCGCGATAAAGAGATGCTCAACGCCGATATAGTAATGATGATGGTGTGCAGATTCCTGCTCCGCAATTGCTAAAATATCTTTTAAGCCGATGGTTGCCATGCTGCCACCTTATTCAATAGACTGCACACGAAGCCAAGTCTGCCCCACCCTAAACATTTGTCCAATATCGAGAGATTCCGGGTCTTTAACACGCCGCCGCCCAATAAATGTCCCATTGCGGCTACCTTCATCCACCAAAAATAATCCATCGGTGCGGCGCTGCAAGGTCGCATGGAGTCTTGAAACCAGCGTATCAAAAGGGATACACACATCACTATTGTCCCGCCGACCAATGGTATATCTTCCAAGCAGCCCCGGGGGAATAGGATCGCCTGATTTGGAATGGCTGAGGATAATCTCCATCCCATCATCCGGGCCACTCATGACCATCAGTTTGACTATCAATTCCGGTTCCATCCATTAACCCATTTTCAGAGATAACTAAAAACCTACTGAAAGTAAGTATATAACGAGCATTAAATTTGTGTATAGGCCCTTCACCAAGTTTTGAGCGATAGGCAAACTTGCTAAGGTTAGTTGTCATTCTACGCTATATTCGCTACATTTGCACAATCTAGACATCCACCCCCATTAGGAGATTGTTCGTTGAACATCGAGGAACCTATACCCGGCCCAAGTACACAATCTGTCCATGCCGGAAGTCCCCGCCTACGTCCCGGACATGCCATCACAACACCGATTACGCAAAGCGCCACGTTTACCTTCGCGGATAGTGACGACTTAACCGCATTCATGCGGAGCAAAGTTTGGGGTGAAGAGGGTGAAGAGAGCCGCGAAGAATATGGGCGCTATGGCAATCCCTCAGTTCATGCTGTCGAAAAACGTCTAGCGGCATTAGAAGGCGGCGAAGAGGCGGTGCTGTTTGCATCAGGCATGGCGGCCATTACCACCCTACTCCTTGCCAGCCTGCCCACTGGTACTCATATCGTTATGACTAATGACTGTTATCGCCGCACGCGCCAATTCTGCACTACCTTCCTCAAGCGATTGGGAATTGAAACCTCTATTGTGCCAATGGGTGATTATGACGCGATGGAATCCGCCATTGTCCCCAAGAAAACCCGCATTATCATTTCCGAAAGCCCAACTAACCCCTATCTGCGCCTTGTGGACTTCGCCAAAATCGCCGAGATTGGGATGCAGCACAAAGTCGTCACCTTGATTGACAGTACCTTTGGCACACCGATTAACCAACTTCCCCTCAGTTATGGCATTGATTACGTGCTGCACAGCGCTACCAAATATCTCGGCGGGCACAATGACTTACTGGCGGGGGTCATTATTGGTAGTGCGGAACGTATTGGCGCTCTTCGACAGGCGCAAGGGGTCTTGGGGTCAGTCCTAGCCCCACAAAACGCCTATCTATTGGAACGTGGACTCAAAACTTTGGCCCTTCGCGTCCAAAAACAAAACGAAAATGGCTGGGCATTGGCTTGTTATTTGGAAGCTCATCCGAAAATCGAGCGTGTGTGGTATCCCGGCCTCCAATCCCATCCCGATTATAACCTTGCCCACCAACAAATGAAGGGGTTCGGTGGCGTAGTCAGTTTTACCGTCAAAGGCGATTACGATACGACGAAACGTTTTATTGATGCCCTGCGTCTGCCCTATATCGCCCCTAGTTTAGGCGGGACGGAGAGCTTAGTGGAACAGCCCGCCATCATGTCCTATTTTGAAAAAGAACCCGAAGAACGGCTCGAACTGGGTATTTTTGACAATCTAGTGCGTTATTCCACCGGGATTGAAGACGCCCGTGATATTATTGCCGATATTGAACAGGCCCTCGCCGAAATTGGATAGAAACTGATGTCTCAACATGTGCCTAATAATGGTTTAGTTCCGGCTTCTGCTCGTGCATTCGCGCCCGCCACGGTCGCCAATCTTGGCCCCGGCTTTGATATTTTGGGGATGGCAGTCACGGGCATCGGGGATACCGTTACAGCACATCTTTGTGATAAACCCGGTACAAGCGTCGTCAAAATTACCGGAGATGGCGGCAAATTGTCACTTGATGCGACAAGAAACACCGCCGCGATAGCTGCTGAATTTGTGCGCCAACAGATTAGACCCGATCTAGGAATTGAATTGGAAATTGAGAAAGGTTTGCCGTTAGCCAGCGGATTGGGAAGTAGTGCTGCCAGTGCAGCCGCCGGGGCTGTTGCGACCAATGCCCTCTTGGGAAATCCTCTCAGCCAGCTTGAGTTATTACCTGCCTGTTTGGAAGCCGAAGCTACCGTCAGTGGTCGCCACGCCGATAATGTTGGGCCAGCTTTACTGGGTGGTATTGTGTTGGTAACAGGTATCACGCCAGACTGCCTTTTTCCCCTACCCGTTCCCGACGGACTCCATTTTGCGCTAGTAACACCTGATGTCGCCGTGCCAACTGCTCAAGCGCGAGCCGTCCTTCCTAAAGAAGTGCCTTTTTCCAAGATGGTTAGTCAGACAAGGGCCGTTGCGGAATTGATGTACGGTCTGTATTCGGGCAACTTGGATTTATTGGTCAATGCAATGGCGGAAGATAGCATCATTGAACCTGCCCGGCAGCATTTAATCCCCCATTTCGCAATGGCACGGGATACAGCCCTAGCTTATGGAGCAAAGGCTTGTATCATCAGTGGGGCTGGCCCGACCTTGTGTATTGTCGCTCCCACCGCCGACCTCGCGGAAAAATCCGGCGCAGCCGTGCAAGAGGTATTTGTATCACATGGCATTGGTGCGATTTACCGAGTAGCGCAGGTCGCCACACGGGGGGCTTATAGTTTCTAAGGGGTTATGCCTTAAACATAGCCTCGACAAATTCTGTCACGGCAAATACGTCGGGTAACTGTTCTTGCCAAAGGGTCGAGACCGGCAAAACAAAGTGAGGGAGCAGCAGGGTAGTATAATTTCCAGCGGCATCTATTTCGTGGTCAATATAAAGGCCGTTTGTATCTAGCCGATAAAAACGATGGGCCTTGCGAAGCGGGTCTATCAGCCAGTATTCCTGCACCCCTGCCTTTTCATATTCCTCAAACTTATCGCCATAATCACGGGCCACACTTTCAGGCGAAACCACCTCGATGCAAATATCGGCAGGGCCAATCATAGCAGTATTAGTGAGTTCACCTGTATTGGTGTTCAGGATAATCTGTAGGTCAGGCTGACGATATGATTCAATTGCCTCAATCCGCATCTCCAAGCCATCACCCACCACACATCCTATCGGATTTAATTTGAAATACACCTTGAATAGAAGATGTAGATAAAAAACCAAGTCAATATGTTGCAAGGAAGCCGATGGCATTTTAATAACAAACCCCCGCACCCATTCGTAGCGCTCCTCAGTAGACATTTTTGAGAACTCGGCAGCAGAAATTCCCGTAGCGACAATTTCACCCGATGGAGCATGACCTATATAGGTTGCGGGAACAACTCTTTCGACCATAGCCTATTCCTTTTCATGCCTTACATGATATTTTACGCATTATTCTTTCCACCCGCACGCCATCGCCACAATTTCAACTGGGTGCAGTGTCCGCCCCTCAATATGCCCCACTTGCTCCCGACAGGATGTGCCCGCCGCCGCGATAATCGCGTTGGGGTTGTTTCGCACAGCAGGATATAAGCGCTGTTCGGCAATTTGCATTGAGACCTCATAGTGTTCGGCCTCGTAGCCAAAACTGCCTGCCATGCCACAGCACCCCGCGTCCAATTCACGCACTGTTGCGCCGGGGATTGCCCGCAAAATATTTAAGCTAGTGGCTGTCCCCCATAATGATTTTTGGTGACAATGCCCGTGCAGTATGATTTCACGCAGCTGATGATCCCATTTGAGATTGTCCATCCCACCTGCCACACGCCAGGCATCCAGCCATTCATCCACGCTCATCATGCGTGAGGCAATGTCATCGGCAGCGGTCTGATATTTTTTGTCCACCAGCGTGCGGGCATCATCACGCAATGCCGATACGCAGCTTGGCTCAAACATCATGAACCGAACTTCCGGGTCGTATTCAATGAGTGCCGCCAAGCCCTCCACATTCGCCGTCGCCATACGTTTCGCTTGATCTAGTAGCCCTTTAGAAATCGCGGGCCGTCCACAGCATCCCTGCCACGGCAGCCGCTGTGCCCGTAATTCGTAGCCGCTGTGCTCCATCAAATAGGCCAGCGCCCTGCCCATTTGGGGATCGTTATATTCCATAAATGTGTCTATCAGCAGAATGGGCGTCTGCTTCAAGGCGGGTCGGGTTTCGATGGGCTTATTTTTCGACCACCATTGACTAAATCGCTGTCGCGCTAATTTCGGCAACCGGCGTTCAGGCGCGATACCCATTTGTTTAGCTGCCACTTGTGAAATAATGGGTGTATTTAAAGCGAGATTGGCTATTGGCGGGAAAATACTCCCCAATTCATTCAGGCGGTGGATATTTGCGAAAATTCTTGCACGTAGGGGAATTCCATGCGTGTCGTAATATTGGGCCATAAATTCGGCCTTAATGCGGGCCATGTCTACCGACGAAGGGCATTCAGATTTACAGGCCTTGCAGGAAAGGCATAAATCCAAGACATCTTTGATCCGTTCATCTTTCATCCCATCCAAGCCCAACAACCCCATCATCGCTAAACGCAGGGTATTTGCCCGTCCGCGTGTCGAATCGTGTTCATCATGCGTCGCCATGTACGAAGGACACATCACCCCGACATTTTCTTTGCGACACTCCCCCGCCCCATTACACATCTCTACTGCGCCAGCGAAACCAAAATCGGCTGACCAATCGAAGCGCGTTTCGACAATTTCCAGCGGTACACCAAAGGATGGGCCATAACGCATGAGGGATTCATCATCCATCTTGGGCGTATCCACAATCCGATTGGGGTTCATCTGATTATGCGGATCAAAAAGATGCTTCACTTCGCGGAAGGCTTGCATCAATTCTGACCCAAACAGGCGCTCATTAAATTCGCCGCGCAAAATCCCTTCGCTGTGTTCACCGCTGGTTGTGCCGTTAAACGACAACACGGCTTCGACGGCTTGTTCGGCAATTTGGCGATACTGGCGCATCCCATGTTCGGTTTTTAGGTTAACAAATGGCCGCACATGCAGACACCCCGCACTGGCATGGGCATAGACTGACATCCCAGCACCAGACCCTTCCACGATTCCCATGACCTGCTCGATATAGGCCGCTAGGTGTTCAACCGGGACTGCCGCATCTTCAATAATTTCAATGGCTTTCAGGTCGCCCCGATCACTCGCTAACAAGCCCAATCCAGCCTTGCGGATCGTCCAAAAATCACCCTGCCCGGCAGCATCTACAAGCGTCACCACTGCCCCATGATGATTTTCAGCAATCAAGCGACGGCGTAGGGTTTCAATCTTGCTGTCCAATTCAGCCAAACTGTCGCCATAATATTCCACTGCCAAAACCGCTGCCGGGTCGCCTTCAACAAAATGGAGCCTCTTGGCGTAATCTGGCATCCGACGGGTACGATCCATTAGCATCTTATCAAATAACTCCACTGCCGAAGGGTCTGTCTCCAATATGGCAGGGACGATTTCGAGCGATGCCAACAATGTATCAAAATGTACTATCGCCAGTCGGGTATATTTGGGTTTATCCACCAAGCGAAGTTCCGCCCCAACAATCGTACCCAAAGTGCCTTCCGAGCCGATAATCAACTGGGCAAGGTCAATGTCATCCAATTCCAAGCGGTTCAGCGCATAGCCCGCCACTGTGCGCCATGTTTTCGGATATCGAGTCGCTATCGGTTCGGCATACCGCTGTAAAATCTCAGCCACCCCCGTCCGTAGTTTTTCTACCGTGCCACTCCCAGCCGCAAATTCGCCCCGCCCTAACCGGACTTTTTCGCCCGACGCCAACACAACATCCAGCCAGTTGACGTGATCGGCAGTCATACGATACATGATGCTGTGTGTACCACTTGAATTATTGCCCAGACAGCCCCCAACCACACAGCGATTCGCACTGGCAGGGTCTGGACCAAACATCAGGCCCAAACTGGCAAGCTGGTGATTTAAATGCCCCAAAATCAATCCCGGCTCGACCTGCACGGTTTTAGCATCGGCATTGACTCCCCTCACCCGCCGCATATATTTAGGAAAATCCATGACAATCGCCCGGTTGACCGTCTGCCCTGCCAAACTCGTACCCCCGCCGCGCGGCATCACTGGGACGTGATAACGCATCGCAATCTCGTGAATCGCACTCACCTCATCGGCATTTTTAGGGAAAGTGACCCCTAGTGGAAAAATCTGGTAATTACTGGCGTCGGTGCTGTATAACAGGCGTGATACTTCGTCAAATTTAACAGCATCCCGGCCAATAGCTTGGGTCAATTCGTGGGTTAGATCAAGGATTTCGGAGGTTGGAACGGGAATACTTTTGGGAGGCATAATTCCGATACTCTCGTTTCTCATGTAGAACAAAACGCCTGACCAGAGAGCGTCCCCCCGGGTCAGGCGATTAGAGTCTAAACGAATGAAGAATTTAGAGCGTTAGGCCAGTGTCGGCATCAAACAAGTGCATATTGGTCATATCGAAGACCGCCGGGGTCTTCAAGCCGATATGGACATCCGAACGTGGGTCCATACGTGACAGGAATGTCACACCATCTACCACGAGGTACACGGTCTTCTCATGGCCCATCAATTCAACCACGTCCACTTCAGCTTCAACGGATTGTGCCACAATACCCGATGGGCGGAATTCCACATTATGAATATTTTCGGGGCGAAGGCCAAAAGTGACCTTCTTGCCGAGATGGGGGCGATAGCGTTCCTTACGGTCAGCCGGTACCTCAAGATTGGCAAAACCAACATCCACCACCATCTTGCCATCAGCTTCACGCAGCGTGCCATTGAAGAAATTCATGGCAGGGCTGCCGATGAATCCGGCCACAAATTGGTTGGTCGGATTGTTATATAGGTTGGTAGGGGTGTCGAGTTGTTGCAGCTTGCCTGCGCTGAGAACGGCGATGCGGGTACCCATCGTCATAGCTTCAACTTGGTCGTGGGTCACATAAATAAAGGTGGTGCCGAGGCTCTGATGCAGCTTGCTAATAAATGCACGGGCTTCAACGCGGAGTTTAGCGTCCAAGTTCGACAGTGGCTCATCCATCAAGAACACTTTGGGTTCACGCACGATAGCGCGACCGACTGCCACACGTTGACGCTGACCACCGGACAATTGACGGGGACGGCGATCCAACAAATGGGCAATTCCCAAACTTTGGGCCGCTTCACGTACACGGCGGTCAATTTCCTGCTTGGGGGTCTTGCGTAGACGCAAACCAAAGGCCATGTTGTCATAAACGGTCATGTGGGGATACAACGCATAGCTTTGGAACACCATCGCAATGTCACGATCTTTTGGGGCAACATTATTCACAACGCGATCCCCGATCAAAATACGCCCTTCGCTGATTTCTTCCAATCCAGCCAACATACGCAGGCTAGTGGACTTGCCGCAACCAGAAGGGCCGACCAAGACCAAAAATTCTTTGTCATCAACCTCAATATTTAGATCTGCAACCGCGTCGGTGTTTCCAAATCTCTTATAAACATGGTCGAAAACTACTTTAGCCACAATATACCTCCATAACTGTATACAGTTCGATGTACATAATAAGACATCATTTGGCTCATGAGTGGTGGATATTATGTCACCAATGTCCTAATTCGACAAGTAATCCCCATTTATACTTATGTTGGGTTAGGAAATGGTGTCGAAGTTGCTCCAAAATTGGGAAGTGCAGTCGGTGAGCCAAATGTTGGCGTAAAGGTCGGCGTCCCGTAAAGCGCCTGTGCCGTTTCTGTGGCCGAACGAATAATAAACGTTGCCGTTTGCTGTGCAGGCCCAAGCCCTTGATATTGAGGTGGAATCGGTGTCGCGGTGGGCACATAATACGGAGACGGCATCAGCGGAATCGACTGTGGAACGGGAACAACCTCACTCGTTTGGTTATTTCCCACAAAAAACAGTAATCCTAATATGGCTAACAGCGGTAAACCCATCAAAAGCAGGCATGATCTCAACATAGCTCAATTCCCTACCTCGCTAAACTCCCTTCTGTTAAGGGGAACTATACCCAGAGACAGGGACACCCGCAATCAATATTATTCATCAGATGGCATCTTGGTTGCTGATGCCGTGCTGGTAGGTGAACTGGTTGAACGCGCTGACGATGGATTAGCAGTACGGCGCGGCGTGCGAGTTGCTGTCGAGGTCTCAGTTTCTATTGGCAGGGCTTCCTCGGTCATCAATGGGGCAGGTGACATCGCATCGGGTGGCAATGGCGTCGCGGTGCGGGTTTCCATTGATTCAGGCGTTGTGATTTCCACTTCTGCCGTCGCTTCGGGAAGACCGCCCTGCCCCGGCAAATGCCAATTTTCCACGGCCAATCCTGCGGCCTGCCCTAATGGAATCAGTAAGCCTAAATCGCCACGCAAAGTATCTACCGTCGTCAACCGGTCACTTGGCTCATCCCGCACTGCCAATGTTGGGTCAACGGGCCAACTAATCCACTGTCCCGCCGATACTGTGATCTCAATCCCACTGGCTGCAAGTTGGGCCGTCCCCTCCAAAACAATCACTCGCAAACCCGCCGCGGCGTCCACCTGCAAAAACGCCGTGCCATCCAATGAGATAGCCAGTCCATTCACCTCAAACCGCGCTGCTTTACCCATCGCCCCACTCACCAATAACCCCGCTGGTGGTACACTGGCACACTCGCTCAATACCGGATTACTGCTAAATGTCAGCACTTCTAAGTGAGGGTCATAATCACGCAGGCGCACCCCGCTGGTCATCAAAAATAGGACATCTTCTGGCGTGTCATCGGCATACGATGTTTTGGCACGAAGTGACAATAAGCCAAAATTTTGGGTATTAATGTCAAATGGTCGCGTTTCCAGTGCAATATAGTTGGTGAGCGGGCCGCGATCACCGGGGAGAAGCAGTGACCGTTCCTGTGGGGCAAAAAATACCTCTGGGTTGCCCAAACAAACTTGCCCTGCTTCGGTAAGGCTGCAACGGGCGGGTAAGCGCTGTAAAACTGATTGGACTTGACGCGCACAGACAACCGCTGGATCAGGGGTCGTCACTGTCGCAGGGGTCGCTTCTTCTTGATTCGATTCCACCCAATAGATAGCGACACCCGCAGCAACCGCCACAATCAAGCTAAACACGAATAAATTGTAGATAAAACTGAGCGTTCGACTGCCACGCTGCCGCGAGGCTGTTCCATTGGCCCGCTGGCGTGGGGCTTGGGCTGCCTCCCGTGAGAGTTCAACTGCCATCCGACGTGCTTCGACATTTTCGGGGTCAATCCGCAGCACTTCACGCACCGCACGGGCATATTCTTCGTGGTCTTCAGTAATCAGGGCCAATTCCAGCCAGATTTCGGCGTTATCATAGTCTTCATATAACAACCGCACCAGCATTTCGCGGGCTTCATGACCGTCTCCTGCCGCTGCTAATTCTCGCGCACGCTGCAAATCGTCCACCGGCTCAAACTCCGCATGTATTCAACACCGAAACTCTGCCAAAGTTTACGACGAGGGAATTTTTCGTGCCACTTGAAAATAGCGATAAATCAAACGAGGATAACCCGTCGCATCCAACAAGCTATATCCCATCTGCTCCTGCGGCGCATTGACCGCATCGCCGATCATGGCAAAATTTAGATTCCACAAAAAGCCAAGTTCTACGACATCAGAGAGCGGGGGCTGCTGAATAAGGGCAAACGCCTGAATTCCATATTCGGCCTGCTGCTGGGGCGTAATGAGATCAAAAAAGCCAGCGACAGCCGGGGCAGGCAAATCCATTCCGCCGGGGCCAACTCCCTTAAATGTCCCCCACCCCATCTCGGTGAGCCACATCTTGGTGGCGTGGTTATTTTGGCGGATGATGTCAGCGTAATCGGAGATGGTCTCTAAGAAATAGAATACCTTGTCATTCGCCCATCCTCGTTCCGACGTGCAGCAGCGGGAATCAGGTGGGTTCGCCCACCCATAGGGATGTACACCGATTTTGACATCGGCATATTGCGCCAATCCTGCGGCATACATCTGGCGCAAAAATTCACGGTCACATACAGTATCCGGCACATTACAAACCGGGGCAAGGCCCGCCGTCACCACTGTGATATTGGGGGCAACTGCTTTAACGGCTGCATAAGCCGCATCAAACAAACGCATATAATTCGCGCCGCTAATCTCCTGCCCACTCCATTCGCGGATCAAATTCGGTTCATTCCAAATCTCGATGGCTTGAATCCGATTATCTTCCGGCTTGGTTTCACGGATAAACGCCGTCAAGAAATTGGCAAGCGCGGCGGGGTCAGCGGGTGGCCCTTCTAGTGCCGGGTCAAATCCTTGTGGGCGTGCCCAATCCGGTGCGCCAACCACACTTAGTAATATTTTGTGTGATCCCACCTGAAAACTGGCCCACTGTACCCGCCGCACGTAGGTGTAGAACAAGTCGCTATATTGACCGGGGGCAGGTTCAAGCTGTTTCCATGAAAGCTGGATTTTGACCCATTCAAAACCCAATTCATTGACCTGTACCAACAGTTGTGTCCACTGTTCATCGGTAACGAGGGGGTGTAGTTGAATCCCCATCCCGCCGGATTGAAGGACAGGCAATTGATCTTGCGGCGGCACATTCGGGAAACTGGGTGGCGCAAGGGTATTCGTCGGGCTAGGCGTGGGGGTTAAGCTTGGCTGGGGCGTCCAAGTTTCAGTGAACGTTGATGTAGGGGTCAGAGTTGGCGTACTGGTCATAATTTCGACGGATGCAGTAGCTGTCACGCTTGACGTTGGTGTCACTGTTGGGCTAGCAGTGCTGGTGGAGGTCGGTGTGTGTGCAATCGGTACACCCTGTCCCGCTGTATCAGGCGACGGACTCAAGGCAACCTCGGTGGTTGGGCTTGGTTCATAGGGGGCTGTTTCCGTCGGAGCAGCGGACTCAATTGTAGAAGTAGGCGTTGGTGAAGCGGGAATCACCCCGGCTACTTGGGCTGGAAATGTCGCGGTTACATAAACCTTGATGGGTGTCGGGGCAGCGTCATTACAGGCCACCAGCGCCACTAAGATTACCGCAACCATCAAGTATTTGAGTTGGAAATGGATTCTCACACCGACTCCTTGCCAGCAAATAAGGGCAGGTATTGGAATGCCTGCCCCTATATAGATCACCTAAACCAGCTTTTGCAGTCCGACCCGCAATCAGCCGCCTTTTTCGGCATCGGGGTCCGCCGGACGCACACTGCTTGGGCCACCCGCAGGTGGAGCAGCAGGCGGATTCACCGTCTCTACCTGACCGGGTGCCGCAGTCGGAGCAGCTTGGGTTTCAGCAGGTGGCACCGAACCCGCCGTCGGGGCCGGGGCAACACTTCCACCACCGGGTAGGCTAATCACCTGCCCTGTGGCCGGATTAACCGAGCCGGGCGGCAGAATGATGATTTCTTGACCGGGTACGATGATTTGTGGGGGTAAATCCCATCCATTCGCCTGCAATATCATATCGCGCGTCACACCCAATGGGCGATACGCCACGAGAATACTGCTGAAGGTATCACCCTCGGTCACAGTATGAATAACGCTGCCATCGGGGCGGGCCGCCTGTGCCGATACAAAGGGGACACCGGGAGGTGCGGTTGGAACGATGGTCGTGCCAGCAGCAGGCGTACCTGTTGTCGCAGCAGTCTTGACCAGCGATGCCTCATCCCACACCGTTTCGCGCAGGTTTGGAACCGAGTCCACTGAATTGAAGGTAAAGACGGTAATGCTGCCTGCACGGGCCTGTGCTTCTACTGCCACCTCAGCAAATCTGTCGTAGGGTGAGGTTAAGGCACTCCAAACAATATTTGCCGAACTAGGGTCGGTTCCGCCTGTTGGGTCAATGCCAACCTTCACCTTAGACCCAATAGTCTGGTCAGAGGTACGTGGGACATTGTTTCCAATACAGGAGGTTGCCAAATCATTACAGACATACACCAGTGCATAAATCGAGAAACGATAGGTCGCGCCGTTTTCGACCGCGACGGTCTGATAGCCACCTGCCGTCCACTGCACAAAACCACCCTTCATAATCCACGCAGGGGGTGTTCGGGTAAAAGCCGAGTCCACATAGCGGTCAGTCGCGGGTTTTTGACCATTGGCCCAAATATTCCAGCCAGTTGGAATTTGACCATCTACACCCGCTGCGCCATACCATGTTTCCCCAAAGCTAGGGTTGACCAAGATATTAGAACCTTGCGCTGCGGCCTCATGCTGAGGGGCCAAGCCAGCATACGCCATTACCATCACGGTCATCAGCAGCACAACTGCTACTGCTTTATGCCAGTTTTTTGCCATCATATTTTTCATCGTCTGCTCCTAAAAAAAACACCATGCTCTGGGCTTGCCCAAAGCGTGGCGGATTGTAGCATGTTGCAAAATAGCATGTCAACCAGACGCTAACCTGCGAATAGCTGACGATTGCCCGTTTAAATGGGACGATTCTTCCAATCAACCCGGATTCGTGGCTCACTATCTGATAAACACCACTGAATCAGGTCTTTTACTGATTGAGGGGTAATCGCCCCGTCCTCCCTTTCAAATCGAGGACAACGATATTTAACGCTTTGACGTGTGCCATCCAGCAAATGCTCAAATCTCTTGCCGTATAACACAACAAAAGGAGATTCACCTTTAGGAAGAAGAGGATAAACTATATTTCCCCTTCTGTCTTCAGTGATCACCCTAACTTGGTAAGACCAATATATCGGCCCACCGGGATCGCCTGATTCTTGGATGTGCCATACATAAACATGTTCATCCACGATGATTTTACGGCGGCGTTTTGTTTCGGCGACCAACGATTATCTCCTAGACCTGATAATTCAATGCCTCGGCCTCTTGTTCGGCTTGAATCACCATATTTTCAATCAGCGACAAGCCCTCATGCCAGAAATTCGGGTCTTTAAGGTTGACCCCCAGTGGTGCAAGGATTTCATGCGGCCACTGTGAGCCACCCTTGCCGAGAGCCGCCAAATATTTCCCGGAGAAACTCGATCCCTCATTTTGATACCGCGCATACAAAGCCCACACCAACAATTCACCAAAGGCATAGGCATAAACATAACCCGGTGTCCCCAAGAAATGTGGTATATAGCTCCACCAAATGCTGTATTCATCGCGCAGGGTCAAACTATCGCCAAACATGGCCCGTTGTACCTGCATCCACAATTCCGATAAGCGATCTTTCGAAAGCTCACCCTCTGTGCGGCAAGCCGTGTGCATGGCATCCTCAAAGCGATTCATGCTGATTTGGCGAAACACCGTCGCAAAGGTATCCGAGATTTTCTCAATGCGATTCGCCAACCGGACACGCGGGTCGTCTAATTCCGCCATGACCGAATCGAACACCAGCATTTCGCAAAACGTGGAAGCCATTTCCGCTGTCGTCAGGGGCGTGCTGGCCTGCAAATAACCTTGCTGCCGCGAAACATATTGATGAACCCCATGTCCCAATTCGTGGGCCAACGTCATCACATCCCGTAGCGTACCCGTATAATTCATCAAAATATAGGGGTGGGCAGAGGGGACAGTGCCCGCACTAAACGCCCCACTCCGCTTATTAGGGGCAAGCGCCGCATCAATCCAGCGCCCCTCGAAAAATTTCGTAGCAATGGTCGCCACACGGGGGTCGAATTTCTCAAACGACTCCATCACCATCTCACGGGCTTCATCCCAATGAACGTGCCACTCCTCGTCCATCACGGGCGCATAACGATCATAATCGTAGAGTTGGTCATATCCCAGCAGTTTTTTATGCAGGCGATAATACCGCTGCACGATGTCATAGCGACTGGTGACGGCCCCCACCAACGCTTCTACGTCGGCATCTTCCAACTCGTTGGACAAATTCCGCGAGGCCACCCAACTGGGATACCCGCGCATCTTATCCATACTGCGTTTGTGCGCCGCCAGCATATTAAAAACGTAGGTTGAGGTATGCGACAGGTCATGCAATCCCCGTGTAAAGGCATCCGCCGCACGTTGACGCTGGTCACGATCAGCCGAATGGAGAAACTTCAAAATCTGCCCTTGATTTAGACTCTCCCCATCCAACTCATACTTGGCACGACTCATGACCTCGGTGAAATAACGATTCCAGCCCGTGACCCCACTCAACGAGAGTTCGGTGATAACATGCTCCTCTTTTTCACTGAGGGTATAGGGAGCCAGCAAGCGTGTCACTTTGAGATAATGTTCGTATTTCTTCAGCACCGGGTCGTCGGCAAGTTTGGCCGTTTCCTCTGGCGCAGCACGCCATTCCAGTTGAAAGAACATCAAGCGTTGGGCAAATTCGACTTGCTGCTTTTGGGCCTTTGCCAAAAACTTACCACTTTCAGGATTAATCGTGTCCGTTGTCCATACCAGTTGCGCAAACCCTACGATGCGGGCAACCATCTCCTGAATCGCTTCATATTCCTGCAACGACACCAACATTTCTTGGGCGGATAATCCAGCCACCTTACCGCGATAGGTTTGGTCAAATGCTGTGAGACGGGTATTGATGGTTTCGACATCTGCTTCAATTTCAGGCGCATTGCTGCTGGGGTACAAATCACTTAAATCCCACCGGACATCTTCCGCTCCGGTGTGGGTGGTATCTACAATGGTCATCAAATAATCTCCAGAACATTAAACTTGTAAAGCAAAGGTGTCATTATAACACGCCTTGCATGGGCAGCAGGTTTGATCCTCTAAGAATTTCTTTTCCTTCTCAAAATCCGTGTTAGACTTAATCACTGTAAATGACCTGACCGTATCCTTAATTTTCTTAAAGCGACACCGCGTCACTATGCAACCATTAGATTCTCAAATCACTCGTACTGACCCGACTTTTCAGTCCAACGATAGTTTTAATCGTGCGCTCGCGGCTGAACTGCGCTCTCGTTTGGCCTTGATGCGACAGGGCGGGGGTGAAAAATACCGTGAGCGTCATGTCGGGCAGGGCAAGCTATTCGTGCGGGATCGCATTGATAAATTATTGGATGCCGGATCGCCCTTCCTCGAACTCTCCCCCCTTGCCGCGTGGGACATTTATGGCAACGAAGCCCCTGCCGCTGGCATTGTCACAGGTATTGGGCGTGTGTCTGGTCGTGAATGTCTCATCATCGCCAACGACGCGACGGTCAAAGGCGGCAGTTATTTCCCCCTGACCGTCAAAAAACACCTGCGTGCCCAACAGGTCGCCCTGCAAAACCACCTGCCCTGCATCTATCTGGTGGATTCCGGTGGGGCATTTTTGCCGATGCAAGACGAAGTTTTCCCTGACCATGACGATTTTGGCCGCATTTTCTACAATCAGGCCATTATGAGTGCGGAGGGCATTCCGCAGTTATCGGCGGTGATGGGTAGTTGTACGGCGGGTGGCGCCTATGTCCCCGCCATGAGTGACGAAACCGTGATTGTCAAAGGCACAGGCACCATCTTTTTGGCTGGCCCCCCATTGGTCAAAGCCGCGACAGGCGAAGAAGTATCGGCGGAGGAACTCGGCGGGGCTTACGTCCACACCCATATTTCCGGTGTCGCCGATCATTTTGCCGAAAATGACGACCACGCGCTCGAAATTTTGCGGGAAATTGTGGCAACCCTGAATACCCGCAAAAAAGTGGATTTGGATATCGCTCCGCCTGAAGAACCACTTTACGATTCGTCCGAACTCTACGGCATCATCCCACAATCTTTCCGAGCCACCTACGATGTCCGTGAGGTGATTGCCCGTATCGTAGACGGCAGCAAATTCCGCGAATTTAAGGCGAATTATGGCACGACGTTGGTAACAGGCTTTGCCCGGATCGAAGGCTACCCTGTTGGCATCGTCGCCAACAATGGCGTGTTGTTTGGCGAAAGTGCCCTAAAGGGAGCGCATTTCATTGAACTCTGCTGCCAGCGCAATATCCCTCTGCTCTTTTTACAGAACATCACCGGATTTATGGTCGGGCGTGATTATGAACGCGGCGGTATCGCCAAAGACGGTGCAAAAATGGTACATGCCGTCGCCAATGCCACCGTCCCCAAACTGACCGTTATTATCGGCGGCAGTTTCGGCGCAGGGAATTATGGCATGTGTGGTCGGGCCTATAACCCTCGTTTTCTGTGGATGTGGCCCAATGCCCGAATCAGCGTCATGGGGGGTGAACAGGCCGCCAATGTGCTGGCGACCATCAAACAAGATCAACTCGCCCGTGCCAAAGAACCGCTGATGACCGAAGAGCAGCTAGCCGAATTTAAGCGCCCCACCCTCGAAAAATATGAGCGCGAAGGCAATCCCTATTATTCAACTGCCCGTCTGTGGGATGATGGCATCCTCGACCCTGCCGAAACCCGCCGCGTGTTGGGATTGGCCCTAAGTGCATGTTTGAACGCCCCCACCGAGAAAACCCAGTTTGGGGTCTTTAGGATGTAATCCATCTATGTTGACACTTTTTAAATCCAAAAACGAACATCAGGATGTCAAGCTAATTGGCAAGAAGAACCGTTCATTTTTGAATGGCAAACACAGTGATCTAGATCGGCGTAAAGAAGTCTACCGTAACCTAGACCGCCGTTTATGGTTAGAACCGCCAGAGTATTATCGGAGTTGCGGTATTTTCGCCATTGGATGCACTTCATTTATAGAGGGGCTGTTATTCCTAAGCGGAGCTATTGTGTTTGCCATCAGCGGTATCGCCTTTATCCAGCGCATGAATGACCTAAAATGGGCGCTCTATTTAGATGATACAGGTATGCTTTTGGCGGTAATCGTGGCTGGGGTGTATAGCATGGCTGCGGGCTATCCATACTTTCTGAGGGCTTATCCGATGATTACACATCTGATGTACGCCACTCAAATTTATGAGAAGCTGAAACAAAAGGGGCAAGTCGTTTATGGCGACATAATTGAAATAAAACAAGCTATCAGCGACAGGATAGAAACACAAATCACCTACCAATTTCGCCTGCCAGATACTGAAACCACTATTGAAGCAGATTATTTTACAACAGTGCTGTTTCAAGATTTTCAAAAGGGCGACAAAATTGCCGTGCTTTATCTCAATCGCCATATTCATGTTTTGTTATAAGGTTTTTCATGAATTTCATCTTCTTTCCATCCCAAACCTCCGACGATACCAAGCGCTTAACCCAATGGCGAAATCGCGGCCTAAGCCACCATCCCGGTGACGAAACCCAGAGCGGCGGTTGGGATCAAGAACAATGGGAGCGAGAAATCCGTGTCCCCGGTTTTGACCCTGCCAAGATTTTTGAACAGGCCCGTGCCCGCCTCATCAATTTTGATGTGGTACCGCCAGAGTTATTGGAAATTACTACCCAATGGAATATCGAAGAACGCCTGCCCCAACCCGGCGACCTGATGATTCAACGTATCCACCTGTTCAAAATCAGTAATTTCCGGCTGGCAGATGTGCTATCGGCGGTGCAAATTGCCCAAATCATAGATGAGCCGCGCCGTTTTGCCTTGCAATACAGTACGGTCAAGGGTCATCCCGAAAAAGGTCAGTCAACCTATACCCTCACATGGACAGACGATAACCGCGTCTTATTCACCATGCAGCCGATTTCTAAACCCGGCAATCTCTTGACCCGGCTCGCCAATCCGATCATTACTCAGCGCGTCCGTCTGAAAGTGACCCATGCCATCCTTGATACCCTCACCAAAGGCGTTTTACTCGATCTCACAGGATACGAAGATGTTTAACAAAATCTTGATTGCCAACCGGGGCGAAATCGCGGCCCGTATCACCCGTGCCTGTCATGAATTGGGCATTTATGTGGTGGCAGTCTTTTCCGATGCCGACGCCAATGCCCTCCACACTCGCCTCGCCGATGAAGCCGTGCATCTTGGTGGCCCCACCCCCGCCGATTCTTATCTACGCGGGGAACGGCTCATCGCGGCGGCCCTTGAAACAGGCTGTGAGGCGATTCACCCCGGCTTCGGCTTCCTCTCCGAATCACCAGAATTTGCCCAAGCCGTCACCGATGCTGGTCTGATTTTTATTGGCCCCTCCGCCGACACGATTTACAAAATGGGCATCAAAACCGAGGCCCGTTCGATTATGCAGGCGGCAGGTGTCCCGGTCGTGCCCGGTTTCCAGAGCGATGATGCGACAGACGCTGATTTCCAAGACGCCGCCGACAAAATTGGCTACCCCGTGATGGTCAAAGCGGCAGGTGGTGGGGGTGGCAAAGGGATTCGTATCGTTCATCATCGTGCCGACTTGCTGGATTCAATCGCGGCGGCCCGTCGTGAAGCCCAAAATGCTTTTGGTGATTCAACTGTGTTCCTCGAAAAATACATTGATCGCGGACGGCATATCGAATTTCAAGTTTTGGCGGATAAATTTGGCAGCACCGTCCATCTATTTGAGCGTGAATGCTCGATTCAGCGCCGCCACCAGAAAATCATCGAAGAAACCCCCTCTCCTTTCTTAAATGAGCAAACCCGTCAAAAAATGGGTCAAGCCGCCGTCGCCGCTGCCCAAGCTGTTCAGTATGTCAACGCGGGTACGGTTGAATTTATTGTGGCTGAGACGGGCGAATTTTATTTCCTTGAAATGAATACCCGTCTGCAAGTCGAACACCCCATTACTGAACTCGTCACTGGGGTGGATATTGTCAAAATGCAAATTCAAATCGCCGCCGGGGAACGCCTACCCTTTACCCAAGCGGACATCTATCAGCGCGGTCATGCCATTGAGTGCCGTGTCTATGCCGAAGACCCCGCCAACAATTTTCTGCCTGCCATCGGGCCAGTTTTGCGGACGATTGAACCCGCCGGGCCGGGAGTGCGTGTGGATGCGGGAGTGGTTTCGGGCGATGAGGTCACGATTTACTACGATCCGATGATTGCCAAGTTGATTGTGTACGCCGAAAGCCGACCCGATGCCATCCGTAAAATGGATTGGGCACTGGCGCAGTATGTCATTCTCGGCCTGACCACCAACCTACAATTTTTGCGTGATGTCATTCTGCATCCCGCTTTTGTCATGGGCGAAACCAACACGCATTTTATAGACGAGTTTTTGACGCCTTGGCATCCACCTCAAGCCGCCCTGCCTGATGAAGCCTTGATTGTCGCCGCGCTCAGTGACCTGTTGATTCCAGCGGGCCAGCCTACGCTGCAATCAACTGGGGAAAATGGAGACGGAGATTTGTACAGCCCTTGGATCCGCGCCGATAGTTTTCGGATGGGCCAGCCAACATGAACCTATCTGTTGATAAAGCCTATATCCTACTTACCCAATTGGGAGCGCCACCACGACTCATGCGTCATGCTCAAATGGTGAGTGAGGCTGCCGAGATATTGATTTCGCACTTTTCAACTATCGGTCTTGAATTCGATGCACAGCTTGTTCGGTTGGGATGTATTTTGCATGATGCTGGAAAAATTTTGTATCCCGAGGAATTGGAAAAAGAGGGTACACAGCATACCACCGCCGGATATGGATTACTCGTAAAACACCGAATAGACCCACAAATCGCCGATTTTTGCATATCCCATGAGCATTGGCAGACGGATTCGGCATCTCTTGAAACATTGATGGTCGCCCTAGCCGACAAATTATGGAAAGGCAAGCGGCATCCTCAATTAGAAGAGTTTATCATCAAACAAATTTCAGCTACTACCGAACAAGATTTTTGGACATTATTCGTTAAGTGTGACGAAGTATTTGAAGCCATCGCGGAATCTGCCCCACAACGCCTTGCCCGTAGCGTCTAGGCTAAATAGGCCACTATGTTATAATTATTTTAAATGCGATTGAAGGCCAACACTCAGAAAGTAGCGAAACCTAAAAATGCCCTCCCCTTTCCCCGGTATGGACCCCTATATGGAAAACCGCGCTGCATGGGCCGGGGTACATCTCCATCTCCTCGCAAATTTAGGTCAACAGCTTGCCCCCCAAATTCGTCCCCGTTACCGCGTCCACACCGAACGCTATCTTACGATTGGTGATGATATTGGCAAATTTAGACCTGACCTCCGAATTGAATCCACTCCTCAAAAAACGGGCACCATTCAACCCATAGCAGCAGCCATATCTGATGCCACCCTCGTAACCGAGACGCTGCCCTATTCCGATCTCGACATCCCGCCTCATCTCGAAATCGTGACCGACGCTGGGGAGGTCATTACCGTCATTGAGGTCTTATCGCCGATTAACAAAGAGGGCGAATATAACAGCTATCTCCGCAAACGATATCGTCTCTTGAATGCCGGAATCAATCTGGTCGAAATAGACCTCCTGCGCGAAGGCCAAATCATTCCCCTCACTACCCGTCTCGATACCCCATACATGGCACTTGTCACCCGTGCCTACGAATATCCCAAAACCTACACTTGGGGTATCACTTGGGCTGAACCCTTCCCGGTACTCCCGGTGCCCTTGCGTCCCGATGAATCAGAAGCCCGCCTTCTACTTACACCCGCTCTTGCCCAAGCCTATGCCGTTGAATATGAGGGATTTATAGATTATTCCGCCGACCCACCCGGCCTACTATCAGCCGAATGGCGGAAAGAAATTGAAACTATTTTGCAATCAAAGGGATTACGTTAAATTGGAATTTCATTATCAGCACGAGAATCAAGAACACCGCATCCAATTAGAGCCGAATGGAGATGGTAATTACACCGCGTTCATTGGGGACAAAACCTATAAAGTGGAAGTTAAGCGGCTTCAATCCGGGTACATGATGCTGCTGATTAATGGCAAGCGCCTGCACGCCTACACCACCACCTCTCGTAATACCCAAACAGGTCTCCAAAAACGACATGTGGCCCTTGTTGACCGCGAAGTTCGCCTTTATGAACTCGCCAAACCTCAAGCCAGTAACCGCCGAAAAACCGCAAGTGCAGGCAGTGGTAATTTGACTGCCCAGATGCCCGGTCAGGTGACACAGGTTCTGGTCAAAGAAGGCGACATGGTAATACAGGGGCAGCCACTGATGCTGTTGGAAGCGATGAAAATGGAAATCCGTCTCACCGCCCCGCAGGAAGGCCGTGTAACTCGTCTATTTGTCAAACAAGGGGATACTGTTGAACGCGGTCAGCAGTTAGCCGAAGTCGCGCCAGAGTAGGTTACGGGAACAGCAATCAAAGATTAATCGTCTAAGTGCAGGGAAAGCATTCCCCAGTCAGGAGTGTGTAAAACCAATCAACAAATTCAATCGTAGGGAAATTTGTCATGCCTCGTCACATCAGCCGCCGTCAATTCCTTAAAACAATGGCTCTGTCTACCATTGCCACCACGTCACTTGGGGGCGGCAGTTGGGTATACGCCACCGAGATTGAACCGAGCCAAGTTGCCATTGAGCGCGTCACCCTAAAAATCTCCCGTCTTGGCCCTGCTTTTCATGGCTATAAATTAGCTCATATCAGCGACTTGCATATGGATCATACATGGATGACCGAGGAACGGTTGCTTGATCTGATGAGGCTAGTTAACGAGCAAAAACCCGATGCCATTGCCATTACCGGAGATTTCGTCACCGATGAGGCCATCCCTTTTGAAAATAGTCTGGTGAAGGCGCTGCAAATGCTCAACCCCCGTGATACCACTGTCGCTGTCTTGGGCAACCACGACCACTGGACAAATGCCACCATTGTGCGGCGGGCCATCAGCAAAAGTGGCATCACCGATCTCAACAATGCGGTTTATACGCTGCGGCGGGGCGATGCAACGCTCCATCTGTGCGGGGTGAATGATGTTTGGGAAAACCAGCACCGCCTTGATCTAGTGCTCAAAGACCTCCCTGATGACGGCGCAGCCATTCTGTTGGCCCATGAACCCGATTATGCCGACCTCTCCTCGCAAGTCGGACGTTTTGACTTGCAACTGTCGGGTCACTCACATGGCGGACAGGTACAAGTGCCCTTTGTGGGCCCTGTCGCCCTACCCTACATGGCCCACAAATATCCGTCTGGGTTATACACCGTCAATGGCATGTACCAGTACACCAATCGAGGGCTTGGCATGGTCTCACCCCAAGTTCGGGTAAATTGCCCTCCCGAGATCACGATCTTTACCCTCGAAAATGTATGAACTTCAGGTTTACCTTGTTATATAATGCCTTGTATCTAGGTCAAGGAACTAAAGGGAGATGGCTTGAGTACGGAACGTATCACCCGTCGTCAATTTCTAAAAACAGCAGCCCTGTCTACCCTTGCCACTACCTCAACAGGTGTCGCTGGTCTCATCTATGGCTACAAGATCGAACCTCAACAAATCCAAATCGAACACCTCACCCTAAAACTCCCCCGTCTTAATCCAGCTTTCGACGGCTACCGACTCGTTCAGATCAGCGACTTGCATGTAGACCATACGTGGATGAGTGAAGAACGCCTCCTTGAGTGTATGCGACTGGTCAACGAGCAAAAACCGGATGCGGTAGCCATCACAGGAGATTTTGTCAGTATCGAAGTCGAACCCTTTGAAGCGACATTGATTAAGGGTTTGCAAGCCCTCACCCCACGAGATAACACCGTCGCAGTCTTGGGGAACCATGACCATTGGGCGGATGCGGTTGTGGTTCGGCGAGCCATTTATCGAAGTGGCATTGCTGATGTCAATAACAGTTTCTATACTGTCCAGCGGGGCGAAGCAAAACTGCATTTTTGTGGGGTGGATGATATTATGGAGAATCAGCAGCGGCTAGATTTAGTCTTGGACACCTTACCGGCTGATGGTGCAGCTATATTGCTGGCGCACGAACCCGACTTTGCCGATGTTTCCTCACAGACGGGTCGCTTCGATTTGCAGCTATCAGGGCATTCGCACGGTGGGCAAGTCCGACTGCCATTGATTGGCCCCATCGGTCAAGCCGAGTTAGCCCAAAACTACCCCGCCGGGCTTTACAAGGTCAATGGGATGTACCAATACACCAACCGAGGGCTGGGCATGGTGACACCTCAAATACGCTTCTATTGCCCACCCGAAATCACCGTCTTTACCCTCAGAAGTGGCAGCATATAACACAGGGCTATCGGTCAGCTAAATGTCCCTTGAATGCGTGCCAAAATTTCCTGAGCACGAGGGTGTTTGATGGTACGTAAAATGGCAATCGCCGCATCTTTATCCCCACTCTCATACAGGCGGCGTGCCCGTTCAATCAAAGCCTCATCTTCCGACATTACAGGCAGTTGTGAGTAACCATACATTGGAACTGGCCCTCCCACTGGGATTAGGCGCTCGCCCTGCTTTTTGAGAGACATCGCCGACCAGATTGGAATACCTACTTGCAGACCGAGCATAACAGGAATTAAACACACCCCGACGACGACAAGAATCAGAAGCCCCGTAAAAATCCAACCTACCGTCAAGCCTATAAAATACAAAATCAGCCGCTTGATGCCTTCGTTGGTAAAGCCTGCATAGAGATAGCCAATTCCCAGAAAGCCAAACAACCCCGCCAGAACCTCAAGCACAACGCCAGTGTTAATGCGATTGAGTTGGTCATTTGCCTGCATATTCATAAAATTCGGAGCTCCTTTGTCCTATAATGTAATGAAAACGACCCACCAGTCATCCATTGGGAGTGCCTTACCTTGAGCGACAATCGAATGACGCGCCGCCAGTTTCTCAAAACAATGGGCTTTTCGACGCTTACTACAACCTCTATTGGTGCTCCTTTTCTCGGCTATGGTCTGCGGGTCGAGCCAGAACATGTTTCTATTGATCGCGTCACACTAAAACTTCCCCGCCTTGACCCTGTTTTTCACGGATACAAGCTCGTTCAAATCAGTGATCTCCATATGGACTATACGTGGATGAGCGAAGATCGTCTCATCCGGCTTATGGAGTTGGTTAATGAACAGTGCCCGGATGCAATCGCCATCACAGGCGATTTTGTCAGTTGGGATGCAGAGCCGTTCGAAGATGGCTTGGTTAAAGCCATGCAAATGCTGAACCCCCGTGATCATACCGTTGCCATCCTCGGTAATCATGACCATTGGACAAATGCCGAGGTCATTCTGCGAGCGATTCAGCGCAGCGGCATCGGCGATGTCAATAACGCAATCCATACCATTAAGCGCGGTAAAGCCATGCTGCATCTGTGTGGGGTCAATGATATTTGGGAGGAGCATCACCGACTGGATTTGGTTATGGAAGCCCTACCAGATGAGGGGGCTGCTATCTTGTTAGCCCACGAACCCGACTATGCCGACATTTCGTCACAAGCTGGTCGCTTTGACCTTCAACTATCGGGTCATTCGCATGGGGGACAAATCCAACTTCCTTTGATTGGCCCTATGGTTCTGCCCTATATGGCTCATAAATATTCATCCGGGTTGTATACCGTCAATGGTATGCTGCAATATACCAATCGTGGGCTTGGGATGGCGGCACCTCAAATACGAATCAACTGCCCACCCGAAATCACGGTCTTTACCCTAGAAGCCCCAGATGACCACAAAAACGCATAAGATCATACACGCACACATCATGCCGAGCAGAATGGCAACAATCGTTCCGACCCGTTCGTTAAACGGCAAGGTCTTGGGACGGCGCTCCGGCTTCTTGTCCATTTAGGAAATCTTTCCTGCCGCACGAGCGCGTGCCAACACATTTTCAGCCGAACGCACCATTGGCATATCAACCATTGACCCTTCAAAAACAAAAACCCCCGTATGGCCTGATTGTCTGGCCTCATGAGCCTCAATCAAGCGGCGAGCAGAGTCAATTTCTTCGTCGCTGGGGGTGAAAATTTCATTGATTAGACCAACGTGATCCGGGTGTATCGCCAGTTTCCCCGTGTAACCCATACACCGTGCTTTGGTGGTTTCGGCCTTAAGCCCCTCCATATCGCGTAGTTTGACATAGGGAGTATCAATCGCCTGCAAGCCAAACGCCGCCGCGTGCAGCACCACTGCGCTCCGGGCATAAAAAACCTCCTCTGCCCCCTCTGACCGAATCGCTCCCATGCTGCCCGCCAAATCCTCGGCCCCGAACATTAAGGCCACCAAACGTGCGTCCGCTTGGGCAATTTGCGCTAGGTTGACGATCCCCTTCGCAGTTTCGATCAGCGCAATCAGCTTGATCGTTCCCGGTTCAATCCCCAGAATAATTTCGCGCTCCAGCAGTGTGTGGGACAACTGCTGTACCTCGCGGGCACTTTCAACTTTGGGCAGCACATAACCGTCCGGTTTGCCGATGACCGTCATGGTTATGTCTTCAATCTGCATTCCCTTCTTAGCTTGATTCAGGCGCACCAGTCGTTCGGTTTTACCAAAATCAAGCGAGGTCAGGGCGTGCTGGATCACCTGACGCGCCTCCTCTTTGTTGTTCAAGGCGACGCCATCTTCCATATCCATGATGAGCGAGTCCACCCCAAGCGATGCCCCTTTGGTAATCTTCTTGAGGTCGTCCCCCGGCATAATGAGAACGGCTCGTCGTACCCGACTGGATTGATCTAGTGTATTCATTAAATTTGCGCCTCCGGACGTTTCAAAAATAGCACCGCACGTTCGACTTCACAAACCACATCTCCATGTTGATTCCGCGCAATATGTTTTAGATTGACAATTCCACGATCTGGCTTGGAAGCAGACTCTCGTTTATTGAGCACTTCAGTTTCCACATAAATTGTATCGCCATGAAACACAGGCTTGGGATGGGTGATACGCTCATAACCCAAGTTTGCAACAATCGTGCCATCGGTCAATTCACTCACTGTCAATCCAACCACCAAGCCTAGAGTGAATAGGCCGTTTACGATGCGCCTCCCAAAATCGGTCTTGCTGGCAAAATCCTCATTGATATGCAGTGCCTGCGTGTTCATGGTCAATGCTGAAAACAGCACATTGTCCATTTCTGTCACGGTGCGCCCCGTAAAATGCTTGATTTTCATTCCCGGCTCTAGCTCATCAAAATATTTTCCCGGCATGGCGGTAAATTTCCTCTGCTATAGTTGATACTGATAAGCCTACCGCAAAGGGACATTTCTGACCATGACAGCCGCCTGTTAAATTGGTTATCATTGGCCTATCTATATTTTAAAAAAGTGAGTGTTACGCATGAGATTAGCAAACAAAATTGCCATCATTACAGGTGCGTCACGAGGCATCGGGGAAGCCATTGCGCTTGGCTATGTACGCGAAGGGGCAACCGTCGTGATCGCCAGCCGCAAACAAGAGGGACTAGATGAAGTCGCCACCACTCTACATGCCGCCGGGGGGCAGGTGCTCACCATTGCCACGCACACGGGCGATGAAAGCCAATGTAAGCGTCTGATTGAACGTACCGTTGCGGAGTATGGCCGGGTGGATATTTTGGTCAATAATGCGGCGACCAATCCGCATTTTGGGCCGATCATGACCGCCGAGGCCAGTCACTGGCAAAAGATTATTGAAGTTAACCTCTTAGGCTATTTTTATTTATGCAAATATGCGGCTGAAGCGATGGAGAAAACAGGTGGTGGCAAAATCGTGAATATGGCCTCGGTTGCGGGTATCAATCCTGCCCCAATGATGGGCGTCTACAGCGTCAGCAAGGCCGCCGTAATTATGTTGACCAAATCGCTGGCAATGGAATTGGGCGCAAACAATATTCAAGTCAACGCCATCGCCCCCGGTATCATCAAAACCAAGTTTGCCGCCGCCCTATGGAGCGATCCCAATATCAGCAAACGCTACACGGATCGCACCCCCGCCGGACGCATTGGCGAAACCGAGGATGTGGTCGAAGCAGCGATTTATTTGGCATCGGCTGGCTCAAGTTATATGACGGGGCAGGTCTTGGTCTTGGACGGGGGCAACAGCGTCACAGGATTTTAGAAGGTGAACTTGTCAAAAAACTGATCTATGGACTCAGCGACTTCTTTGGGGCGTGTGATGGTTGGCACATGCCCCGTTTCACTAAATATCCGTAGTTCACTGTTGGGCAGTTGAGTAGCCGTCCATTTGGCGTCCTCTAATGGTGCTATAGCATCCTTTTCACCATGCAAAAGCAGCACAGGTTGTTGAATTTGGGGTAGTTGTTGTCGCAAATCCAGCCCCAGCACGCATTCATATAATTGAATTGCTGGTGTTTGCCCGGCCCGCGCCAAAATCTGCCTCCCCCATCGTTTGATGGCATCACTGTTGGGTTCAGGCACACAGGTTTCCACAAACCAATCAATCGTCGGCTGATAATTGTGTCGAAGTCCGTTCAAAAAAGCATCATTCCCATTTGGCAGCGGACGATAAGCCACGCTCCCAGCCAATACCAAGCCTTTAAATCGGTGGGGTTGCTGCTGCGCCGCCAGTAATGTGATGAGGCAGCCTGACGATTCCGCCGCCAAGACACATTCCTCAACTTCGAAATGGTCAAGCACCGCAAAAACATCCCCGACCATATTTTCAACCGTGATGGATTCAACTGGACATATAGTTGCCCCTGTACCTCGATGGTCATAAGCAATCGTGTGCCACGTCTGGCTGAGATAGGTAAACGGTTGCGTCCACAGTTCCCAACTCCCCGTCCACCCACCAACCGCCAATAAATGACGCGAGGCATTACCAAAAGCTACTGTGAAAAGTTCGGCTTGATTATGTGTAATAAACATATTAACCTACGTCTCTCCGGGAACTAACGCCGATACACGATCAGCCCTTCAGCGACGGTCATTTGGACATTCATGCCATCATCAAGCAGCACCAAATCGGCATCTTTTTGAACATCAAGGCTGCCTTTCCGATCCTCAATGCCAATTGCCCGTGCCGCGTTTAAACTGCTCACCTGCCAGATTTCCGCAATGGGACGACCTGATGCCTTCACAAAATTAGCGAGGGCTTTCTCCATCGTGATGGTACTACCTGCCAATGTCCCATCGGCGAGGCGAGCCACTCCATTTTTTACAATGATGGTGCGGTCATCCACCGGATATTCCCCATCCGGCATCCCAGTGCCACGAATAGCATCCGTTATCAAGATTACACCATCCGGCCCTTTCGCCGACAGTAGTAGTTTCATCATCGCTGGATGTACGTGGATATTATCGGCAATCAATTCGCAGCGGACTTCGGGGCTGGTGAGCACGGCTCCTACGGTACCGGGATTTCGATGATGCAGTTCGCTCATCGCGTTGAAAGTATGGGTGGCATGGCGTAATCCTAATTGCACTGCCCGCAAAACCTGATCGTAAGTCGCGGCGCTGTGGGCAACTGAAACGGTAATCCCGCGATTGGCACATTCCTGAATCAACCACAGGTTTTCTTCATATTCGGGGGCGAGTGAAAGCACCCGTACCACCCCCATTTCCAGCCAATCCATCGCTTCTTCCGGATCAGCCCGTCGAATTAAACCAAGATTCTGTGCCCCACATTTCTGAGGATTCAAATATGGCCCTTCAACATGCGCTCCTATCAAGGTCGCCCCGTGTACTTGTGGGCCTTTGGAGGCGGCTATAGTTTCGAGTGCTTTGGTAATACGTGTCGGCGTATCTGTCCAAGTCGTCGCCAAAAAAGATGTAACTCCATGCCGAGCATAAAATTGGGCAACAGTCTGCAAACCTCGCGGGTCGGCATCCATCGCATCGTAACCCATTCCTCCATGTACATGCACATCTACAAAACCGGGCAGTAAGGTCAGGCCACTGGCGTCAATCACCTCAATATCATCGTCATCCAGTGCGTTTCCCGGCCCCATCCCGACAATTTGCGAACCATGCCAACGCAGCCAACCGCGTTCCCACTCACCCGAAGTGGTCATGATCCGAGCATTTTCAATTAATACGGCATTCTCAGACGGCATTCAAATCTCCCCATGGTGGTTTTGAGAAGATTCTACCCCGCCCCGTTGGAAAAACCACGCATCATACACACCATAATGGACTTATAATGAAACTAACCGATTTTCACTCAAAATTTTCTGACAAGGAGCATTTATGCCTTACTCACCTACCAGCAGGTTGTGGCGAGGAGTGTTTTGTCTTGTAATAACGATCATGCTGCTGCACTTACCCACAACAACATCAGCCCAAAGTAGCGGCGGCGTTCAAGAATTTACTGGCAGCATTGGCAAAAACGATGATGGCTTCTATTACGATCTGTTTAATTTAAAAGCCGGACAAATCGTTTACCTTTACATGGAAGCCCTATCCGGTGATCTTGACCCCTATCTCTATTTTGGTAATCTCGACTTTACCGAGGTCTATGCTGAAGATGATGACAGTGGCGGCAACCTCAATGCGGCCCTCGAATTTGTCGTACCCACCGATGGGGACTACAGCACCTATGTCACCCACATTGAAGGCACGACAGGCGATTACCGCTATTTGATTGGCATTGATGTGCCAGATGTCCTCACCGGATCAGCCGCACCAACAGGCGATGAAGTTGCCTTCCTATATACAGCCTCCAAAGTGCAAGAGTTTTTTGGCGCTGTCGCTGCAGATGGCACAGGACAGTATTACGACATGTTTGACCTCGTGGCAGGTGACACGCTCTATCTTTACGTCGAAGCCCAATCCGACCAGCTTGACCCGTACTTATATCTCGGCAACCTCGATTTTTCCGAGATCATCCTCGAAGATGACGACAGCGGTGGCGACCTCAATCCCGCTATGGAGTTTACCATCCCTGAAGACGGGGATTACAGCATCTATGTCAGTTCCATTGAAGGTACGTCTGGCGATTATCGCTTGTTAGTTGGCCTCAACGATCCGAATGTCTTAGATGGCACAGCCCAAGTGACCGGGGATGAAATTGCGGTGCTCTACAACAGCGCTGAACCCGCTGAATCTGCGGGTCTGGCCCGTGTCCAAGAATTCACAGGCAGCATCACGGGTAGCTCTGCCGAAGATGTCAGCGGTGTCTATTACGACCTCTTTGGCCTGAAGGCTGGCGAAACCTTATACGTTTATGTTGAGGCCACCTCACCCGAACTCGATCCCTATGTCTATATCGGGGATATTGACTTCAACGAAGTGTATATTGAAGACGACGACAGCGGCGGCGACCTCAATTCGGCGGTGGAATTTCCCATCCCCGCTGATGGTGACTACAGCATTTTAGTCAGCCATATTGAGGGCACAGAGGGAGATTATCGCGTTCTGATCGGCCTTGACGCGCCTGATGTTCTAAATGGTACAGCCCAGCCCACCGGGGATGAAATCGCGGTACTCTATGTCAGCGGAAACTCTGGTGGTGGTACTGAACCGGAAGTCAATACTGAAATCCCGATCAGCAACTGTGACGCCCTTGCCGCACGGCCTACGCTAAGTGGCCCCGAAGAAACTTACGTCACCGACAACTTTATCATCCACTACACCTTCTCCGGTCAAGACGCCATTACGCAAAACTACCTCAATGAAGTCATTGACTCACTCGGCTATGTTTATGAGACCGAAATCAATCAATTCGGTTGGCCTGCCCCCCCACCGGACTGCGGGGAAGGCGGGGATGGTCGCTTCGACGTCTATCTGATGGAAACGATCAAAGATGATGGCGTTTATGGCTTTGCCCAAGCGCAAGGCTTGGTTGGAGACAATCCATCCTCGGCCAATGGAGAGGCCTATGCTGCCTATGGCTACCTCGTAGTGGACAACGATTTCTCTAGCGATCAAAATCCATTGGCGACCATGCGGGCTACCGTTGCGCACGAATTCCATCACGTTATCCAATTTGGCTACGACATCAATGATGCGATGAATTGGTACTATGAAGCCACCGCCTCATGGTTGGAAACCCAAGCCTATCCGATTGATGAAGCCGCTTCCATCTATGTCCCAACCCGCTTTGAGTACACCGATGTGTGCATAGGGGGTAATACAGAAGATGGCCTCTTGGTCTATGCCGACTGGCTGGCGATTGATACGCTTGCCCAGCTATATGGCCCACAAGCAGTCCAGCGCCTTTGGGACTATGTGGCAAATGTCGAAGGCATGGCGGCCTTGTATGGCTTGTTAGAAGAATTGGGGACAACGCCACAGGCCTTCATTGAGCAATTTGCCATCCGCAATCTTCTGCTAGACTATGACCAAGCCCCTCGCTTTGAACGCCAAGTTTATTTGGAAAATGCCATCAATGCGGCGGGTGATTGGACATTTGGTTTCTCCGGGGTTCAACAGCTATCCGCCGACT
This sequence comes from Chloroflexota bacterium, assembly GCA_013112715.1. Classification (GTDB taxonomy): domain Bacteria; phylum Chloroflexota; class Anaerolineae; order Aggregatilineales; family J027; genus CFX10. The sequence continues at coordinate 100,266 of JABFGB010000017.1, forward strand.
ATGTGCAGTTAGATCTAAGTGGTGTCTATCGCTTCACCAGCAATCAGCCCAACATTAGTCTGGTGGTCGTTGGAGTGGACACGACCTCCGACACTGCCGATGTCTTTGAGGTAGGCCAAGCCGGGGTTGTAGATACATCCGGCTATACCAATGCCTATGTCATCATCTTAAACACTGATGCACACGACGCCCCGGAAAACTGCACCTTTACCGATTGGCAGATCACCGTCAGTGATGCCACTGGCGAAGCTCCACTGGCACCGACTGACACTTCTTATGACGCATCACGCTTCAAAGCCCCTCGATAATTTCACTTCGTCATTTCATGAGGAGAGGGGTCATGCAATTGACCTCTCTCCACAATTTTCTAATCTATTTACACAATCTCTGGTTAAGAACAACGCTTGTGTGGTATGCTATCTAACAATTAATCAATTAACCCTCTATGGGTACGATGAACAACTTTTACCAAGTGTGTGGAATACTCCCCGAACCTATAGAACCCTTCATGAATACTCTCAGTATGTTCGCCTTTCATCACATGACTGGCTCATTCTGTAAAGGAATTTAACTGCATGGCAACACAAGTGTTTGTAACAAATCTACCACTTACCAGCACCGAAGAGGATTTACAAACGCTCTTCGGTCAGGCAGGTGAGGTGGTGGGCGTAAAACTTATCCGTGATCAAAAAACGGGCGAGTACAAGGGTTTTGGCTTTGTCCATATGGCCGATGACGAGGCAGCCCAACAAGCAATTCAAATGTTCAACAACTTTGAATATGAAGGGCAAAGAATTTTAGTGCGGGAATCGCGTCCGCAGCGTACCAAGCAAGAAAAGATGGATGCTCGACGTAAATTCGCCGAAGAACTCGCCGATAAACTCAACGAAACCAACCCCAAAGCCCGCTTCCAACTCCGCCGCATTGTCGAGTCTCAGGGACGTACCTTTGCCCAAAAGCTACTCGATGAAACCCTGCGCATTGAAGAAGAAGGCGGCATGATGACGCTGGATGGTTCACGCCGACGCACGATTGGTGGGGTCTTTCTATTTCTAGCATGGCAGCGTATCCCGGACACGGTGCGGAATAAGATTTTCCCAGACCGTGCCCGTCTCAAAAAACGTGCCGAACAGAAACAACGAGAAGCCGATGGAGAGATGACCTCAGATACGGAGACATTCGAGGAACCCGCAATTCCCGCCGGGTCACCTGCCCCAGATATTCCAATCGAGGAGCTACGGGCAAAGTTGAAGGAGTTGCGTGAGGCTGAACAGGCCGCTGAGAAAAAAGTGGAAGATATTCGGGCACGTCGCGCTCCCGGTGGCTTATTTACAGCCCTCAAAGATGTCGCTGAGATCAAGAATCAGATCAATGCCCTGCTAAAAGAATACCCCGGCCTCGAATAAATAATAAATATAGGAACGGGTAGAACAGATGAATACCATTTGTTTTACCCGTCTCAACCCGCAACCAACGACCGCCACATAAAATAACGCGGCCCATGCCCCAACCCGGCATGTAAATCCCCTTCAATCTGAAAACCAAGTTTTTCATAAAAACCCACTGCATCTGGTCGCGCATTACACCACAACAGTGTCCCGCCCTGTTGAATAGCATACTCAATGCAGTGGCTTATCACTGCTTTACCGATCCCACGCCCCTGAAATTCTGGCAGGGTTGCTACGGCCCGTAACCGCCATGCAGTTGAGTGCTGTGTTTCTGGCGGTGCATCTCGTATCACCGTAGCGATACTTACCATTTGTTCTTCCCAAAAACCCCCCACATGTAGCGTCCCAACGGCAGAATCTCCCAGTCGATGGATGGCTTCGGGTGGATCATCCGGCCACAACACCTGCTGGCGAATGGCATAGGTAGCTTCTACCGGGATGGGTCGAACTTCAACAATGGGCATCGGGCATCACCCTCCTAAGCAAAAAATCGCCAGCCTAGTGTTGGCGATTTTCCAAGCAGCAAGGATATCGAAAACTACTTAGCTTCTCTGTCGCGTACATCTCCAATAACTTTGGCGGGCACGCCCACTACAATAGCATAGGGTGGCACATCTTTGGTCACAACCGCGCCAGCCCCAACAAGGGCATTTTCACCGATAGTGATTCCACAAATAATCGTGGCGTTGCTGCCAATCGAAGCTCGTTTTTTGATAATCGTTTCAACCACCTGCCAATCATCGCCTGTCTGCATCGAGCCATCGGGATTGGTCGAACGTGGATAAATATCATTGGTAAACATCACCCCATGCCCGATAAAAACCTCGTCCTCCAGCTTCACCCCCTCACAGATAAAGGAATGGGAGGAAACCTTACAGCGTGCCCCAATCGTTGCACCGGATTGAATTTCGACAAACGGCCCGATTTTGGTGTCATCCCCAATGGTGCAGCCATATAGGTTCACTAAATCTGGCTGGAAGATTCTAACCCCGTTACCGAGGCGAACATTCTCTTTGACAGGCATCTAAACATCCTTTCCGAAGATATAAACCTATTTAGTATACTTCAAAAAGGGCGTCGTGTTTTCATGGAATTCGCAGTACCTGTCCCACATAAATCAGATTCGGATTGGTGATGCCATTGGTAACAATCAGCGCACTCATCGAAACGCCATAACGTAGCGCAATCCGATACAGGTTTTCACCACGCTGAACGACATGTGTTTGTCCACTGTAATTAGTAGGAGTCGTCGTTATAGTCACAGGTGCATAGCCAATAGTGGTCGGGACGATGGGCACAACCGTATAGGCCGTTGGGATCACCAGCGCCTGCCCCACATACAGTTGGTTTATATTCACGATGTTGTTTATGGTGGCTAATGTGGACAACGCCACACCAAAACGCTGTGCGATGAGGGCCAGCGTATCTCCCGCCTGAACCAGATAGACCAAACCGCCTGTCGAAACTGGACCTATCGGATAATAGGGGCTGGCCGAACCAGTGGTTGTCGGCGTATTGATTGAGAATCCGGGACATCCCGACCATATGAAAACGTACTGCTTGCCGCCTAACCCCGGCGCATTCACTTGAAATTCCCCACTGCTGAGGCGATAGAGGTTTACATCAACACTCGTTTTAATGAGAGTATTGGTACGGGGCACACCGACTGCCGCAATTTCTTGGACGGACGCAAAGAGCACCGTGACAGGTTGGTTGCCAACGGGCTTAATGATTTCAATACCGTTTGACCGACAGTAAACCGCCACCGTTTGCTCAGGGTCAACAATGATATTGTTCATACGGCCATCGTCGGGTGGTGGAATCGAACATTCTTGGATGAGGTCAGCATCAACCGCAGTTCCAGCATTGGCATCATTGACAAACATCGTAACGGTAACGGTTGCTAATGTACCGGGAGCTTGCGGGGTTGTCCAATAAACACCAATCGTTGGGCTGGTCTGTGGGCCAGAGGGTCCACTTGCGGTAAATATCGCACGTGGGGGCGCACCGGGAGTCGTAGCCGTGACGGATACCCGGTACCCGTTAGTATCGGCAATTCCGGCAGGTGGTGTTTGAACAAAAATCGTGAATCCATTGCGGCAATACTGCAAAACGGTGAACGACCACCCGCCCGGTAGAGATTGGGTGCCTGCCTCGGCGGGTTTTTGTGGAGCTACGAAGATAGTTACAATGAAGATAAAGGCTACTAAAACAAACGTAATTCGTCGCATAATCTAACCTCTTAACAACTCCTATGCTGGTATATCTTCACTATATACCTCTAGGTCGTTATAAGTCAGTTAGAGTCGGGGTAACATAGCAATTGAGTTACCTGTGCGCCAGCATCTCGTTAGCAAAATCAAAAGGCAGGCCCAACCCTGCCTTCCAACGCCCTTATCCAGCGCGACTCGTAATCCATACACCATCATCTCGCCGCTGATCTGCCAAACAAAACACGCGCTGTTTTTGCCGTTTGGCCTCCTCCTCCGTAAGCCAAAAACTCAGTGTGCGACCTCGCATTGATGCCAGATGTTCCAGTGCGGCCATGACATGCGAACACGCAATTCCTTGATTGACGGCCCATTCGCACGTACAGCGCGTATGAATCGTGCCATCACGCTCAAATTTGACGGTGACTACGTGGTTGGCAACGGGGTTCGAAATGCTTTCGACGACAAAGGTATCATGATCCACCCGACGCGCCTGCAATTTTCGGCTCTGCGCTTGCAGTTGTTTGATATGTTTAGGCTTCATGTTTAGGTGTAGATGCTCCTGCTGCACAAATTTCCGAACATATATTCTATTATACATCAAAAACGTTAGTTTTGTGTTAACAAACCGTCCAAAATAAACAAAAAGGCAGGCCAAAGCTCACCTGCCTTTCATGGCTTATTTAAGAGATTTTCGGACTGCCGTCATCGCACCGTCACATTGAACACATCTACGAACAACGGATAGCTTACTTGATTCTCATTCCGCCGAACCGAGGATACATCGGCATTGGCAAAAATGTAGACGTCGCCCTCACCGGGTATGACAATCTCGCGGACTATTCGGGCCGGTTCAGCAATAGAGTTTCCTGCTAGAGTCGCCGATGGATATGCCACTATCTGATCAAGCACCCGCCCGTTATGCTCAATTGAGAAACTAACCAACGACTGCGTACCCGTGTATTCAATCGTTAACTCAACCGTCTGGTTTAGCTGTGCCTCAAAAACGGCGGCATGGGCCGGATATTTATCCGATAAGGTAAGATGGTTACGCTCATTGAGGTTAAGCTCAATAGGGTTACGCTTGATTAGCGCAATCGTATATTCCGATGTCTCTAACCCGCCTGCATAATTCATTAGATAGAGTTCGATACGATACGTCCCATCAGCTGGCAGTTGAAAACCCAGTATCTCGGGATTATAGACCGACCCACTGTCATCGTCGCTTCGCAGTTCGCGGTTATCCCCAATCCGACTCAGACGCATTACCGCGTCCATCCCCTCCCCATCAACCAATATATCCACAATGTCGCCGCGCCGACCCACAAAATCATAGTAGGTATACGGGAAAGCGGGATTGGTTTCAGGGGTATAGGTGCCGGACACAATTTCACCATAATACAACATTGGAACTTCGACCTGCCCCAAGTCAATCGTATAGGTGATTGGACGCCCTCCAGCATTATTTTCGACACTGAAAATAATCACGGCGTTTTCAGCGATAGGGATAGTCAAGACTTGGGTGATAGGTTGACCCGTTGGGCCACCGCCGCCACCACCACCGCCACCACCACTGGAATTGCCACCGCCCACCTGTGGCGCATATTGCAGTGAATAACCCAGACTCACCATATCCGAGGCATTGACCGTCACACTCAATACATCGCCCGCCTGTCCCTGAATCATATAGTAATAGGTGGGTTCGTCGGCACTGACCGCCCCATCTACGCTCATGTCAATTTCCAACGGAATTAAGGCAGGCTGATAGGGTGGCAGCGAAAATGCAGGAGCAGAAGTTGGAAATGGCGTAGGGGTCGAAAGATCATCTACCAATGCTTGCGCCGTCGCTGTTGCATTCCCAATGAATGCAGTAGCGGTGAGTTGTTGCGGTATCGGTGTATCAGATACCTGCAAACCCACTGCCCCAATTGTCTTATCCCCGCGGGGCGACATCACTATCGCAACCATTGTCACTGCAAAGACCATAACCACAAGTGCCGCTACCACTAGCGAAAAATTCAAACGCCGTCCGGTTGTATACCCTTCCAAACGAGGGGCAAGTGTACTATTCATCATTTCCTCCATATTCAGTTGTCGAAGTGACGAGTGAGTACGACCATTTGAAGAAACTGAGGGAGAAGATTTTTGGGCCGCGTCCATCATTTTTTCCCACACGCGCTGTTGAGCCGCAAGCACTGGGACTTCTATCCCATCCGCGTCCATCAACTGACGGGCAAAGGTCGCCATTTTTTCGTCAAGGCCGGGGGGCACAGGTGTTTGTGGGTCACGGGTCAAGGCTTGCAGATAGAGATCGAGCAGTTCGGCTTGTGATTTATATTCGTTCATCGCCTTTAATCCAATTCCAACTCATCATATCGGGCGCGTAATTTGCTGATAATACGATGCAATTCCACCCTCACCGCTCCCGCGTTTTTGCCAATCACTTGACCGATTTCGGCGGCACTTAGCCCGGCTACCATCTTGAGTGCCAACAAATTCTGTTGCTCATCCGGCAGGGTTGCCACCAAATCTCGTAAGGCTTGTTGGGTTTCATCCCGCATCATGTTGTCTAGCGGGGCTGAGTGATCTGCAACAAGGTCAAGCTCGGCATCATCAATCGAGAGATGAGTTCGACGACTTCTCAGGTGATTGACCACCGCATTGTGGGCGATTTGAAATAACCAAGCCGCCACCGAACCACCACGATAACCTGTGATTGAAACCAGTGCCCGTGTAAAAATCACACTCGTCAAATCTTCGGCCTCTTCAACCGCCCCCACCCGACGCACACAATAACGATAGATGCGCCCGAAATATTGCTCATAAATGGGGGCAAATTGCGCCAAGTCGTGCATTGCGGCCCGCATCTGACGTGCCTCAGTTGCAGTGTTTTCCAAGTTTTCCATTTCTGGATTGGATGGAAACAATGGTTTTCTCCGCACCTGTATCATTCATAAATTCTCCAAAAGGATGTAGTCACTCGTCGTGCATCCCTTAGAGACACCTATCATGCCAAACCGTTACAGTAATTCCCTTAACATTTCTCAAACCAGTGTGCCGGACAAGAATTCAAACTTGCCGTCCATTTTCGAAACTGGTAATGTTAAGGTCTGGTTTTTATCGAAAACATCTCAATGGAGAGCCGATGAGTGTCGATAATCTCGCCGGACAGACGCTAGGTCAGTACGAGCTACGAGAACTGCTTGGCGCGGGCGGCATGGGGGCGGTTTATCGCGCCCATCAAAAAAATCTCAAACGCTGGGTTGCCGTTAAGGTTCTACCAGCAACGCTCGCTGGGCAAACCCTCTATTTGGAGCGCTTTAACCGCGAAGCCCAAACCGCCGCTTCCCTTGAACATCAGCATATTGTGCCCGTTTATGATTACGGTCTCCAGCGCGGCACAAGTTACGTCGTGATGCGTTTATTGACGGGCGGCACATTAGCTGACCGACTCAATGACACCCTAATCAATGAAAAACCCCTCCCGGCCCCACGTGAAGTCGCCGAACTCATCAAACAAATCGCCAGTGCCCTTGATTATGCCCATGCCAGAGGGGTAATCCACCGTGATGTCAAGCCCAGTAATATTATGTTCGATGATCAGGGTGTGGCATTTTTGGTAGACTTTGGTATCGCAAAATTGATCGAAGGCACTGGTGCGGGTTTAACGGGCACCAATATGACCATGGGAACACCTTCGTTTATGCCCCCCGAACAGTGGCGTGGCGAAAAAGTCACCCCGGCATCCGATCAATATTCATTAGCTGTTATTACCTATCAATTATTGGTTGGCAAGCTACCCTTCGAAGCTACCACACCCTACGCATTGATGCACAAGCATCTGAACGAAACCCCTGCCCCGCCCCACTTGGAACGTAGCGGCATCCCTGAGAGTTTGACCGCTGTGCTTGGGCAGGCATTAGCCAAGCAACCCGAAGACCGTTTTCCCAATTGTACAGCCTTTGCGGAAGCGTTTGCCGATGGGTGCTCTGGTTTCGCCGATGTAAAAACGACTTTCTTCACCACGCCCCTCCAAGTGCGTACCAAAGTTGCGGCCCGCACAGTGCCCAAAGAACACACAGGCGAAAAGGCCACCACCATTTTACAGACCTCTCGCCCTATCCATAAAAACCCTATCACATGGCTCATCGCGGGCGTTGTGGCGCTACTCTTGGGCGGAGTGATTTTTGTGCTCGCCAGCAACCCAGATGATGACAATAAAACTACTCCTGAGCCAACTTCGATTGCTCAAATAGATACTCCAACCGACGAAGCAGCCGATACTCCGTCACCAACCGCAACTTCATTTGATTCTGAAGCAGCCGCTCAAGCCACTTTCGACGCCCAAAGCACCAAGCTGGTAATCGAGGCTTCGCAAACGGCCTTTCAAGAAACCGTCGCTGCTGGTGTGATTGCCCGCGCCCAAACCGCGACAGCAACCTTGTGGACAAAAACGCCGACATCCACTTCTACCGACACATTGACACCCAGTAGAACACCTACCGATACATCAACATCAACCCACACACCATCACGGACACCCACCGCAACCGACACATTGACGCCAACCCAGACTTTCACACCTTCCGCGACCCATACGGCCAGTCTGACCTATACCCCATCGCAAACGCCAACGCCCTCCGACACACCTGTAGCCACCAACACGCCAACGGCAACAGCCACTTCATCATCCACCCCAACGGCCACCCCGCGCCCCTCAAATACCCCTGCGCCCACCGTAGATACCCGCGCCACCATTTTGGCAATGCAAACGCAGCCTACAGCAACCATTGTGGCGAACTATAATCCTCAATTGGTGCAGAATGTTCCCGGCACGTTGGTCTTTGGGCCACAAAGCGGTAATTTTACTTATCGGGATGACGGTTTCATCCGCAGTGTCATCTCCGGCACAGATACCCGCGACTTCATTGCCGAGGTGACATTTGTGAATCCCTACCCCACATCCGAGGCGGTATGGGACGCGGGCTTCTTATTCCGTGAAACCGCCACCGATGAGCAGTTGCGCCTGATTATAGATTCCAACCTAAATTACAGCCTCAGCAACTGGCAGACCGGCGAAAATATCACCGATATTGAATCCGGCAAGATTTATGGCCTCAATTTGGAAGACGGCGACACCAACCACCTCATGTTAGTGGTTGTGGATGGAACGGGCATTTTGTTCATTAACGGCAATTTGGTTGTGACCCTCAATGTCTCAAGTCGTACCGACAGCGGGAGCGTCTCATTTGGCACGAGTCTAGTGCAAGGCGATCTATCGGAAGGCGAAATCATGCGCTATCGAGATTTCGCTGTTTGGTCAATCCAAGAAAATGCTTGCATCCTTACACCTGCCCAATCGCAAACCCGTCTGCGTGAGGGGCCAAGCACGGAATCTGAAGTCGCCGCGAACATTGCATTGGGCGATCAATTACTTGCTACCGGCATCACGTCGGGCGAGGATGGATTTAATTGGTTACAAGTAGCGGGCAATGTCTGGATTCGTGAGGATATTGTCACCTCCACTGGTGACTGCGCCAGCTTGCCTGTTGTCAGCAACCAAGCCGCGACCCCAACACCAACCCTTACGCCGTCGCTCGCGCCCACCATTCCAACCGCCACCCCCGCGTCGGTGGGTGATGCCTCTAACTGGCCGATTCAAGCGGCTCCCGTGTTTGGGCCATCTTCTGGCATTTTGGCGGCATTGGATAACGAACTGATTGATTATGTACCTGCCCATGTCAATTTGAAGGATTTTGTCGTCGAAGTCGTATTCGCCAATCCCTCGCCCACCAGTCAAGCATGGGATTTCGGTTTCCTGATTCACGATCAAGGCACCGAGTTTTATACTGTCGCGGTCAATTCGAATCTTGAGTGGAGCGTTGTACTGACACTTGACAGCGGCACAACCTCGTTAGCGAGTGGTAATCTAACCCATTTCGACAGCAGCGAGGGCGGGTCAAATCGGCTCCGACTCATCGCGGTGGGTAATTCAGGCTTGCTCTATTTGAACGATGAATTCGTCACCGCTGTAGATTTGACTCAGCTGCCTGAGACGGGGGATGTGTCTGTCGCGTCTGGTTTGGGCACGGAATATGATGTCGAGCGGCGTTTCGACTACACCAACTTCACTATCTGGTCGCTCGAACAGATTTATGGCCCGGTGGCGGGCAGCCTCAACCATGAAGCCGATGGCAATCTTGAAACCACCTTTGCACGTGGCTCGGCAAAGGATTTTGTGATAACGACGACCTTCACCAATCCTTATGATGCCAGTGCAAATGCGTGGGATTATGGTTTCCTGTTCCGCAACAGCCCTTCCGAAACCTATATTTTCGGGGTAGATTCAAACCATCACTGGATACTCTTCTTGCTGAAGAACAATCAATACACTACGCTTGCCGAGGGCAGCATTGACCAGCTAAACACAGGCGATGGTGAGCAAAATCAAATCACGATCCTAGCGATAGACCATCTCGGCCATCTATTCATCAACAATCAATGGGTGGCATCCCTCGATCTCAGTGCCCTGACTGCCAGCGGTGGTTTTGCCCTCACGGTTGGGTTGGTGAATGAGGTCGCTGGCGAAACCACCGACTACAGCGATTTCAGTATCTGGCGACTCCAATAGGCATCCTCTCAAATCATGCGATTATGCCCCGATCCTGTGGGTTATCCGAACAAGAAATTTGCGGATAACCCACTTTCGGGCCATACTTTTTAAATTCAGCCGACCCAATTAAATTAGTGCTTTTCTGGAGGATATATTCTTATGTGCTCACCAAATGTCGCACAGACCGTTCGTGAACGTATTGCCCGTGAAGGAGTTCCACAAGTCAGCCGCCGCAACTTTCTACGCATGGGTGGCCTGACCGCAGGTGGAGTGGCGGTTGCTTCCATGTTAGGCCCCAATAAATTAAATCGAATGGCAATCGCCCGTGCCCAAGAAGCCACCGAAGTCATTGACCTCAGCCATGTGTTTTCGGTCAACGTCCCCACCTATCTGCTTGGCGAAGGCCCCACACGCGAAACATTTGTCACCGTCGAACAAGATGGTTTCTACATTCAAAAATGGAACTTTGGTGAACACGCTGGAACGCATGTGGACATTCCCGCCCATTTTGTCGCCGATGGCACAACCGTAGACAACTATGATGCAGTCAATCTGGTTAGCCCCGCCGTTGTAATAGACATCTCCGCCAAAGCCGCCGAAGTCGCCGACGCCACACTCGATGTTGCCGACATTGAGGCATGGGAAAGTGCCAATGGTGAAATCCCGGCTGGCGCAGTGGTGTTCCTCTATTCCGGCTGGGACGCCAAATGGAATGAACCCGAAGCCTTCCGGAATGCGGATGCCGATGGTGTCCAACACTACCCCGGTTTCAGCCCAGAGGCCGCCAGTTTCCTTGTAGAACAACGTGATATTCACGGCATCGGCGTAGATACCCTTAGCCTCGATATTGGTGCATCCACGACCTTTGATGTGCATGTCACGGTCTTGGGCGCTGGCAAATTCGGCATAGAAGGTGTCGCCAACCTTGCCGCAATTAAAGAACGTCAGGCGACGGTTATTGTCGGAGTTCCGCGTTGGGAAGAGGGTTCGGGTGGCCCAGCCCGCATCCTCGCACTCGCCTAAGTTAGAGATATGGGCGATCCTCAAAAAATCGCCCTTTTTTCATTTAGTGCCCTTTAGCCCGCAATCTCGCGCAACGCATCTAGATTCCTTACTACCAACAGTCGCCCATCATAATCAATGATTCCCTGCCGCACCCATTCACGCAGCATCCGGTCAAGCGCATCACCATCCATACCTGCTGCCCGCGCCATACGGTTAATCCGCTGCACACCCGGTACCTCACCTGCTTTGTCGCCCGCCAATAACAACATTATGCTGGCGACTCGTGCCGCCGCATTCCCAATTGCATGTTCACGGACCTGCAAATTCATGTGATACAGCCGCAACCCTAGTTGTTGCATTACACTCACTGCTGCACCGGGCACTCGGTCAATCACCTCCATAAATGGCTCGCGGTCAAGGGCAATCAGCGTGCAGTCAGAAGCGGTGACCACCGATCCGGTGCGCGGCTGACCTACCACCATCGAAAGCTCACCTACCACATCAAATGGGCCAAGTGTTTTTAGGCACACTTCTTCGCCATTATCATACTTACGCATGATATGGGCCTGCCCTTCATCAATCAGATAAAACGCATCACCGGGATCGTCTTGGTCAAATAACACCTCGCCCGCCGGAACTTCCATCAATCGGGCATGTTTTGCTAATTCTAGCAGTGCCGCTTCTGGCAGGTCTTGAAACAGGGATATTTCGCGTAGCTTGCTATGAACCACTCCCGCAACCATCATCGCTTCCCTTCCTCCTAAACGTTTTTCTATTTCAGTATAGACCAGTTTTGTATCATGCAACTACACCCTATCGGGTGAAATATACACTAGCTAAAAAGACAGCAAACATTGCTAGGCAGACCACGAATTCAATCATCTTGCCAATAATAATCATCTTAAGGGTGGCGCCACCTGCCCCAACCGCATCCTGCAATTCACGCCGCCTCAACAACTGTATAAAGAACGCCCCTAATACTGCCCCAATAATGGAACCGAGAATAGGTATCGGAATCAAAAATGTTCCCAAGATGCCGCCGACCAAACTGCCTATCGCTGTCAAGCAGCCGCCGTGTTCGCCCATACCCAAAGGCCGCAGCCAAAAATCAATCGTCACCCCGACAATCATTAACACGGTCAACAAAATCGCTGCCCAAATCGTGAGACGATCAAAGCCTTCAATCAGGGCATATCCGATTGCGACAACCCACATCACGAGCGGGGCAGGTACAAACGGAATTACCACAAATGCGAGGGACATCAACATCAGTGCAAACGCGATCCACAATCCTGAATCAATACCCGTTATCACCATTAAAATCAGCCTTTTGGGTGACTAGACACCAATTCCAATCTATGATACTTTGTATTGCAGCATATCATATAATCATCGAGGTCAAAACATTATGAGAATTGCAGCCACACTAATCGCACCAATCACCTTTGTCGGGGTGTTGGAGTGTGCCTGATTTAGAAGTCGAGCCGTTCCCTTCTAGCTGAATTACTAGGCAACCTCGCCTATCTCTCAGGTTATACGCATCCGTTCGTTTTTCGGGCTGAACGGCTGTGCGAGCTATCCTCCGCGTTCCATTGCTCATGGAACGGTAGTTATTAGCTACTCCGCAAACACCATCTCGCTATTATTTTGCATAATTCTGATAACTATCTCCAACGCGAGAGGGTTGATTAATCCTTGAGTACCAAACGTTTGAATCCATATCGAGTCTATTTGACTCTTGAAGGCGTAACCTCCTTTGCCTTCGCCATGATTTTTATGACCAGCATGATCTATCAAGTCAGCGTGGTCAAACTATCTCCCCTGCAACTGGTTTTGGTGGGGACATTGCTAGAAAGCATCGTGTTTCTGTTTGAAGTTCCGACAGGCATCGTGGCCGATGTCTACAGCCGCCGTCTATCGGTCATTATTGGTATCATTTTGACGGGTCTGGGTTTTATGGTCGAGGGCCTGTTTCCCTATTTTGGGACTATCCTGTTGGCTCAAGTGGGGTGGGGTCTCGGTGCAACGTTCATGAGTGGTGCATTAAACGCATGGATGGTGGATGAGGTTGGTGAGGCTGAATCCGGCCCTGCCTTTATGCGAGCCGCCCAAGTCGGTCAATTGACGGGTTTGATAGGCTTGCTGGCGGGGGTCGCATTCGGCAGCATCCGTATCAATCTGCCGATCATTTTGGGTAGCGGTCTCTTGATCGCCCTCGGTGGCTTTCTAATGCTGTTTATGCCCGAACACAACTTCAAGCCTACCCCACGTGAAGACCGCAATTCATGGCAAACCATGATCCACACCTTCAAAAATGGGGCTAAGTTGGTGCGGATGCGCCCTGCCCTGATGACGTTCTTGGGAATTTCGTTTATCGGCGGCCTCTATAGCGAAGGCTTTGACCGTCTGCGTGATGCCCACCTGCTGCGAAATTTCAACTTTCCCGATGTCAGCCTGCCATTGTTAGGCGATCTAAAACCCGTTGTCTGGTTCGGCATCATCAATGTCGTCGGCATGATTCTAGCGGCTGCCGTCACAGAAATGATGCGCCGCCGGGTCAACACCAACAATCAACGGTTGGTCAGTCGGATTTTGTTATCTGCCGATGCCATGATGATTGTGGCGATTTTCAGTTATGCGTGGGCCGGGAGTTTCGTCGTCGCGGTGAGTGCGTTGTTGATCGCCCGATTAATGCGTAGCTTACCGGGGCCGTTGTATCAAACATGGCTCAATCAGCATATTGACTCAGAGGTGCGGGCAACCGTACTTTCAATGGACAGCCAGCTAAACGCCCTCGGTCAAATCACGGGTGGGCCAGCCGTCGGTGCGGTGGGTTCCTATGTTTCCATCCGCGCCGCGTTGAGCATCAGTGCGCTGATTCTCTCACCTGTCTTATATCTCTATCATCGGGCGGGGCAATACAAACCCGTTTCGGCGGTGGAGTCCAATCCAGAAGGGGTTGCAGTCGCCGCCTAGTTTTTTTGCAGCGGTTCTCATGTTGAGTACCCTGCATTTCAAGCTAGATTCAGCACGGCGGCTTTAGCCCCGTGTTCTAATGGGCAATTACTTGGAAATCGCTATAGGGGCAATTGGGTGTTCCAATCGCCCCTTTCTTCACTTCATTCATCCAATTTCAGTCCGGGCCGAACCGCTTTTTTGACCGATGCCATAAATGTATCACTCAAAATGGGCTTCTGCTGGCTGGGAAGTTTCACTTCATCTGGCATGGCCTTCATATCTCGCAAGGCCTCCAAAAATTCCTGTGCCTGCCCCAATACCGACTTTAGTTCCGCAATCGTTGCGCCCGTCTCGCCATCAGGAGCACTATTATTCTGTGGCTCGGCACCTTCTAAGGCCATCAGCGCCCATGTCATAATCTGCCGGATGCTATATCCTTTGGCCTGCCACGCTTCTAAAATTTCCAGCGCCTGACCCTCTTCCACAATATCTTCATCCAGCCGAAATGACACTACTCTGCTCATACTAATCCCATAGACTCATACAGTCGCCAGAGTTTCAATCCGCCGCGTACATTAGCGAGATGGATTGACCCTGCGGTATCCGCAAGAATAATCGAACTATGTTCTAACAGGGGTACAAGGCGACTATACAGCATCGCACTTCCCCCACCCGTTAACACTATACTATCCCACGGAAGCGGCCCGCCCGCAACATTTTGATATGTATCGGCAATTCGGTTCAATAGTGCGCTGGTTGCTTCACGTACTTCGTCTTCACAGGGATAATCCCGCCCACCCCCATGAAAGATACCCGTCGCAATGGCTTTGCGAACTCGATCTGGTGGCAAAGTAGCCAGCCCGCGCGTGGCATCTCGATTTTTGGCCCGAAAACTGCGTTCAAAATCGCGCACCACTTCCAAAATTCCAATGGGTGTACTTTCACTTAGGCTATAGTCTACTTCACCACCGGGGTTAACTGCCAACCAGTCGGTTGTATGGCCTCCAACATCAATCACCAGTGTCCGCCCATTCAAATCCGTCCGCTGATAATGTTTGCCATCATCTGCCAGTAGCAAATTCATCAAACCGCCAACGGGTTCCTCAAACGTATTGACATAGGTAATGCGGAAATTGCGTTCTTTGCCTGCAATCTCGACCTTCCAATTGCCTGCCGCTGCTTCCATCAATTTGTCCCGATAAATCACGTCGCCGGGGGGGTGACTGCCAAAAAGTGCGATGTGTGTTCCCCATTCGGTCATGCGAGCCATAGTTGCGGCAACAAATATCCCGTAATAATCCCGTGTATAGCGAGCCGCACCGGAACGCCGCGTCAAGGTACCATGTCGTTCAGCACTTTCACCAACGACATACGGCTCCCCATTGACCCGTACATAATCCAAAGGTGGGCCATTCGTGCCCGCCCGATCCAATACTTGCTTGTACTCGGCTTCTGTCAACTTGCGCAGGGCATGGGGATAGGCTAACTCGATCCCCTCCATTTTGGCCTTAATGATACTATTTCCAGCATCCAATACCACAACCGCTTTTTGGTTCATAAAATCCTTTAGCCTCGCCGTATACACCCGTATACACATCTTATTTCAAGATACACCCACAAGACCAAAAGAGCAAGTGTTCGGTTGCAACCTTCATAGATTTTTAGGTGTAATTACTGTAGGTCGGTGTCTAAGAAAAGGATGTGTGATGATGGATCGCCATTGGCTACTTGTGATTGTAATTGTCATGGGGTTTTGTCTATTAGTCCTCCCATCCACCTCCACCACCACCGCCCAAGGATGCCCGGATGGTCAAATGCGCGTGAATGGGGTCTGTGGGGATGCCAGTCTCATATCACTCACATCGGGTTGGAATAAAATCGAACCCGGTGGGGAAACGGCCTGTGCGCACGATACTCCGTATGCCTACTGGGTGCGTCCCGGCTTATCCAATGATCTGTTGGTCTATTTTCAAGGGGGCGGCGGCTGTTGGGATGCCGATACCTGCCGTGATACGGGCGAGGAATTTAATGGCTTTTATGACAGCGCCATCACTGACCAAGACGACCCCAAATGGTCACAGGGTATGTTGGATTTCGATCATCCTGAAAACCCTTTTGCGGGCTACACGGTTGTCTACATTCCGGTGTGTACCGGGGACATCCATTGGGGCGACAACATCCACACCTATGAGGATGCCGAAGAAGGGGATGTTACCATTCACTTCAAAGGTTATGTCAATGCCGCCGCCGCCCTTGATTGGGCATATACCAACATTGCCGCGCCGGATTCGGTCTTCGTGACTGGATGCAGTGCAGGCAGCGCGGGGTCAATTTATCACACACCCTATATCATCGAACACTACCCAAACACTCCTGTATATCAATTGGGAGACTCGCTGTCCTTGTTATTCACTGGCGCGGTTGATTTACAGACTGATTGGCATAGTCACGATCATTTCCCCTCGTGGATACCCGCCCTCGCCGACATGCAACCAAACGAATGGACGATGGCAAAACACTACATCGCGGTTGCCAACCACTACCCCATGTATACCTTTGCCCAGTTCAACAGCATCCGTGATCGTGTCCAAGTCTTCTATACCTACCCCAATGGTGGTGGCGACGCTGAGGATTGGAGTGCCCTACTGGATACTCATCTTGCCGAAATTGAAGCGAATGCCCCCAACTATCGCGCCTTCACGCCCGGTGGCACACTCCATTGTGTCACGCCCCGTGATGCCTTTTATGACTACGCCATCAATGGAATCCGTTTCCGTGATTGGGTGGCTGACCTTGCCAGTGGCAAACCCGTTGAGTCCCTGCATTGCGACGATTGCACTACGGCTGAATTGCAGTAGATGTTTTTGGTTGACACGGCATTGGGGTAAGGCTATAGTCTCACTCCATGCTTCAATTAATTCCCGCCCTTGTCGGTGTATTCCTATTTTGGCTTGTCATCCTGTGGTGGAAACGGATTTTCTCTGTTACCCGTCCTGCTGGCTGTCTAAAGCGCTCCATCAGTGGTTTCTTCGCTGGAATATTGAGCCTAGTCACCCTGTTATTATTCCTAACCAGTGGCATCTGGTATTGGTACTATCATCGCCCTGCCCCACATGAAAAACATGAGATGTTATTTCAAGGCATCCAATACAGCCGCGATGTACGTTCCGAACCGCGTCCCCTAGTGATTCATGTTATCACCATTGACCTTGATGCTCCCGGTATTCGTTTTTTGGTCACGCCCGGCGATCCTGATGGCGAATACGATATTCCCGAAGCCCGCACCACTTCTGCTTTTTTGGACGAGTTCGATTTGCAGCTTGCCATCAACGGTGATTTTTATGACCCTTGGTGGTCAAATTTCCCCGACATCTGGAACTACTATCCCCATGTTGGTGATCCGGTCAATGTAACCGGATTTGCCGCCTCGGAAGGGGTCATCTATGCCGAACCCAAAATCTGGACACCCCACATTAAATTGTTTATCTCGGAGGATAATCGCGCCTTTTTTAATGGAATGCCACCAGAAGATCAGATTTACAATGCCATCTCAGGCGATATTTTGGTGCTGTGGAATGGGGTCAAAAACACACGCTGGCTGAGTCGTGGCTATCACCTTCAACCCAATCCGCGTACCGCCATCGGTTTGGACAAATCGCGTCGCAAAATGATTTTACTGCTGGTAGATGGTCGCCAACCCAATTATAGCGAGGGGGTTACAATGGACGAACTGGCCGATTTGCTGCTGGAATATGGGGCCTACAGTGCCATCAACATGGACGGTGGTGGCTCGGTGACGCTGGTGGTCGAAGGGCCAGATGGCAAACCAGAGGTGCTTAATTCTCCCATCCATGCCCGCATCCCCGGCCTCGAACGCCCTGTAGCCAACCACTTGGGGATTTATGCGCTGCCAATTGAATCTCAACCCTGACGGCCATATTGTTTAAGCCACTCGATGCCGTCTTGGGGGGTAAAAAACAGCCGACGTTCGCGTCGCTTATCTTTCATTGCCATCAAAAACATCTTCACCGCCTGTGCCACCACTGAGCGTCGCAAAATGACCGCATTTCGACCCGGCAGGTCAGGACGCAGCGAGGCAAGATATTCGCCTTTTTTGCGGATGTACGGTGTTAATGCTAGGCCTTCGCAGTTTGAAAAATCCTGCACGGTTAAGAATGGTCGGTCAGCAGGCCAATTCATAATTGCTTCTTCTGCGGCTCGACCCCATGCGTCAATGACCGCTCGATCTACTGCCTCTATCGAAAACCAGACTATGGCCCCTCCGTCTAGCCATCGACGGGCTACTTTGGGAGCGACATACTCGGTTTGGGTGCTTCGTTTCAACTGCTCGAGTTCAGGGGATGGCATGATGTTCTACCCTACATAAATTGTTTGCGAGGTTAGGTCAACTGTATCATAAATCGCCTGACAGACTCAATAATCTCCTATTAATTTTTCCTGAACCCGCCAAAGTCAACTATTATGTATACAGTTTTTTGATTTCGACATTTCATGCCGAGGATTTCCCATGAAGAAGCTACTAGAAAGCAGTAAATACCTAACCCTGATTGGCGTTTTTTCGTTATTGATCGCATCCGTAGGGGCATTTATTTGGGGGGCCTATCGGACGGGCGACGCGATGATAATGCTGGTGACAGACAATGACGACTCGTCGAAGATCACTGTCGCGCTCATCCAAATCATTGATAAATTTCTGATTGCTACTGCCCTATTGATTTTCGCCGTCGCCATTTATGAGCTATTTATCGAAGATTTGGACTTACCCGCATGGTTAGTCATCCACGACTTTCATGGCCTCAAAACCAAACTCAGCAGTATTCTCATTCTGGTTATGGCAATCACATTCCTGAAAAAACTGATTGAATGGAAACACGCCGAAGACACTTTATTTTTTGGAATTGCGATTGCCCTTGTTTCGGTTGCCTTGATTGCGTTCGGCTATTTCAGCAAACATGACTAGCCGCAGCCATCAATCTATTCAGCATCGGAGTTACGCAGCCACCCCAAAGCCTCATCCACCGTAAAAAACACCCGCCGTACCCGATGTTTTTGCAGGCTGATGAGGACAAAAATTTTGGCGGCCTGTGCCCCGATGGTGCGTGGAAAAACAATCGCGGCTCGCCCCATAAGTTCTGGTCGAACATTGGCAAGTTCGGTGGCCCGTTTGCGAATGTACGGCGTCAAACTGAGCGCACCAGACTCGGTAAAATCATGAACAATAAGGATAGGTTCATGCGCGGGCCATTGCAGAAATGTTTCGCGGGATGAGTTAATCCATTCGTCAATCGCATCGCGTGTAATGCTATATAACCGAAAATGGACGATACGTTTGTTATCAATCCACTCGCGTGTCACAAATTGCCCAATTTTTTCAGGCGAATTCGCATTTGCGCCTTCATTCGGAGCCTGCTCTGTCATGATATATCCCCCTTAGAAGCACTTTCGATTCAGTCAAGTTCAGATAGGATGTTCAATTCTATCAGGTGCTGGCTCAGGAATAGTTTTACCCTCTTGCATCATCACTTGGATCCATAGCCCCATCGCTTCGCGCACCATTTCAGGGATTTCTTCCCATTTTACGGCGTGGGTAAAACACCCCGGTAGTTCGGAAACAGCTACCCCATACCCTTCGTCATCCGGGGTAACAATGAGTTGATAGGGCAAACCTAGATAGTATTCAATCGTTTTCATCTTCGTCTTGTGCTACCTCTAAAATGATCCGGTCAATGGCCGCTAACACCTGTTTGACGATATAGGCCGGAACGTGTGTCCCATGAACTGCAATCACAATGGGATTATCCAATTGAGAATGCTGATAGACAGTATGTGACCCTTTTCCTGCACGAGGTTCAAAGCCAAAGTCTTATAATATTATATCAAGCTCTTCTTGAGTGACATTTTTGGGATTTTGTCGGGCCTTTTGCAACCGCTTCTCACGTTTTGTCATATCAGTCCACTTATGGCCTCACGTGTCCCTGCCCCACAATCAGCCATTTATAGGTAGTCAACTCTTCCAACCCCATTGGCCCACGTGCATGTAATTTTTGGGTACTAATGGCAATTTCTGCCCCTAATCCAAGCTGCCCTCCATCGGTGAAGCGTGTCGAGGCATTCACATAGACCGCCGCCGAATCTACCTCATTCAAAAATCGCTCCATTGATTCGGGGTCTTGCGTCAAAATGCCATCCGAATGCGCTGTACCATGTGTCTGAATATGCTCAATCGCCGCATCTAAATTCGGTACGACACGGATTCCTAGGATCAAATCCAGCCACTCAATATCCCAGTCTCCTGCCCCGGCTAATTCGACATTCGACGCGCCATTGGTATATTGCGCCGCCTGCTCATCCACCTTAAACCGTACCTTGTCTTCGGTCAACCGATTCACAACCATCGGTACAAATTGGGCGGCAACTGTATCTTGAACCAGCAAGGTATCCAGCGCATTACATACCGAAGGTCGCTGCGTTTTTGCGTTATGCACAATCTCCAATGCCGCTTCTAAATCCGCCGTCTCATCCACATACAGGTGGCAGATGCCAATGCCACCTGTAATCACGGGAATGGTGCTGTTTTCGCGGCAAAACGTATGCAGCGAATTGCCCCCACGCGGAATAATCATATCCACGTAATCACTGAGGCGGAGCAGTTCATAAACATATTTTCGATCCGTATCTTCAATAAGCTGCACGGCGTCCATTGGAAAACCGTATTTTTCAAGGGCCACGCGCACCGCATTGACCAGCGCGATGTTGCTCCGTAGGGTCTCCGATCCACCCCGCAGAATAACGGCATTGCTCGTTTTGAGGGTCAGCGCAACCACATCCACCGTGACATTGGGCCGTGCCTCGTAAATTACTCCCAATACCCCAATCGGCACACGGCGCTTTCGCAGCTGCAATCCATTCGGCAGCGTCTTTTGGTCAAATTCCACCCCCACCGGGTCAGGTAGATTGATCACATCGCATACACCCTGAATCACCCCATCCAATCGTTTTTGCAGGCTAAGGCGATCCAGTAGGGCCGCTGTCAATCCATTTTTCTGGCCCTCTTCCAAATCCAGTGTATTCGCCGTTAAAATCGCCTCCCGCTGATGATTCAGTTCATCAGCGATTGCCAATAAGACCTGATTTTTGGCGACAGAATCAAATTGTTGTAGCTGGCGTGCGGCAATTTTGGCCCGTTTTCCGATGGTCTGCATATCAACGGTCATGGTGTTTTCTCCTTTGTGCTGACCAATACCAGATTTCCTCGATGGATCGCTTCTTCGCCATAGGTATAGCCCAAAATATCCGCAATCTCTGGCGACTTATGCCCCCTGATTTTTTCCAATTCGGCACTGCTATAATTGGTCAGGCCATGTGCAAAGGGTCGTTCCTCTTCATCCACGACCAGAACCACTGCGCCGCGTTCAAATTTGCGTTTGACGGCACGTATCCCAACAGGCAACAAACTCGCGCCGCGATTTTTCAAGACTTTCATCGCCCCGGCATCAATTTGAATCGTACCGCGAGGTCGCTCCGCCAATAACCAGCGTTTGCGGCTCTCCAAATGTGTCACCAGTGGCTCAAAGGTCGTACCGAGTATCTCCCCTGCCATAATGCGTAGCAGCACATTCGGTTCTTTCCCGCTGACAATTACCGTGCGTGTACCACTCCGCGTAGCCAATTGCGCCGCCTGAATTTTCGTCATCATGCCACCTGTGCCCAAGCCCGAGGTGCTCCCCCCGGCCAGTGCATAGATGCTGTCATCAATAACCTCAACGCGAGAGATCAATTGGGCTTCCGGGTCAAGGCGTGGGTCGCGGTCATACAAGCCCTGCTGGTCGGTGACTAAGATGAGCAGATCAGCATCTAGCAAAGCCGCGATATGGGCCGCCAAATTGTCATTATCCCCTACTTTAATTTCTTCGACGGCAAGGGTATCATTCTCGTTGACAATCGGCACAATCCCATAGTCCATGAGGGTACTGAGCGTGTCACGGGCATTCAGATAGCGCGTTCGGTGCGATAGATCAGCATGGGTCAGCAAAATCTGCCCAATGTGGGTGTCGTAGTGCCCAAACAACATGCTGTAGACCTGCATCAGATAACCCTGCCCAACTGAACATAACATTTGTTTGGCAGGCAGGTAATTGGGCAAAGACGGATTATCCAGCACTTCCCGGCCCGCCGCCATTGCCCCGGAGGTGACAACCACCACCCGAATGCCCTCTTTGACCAACGCGGCAACCTGACGGATAATATCGAGTAGCTTAGGACGGGAAAGACGTGCCGTACCTTCCGTCAAGGTACTGGTACCAAGTTTGATGACGATTGTTTTAGACATTTGAATTTATGCACTTGTCTTGAATCTTATGGACAGCCCGTATTATACAGTGCATTTCCACCAATTGAGGAGACCCCATGCGTGACGTTGTAACCACAGCGTTTGAATCTGCTTTCCAATCCACCCCCACCTATTTGACCTATGCCCCGGGGCGTGTCAATTTGATAGGCGAGCACACTGATTATAACGATGGTTTTGTGTTGCCAATGGCAATCGGACGCGGTGTGTGGGTGGCCGCCCGCCCACGTACCGATAATCAATTCCGTGTCCATTCAGTGGATTATTCCGGCACGATTAGCTTTACCCGTGACCAATTACAAGATTCCTCACTCCCCCACTGGACAAGCCATGTGCGGGGTGTCTGGTATCTTTTGGGTCAGCGCGGCATCACGCTCCCAACTGCCGATATTGCCATTGCGGGTAATGTACCTATCGGGGCGGGCCTGTCTTCTTCTGCCGCCATCGAAATTGGCATGATTGAGCTTGGCCTTGCTCTCTCCAATCAGCAGATGACCCAAGCCAATAAAGCTCTGCTGGGGGTTGAAGTTGAACATAAGTTTATGGGGATGCCCTCTGGGGTGATGGATCAAATGACCTCTGCCGCCAGTTCCGAAGGTCACGCCATCTTGATTGACTGCCGCTCGCTGGAAACCCACCCTATTCATCTACCGGATGGCGTCCGCGTGATCGTGATAGACACCGCCAAGCGCCGTCAATTGGTTGGTTCGGCCTATGTGGATCGCCGCCGTCAATGTGAAGAAGCCGCCCAGATGATCGGGGTCTCCCATCTGCGTGACGCAACCATTGAACAGGTCGAAGCGTATAAAGAACAGTTGGGGGAGATTCGCTATCGCCGCGCCCGTCACATCGTCACCGAAAATGCCCGCACCCTGCAAGCCGCCGACGCCCTGCAAAATGGCGATGCCGTCACCACTGGCAAATTGATGAACGAAAGCCACTACAGTATGCGCGACGACTTTGAAATCTCGTGGACAGAGGCTGACCTGATTACCGAGATGGCCCGCCAAATGCCCGGTTGTTTTGGCGCACGTATGACAGGCGGTGGTTTTGGTGGCTGTTGTGTAGCCCTTGTAAAATCCGACGTGGTGGATAAATTTATCGCCGACATCACCCCACCCTACCAATCGCAAACCGGCCTGACTCCGGCACTCTATCCTTTCCAACCCGCCGCCGGAAGCCATGTCATTTTTAAACCATAAGACCGTGAGGACATCATGCTAGACAAACGCCAACCCATTCGCGGCGAAATTGTTCAACCCGAAGATGACGACTACCTCGACGAGTATGAGGAATATACCCTAGAAGATCGCGGCAGCGGCCCCATCCATCCCCTAAGTGCGATGGTCACCATTGCTCTCGATTTTTTCTGGACAATCCCCGATTTGGTAGCAACTCCAACCGTCGTGGGTCTATTCGGAACAGCCTTTGCCATCTTTGTGATTAACGCCATCGCTGTGTCTTTGATTCAATACTTCGTTGAGCGCGAGAATATAGGGTCAGCCCTTGCCAAAGGTTTTGCTATGGGGGTTGTTGCTGGTGTGCCCTATCCATTGACTGGCACAATCGTCGGTGGCGCGTTTTTGCTCCCGCACGTCAAACGCCAATTGTTGGGCAGTGGCAAATAGGCAAATAAAAAGGGCGATTGGCAGAGGTGCGAACCGCCCCTTCAAACAACTGATTGGTTAAGCTATTTCGTGGTCTTTTTCTTGGCGGTTGTCGTCTTTTTGGTCGCTGTTTTCTTAGCGGTAGATTTTTTGGCTGCGGTTTGTGGTTTTTTCCCCGCTGACGACTTCGCCGATGTCCTCGACGCCCGTTTAGCGATTGATCTCGTCGCCTTCTTGGGTGGTTTCTGTGCCAACAAACCCAACGCCTGCTCCATTGTGACTGTTTCGGCATCCATCCCTTTGGTCAACTTAGCATTGGTCGTGCCATGTTTGACATACGGCCCATAGCGCCCTGTGTTAACCGTCACTGGTTTGCCGTCAGCAGGATGCTCACCTAGCGTCCGTAATAACTGAGAGGCTTTGGAACTGCTCTGGCTCAATAGTTCCAGCGCCCGGTCTAGGTCTACCGTGAAAATATCATCGTTTTTACCGAGCGACTTAAATGTATCGCCCCGCCGCACATAGGGTCCAAACCGCCCAATTGCCGCCTGAATTTCTTCGCCCGTTTCAGGATCATTACCGAGTGTGCGAGGCAAACTCAGCAAGTTAATCGCCATTTGCGGGGTCACATTTTGTGGTTGCACTCCTTTCGGCAAGGAAGCCCGTTTGGGTTTGACTCCATCTTCACCATTCTGCCCCAACTGCACATAGTATCCAAAGCGCCCTTGTAGCAAATAAATCGGCTCATTTGTACCGGGGAAATGTGCGATGATGTCGGGTCCTTCATCTTTTTGCCGAATAAGCCGCTCCACTTCCGACACATTCAAGTCCGCCGGAGCAATGGATTCGGGAATAGAAACGCGCACCGCTTCCCCGCCACCATTCTCGCGTTCAATATACGCTCCATAGGGTCCAACGCGCACCTTCGCGTCCATGTCGGTCAAATCCAGCGCATAAATATCGCGTGGATTGATGGTCTGCTCTTTTTCCTTAACCTGCGATTCCAGCCCCTCTTCGCCCTGATAAAATTCGCGCAGATAGGGCAGCCATTCCGCCTTCCCCTCGGCGATTTCGTCCAGCACTTCTTCCATCCGGGCCGTGAATTGAGTATCTACCAAGTCCGGAAAATGAATTTCGAGCAGGCGGCTGACCGCGAATGCAACATAAGTAGGGATCAGTTGGTTGCTCGTTTTCTGGGCATATCCCCGATCCAAAATCGTGCTGATAATCGTAGAATAGGTGCTGGGTCGTCCCACCCCTTCTTTTTCCAACGCCTGCACCAATGCGGCTTCCGTATATCGGGCAGGCGGCTTGGTCTCATGCTTCAAGGCTTCAATATCTTTGCAATTGACCAGATCACCTTGTTTCAGAGGCGGCAGAATCATTTCCTGATCTTCTAGCGCCGCATCGGGGTCGTCTGACCCTTCCACATAGGCACGGAAATAACCGGGAAACTCAATGACCTTACCCGTCGCTTGAAAAATCGCATCCTGTGCCTGAATGTTAACCGTGTTGAATTTCAGAATCGCCTCGGCCATCTGGGTTGCAATAGTACGCTTCCAAATCATGTCATAAAGACTAGCTTCTGTACCCGATAGGCCATGTTCTATCGCCGTCATCATCTGAGTTCCGGCAGGGCGAATGGCCTCATGCGCTTCTTGTGCCGCTTTCGATTGAGTGGAGTATTGACGTGGTTGGTCACTTAAATATTCTTTGCCATAGCGCCGCTGCACCGCATTACGGGCCGCGTGAATCGCCTCTGAGGAAAGCGTCACCGAGTCGGTACGCATATAGGTGATATAGCCCTGCTCATACAACCGTTGGGCCACCCGCATCGTTTCTTTAGAGGATAAGCGCAGTTTACGATTGGCCTCTTGCTGCAAGGTACTGGTCGTGAAGGGGGGCGGAGGCCGGCGTTTTTGCACCCGTTCATTGACCTCAATCACCGTCCAGACCGTCGGCTTGCCATTTTCACCCTTAAGCAGTCGGTCACGTAAGGCTCTGGCGGCATTTTCATCCAACAGCAGCACTTTGGCGTTTTTCTTTAACTGCCCAGTGGTCTCGTCAAAATCTTTACCGCTGGCAATTGTGCGCCCACCTACTGAAATCAGCACCGCGCTGAATTTTTGTTTATTCGCCTCCAACAGCGCCTTCAAATCCCAATAGGTCGCTGACCGGAAGGCAATCCGCTCCCGCTCCCGCTTGACCAACATCTGCATAGCAACCGACTGCACACGTCCTGCCGAAAGGCCGCTGGCAACTTTTTTCCACAGCAGCGGCGATACGGTATACCCCACCAAGCGGTCAAGGATACGGCGGGTTTCTTGCGCACGTACCAACTGCTGATCAATCTCGCGGGTATGGCCCAGGGCCTCTTGAATGGCCTCGCGGGTAATTTCATGAAACACCATCCGGCGAATCGGCACTTGGGGTTTCAACACTTCCGTCAAATGCCACCCGATGCTCTCCCCTTCGCGGTCTTCGTCGGTGGCGAGGATCAGTTCATCCACATCTTTGAGACGGGCCTTTAGTTCTTTGACCACCTTCTTTTTGTCGCTCGGAACGACATACAACGGCTCAAAGTTCCGGTCTACATCTACCCCAATCCGTGACCACGCTTGTTCTTTATAGACAGCAGGGATTTCTTTGGCCGAGGCGGGTAAATCCCGAACATGCCCCATACAGGCTTCTACATCATAGCCTTTGGGCAAAAAATTGCTAATCGTTCTCGCTTTGGTTGGCGACTCAACAATAACCAATCGTCGCATTGATATCCTCAATTATCTACAGGTATCTATGGGTTGCTGCAAAGATAATTAAATAAATGAAACCACAGGGTAGCGAAATTACGCCCAAATTGTCAAGGCGATTCAACAATTATTAGATAAATTTTATATGTCGGCAGAAATAGAATGGGTGAATTTATCCCGAATTGGCATACAATCTATTAAAGTGTGTAGCGGGATATTGACATTATGCGTCGCCTAAGCCACTAGTCGAAAGTGATCAGCGAACAAGAGACGATCAGGGTGATGCCAAACATTCTGTTGGGTGTGCATAAAAGCATCAACTGAAGCCTGCAACTCATCCAAGGAGCGATGCAAACGATTAG
>JABFGB010000018.1 GCA_013112715.1 Chloroflexota bacterium
ATGCCGATGTCCCCGCTGGTCGCGTGCGTTTGTTCAAGAAAGATACCGATGGCTCGGCCCTTCTCATCGGTGAAGACACCGTTGACCATACGCCCAAAGGCGAAACCATCCAACTTTATGTCGGCAATGCCTTCGATCTCGTTGGCGAACGTCTCCAAACCGATTTCCAATACTCCGGGTATTTGCAGTTGGATGAGTCCTACTCCATCAAACTCCGCAATCGTAAGGACGATCAACCCGTTGAAATCCGTGTCGTTGAGCATCTCTTCCGTTGGTCGGAATGGCAAATCCTATCCTCCACCCATGAATATACCAAGACTAGCTCTTCCACCATCGAATATCGTGTCACCGTCAACCCCGGTGAAGAAGTTCAGATTGACTACACCGTCCACTATCAGTGGCAATAGAAAATAAACTAGGTGGGAACACAGACTAGGGCATCTACGTCCTAGAGTGTGACCCACCTCTGAATCTATGAAAGGTGATCTATGTCGAAGCGAGCCAAATTTTTGATAGCTTTTGCTCTAAGCCTATTACTTGGATTTACCGCTTTAAATCTACCAATGTGGACGGCGCGGGCGAATGAGAGTTCTGTAACACCAAATCTTGCTCATCAAACGGATGCGCCAGCCCAAGTGAGCCTCACGGTCTACAACGCAGGCACAGCCCTTGTCATTGACCGCCGTACCTTTGAACTCAAACAAGGTCTCAACGAAATCCAATTCACCGATGTCGCCGCTCAGATTGACCCTACTTCGGTCAATTTCAAAAGTGTCACTGACCCCAACACCTATGTCGTCGAACAAAACTATCGCTATGATCTGGTCGGCTCGAGTGCCCTGCTCCAACGTTATATTGATGAGCAAATTCGCGTCATCACCGCTGACGGCACCACCTACGAAGGCCGCCTGCTCAATGGCAGCAATGAGATAATTCTCATGACTGAAGCCGGAGAGGTCGTGGTCGTCAACTACACCAACATCCGCGACATCCAGTTTCCTCAACTGCCCGATGGTCTCATCACCCGCCCCACCCTTGTCTGGTTGGTCGAATCCAGCATAGATGGCCCGCAGGAAGTCGAAGTCACCTACCTGACAGGTGGTGTTTCATGGCAAGCCGATTACAATGTCATCCTCAAGGCCGATGAATCGGCCCTCGATCTCACGGGCTGGGTCACCCTCAACAACACCAGCGGGGCCACCTTCTCCGATGCCCAGTTGAAGTTGGTTGCCGGTGATATCAACCGCGTCTATGGTTATGAGACAGATTTGATCTTTGCAGACGGAGCTGTAAATCAACGGGGACAAAACGCTGCTGGCGAAGTTGAACAGCGAGACTTTTTTGAATACAAGCTGTATGAAGTGGCACGTCGTGTCACCATCCAGAACAATGAAACCAAACAGATCGAGTTCGTCACTGGTTCCGCCATCCCCGCCAGCAAATTCTATGTTTTTGATGCCCTCACCGATGCCTACTACTATGACTATCTCTATTACGGCGGCCCCGTCATTGACCAATCCTACGGTCAATCTACCTTCTCCGACATCAAAACCTTTGTCGAGTTCAGCACCGATGAAGAAGGCCTCAATGCCGATGTCCCCGCTGGTCGCGTGCGTTTGTTCAAGAAAGATACCGATGGCTCGGCCCTTCTCATCGGTGAAGACACCGTTGACCATACGCCCAAAGGCGAAACCATCCAACTTTATGTCGGCAACGCCTTCGATCTCGTTGGCGAACGTCTCCAAACCGATTTCCAATACTCCGGGTATCTCCAACTCGATGAGTCCTACTCCATCAAACTCCGCAATCGTAAGGACGATCAACCCGTTGAAATCCGCGTCGTTGAGCATCTCTTCCGTTGGTCAGAATGGCAAATCTTGACCTCCACCCATGAATATACCAAGACTAGCTCTTCCACCATCGAATATCGTGTCACCATCAACCCCGGTGAAGAAGTTCAGATTGACTACACCGTCCACTATCAGTGGCAATAAACCGCCGCTTGTCGCGCGAGGGATTTACCCTCACTAAACCTGACGTGGGTAGGAACCAACATAGGGATGAGGCACCTACCCACTTCCGCCGAAATACTGATTGCGCCCCATCCCAATTTGACCTACACTGTGTTTATCCAACATATCCATCATCAATTTTCAGCCCCTAATAATCCTAAGGAGTGTCTAAATGCGTAAAGCACTTATCGCACTAACGGTTCTGATTCTGGCAACCGCCATGGTGCCATCCGCTTCCGCCCAACTTGGCAACAACAACCTTTGTAATCGGGCAACCACCCTTGAGTATGGTGATTCCGCTACTGGCACGGTTGACAATACCACCTATGTTGTTGGTTTCTGTTTTACGGGAACAACAGGCGACCAAGTAACGATTACGATGGAAAGTACCAGCGGAACCCTTGACCCCTACTTGGAGCTTGCTGACCCGACTGGCAACACGCTCTTTGCCTCCAACGATGATGCTGACGCCAATACACGCAATGCACAAATTGTCTTCACCTTGACCACCACTGGACAGCACCTGATTGTCGCCAGTCGCTACGGCATTGATCAGGGCGACAGCGCGGGCAACTTCGTTTTGACTCTCGCCGCAGGTGGCAAGGGCAACACAGGCAATTCTGTCCCGCCCAAAGGTGGCACCCCAGCCCCAGAAGATCAAGTCGTGATTAACATCACCTGCGATACGGGTGAACAAATTGTCGGCGGCGTGCAGTTATCTTTCATCAATGTCAACCCCGGCTTCTCCTATACTGTGACCGCCGTCGGTTTGGATGGCTTTGACCCGGTGGTCGCCGTTGAAACTGAACCCGGTGTCGGTACTTGTAATGATGATGCCGCAGGCGCAGCGGGTAGTGAAATCGCAGTGCCAGATTTTGGCCGTATCGTTGCCAGTCGCAGCACGGCCCAAGTTCGTTTCACCTCACCTCGACGTGGCAACCCCACCAACATCAGCGTCGGCTCGGCCAATGGCGAAACAGGCCAGTATGTGCTGATTATTGAAGGTCTGGCGATTTCCCCCTCCGATGAACTCGATGGTTTTGCCGTGCGTGTGCCCGACAGCGTAGCCCTCGAAACGCTCTCGGTTTACATGGTCAGCAAGTATGCCGATCTCGACCCCTATCTCGAACTCTATCAGGGCGATGGTCTAACCCAAGCCTATGATGAAGATGGCAACTTCTATGAAGATTCGGTGGACTACAATAACATTGAATTCCTGTTCGCCTGCGATGATGCGGGCATTGGTGATTGCGCCGATACACCCGCCTTCCCCGGCGGTGGCGTAGATATTGCCAATGGTTCACGCTATGTCGCGGGTGAACTGGACGCGGGCCTATTGGTCACGCCTAACAGCAGTCTGCCAATGTTGTTCGCCTTTGGCTCGGTCAATGGGGCCAGCGCGGGTGAATATGCCATCATGGTCATTGGCTTCGTCCCCGGTAACTAACCACTACCGAACATCCCATAACGAAAAAGACCCCGGTGCAAATTGGGGTCTTTTCATTTCTCGATCAAGTTCCAAAAAACTACCGATTATAGTACCAATTGCGTCCATAGTAGCCACTGGCGGTGCGTGCCTCGACTGCTACCGACCCCGCGCTGACAAACGCCGCTGGCAAAGTAACCGTCACATAGAATTGCCCCGTCGCATCGGTGGTTGCCGTAAAATAGGGCGTATAGGCCGTCCCCCCCAACGTCGTCAACCCAATCGTGATCTGGGTGTTACGCGGGAAGTTATAACCACGCAGTTCAAATTTTTGCCCAAGCGTTACACTGGGAAAATAAATACGCGGCTCAGTGGTCGGGCCAAATGGATTGCCGGGATAAATCGTAATGGGGCCACCTGTCGCTGGTGGCACATACGGGCCACCCGTTCCGGGAACTACTGGGCCAGATACACACAGCACCTGCCCCGCATAGACATAATTGGGAT
The DNA here is from genome assembly GCA_013112715.1 of Chloroflexota bacterium. GTDB lineage: Bacteria > Chloroflexota > Anaerolineae > Aggregatilineales > J027 > CFX10. Next base: position 3,946 of record JABFGB010000018.1, read on the forward strand.
TCACGATACCATTCCACTGCGCCAGCACTGTCCAAGAAACATTATAGAGCAGGCCAATACGAAATAGATTTTGCCCAGCCTGTACAACGTGGGTTCGGGCACAGCCTGTTTGGGCCGCCGCTTTTTCAGTCGGAACAAACGCGAATACAGTGGCGAACAGCAAAGCCACTAGAATGACTAAACGAAACATACGCATGGATTCAGACCCTTTCTAATCACAGACGAGCGAAATTAATAATTCACCTTCACGGGCGTTCCCACTTCGGCCCAGTTGAAAAACCACTGTGCTTCAGGCGTTGGCAAATTGACACAGCCATGGCTCATCGGCTGTCCAAAATTGTTGTGCCAATACGTACCGTGAATAGCGTAGCCCTGATAGAAATACATGACCCACGGCACACCGGGCAGATAATAGCCGGGGCCGGACATCGTTTGCGAATTGAGCTTCCAATAAACGCGATAATCCCCTGTGACCGTTGGTGTTCCCGGAAGTCCCGTCGAAACGGTGACAGCCCGCATCAACACACCATTTTCGTAAGCATAGATCCGCTGATCGCTCAGATTCACAATAATTTGTTTACCTGTGGTGATCGTTGGTGCAGGTGCGGATGGTACACCCCCTGTCGGTACAAAATAGGTTCCCGCCGGATCGTCCTGAGCAGGGATAACCAACTGCTGTCCAGCATAAATCTGGTTCGGATTCTGCAAATTATTGGCGCGAGCAATCGTCGTCCAGCGCAGACCATATAATCGGGCAATTGAGGCAAGATGCTCCCCAATTTGTACAATATGGGTTCGTTCGCTACCGGTGGTGACAGGCGCTGTGGTTGTCGTGTTTTCAACAATCGTTGGCCCAGCGACAGCAGCACTCCCCGGTGCGGCGGTTCCATTAACCACAAGCCGCTGTCCAGCAAAAATCGTGTTGGGGTCAGTTACGTTATTCCACGTGGCTAATTCTTGCCATGTCACCCCATACTGGCGGGCGATACTGGCAAGGGTTTGCCCCGGTTGCACAATATGAATCAAGGCTGAATCGGCTGGCGCTGGATTAACCGCCACCGCAACAGGATCAGTCGTAGGGGTGGTTGTATCAGCAGGGACGGACGGCACACTACCGGGCGTGGGAATAATCAGAACCTGCCCAACATAAATACGGGTCGGGTCGGTAATGCCATTGGCGGCGGCCAGTTGATCTACCGTCAGCCCAAAACGCAGCGCGATACGGAATAGATTTTCACCACTTTGCACGGTATAGGTCTGGTTGCCATCTTGCGCATCAGAAATGCGTGGGCGGCCCAACGGCAGTGAGACCACTAAAGCCAAAATCAGGAATAGTAGTATAAAACGCCAGTGTTTAGAGTTCATCTGTGGCACAACTTGCCTTCCTTTACTCCCTGCGATAATACAACCATGAATAAATCTATCCCTATGTTACTGAGGCTGAGACGGATTGTATAACAACTTTTGCCCACCATCTCACTGCGTTAGAAATAAGTTAGTTTTTATTGGGCATAGTGAACAATCTTTAATATCGCACGGGTTGACATTTTATGCAAGAAGGGTAGACTAGGAAACGAATATGCAAATTTCTGCATATTTGCAAATATGCGAGTTTGGGAGTCCCAATGGAACTAATTGCAATCTCCCCAAAGGTAAGTGTCCATTTCCGTGTAACCCTCTTACACGATTTACTCTCGATTATTGGGCTGCTACCTAATGCTGAACGCTTTGAGGGCTTAAGTGACTGGTTGCGGCACATGGCGACCCACATGGATGCCCATGACCATGATATTTTGCGCCCCATTCACATGTTGGTCATTTTTGCTGGTGGCGTGCAAGCCCATTTAATTGACAGCATTCCTTCTCAGAGTCCGGCGGATACCGATTTTGAGGCGTTATACAGCCATTTGCAGACCCTTGACATCCATGCCCTCCAAAAAGCGACGCTTAAGGCTTTTGAAGAACAATTGGTACGTATGGAAGTCATCGGCAAAGACACTCGGTTTCCCGATGACGCGACCCGCCTTGCCCAACTGGTAGACAAAATGCAGCAGGCCCGCGAAGAACAATGGCAAGCGCCCCCTGCCCCGATGCCCTCGGAAGCCTTCGCCCAATTTTTGCTGGATGCTCAAGCCATTCACGAACATTTATTGGCAGCTATCCACCACACGTGGACGCGGTTCTATGCCGAACATGCCGCTGGCGATCTGCCACAAAAATACGCTGCCGCTGACTACCATACCGCTCAAAATTATGCCCCAGATATCACCACGATTTTCCGCGCCGTCTCTGGTCGCAACCCCACCTCATGGCTAAGTGAAAATGCTGCGCGTTTTAAACAAGTGGAGTTAATCCCCTGCTGTCATTTAGGAACCTATGTCACCCTATTTACATTAGGTGACCGATTGTGGATTGGGTTCAATGCCAACCTCGTTCCAACTATAGTCGGGGATACCGTTCATGCACCACTGCCAATCATCAATCTCTACCCGGCCATGAAAGCCCTTGCAGATGAGGCGCGTCTCAAAATTGTGGCATTTTTGGCGCAGCAGGGAGAATGCAACGTAGGGGAGATCGCCGATGCCATGAAATTGACCCAATCTACCGCCTCCCGCCATCTGAGCCTACTCGCCAAAACCGATATTTTGCAGATGCGCCGTGACGGAGCTATGCGTTACTACAAAGTCAACCCGTCTGCTCTATACGAAATCGCCCACAGTCTGACAGGATTAGCAGATCAAAATCCTTAAAACCCTGCTGGTGTGGTGAGGGTTATTTCATTGTCCACTTCATGGATGCAAGGAGTTGCACTTGAGTAATTTTGCCGTCTGGAAACGCTTGATGGGGTACATGCGCCCCTATTGGAAATGGACAGTCACTGCCCTGTTTGGCATTGTCGGCGGCTCGGCATTGGCAATTACCATCCCCAGCCTCTTGCGCTGGGTCATTGATGTCGGGGTTGAGCGTGACGATCAAACGTTTATGCTCCGAGCCGGATTATTGGTGGTCACACTTGGGATAGTGCGTGGATTTACGGGGTTCTGCGCCCGATACTTTGGCGAACGCTTATCACACCATATTGCCTACGACATCCGCAACGAGCTTTACGATAAAGTGCAGCGTCTCCATTTTGGCTATCACGACAAAACCCAAACCGGTATGTTGATTACCCGTGCTATCAGCGATGTAGATGAAATGCAGCGCTATTTTGCCAACGGCCTATTGGATGGCCTTAGCACCATGATTCTCCTCTTGGGGGTCGTCGTAGTCATGTTTGTTAGCAGTCCTCCATTAGCGGTTGTCGCGCTCCTACCTGTTCTTCCACTGGTTTTCATGTCGAAGAGTTATGCCGCCCGTATTGACCCCCAATGGAAAAAAGTAATGGAGCATGTCCAAAATCTCAGTGAGCATCTCCAACAAAATGCTTTAGGGGCACAGGTCGTTCGCGCCTTCGCCCGCGAAAAGTACGAACTCAAAAAATTCGAAAATGAAAACGCCAAGTTGTTTACCGATCAACTGCGCTTGGTCAATTTGTGGACAACTTACATGCCCGTCAGCAATTTTGTGATTGCGTGCTGCGTCGCCATGACCCTATTTGTCGGTGGTTTGATGGAGCGCAATAATTTCGCGGGTGTCACGGTTGGCATGGTCGTGTCCTTTAACGCCTATGTGCTGCTGATTGGTCAACCCGTGCGTTTCTTGGGGTTTGTCATCTTGCTCTTTACTCAAGCCGTGACCAGCAGTCGCCGCGTCTTTGAAATCATGGATGCCCCCATCGAAATTGACGACGACCCAAATGCTAGAGAAATGCCCGCTATTCAAGGTTATGTCAATTTCGAAAATGTCTCCTTTGCCTACGACTCTGAACCTGTCCTCAAAAATATCAATATCGAAGCCAAACCCGGCCAGATTGTCGCCTTGTTAGGGCAAACGGGGTCGGGCAAAAGTAGCCTCATCAATCTGATTCCGCGTTTCTACGATGTCACGGATGGCCGCGTAACCATTGACAGCATTGATATTCGAGAGGTTCGACTCTCAACATTGCGCCCCCAAATCGGCATTGTGCTGCAAGAATCCGTGCTATTTTCCGCCACTATCCGCGAAAATATCGCCTATGGACGCCCTGACATCGGCATGGATGAAATCATTGTAGCCGCCAAAGCCGCCAATGCCCATGACTTTATTTTGGAATTTCCACAGGGCTATGAAACCGAAATTGGCGAACGCGGGGTGACACTCTCTGGTGGTCAGCGTCAGCGGGTAGCGATTGCCCGTGCCTTGTTGGTTGACCCCCGCATTTTGATTTTGGACGATTCAACCAGCAGTGTAGACACCCGCACCGAATACCTGATTCAAGAAGCCCTCAATCGTTTGATGGAAGGTCGCACCACCTTCGTCATTGCTCAACGTCTGACCACCGTCCAGAACGCTGACCAAATTCTGGTGCTGGATCACGGCGAGATCGCCGAACGGGGCACACATCAAGAATTGCTGGCGAAAAACGGCCTCTATGCTGACATCTACCGCCTACAACTCGCTGATCAGGAACGCCTCAAACACGAGCTTATGGCGTTGGGTGGCCTTTTGGAACAGGACAATGTGCGCTCGACGGACAAGATCAAAGTCCGTGAACCCCAAATGAGCGGTAGCTAACTTTATCGGAAGGAACGGAAACTTATGGCACTCTCACAAGCAGCAACGGAAGCCGGTAAAGGTTTTGACTGGCAAGTCACCAAACGTCTCTTTGGCTATCTCAAACCCTACAAGAAAAACGTGGTGATTGCTTTCACGGCGATGTTGTTTGTCGTCATCGCCAACATTACGGGGCCACCGCTGATTGGCTGGGCAGTGGATGAGGGTATCCGCAAAGGCAATATGTCCTTAGTGGGCGCCGGAGTTTTTGGCTACATTTTGGTTCAAGGACTTGGCTTCTTGGGGTTTCGCATCCAACTGGCAAACATGGCTTACGCGGGACAACGCATTATCGAGAAATTGCGCAACGACCTATTTGAGAAAATCCAGTATTTCTCGATGTCGTTTTTTTCGAATTACGAAACAGGCCGCCTGATCGCACGGGTTATCAGCGATGTCAGCGTTCTGCGCGAAGCCATCACGTTTGCGGTAGTTGGTACAGTGCGCGAAATGCTCATTCTCATTGGCATCCTCATTTCCATGTCCATAATTAACCTGACCCTAACTGGCGTGGCGTTAGTCGTGCTATTGATCTTAATTACGATTGCGAATTTCTGGCGCATTTTTGCCCGTAAAGCCTATATCCGCGTGCGCGAAACCAATGCCATCGTCAACGCCGAACTTGCAGAAGCCTTTAACGGCGTGCGCGTTACCCAAGCCTTTGCCCGCGAAGGGTATAACTATCAGCGCTTCGTCTCCAAGATTGATTACAATAATCGTGAAGCGAATGTTGCAGCGGCGCGTATCAGTGGTTTTTTCTTCCCTAGCATTGAATTGGTTGGCGGGGTGGCGACGGGCGCGATGATTTATGTCGGCGGCACGCTGGTCTTAAAACAACAACTTTCGGTGTTTACCCTGCTCACGTTCGTTCTGTATATTGACGAGTTTTTCTTCCCTATCCGTATGCTAGCCCAACGCTACAACGTATTCCAAGCGGTCATGGCAGCAGGGGACAAAATCTTTACCCTGCTCGATACCCCTATCGAAGTACAGGATGCACCAGACGCCACCGAACTCCCCCAAATTCAAGGTCATGTTCAATTTGATAATGTTGAATTCCGTTACAGCGACGGCGAAATGGTGCTTAAGGGCGTCAATCTGGATGTGCCTGCTGGGTCAACCGTCGCATTGGTCGGGCATACGGGCGCGGGCAAAAGCACTATTATCAAACTCGTCACGCGATTTTATGATATTACCGATGGCAAGTTAACCATTGATGGCTACGATGTCCGCACCGTCACCCAAGAAAGTCTACGCCGTCAGATGGGTGTCGTGTTGCAAGAAACCTACCTTTTTTCCGGCACGGTCATGGAAAATATCCGCTATGGCCGCTTGGAGGCGTCAGACGAGGATGTGATAGACGCTGCCAAAGCGGTGGGTGCTCACGACTTTATCATGCGATTGGAAAATGGGTATAATACCGAGGTTCGTGAAGGGGGTTCGCTGCTTTCGGCAGGCCAGCGCCAATTATTAGCCTTTGCCCGTGCCCTACTTGCTGATCCGCGCATCTTGATTTTGGATGAGGCGACCAGCAGCATTGACACCCAGACCGAGAAAATTATCCAAAGTGCCCTAGAGCGTCTCCTAAAAGGGCGTACTAGTTTCGTGATAGCCCATCGCCTCAGCACTATCACCAACGCCGACTTGATTGTGGTGATAGATCATGGCGAAATAATTGAGCAGGGTTCGCACGAGGATCTATTACAACAAGGTGGCGCTTATCGTGACCTTTATACAATGGCCTATGCTCGTCCGTTGGAAGCAGTATCGCCGGAGGTCACAGTCGCTGCCGATTAGAGATTAAACAAGAGTGAGCAGAAAATTTGCGTGACTTTCAACTCCTCGCCCCATCCGAAGAAGGCGAGGAACCATTTCCCTATCGGCGTGTCTGGCGACCCCTCACCATCGAACTAGGGTTGTTAGCCGCCGCTGTTCTTTTTATTCTCTTCACCACCCGCTTGGGCATCATTGGCGATTCCTACTCCCGATCTCTTAGCGGTGGATTGGCGTTACTGCCAATTGCCGGCTATTGGTTTTTTTCTATTCGGCGTGAACGACTTGCCCCAGAACCACGCCAGGGCCTCACCGCCATCTTATTTTTGAGCATGGTGATGGCAAATGGTATCGCCGTACCGGCCATTAGCGAAATTTTTACCCCCGAACGCTGGCTGCCCGGCGCAGGCTTTTTTAACCGCATCCTCGGTTACGCCTTTACTGTTGGCATTTTAAGCGAATTTATCAAGTATGCCGTTGTGCGTTATACCCTGTGGCCCAGTCGCTTCCGGATTCGTTTGGATGGCATCGCCTACAGCACCGCCGCCGCGCTTGGTTTTGCCACTGTTCTCAACCTGCGCTTAGTGTTTTATGATGAACTGACCCTCTCATCCGCCGCCATCAACATCCTAACCAATGTCTATATCCACATTGCCATCGGCGCGGTGATTGGCTATTTCTTGGGCGAACTCGCTATCGGCAATCCATCGGCGGTCTGGTTGCCGACTGGCTTAGTGGTTGCCGCCATGTTAAGTGGTATCCATTTTGCCTTTCGCGGCATTGCGATTTCCAGCGGCTTGGGCAGCCGAGCCATCGGCGGTTTATTTTTGGTCATCGGCATCACGGCGGCCATTTTGGGCATCCTCTCATTTATCATTGAAAGCGCCGACGCACGTATGGCCGATAAACTGGGAGTACGACGTATCCGATGAGTTATTTTGAAAATCCCAAAGATTTTTCCGAACCACAGGTCGCCCGTCGGGTCAACATCAACAGTGGATTGGCAATTATTGTGACATTGGCTCTCATGGGCTTGGGTATGATCTTTCGGAACAGCATTCTGAACAGCACTGTGCCCTTTGAAGATGAAGAAAACGGCATACGCGGCCAGATTCCGCTGAATTGGCTGTTGGACGAAAATCAACAGGATTACGTTTTCCGGGTGGAAAATCCAAACGCTCGCCCATACAAAACCCTCATCCAAGCAAGCCTCCTCACCGTTGGGCCAGATGCTAATCCACGCAGCGTGGTAGATTTGCTGGTGGTGCAAGGGCCAAATCGCCTGCCCGGTTATCACGTCCAATCTATTTCAGAAACCAGCCTCGGCGAAGACGATGCCGTCGAGATTCAATATTCCTTCATTCAATCCGACCCCAACCCATTTTTGCAGAGTGTACCCGTCGTGGTGCAAGGCGTTGATTTGGTCGTCCTGCGTGGCAATCAAGCCGTGATTCTAACGTATCGAGATGCGGCTGAAAATTTCGACGATAACCGCCCCTACTTTGATCGCTTTCTCCAAACTGTCGAATATTAAAGAGGGATTTGCATATGCGAAATTTAACTAACATGCAGCGACGCCTTTGGTTCATCTCTGCCCTATTGCTGATTGCTCTCGGTGTTGGTCTTTTAAATTTGCTCCCGCCACTCTCACAGGCGCAGGACGAAGATACCCCGCCGTTGGTGCGCCTCAACGAAGACAACATCAAAAAAGCGACGGTTTTTATCATGCAGACGGTGGACACCAACACTGGCCCGGTCATCACCTGCGTCGGTACGGGCACATTGGTCAGCGCCGACGGCTTAGTCTTGACCAATGCCCATATTGTCGAGGCAACCGAAAGCTGTCCGGCAAATCGCACGGTTATCGCCCTGACTCTGCGCACCGATGAACCGCCTGTCGCCACCTATATCGCGGAAACCGTCGAATTCAATCGTGGTTATGACTTGGCCGTTCTGCGCATCACTAGTTATTTGGATGGCCGCAGTATCGAACGTGACGTGCTGCAACTGCCCTTTGTAGAACTAGGCGACTCTAACACCGTCACAATAGACGACACCATCGCGGTTTTTGGCTATCCTGAAATCGGCAACGACCCTGTTACCGTGATTCGTGGAACGATTGGTGGCTTTACCGCCGAAGCGGGTTTGGGTGAACGGGCTTGGCTGCGAACCTCCGCCGAAATCCCCGGTCTCATGAGTGGGGGTGGGGTGTACAACCGCAATGGGGAACTCATCGGCGTCCCCACCATTGCCCCGGCCCGTGCTGCTGGTGAGGCACTGGAATGTCGGCAGGTTTATGACACCAACGGAGATGCCCAACTAGATAACCTCGATTTGTGTATTCCATTAGGCGGCACGATTAGCGCCATCCGTCCGTCCAGTTTGGCCCGAGGGCTAGTCCGAGCCGCCGCATTAGGCATTCAACCCGGCCCGGAAAAAGCCCCGGTAGATTTAGCGCCCCCCGCCGAGACTGCCATCTTTCGACGTCTCTTTGTGTCAACGGGTGTCAATGAAGCCGGGATGCCAACCAGTATTGTGACCAGCCTCCCGACAGGTACAAACAGTCTCTATCTCTTTTTCGATTATCAAAATATGCAGGATGGGCAGGTTTACGAACTGCGTACCACCGTTGGCGGGCGTCCCAATGTCCTCTATAGCCTGCCTCCGGTCACATGGAGTGGCGGCGAACGTGGCATGTGGTATATCGGCGGAACTGTGCCAACGGGATGGGAAAACGGGGTCTATGAATTCACCCTATTCATTGAAGGACGGCAGGTAGACAGCCATCGCATTACCATTGGCGGCGGCCCACGAACCGATCCACAGTTATCTGACCTCGTATTCGGTATTCAAGACCCGCTTGGCAACTTAATCGGTGCCAATTACGTCATCCCCGAAGGCAATATCATTCGTGCCCGTTTTAACTATCAAAATATGCGAGACGGTCTCGTTTGGCAGCAGCGTTGGTATCAGAATGGCAATCTGATTTCCCCTCCCCTAAATACAGCGGAACCCCCGGTGTGGTCAGGCGGGCCAAGCGGCCTTAGCAGTGATCCCAGCATCACCAGTGACATCGGGTTTACCTCCGGTCTCTATCGGCTCGAAATCTATGTCCAACTGCCATCGGGCGAAGATTGGTGTTTGGTACGTCCAGACATTCATCCTTCCCTCAGTGATTGGTGTTTGATGGTGACATCCGATTTTGTGGTAGCAGGCGGCGCGGGTGGTGCGAATAATGCCCAAGCCCTCATCTTTAGCGATTTCCGCTTTGCCCGCGACGAACAAGGCGGCTTACCCATTAGCATTGTTGGCGAATCCATGCCTGCTGGCTCAACCGCAATCTATGTATTTTTCAATTGGCGACAAGTGCGCCCCGGCACACCCTTTAGTTGGCGCTGGCTGGTAGACGATGAAGTGCTCATTGAAAACCGCACCCAATGGGCCACCGACGTGAATGGTGAGAACTATTATTTTTCGTTGCTGGGTGTGCCCAATTTGCCCGATGCCACCTACCGTTTTGAATTGTATATGGGGGGGATTCGCCTGACCAACGAAACGGTGCAGGTTGAAGTCGGCTTGGGGCAGCTTCCCGTTGAAGCCTTCGCCAGCGCCAAAGGGGTACAAATGACCGGGCAGGTGTTTGATGCCGCCACCAATCAAGGTATCCCCGGCGCATTGTTTGTCGTGCTGTTGGCTGAATTCAGTGTCGAAGATTTCGAGTGGCAGGCGGTGCAGGTCTTAGGTCGTGCCACCACCGACGAGCAGGGCTTTTTCCAGATTCCGGCTTTGCTGCCGCGCGGCACCATCGAAGAACCCGCCCTTTACAGCGTCCTGATACGTGCCGAAGGTTACTTGCCTGCCAACTCGGATGGGATAACGGTCACTACCGAGACCGAAAGTCCCGTCAATTTGGAGGTGCGGCTCAATCGAGATTTGTCATCCTATGGTGAGATACAATAAGGTCGCGCTTCAAAACGACATCCATTATCATGGGAAAATGCAGTGAAATTTAGAATTATACTTTTAGCGATTGTCGCAGTAGTGCTGCTGGTGGGGGTTATTGGTCTTTCAATCCAACTGCTGCCCCCCGCACCTACCTCCCCTACCCCGACCTTTCCGGAAGGGATAGATTTTCCCAATGGGCGGCCTGTGCCACATCGCTAATCTGCTAAAGGAGCAACCATCGGAATGGATAATATCATCCTCGCCATCATCATGGCTGTGCTAGGTTTTGCGTTGGGCATCGTGATTAATTGGCTGTCGGATAACCTCCCCAATGAACAACTGCTTCCAGCATGGCTACCCGATAGATGGACAAGGCAGCAGCCGATCCGTTCCCAAGTGGAGGCCCTTGTCAAACATTTGCAGACCAACCAAATTGATCTGGTGTATGTCCAGACCGGGGCATGGCAGCAAAATGGGCAGTATCAGGCATGGAATTATGCCAGCGATTTTCGGGCATTGCTCCATGACCTTGCCCCTGACCTTAAAGTCTTAGACTGGATTACGGTAGAAAGTCACCACGAGCCGTATCTTTCTGAAAATTCTGAAAATTCTGAAAATAATGAGATACTGGTGAATTACGTTCAACGAAGCATCAACGAGCGGCATTATGATGGGGTACATTTGCACTGGCCTTCTGAGTCCGGTGAAAATTTCGTGCCGCTAGTACAAGCCTTCCATGAATTATTGGGGCAAGATCATATCTTATCAGTGACTGGCCCACACGACGCCACCAATGGTGAACCACTGGTTCCGACTGGTTTGGATGATCAGTCCATTCGCTGGAATCCACCCTATAAGCAGCAGCGTGTTCTAACCCCTCCTACCTACCCCGATGGCTCACCACGTCCCAAAATCACGTGGTCGGGTCTGCTTGCGTTCCTAACGGGTGGGCGCAGCAGCGCTACCGGCTCAAAATTGCGCTGGCGGCATCCAGTCACCGAGGTGGTGATGGCTCTCTTATTTGGCTTCATTATTTTGAACTGGCCTGACCATGAACGACGTTTTGTATGGATGATTTATCTAGCCATCCTAACGCTGGTCACAGTGATTGACCTAGAACATCGCATCATCATCACACCCGTTATTCTGGTTGCCTGCATCCTTGCTTTTGTATTTGCGTTGGTCGTGCCTGAATCAGATCGGGATTTTGTAGATTACATCGCCGGTGGCGGATTAGGGCTTGGCCTGTTTCTGGTAATGTTTTTTGGGGGGGGCATATTCTCTAGCGTGGTCGCCTCGGCCAGAGGTGAGGAATTAAACGAGGTCGCTTTTGGCTTTGGCGATGTCTACGTAGCGACAATGTGCGGTCTGATGATCGGCTGGCAGGCTTTTATTTTTGCCGCGATTATCACGGTCTTTTTGGGGGCGTTGGGCGGCATCCTCTTTCTCATTGCCCAAACCTTGCGCGGGGGTTATGATGCCTTCACACCCCTCCCCTACGGTCAATATATTATCATCGGCACGATTATCATGATGTTATGGCGTTCTGAAATCGGAGAATTCCTGCGCGGCGGCTGATAATTTAGACTTTATAGGTCGGCAGCACCAGCAAGAACGTGGTTCCGACCCCTTCAACACTCTCGACTTCAATACTGCCACCATGTGCTTCAATAATCTTTTTGGAGATTGCCAGCCCTAACCCCGTTCCTTCGGTGGTGCGGGCACGATCTACCTTATAAAAACGATCAAAGATGCGCGGCAAATGGTCGGCGGCAATGCCAATTCCGGTATCCGCGATCTCAACTACAACCATCTCCCCACGCAGATAAGTTTTGATGCTGATGCTGCCTTTTTTGGTGTATTTCATGGCGTTCTCAACAAAATTAGCAATCCCTCGATGAAACTGTGTCTCATTGGCAAGGATCAGCGGCAACCCTTGCCCAAGTTCAAGAACCAATTGTAGGTTCTTTTTGGCGATATGCGGTGCATAGATTTGGGCGATGCTAGTTAACACATAATTGACATCAAGCTGGACAAAGGTCAATTCCGTAATATTGATTTCCAGTCGTGAAATATCCAATAAGTCTTGGACTGTTTTATTCAAACGTTCGGCCTGCGCTTCCAAGATTCGAAGCCGTTCAAGTCGCTTGTCTTCATCGCCCCCCGTTCGCAGTAGATAGGTATTGAGGATAATGGTGGAAAGCGGGGTGCGTAAATCGTGTGATACATCTCCGATAAATTCCTCAAGCATCTTCACCCGTGCCCGCTCAAGTGTCAGTTCGATGCTTTTCTGTTGAGCCTCCCGAATGGCCGTAATATCAAACACCACCCCGATAAATCCGGCGAAGATACCCTCCAGATCATAAAACGGCTGACCCACTACCATGACCGTATGATAGGTACCATCGCTGTGGTGTAGACGACATTCCACCTCAAATCCACGTTGATCTGCAAACGCCGCCAGATATTTTTGCTCCCATTTATCCCAATCCTCCGCATGAAAACTGGTCTTCCATGCCTGATTGGAATTGTGACCCATCGTCAGCCCTGTAAACGAAAACCAACTGGTGTTCAAAAAGTGAATATGGGTATCCAGTTCGGAGCGCCAAACCGGAACTGGGAAGGTATCCAAAAGGCTTAAATAAAAATGGAGTGATTGTTCAAGCGCTTGTTCGGCACGTTTTCGATTGGTGACAATTGAGTTGGTTACGAGTAGTTCAATTGCTTTATCACCTTCCCAAGACAACACAGTAAAACGACTCTGCACCCATTCCCAGTGTCCACGTTTATGACGAACACGATATTCAATTTGTGGGTTATCATCTAGCTTACCTTCCATCGCTTTACGCCATTCCCGCGAAACCCGTGAGGCATCCTCAGAATGAATCGCAAAACTGATAGATTCGGGTTGCAACAATTCTTTCGCCGAATAGCCGAGCATCTCTTGGCGGTTAAGATAGACCCCCTTCCTAGTTCGTAGGTCGAGGATATAGATGTAGTCCGGCGAATTCTCGGTTAATGTACGAAAACGCTGCTCGCTAATTTGAAGCGCATCTTGAGCCTTTTCACGTTTGGCAAATTCCTCATAGACCCGCTCGATTAATCGGGCATTGGTGAGCGCAATCGCTGCTTGGTCAGCAAAAAGTTTGACCAGTCGAATTTCCTCTTCATCAAATGGAATGGTCTTTTCAGAGTCGGTGACATTAATCGCCCCAATCACCCGCCCACCCACTTTCATAGGTACACCCAACACACGACGGAATGGGGCATTATGATAAACCTCCGCCTGCCCATCCCATTGGGAATAATCCGTTACAAACATCACCTCCCCGGATTGCGCCACTTTCCCAGAAACGCCTTCACCAAATTGCAGCACTGTGCCAACCAAATTACCGGGCAGGTTATAAGCGACGACCAATTCAAGGCTTTGGTTGTCCGGTCGAAGTAAATAGAGTCCGCCCATTGGGGCATTCAATAATTTCGCAGCGCGTTCAACAATCGCTCGCAGTAGGGTCGTAACGTCCGGCTGTGAGTTAATCGCTAATGACGTTTCGTATAACGCCACCATCGCCTCGGAACGCCGTTTCTGCAACTCCTCCGCCTGCTTACGTTCGGATACATCCCGCATAACAACATGGAACAACCCATCATGCAAGCGGCGGACATTGGCTTCTACAAAAATACGCTTTTGGTCTTTACACACCAACCATTCTTGGACTTGAAAACGATCCTGAAGCGTTTCATCCCCGATAAGGGCAGGCAAAAGGGACGAATCTTTGGTGATAAAGTCAACAAGACCCATCCGTAACAGTTCCTCGCGGCTGTACCCCAACAATTCACAAGAGCGAGGATTCACTTCCCGAAAGGCTCCCAAAGGCGTCATCACAATAATGGCGTCGGTAGCCTGCTCCATCAAAATCCGATATTTGGTTTCGCTGATCGGTGCGGCATCGGCAGTCTGTTTGTTTAGGAGCGCAACACCAAGCAGTGCTGCCGCTGTTTTGAGGGCAGTCACATCCGAGTGAGTCCAATCCCCTCCGCTTGCCGAAGCCTCTAAGCCGATAAATCCTAGCCAATGCTGTTTAATATGGATGGGTGATAGTATGCTGCGCGGGTTGCCTAGCTGTGACCATCCTTCAAGATCCGTGCCGCCGCTCGTGGTCTGAATGCTCTCACCGGATTCAAGTTGGGTCGCCCATTTAAATGAACGTTTGAAGGCGTCTATTGGCATGGGTACGAATGGGGTCAAGGGAGCAGCAGGAACTGATTGCCATTCACAGATACGTCGAATAGTAGGGGTTGGATCACGGAGAATTGATGCGATTTCATAAATGTAAGCGCAATCGGCTTGAAACTGGGATGCTAATTGGGACAGGGCGTCGTCCAGTCTCTTTTGGGAGACCTCCTCAAGCAACACATGCTGCATAATCGAGACGACACGTTGTAATACAGCTTCACCCGTCTGTAGCTGCGTAGCCATCAGTTAGACTTCCTTGGAGACTGAGGGCATTGGCCTGACCTGTCCAGAAGATTTTTCCCTAAAGTCTTATTTTACCCAAAGCGCCGTAAAGCCGCTGCCTTTAGGCATGGGGATAAAAGGCGCAGTCTTGAAAAGAGCTACCCTCCATTGTATGCTAATATCAGCCTGTTAATCAATAATAGGAGAGCACATGGGCTACCGCGCCTACCAGTACCGCCTCTATCCCAACAAACGGCAGACGCAAGACCTGCTGAATCTGTTGGCGGTAGGACGCCACTACTATAACATGTGCTTGGATTTGTGGCGCTACGTCTATCTGACCGAAAAACGCCGCCCCACCTCCCAAGAATTTGAGGTCATGCGCAAGGGCTACAAAAAGACCATCCCGGCAGCCCGAGGAGTGCATTCGCATGTCTTTCAAGGCCTTGCCAAACGTGCAGAGGAAGCCTTTCAGGGCTTCTTTCGACGGGTCAAGGCGGGTGAAGCACCGGGGTATCCCCGCTACAAAAGTCTGGATCGCTTTCATGCGATTGAGTTTAAACAATTCGGTAATGGGGTAGCGATAGACGGACGTCGGGTGCGGATTTCGGGGGTGGGACGGGTGCGGGTGCGTTGGCATCGTCCGATGCAAGGCACAGCCAAGACCGCTGAAATCGTGCATAAAGCCGGACAGTGGTTTGTGGTGTTCACCTGTGAAGTGCCCGATCAACCTGAACTGCCCAAAACGGGTCAAGTGGTCGGCCTTGATTTGGGCGTAGCCGCGCTGTTCACCACCTCGGATGGCGATAAGGTAGACCATCCCAAGTTTTATCAGCAATCCCAAAAGCGGCTGCGAGTCTTGAACCGTGCCTTAGCCCGCAAAAAGAAGGGGGGCAAAAATCGGCGCAAAGCCAAACAGCGGTTGCAACGCCATCATCACCATATCCAGAATCAGCGCCTTGACTATGCCCATAAACTCAGCTATGCACTGGTGCAACACTATGACCTGATCGCCCTTGAAGAACTCAAGGTCAAAAACATGGTCAGAAACAAACACCTCAGCAAGAGCATCTTGGATGCCGGCTGGTCAATTTTCACCAAACTGCTGACGAACAAAGCGGTAGAGGCTGGTCGTCAAGTCCTGTTCGTGAACCCCGCCTATACCTCCAAGACCTGCTCGAACTGCGGTGCGCTTTTTGAGGATTTAACCTTAGCAGACCGTTGGGTGGAGTGCCGTTGCGGGTTATCTTTAGACCGTGACCACAACGCTGCGAGGAACATTCTAAAGCAAGCACTCCGCCTCTGGGACGCAGAGGTGAGGCGTAACGTAGCGGGCAGTCCAGACGCAAGCGTGCCTCGGAAGCCCCTTGCTTTACCTATGGGGAGCGTCACCGCAGGATGTCATGTTTGGAACTAGGTGCAATCTAAGCGCAGCAATAAATTTGCCGAATTGCATAAATTACGAGGAAATGGCGGCAGATTCCAGATGTTCAACACGCTGTATCAAGCCACCACCAAGACACCGATCACCATCATAAAATACTGCGCCCTGACCGGGAGTGATGTCTCGCAGTGATTCATCAAAAATAACCTTTACCCGGCCATCCGGGAGGGCTTCAAGCATAGCCGGGGCAGGCTTGGCTTTATACCGAATTTTGACTTCGGCGCGAATGGCCCCAGAGGGCGGAGCACCAGCAATCCAATTAACTCGACCCGCGACAAGTCTATCCCGTCCTAGTTCGTCGCGTGTGCCCACAATCACGGCATTCCGCTGGCGGTCAAGATCAATCACATAAAGAGGGTCGCCGCTGCCAGAAATGCCCAAGCCTTTGCGCTGACCGATGGTGTAATTGGGAAGGCCATCATGCGTGCCGACTTGTTCCCCACGCCGATTGAGAATCGGGCCGGACATGAATAAATCTACTGGCCCATGTTCCCGCAAAAAGCGCCGATAATCACCATCCCCCAGAAAGCATAAATCCTGCGAATCATGTTTACTGGCAACGGGCAGCCCAAACTTCGCGGCTAGTTCGCGCACCTGTGGTTTGATATAGTCCCCGACTGGAAATAGGGTATGGCGAAGCTGTTCTTGTGTCATCACGCTCAGGACATAAGATTGATCTTTTTCAAGGCTGTGACCCTTGCGCAATTCAAATAGGCCCTCCGCCGACTGGGTAATCCGCGCATAATGCCCTGTCGCCAGATAATCCGCCCCCAACGCCAACGCATTATTCAACAACCAGTCAAAACGAATGTGCATATTGCAGGCCAGACAGGGATTAGGCGTCAGCCCATCGGCGTGTTGGTCAATGAAAAATTGAACGATCTTATTACGGAACACATCGCGGGTATCAAGGACATAAAATGGGATGTCCAGCATATCCGCCACACGCCGCGCATCATTCATCTGTTCCGGGGTGCAACACCGATTATGACCTGTCAGGTCGGGGGCAGTCTCCTCCGACCACAATCGCATCATCATACCGATGACGGTGTAGCCCTGCTCAACCAGCAAAGCCGCCGCCACCGAGCTATCTACCCCACCGCTCATTGCCACCACAACGGTGGGCATGTTTCCTGTCATGGAATTTTTTGAACCATTTTCCAATTTATTCACATGCCCCAAATAGTAGCGGTTTTGTGATTGAGGGTCAAGGCGGATTCTAGTCCGACACTCTGCTAAACCGCCGCACTCCTTCAATTACTTTGGGCATCACCTCTATAACGTAGTCAATATCTGCGTGGGTCGTGTGCCGCCCTACCGTCAACCGTAAGCCCCCCATCGCCCAATCGTGGTCATAGCCCAATGCCAGAAGCACCTCAGAGGGAGCAGGGTTGCCCGTTTTACAGGCGCTCCCCGATGACGCCGCGATTCCCTTCATATCAAGGTGCATCAACAGCGTATTGCCATTAACGTACTTAAAAACAAAACTGGCATGAGACGGCAACCGATCATGGCGCTCCCCCGTCAACTCTACATCAGGGATGGTTGACAGCACGCTATCAATCAAATGTTCACGAAGATCAATAAAATGCGGAACCCACTGATCTCGTTCAGCATAAGCAATGTCCAGCGCCGTCGCCATCCCCACAATCAACGGAACGTTGTGGGTGCCACTGCGCCGACCAGACTCATGGCTACCTCCCGTTTGGGACGGCAACAGGGGAACCCCCTCTCGCACAAATAGTGCCCCAACCCCTTTTGGCCCATAAAATTTATGGGCGGACATGGAAAGTAAATCTACGCCTAATTTCTGTACATCCACATCCAATTGACCCGTCGCTTGCACTGCATCGGTATGGAAATACGCCCCTTTTTCGTGGGCCACCGCTGCCAACTCCGCAATTGGCAAGATCGTCCCGATTTCATTATTCGCCAACATCAAGCTGACCAGAACCGTGCCCTCTTGAATGGCTTCGCGCAGTATGTCCGGCGTGATATTTCCCCGGTGGTCAGGCCGCAAAAACGTGGTGGGTAGACCAAAAACCCCCGCCAATTGCTGGGCGGTGCGGCTGATCGCATTGTGCTCCAGTGGGCTGGTAATCAAATGGGTACCCCGCCCCAGTTGTTGGGAGGCCAATGCCACGCCACGCAGAGCCAAATTATCACCTTCCGAGCCACCGCTGGTAAACACAATCTCGTCGGGGCGACAGTTTAAGATTTTTGCCATCTTGTCGCGGGCATCTTCCATCCCCGTCTCAGCCTTGCGTCCCAGCCGATGCACCGACAATGGATTCCCATAAATCTCCGAAAAGTAAGGCATCATCGCCGCAACAACCCGCTCATCTACGGGCGTCGTCGCACTATGATCGAGGTAAATGAAACGATCCGGCATTCCAATAAGCTCCCCTATTTATTGTCAACGGTCAGTCAGCATCCTTGTCATTTTACCCTAAATTGACCATCGAGCAGGGTTCATTTAAGCGATTGTAGGATATAATCGTCCAGCGTTAAATCAAACAAAGTAGTGTGAGGCCCAATGCCGAGAGTCTACACATGGCGGTTCAATGTGCGCTCCTATGAAGTTGACCGCTTTGGTCACGTGAACAACGCCGTCTACCTGAATTATTTGGAAGAAGCCGCCACACGGGCCAGTGCTGACGCGGGGTTTGATGGTGCATGGTACGACGCGCATCAGTGCATGTGGGTCATCCGCGAGATGCACGTGCGCTATCATGAACCTGCCCTCTATGGTGATGAACTCGAAATCCGCACATGGGTATCCGACTTTCGACGAGTGCGTTCTCATCGAGAATATGAAATCGTGCGTGTGCGCGATAATTGTCGCGTTTTGCGCGGGCGGGCGGATTGGGTATTTATGGATCGGGTTGAAATGAGGCCTAAGCGCCTTGCCCCAGAATTTGAAGGTGGATTCCAACCCGCCAATGTTCCTCTTGAAGATTTGGAAATCCGTATCCCTGCCGCTGTAAGTTACCCCTCCCATCAATTTATCTCCGAGCGCCGCGCCCAAAGTTATGAAATTGACCAGCTAGGGCATGTCAACAACGCCAATTATCTGCGCTGGGTCGAACAAGCCTCGGTGGATGCGTTGGCGAGTGTGGGGTGGGATACTGCCCGACTCCAAGCTGAAAATTTCTATGTTTTTGCATTGGGGCATGAACTGGAATATTTCCACGAGGCAAAAGAAGGCGACCCGATTAAAATTGTCAGTTGGGTCACGGAAAAATCGCGGGTACGCGGCGCATGGATTCATGAGATGTACCAGCGTGATACAGGTGAACTTTTGGCTCGTGACTATGCGGCAGGTGCATTTTTGAGGCGGGATGGAACAAATTATCGCCCCACCTCAATGCCAGACGCGCTAACACATGGAATAATGACGGGGGAACGAACCTAGAGTAGATTTTGGGGGATATGTGCTTATAAGGTGCGAAGGCGAATTGGAGGATTTGAATGTTAGACGCTTTTTTCAGGCCCAATTCTGTTGCCATTATTGGAGCAAGCCGTAACCCCAGCAAACTCGGCTATGCGGTCTTGGCAAATTTGATTGAAAGCAAATTTACGGGCCGCATCTATCCCGTCAACCCGACGGGTGAAGAAATCCTCGGCTATGTCTCCTTTCCACAAGTCGCCGATCTGCCTGAAACCCCCGATCTAGCCGTCATTGTCATCCCCTACCTACACGTCCCGGATGCGGTACAAGCCTGTGGCGAAAAAGGCATCAAGGCGGTAGTAGTCATCAGCGCAGGTTTCCGCGAAACAGGTCGCGCTGGATTAGAACTTGAACTCAAGCTACTCCAAATCGCCAAACAATTTGAAATGCGCTTAATCGGGCCAAACTGCTTGGGTGTGATGGACATCCACCACCCTGTCAATGTCACCTTTGCGGCGGGCGGGATGCCCATGAAAGGCTCAATCGCGTTCATGAGCCAATCCGGGGCTTTGGGCACTGCTGTGTTGGACATGAGCATGGGCAACAACAAACATATCGGCTTCAGCGCCTTTGTGAGCCTCGGCAACAAGGGTGATGTCAGCGAAATTGACTTGATGCGTTATTGGGCCAACGACCCCAACACCAAAGTCATTTTGGCCTATTCTGAAGGGCTGCCCAGCGGACAAGAATTTATGCAGGTCGCACGTGAGGTCAGCCGCAAAAAACCCGTCATCATGCTCAAGAGTGGCGTTACCCAATCCGGCCAAAAAGCCGTTTCGTCGCATACGGGTTCATTGGCGGGGGCAGAACAGGCCTATAACGCCGCGTTTTATCAAAGCGGGGTGCTGCGCGTGAATAACCTCCAAACCCTCTTTGATCACGCCGTCGCTTTTGCCTATCAACCCCTGCTCAAAGGCAATCGCATCGCCATTGTCACTAACGCAGGCGGGCCGGGCATTTTGGCAACCGACGCGCTGGAAAAAGCTAATTTGCAACTAGCTCGTCTGGAAAACACGACGATCAAGACTTTGGAAGAATTTTTGCCCGATGCTGCCAGTGCCGCCAATCCGGTAGACGTGTTAGGTGATGCCCGCGCGGATCGTTATGAATTCGCCCTCAAACACGTCGCCGCCGATCCCAACGTGGACGGGATGATTGTCATCCTCACGCCGCAGGCCATGACTGAAATTGACGCCACCGCCCACGCCATCGGTAAATTGACTACTGAGATTGATAAACCCGTATTAGGCTGTCTGATGGGCGATCATCGGGTACAGACCGGGATTGAAATCATGGCAAAGTTCTACACAGTGCCCAACTATGCCTTCCCCGAACGTGCTGCCCACGCCTTTGCCGCCATGCGTGATTACAGCGACGCCCGTAAGCGCGATACCGGCGAAATCCGCAAATTTGAGGTGGATAAGGATCGCGTCAAAGCCCTATTTGAAAAAGTCCGTGCCGAGAATCGCGTTTCAATGATTGAAGCCGAAAGCCGTGAAGTCTTTGCTGCCTATGGCTTCCGAATGCCGCGCAGTGAACTCGCCACCACCCCCGACGAAGCAGTGCGTTTGGCGGACGAAATGGGCTATCCGGTGGTGTTAAAAATCGCCAGCCCCGATATTCTTCATAAAACAGAGGTCGGTGGGGTCAAGGTCAATTTACGCAATGCCACTGAAGTCCGTGATGCTTTTGAATTGATGGTTTATCGCGCCACCCGCTATGTCCCCGGCGCCAATATTTGGGGCTGCCTCGTACAAGAAATGGTGCCACCGGGGCTTGAGGTTCTGTTAGGCATGAGCCGTGATCCCCAATTTGGAGCGCTGGTGACTTTTGGGCTGGGTGGAATTTATGTGGAAGTGCTCAAAGATGTGACCTTCCGCATCGCGCCGTTTGGCGAAACGGATGCCAGCACCATGCTGCGTGAAATTCGGGCTGCGCATTTATTAGATGGCGTGCGTGGGCAAAAACCCACCGATAAGGAAGCCCTAACCGATGCGTTACAGCGCATCAGCCAATTAGTAACGGATTTCCCAGAGATTGCTGAGTTGGACATCAATCCGCTCTTTGTCTATGAAAAAGGCCGGGGTGTGTTAGCATTGGACGCACGGATTATTTTGCAGGCTCGTCAATAGACGCAAATCATCGGAGCAAGGAGAGAACCTGTTTTTCTTTTTCGTATCCCCGTTTTTTGAATACTTACGGTTGGCTGTATGATGCTTGTCGTCTGCATCCCACAGCCTTTTTCAGAGAAAGGATTTTGATTAGATGAAGGCACTTTACATCACATCGGTTGTCACCTTTTCGGGAAAAACCGCCCTATGTCTGGGCTTGGGTCTCTATATGCAGTCGCGTGGCCTCAAAGTGGGATATATGAAACCCGTCAGTTTGCAAGATTATCGCATCGGCAATCAGATCGTGGATGAGGATGCCGAATTTGTGCGCCGCGTGCTGCGGTTGGAGATGAACGCCAATCAGCTTGCCCCGGTCATCCTATCCGACTCGCTGTTGGATAGTGTGATGGATGGCACTGTTCACCGTGACTTTTGGGCCGAGATGAGTCAGACCTATGAGCAAGCCAAACAGGGCAAAGACATTGTGCTGATGGAAGGTGGCGCTTCCATGCGCGATGGCTCAGTGGTGGGTTTAAGCACTGTTGAGGTCGTGCATCGCCTAAACATCCCGACACTGGCCGTCATACGTTGGCGCGATCTGGCCCATGTGCTGGATGATATTGCCGCCGCCAAACGTCGTATCGAGCACCTTTTATATGGCGTGGTCATCAACAATGTTCCCGAAACAGCATGGGAAAAGGCGAAAAGCAAAGTCGCGCCCTATCTCGAAAACATAGGGATTCCCGTTTTTGGCGTGCTCCCGCATCAACGTGAACTGCAAGCCATTACCATTGGGGAACTCATCGCGCTGCTCGATGCCCAAGTGCTCGCAGGCGAACAAATGGCCTCGCGTCTAGTTGAAAACCTATCAGTGGGGGCCATGACGGTTGAATCGGCCCTGCCGCTGTTCCGCCGCACCATCAACAAAGCTGTCATTACCGGAGGGGATCGCACCGACCTCCAAGCGGCTGCACTCGAAACCTCTACCGCCGCCCTCATCTTAACAGGGAATTTGCAGCCAAGCGCCTCCATTGTCCGCCGGGCCGAAGAATTAGGTGTAGCCGTGCTCTTGGTGAGCGACACCACTATGGAAGCGGTTGAAAAGATCGAAAGTGTTATGGGTCGGACACGCTTAGGTCAGGCCGAAAAACTCAATCGTTTCCAAGCGATGCTGGCCGAGCATCTCGATTATGCGCGTTTACTCAAAGGGCTTGAACTGGAATAGCTGGTTCACCCTTTGTTGAGTATCGTATGTTTACTCAGGAAGGATAATCCTAATCATGACCATTATTGAGAGCATTACCGGACGTGAAGTCCTAGACTCACGCGGCAACCCTACCATTGAAGTGGATGTCACTTTATTGGATGGTAGTGTCGGGCGAGCAATGGTTCCAAGCGGCGCTTCGACAGGCGAATATGAAGCGGTCGAACTCCGGGATGGTGACTCCAAACGCTATGGAGGCAAAGGCGTCTTACAGGCCGTCCAAAATGTCAACGAGGTGATCGCCGAAGCGTTAGTTGGTTTTGATGTGACTAACCAGATCAGCATTGACCAAGTTTTGTTGGATTTGGATGGCACCCACAACAAAGGCAATCTGGGGGCAAATGCGATTTTGGGTGTATCATTGGCCGCTGCCCGCGCCGCCGCCGTCAGCCTGAATATGCCGTTGTATCGTTATTTGGGGGGTGTCTACGCCCACGTCCTGCCCGTCCCGATGATGAACATCATGAACGGGGGCAAACACGCCGCCAACAGCACTGATTTCCAAGAATTTATGGTGATGCCCGTTGGTGCTCAATCATTCGCCGAATGCCTGCGGATGGGGGCCGAAATTTATCACAGTCTGCACAAAGTCCTCAAAGGGCGTGGCCTCGGCACAACGGTTGGGGATGAGGGTGGTTTTGCCCCCAGCCTGCCCACCAACGAGGGCGCGATTGAAGTCATCCTAGAAGCGATCCAAAAAGCAGGCTATACTCCCGTTGGTGATGTGTACCTTGCGCTTGACCCCGCCACCAGCGAAATCTATGAAGGTGGTTATTACCATCTCAAGACCGAAAACAAAAAGTTGACCAGTGCCGAAATGGTGAAGTTCTGGGCGAATTGGGCTGAGAAGTATCCAATCATCAGCCTTGAAGACGGCCTTGAACAAAATGACTGGGAATATTGGCACGAACTGACGGAAGCCATTGGTGACCGCGTACAAATCGTCGGTGATGACCTGCTGGTGACCAACGTAGAACGAGTGCAAAAAGCTATCGAAGGCCGCAATGCAAATGCTCTGTTGTGCAAGGTGAACCAAATCGGTACACTGACAGAATCCATTGCCGCCAGCCGCCTCAGCCAGCAGGCTGGATGGACAGTGGTCGTCAGCCATCGCAGCGGCGAAACCGAAGACAGCACCATCGCTGATCTGGTTGTGGCGTTGAATGCAGGCCAGATTAAGACAGGTGCGCCCGCTCGCAGCGACCGTATTGCGAAATATAACCAACTGCTGAGAATTGAAGAAGATTTGGGTGACATGGCTCGTTTTGCTGGCAAACAGGCCTTCCCCAACCTAAAACGTACACTCTAGGACGGAATTCTATGTTAAACATGATTGATGGGAAGCGCACCAAAATTGTTGCAACCATCGGCCCTGCTTCCGGAAATGAAGCTGTGCTGCGTAAGATGATTCAAAATGGTCTAGATGTAGCACGAATCAACTTCAGTCATGGGACGCATGAAACACATGCCGAAAATATCGCCCTGATTCGCCGCCTTGCCGAAGAAGAAAAGGCAGTGGTGGCGATCATGGGTGATCTACAAGGGCCGAAAATTCGCTTGGGCGGCTTATCCCCAGACCCACTACCGATCAAGCCGGGAGATGAGATTGTTCTCACCTCCCGACCCAATCCCGACCAAAGCAAAAAACACTTACCACTCCCCCACCCTGAATTTGTCAAAGACATCCGGGCAGGCAATCGGTTGCTGCTGGACGATGGCGAAATCGAGTTGACGGTTAAGACCCGCTATGGTGACGATTTGGTGTGTGAAGTTGTAGTTGGTAACGAACTCAAGAGTCGCAAAGGGGTCACGGCATTAGGGGCAAAACTGTCCCTTTCTGCTTTGACCGATAAAGACCGCGCCGATGTGGTTTTTGCCCTTGAACAAAATCTTGACTATCTAGCCATGTCGTTTGTTCGCAGCGCCGACGATATGCGCGAACTGCGCTGGTTGGTGCGGCATCATGGTGGTGACGTGTGGTTGATTGCCAAGATCGAAAAAACGGAAGCTATCGAGAATTTTGAAGAGATTTTACAGCATTCCGATGGCATCATGGTGGCACGCGGTGACTTGGGGGTGGAGCTACCCGCCGCCGAAGTACCCGTCCGGCAAAAACACATCATCCGCCGCTGCAATCAAGTTGGCAAACCAGTGATCACCGCGACACAAATGCTCAACAGCATGGTGAGCAACCCCCGCCCCACCCGTGCCGAAGCCAGCGACGTTGCCAATGCGATTTTTGACGGCACCGATGCAATCATGCTCTCCGCCGAAAGCGCCAGCGGCAAATACCCCGTCGAATCTGTCGCCATGATGACAGAAATTGCCAAAATCGCCGAGGCACATTTGCTGGAAAACAGCAACGAGAAAATGTGGCGTGGCTTTGGCGAGGCGGTTACGGAAAACATCTCGGAAGCCATTAGCTATGCGACCAGCGTGATGGCCCACGAACTGCGGGCCAAAATGATTGTCACCAGTACATGGACAGGTTACACCGCCCAGCGGGTGGCTCGTCAGCGACCCTTGACGCCAATTGTCTGTGTCACCCCTCATCGCGGCACCTATCAACGCATGGCGCTGGTATGGGGCGTGCTGCCCATTTTAGTTGAAGAATTCGCCTCTATTGACGATATGATTAGGATCGTAGTCCAGACCACCGTTGAACGGGAACTCATTGAAATCAATGACATTATGATTATCATCGCGGGTGTACCATTTGGGGCAGGTGGTCAGACCAATTTCGTCAAAATTCATCGGGTCGGCGAATCCGGCGAAGTCGAAAAAGAATTATAGACCACCCTCATCACTCAAAACCATAAGATAGGCGGGCCTCACTCGCCTATTTTTGTTCCGGGTCACTTGGTAGCGGCACTATATGGTCTATCAGGGGTAGGATGTCTGTTTTGGCGTGGGCAGGCGACCATTGTAGCCACACCAGAAATTCACGATTGCCCTTCGGCCCAGTAATCTGACTTTCCACCAAACCACTGACCGTATAATCCATCTCTCGTGCTGTACTTAACACATCCAACAATACGGCCCGATGAGTCGCCGCATCTTTAATTACCCCGTCGCCTTTGTCCACCTCAGCTTTGCCTGCCTCGAATTGGGGTTTTATCAGGGCAATTACATCGGCGGTAGGGGTTAGCCAATCCGCAATGGTAGGTAGCAACATTTTGAGCGAGATAAAACTGGCATCTATGACAACCAGCGAAACTGGTTCGGGCAGATTATCTAAATAACGGGCATTGGTGCGCTCCATGACCACCACCCGTGCGTCGTCGCGTAATTTGACCGCCAACTGCCCATATCCTACATCAATGGCATAGACCTTCGCGGCCCCTCGCTGCAAGAGGCAGTCGGTGAACCCCCCTGTACTTGCTCCGACATCGGCACAAATCCGCCCCTCCACCGCGGCAGGGAGATGCTGAAGCGCCCCTTCCAATTTCAATCCGCCTCGGCTGACAAACTGCGCCGCTTTTTTGAGGGTGACATCGGCATCGGCGGGGACGGACACCCCCGGTTTAGTGCGCAATTCGCCATTCACCATTATTTCACCTGCTAGGATGTAGCGCTGGGCCATTTCGCGGCTCGGCGCTAACCCAAGTTCATGCACCAACACATCCAGTCGTTTCTTCTGTGCCACCTATTTATTATTCCTGTGCAAGATAATTGGACACCTCAATCAAATTCTGATCGGGGTCACGAAAATATACGGATACAATCAGGCCAAGCGCCCCACTCCGCTGAACTGGCCCTTCAATGATTTCAACATTGCAGCGGCGTAAATGTTCTATCACTTCTGTCAGTGGTATCAAGGTGATGAAACACAAATCCGCCGAACCGGAAGTTGGACGAAGGGCCTTTGGTTCAAATTCAAGACCAACCTGATGCAGATTGATTTTCTGCTGCCCAAATGCCAGCGCCTTACGATTCTCGCCAAAGGTGATGACTTGCATCCCCATGACCTCTTGATAAAATTCGCAGGTCGTTTCAATGTCGGCAACAGTCAGCACCAAATGGTCAAGGCGATCCATCTTCATGCCTAAAAGTCCCCATAGAAATCATACCAGTTGTAATGCAGCAGGCGGCCAATTTCCTCAAAACCCAAGCGCTGATAGATGCGATAGCCCATTTTAGACGATTGTAGGACGGCATAGCGATAACCCATATCCCGTACCGTTTGTAGGGCCATTGTACACAGCGCAGACCCAATACCACGTTCACGCACCTCTGGCATCGTGACGACATCATACAACCCTGCCACACCTGCGCCTAAATAAATGGAGGCCGTTGCAGCAGGTTCACCTTTATAGCGTGCTAGAAAATGCAGAACGGGCGAGGTCGTGGACAGCCCCATTTCATAGGCTAAACAGAAAAACAAATCGTAAGCGACGGGCGACATCCATTTATATAAAGCAGGCAAATCATCTACCAATATCATTTCTAAATGGGCAATCGGCTGGATGGGAACATTCATCGTCGCTAAATCGAGCACCATACACGGAATACTGCGGGTACATTGCAGGCCATAACCACCCAACAGAATCGCCAAATCAGCGGGTTGACTGTTAGGCCAGACATGCCAGCGCACCGAAGTCCGTTGGGTTTTATACCCCGCCATCACCTCTCGAATGCGGCTCTCGGCATGGCCGTTTTCAAGGGTGGTGCGTAATACCGTATTAAGATAATCAGCGGGCTGGTTGCTGCTCAACCGCAATACCCCCGGTTCATCATGCCGCTGAATATGCGGGACGTCGGTATACAGGGCGAAGAATTCGGCATAGTTGATTTCTATTGCGTCAAGAAGCACTTCGGTGGATGAGTCGGTGAGGATATTCACGCCGCAATTTTCTCCAAGCAATCGTTTCTAGAATCATAACCTACTTACCGACGACCACCAACTGTTAGGCGACTGAAAGGCCAACGCACCTAATCGAACTGTGTACCTGTGATATAATTCTGGCGGTGCTGCTTTAAGAATGACCCACTTGGAAAGGCTGAAAATCGCTTGAATATTGTCATGTCACTTTGGGGCGGAATTCCTGCTTCGGTACGTGGTCTCATCCGCACTATGCGCCCCAAACAGTGGTCAAAAAATGGCTTTGTATTTATGGGCATCCTGTTTGATGCTCGCCTATTTGATCTGGATGCACTTTGGCGCGTGTTGGTAGCTTTTTGGCTTTTTTCACTGACCGCCAGTTCCGTCTATATCATGAATGACCTTGTGGATATTGAGCGTGATCGGCTGCACCCCAAAAAGAAAAATCGCCCCCTACCCTCCGGTCAATTACCCATTGGGTTGGCAAAGACCGCAGCGGTGGTTTTGCCCCTGTTGTCCATTGGTCTAGGTTTTTTAGTGAATTGGAAATTGGCGGCGGTGCTGGCGGGCTATATGGGCCTGCAAATCGCCTACAGCTTCTATCTCAAAAATCAGGTGCTGTTAGATGTTTTTGCAATCGCGGCAGGCTTTGTTCTGCGCACAATTGCGGGTGTGGTCGCCATTGAAGTCACCAATTTCTCGGCGTGGCTGTATGTCTGCGCGGGGTTATTATCGCTGTTTTTGGCGATTGGCAAACGACGGCAAGAATTGGTGCTGCTGCAAGGCGATGCCGAAAAAGTCCGAGATACCTACAAGGGCTATAACATACCTCTCTTGGATGATATGCTGCGGCTGGTCGTCACCAGCGTTGCCCTCGCCTATACCCTGTATGCCGCTGAGTCAGAAACCGCTCTTGTAGATGCTGAGTACATGCTGTTGACTGTGCCATTCGTCTATTACGGCTTGTTCCGCTACCTGTATGTAATTCATCGTCTTGGCAAAGGCGGGGACCCCACCGAGGTGCTGTTTGAAGATCGGCCCTTGCTCGTCGGGATTGGATTGTGGGGTCTGCTAGTGGTTTTCCTTTTATATGTGGTCGCAAAGTAGCAGGTTCGGAATGAAGCCTATCGCGGCAACGGCCCCCGGCAAACTAATCCTATTTGGCGAACATGCGGTGGTGCATGGGCAGCCCGCTTTGGCCGTGCCATTGACCGCGCTGACTGCGACTGTGACTGCCGAATCCACCCTCCCTAGCAGTGGTCTGCATATTTTGCTACCCGATAGCCGCCACCATCACACCTTGAGGGTCTATCCGGGGAGTGACACCGAAAACGCACTGGTCTATACTGCGCAGTTAGTATTAAAAACCCTCGGCATCACTTCCCCGCCCGACCTTAAACTCATCCTTCATTCCACCATCCCCCTCGCCTCCGGTTTTGGTAGCGGAGCCGCCGTCAGCGCAGCATTGGCACAAGCACTATCACAAGCACTCGGCCATCCATTGGATCACGAGACCCTAAATGGGTTGGTCTACGAAGTCGAAAAAATCCATCATGGCACACCGAGCGGGATTGATAACACGGTGATTGTCTATCAAAAACCTGTCTATTTTGTGCGTGGCAAGCCATTGGAGACCTTCACCATCCCCCACCCATTTTGGCTGGTGGTGGGCAATCTGGGCCATGCCACACCGACCCATATCACCGTTGGCGCGGTGCGAGAATTAGTTGAACGTGAACCGAAGCGTATCCAGCCGATTTTGGGACGAATGGGGGCAATCGCCAACCAAGCGCGAACCCTGATTGAAACCGGACAATCCGATTTGCTCGGCCCACTGATGGACGAAAATCACGCCTTACTGCGCGAATTGACTGTCTCAGATGACGAACTTGATCAATTTTGTGTAGTGGCAAAGCAGGCGGGGGCAACCGGGGCAAAATTATCGGGCGGGGGTCGCGGTGGCAATATGATTGCCTTAGTGGATGAAAAAACCGCCCCTGCTGTTCAACAGGCTCTCAAACAGGCAGGTGCGGCCAAAGTGTTTACCACGCAGGTGGGTTAGTTATTCTTCGGTATACTGCTCGTAGCCGTTATCGCCATTGTCGCTAAACTCGGCTTCATCGAACAAACCTAGCATGGCAGGTTCAGGCGATTCGCTGACAAAGCCATTGTCCTCAAGCAAATCGGCATTTTCAACGCCGGGGACATTGGCGGTTTTCTTAGTAATCGGCGGCTCGACCAACCCCAATCCACTGATATGTTCACCAATGCCGGGTGAGAAAAACAGTTCGCCACGAAAATCGCGTTTGTAGAGGGGCGCTTTGTTGGTATCTACCAGCACGGTGCGTCCGTGAGTGGTAGTGATGATGCTCATCATCCCCGGTTCGATGACCGCCGCCCCCGCCAGCAGGGATTCTTGCCCTTTGAGGCCCTTATAGGTTCGCACACCACCCCCTGCACGGCCTTGTACGGGATATTCTTCCAACTCAGTACGCTTGCCGCGACCATCTACCGCCAGCACAAGCACTTGTTTGCCGGGTCGGGCGACACCTGCCCCCGCCACAAAATCTTCCTCACTGCGGAGTTTGATGCCCCGCATCCCACCCGCCGCAAGACCCGTCGGACGGACTTCATCCACCTTGAAGCGAATGGCTTGGGCTTCATGCGTGACTAATACCATCTCATCATCATCTTCGACCACATCTACCCGAATCAGGTGGTCGCCTGCCTCAACATCAAACACGCTGAAGCTGTCGGCCCGCATCCCCGGCAAATCCTCCAAACGTAGGCGTTTTACTTCACCGTGATAAGTGCTGAAGAAGGCATACCCTTCATTGACGGTCGGCGGCAGACTCAACATGCTGACGACGGTGTGCGATTCCTTCAAGGCAGATAGGCGGTAGAAAAATTCGCCCACTGCTGGTTCTGCCGCTTGGGGTAATTGAGACACGGGCAGGGTTGCCACCAAGCCTTCAGGGGTAAATAAATAGAGCGTATCAGCCGTCGTCGCGCTGACAACCAACGCCGGATAATCATCCACATTCGCAGGAATGGCTGGTAGTTCGTGTTGGAAGGTGCGACTGAGACGACCCATTTGTGTCAGGGTGACATAAGTAGCCTCTTGCGGCACCAACAAGTCACCTGCCCGAACATTGGTCGGGGCATTACCAACAATCACGGTGCGGCGGTGGTCGGCATATTCTTTGCGGAGTTCTAACAACTCGCGTTTGACCTCCACCCGCATCAATTTGGCACTCGACAGCAGCATCCGCAAATCTTGGATGAGTTTGACCAGCGCATCATATTCATCCTTGAGCAGCTTACGTTCCAATTGGGCCAAGCGACGTAGACGCATATCCAAAATGGCGGTGGCCTGTGCCTCCGACAATTTGAAGGTTTCTCGTAAATTGCGACGGGCCGTTTCGGGCGTGCGCGATTTACGAATGACCTCAATCACATGGTCAATGTCATCAAGCGCAATCAGCAACCCCTGTACGATATGGGCACGGGCTTCGGCTTGTGCTAAGTCGTATTCGCTACGGCGGCGGATCACTTCGAGGCGGTGTTCGATGAAAATGCGGAGGGACTGCTTGAGGGTTAGAGTACGGGGTTCACCATCCACCAACGCCAGCATAATGATGCTGAAGGTGCTTTGGAGGGGGGTATATTTGAATAATTCCGCCAACACATCGGCAGGGTCAGCAGCCCGCGAAACCTCAATGACAATTCGCAAGCCCTGACGGTCAGATTCATCGCGCAAATCCGCCATGCCCTCAACTTTACCTGTCTGGGCCAATTCCGCAATACGTTCAAGTAAGGCGTTTTTGTTGATTTGGAAGGGGATTTCAGTGACGATAATCCGGCTGCGTCCCCGGCCTAATTCTTCAAGGTGGACTTTGGCGCGAACGATGACCTTGCCGCGTCCGGTCGCATAAGCCGAAACGAGCATATCTTCGTCATCATCCCGACCTTTGGTATAGACCAGACCGCCTGTCGGGAAATCTGGCCCTTTGATGAACTGCATCAAATCCGTGACCGAGATGTCGTTTAGTTGCTCCCAATTGTCGAGCATATACATGATGGCATCACACACCTCGCCCAAATTATGCGGTGGAATGCTGGTACTCATCCCAACCGCAATCCCCGATGAGCCGTTCACCAGCAAATTTGGCAAACTGGCAGGGAGAACAATCGGTTCTTGTAATGAGCCATCAAAATTATCGGTGAAATCAACCGTGTTTTTGCCAATGTCGTCTAATAAACGAGTCCCTAATGCCGCCATGCGTGCTTCGGTATAACGCATCGCCGCCGCCGCATCGCCGTCAATCGAGCCAAAATTGCCCTGCCCATCTACCAGTTCGTAACGCATGGAAAAATCTTGGGCCATACGTACCATCGCTTCGTAGACGGACACATCGCCGTGGGGGTGATATTTCCCCAAGACCTCGCCGACGATACGGGCGCTCTTGCGATATTCCGAGGTGGCGGTAGAACCCATGTTGTGCATGGCATAGAGAATCCGCCGATGGACGGGTTTTAAGCCATCCCGCGCATCTGGCAAGGCACGCGACACAATTACGCTCATGGCGTAATCCAGATAGGCGTCGCGCATTTCTTCGTTGATATTTCGCTGTCGAACCAGACCTGTTTCCATTCAAAAACCCCTCGTGCCGCGCTGATAAATACGCTGGGTTC
The DNA here is from genome assembly GCA_013112715.1 of Chloroflexota bacterium. Classification (GTDB taxonomy): domain Bacteria; phylum Chloroflexota; class Anaerolineae; order Aggregatilineales; family J027; genus CFX10. The sequence goes on from JABFGB010000018.1 coordinate 36,602, forward strand.
GCATCAAATCCCCAAAATGGGGCAACTATACGCGATATGAAGATGATTTGTCAAACACCCGTAGCGATAGAACTAGTGTTCTTTATTTTACCATAATCGCTTAAATTAGCCAAGTTAAATCTGGATGAAAACTATAAGAAGTTTGCAAGGTACAATTCATTCTCAAATAGTGAGCTTCATATCTAGAAATTGAGAATAATATGGGTGGATGGGATATTGTTTTGGTAGGAACTATATATTAACTCTTTTATTCTTGCGGATTTTCTATTGGGGTTGCCGGCGTCTGGAAATGTGCCGAGGGCCAGCGATGCTTGTGACGGTTCTGCTAGGCTTATTCATACTCATTGTATGGGTTGGCGGGCTAGGGGCAATTGTCGAGTATCTTGATAAGACTCCAAAAGAGTAAGACCTGAGAGGAAACAGCCGTAAGAACGATGTGGCGATTATTAGAATCCAGCGATTTATTGATTGGTCAATACTCACTTGCTGGGAATCACCCTGAAATTCCAGCTTATAGGCTTGATAATGACCACTATTTTGTTGGCGCTCTTCGCCTATCTCCTCAATCTGAGGAAATTACTACTATAGCCACCATAGCAACCGGGGGAGGTAGTTATAACCCTTTATTGAGGAAACCAGTTGCCCAAATTGCCGTCGCAAGCATTTTCGAAGCCTTTCAAAGCACTTCAACAAACGAAATAGTTTTAGCCTTTAAAGAAGGTTTCGACCTAGCTTCCCGAAGAATTGCACCGCTGGAGTCAAGTGCTACTTGTGCTGCACTTGCTATTAAAGGGCACAAATTGTATCTAGGGAATGTTGGTGATTGTCGCATCTTCCTTATTCGTCATGGACAAGTGCAGCAAGTCTCGATAACACATACACTAGCCGAGGCGTTGATTGAGGGTGGACATGCAACAGTCGAAGATCTAGAGAATCCTACTTCTATTTATGATGGATGGACGCCAACCCGCATGTTGGGGTATGAGGAACTATGTAAACCCGATTTTCGCCTCCGTTTGCGCGACGACGAATCTGATGAACAGGCCCTCGCACATCAAGGGCTAGAGCTAAAATCGAATGATGGAATTGTAGTATGCAGCGGTGGAGTTTTTTGGCACTGGAAGTCGCCACACCGATGGCAACTATTTGAGAAATATTTTCTAAAGCCAATAGGCGATAGTCAAAAAACCGTCGAGCAATTTGTACACGCCGTCCGGGATCAGGGAGGATTTCATTCCCTGACGGTGGTTATGCTGCAAATTCCATAGTGTGAATTAGTGTTTTCTTGTTTTTTTAGAGTGCTTAAACTGCCGACGCCACCAACGAGTAAAACCGCTCATCTGCGCTGCATTGGTCAATCCCGCCCGCAGCATCAAAAGGCCAAGCCCACCCATAAAAACAACCATTGTCCCTATACAAAAAATGCTGCCGAAATCGTCTGCAAAATAGGGATCGTTCACCATACCGGAAATCATCCCTATTGCACCAGCCACCAGTAACCCGCCCAAAACCATTAGGACAAGCACAACCATAGGGTTCCGGGTGCGAAGTGTACCCCGTAGAAGGTGGCGATAGAACAGGCCTTCCATTCGACCCGCTTCACGCGAGGTGTCAAATGGGTCAAGTCCGGTCTGGCGTCCCCGATTGCGATAACCAACTTCGCCGGGCTGATAGGTATGGGGTTTGGGAGTATAGGTTTTTTTGGGCATATGTTTTATAAACCCATTAATTGAGTGATAATTCTATTATATGAAATAAAAACAAAAGGACGCAGCCCCCAAAAATTGAGGCTACGTCCCGATAAGTCTACTTAGATTGAGATTTGGCTTGGTTTAGTCCTCGCCGTAGGGGTCGGAGTCGAGTTCGGCTTCTTCTTCCTCGAAGTCCACCTCAACCTCTTCGTCCTCTTCCTCAAATTCACCTTCAGCGTCGTCGTCTACATCGAGGGCCAAAGCGCCATCTACAAAGTCGCCATCTTCTTCGTCATAGTCGTACTCATCCTCATACTCATCTTCGGCCTCATCCGCCGCCAATGCACCTTGTTCAGCAAGGTCAATGGTCGGGGCGATGATGTCGCGGTCTTTATAGGTGTGGAACCCAGTACCCGCCGGGATGAGCTTCCCGATGATGACGTTTTCCTTTAGACCAAACAGGCGGTCAACCTTGCCTTCAATGGCTGCTCCTGCCAACACTTTGATGGTGTGTTGGAAGCTGGCGGCGCTGAGGAAGCTATCCGTACTGAGGGCGGCCTTGGTGATACCCAGCAGCACTGGAACACCAGCAGCAGGTTCTTTGCCCTCACCCAACAGACGATCATTCATGTTCAGCAGGGCGAGTTTATCAATCAATTCGCCGGGGAGCATTCCGCTGTCCCCACTGCGCGTGATTTGCACTTTGCTCAACATCTTGCGAATCATGATTTCAAAGTGCTTGTCGGCGATGTTCACACCTTGATTACGATAGACATCCTGCAATTCATTCAACAGATACAACTGCGTGGCATCGGCACCCAACACACGCAAAATACGGTGGGGGTTCTTCGAGCCTTCGGTCAACTGCTGACCCGGGGCAACCGTGACGCCATCGGCAATACCTTCGCACAGCCGGGCGCTGGACGGGATTTCATATTCAACCGTCTCGACCTTTTCATAGCGAATGTAGAGCTTATGACCCTCGACATGCACCGTTCCGTTCATGCGGGCACGGATTTCACCATCGCCATTGGCTTCGGCGGCAATAATCTGGCCTTCGCGGATAGAGGCTTCGTCTTCGACCTGCAAATCCCAGCCGATTGGAATATCATGTTCCTCGTTGAAGACCTTGCTATCAATAATGCGGGCGATACGGACATCTCCCTGCTTATCGAAACGCAGCATCCCACCGATGTCCGTCATGACAGCCTCGCCTTTAGGATTCTTGCGAGCCTCAAAGATTTCTTCCACGCGCGGCAGACCGCTGGTGATGTCACCGGAGGCTTCCGCCGTACCACCTGTGTGGAATGTACGCAGCGTCAACTGGGTACCGGGTTCACCGATGGATTGGGCAGCGACAATCCCGACAGCCTCACCGATACGTACCAACTCACCACGACCCAAGTCACGGCCATAGCAGTAGGCGCAGATACCGTGAATCAGCGCACAGGTCATGGGGCTACGAACGTAAATCGTCTCAACATTCGCTTCAACCAATGCGTCCGCCACTTCCTCGGTAATCATTTCGTTGCGATCAACAATGATCTCGCCCGTGCGAGGGTCAATTGCTGCTCTGGCAGCCAAACGACCCAAGATACGTTCTTGGTAAGATTGCCCTGCGATATTCGCTTCAGGCTTGTGGCGGTTGTTTTCGTGATTCGGATTCAAAATCCAAATCCCGGCATGGGTACCGCAGTCCTGACGATTCACAATCACATCTTGGGCCACGTCCACCAAACGGCGAGTCATATACCCAGCGTCAGCGGTACGGAGCGCGGTGTCGGCTTGACCCTTACGCGCACCATGCGTACTGATGAAGTATTCCAGCGCAGTCAACCCCATACGGAAGTGACTGCGGATGGGCAGGTCAATGATACGGCCAGACGGGTCCGCCATCAGACCACGCATACCCGCAATCTGGGTGATGGGGCCGAAACCACCTTTAGTCGAGCCGGAAATCGCCATAACCGCAATGGGGCCAAACGGATCAAGCGTGTTGCGGATAATATTTTGCAGCTTATCCTTCGCCATGTTCCAGTTATCAATCGTGCTCTGATACCGTTCTTCTTCGGTCAACAGACCACGACGCCAGTTACGTTCGGCCTCGTTTACGGCGCGGTCCGCATTCGCCAAAATCTCGTCCCGTTCTTCAGGCACAGTGATGTCGAAAATCGAAATCGTCGTACCGGAAATTGTGGCATAGTGGAAACCGAGATTCTTGACGGCATCCACAATGTCGGTGGTGCGATCTGAGCCAAAACGCTGATAGGTGATAGCTACAAGGTCTTGTAACTGCTTCTTGCCAAATGTGCCCTGCTGGAAGCGCAGTTCATCCGGCAAAATGCGGTTGAAGATGGCGCGACCTACTGTACAAACTTCGGGTTGAGCAGGCAGTGGCATGTCGGGCGAATCAAAGTAATTGCCCAACAAAATTGGCGTATGTAACCCGACAATCCCCAATTGATAGAGGGCTTCCACTTCGTCGAGGTCAACCACATGGCGGCGCTCCATCAAATTTGCGATGGTGAAGGGGTACTTCTTTTTATTAATCAACTGCTGGCCTTCGTAGGCATTGTAGATGACAACATCCACTTCGCCATTGACCAACCCCTCAAACAGCAGGGTTGTTGCGTCTTTGCCCTTAATGACCTTGCCCAATTCGTTGACCTGATCGTGGTAAACGATAATTTCGTTCCCTAGATCAAGGTTACGGGCACGGGCGGTTTTGCTGCCAGCCGTGTTATGTGCCACCCCGATGCGAACACCCGCATTTTCGAGGGTTGACCAATACCGATATTTATCGGCGTCCTCGTGTTTGCAGATGATTTCGGCAGTGGGATCCATCGTCATATAGTAGATACCCAACACCATATCTTTGTTGGGGCCGACAACGGGCGAACCGTCAGCAGGCTTCAACAGATTGCGGCTGCTCAACATCAATTCACGTGCTTCCTGAACCGCTTTTTGGCTCAAGGGCACGTGCATCGCCATTTGGTCGCCGTCGAAGTCCGCATTAAACGCGGCACAGACCAACGGGTGAATCTGAATCGCCTTGCCTTCCACCAACTGTGGTTCAAATGCTTGAATACCCAAGCGGTGCAGCGTTGGCGCACGATTCAACAGCACGGGGCGATCTTTGATAACTTCTTCCAAGACTTCCCAAACTTCGGGACGTTCGCGCTCGATAATACGTTTCGCACCTTTGACGTTGCTGGCGTAGTTTTCAGCCACCAGACGGCCAATGACAAAGGGGCGATAGAGTTCCAACGCCATAGTCTTGGGCAAGCCGCACTGATGCAGTTTGAGGTTGGGGCCGATCACGATGACCGAACGGCCTGAATAGTCCACACGTTTACCCAACAGGTTACGGCGGAAACGGCCCTTCTTCCCCTTGAGCATGTTGCTTAGGGATTTCAATTCACGGCGACCACGGCGGCTGAGAGCGCGGCCACGCTGCCCATTGTCAATTAAGCTGTCAACGGCCTCTTGGAGCATACGCTTTTCGTTGCGCACGATGACATCTGGCGCACCGAGTTCCAACAAGCGCTTGAGACGATTATTGCGGTTAATCACCCGGCGATAGAGGTCGTTCAAGTCGCTGGTCGCAAAACGACCACCATCCAACTGCACCATCGGGCGCAAATCGGGTGGAATGACAGGCAGTACGGTCAAAATCATCCACTCCGGACGATTATTGCTGACACGCAGGGCTTCCACCACACGCAAACGCTGAGTAGCCTTCTTGCGGCGCTGCTTCGAACGAGTGGTGCGAACTTCCTGCCACAGTTCTTTGGCGAGCTTATCCAAATCCATATTTTTCAGGATTTCATAGAACGCTTCGGCTCCCATATCGGCTTTGAATACCTGCCCATATTTGGCCTTGAGGTTACGATAATCCTGCTCACCCAAAAATTGGACAGGTTGCAGGTTTTCAAGATCACGTTTGGTCTTGCCTGCTTTGTCCCGAACCTCTTCGAGACGAGCATCATAATCCATGCGCAGAGATTCAATCTGATCAGCGGCAGCATTGGTAATTTCGTCTACCTGTGCATCCAGTGATGCCAAATCAGCGGTGCGCTGCTCGTCAATTTCCGCCATGATTTCATTGAGGCGAGCCGTCGCAGCCGCATTCACCAGTTCAAGGTGCTGATTGCTCACTTTATCGCCCTTGCGGACAATGATGGACCCCGCATTGGTAAACTCAAGTTCAGAGTCCAATACCTTGCCGAGGCTCTTTTCGATTTGGGTCTGAATCCGCTGACCTTCTGCCGTCACCGCTTCAGATAAGCGCTCCTGTTCACGAATATAATGATCGTGAATGGCGTCAATATCCTGTTGCAGCTTGGACAAGGTCTCATCACGGGTCAGCAAAATGCCGTTGACTTGGGCATCCAGTTCGCCAATCACCTGTTCTTCTTGGCGCTGAATTTCCTCAGACAAACGCCCCAATGCCTTGTTACGAGCATCATGGTCAACAGTGGTGATGACATATTGCGCGAAATACAATACACGGTCTAGGTCGCGGCGGTTAACATCCAACAATAAGCCAAGATAACTGGGGACACGACGGGTGTACCACACATGCGCCACCGGAGCCGCCAATTCAATATGCCCCATGCGTTCACGGCGTACTGAAGCACGGGTGACTTCTACCCCGCACTTATCGCAGATGATACCCTTATAGCGGATGTTTTTATATTTACCGCAATAGCACTGCCAGTCCTTGGTTGGGCCAAAAATCGCCTCACAAAAGAGGCCATCTTTTTCGGGCCGCAGGCGGCGATAGTTGATGGTTTCCGGCTTCGTCACCTCACCATAGGACCACGACCTGATTTGCTCAGGTGAGGCAAGGCTAATACGCAAAGCACTAAAGTCTTTCGCCTCCAATGGGACGCCCTCCTGAATTAGTGTAAATACCCTTACGATTGACCACTAAATTTACTGCACTACTGTGGATAAGGATGAAGACCGTGCGAGGGAATTGGGTTTTGTCCGGTTTAGCGATCATCTGGTCTTCGTGGGCTTGCGACATTTGACGCAGCGGCACAACTTTTCGCATAGTTTAGGGATTCTCTCAGGCAATAAAAAAAGCTCCTAAAGCCTTATGGCCTAGTGCCTGATTTTATAACCGAACATTCCTCTCATTCTTATGTATTGAAACTTATAGTATATGCCGAGTTGAAAGTCATGTCAAGGATTACAAACGTGGATTTTGAAATTCGGGCGAGATTTACATGCTACTCTATCCCAATCAGTGAACTGCGCCGTTCCATCAACACTACATCCCGCCAAGCACCGTTCAATTTCCCTAATCGTTCACGGTAGCCCACTTCACGGAACCCCGATTTGGCATGTAACTGACGGCTGGCAAGGTTTTCTTTCAAAATGCCCGCCTGCAAGGTCCAAAATCCGGCGGCTTCTGAGTCTCGGACGAGATGTTGCAGCAGGGTCAGCCCAACCCCCTGCCCTCGATAGGCTTCACCGATATAGATGCTGACCTCGGCCACCCCACCATAGACACACCGACCCGACACAGGCGATAAGGCTGCCCACCCCAAAATTGTCTCCTCACGGCAGGCCACCAAGCGAGGAGATGGGACATGACCCGCGTTCCATGCTTCCCATTCCGGCGCGTCAGCCTCCAGCGTGGCATTGCCTGTCTGGATGCCCTCCAGATAGATGGCACGCACTTGCTCCCAATGTTCTGGGCGCATTTCCTCAATTTGGAATCCAGCAACCATTTTTAGCTTGCTCCCGAAATAGTAGATTCATTACTTGGGCGGGGTGGCGGGGTAATCCCCAAAGCAACCAACTGAGTGTCTATCTCATCCAAAAATAATTCAATCGGTTGGGCGCCAATGATTGGCTTGCCATTGATATAAAAGGTAGGTGTCCCATTAATCCCAAATCCGTAGCCCGTCTGCAAATCGGCTTGAACTTCGTCGTTATAGCGACCTTCCGCGACGCAAGTGTTATAGGCTTCCATATCGGCTCCAACGATGTCGGCATAATCTGCCAAAATGGTACTATCTTCGTTAATCGCCGTTTGATCAGGTGTCAACAGATCTGTTCGGATATTAGGCTGATTGGGCCACAGCAAATCAGAATAATCCCAATACAATCCCTGCTCATTGACACACAGGGCCGAAAGCGCAATGATCTCAGTAAGGTCTGTGCCAATCACCGGATATTCACGATAGACCACCCGCACCAAATCGCCATAATGCTCAATTAAAGGCTTAAAAGTCTGTTCATGAAATCTTGCGCAATAGGGGCATAAATAATCTGAAAATTCGACAATAGTAATCGGTGCATCCACTGGGCCAAGTGTGGGGCTGTAATCCGTCAGCAGCACTTCCAATGATTGACTAGGTAATGGTGTTGCGGTGGGGCGTGGGGTCGGTGCGATTTCAGTCAGTCGCTTGTCTACAGCGACTTGCAAATCCTCATCACTGACACTATCACTGTCCATACCAAAAATAAGCGTCGCCAGCACAAAACCAAGTCCAAAGAATATCGCGGCAGTCATCAACAACGCCGCGGTAGTACTCGGCTGTGGAGAGATAGGATTGGGAACACCGGGACGACCATTTGCTAAATCCACTGGTGGGACGGGAGGCAAATTGGAAGGTTGGTTGGATTGCATTCTTTCTTAATCCTACATTGTATAAAAGTACCCGTGTCATTTATACACTATCACACCACGCTTGGCGCCATCAAAATCGTCAATCTTTCTATACAGAAAACAAAAATGCCCGTTGTGGGCATCTTGAAACTTCACAAAATTGAATGCAAATTACTCATCGAGGCCGACAGGTGTATCCTCATCCCCACCCCCATCATCGGCGGCAGAGCGAGCAGTCACGGGCATCCGGTCAGCGGCTTCGCGGATAAGCATTTCCAATTCATAGGTCAGTGCCGGGTTCTCGCGGAGATACTGCTTGGCGTTTTCGCGGCCTTGACCAATCAAGCCGTCGTTGTAACGTAGGAAAGCCCCGCGTTTCTCAACAATGCCCATTTCCACACCGAGGTCAATGACATCGCCCTCTTTGCTAAAGCCTTCGTTGTACATCACATCAAATTCAGCTTGGCGGAAAGGCGGTGCGACCTTGTTTTTGGTGATTTTGACGCGGGTACGGTTGCCGATGACCTCCTGCCCTTGTTTAATCGCCTGAATACGACGAATTTCAATCCGCACACTGGCATAGAAACGCAGTGCCCGTCCACCTGTCGTGGTTTCGGGATTACCAAACATGACGCCGATTTTTTCACGGAGTTGATTGGTAAACAAAACGGCGGTATTGGTCTGTTTGATCGCACCGGAAATCTTGCGGAGAGCTTGGCTCATCAAACGGGCCTGCAACCCGACATGCGAATCCCCCATTTCGCCTTCAATTTCGGCACGCGGCACGAGGGCTGCCACACTGTCGAGGACAATCACATCTATCGCGCCGGAACGAATTAAGGCCTCGATAATTTCAAGGGCTTGTTCGGCGGTGTCCGGCTGGGAAACATATAGGTTATTAATGTCCACTCCCAGCCGTTCAGCATACAGGGGGTCAAGGGCGTGTTCCATATCCACAAAGGCCGCCAGCCCGCCTATTTTTTGGCATTGGGCAATCGTGCTGAGGCAGAGGGTCGTTTTACCAGAACTCTCAGGGCCATAGATTTCGGTGATACGCCCACGTGGAATCCCGCCAATCCCCAACGCAAGATCAACAGCAAGCGATCCCGTTGGGATAATGTCAATATTGATGATGTGCTGGGCATCGCCAAGGCGCATCACGGTATTATCACCGTAGCGTTTGGTAATGTCGGCTAATGCGGCTTCGAGAGCCTTGGAACGTTGTTCGTTGGTGCTGTTTGCGCCATTGGTTTCGGGGGCAGAGGTCTGTTTTTTCTTCGCCATAAGTCCAGTCGCAATCTACTCTCTGTTTTTAGTAGAACTCGTGTTCTAAATCATATACTGATTGCTACAGGAAGTCAATCCTGAAGACAGGGCAAGTATAGCATAAATCAAAAAGGCAGGGTTGTTACGCCCTGCCCTCTCATGTATCCATTCAGCGATTTTTAGTTCAACAGTGACAAGCTAAGGCTGAAGGGGCCTTGTGTCCCACCATAACGCAGACCATAGTGGGTTGCGATGATGTAATAAGTGCCTTCGGCGGTCAGTACAAAACCACCAATACGCGAATTGGTATTGCGTACTTCGGTATCGGAGCCTGCTGCCATATCATCATTAAACGCAAACACCTGATTATTCGGCCCAATCAAATAAACTGCCGTGTCAAGGTTGCCTGCGGTCTTTTGCATCAAGATATTGATACGATCCCCCGCCCGGCCTTCAAAACTGTACACTTGGAATTTGCGATCCTGACGGATTTCGCCAGTCGTTACTTGGTCATACAAAATCGGGGTGACTTCACCTGCTAATGCTGCCGTCAAATCAATCCCGGAAATGATATTGTCCATATCAAAGAAACTTGCCTCGCCGGGGGTTTGCACCGGGGTGCCATCAGCATTGATCGTAAACGTCACCATATAATGGTTGTCTAGGCTGGCGGTCTGTGTAGTAGTAAAAATCTGCTGTCCCCCTGCATTAATCGTGAGTTGGAAAGTGTTGACACTCGTGTCATCGCAGTCGGCTTGGAACCAGACCTCCACTTCGTAAGTCCCCGCCGGAGGAGTACGGGTGGCAGGCCAATAGACATAGGAAGTGGGGGTTCCATCGGCACGATTGCAATTTTGATTGCCCACTGCACCCAAAATACCACCACTGGACACTTGGGTAGCATCGTCATAGACCGAATTCCCCAATGGATCACGTACCAACAGTTGCAGGTCATGGTCGGTGTTCCACGTCAGCAGGACTTCGACACTGCCCGCTGGAAGAGTCGTATCCGTCACAATCGGAGTGGCGCCATCGGTTGCGGACGGTGTCGCATTGCTGGCAACCTGTTGGCCCGTATTGATGCCGAGGCTATAAGCGCCCTCGGTGCCACCAATCACCTGTCCATAGCGGGAGACAACAACCGTATAAATACCCGCCGTGTTGATCGTGGTCTGAATCGTCGAATCCGTAATACCCGCCGCGCGATCATCGTTATCCAGTAGGCGCTGACCGTTTGGATCGAGCAAAATGAGCAGTGTGTCAAGGCTGCCAGATGTCGCATCAGCATTCACTACCAACTGCTGCCCCTGCGTCAAATCAAGCGTGTAGGCATCTTTGGGATTGTCGTTGGTAATCGTGCCCGTATAGGTTTGGTTGAGTGCTGCTTCGACCACTTCTCCATCAAGGCTCACATCGAGGCCAGCATTCACGCCACCATTAAACAACGCCCATGTGCGGTTCACATCTAGCGTCACCCGCGCCAAATAGACCTGACCGGGATTCACGATACCGGAAATCGTTTGGGTGTCATCCCCATTGATTCCTGTGGTCAGGGTGAAATTTTGTGGGCCAGATACGCCACACGGTTGATTGTAATAAATCAGGACTTCATAACTGCCAACCGGGACACTTCCTTGAGGCCAATTGACCGATTCGGTTGGGTTATCACCCGTAGCAGCCGTGCAGTCCCGATTCGCATCACCACTATGCACTCCGCCGCTTTCCGCCGTCAGGTTGTCACCATAGATCGCCCCGCCAATGGGGTCACGCACTTCCAAATTGAGGTCAACAGCGGCAGACCATGTGAGTGTGACATCTACCCCACCATTTTCCAAGTTGACAAATACAAATCGGCCGCTGACCGCCGGGGATACATTCGATCCGCTGGGAGTCGCGGTGGCTGGAGCGGTGATATTGCCTGCCAGAGCCAATGTGAAGTCACCCGTTGCGTCGCCTTCTGCGCCCGTGCCACGCAGCACCGTCACCACATAGGTACCATCCAATGTCAGGGCCACATTCGACAAAACGGCCACCGTCGCGGAGGACAAATCGCCATCGCGGGCTACCACAGCACCATCCGGCCCGGTCAACACCATCGCCAATGACAATTCAGCAACCGTAGTAGTCGCAGTCAATGTAGCTGAGTTTCCGGCGGCGGCATCAAAAATATAAGATTCCGCAAAATTCTCGGCGCTCAATGTACCCGTCACGGTCTGTCCCACCGTCAAGCGGCGTGTACCACCATCTGACTGGGCATTGACAGGCTGAATGAGCATCCCAATCGTAGCAATAACGATCAGCCCCAAGATTCCCAAAATTGCACGCCTGCTAGTCTGGCGTCGCATATCGCATTATTCCTCCTGATTAAAGGGCAGCCTCAACCAACACATCATCTTCATACTGCCCATCCTAAAACGATTTTTTGGATGACTGAACCAATCAGCAGCCCCCAATTTTGCCGGGGCAAGTCTAACCAATGCAGTCAGGGTTAGCAATGATGCCTTTTCAACCTGACATCAACGCGGGAAACTCGTAGGTGGCGCGTCAGGCTCATCAGTTGCCTTCCGTACCTTCCCCGCTTTCCAACGGAATCGGCGTAGCAGCGGCGGCAGGGCCAACCACAAATTCAACAAAATTAACCATACTGGCACGCACGGTAATGGTCTGGGTATATCGTTGTTGCCCTACCAACGCCACAATCTGATATTCACCTTCGGGCACATCGCCTAACGCGAAATTTTCCTGCCAGTTATCATCAGAAACCACATGCCAGCGGCGTACATCGGGTTGCTTGGGTTGGATATAAGAGGTTGTGCTGTCTACCCGCCGTCCACCGCGATTAATCTGAATAATGGCGTTGTCTACAAATCGGCCCGAACTATCTACCACCCGACCTGCCACAACGCCATGATTAATATACGGGGCCATCCACAGTAGCGGATTGCGTGTTTCCCAATAGCTATTGACACCAACTCGCACCTCAAAATGAACGTGTGCCCCCGTCACAAAACCTGTGTCCCCGACTAGGCCGATGACCTGCCCAATTTCGACACGCTGGCCTTTATCCACCAAAATCGCCGACATATGGGCATAGAGCGAATAGACAGGTTTGCCACCGATACTGAAATCATGCTCGATGACCACGACATTGCCATAGGCAACGTATATTTCTAGCACACCTTCTTTCACGTCCTGCGCGGTACTGGACGCCCATACGACTGTACCACTTTGCGCCGCAACTACCCGTTCGCCAATCGGATTTGGAATATCTATCCCATGATGCACCCGGAACACCTGCCCAGCTGAACCATAGGGGTAATAAAATAACTGTTCATTGTTCGCGCTGGCATCCACCGGGCGGATCATATAAAAGTGGTCATTGGGCTGTAGGCTCAACGGTACTTGCTCCAACGGTGGGGCATATTGAGCAACGGCGGTTGCATCCGAAAAATCCTGTTCAATCCCTTCCGGGCTTGGGACAGGCGTTGCGCCACGATACTCAATCGGGGTCGCTGGGATTTCTAGGGTTGGATAGGGTGTGCTGGATGGAAACGGGCTGGCTTCCACATCTTGCACATCAAATACCTCTACCGTCGAAGGCAACTCAAAGGGAATGGTCGGCGGAGGTAAATATTCAAATGTGGGAATGTCTTGGGTCGGCTCGGCAGTGGCCGGATTCAAAATCTCATTTTCGAGTGCCGTCCGCCATTCAGGGGCAACGGACTGGGTCGGTTGAACCTGCGCAGGCCGCACGATATATTGCGGGGGTTTTTCGTTGTTCATGAGAACAAACGCCCCGATGGTCGTCACGAATGACAAAACCAGCAACCCTTGAAAATTAGCACTCCGCAAAAACGATTTATTCTGCTTCCCCATAAGAATCCTATTCCACAAGCATCATCATTGAGCGTCGGGTGGCAGCGGCGTTGGGCTGCGTTCAGGTTCGGGTGTGTCGGGTAGACCTTCTGTTGCAACAGGAATCGCCGTCGCTTGCGTGGATGGGCCACCACTTAGGAAATTCTTGAATTGCTCAACTTCGATGGGCGTATAAAGTTCACCCAACGCCGTCTCCCATTCCAAATCGTCGGTTTTGATGAAATCCCAGAACAGAATATCAGCAAAATTCTGTCGCCATGTGCGCCCTGCCTCGACGGGATGCCAGCCGTAGTCTTCAGCTAGTCGGGTGAAATCCACATAATAGCCAGTGGGAACCGTCGCCATCAAACGACCCCCATTTTCGTAGGCATCCAGATCACCGCTGGTACGCGATTCAAAATCCCACGGAACCGAGCGTAATGGTTCACCCAAGACACCATTTTGGTATTCGTCAGCTACCCGTACAAAAACCCGCCAATAGGTGCCGACCTCACGGTTTTCGCGCACGACGACCATCAAGCTTGGGTCGCCCTGTGAAATCAAGTCACGCTGCAATGAAAAAGCGCGTCCAGTATAGTGCCAGCTAAAGCGGTCTTGGCTGGATTCAGGACGGCGTGTATTGCGCCAGAAGGCATCATCCAGTTGAGCCAGCACGTCCCAACCCGCTATTTCATAAATCTTGACACGCAAGGCATTAAAGGAATCGTCCACTCGTGTATTTAAAAAGGCATCGGTAGTTGTTACACCCGGAAGCGCCGCTAACCCATACAATCCATCCGCACCGCGTTCTTCGCGTTCGGTATATAACGGAGGATAGGTCGCCTCAAGTCCCGTAAATTCCGGCTCATAGGGTGTCCAATCCAAATCCGACACCTCGCCATTAATCAGGGTGAGGTCACCGCCCCCGCCAAAGCTGCCTGTTTGAGCGGCTAAGATTTGATAGTAGTTGCTGCGACGAGGGGCAACATAAAACAAGCTACTGCCATCAATCGGATTCCATGCTGGCATCCGCCCACGCCCAATCGAAATCTCAAGGCCGGATGTGCCGCCAGAAAAATCTTCATTCCATTGAATTTGGCGATAAAACGATCCCTCGATCCCATCAAAAACGCCGCTGTAGGCAATGGCTCGTCCATCAGGACTCCATGCCGCGTAATTTTCGTCAATATCACGGGTGTTGGTCACATTGATGGCAGCTTGATCGGACGGGTTATCAAGGCTGATGGCATAAATATCCTGCTGCCCATTGCGCCAACTGGTATAAGCGATCCAACGTCCCCCCTTGCCATCCACATTGGGCATCCAATCTGGTTCATAATCAGGCCCGTCGTTATTGGTCACACGGCACGGGCAGCCCCCCGAGCCATCCACCGCTACAATGTAGATGTTCAGATTATTGTCTTGGTAGGATTCGTAGGCGATAAACGCCCCATCTGGGCTAAAAGTCGGTGAGCCTTCAAAACCGGGGGTAAAGGTTAGGCGGGTCACGTTTTTGGTAATGACGTCCAGCGTGTACAAGTCCCATGGGCCATCCCGTCGGCTGATAAACGCGACCGTGCGCCCGTCCGGACTCCATGCTGGATCGCGGTCATCCGAGAGGTGGTTAGTGAGGCGCAGTGGTTGGCTGCTGCCCCGTTGCAGGGCAAAAATATCCTCCTGCCCATTTTCACGCACCGAAAACACCAGCGTGCCCCGCCAATTGAGCGGCTGTGGGACAGGGGTGAGGGTCGGAGTAGCGGAAGGCAATAAGGCGGCTGTCGGTTGATCGGGCTGCTGAGGGAGGCCGCTGATGATACGGGTATTGCCGATACTCCCATTATCCGTGTTGCGCCCAGTTGACCAGATGACCACTGCGATGAGAGAAATCATCAGCAAGACGGCAAACACACTCAAGGTGCGGTTTTGTGTAATCAGCGGGTCTTCAATGACCGTCACTTTGTTATCTTTGTCAACCGAGACCATTGCCGCCCGCTGTACCATCAGGCCACGCTGACGGGTGCCAGTGGCTTCATACACCTTACGGCTGCCCCGCACCATCACTTCAGTTGCACCCGTGAGGCTCTTATAGACATTGACGATTGTGGTTTGCCCGGACTCGCGTAGTTCTGTGACCTGCTGCATAAAGCCGCTGACCAGCCACACCGCCAATTTTAGAAAGGCATTGCTCAATTTATCGGTAAGGCGAAATCCACGTACCAGCATGAAAAAACGTCGCCTATCTTCCACAGAATTCTATTAATATCAGCTTCAGATGTCGGATTGTACAGGATTAGGTTAGCGCTGGCAACCAGTGTTGGTTACAAAATTGACAGATAGATAGCATCCCCGCGCAAGATTCGGCATAATCACCACAATTATATTTTGGGGGAGAGTAGAGTTTAAACTATGCCACAAACAGATATTATCATTATTGGCGCAGGCCCGGCTGGGTTAACCACAGGCGGCGCATTAAAACACGTCGGGTTAAGTCCTATCTTGTTGGACAAAGATACGGTGGTCGGCGGCACATGGCAGCGACGCTATGATCGGCTGCATCTGCACAGTGTCCGGCGATTTTCCGGCCTTGCCCACGATCCCCTACCGCGCAGTTTACCTGCTTATATCCCCAAAGATCAATTTGTCGAGTATCTTCAAAATTACGCCAAAAAATTCAATTTGGATATTAAAGGCGGCTGCTCGGTCAAAAAAATCCGCGTCACCCTCAACAATCAGTGGGAAGTTGAGACCGATGGTGATATATGGCAAAGCAAGGTGGTCATCGTCGCCACCGGGCACTATGGCAAACCGTATATCCCTGATTGGCCCGGTAAGGCCGATTTTCAGGGCAAACTAATCCATTCGATTGACTATAAAACCGGACGCGATTTTGCGGGTCAGCGCGTTTTGGTGATCGGCAGCGGCAACAGCGGCTCAGAGATTGCCTGTGATTTGGCTGAACAAGGCGCGGGGTACATCGCCAACAGCATTCGCACTCATCCACCTGTTGTGCCACGTAATTTTATGGGTACGCCCGTACAGGTTTTTGGCATTATGATGAACCCCCTACCGCCCAAAATTGCGGATCAAGTGGGTAGTTGGATCGCCAGAATTGCGATGGGAAATTTAGAGCCATATGGCATGAAACCCGCCGAATGGCAGCCGTTCAGTGCGCACCGTATTCCGATTATTGATGTCGGCTTTGTGGGCGAACTCAAACGTGGCAAAATCAACATCCGGCCCGATATTGAACGCTTTACGCCGACAGGGGTTGTATATGTAGACGGCACCTCCGAGGATTTTGATGTCATTATAGCGGGAACAGGTTTTCACACAGGTTTGCCCGATTTGATTGATGTACCCAACGTGTTAGACGAACGCGGCTATCCAGCTTTTCCGTCTGGTCAACCGACGGCCCGGCCCGGCTTTTATTTTATGGGCTACACCGAAAGCGTGCGGGGTCATCTGTATGAAGCCAATCAAGATTCGCGGCGTCTGGCAGGAATCGTCCAAAAATATCTAAATGGCTAGGTAATTTATGGCAGCAGCTATCAACCTCTCCGGCAAAAACTATCTCATCACAGGCGCAGCCAGCGGCATTGGGTTAGCGACGGCCCGTCTGTTTAAGCGGCACGGCGCAACGCTGGTGCTGTGGGATTTTAATGCGGAGGCGCTTGAACAAACCACCCAAGAATTGCAGTGCCATTTCAAAGTCGTAGATGTCGCGCAATCTGATGCAGTCGAAGCCGGATTTGCGGAAGCTATTTCGCAAGTTGGCAAACTGGATGGAGTCATTCATTCAGCGGGGATTTTGCGGACTGGCTCATTTGAGTCATTAGATATTACCACCCATCGGCGTACCATCGAGATTGACTTATTCGGGGCGGTGGCGGTGGCCTATGCTGCCCTGCCCCATCTCAAACAAGCGCGGGGGTCGCTCATATTTTTGGGGTCGGGGTCGGCTTTTTGGGGTACGGCTGAATTTAACTCCTATGGCGCCGCCAAAGCGGGTGTTTTGAATCTAGCACAAGCATTACGAACCGAATTAGCCGGAACAGGGGTGCATATTGGCGTGGTCAATCCACTGTTTGTGGGGTCGCCGATGCTCGATGAAACCAATCGTCAGGCCAAATATATCCGACGGTTTGGCATTGTCCACATTCCCGAACAAGTAGCAGAAGCGATTTTGAAAGGCTTAGACAAGCGGCGGTTTATGATCTGGCCCAGCCCCGTCCTCAAAACACGTGGCATGTATTGGGCCACCCACCATCTCCATTTCGCCGCGCCATTGTTAATGCGATTGCTGTGGCGTTAATCACCCTGTATTTTGAGACTGCCCTATCGCTATAATAGCCCGGTGATTTCATGTTACCTCATGGCTGAGATGTCTAGTGATGCTCGAACTGCTGCAAAATCGCCTTGCTTATCAATTCCATAACCTTGACCTGTTGGAACAAGCCCTCACCCATCGTTCCTATCTGAATGAAAATCCTGAATACGCGCTAGGGCATAATGAGCGCCTTGAATTTTTGGGGGACTCGGTGATCGGCTTTATCGCGGGGCATTTTCTGTTTAGCAGATTCCCCACTTTTTCCGAAGGTTATATGACCCGTCTGCGGGCGGGCTTGGTTCGTACCGAGACCCTCGCCGAATTTGGCAAAATCCTCGAACTGGGCGAGATGCTCAAAATGGCAAAAGGAGAAGTGGATTCAGGCGGGCGAACGCGGCGCTCACTCATCTGTGATGCGTTTGAGGCGGTGGTCGGTGCGATGTATCTCGATTCCGGCGACATGGGCCTCGAAACCATCCGCAATTTTCTGATTCCGCTGTTTGAACCCATCTTGGACGAAATGCTCAAAAATAAAACCGATACCGATGCCAAGACGTTGTTTCAAGAATGGAGTCAATCCGAACTGCATCTCACGCCCGTCTATCGCACGATTACAGGCATTGGGCCAGAACATGACCGTTCGTATGTGATCGAGGTGATGCTGAACGATGTGCCGCTGGGTTGGGGCAACGGACGTAGCAAACAAGCCGCCGAGCAAGATGCCGCCCGCCAAGCCATGAACCTTGCCCTCTCCGGTGAAATCTACACCTTGCTGGGCTTGCCCCAACCCTCTAGCGACATTGCAGACCTGCTGCCCGACTAACCTGTACCACCGAGAGCCGATGGTCAGAAGTAACCAAATCTTGATCAATCCCCACGCCTGCCGGGGTCAAATTCATCAACCACAGATAGTCAAATCGCGCTGAGACGCCATTCACCAAAAAGACCGTATCTAGCCGTTCTTCCGCCAATCCGACAAACGGATCCACGAATGTGGTATTGGCCCATTTTTGATAGAGGGGTGAATCCATATCATAGTTAAACGTTCCGCCCATTACAATACGTTCGGCAAAAGCAGGGCCATGATTGGCAGCGATTATCTCCTGCATTTCTTCAGTCTGGCGATTTTGATCTTGCAGGCTATCCGGTAAGGGCTGACCATTGGCATCGGTGGTACGATAGCCTAACCAGACATTGTAGACATGGAAAGGCGCAGTATCGAGTTCCAATTCGACGTGCATCACCCCCGCCTGTGCGTTTTCGCTGGTGAGCTTTTCCCCTTCCACATTTTTTAAGGGAATCCGGCTGAGAATCGCTAACCCTCGCAGTGATTCGTCTTGTGGGAAATAGGCCGCTTCCATGCCCAGTTCACGTGCCAGCCATTCCGCTTGATCCACCCCATAACTTGACATGCGTCCCGTGTCTACCTCTTGCAGCAGCACCACATCTGCCCCATTCCGCAAAATAGCTTGTTTGACCAGTTCCAAATTTTCTTCAAACAGCAGGGTATAGCCACTGTGGATATTGAGGCTGGCAAAGCGCAGGCAGTCCACATTGTCCGGACGTACCACCGCAGGTGCGGCTGAAATTTGGAAACCACCAACCGTCAGGCCAATGACCAGCAAAAAGCTTAGAAAGGATTCCCCCGTGCGACCACCCCGCCAAGGAATAACGCGCCGTTCCAAAATCAGCGGCATCGCCAAGACAATCGCGGCAAACAGGAACAGTTGCAACCCCATCTCGCGGAAGGCCCGCAGCACATCCCCCAGTTGTTGGAACGGCTCGGCAAAATCTCGCACAAAGGCATAGTCATAGGTGAAATAATCACCTGTGCTAAACAATCCAAACATCACCAATGACAGCAGCAGCAAAATGGGAGTCGGATTGGTCAGCGAATCTTCATCACGCAGCAATATCATCCACCAGAGTGTCAGTCCGGTGATAAATTGGGCCACCACCAACACCACAAACGCCAATGGGCCATCAAAGCGGTTGCCGATGACGAGCAAGAAGCCCAACAGTAGTGCCCAAATCCATCCGCGCCATGTCCCATCAAACGAACCCAGAAAATTACGGGCTAGGTCACGGATAAACGGAATCAGGGGGGCGGCGGTGGCGAGTAACATCCAAGGAACGGCGGTGGCATAACTGACCTCTGACCATCGGGCCACTGCGTTTGCTAGTCCGAGCAGGGTCAGTTCAATAAACATAAAACTACCAAATGCCAGACTGCCCCACCCCGTCAGCCGTCCACTTTTTTCGGGTTCATAACCGGGCAGGCGAGTGACTTCAATTTCGATGAAGGTGGTGTAGCCACTGAGCAGCAGCATTCCAATAGCCGCCCCCAAATAAAGCACCTCCATCGTGATGTTCTGCCCATAGATGACAACTTCAAAATCGGGCAGCCATGTCACATCCCGACTGTCATAAGCGGCGCGGATGAGTTGATCGAGCGTGAAACCAATCAGCAGCATGGAGGGGAAATGCACCGGACGGCGAATGATAATCAAGGCCAGATATAACACCCCAGACCCCACGACTAATGCAGCGGCTAATGGGGCTGAATCGGGAACTTGCAGAGCCAAGCTGCGCCCAACCACACAAAACGCCACCGCCAAAGGAATACTCCAGCGGGTACGAGCCAGAATCAATGCCAATAATGGCGAAAGCAGGGCAATCCCGACGGCTGCAATTTCGCGCTGTACATCACCAGGGGTGATATAGCCCGGCAAATCACGCAGGGGGCTGGTATTGGCAACCCGGCCCACCAAGTCGGCACTACTGACATGGGCGTACAGCGTTCCATACAAAAAGCGAATAGACTGAATGAGAAATAGCCCGATAACGCCCGCTTCTACTGAGCGCAAAAAGTCTCGTCGGAGGTGCATGAATTTTGTTCTCTATTTTGGTGACCGGTATCCAAATTCTACCCACAATTGGGTAGGCACAAATCCCTGATTTTACGCACTCTGACGCAGAACGCCAGTTCAATTTGCAGAGATGGGTTTTCTTTCCATTGATACGCCGCTTGGATAGGGTTATAATCGCCTGTCGGTCTGCGGACTAAAACGGAAGCGTATCGCGTTAAGGAGCAATTATCATGAGCGATGCAACAATGGACACCATGAACGCGGCTGAAAATGCCGAACTCAACAATCCAGTAGTCGAAGATGCAGCGGCGGCTGAAGTCGCCCCGACCACCCCGGCAGCCCCGGTCAATGGTCGTTCCCTGAGCATCGCCGATTTGAAGCCCAAGATGGAACTCAAGGGCAAGGTTGTGAAAACTGAACTGTATGGCGCCTTTATAGATATTGGCGTCGGTAAGCCTGCCCTATTGCATATTTCCCAGTTGACCGAACGGCAGCGCGTCAACAATGTGACTGATGTGGTCAAAGAAGGCGACGGCATCACGGTTTATGTCCTCGACATTGACCGCACTCAAGAGCGTGTCAGCCTTACTCTCATTAAACCCCCCGCTTTTACGTGGAACGAACTCAAGGTTGGCGAGATTGTCAACGGCAAGGTCATCCGCGTCGAAAGCTATGGCGCATTTGTAGATATTGGTGCGGAGCGCCCCGGCCTTGTTCATATTTCAGAAATGTCCGATGACTTTGTGGGGTCAGCCGAATCAGTAGTCAAGCCCGATCAAGAAGTGCAGGTCAAGATTATCGGCCTCGACAAACGCAAGAAACAAATTGACCTCAGCATTCGCGCCGCCGAAATTTCAATGGCCCGTGTTGAGGCAGATGAGGACGATGGTGAGGAATTGACCGCGATGGCCGCCGCACTGCGTAAAGCAATGGGTAGCAGTAGCCTCGACAAAGACAACAAGCGCCGCAAGAAAGAAAAATCGAATAGTATGCAGGATGAGATTTTGAGCCGCACCCTGCAAAATCAGCGCCGCTAATCAGCTTCAAAAACAAAAGGGGCGACTGATTTTTCCACCGCCCCTCTTACACTATTCGGCGGCTAATTCCTCATCGTCCTCAAACTCATCGTCACTGAATGAATTCATAATCCTTGTCAGGGACAGTACAAACAGTCCGACCATCAACAGCGCCGAGGCCACACACCACAAGCACCATTTTTCCAGCACAAACGCTTCAATATAAGTTAAATACGCCGAATACACCACCCCAAACAAGGTCATAGCAAACAACAGCACGCGGCTATATTCTTGCACAAGGCTGACCCGCCGTTCGAGCAGGAGTATACCCAGCATCGTGCCATAAGCCGCCAACCCGATAAATGCAACCGGAATCCCCAGCATTTCAGAATAGGCGCTTGTCTGCACCGAATTACAGTCAAACGTACTGGTCTTGACACAGACCGCCTCTTTATCGGCGACCTTGACATAGGTCAAATAGACACCAATACCCACACCAACAAGGGTCATCAGAATCGCAATCCAATACAAATGATTTTGCGATTTCTGGCGGGAGTCGGCTACCAAAGCCGTAGATTGCGACGATGCCGAAGTTGAAATATTTGTTGCCATACGAGTTTTACCTAGTGTTCCTTTCCAATGAATTAATCCTCGAACCTAAAAGGCCGCACCGCAAAGCGATCCCCAATCTTCACCTCGCGTACACCTTCTGGGATAATCAATAAACCATCCGCTTTGACCATAGATGAAATCGCCCCGCTGCTCTGGTTGCCTGTGCTATAGGCCATTAAATCCCCATTTTCACGGGTCAGACGCACCCGTGCAAAGGTCATG
Source organism: Chloroflexota bacterium (assembly GCA_013112715.1). Taxonomy (GTDB): domain Bacteria; phylum Chloroflexota; class Anaerolineae; order Aggregatilineales; family J027; genus CFX10. The sequence goes on from JABFGB010000018.1 coordinate 59,086, forward strand.
CGTCCGTCACTGGTCATCGCCTCTCCCATTGTAGCCATCCGTGTCGGCATTTCCACTGACAAACCTAACATTTTGCGAATGATAGGGCGAGCAAATACATCAAAAGTAACCATTGCCGAGACGGGATTACCGGGTAGGCCAAGAAAACAGATGCCCTGAATTTGCCCGAAGGTCAGCGGTTTGCCGGGGCGTAGATTGACCTTCCAAAATTCTACCGACCCCATTTCATCCAGCACACTTTTGACCACATCAAACGCCCCGACCGATACCCCTGCCGAACTTAAAATCAGATTCGCTCCCTGCTTAACGGCGAGGGTCAATTTTTCGCGCACGGATTCGGCGGTATCGCGGGCAATACCCAGCAGCAGGGCTTCACCACCTGCTTCTTGAATTAGCGCAGGGAGAAAATAGCTGTTCATGTCGCGGATTTTGCCGGGGGTAAGTGGCTCATGCGGTAGCACCAACTCATCGCCGTTTGAAATTACTGCCACTTTAGGCCGGGCCACGACCTCGACCTGTGAGACGCCTAATCCGGCCAGCACACCCAAATCAGCAGGCCGTAACACCTGCCCTCTTTCCAGAACTGTTTCACCCCGCTTGATATCCTCACCAACGGGTCGCACATAGTCGCCTTTTTGGACACCTTGTACTACCTTTATTGAGGCAGGCATTTCTGGCGACAATCGGTGCTGATCGGTTTGCTCAACAGGCACAACTGCATCCGCCCCCGCAGGCATCGGCGCACCCGTCATAATTCGGGCGGCCTGCCCATGCCCAACCGTCATTTGGGGTGCTTTGCCCGCCGGAATATCTTCAATCACCTGCAAAATCACCGGGTTGGTTAGGCCACTCCCAGCGACATCCGCAGCAATAACGGCAAACCCATCCATTGAGCTATTATCAAACGGCGGTAGGTCGTAGGTGGCCTCCACATCTACCCCTAGGACTCGACCTAATGCCTCATGCAGACTCACATTTTCGATATGAAGTGGCTGCACAGTGGCTAGGATACGGCGTAAGGCTTCTTCGACGGCTAACATAACCATGTCCTCAATAGCGTTTTATATCTAACCCGACTATAACCCAACGCCTGCCCTACGTCACTATCTGGCTTACCCAAGATAATTATTGCAGCAGGAAGAAAAATTTGCGTTACAATGGAACTCAATTACACGCTTTATGCGTCGTATTCCTTAGTACGACTTGAGCCATTTCATCAACTGAGGTGTGAAAAAATGTCGGAACATTCGGATAAACCGGTTCTGATTATCATGGAAGGTGAACGCGCTGGTCAACGCTGGACAATTGAAGGCGATACCTTTGTTGTCGGGCGCGGCGGCGAATGTGAATTAGTTTTGCCAGAACGCCAAGTATCACGGGAGCATATCCGCATTTACCGCGACGGTAATGAATACTTCCTACAGGACTTGGGCAGTAAAAATGGCACATGGGTTAATGGGGTCGAAATCCCGAATCAGACGATTGCCCTACACGATGGCGACGAAATCTCGATTTCCAAAGTCGTGAAGATCACCTTTGTCGGCAGTGAAGCCACCGCGCCAATGGTCTTAAGCAAGATGGCAGCGCAGGCGGGTCGTTTGCAATTAGACCGTGATTCGCGCCGGGTATTTATCAATGAACAGGAAGTGGATCCTCCCCTTAGCCTGCCCCAATATCGCCTATTGGAATTGCTGTATGATGCGGCGGGGGCGGTTAAGACCCGCGAAGAAGTGGTGTCGTATGTCTGGCCCAATGCTGTTGGTGAAGGAGTTAGCGAACAGGCGATTGATGCGTTGGTGCGTCGTCTGCGTGACCGCCTCAATGAAATTGACCCCGAATATCAATATGTGGTGACGGTGCGTGGGCATGGTTTCCGGCTGGAAAACCCGAATTAATGAGAATTCCTGCAAAACGTCATGCCAAAGAAAGACTACTATCATGATGTGGTCGCCCGCGCCCTAATCAAAGATGGCTGGGCAATCACCGATGAACAGGTCAAAGTCATCGTAGATGAGCGTAATCTATATATTGACCTTGAAGCCACCAAAGATTCAACGGGGTTGATTATCTTGGTGGAAGTCAAAGAGTTGGATGATGTTGACTCACCAGTTGAGGCGCTTGCAAACGCGGTAGGGAAATATTTTCTCTATCGCACCTCCCTGAACGATAAAGAAATCAACACTCCGCTATATTTAGCAGTGTCGGTTGCCGCTTATCAGGGTATCCTTAGCGAAACAATCGGCAAACTCGCAGTAACTCAAGGAAATATATTGCTACTGATATTTGACCCAGAACAAGAGGAGGTAGTTAGATGGATTCCTTGAAACAAACAGTTTATGAAGTCGTCGCTGGTTATGCTGGAAAAGCGCTCAATGGATACAGCTATCTAACCCAAAATGAAGATCAAACCCTCCTTGCTGTTGTTGACATGGCTCAATCAAAAGGGGGGGGCGAGACTCATTATGCAGGGACTAGCGTCATTGTCCGAATTATAGGGGATATGATCATTATTGACCGTGACCAAAATGATAAACTTGTTGTAGATGCCCTCGTCCAAGCAGGCATTCCCCGTGAACAAATTATCCTTGCCTATGCAGGTGAGTCCGTACCAAATATAGAAAGTGCACACTAAAACTTTAGTGAACTCATGTCTATCACATGGTCAATTTCTCCCAACCATTTTAATTGGATAGAAGAATCAGACACCTTCGTTTCAGCTAACGATAGGCCTTGTAAACTTGAAGTCGAACAGTCTGAGTTCGTCAAAGCTCTCGAACTACATCTATCAAACCTAAGCATTGTGTCTGCTGAATCGGCTTTGGGATTTACCTGTGACTTCTATGATTCGTCACAAAAATGGATGGGTTGGATAAATGTAAGCAAAGATGGCTATCTGTCGGCGCACAATCCTTCTCCCAGATTTCTCTGCAAAATTGCTCTTTGGTATCGAAAATATGTGCCTGAAGAATGCCCTCTTTACTTTTCTAATGACATGGAAGATAGATATTTAGAAATAGACCCAAACACAACAATGGAAGAAATGATTGAATTCATGGGATATGATGGTTAAATTTACGTCAACAACCCCCGTGCCGCCACATCCCACACCACCTCCACTTGCTCATCGCGTACCCCGACTATCTGATTAAATAAATTGCTCACCACGCAGCAATGGTTGGGGATAATCGTGACCCGTTCACCGATGGCAGGCTTGGTCGCACACGCCGAAAAATCCACATGCCCGTGTTCCTCCGAAAGCTGATAAATTTGTGCCTCCGGGTATTCCAAAATCAACCCATACCCCGTTAATCCCATCAAATCCGACGACAATGTTTTGCTCCCCGCGTCCAATATGCCGCGTTCGGCGGTAGGTCGGCTGATGACGGTACTGATAATCCGCATGGCGCATTGCTCAAGCGTCATCGCCCCTGCCTTAAGCGTGGCCCGATCTCCATAGACATACGTTCCGGCCCGGTATTCGGTAACACCCGTATGGGTATGGGCTTCCCACATTCTCGGCGTACCACCCAAGCTGACGCGCTCAACCCCGATGCCCCGTTTTTCGAGCAAGATTTTGGTGTCTTGCACAAACGAGGCGGTATTTTGATTGGCAGGATAAGTCATCAAGCCGCCAAATTTCAGCAGGGGCATATCGGCGATTAGGCAGGCTAATTCAACCGCCTGCTGGGAATTTTGCACGCCGCAGCGTCCTGAACCAGTATCAAACTCGACCAACACAGTTAACTCCCGACTCGCTTGTTGCGCGGCCTGTGCCAATCCCCGCACGGTATATTCCGAATCCGCCGTCACACTGATTTGGGCCACTTGCATGAGTGCCGCCAATCGTGCCAATTTCTGATTGCCCATCAGGTTGTAGGGGATAAAAATATCAAGAATGCCCGCCTGTGCCATGATTTCGGCTTCCCCCAATTTTTGACAGGTAATCCCCGCGGCTCCTGCCTGCAACTGCATTTGGGCGATTGATGGGATTTTATGGGTTTTGATGTGGGGGCGGTTCAAGATTTGATGAGCATCCAAATACTGCTGCAAATGGGCAATATTGGCTTCAAGGCGATCTAAATCAATAACAGCAACTGGGGTATCAAGTTCTGAAATGTGCATAGGCATTAGTTGAAAAATAGACCCCTCCCCAAACTGAAGAAAGGGTGTCATCGGCTAATTGGGAACGGCGACAGGCCCACCCGCCAGTTCTACATAATCCATCGCCACTCGTTCGTCAGCAGCGACCTGCAAAATCTCACTCAACATTTCGGCGATCAGCGAAGCTTTATATTCCGCATCCCGCATTGACCACGTGCGCGATTTAATTTCGAGATAGGTATGGTCGGCTTTGGGTTTTAGGAAGTTATCGAGATTGACATAGAATTGAACGCCTTTATACAAAATACTCCAGCGGCGGCGCTCTTTGGTAATCTCACGTTCCTCTGCCCCCCGAAAATATTCGTGATAGAAACGCAACGGGCGATCCGCCGGGGCGTAAAATTGTGAATGGGAAAGCAGGACAGCCTGATCAAATTCACGTTCTTTGGTCGGCGAGGTATAGGTCAGGCGTGTGCGTACTCCGGTCACTTCATTGGCTTCATCCAATGTGTCATCTTCACGATAGCGCACCCGTGACCCATCGTTAAATAGGAAATAGGTATCGTATTGACGATAACGGGTTTCTTTGACGATTTGCACATCCGGGTGTTCCAACAACCGCCGCAACATTTCGGGATGATCGAAGCGCGTCTTCAGCTGAATCTCAAAACTCTCTTGGCGCTGGAAACTGGCAATCGAGAGCAGTTTGGACATAATGTTGCCGGAATATTCGCGGATATATTTGTCAATCTGCACCGCAATAGTCTGCGCCTGTTCCAAGATGGGTGGCAGATCAATCGTCAATAATTGGCGATCTCGCATGAGCCATACCCCATTACACATAACATGCGCCACATCGGTACTCTTGGTCGAATACACCAACTGCCCATAGATACCGTCAGGGTCATGACTGAAAAAGGGCGTATTATGGAGGGTCTTCTGATTGACCATGATAATATCAGCCCGCTTGCCAACCTCAAGGCTGCCCGTAATATCCCCAACATGACAGGCCTGTGCCCCAAGCCGGGTTGCCATCAATAAGGCTTCTTTGGCAGGCAATGTCGTGGGGTCATTGGTAGCCACCTTCGCCAATAATGCGGCCAGATGAATTTCGGTAAACATATCAAGGTCATTATTGCTGGCTGTCCCGTCTGTGCCAATCCCCACATTCACCCCTTGATCCAACATCGTTTTGACTGGGGCAATACCGCTGGCGAGCTTCAAATTGCTGGTTGGGTTATGCGACACCCCGGCATTGTGGTTGCGAAGAGTACGAATTTCGCCGGAGTCAATATGGACGCAGTGGGCACATAGGCACTTATGGTCGAGAATACCCATTTTCTTGATACGCGGCACGACGGGCATTCCAAATTCATTGCGGCTGTCCTCAACCTCTTGTTTTGTTTCGGCGACATGGATAATCACCGGCACGTCATATTTATGAGCGAGATCAGCGCAGAGTTGCAGCAGTTCATCGGTGCTGGTATAAGGAGCATGGGGCGCGACCGATGGGACTACTAAGGAATGGCCCTTCCATTGTTGGATAAATTTTTCGGTATAGGCAAGGCTGTCTTCATAACTTTCCGCATCAGGCGATGGGAATTTTAGGATGGTTTGACCACATAGCCCCCGCACCCCAACTTCGGCGGCGGCACGGGCCACTTCGGATTCAAAATAGTACATATCCGCAAAACAGGTCGTGCCACTTAGAATCAGTTCCGCCAGCGCCAGTTTCGCACCTAGATAGACAAATTCTTCATTGACATAGATTTTTTCGGCGGGCATGATGTACCCCATCAGCCACACATCCAAGCGCAAATCGTCTGCCAAGCCGCGCATCAAGGTCATCGAAAGATGCGTATGGGCATTCACCAGACCGGGCATAATCACCTGCCCGCTGCAATCCAAAACTTCAGGGGCCTCAAAATTTGCCACAATTTCAGCGGTCGGCCCAACCGCGACAATTTCCGCACCTTTGATCGCTACAGCCCCATCAGAATAGGTGTCCATTCCATCATTCATGGTCAGGACATAACCTTTGATGAGCAACCGATCTACCTTTTGCATCTAGTTCGCTCCTTTGAGTCTTTAAATTTTTCTTAACAAGCCTATTAAAGAATATTTTGGGGCTGAAATTTTGCGGAATTATAGCGCAAATTCAAGGATTGCCAATCGTCTAGGGCGCGGAAAGGCTGATTTGCGTGATTTCCATCGTGGGAGCGGTGGTTTCGATGACCCCTGCCAAGATGTTCTCGCGGTCAAAGGGGCCAAGCAGCAATGAAACTGCGCCATCACTGGCGGTGATGTGGTCAATTTCAGCACTATCGCTGCGCTCGCGGTCTGCAAAAATCCCCAGTTCATAGTCTCCTTGCCCTGCCTCAAACTCTACATCTAAACCGCGTGTGCCTTCTTGTGTCAGGTCAATTTGGGGCAGAAGCGTGATCACAATCGGCACGTTGGCACAGGCCGATGGATTATCGGGCAAGCCTGTCCCCAATCGCACCACGCCATCATTGCCGACCTTAAACCATACCACCGCTCCGCCACAATTTTCAGTCGGCAGGGTTGTCAACACAAACCCCCACAGCGCAAAGGTATCCTCCGCCACCACCCGCGATTCCGTGACCCGTTTGCCATCGGGTAGAGCATCCGAAAAATTCACGACCAGCGGTTGATCGCCCGTGATAATCGGCTGGGTCTGGATATTATTGCGTTCGTTGGTTTCAACGAGTGTATTATCGGGGTCAAGCAGTACCCGTGCAATAAATGTCCCGAACCAATTGAAGCGGTAAGAAAACTCATCCTCAAAAGTGCCTCCCGGTTGAATCGCGGGAATTTCACGGTTGATCGAGGGCAATCGTGGATCACGATCATTGCCCAAAAATTCAAAGGTGGCAGGAACAGAAACCTCCGTGCCAGCGTTTTCTACTAACAGCCGTATACTGGTAAATTGACCGGGCACAGGTCGGCTCGTACCAATTTCAAATGTTCGTACCTGCAAATCAGTATTGGGGACACGAGTTGGCCCGCCGCCATTTTGGGATTCGTCATCTCCGGCCAACAGCAAGAATCCTGCCACCCCGACAGCAATCAATATCACAACGGCCAGCAGCAGCGCCAAATCACGTAGGTCAAATCGGCGCGTTTCTTCAACCCGAAGTGGGCCGGATTGCAGCATAAACAGATAACCATCTTCGGCGCGAAGATATAAGACAGGCGTAGCCCATTCAATATTCCCAACGGTACTGCTCACAGCCCGACGCGCTTCTGAAACAGCCGCATCCATCGGCAAGCCATCCGCTACAGCCCGATAAAATTCTTCGCTAAACACGCTGGCAGCGTCATTACTAATTTCAAACTGATTGGCGACAACTGCCGGAATCCCCCGCGTAATCAGGCTACTGGCAATGCCCTCCGCCGCATTTTGCTGATTTTGCCGCGCCCCATGACAAGAATTAAGTACCACCAAGCGGATTGTGTTTTCTTCGCTGAGTTCACGCGCCAACGCTTCGGCCCGTACCGGAAAATGGCTGTTTTCACCCAAGGGGTCAACCAGTGCCAGTGTGCCAATGCCACTTTCGGGGTCATAGCTGCTGTGGCCGATGTAATGGAAAATATGATAGTCCTTCAATCGAAGTGTCCGCTGGAGGGTTCGCAGAGAGGCATCCTCCAAAAAGTCAATCTCTAGCAACCCTTTGGCACGTAAATCCGCTGTCGCTTTTTCCAAGAGTGTCCGTTCTTGCTGGACGTTCAATGGAGGCAAGTCACTGGGACTGGCGATCATGACCAATAGGCGCAGCGGATAACTTAGGGAGACCCGGCGGCGGACTACCGTCTCTTTAGGGAAACGTACAATCGGAGTTTGGCGCGAGAGGGCCAAAAAATCTTGAGGGCCACGCAGAAATTCGAAGGGCAAGTTGACCAAATCCCCTGCCCCATCCAAATTCAGTTGGAGACGCAATCCGATTTCTGCATCCACCAGCGCCTTTTGATAACTACGATTATACGCTTCAAGGACAGCCTCGCTGAAAATCGTCTTAAATAGAATCTCGCCAAATTCACGGGCCACTTGCTGACGTTCGGAAAGTGGTGCAGATCGTTCGCCGCTCAGGGTTGCAATTCGGAAAGCTAATTGTTCGGGTGTATAGGGAAGCTGGAAAATATGACTTGGCGCAGCAGTCCCCAAAGTTTCCAACGGCATCCGCACAACTTTGGCTTCATAACGACCATCGCCTAACATTGTAATTTGGAGTTCAAAATCTAAATGAGCAGGCCGGGTCATCCACACAGTTCCTTGTCATGCAGCAACCGAATCAAAACCCAATTGTATCCAGTAACAAAAAACACGCCTCTTTAACGATAGCGTGTTTTCCAAAATCCGAAAACTTTAGGCCACTATTGCGGTTTTATCCATTCGCTTAATGCGGGTGGATTAGAGAAAAACTCGATGGCGCTTTCTGAACCAAGCACTTGTAAATCATCTGAACTGACAACCGCCTGTGCCCGGTCATCCACATTTACCCCAACACCAAATCCGCAGTTGAACTGGCAGAAGCCTCCACCGAAACCACCAAACTGACCGAAGCCACATCCCACGGTTCCAAAACCTCCAAAACCGACAGGAGCACAACTATTGAAGCCCCCAAAACCACCGAATTGCGACGGAGCAGCCAATTCCCTACGGATACCTTGCTTGGCAAAATTGGGTACAAAAGAAACCGATTCCGGGCGGGGTGTAGAAAATTCCTGCCAGTTGCCATCGCCCTGATCTAAAAAGATAGTGGTTTCAAGGCCGGGGGTCAAAACACGCCGCGTCGGTACAGAGAGAGCGATGGGTTGGGTTAATTCGACGGCTGGGTCAACACCCATCTCAAATAAGACACACCACCATGTATCCTCGACATCTGCTGGCAACGCATCCTCTGTAATGGGAATCCGCCGGAAGCTAAAGGTCGTGGGTTCGGCGACAGTATTTGGCAAAATCAGCACTTCAATACCCGTCTCCCCAACCGGTAGCGGCACATTTTCGCCCGCTTCATTGACCGTACCCTGCGCGTCCACCACAATCTGACCCCTGTCGGCCAATGGCTTTAGAGTGCCCTCCTCTGGTGTGGCATCAATAATCCCACTTGTGGGCGAAATCCATGTGATAGTTGCGGCTACCCCTTTGGGAATGTCGGCAAACCCTTCGGGGAAACTCACACGAAAGGTGAAAGGGCCGAGAATAGAATTGCCATCCAACGTTGCAACTTCCCAAGTCACGGCGGTTCCAACTTGCCCCGCCAATACTGCCGATTCTGGGAACTCTAACGCCTCAATAAACGTTGCCTGTGGTGGAATCTGGGCTTGGATACCGACACTTTCGACAGTGGCATCCCCGCTTGCCAAAATCACACTATAAAGCACCGTACCATCTTCATCAATCAACCCAGTTGACCCCGCAACGAGGGTGACATCGCTCGCAACTGCCGACAACGATTGTATAGGAACTAACAATGCAACAATGAGCAGCAATCCTATCCTTGTAAACTTCCGTGACATTGGCATATCTCTCCTAATGAATAATTCCCACCCTTCTTGAGGATACGGGGTTTGCTGTACGCTGCCTACTGACGTTAGTTAGGGTTTGGCAGCTAATTTTGGTTAGGGAAGAAAACAAAAAACCCGTCCGGGTTCGAACGGGTGATGTGATTTACAAAGAAGTAGCTATTTGGCAGCTTTGATCTCTGCTGCTAATTTGACCGTCAAAGGATCGGGGGTGACATTCAACGATTTCTTCAGTCCATCCACCAAACGATCATAGGCTTCGAGAGCACGGTGGTTAGCCCCAATCTGGTGATACATCCGCATGATACCGCGTATCAAATCTTCACGTAGGGGAGCAGTGGCCGAAGCTCGCAAATAGAGACCCAATGCTTTTTCTTGCTCATCACGACGCTCACAAATCCGCGCCATCCCAACCAGTGCCTCTGTATAGGTAGCGGCCATTTCTTGACGGCGGCGGGCAATCCACTCGCCCTTCATGCCGCTAAGAAAATCTTCGCGGTACAGGTCAATGGCTACTTGATATAATTCCTGCGCTTCCTCATCATCAGCGACAGCAGCGGATTGTACGGCCTCTTGGAAATTGACCACATCATAATAAAGATCAATTTCGTTGGCGATGCGATAGAACCCCGCGCCATAAATAGTCAGGTTGGTACCCAAAATCTCGCTGACCTTCCGCTTGGTGACATGAAACACATTGGTTGCCTCGCGGGTACTGAGATTAGGCCAAAAGGTATGAAAAATATCATCGCGCGTGGTCATGGCTCGATCTACAAAAAAGAAAAACAGCGATCTTGGCAAGTGTCCTTCCCAGCGATCTACTAGACGGCCATTCACCCAAACCTGCCCCTGACCAAACGCCCGCACTTCTAAAAAGGACTTGCCTGCCTCAGGATGTGCATAGTCCACCAGCATCCTCCGATTATCTACTGGCAGCAGCGCCAGTTTGCCGCGCATACTGTCGGATTCAATAAGATCAATGGGTAATTCACGTCCACTCAAAACAATTCGGTGGCCCGGTTTCAGGGTATCTGCCAGCGTCTCAATCAAGGGCTGCAATTGGCTACATCGTTCGCCGTCGAAGCCTTCGATGAGTAAAACACATGAGCGAGTCCGATTGAGTGCCTTGCCCAAAATGTCGGCAGACTTGGTGAGATTGCTCCCCAGCGCATCCACCTTTATCTGAAGCTGAGTTTCAACTGCCTCTTTAATCGCAGATAACGCAGCTTCTAATGAAAGGTCTTCGGCGGGGAGATGAGCATAAGCGACATTGGTTGATTGGAGTAAAAGCTGCCCTAATGTCCGATGAGACGCATAAGCCGATGGATGAAGGATGATGATGGTCGTGCTATCGGGAAGGGATGAAAACTGTTTATCAATGCTAATATTGTTACTCACAGTATCCTCATGATAATTTCATTATTATGTTTGCCCTCCATTAAGGGCATTTTCTTATATATTTTACAAAAACAGTTTAATTTGTTCAATTATATAACTTATAACTAAAGTCGCCAAACATTTTCCTACTCAAAATCTAGCCCCCAAATGGTGACGGAAACCCACCATCGGTAATTCGGCTAACCCGCTCATCCGTCGCCTGTACCAAAGCCGGAGTCGGAGCAGGGTCACTGGTTGATCGAAACGTAGCGCAGGCAAGACCTGTTACCAATACCAACGCGACAATTGCCAATAAAATTTTCAAGTACATCGTTTGCCACATACGATTTCTATAGATTACTGAGCCGGCGCACTTCGATCACATCCGGGAATTGGTCAATCTTCGTGACCACCCGCAGCAGTTGACTCTTGTCGGCAACCTCCATCACCAACGAGAAAATCGCCAATGTCTTGTCGGTACTGATATTGACATTGGTCATATTGATACCCTCCGCCGCGATGACGGCTCCAATGTCGCGCATCAATCCTTCACGATCATGAGCACGAATTTCCACCCGTGCCGAATAAATATGCTCTTTGGCCCGTGACCAGCGTGCCACAATTAACCGTTCTGGCTCGGTGGTATTCAAAATATTCTTGCAATCGGTACGGTGGATGGTAATGCCACTGGTTCGCGTGATAAAACCAATGATGGGATCGCCGCGCAATGGCGAACAACAGCTTGCCAATCGCACCAAGCCCCCTGACCCAAGCCCATCCACATCCACCCCAAAATCCGAAGTGCCGTTTTCTGGGACGGTGGGTTTGGACAGCATAAATTCGTCACGTTTGGCTTCTTGTTCACGCCGTTCCAATTCCAACACTTTAGCGACCACGCTGGACGCCGTAATATCACCATACCCAATCGCCGCCAGTATGTGTTCATAAGTTGGGAAATTGGTAGCATTGGGAATTTCAGATCGGGGATACTCTTCCAGCCCCATACGCTTTAATTCGCGCTCTAGCGCTTCGCGGCCATTCGCAATATTCTTTTCACGATCTTGTTTGCGAAACCACTGGCGAATTTTTTGACGGGCGCGATGAGTCTTGACATAACCGAGGTCTTCATTTAACCAGTCAAGGCTTGGGCCACCGCGATTCGCTGTGATGATCTCGACCCGATCACCCGTTTGGAGGCGATAATCCAGCCCGACCTGTCTGCCGCCGATACGTGCCCCCCGACAGCGATTGCCAATATCGGTATGGATATGATAGGCAAAATCAATCGGTGTTGAACCCGCAGGCAGGTCAATAATGTCATTCTTGGGCGTAAACACATAAATGCGTTCGTCGGTGATGTCTTCCTTAACGGCCTGAATCGCCGAGTGGGGGTCATCTTCTTCTTGGGCCTGTTCTGCAATCCGCCGCATGTAATTGATACGTTTTTCGTAGGCGGCATCAAACCGCTGGCCCTTTTCTTTATATTTCCAATGGGCTGCAATCCCATATTCAGCATCTTGGTGCATGTCGTGGGTGCGGATTTGTACTTCGAGGGCGCGGTTATCGTCGGCAATCACAGCGGTGTGCAAACTTTGGTAGCCATTTTCTTTGGGGGCGGCAATGTAATCATCAAATTCACCATGAATAGGCCGCCAAAGCTGGTGGACAATTCCCAATACCTGATAACAGGTCGGCACATCCGGTACCATGACCCGCAAGGCCCGTACATCAAAAACATGCTCAAAATCTACTTCTTTGCGCTTCATCTTGCGATAAATGCTGTAGATATGTTTGGGGCGTCCGCGTACCTCGCCTTCAATCCCATGTTTCCGCAGGGCATCTTCTAGGCGCAGAATAACATATTTGATGTCTTCTTCTCGTTCATGGCGTTTGCTTGCCAGCAGTTCGGCCAATTCTTTGTAACGTTCGGGTTCCAAATAGCGGAACGATAAATCTTCGAGCTGCCATTTGATCTTGCCGATACCCAACCGATTGGCGAGTGGGGCAAAAATATCGAGCGTTTCCCGCGCATTACGAATTTGCCGATCCCGTGACAGTGACCCCAGTGTTCGCATATTGTCGAGGCGGTCAGCCAATTTGACCAAAATGACGCGGACATCGTTGCCCATCGCCATAAACATCTGGCGCAAATATTCGGCTTGCAAATCGCCTTTTTTGGCTTGGCGCATCTCACCCATTTCGGTAGGAAGCTGCTTAATCTTGGTGACGCCGTTGACCAGCAGTGCCACATCTCGCCCGAATTGTCGCTCAATATCATCCAGTGAAACCTCGGTATCCTCCACCACATCATGCAGCAGTGCCGCCGCAATAGTAGGAGGGTCCATGTTCAATTCGGCCAAAATCTCGGCTACTGCCACTGGATGCGTGATATACGGCTTGCCCGAATCTCGGAACTGCGTCTCATGGGCTTTAGCCGCTACAACATAGGCCTGCTCAATCAAACTGTGTTCCATTAGCGTCAAACCGGGCAGCATCGAAAAAATCCCGTTCAGGCGCTCCATATCAGGCTCTGTTTTTCGACCATTATTGAGGTCCTGATTTGCCACTACCACCGTTGACGCGCACATAGCTTCCCTATACCTTCACACACCACATTGCACCGGAAGGTTTGGTGTTGAATGATAAGTATATGCGAGATTTCTTAGCATTCGCAATATTTGTCGTCAAGACTCACTAATGTTTGGTTGTACTTTCTCAAGGCTAATGTCAGAATACCCCTATATTCATGGGCCTACAAGGAGAGACTTATGCGTTGGATTCGTCAGTGTTTGATTATCTTGTATGTACTATTTTGCACAACACCCACCCTCGCTCAAGAGTCGAATCAGGGTCTCGCCAGAAATGCCCTAGATTTCCCCCGTGACCATCGCTTTCATTCTGATGACCCTGCTGTCAATGAACACTATGTTGAATGGGTGTATTTTACTGGGATCGTCCAAGACGCCGAGGGTACGCAATGGGGCTTCCAGTTCACCATTTTTTCGCGGCTTGTCCCCAGCACGACCCTAAGTGCTTACTTATATGATATGGCATTGAGCGACCTGCATACCCACCATTTTTTACATGCACGCAAATTGGTCACGAATCCAAATGCGCTTTCATTCACAGATTCTGACTGGCAATTCCAAGATGAGCAATTATCTATCGCCTATCAAAGCGATGCTGATACTTGGAAACTGAATTTTGAGGGAGATGCAAACGACGTTGCCACTAGGTCTACTGTTCCCTTAAGTGTGCATTTGCGAGCCATCAACGACCAGTACGATTATGTGGTACATAGCGGCGACGGCTTACACCCAATGGGTAGTGATTGTGTAGGCGACAAGACCACGCTGGACGGCTATACCTATTATTATTCGCACCCAGCCCTATCCACCATTGGCAGCATCACTTTAGACAACACAACGGCCCAAGTCAGTGGTGCGACGTGGTTTGACCATCAATGGGGTAATTTTTCGGCCTGTCCGTTGGCATGGAATTGGTTCAGTCTACGTTTCAATGATGGGCGCTATATTATGCTGTTCCAACTACTTGACTCAACTGGAACGCCTTTGCGCACCCTGTTAGGGGCAACTTATATTGATGCCGAGGGCCAAGTCACATTCTGGCCTACCGAGGGTGCCGTCACAATCACCCCCCTGCGCACATGGACAAACCCACGTACCCATGTCGAATTTACACTCGGCTGGCGTTTAGATACTCCGATTGGCAGTCTCGATGTTGAGTCGGTCTTTGACGACCAAACCCCTGACCAAATGGAGGGATTACCCTACTATTGGGAAGGGGTCATTACTATTCGAGATAACGGAACGGCAGGCACACCGGTTGGGGCTGGGTATTTGGAGGTTGTACCAGCCCCAATTCCACAATAATCACCATATTAGAATATTAGAAATATATACAGCAGATTTGGCAAATTTAGGGCGATGATATTTAATCTATAAAAAAGTCAATTTTGGAGGGGAGTAACCATGTCAGACGGACAAAAAAACTGCCTCACACTCATCATTGCCCTCATCATTATTGCCGTGTTTGGTATTGCCATTTTTTTTATCCTACAAAAGCAAAAGGAAGAAAAACTTAAAGCCGCACTGGGCGAGGAAACATTTGCCCAATGCACGACACTAGGCGGTGGAAACGCCAACCTCAGCAATTTCCCCACCACGCAAGGCCCCTTCAAGAGTGTCGTGATTGGTTTAGGGGAAAACGATTTACACGAGTGGCATGAAGTTCTACCGGAAGAAACGAAAGCCGAAACCAGTGCCGAGTTATCGTTGATCTTTTGTGTAGGGGAGGTTGAAAAACAGGTCATCGAAGAGTGCCCTTATTATCGGGAAGACGGCAGTCTTATCTTTGCGGTTCAGCGCTTCCAGCCTTATAAACTCGTGGCCGTATTTAATGCCACCACGCACCGCCGGATTGCCGACGTACATGTGATGGGCGGTATCCCCCAAGCCTGTGAAGATTATCGCTACGACCAACAAGGCAGTGTCACAGCCTATAATGGCAGTGAACCCGATGCCAATACTTTTCTGCGGGCCATTTGGGAATATATCTATCGGGATACCTCGCGGCGTTAGGAAACACAGCCTTCAGATTTTCGATCTAAACGGGACGCTTGCTTGTATATATACTTAAGCCCGTACATAAGAATCTACTTGCAGGAGTCCCTATGTTGTTAAACCGAAAATTACTCGCGGTGGCACTTTGCATCGCCGTCTGTGTGATGGCTCTCCCCCGACACCCAATATCTGTATCCCACGCACAGGACAGCACCATCACCATCGGTACCACCGACTTACCCCTAACGCTTGACCCCGCTGAAGCCACCACGTATGTTTCATGGGAAGTGTTAAGCCACATCTACACAGGATTGACCCGACAAATCCCCGACAGCACGGATTATGAACTGGCGGTTGCGGCGACCCATACCGTCAGCGAAGATGGCCTAACCCACACCTTCACCATCCGCGATGATGCGACCTTCACCGATGGCACACCCATTACCGCCGATACCTTTGCCTACAGCATCAACCGCGTCATCACCCTTGATGAAGAAGCCTTTGACTTGCTGGATGGGATTGTCACGTCTGTGTCAGTAGATGAAAATGGCGCGTTGGTCTTTCAACTCACCCGCCCGATTCCCTATTTTCTTGGGCTTGTTTCGCTCCCTCCCTTCTTCGCCGTCAAAGAAAGTGATTTCCCCGCCAACAACCTCAACCAATTTCCAACAACTTTGACAGGCAACGGTGTCTATTTATTTGATTCATGGAACCCCGGCGACAGCATTACTCTAAAAGCTAATCCTGATTTTCAATATGGGCCAGTCGCCAAAACCGATACCATTGTGCTGCGTCGCTACATCTCCAGTTTTGAATTGAGCCAAGCCCTAGAGACTCGTGCGATTGATCTGGTCTGGCGTGACATGCTGCTGCCCGACGCCATTGAAACGGCCCAAAATAACGCTTCATTCCGATTGGAACATGTTCCCAGCGCCCGGATGTGGTATGTCTACATGGTGCGCCGCTTCGACTATATGGACGATCCCGTTGTGCGCGAAAGTTTCCTACTGGGTATCAATCGTGAGCGCGTAACCCAAGAGTATTTTCAGGGGTATCTGACACCTGCCTATAGCCTTGTGCCAGCGCTATTTAGTGATGCCTATAATCCACTGTGGCAAACAACCCCCGACGCCACTCTGATAGACCGCAAATTGCGCGATGCGGGCTATCGTGAGGCTAATATCAGCCGTGCCCAGATTAACCTCATCACCTCTCAATCCGTCTATGGCGATTATTATGTGGATGCCCTAAACGACCTGACCAAAGATTTTATTCCTGTGCGTGTAATTGCTATCAACATCACGACAGGGCAAAACCTTGAACAGCGCGGCGTTTTTGCAGAGGCTGTCCAACATGGGGACGCCCCAACGTCGGTGTTTGCCCTCTCGCCTGTAATTGCCCATCCAGATTACTACTTGCGTGCCCTGCTCCATTCCAACGGACTGTTGGCGCGTGGGGGTGAATTTGGTAATGCCGATATAGATGCCCTGCTCAATCAGGCCGCTTTAGAAACTGACCCCACTGTGCAGGCGGAGCTTTATCGTCAGGCGCAAACGCTGATTCAGCCCGAAAATATCATTGCTCCATTGTGGGAAGATACGCTCACGGTACTCACTTGGAATGACATCGGGGGCATTACCATCGAGCCGAATTTCTTCCTCCATTACGACCTGCTCACCCGCGAACAATAATTAGAGGGGGGTAAATATGCCCCCTACTCACTCACCACGATGGTCACTGCGGTTGCTTCCCCATTCTTGATGCGCCATGCGGTCATGACCATCCCATTGATAGTCGGGGGTCTCTCGGCTGTCCATTCGGCATAGATCGCCGGACACACAATCAAAAATATGACATCAGGGTAAGCGCATTCTCGTATATCCGTCTCCGAAGGCCGGTCCATTCCCTGCGGGTGGCTGTGAAAGATGCCTATGGTATCGAGGTCCGCTTTGGCAAAACGGGTCATGGCCTGAACTTGGGCACGCGGTTCCATCAAAAAAGTGGCTTCGGGTTGGGTAGCAATATTGGGGATGGAAATGACCTGTTCACCAAATGCCGCCCTATCAAATGGCTTCCAGCGCCCTCCGATCAGTCCACATACTTCGGCGCTTGATTGAGCGGCGGCATGGTTGCAAATTTCTGTATAGGCCCCCAGAGTGAGGTAGAAATTCGTCATAGTCTTTCGTGCTTTTCGGTCTCCCTCACCAAATGCTGATGGAATTTTTATAGGCGTACATTATAATAAATTACACAAGTAAAATGTGAATTTAACCACAGTTAAATTTCACTGATAATCTAGAGACCACCGCATGGAAAGGAATCCAAATGGCTCAATCTACCCTCCAAACCAGTGCCCCTGCTGAAAGGGTCGAGCCGATTGAAAAGGCCATTCCCAAAACACATACCTCACCGCAAAGGCATTTCACGCGGCTTATTGCTAACGTTGAACCAATCCTTGTGGTCATCACGGCCCTTGCCATCGTAACCAGCATGGCACTGGAACAGCTTGAAATGCCCACATGGACAATCCTTACCGCCAATGTCATCAGCTATTTGGCGGGTGGTTATTTTGGTGTGCAGGCCGGATTCCAGAGTCTGTTGCACAAAGAAATCAACGTTGACCTCTTGATGGTACTGGCAGCGGCGGGCGCGGCATTGGTAGATCAATGGCATGAGGGCGCGATTTTGCTGTTTCTCTTTAGCCTTTCCAATGTGCTGCAAGACTATGCAATGGGTCGCAGCCGCAAAGCCATCCAAAGTCTGCTCGATCTCCGGCCCGATACCGCTACAATTCGGCGCGATGACCGTTTGGTTGAAGTGCCTGTTGAAGAACTGCGTCATGGCGATGTGGTCATTTTGCAACCGGGGGAACGTATTCCAGTAGATGGTCGCGTAATTCGCGGCTCGGCCAGTGTGAATCAGGCCAGCATCACGGGCGAATCTGTCCCGGTACTTAAACAAGTTGGAGATGAGGTTTTTGCCGGAACCATCAACGAAAATGGCGCACTGGACATTGAAGTAACCCGCCTATCGTCCGAAAGCACTCTCTCACGCATTATTCAAATGGTCGAAAATGCGCAGGCCAATAAAGCCAATACCCAAACGGCTCTCGACAAATTTGAGCAGTATTACGCGATGGTCGTCATCGGTGCTACTCTGCTTTTGATTTTCCTGCCACCCCTTCTGACGAATGTGGATTTTAATGACAATTTCTATCGGGCGATGGTTGTGATGGTGGTCGCTTCGCCCTGTGCATTGGTTATCAGTACCCCCGCCAGCATCCTTTCAGCCATTGCGAATGGGGCACGGCATGGGGTCTTGTTTAAAGGCGGCGCACATCTGGAAAACATGGCCCAGATTAAGGTGGTTGCCTTTGATAAGACCGGTACGATTACGACAGGTAAGCCTGTAGTGACCGACATTGTGGTGCTTAACGGCCTGTCCGAAAATGACCTCCTCAAATTGACCGCCTCCGCCGAAGCCCGTTCAGAGCATCCACTCGCCAATGCGGTGGTCAAGGCCGCCAACGAGCGCCAATTGAGCCTTGTCGAGCCTGAAATTTTTGAGGCTGTGCCGGGTCGTGGTATCCGCGCCACTATCGAGGGCAAAGACCTGCTCGTCGGCTCAGAGCGTCTCTTTGATGAAGGCGGCATTGTTATTCCCGATTCCATCCGCCAGCAGCAAGAGGGATTTTATCAAAACGGCAAGACGGCACTCCTTGTGTATCAACAACCTGAGCATTGGTTAGGTATTGTCGCCATTGCCGACACCGCCCGCCCCGAAGCCAAACGTGCCCTAGAAGCCCTACACCATGTCGGCATTCAGAAAATCGCTATGTTGACTGGGGACAATCCTCAAGTTGCGGCAGCCATCGCGGGAAGTACCGGAATTGATGCCCCCTACGCCAATTTGATGCCAGAGGACAAGGTAACGGTTCTCAACGAACTTGCCGCCGCATATGGCCCGGTGGCAATGGTCGGTGATGGTGTGAACGATGCCCCCGCCCTCGCAACCGCCTCGCTCGGTATTGCGATGGGGGCAGCGGGTACAGATGTCGCGTTAGAAACTGCCGATGTCGTGCTTATGTCCAGCGACCTCTCAAAAATTCCGTATGCGATTGCCCTTAGTAAACGTGCTAGACGTATCGTGATCCAGAATCTCACATTCAGTATGTCAGTGATTGTTGTATTGGTGATTAGTGCCCTCCTGCCCTTTATCCGACTGCCTTTACCATTAGGCGTCGTGGGTCACGAAGGCAGTACGGTCATTGTGGTGCTCAACGGCTTACGACTGTTAGCGTTTCGACCAGAGTAAGCCACTGTGCAACAGTATCAATGGCAAATTCTGCAATTAGGGGGTCTGCCGCTACGTCCTGATGGGTCGTATGAAGAGCAGACTCTCTACTGCTGTACCTCCACACTCGTGTGGCCCGCCGACTCAGCACCTTCCCCCCACAACACCCTGCTCACCGACCCCTGTTTAATTGGGCCGGATTATCGAACCAGCATCAAAACCTTAGAGGCTATCGGGCATCAAATACCCCACATCGGGCAATATTTTGTGACACATCCCCACTTCGACCATGTACCTGCCTATGCGACACCAGAGCATTCCCTAGTCGGCAAGCCCTTTTTCCCTACTGATAATTCTCTCCGTCTCGTTCACTGCCCCGGTCATGAAGCCATGCTTCGGGCAATCACCTTTCACGATACGGAAGATCGGCACGTATGGATTGTAGGCGACGCGGTATTAAACGAAGTATGGTTGCGGGCATGGGGCTATTATTGGCCCAATGGCTACTCCCCCAGCGAAGTCGCTGAGACATGGCGCAGTGTTGCCAACATCTGTGCCGAAGCAGACATCATCATTCCGGGGCACGGAGAGGCGATCATTGTCACTCAAGAACTTTTGGAAACTCTGATTCAGGGTTTTCCCCAAGCCAGTTATGCCGCTGCCTGCCCCGAAGTCGCTGAAGTTCTGGCAGTTAGATTAAGCAAATTCAAATAGGGTCAATGCTACAATAGGAATTGGCGTCCTTGTGGTGGAGAATATGACAAATGCCCCCATTCATCGCACTTGCCCTAATCCTGTTGGTCATCACCCCGCCATGTTATGGCATCTTGGTCATTTTGCTTGATACGCAAACGCCCCCACGCCAACGCACTACACGCGCCGTCGGAGGGGCGATCTTATTTAAATCGGCAGGCGTGGGCAGCCTGATGTTTATGACAGTTGCCAGCCAAGCGCAGTTGGTCTACATCCTGCCCACTCTCTTGGTTTTCCTAACCATACTTGCTGTGACACGCATTATGCAGCTTGAATTCAAGCGGGACTTTGAACTGAAAAGCTAATCTTCGCTGTCGTTCTCATTCAAATCATCTTCTGGTTCTTCATCACCATAGGACTCGTCACCCCATTCCAGTTCCATTTCACCAATGTACACCGTATCGCCAGCCTTCACGCCTGCTTTCTCCAACGCTTCGGAGACACCCATCGCCTCTAGGATTTTTTGGAAGCGCATCAACGCCTCATCATAATCCCAATAAGTCATTTGGGCGGCTCGTTCGATGCGCTTACCGGATACTTGGAAACTGCCATCCATACGGCGCGAAATCTTGAAAGCCAATTCATCTTCTTCCAGACGATATACGCGAACTTCCTCAACCTCTTGAACCGGGATTTCTTCTTCGGCGGGTAGGCTATCCAACAACTCGAACGCCTTATAGATCAATTCACGAGTCCCTTGTTGTGTTGCGGCAGACAGCGCCATTGGGTCATGACCCAGTTTGCGAAGTTCGGTCTGCAATTTGGGCCAAGCGGCTTGGGCTTCTGGTAAATCCATTTTGTTGATGACTACCACCGTCGGCCTCTCCAACAATTTTTCGTCGAACAGGGCTAGTTCGGTATTGATTTGGTGATAATCGGCCAGTGGATTCGCGCCTGCCCCATCCAGCATATGAATGAGGACGCGGGTACGTTGAATATGTTTTAAGAAATCGTGCCCCAATCCCACCCCTTGACTCGCCCCTTCAACCAAACCGGGGATGTCCGCGACCACCATATCCCGATAATCGAGGCGCACCATGCCTAGATTCGGAATAAGAGTAGTAAACGGATAATCGGCCACTTTCGGCTTGGCATTGGAAATAACCGACAACAGGGTACTCTTGCCTGCGTTGGGTACGCCGACAATGCCCACATCCGCCATCAACTTCAATTCAAGATTGAGCCATTTTTCCTCGCCCGGTTCGCCTTTTTCGGCGACACGCGGGGCTTGATTGGTGCTGCTCTTAAATTTGGTGTTACCTTTGCCGCCGCGCCCGCCTTTCGCAACAATCACGCGCTGGGCAGGTCTGGTCAAATCGGCGATAAAGTTGCCCTCGTCGTCCCGGACAATCGTCCCGACGGGCACTTCAATTTCTAAATCGGAGGCGGTTGCTCCCGTTCGCAGTGCTATCCCTCCCGCCACACCCGATTCAGCCCGAAAGTGAGCCCTATTGGCGAGCGACTGAAGCGTATTAATTTTGGGATTGGCAACCAGAACGACATTCCCGCCGTGTCCCCCATCTCCCCCATCCGGGCCACCACGCGGGGCGAATTTCTCTCGCCGAAAGCTGATCCGTCCATCCCCGCCGTCGCCACTTTTGACAAACACGCGGGCTTCATCTAAGAACTGCTGTGTCATGCTTATCTCGCTATTTCTCGCTATCGGGACCATCCATGATCCCGTTCATATCAAAATCACGTCCCTGCTGCAAAATACTGGTCAACAGGTAGCGGGCTAACTTAAAAAAATCAGAAAGTTGATCTATCTGAGTAACATAATGCGTGGCGGTTTTTTTCAAATCGGCATCCATCGTCGGCATTTTTTCGCGCAATCGGTTGATATTCGTCTCCAATACACTCAAAGCACGGTCAATATCCCGAATTTCCCGACTGCCGATGACATTTTGGATAACCTTCCACAGGTCACTTTCGGCCTCATAATATTTTTTGCGCGTCTCGCGTACCCACACCTCGCGCACAATTCCCATATTTTCCAACGTGCGGATATTCATGCTGATGCTGGCTTTGCTTTTGCCCAGATGCTCCACCAAATCGTCTAGGCTTAACGGCCCGGGACTCAACAGCAATGCACCGTAGAGTTGGCCCATGACCTTGTTATAGCCAAAATAATCGGCTAATTGGCCCAAGCCTTCCAACATACTATCATTGACCGCCTGTAGCGTCTGATCCAAATTTATGCCTTGATTCGTTACATCACTCATCTAATGACAATCCTTACCACACGCCGCTTTGAAAGTAATGATATTATACCGTCAGGTTAAATGCGATAGTGTCATCCACCAATATTTTAGAAGGTGTTTCGCTTGTAACAGCAATCACATTCGCCAATTTTAGAGGAGAGGCTCGTCTCATCTGGTCTGGGAGTAATCAACTGCTCCAGTGGCATAATATACCCCCCTGTCCCCCGCTGCAATAACGCTCGCTCCGCTATTTTATCCAACACCGGATAGAGATTCGCACCGGGGCAAACCGTTGTATCATTAAACTCCCGATGGGCAGCCAGATGCGTGAGACGTAGTCGGATTGCCAGCCAATTGACCAATGCCTGTGTGTTGTCCAATTGTGTTTGGGTTGGCGATATTTCCTCAAAATTCCCAAAGAGGCAGATTCCTAAACTGCCTGTATTATGCAATTCGGTGTGAGTGCCCCGCGCCGACATCTTGCGCCCTTCATAAACCTTACCCGTCAACCCCACCCCAAAATGATAGGCAATATCGGCCCAGCCACGTTCATCCAGATGCAAATTTTGAATCTCGCGCATCGTAGTGTCGTCATCAATCTCATATAGTGACGAGTGATGAATCACAACCGTTTGATAGGCTTCGCGCAAATCAGTGTCATATTCCCGCCACCCTTCCGGATTATCGAGTGAATAAAATCCCAATTCTTCCTCGGCCTCATGATTAACGGCGCGTGCGCCCCATCCTTCACGCGGGATTATAGGAGGGCGATCAACCTGCTTGAATCGCGCCAAACGTGCGGGGTCAGGTGTGCGAGTGGGTGGAATCGTGGTGGGAATGAGCGTTTCCTCATTGACCACCGAAAACCCAATGGCAGTGATTCCAGCACAGGCCAACGCTCCGGCAACTCCCAAGCCGGATAAAGCCAGAAAATCTCGCCGGGAGATGGCACGGTGAATAGGCGTAGGTTTAGGTGCCATGAATGGTGGATGCTGATGTGTCATAGGCCCATTAGTTTCTGGTTAGGTGAAATTCTCCTTACATCAAATATTAATCCCAGAATGGGTCTTTTGTCATTGTCCGGTTATCAACTCTGCGTTAAACTGACCACAAACCAATAATACACTTGCTTTCATTCGACCTTGAAACTCAGGAGTACCTTTTACCCCATGTCAGACTTCCGTATCGAAAAAGATTCGCTTGGCGAGCTACAAGTCCCCGCCAGTGCATTATACGGCGCACAGACGCAACGTGCCGTGCTTAATTTCCCTGTCTCAGGCGGACGCTGCTATCCGGCCTTCATTTGGTCAATGGCGACCATCAAGCGGGCAGCAGCAGAGGTCAACCTCGAGTTAGGCCTATTCCAAGACAAAGAGGTAGATGGCAAAAAGATCAGCGGAGCCGAGATCGCCAAAGCAGTCATGGCAGCGGCAGATGAAGTCATCGCTGGCAACTGGAATGACCATTTTGTGGTGGATCCCTTCCAAGCAGGTGCGGGTACCAGCCAGAATATGAACACCAACGAAGTCATCTCCAACCGCGCCAATCAACTCATCGGCTATGCCATTGATAACCCCAAGAAGCCCGTCAACCCCAACGACCATGTGAACATGGCCCAATCTACCAACGACACCATTCCAACGGCTGTTCGCTTGGGTTGTCTATGGCGCTTGGATGAAATGCTGGCCGTCTTGACAAAACTTCAGATCGCCCTTGAAGACAAGGCCAAAGAATTTGACGGCGTGGTCAAGAGTGGGCGTACCCACCTGCAAGACGCTGTGCCTGTCCGGCTCGGTCAAGAATTTGGTGCATATGCCAAAGCCATTGAGCGCAATATTCAAAAAATCAACCTTGCCGCCGATGGCCTGCGTCGCTTGGGGATTGGCGGCACTGCGACGGGCACTGGCCTGAACGCCCATGTCGAATATCACAGCCGCATGGTCAAAAAATTGGGCGAATTGACGGGCATTGACCTTGAAGAAAGTGACGACTTGTTTGAGAGTATGCAAAGTATGCAAGACGCGGTGTTTTTCTCCGGTGCGCTGCGTACCCTCGCGCAAGATTTGATCCGCATCGCCAACGATTTCCGTCTACTCTCCAGCGGCCCCAGCACGGGTCTGGATGAAATCCGTCTGCCTGCCGTACAACCCGGCTCCAGCATTATGCCCGGTAAGGTCAACCCGGTCTTGGCGGAAATGCTCGATATGGCGATGTTCCATGTCATGGGCAATGACCTAACGGTGATGATGGCAGGCCAAGCGGGTCAGCTTGAACTCAACGTGATGATGCCGATTATCGCCCACAATCTGTTCGAGATGATGCACGTCATCATTGGCTCCGTCAAAGCCTTCACTGAAAAATGTGTGGTGGGTTTGACCGCCAATACCGAAAAAGCCGAAGGGTGGCTGGGCAAGAACGCCATTCTCGTGACGGCTCTCAATCCAATTATCGGCTATCTGAAGGGTGCCGAAGTTGCCAAGAAAGCCATGGTTGAAGGCCGCTCCATCGTGGATGTGGTAGTCGAACTCGGCTACATGACCCGCGAAGACGCGATTAAGGCGCTGGATGCCCGGCGCATGACCGAAGGCGGCATCATTGAAGGCGTTGGCGGTGGTGGCGGCTGATTTTTCAGCACTATGCCCAGAATCAAATGTTTGGGATAGGTCGCAGGTTATGGCCTATCCTTTGTTTTCTATCAGCGGCGGTGAACCGAGTCAGCCTATCGTGGGCAAGGCGCATTAGACAAACATGCTTCACCTCGGCACACTTATCCCGCAATCGAAACGGAAGGTATTCGCTTGAGCTATAAGCGCATCGGAATTTTTGGCGGCACATTCAACCCGCCTCATCTAGGACATCTTATCCTCGCCGAAACCGCAGCCGACAGCCTTGAATTGGACTGCGTATATTTCGTGCCTGCTGCCAACCCGCCACACAAAATTGGTCTGCCGCGTGCCCCCGCCGAAGATCGTTTGGCAATGGTGAAGTTGGCGATTGATGGAAATTCACGTTTTACAACTTCCCGCGCGGATATGGATCGTCCGGGGCCGCATTACGCTGTAGATATGATCGCTATGTTTCACCGCGATTATCCCGATGCGGAACTATTTTTCCTGATGGGTAGCGACTCTCTACGTGATTTTCTGTCATGGTCACGACCCGATGAAATCTTGCGGATGACGACATTGGTGGTGATGCAGCGCCCTGATGTTTATCCCGACCTCTCGACGTTGACGCGCCGCCTATCGGGATTGTTGGAGAGGCTCTATTTTTTGGAAGCACCCGAAATCGAGATTTCGTCAACGGAAATTGTCGCCCGAATTAAAGAAGGACGCTCGATTCGCTACCGTGTTCCTGAATCTGTCCTACACTATTTGACCGAACATCAACTCTATATCGTGCCGAAAGATGATGAAAGCTAAATCCCTGTTTGTAATCTGCCTGTTGATCACCTCTGCCTTTAGCCTGCTGGTGATGAGTCCACTGACCTTTGCCCAAAGTGGTCAGGGCCAGCCGACCCCCACTCCCCAAGTCGGCACTCTCGTTCCCCCAACGCCTATCATTGTTGCCACGCCGACCCCCACCCCCCAAGCAGCGGCGGTGTCGGGGATTCGTACTCTACAGGACACCGGCAAAATCCGCGTCGGGGTGCGTTACAACGTACCGCCTTTTTCTTGGTTGGATGACAAGGGTGAAGTGAATGGCTATGAAGCCGAATTGATGCAGGCCATCGCGGTTGACCTCAAGGTGGAAGTGGAATATGTTCAAGTCACCGCCGAAACCCAATTGCAGGCCCTATTGAGTGGGCAAGTGGATGTGCTAATCGGCGAACAAATTCACACCCGTGACGGCGAACAGTGGATGGAATATTCCCACCCCTATTATTACAACGAACAGCGCTTGGTCATTCGGCAGGGCGACCCCTACGGCAGAATTGCCGATCTAGCCAATCATCGGGTCAGCGTGATCGCAGGCAGTCGCGGTGAAGAAGCGATGGGCCTGTGGATGGCTCAGAACGGCACGGGTATGGAATTGGTGCGCTATCTGACCCAAGATGATGCCCTCGACGCCCTTGCCAATGGCGAGGTAGATGCGATGGTGGGTGAACTGGACGATCTTTCACGGGCTGGACGCCAAAATATGAGCCTCATCGGAGAGGTGGTACGCTTCGATTTTTATGCCATCGCCTTCCGCCGCCACGATGTCAATTTGCGCAATCCCGTTAATCGGGCCATTCAACGCCTCTATGCCAGTGGGCGTGTCAAGGAAATTGCAGGCAAGTGGTTTCCTAATAAAGACATCAATTTTGCCGCGCTCATCCCAGTTTATGATAATTTCGACGGCGACACTCGTGAAGTCAAAGATTTCCCCCCCGATATTCCCATGCCAAATCGCTCTGTGATGGACAAAATCCGCAACGGCGAAGCGATTACAGTTGCCGGGGTCAGCCTGAATGATACCGATCCCCTGTATAAACGATTCCTCGACCCCCTCAACCGCGAAATCATGTATGAAATGGGACGGCGCTGGGGTGTAACCATAGTCTTTTTGCCCGACACCGCTGATACAGGCGTAGATTTGGTCGCCAATGGACAGGCCGACATCGCGGTGAATGTCCGTCCGCGTTGGGATGGGGCGGATCGTGCTGATTATTCCCTGCCCTATCACTATCACAAGCATCAAATTTTGGTCGTCAAAGATGGGCGCTACGACGGCGGCATCAATAGTTTTCGTGGCGGTAGTTGGATTGGCTATTTCGAGGACACCCCGGCTGACGGTGAGCGCCTTGAATTCCTAGTTGATTTCCTAAGAATCTCCCCGGCGATTTATCGTTTTATCAGCAACCAACAGGTCATCGAAGAAATCTTCGATCAGCGCAATGTGGATGGCATCTTTGCCGATAGCATCCGTCTACAAGCCTTGACGATTGAACAGCCACGTAATGCGTGGGCGGTGCTGCCCAATTTTGAAGATTTATTCCGCCCAATTGTCATGGCGACCCCACGCAACGACGCCGACTTTTTGACATTGGTCAATTGGACGTTGGCGGATATGTATCGAGATGGCACGCTTGCCAATATTTGGACGGCGAACTATCCGGCTGTGCCTTTATTCCCCGGTCAGGATGTCCCACCCTTCGTTCCCGATTGGGCAGGCGTCGGCGACTTTTTGTATCAGAGGAACAATTAATGCTCCAAAAAGCATAGAAAATGTTTGGAACGGGTCAGAGCAACATAAAACAAGTTCATTTCTTGTTGAAATTCCCATTGCATTTGACCTTCCCATGTTAGGGGCATGTCATTAGGCCTCAAAATAAACACGCGATCAGCCTCAAGGCCCTTTGCTCGATGCACTGTTGAGAACCAGACATCAGGTTGGTTATCTGTGAACAGGTTTTCAATAGCAAACTGCAATTCCTCTAGAGTTCCTGCATCGAACCCAAGATAACATACACGCAACGTTTCACAGCGGTCTTGCAGGGACTGGATTTGAGTCATGCTGTTTTCACGCTGTTTCAGACGTTTTAATTGACGTTCTTCAAACAAATCTACAAATTCAATGAAGTCATCAAAATGAAAATCGGGCTGTCGTGCAACTCGCTCAATGAGGATACTCAAATCCTTGCCAATATCGCGTCCACGCACCTGTGCGGATATACCTTGTTGAATGAGCTTAATACAGGAATCCACCAATGGTGTCGTTTTGCGCGACAGGATAATGTCTCCCTTTTGGACGAGCTTGGAAAGGTGGCCCTCAGATTCTTTTGTCACCAAACCAGCAGGAGCATTGGGGCTAGCCTCTATTTCAGGAACGATTTCCTGTGCTAATCGGATATGGGATTGTGGGCAACGATAACAAATTGAAAGTGGTAACTCAATCGCGCCAATACCCGATTTAACCCGTTCAAATGAGCGTGTATCGGCCCCAGCAAAGCCATAAATAGCCTGATTTGGATCACCGACAGCAAGCACGCGGCTGTTAGGTTTAAGACACTTGCGAATCAATGCAAGTTGGGCAGCGCTTAAATCCTGGGCTTCATCTACAAACACCCAATCTACTTTTCGGGGGTATAAATTCCAATATGCGGGTAGCCAAATCATATCAGTAAAATCTACTTTGTACGTATCCTGAGCTATCTTTGCCCCTTGCACTAGAATCCAATCCACTGCGGCAATAAACCCACTATCAAAAATGTCGATGCCATAATGCCAAATTAGGGAGTGAATATCAGTCTCATTAGCGGGATTCGTTAAGGTAAGGCGCACTAGATTGATTAATTTAATCCCATTAGCGACCAAATCTTCCGCTTCCCGTTCAAGAAGCTGTGGCCTTTCGCCTTTGACCCAAGCCCGTATGAGCCGCCAATACTTATCTTCGTCCAATTGAGGCTCACTATCCCATTGACGTGCCAGACAAGCCCATCCAATACTATGAACCGTCCTAGAAGCCATCCGTGTGTCGGCTAGGCGAACTTTTAGAGTATCGGCAATATGCTTGTTGAAAGCCACAAATAAAGCATCACCCGAAGGCAATAACTTTGCCGCTTCCACAAGTGTTGTCGTCTTGCCTGCTCCGGCAACGGCCTTTACTGCCGCGCTTCCATCATCCTGACTGACAAACGAAAAAATGCGACGTTGATAATTAGAAGGGTTAAACACCATATCCTCTACCGAGATTGGTTAAGCTCATATTAACTTGCAAGTGGAAATTATAGCAGCCTTCATACTTTTTTCAATTGGTCACGGCTGGCAATCCCGATTCCCGTCAAAATAAATGCCGACCCGACAATCTGAAAAAATACAGGCCACTCATCCAGAAAAATTGCCGCCAATAGCCCGCTGCCAATCGGCTCGCCCAACACCACCAAACTGACATAGGCCGCTGGCAAATAGCCAAGCGCATAATTAAACGACGAATGCCCAATCAACTGCGCGGTTAATCCCATCAAGGCCATCCATAAATATGCCTGCCATGCCAAGCCACCCACCTGCTGACCTGTCACAATCACCGCCACTACCAAGACAATCGCCGCCACGCTGTAAACCAACCATACATAGGGGATGAGGCTCAACCCACCCCGCAGCCGTCGCCCAATCACAAAATAAATCGCCGCCATAATCGCCCCGATAACCGCTAATCCATTGCCCAACAGGGGGTCCGAGCGATTGGGTGGATCACCCGCCGAACCCGTGAGTGCCACCAAAATTCCTCCACCAAAAGCCAGTGCTAATCCGATCAATGTAAATCGGCCTAATTTCTCCCTAAGAAAAATCGGGGCAAGCACGGCCACCCACAACGGATTGGTCGTCACCAGCACCACACTATTCACCACCGAGGTATATTCCAGCGAGGTAATCCATGTCGCAAAATGCAGCCCCAGCACCCCACCCCCGATCAACACAAAACCCATGTCGCGCCGAGTCAACTTTTGCAATTCATGGGGATAATTTCGCACCGCAGGCAGGGTCAGCACCAACGAGGCCACGACCATACGCGCCGCCGCTATAACCAATGAGGGGGCATCTTTCTCTTGCGCCAGTCGGATAAAAACCGCCGCCGTCGAGACTGCAAATACGCCGCCCCCCATCACTAAAAACGGCCACCAACGTGGCATACTGGCCCGGTGCGTCATCGTCTGTTCAGTCATAAAGGCTGGGCTGTCCTTTGCGGAATGATAAGAAATCCAATAGAAATCTCGGCTGGACTATTGTACAGTTCGCAGCCCGTTTTGGCGCGTGTTATTATTAACATCGCACGTCTTACCAACGTTGAACTTCTTGAGGAGAAGAAAAACATGGCACACGAACTACCCCCGCTGCCGTATGCGTTTAATGCCCTAGAACCCCACATTGACGCAATGACAATGGAAATTCATCATGATCGTCATCACGCGGCGTATGTCAACAATTTGAACAAAGCACTCGAAAATTCGCCTGAACTGGCGGCCCTGCCGATTGACACCCTGTTGAAATCGCTCGACAAAGTGCCAGAAGGCTCACGCAATGCCGTCATCAACAATGGCGGTGGTCACTTCAACCACACCCTGTTTTGGACAATAATGAGCGCAAAAGGGGGTGGTGAACCCACTGGTGCGCTGGCGGCTGCTATTAATGCCGCGTTTGGCAGCTTTGCCACCTTCAAAGAAGAATTTGCCAAAGCCGCGACCACCCGTTTTGGCTCTGGTTGGGCATGGCTGTCGGTCAAGGGTGACGGCTCGCTCACCATTACCTCCACCCCCAACCAAAACAACCCACTGACCGATACCCCCGGCTTGACCCCCATTCTCGGTCTGGATGTGTGGGAACATGCGTATTATCTGAAATATCAAAACAAACGCCCCGACTACATCGCGGCCTTCTGGAATGTAGTGGACTGGAACGCAGTGGCAGAACGTTTTGCCGCAGCCAAGAAGTAAGATCAGCGGTGTAATCGAGCATTACAGAGGCGGGTTCATGATCGAGGACTCGCCTTTTTTGCTAATATCATTGGATGATTTCTGTAAATTATCCTAATTCGATTGACAGTCTTAGCCAATTTGCTATAGTTAACGCACAAGCATGGTAAATCCCGGATTTATCTCCGGTTAACATTTGTGCAACTCTGGCAAGGAGCCTTTAAATATGACTCATATCATTACTGGCCTATGTTTGCGTGACGGCGCTTGCGTGGAAGTCTGTCCCGTAGAATGTATTATCCCCGGTATCCCCGAAGCGGAATGGCCGTGGTACTTCATTGACCCCGACACCTGCATTGACTGCGGTGCTTGTGTACCCGAATGCCCCTATGAAGCCATCTTCCCCGAAGACGAAGTGCCGGATGCCTACGAGATGAAGCCTAGCCAAGGCTATCAACCCTTCAAGGGTGAGCGCATTAATGCGGCGGGTGGTGAAGTATTCGATCTCACCGAAGACATCCAGCCTAATTACGATTTCTTTTCGGCTGGACCCGGCTACAACGCTCGCGGCTAAGATTTTATTCACCTAAAAATCTGAAAAGCCATCTCCCTGTATATAGGCAGATGGTTTTTTAACGTTCCAAAAGGCAACTCATGAATCCCCAACAATATCATCGTTTCACCCAGCAGCTTGTCACCAACCTCGAATCTGACCCGCGTGTGTTGGGTCTCATATCTGCTGGATCAATGGCAGCACAGGGACGTAATCCCGATCAATGGTCAGATCACGATTTTCTAGTAGTGGTCGAAAGTGGGCAGCAAGAAGATTTTCGACAAAACTTGCGGTGGGTTCCCGATTTCGACCATATCGTTTTTTCGTTTCGGGAAACCGAACATGGCGTTAAGGCTATTTTTGACTACGGGCATCTGATTGAATTTGCGGTATTTGATGCCACTGAACTCCAGACGATTAGTGCCAATGAGTACCGCTTGTTAATTGACCGTGCCAATCTTGCGCCCACCCTTGCCGCAATTGCTGAAAAGACCGCTGCCAATGCCGCCAAATCCAGCGACACCCACTACCTCGGTCAATTTTTGAGTCATTTGATGATTGGGGCAGCCCGTTATAAACGCGGCGAAAAGTTAAGTGGGCATCGCTTTATCAAAGATTTTGCGATGTACGAACTGCTGTGGCTCTTGGGGAAATATTTACCCGCAGAAAACAAAGCGGTACTAGATAATCTGGATGCCTTCCGCCGTTTCGAAAAGGTCTTCCCAGAAATCGGCGCGTCGCTAAGTGATACCCTGCTGCTCGATCCTATTGATTGTGCCATAGTGATGCTAAAAATAGCGGATACCTATTTGCGAAACACCATGCCCAATTTCCCAGTCAAGGCCTTCGCCGCTATTCAGCAGTATCTTCAGAATATTCAGGCAAATTAACGGGTGCGGTTGGGGCAGATTTGATAAAAGCCTCAACTGAGCTTAAATTCCAATAGCGCGTCCCATTCAATCCATGAGGCCGATGATCGAATTTAATAAGGTTTTGAACATCAGCCTTATGGCGACCCAAAATCCATGCCACCTGCGAAACCGTCAGCATCGTCTCATCCCGATGGACGTGCTGCCAATGATCGAGGCGTGGCAACCCCGGGGTAACGACTTCCTGTTTACAAACCGGACAGCGTGTTTCACTAATGGCGGCAAACTTAGGGGCATCCTCTTTGGGAGCAAAATAGGACGCATCCCACGCCACCAATTCGTCCTCGATTTCTTCATCCAGCCGGACTTGCTCGTAAGTCTCCTCATCACTGAAGTAGCGGCTATTAAAATAACAGTTATCACAAATCCCATAGGGATGATTCTTGGGCAGGCGCTTACCACAACTTGCACATTGACGCGCCGCCTCGATTCGCCTGAGTAGGGCCGCATCTATCCGTGCTGACCAATCCGCCCGAGCATGACGAACTGCCTCCGCCTCTATGCCACTGTTGCGAAATTCAGGGCGTTGACTCAGCCACAAATAGACATCGGCATGGGCAATAGATTCTTCCGTGAGGTCGAGATCAATACTGTCGCGGATTTCCAGCGGGGGCAGCGGCGGGGGTGGCATCTGCCGATCCAGCAAAATCGCCGTCGCACAGCGTCGCCAATAGTGACGGGTGTTTTCACGAGTCGGGGCATTGACCAATTTGAGAGCCATTTGCAGCCCCAACTGCTCCACTTCATGTGCCTCCAACATTCGTGCCAATTCGACCCGTTCGGTCATATCCGCTGTTTTGAGAACACTGCGGAGATGGTCGGGAATGGATTCCAAACGTGCCCATTCTTGTAGGCGCTCGGCAAAAGTCCCCGGCAGCAGTTCCAGTTCTTCAACCGACGGGGCAATACGGGCATGAGTTAACTGATGCACCGGAGCGTTAAACAAACGGCGCACGGTTGCCAAGCCATATTTATCCATCGCCCCAACTTCGCCCGCTTCCGAATAGCCAAAGCGTCCGGCCCGACCCCCAATCTGCTGCACTTCGGATGGCGTCAGCATTCGCCGATCCCGCCCATCAAACTTATCTACTTCATAGAAGCAGACATAATCGGCAGGTAGATTCAACCCCATACCCACCGCGTCGGTTGCAACGCATATTTCCGTTTGCCCCTCTGCAAAACGATCTGCTTGGCGGCGGCGCACTTCAGGCGGCAGACTGCCATACACCACCGATACTTTCCGGCGCATGGTTTCGAGGCGGGTTTTGAGTTCCAGCACCATCGAACGCGAAAAGGCTACCAAAATCGTGCGTTTGGGTAGTCGGCTAAGTGACCAAGGATAGTCAGCAACTTTGATTGGGGCGAGGCGCTGATGTTCGACCACTTCAAATGGCATGGAAACGGATTCAGCCATCGTCTTGACCAAATTTAGGGCTGCTTTTGGCCCGATGACATGAATTTCTGGCGCACGGGCCTCCATCAAAGCGCGTGTCCACGCCCAACCGCGATCCGGGTCGGCCAGCATTTGGGCTTCGTCAATAATGATGCACTCGCCGCTGTGCTGTGCATTAAACATCTCAATCGTGGAAGCGGTGATCGTCGCCCCGTCCACCGGAATATATTCTTCCCCGGTCAACAGATTGCAGCGCACGCCGTTCATATTGAGGCGGTCAAACACCTCAAATGCCAATAAACGCAAAGGGGCGAGATACCAACCACTCCCCGCGTCAGCCAGTGCAGTCAGGGCGTCATGGGTTTTGCCGCTGTTGGGCGGGCCAATATGAATCGTTACCCGCTGATTTTCGCGCCCTTCATGCTCCCATGTCGGGAAAATTGGCAGCAAGCGTGCGCGTAGCTCTTCGCGTAACTGTTTTTCTTCTTGAGCGCGGCGCTTCCGGGTATCTTCAGTCCGGGCCTGCTCCTCGGCATACGCGGTACGGCGTTCATCGCGCCACTCGACCTTTTTAACCCTCAGCAGAGCCTTAAACTCATAGAGATGCTCTGGCAATCCCCATTGACCATAGACCTGTTCCCAGCGCGGGTTAGTGGTACTCAGTTTTTCCTGCTGCAAGTGATGACGCACTTGGGCATACGATAATTCGGCTACCAATGCGATTTCACGCGGCTTAATCTTTTCCCGGCCTGTAAAATGCAGCGCATATTGCGGATTGGTATACGCAGTTTCAACATCATCCGCCGGAAGCCGAATATTGCCTTGTGGGTCTTCAAAGGCAAACACATCGCCCGCCTGAATCGCCGCCTCAAGGGTTTCGGGCCGTGTACCCAGACGAGTTGCGGCTTTATTCAAGACATAGGTACGCGCCGCCACCTTCTGCCGAAAGGTCGCCCCATCTTTGGCGTCAGGCCGCAGTACCTCACCCGAATCTTCCAAAAAGGGCTGCCATTCTTCATCCTTGACCCGGCTCTCGGCTGCTGCCGTCCGTCGTGCTTTTTCAATATCGGCCTCAACGTGTGTCACCCACGACATCAATTGGCCTTTTTTGCGCCATTGCAGCGAAAACCGAATCAACTGGCCCTGCCCCACCAAGCGATCAATTATTGGCTGTTCAAACTGCTCAACCAGCACATCAAAGCGAGCCACCTCGCCTTTAAAGGTTTTCAGATAGGCCACAATTTGTTCCAGCATCGGGGCAAGGTTGCGTCGCAGCAAAACTTCTTGGATGGTCAACGCACCCAAACGCAGGGGATCATAAATCAGTCCATCGGCTTGCATCAAAATCTCACGGCTTAACAGACCCTGTATGACGGTCTCGTCTACCCGATTGGCAAACTCAGTCAGTTCGGCATAACCTGTGTCGGGCAAACCATCCATCACCGCTTTTTCGGCATCCGAGAGTTTGGCCTGCCTTGCATTTAATAGATCAGCAATTGGACGATCTATATAGGTATTAGCGTCACGCATTCGCGGCAATTGTGGGCGACACCAAGCCCGTAGTGCATTTACTTGGTTAGCGTTTCGGCGCTGGGGGTCAAAATATATATCACCCGTCTGCCCAACCTTGCCCGTTTCAACCAATTGGATAATTTGTTTGTTGGCCCGATTGTCCACTCGGAAGCGGCTTGCTAAGACACTGCGGGTCACAAAACCTTCGGGGATGCGGATGAGCAGGTGAAAAAGCGTTTCAGGACTGGTTTTCCATTTTGCCATGCGTGTACTTTTCATTGATGGGATTGTCGGGGTAAGCCGTTACCGCCAGCCCCATGTCGAGCCTCGATAGATTCAGCCACAACTTGGGTTGAGGTTTGGAGCGCTTCGAAGTCAGCCTTGGCCTTTTTTTGAGTCGGCTGTATGTCGGCCAGCTTCAACTCGGCAGTCGCCACATCACTACTAGGGATCGGGTAATCATTAAAGCTGGCTTTTTCGCTCTGGGGCAGTTCATCAACAACCACCGACTCGCCCAGTTCAAGCGCAGGTACCCAAAAGCCAAAAGTGCTGCCTTTGTTAGTTTCACTTCGAAACCATACTTCACCTTCCGAGCGCTCAATGATGGCCTTAACAAGGCTTAGGCCCAAGCCCGTGCCTTCAATACTTTCAGTGCCGGGTTCACGTGCTCGATAAAACCGTTGGAATAATCTCTTTTGCCGTTCCGGGGCAACTCCAAACCCGTTATCTTCAACCTCAAAAAAGACCCGACTGCCCATGCGCTCCAATCGGACAATAATTCGGCCATGATCGGGCGTATATTTAACGGCATTGCTGATCAAATTAATCATGGCCTGACGGAACAGCGCCAACTCGCCCGACACGATAATCGGCTTGCTTGGCAAGGCTGCCACCAATTCATGTGATTTCGCGTCTGCCTCAGTACGCATCCGGGTCAAGGCGTCTTGCAGCGCCACTACTAGATTGATCGGGTGATCTGAGATTTGTAGTGCCGCCTCAATACGTTCCAAAGTCAGCAGTTCATCAATCAACAAGCGCATCTGATTGGCTGCCCCTTCGACATTTTCAATTGCTTTGGACGCCAATTCCGGCATTTGTTCACGCAGGCGCTTCAATAGGAAAATTCCATTGATGACTGCATTCAGCGGATTTCGTAAATCATGCGCCGCCATCCGAATCATGTCGGATTTCAATTGT
Source organism: Chloroflexota bacterium (assembly GCA_013112715.1). Taxonomy (GTDB): domain Bacteria; phylum Chloroflexota; class Anaerolineae; order Aggregatilineales; family J027; genus CFX10. Next base: position 95,920 of record JABFGB010000018.1, read on the forward strand.
TCAGCATTATAGGTGCGGGTATATAAATCGGCATTCCGAAAGGCAATCGCCGCACGATTCGCTACATGAATGACAAACGCCCGCATATCGGTATTAAAATGGGTGGGGCGGCGGCTTTCTAAATGCAATACCCCCAAAACCTCCCCCTTAAATACCAATGGAACGGTGAATTGGGAACGCGACCCCGCATAGATCAGGCTTTGATCGGCGTGGCTGGTCACATACGCCATATAAACGGGCTTGCCACTTTCAGCAACCCGTCCCAAAATCCCAGCATGAACGGAAAGCGGTTCACGCATGAGTGTTGTAGCATATTGAAAAGCCGCGCCAACCACCCGCACTACCTGAAGGCCATTTTCAACTTTTTTGGCAATCAACCCCGTATCGGCTGCCGTGCGACGAATAGCCCAGTCCAGCGTAATATCCAACACATGTTCCAGATTCAGAACACTGTTAAGTTCCCGATCCAAATTCTGTAAAAATTCGAGTTCCTGAAGGCGTTCATTTAACTCGTCAGGGTTCTCAACTGCCCCAGATGCAGGTAGGTTAGGGTCAGTCGTCATAAGGAAACAACTCCACCAAAATCAGCCATTTTTGAGCCTACAAACATTACAATCTTAGCATAAAATAGATGCCGCGCTAACGAATTTTTGACGAATGGCGGCGTTTGTTCTATATTTAACAAGTGAACCACATCCCACGAATTATAACGCTGGCCCTGCCGCGTAATAATATCAATAACACACAAAATTTGTCCCCACGACAGCATGGAGGCGTAAGTACATGGTGGATAGGACACAAGATTTTACCAGTGGATTACTGGAACAAATTAAAGGCTTTAGCCGTGATGTGCAGGCCGTTGAAGTCGGTACCGTGCTCGAAGTTGGTGATGGTATCGCACGTGTAACGGGCTTGCCAAATGTGCGTGCTCAAGAATTGGTAGAATTTTCCAATGGTACGCTCGGTGTGGCCTTCAATCTCGAAGAGGACAATGTTGGTATCATCATCCTCGGCGAGTACATTGACATCAATGAAGGTGATGAAGTTCGGGCGACAGGGCGTATTAATTCCGTCCCGGTTGGGCCGGAACTCGTCGGGCGTGTTGTCAACGTATTGGGTGAACCCCTCGATGGCAAAGGCCCAATCAATGCGAGTGGTGGCATCTATGCCGTCGAACGCATTGCCCCCGGTGTTATGGAACGTCAAAACGTGTTCCGTCCGGTGCAAACGGGCTACCGCGTGGTAGACGCCCTTATTCCAATTGGGCGTGGACAGCGTGAATTGATTATCGGTGATCGTGGTACAGGCAAGACGGCACTCTGCTTGGACACGATTATCAACCAAAAGAACAATCGCCCCGGTGACGAACTGATCTGCATTTACGTCGCCATCGGCAAGCGTGCTGCGGAAATCCGCCGCGTGGTTGCCACGTTGGAGGAATACGGCGCGATGAGCCACACCATTGTGGTTGCCGCCTCCGCTTCCGACCCCGCCGCTATGCAATACCTTGCTCCCTATGCCGGTTGCGCGATTGGCGAATACTTTATGGAAAATGGCAAGGACGCCCTCGTCATTTACGACGACCTGTCCAAGCACGCTTGGGCCTATCGTCAGGTATCCCTGCTGCTGCGCCGTCCTCCGGGCCGTGAAGCCTATCCCGGTGACGTGTTCTATCTCCACAGTCGTCTGTTGGAACGTGCCGCGCAGCTTTCAAAGGAACGGGGTGGTGGGAGCTTGACCGCCCTCCCCATCATCGAAACCCTGCTCGGTGACATCGCCGCCTATGTGCCCACCAACGTGATTTCGATCACCGACGGGCAGATTTTCTTGGAAGGCGACTTGTTCTATTCCGGTCAGCGTCCCGCCTTGAACGTAGGTATTTCGGTGAGCCGCGTCGGTGGTGATGCCCAAACCAAAGCGATGAAGAAAATCGCTGGCCCACTGAAAGTAGACCTTGCCCAATTCCGTGCGTTGGCGGCCTTTGCCCAATTTGGCTCTGGTTTGGACAAAGACACCCAAGCCCGGTTGGATCGTGGTATGCGCTTGACTGAACTCATGAAGCAGCCCCAATTCCAACCCGAGGCACTGCACAAGCAAGTTGCGATCATTTTCGCCGGGACACGCGGACACCTCGACCATGTACCCGTCAGCCGCGTCAAGGAATGGGAAGCTGGTTTCTTGCGCTTCTTGGAAACCCAATATCCCGACTATCCCAACAAGCTCTATGAAAAACTGACCTTTGAGAACGTTGAGGAAATTCTCACCACTGCGGTGAAAGACTTCAACGCAACTTGGAACTAATACGGAGAGACTATGGCCTCCGCAAGAGAAATTAAGCGACGCATCGGTAGCGTCAAAAACATTTCGCAGGTAACGCGGGCACTGGAAGCAGTGTCCGCCAGCCGCGTGCGCCGTGCGCAAGAACAGGTGCTCAACAGTCGCCCCTACGCCGAAAAAGCATGGGAGGTACTGGTGAATGTCGCCACCGCAACGGGGGCCAATGAACATCCCCTGCTTGCCAAACGTGATGGGATTCAAACGATTGACATCGTGCTCGTCACGTCGGATCGTTCGCTGTGCGGTGCATACAACAACAATATCATCAATGTCGCCGAACGCTTCGCTGCCAGTTTCCAAAATGGTCAGCATGTGCGCTGGATTACAGTGGGACGCAAGGGCCGTGACTATCTCGCCCGTCGTGGCAAGAATATCATCGCCGAATTCCATAACCTGCCCACCCCACTATCCATCGCCAGCATCGCCCCAATTGGCAACTTGGTCGTCGAAGATTTCCTGTCTGGCACAGTTGACGCGGTGTTCCTTGCCTACACCGATTTTGTGAATATGTTGGTGCAGCGCCCGGCAGTAATTAATTTGCTGCCCCTACAACGCTTTTCACCGGAAAATATGGTGCAGCAAGAACTCCTCAAAGCCGAGCCAGACGCGACCACCGCAGGCCGTGATTATCTCTACGAGCCAAACGCCAGCGCGATTTTGGACGAGATTATTCCGCGTTTTACCACGTTGGAAATCTATCAGGCCCTTTTGGAGAGCAATGCCAGCGAACACAGCGCCCGGATGGTTGCCATGCGGAACGCCAGTGAAAGCGCCATCGCTCTCGCGGCTGACCTGACGCTGGAATACAACAAGGCCCGTCAGTTAGCCATCACCAGCGAAATCTTGGACATCGTGGGTGGCGTCAATGCCCTCCAACAAACACAGGACAAGGCGACCCTGAAAGCCGCCGATCAATTCATCAAAGATGTGGGTGGGGAACTGCTTGCCGACAAACGTGCCGAGCGTTCCACCAGCGCCCGCCATAACTAACGAAGGAGCAGCAATAACACTATGGCTGAAGTGCTTGGAAAAATCATACAAGTATTGGGTAGCGTGGTAGACGTTGGCTTTAGCCCCGATGTTCACCTACCTGATATTTATCACGCGATCCGTATCCCCTTGGGTGATGGCAAAGAAGACCTAATTTTGGAAGTGCAAAACCATATCGGGGAGCATCAGGTTCGCTGTGTAGCAATGGACACCACCGACGGTCTTTCGCGTGGGATGGATGCCTATGGGACAGGTGACTATATCCGCGTTCCCGTAGGTGAAGCCACGTTGGGCCGTATCTTTAATGTGTTGGGTCGCCCGATTGATGGCAAACCCGCCGCCGCCACCGATCTGCATTACCCTATTCACCGTTCTGCACCTTCCTTTGCCGAACAAACTTCCAAAACCGAAGTCTTTGAAACAGGCATCAAGGTGATTGACCTCATCGCCCCCTTCACCAAAGGTGGCAAGATGGGTATTTTCGGCGGTGCGGGGACAGGCAAGACGATCATCATCACCGAATTGATTGACTCCATCGCCAAAGTTCACGCCGGTCTCTCCGTATTCGCTGGCGTTGGTGAACGTACCCGTGAAGGGACGCAGCTATACGGTGAAATGGAAGAATCCGGCGTGTTGAAGAACGTGACGATGGTGTTCGGTCAAATGAACGAACCCCCCGGCGTGCGTTTGCGCGTGGCCCTCAGCGGCTTGGCGATGGCGGAATATTTCCGCGATCAAGGCCGTGATGTGCTGATGTTCATTGACAACATCTTCCGTTTCTCCCTCAGCGGGTCAGAAGTATCAGCGCTCTTGGGCCGTATGCCCTCCGCCGTAGGGTATCAGCCCAACCTCGCCGAAGAAATGGGCCAATTGCAGGAACGCATCACGTCTACCAAGACGGGTTCCATTACTTCCATGCAGGCCGTCTATGTGCCCGCCGACGACTATTCCGATCCAGCCCCCGTTGCCGTGTTCGCCCATCTGGACGGGACCATCGCGTTAGAGCGTGCCTTAGCCGCGCAGGGGTTGTTCCCAGCCGTAGACCCGCTGGCCTCCACCTCCAAGATTTTGGATCCCAATGTCGTCGGTGAAGAGCACTATCGCACCGCCAACGAAGTCCAAAACGTGCTGCAACGCTATAAGGAACTGCAAGACATCATCGCCATTCTCGGTGTGGATGAACTGAGCGAAGATGACAAACTGGTCGTGGCTCGTGCCCGCCGTATTCAGCGTTTCTTGACCCAGCCGATGAAGGTGGCCGAGCAATTCACGGGTCGCCCGGGCAAATACGTTAAGATTGACGACACGGTGCGCGGTTTCCGTATGATTCTCGACGGTCAGCTAGACCACATCCCTGAAGGTTTCTTCTTCATGGCGGGTGCAATCGAGGACGTGCTGGACGCCTACGCCAAATCACAGAATAACTAGTCTAATCATTTGCCCCCGAAATGCCCCCTCGCTGCTTGCGGAGAGGGGGTTGTGGGTGAGGTTGGACAGTTAAGGAGCAAAACATTATGCCCATTCATGTCGAAGTCGTCAGCCAAGAGCGCAAACTCTTTGATGAGCCAAACGCCGATATGGTCATTGTTCCGGGTGTAGAGGGTGTTCTTGGCATTTTGCCACGCCACACCCCTCTGCTCACCACAATGGCCTTTGGCGAACTCCGCATCAAAAAAGGCGGCGCTGAGGAAAGTTTCATCATCTATGGCGGTGTCGTCGAAGTCCGTCCCGATAAAGTGGTCGTACTCGCCGACGCAGCCGATTTCACAGCGGATGTGAATCTCGCCGAGATCGAGGCCGCCCGCGAACGTGCCCGCAAAGTGTTGGATGAAGGCCCGCCGCCTGAAGAACACGCCCATTATGCTGCTGAACTGCGCCGGGCCGAGCTTGCGATTAACGTGGCCCGCAAGACGAGAAGCCGTGCAGGTGGTGTGCGTATCGTGTCTCAAATGGATGAACCCGATAAAAAATAACAGCCACCTTATAGGCTGTTCAGAAAACCACAGGCCGCTTGACCCCTGTGGTTTTTTCATCCCCGTGATTGATAGGCACTTGGCTGACAGCCTGCACCAGACCACGCTGCCCCCTTGAAATTCGCCTCATAATCCAGCAAAATGCTGTGTCCGCATCTCTGGACGGTATGGAGAAGATGCGGTAAGGTTATAGGCTGCATTAGACAATTTCACGAACCAATTCTCTGTGTTCGTTTGAGGGAAAGCATCACATGGGTATTATCGCCAAAGATTTAGGCGTTGATCTCGGTACGGTCAATGTCCTGATTTATGCGGGTGGTCAAATTATTCTGCAAGAGCCTGCAATGGTGGCCTTGACCACCGAAGATGAATTTGTCCGCGCTGTCGGTCAAGAAGCCCGCGATATGTGGGGCCGCCATTCCGAAGACTTGACCGTCATCCGTCCTCTCAAAGATGGCGTCATCGCCGATTACGAAGTCACCGAAGCCATGCTCAGTTATTTTTTCCGCAAAATCAAGGCGCGGGGTTGGTTTCGTCGCCCCGAAGTGATGATTTCTGTCCCCTATGGCGTGACCAGTGTGGAAAAACGGGCCGTGCATGAAGCTGCCATTCAAGCCGGGGCACGCGAAGCCTATCTAATTCACGAACCGTTGGCTGCCGCCATTGGCGCAGGTCTGCCCGTCCACACCCCCGCTGGCAATATGATTCTGTCGCTGGGGGGCGGGGTCAGTGAAGCGGCGGTTTTGGCGATGGGGGGCATTGTCGTCGCCTCCACCGTTCGTGCTGGCGGTCAGCGTTTGGACGAAGCCATTATCAACTACGTGCGTCGGAAATACAGCCTCATTATCGGTGAGCCGACTGCCGAAGCTGTTAAAATCCAGATTGGCGCAGCGGTGGAGCAACCCGAAGAACTCTCAATGGAAATTCAGGGCCGCGATCAAGTCAGCGGTCTGCCCCGCACCATTACGATTTCCACCAGTGAAGTTGTGGAAGCCCTGCGCGAACCTCTGATTACCATCGCGGGGGTGGCCCGACAGGTCTTGGAAAAAACCCCACCTGAACTCGCCTCTGATGTGATTGACCGGGGGATTGTGCTGGCAGGTGGCGGCGCACTCCTGCGCGGCATTGAGCAGTTTATTACCCAGCAAACCAGTGTCCCGGCCTATCGCGCCGACGACCCATTGGTAGCGACAGCCGTTGGAGCGGGTCGCGCTCTCGAAAATCCCAGCCTCATGCGTGGCAACATCGAGCGGATGTGATTAACGCACTGCCATATCCAAGACCTCCTCAAAGTGAGCGAGGTCTACCGTTATCCCGTTGATTTTCTTAATCTGCTTTAGACCGTCTGCGGTAAAACCTGCCCGACTAAAAAAGATGTAATGTACTTTAAACGGCTGTTTCTTCAAAGTCACGGGAATCACTTTTTGCGATTGCTTGAAGAGTTTGTCCACAATCTCGGCGTTAATGGGTTCAGAGGGACTCCATTTACACTCCCCAAATAAAATATCATGTGAGCGCCAGTTCACCGCAACCACATCAATTTCTTCGCTACGTGACCAATGAGAGCCAATAACTTCTATCGAAAAAGGTAACTTACCAGTACCGCCCGCAATCTGAACCCATTTTCGACATAGCTCCTCGAAAGCGTATTTGCCAACGAAACCCGTCATATGTTCTCGGATATTTGCCAAAACATCGGTGGTCATTCCCGCCGTAATATCTGACATCCGGGGATGAATGAAACGAAAGTAAAATCGCAAATATGAGTCATTGATTACATATCGCCCTCGCCGGCTTTTATCAGGATCGCGTACAGTGGCAGGAATTTCACGACCTACTATTTCCAAATTAGTAAGCGTTGTCAGATACTTATTGGCACTAGGTCGCTCCATATTGGCTTCAAGTGCAATATCCGCCAGAGCGTGATTACCGTTTGCAATGGCTTGCAGTAGATTGATATATTGTCGCGGTTCTTGTATCTGCTCATGTAGCAGCAAACGCGGTTCTTCTTGTAATAAATTGATGCCTCCCATCACCCGTCGTTTGATATTTTCTGAAACAGTTAATTCAGGGTCAAATTGTTCCAGATAAAAGGGAATCCCTCCCAAAACGGCATGTACGGCAACCCGCTCCACTACATCGTACTTTGGAAAAAAGCCCTTCAGTTCTTTAAAGGGTAATGGTGACAAACGCAATCGGCCTGTTGCCCGACCATAAAGTGGGGCGCGATAGGCAATGACATCTCGCTCCATCATGCCAACATGTGAACCGGAAATAACTAAGAAGATTGGCAGGAATTGTAAGCGATGATCCCAAACTTTTTGTATGACGCTTGGAAGTGATGTATCCGCCCCACTTGCATAAGTGAATTCATCAATGATAACGGTAGTTTTCTCAGTTCTAGTCTCAATCGTTTTGGCAAGTTCTTCAAGCGCATCTTCCCACGAACGATACATGACAGAATGATTAGGTAACTGTCCATGAATATGCCGATAAACCGCCTCTGAAAAAGACGCAAGCAGGCGTTCGGCGGTAGTTTGAGTAGCAACCCAGTACAGAGTAGGGGTACTGCGTGACTGCCACCACTGCATTAGAAGTCGCGTTTTCCCTACACGCCGCCGACCATAGACGATTAAGAAAGTAGCCTTTGGGCGTTGATACTGTTCTTCTATTTGGTCGAGTTCCCATTTTCTGCCAATAAAACTCATACAAAATACTCCTGAAAAAGCATAATGCATTTTTCTATACGCTAAAGTATACTAACTATCTCAAGATAATTCCAACCCAGTATTTGGATCAAAAAACGAGCTATTTCTTAGCCCGTTTTAGTCTCAACCATGGGGTTTTGGAGAGAAGTACCATGATAATATACTTTAAAGTTTTTACTTTAAAGTATATTATTTTCAAAAATAGGGATTAAGCGCCCAAATAAAACGTCATATGCTGCAATTCAACCACTGGATCAATATATTGGACATGCACACCCTCCGGCACGGCAAGGTTGATGGGTGCATAATTCAAAATGGCACGTACACCCGCTTTTATTAAATCATTTGCAACCGATTGGGCTACTTCAACGGGCACGGCCAACATCGCAATTTGGATACCCTGAGAAGGAATTTCGACGGCAATCCGATCTACGGACATGACATTCAGTCCATCAATTTTCTGCCCAATTTTATCGGTATCCACATCAAAAACTGCCACTACTCGAAAACCACGCGGGATAAATCCACGATAATGTGCTAGTGCATGACCCAAATAACCCGCCCCAACAATTGCAACAGGCCATTCGCGGTCTACATGTAACACTTGCTGAAGCCGATTGCGCAGCGTTTCAACGTGATAACCCGTCCCCTGTTTTCCAGAGAGAAAACCGCCAAAGTGGGATAAATCTTTTCGAATTTGCGCCGAACTCATGCCTAGATACTCGCCGAGTTCCCTAGAAGATGTCACCTCGCGGCCCATGCTTGCCATCTGATTCAATGCTCTAAGATAAATAGGCAAGCGACCAATTACAATGTCAGGGATCTCGTCAGACATTAAGTCCAGTTCATGCGATGAAGGTAGATTGGACATACTCACCTCAAAAACAGATTTGAGCAGACTGGCTGCTCAACGAATAAAATCATATGGGCCACATGTGCCGGGTATATTTATAGTCTAACCGATTAATTTGTGAAAATCTATGCTATCTGTGGAAGCGCACAGACCACTGATGGTTAGGCTTGAATCTTGACCTTTTGGCGGGGGCTGACCCATGTCACACGCCACACCGCCACCACCATAAGCAGCAGTCCCGGTAGATAGATTCCCCACGGAAAACTGCTTGGTTTAATGGAATCGAATTCATCCGGTGATAATGGCAGGTTACCAAGCGCGTCCCACATAAAAGCAATCAGCGCCAACCCCATCCCCGCAAACAGCATCGCCCAATCCGCCTTACTGGGGTGAATCTGCCATTCGCGGTCATCTACCCAAATCGCCACAATTCCGCCAGCGACCATCAACGAGGCAATCAACACCGGGCTAATCACCGGCCCCCACCATGGTACCGGCACCAGAAACAAAATGTCCCATGTGAGCGGTGAAGCAGGCCATCCGATAAACACCCACAGCCACACATAATAGAAAATATCCCACACACCAAAGGTGAAAAACGCAAAGGCGACTCTCGATTGCAGCCGCCGTCCCGCAATCCATCCCAACGTGAGCAGCATGACCATCGTGGCGACTTCGCGTCCAATTTCAATACCTGTAATTGTTCGGTCAAAATTGGGGATTTTGGTCAGGTCGTCTCCCAAGTCATACATACGACGCAAATAGACCACCACCGCCGATTCCAAATAGGCCATCGCTATCGCAAACAGCCCGACCCACCGCAATTTTTTGACCTGCATTAGAACCGATCCTTATCAAACACTCCGTTTTGTGTGTCGGTATGCCCGTTTTCCTCAATCTGCCCATTATCCATGCGCTGACTGACCTTTTTGCCGCGTCCAAGCGCCACACTGCGTTGATACGCCGCCCAAATTGCCCGTGAGATGACCGTCCGCAGTCCGCCCTTTTCAATATGATAAAGCGCCTCGGCGGAAGTCCCCCCCGGACTCGTCACTTGATTACGCAGTGTCGCCAGATGTTCTCCACTTGCCATCGCATATTCCACTGAACCCAACATGGTATGCAGCACCAACTTTTCCGCGATACGCCGCGAGAACCCCATATGCACCCCGGCATCCACCATCGCCTCTAGGAAAATAAAAATGTAGGCCGGGCCTGTGCCACTCAGCGCGGTTGCCATGTCGAGGTAATCCTCTTTCTCAACAAATACTTCTTCACCGAGCGCCTTCAAAATCGCCTGTGCCTGATTTTTCTGCTGCGCCTCGACCTCATCGGTTGCCGTCCATACCGTAATACCTTTGCCAATCTTGGCGGGGGTATTCGGCATGGCCCGCACCACACGTGGATTGTCAAACAGATGCACCAAATAGCTAATCGGAATCCCGGCGGCGATACTCAACACCAATTCACAATGGGCCAGGCTGCGATCACCCGTTGGCAGCACATCGTCCATGACTTGGGGTTTGACACCCAGCACAACGATATTCGCTTCACGCGCCGCCGCGAGATTATCGGTGGTATAACGCACCGCATACCGCGCTGCCAATTCCTGCCCGCGTTCCTTGCGTGGCCCGACTGCGATAATCTGTTCTGGATGGACGCTGTTATTGCCGACCAAGCCCGCAATCATCGCCTCCGCCATCTGTCCGCTACCGATACACGCTAGTGTCTTGTTTTCAAACATGCCAACTTAATTACCCCTTCATGCCGATAAAGGCTCACCCGTTTTGTGGTTTATGGTTTATTGTTTACGCGTAATGTCTACTCAATTTCAATACTAAAACGCGGCCCGTCATAACTCATCAAATAAAACGTCCGCTCCCGTCCTTCAAATGGCTCTCGCATCAAATCAGTGGCGACATACCCCTCTTGAAAGGCCGTGCCAAACACCTGTCGAGCGTGCTCACGCCATGCCGTCGCCAATTTAGGGTCGCCATGCAAAATCGCCGAACAGTCCGAAGGGATTTCGATGAGCATCATGGCCCCATCTGGCAGCTTCAACTCACCTTGATAAGGATGTGGGCAAAATACCTCCGGCCCCGGCTGCGAGGGGTTGATAATTGGCATTCCAGCATCCAGATATTGTGCCAATGTCAAGCTGTTGCGCTTGCCAAAAAGCCGTTCCTCAACCCGATTGCGGGTCAGCCACCACTCCGCCACCATGCGATCTGGCGACAGGGTAATGTTACGTTCCCATGCTTCGTGTTCATCCACGCCAAAATAATCTGGCACGTAGGACTGCACCATCGCACCTAATTTGCGAATATACAAATAGGCATCCCGGCTGCTGAGGGGGTCAAATGCGATTGTGACCAGTCGAATCCCCTGCATCACTGCCATTTCGCGCTGCTGGCGGGCCAATTGCGAGGCAAGACCAATCCCGCGATAATCCGGATGCACGGCCAACCGTTCAATCACCAATTTCAGGTTTGCCATGGCTGGACGGCGTGGGTCAAGGCTGTCTGTCCCCAAAAATGCCACCAAGAACCCCACCAGCAATTCGTCTTCAAACGCCCCCAATACCTGTCCCCCATTGCGGGCATAACTGACCAGTGTGTGGCGGGCAATGTGGGTCGTCGGGTCATCTCCATAGATCAACCGCTGCAAATCCATCACCGCCCGAAATTCTTCAGGTCGGGTCAGGGTTCGCACCGAAAACGCATGTACACTGGACATCTGCTTTGTCTCTATCTCGCTTTTTTACTTAATCGGACGAAGTTAGAATCGGATGCCGGGTCGCCGCCGCAACATGAACCGCAGAAGTTCAAGGCTGTAGCGGCGCTGTGGCATATACGTGACCAATGTATCTTCAAAGCGTACAGGTCGCACCCCTGTATATTCATAAAGATTACCCAGCCGTGCGGTTCGATTCCCTGCCATCAAGTCAAACCATTGTTTTGTTGCGGGCCAGCGCGGAAAAATCACATTCGCCACCCCTGTCAGCCAGCGCAAAAAATAGGGTGGCAGCGGAAAAATCACCCGTCTGGCTTTGGTAACGCGCATCACAGTACGGGTCATCTCATTAAAACTCACATACTCGCCACCCCCAATATCCACCGTGACATCTACCAACCCCAGCGATTCTAAGCTGGCTTCGAGTGCCGCGACGAGATTATGGATATACAGTGGATTGAGCAGATGTTCCCCGTGTCCCGGCTGGAAAAAGAAGATGGGATTAGCCCGAACCAGCATGGCAAGGTTGTTCACAAAATGGTCATCCGGCCCGAACACCACCCCGCAGCGGAAAATAGTGTACGCTACCCCGCTGGAACGAATCAGTTCTTCAACCTGCCCTTTTACCCGCAATAACGGATAGGCGGATGAGGGTTCAGCGCCTAAATGACTTAGGGTAATAATACGTCCCACCCGTGCCGCGCGCGCTCCGGCGATGATCTGGCGTGTGCCGATTAGATCAATTTGTTCAAGGTCGTGTCGACTGCCCCACCATTGGGCGCTGGCAAGATGATAGACCGTATGAACACCCTGCATCGCTTGAAATAAAGTTTCCGCATGAAAAATACTGCCGGGGAAAATCTCGGCCTCACCCGCCTCGGCCCACGGCCAAGGATAATGTCGTCGCTGATAGCGGGCCACAATTGTGGGTGGCACCAAGACACGCACTGGGTTGCCAGAACGCAGCAGTTGAGCCACCAGATGACGGCCAACAAAGCCCATCGCTCCTGTAACGATAATCATAGTAAAAATGATTCCTCCGGCGCGACATTATATCATGCCGAAGGAATGGCCGTGATAGTGAGAGTGCCTAACTCCCAAAGACCAATTCAATCCCCCCACCCAATGCCAAGATGCCGCCGACGATCAATACCAATGCGACAATCGGCGCGGCCACCCCAATCGTCCGCAGTCGTTTGAGATCGGCATTCGGATTACGCTTGGAATAGATGCTGTAAAAATGCACCACTGGCGGCACAAGCAGCACCATGGTGAATAGATGCCCAATCTGCTGACCTTTGATTTCATAGGCCTCATCAAAAATGTACAACACAAACAGAATCAGACCGAGGGTTACTTGGATATCTACCAAAATTGCCCAAACGGTCATCACCAATTTGTCGCGTTTGGAATCGGCACTGCTGACCAACGCATAAATAAAGTAGACGAGGGTCACCAACGTCCCCAATAGCACCAAATAGCGCCAACCGGAATGGAAATTCAGAAAGAAATCAACCATGAATCTATCCTCATTTGATCGGTTCAATACAGAATATAGTGAAATTCTATTGTAACCTTTGGCGACGACAAGGGTTATAAATTCTGCGACGCGAAGGGGACAGATTTTTGCTATAATCCCCCAAATTCTAATAGAAATATCCGCGAAATACAGCGAAGGAGCGCATTGTGAAAGGTCGGCGCGTAGTTGTAACAGGTATGGGGATTATCTGCCCCATTGGTAATTCCGTTGAAGAAAGTTGGGAAAGCGCCAAAAATGGCAAATCCGGGATCACCCACATTTCCCAATGGGACGCCAGCAACATCGGCGTAAAAATCGGTGGTGAAATAAAGAATTTTGACCCCGTTGAATATTTCGGCAAGCGTGAAATCCGCCGTATGGATCGCACCACCCAGCTTGCCATGTACGCCTCCAAGCAGGCCCTCGACAGCAGCGGCCTCGTGGTCACCGACGAAAATCGTTACGATGTTGGCTGTATTGTTGGGTGTGGCATTGGGGGCATCCATTCCATTAGTGAAGGCGTCCTAGCCTTTGCCGAAAGAGGCCAACGCGGGGTAAGCCCTCTGCTCGTACCCATCATGCTCCCCGACAGCCCCGCCGGACGTGTCAGCATCGAATGGGGTCTGCGTGGCCCAAATATGGCAGTCAGTACGGCTTGTGCCACTGGCAATAATGCCATCGGTGAAGCCGCCGCCATGATTGCACGTGGTGCAGCTGATGTGATGTTGGCGGGCAGCACCGAAGCGGGCTTGATGGATTTAGCCGTCGCCAGCTTCGATAATATGGGGGCGATTTCGCGGCGCAATGATGATCCCGCCACTGCTTCTCGCCCCTTCGATAAAGACCGCGATGGTTTTGTCGTCGCCGAAGGTTCAGCCATGTTGGTCTTGGAAGAACTGGAACACGCCCAAGCACGCGGCGCGACCATCTTGGCAGAATTGGTGGGCTATGCTGCCACCGCCGACGCCTTTCATGTCACCGCCCCGCTGGAAAACGGCGAAGGCGCGGTCATGGCAATGAAACGGGCGCTCAAGGATGCCAACTTGACCATTGAGGATATTGATTATCTCAATGCACATGGCACCAGCACCCCGCTCAATGATGCCAGCGAGACCCGCGCTCTCAAAACCGTCTTCGGTGAACGCGCCTACGATCTTGCCATTAGCTCCACCAAATCTGTCACGGGCCATCTGATGGGTGCAGCCGGAGCAGTTGAGGCGGTTCTGAGCGTCAAATCGCTATTGGAAAACTTTGTACCGCCGACCATTAATCAATTTACCCCCGACCCTGACTGTGATTTGAATTACACGCCCAATGTGGGTAAAGCACACCAAATTGACTACGTAATGAGCAATTCATTTGGCTTTGGTGGTCACAACGCGGTGCTGATTTTTGGGCGCTACAACGGCAACGGTAAGGCTTAATTAGAAACTCGCAGGTCAGTAGGGACAGCGAAGCTTATCGTTGTCCCTACCCCAATCAATGGCGAGGTAAAAAATCATGAACAACGGCAACAACGGACACTCGTCGAACGGGTCAAATGGGCATAAGGGGCAGTTTGAAAAACGCCGCCTCTGGCCTGCCCGCAAAAACACCGCAGGCAAGCCCAATGGCAGTGGGCCACTTGAGCGGCTGACACATCTCAATGCAGGAGCAGCGCAATTTCAGCGGCGCTATGCCCATATTGTTGGTTGGGGCATGGCGGTACCAGAGCATGTCCTCACCAATCACGATCTCGCCGCCATTGTCGACACCAATGACGAATGGATTGTCGCACGCACAGGTATTTCGGAACGACGCATCGCGGATGAAAAAGAAACGACCGGACAACTTGCGCTTAAAGCAGCCCAAGCAGCCCTTGAAGTCGCCAATATTTTACCCACCGACCTCGATCTGATCGTTGTTGCTACTTCCACCCCGGAATTCATTTTCCCCAGTACCGCCAGTCAAATTCAGGGTTGGTTAGGCGCAAGTCAGGCCGGGGCCTATGACCTCAGCGCGGCCTGCTCTGGCTTTGTTTATGCGGTAGATATGGTGTCGGCCAAAATACGCGCCGGGGACATCGAAACCGCGTTGGTCATTGGTGCCGAGACCATGAGCCGCGTGATGGATTGGTCAGATCGTGGCACGTGCATCTTGTTTGGCGATGGCGCGGGTGCGGTCATTCTGCAAGCCAATCGTGAACCCGGCGGTGTCTTGAGCAGTGTTTTACGCTCGGATGGAGCGGGTTGGGACGCCTTAACCTTGCCAACAGTGGGCAGCACCGAAACCTTCCTACGCGATCACAAAACCAAAAGCGAGATCGAAGACAGCAAAGAATCCAAAGAGAAAGAGGGTGGACAGGGTCCGAAATTGCACCGTATGAGTATGAACGGGCGTGAGGTGTTTCGCTTTGCCACCCGCGTCGTCAGTGACAGCATCAAAGAGGCGCTTCGATTGGCTGACCTCACCGTGGAAGATGTGACCCTGATTGTGCCTCATCAAGCCAATCAGCGTATTATCGAATCCGCTGCTCGCAGTCTCAAATTAGCAGAAGACAAGCTCTATAGCAATATCAGTCGCTATGGCAACACCTCCGCCGCTTCGATCCCGATAGCCCTGTGTGAAGCGATTGAAGAGAACCGCATCAAACCCGGCGATAATATCGTGTTTGTGGGTTTTGGCGGTGGCCTCGCATGGGCCTCAATGGTCGTGAAATGGGCCGTGATTCCTGAAAAACGCAACCAGACGATCATGGATGCGCGTCGTCAAATTACTTACTGGTATGCCACCCAACGGCAGGGCGTCGTCAAAACATGGCGGCGCGTCTATAACCGACTGGCAGGTTCTGCCACTCCCAACGCCACAATGGAGAATCTCCGCAAAAAACTCGAACGGAGCGACTGGGAATAATTTTTACAGAAGGGGCGCATCCAACGCCCTTTTTGTTTAGTCTGTATTCCCATACGTGAAACAGCATCATCTTTGAACCTATCATTGAATGGAACGATAGTTCTATCAAAAATCATAGGAGCAAACCCATGGCTGACTTCCCAATGGAAATGGATACATTTTTCATCTGCTTTCTACGTAAGGGGCCAATCTGGACGAGTGAGCCAAGCCCAGAACTAGAGGAACGTCAGCAGCGCCATGTCGAATATCTGGGCAAGCTGAACACCGATGGCAAAACTTTAGTGAGCGGCCCCGTCCAAGACCCCACTGCCAATCTGCGTGGCGTCACGATTTTCAAGACGGCAACAATTGAAGATGCCCAAGCGCTCATCGCCCAAGACCCGCATGTCAAGATTGGGCACTTGGTTGCCGAAATAATGCCTTGGTGGGTTGGCAAAGGTTATCTACGCGGCAAAGAAGATTAGTGTGAACAAAAACCCCGGCTCATTTACCGGGGTCTGATGGTTTAACGATCAAGCCCAAGAGGTCGATTTTGCCCGCCATCATATGGCCCAAAATAGCGATATTGCAGTGGTGCTTGTTGCAAACTATCGAGTATTTCTTGGGTCGTCGGCATATCAAAATAACCTTCAGACAAACCCTCAGCGGCACTAAAACCCGAGCCAAAAATATTGAAGAAGTCAAACGCAAAGGGGTATTCCTGTACCCGATAGGACGACATGCCTGCCAAATCAGCCGCCCGTTGAATGGCATCTTCCTCATAACCAATTTCGTCTACCAGCCCGCGATCTTTAGCCTCGCTTGCGACCCACACCCGTCCTGTCGCCAATTGGCGCACTTCATCCTCAGTCAAGGATGACCCCGGACGACTGGCGACGGCTTGGATGAAATTGGTCAGCAAAATTTCGCTCTGACTGCGCCAATACTGTTCTTCTTCGGGGGTCAGCGGACGGAACATGCTGCCAAAATCTTTGTTCTCCCCCGTTGCAATTGTCTGAACATCAATCCCCAAATCGTCCAGCAATTCTTGGGCATTAAAAAAGGTTGAAATGACGCCGATGCTGCCGACCAGCGAACTGCGTGTCGCCCAAATTTCAGTCGCTGCACTCGAAATGTATAAACAGCCTGATGCACACATGCCTTGCACAGACACCACAATCGGTTTCTTAGTCCGCAGTTTTGCGACCTCGTGCCAGATCGTATCGCTGGGGTCAACTCCACCGCCGGGGCTGTTGGCGCGGATGACAATCGCTTTGACATCATTGCTTTCTTCCATCCACTTCAACTGCTCTTGCATATACCCAGTGGAAGCGCTAAACAGGCTGTCCCCTGCGATAATCGGCCCGGTCAGGTCAATCACGCCAACCGCTGGCCCAGTTTCCTGAGTCGTGTCTAATTGACCCGCCCATGTAGATAGCCCCACAAACGAGGCCAAACAGAGGCATACACACAGACAAATCGGCGTCGCCATCCCTGCCAATGTCGAAAGCAGCACCCATAGCGCTGTCCGATTGACCACTGAGGCTTCTCCACGACTTTTTTGGGGCGGGGACGACGGCACAGGTGGCTGAAAAAATGGGCCACTAGAAAAATTGGGGGGCGGTGATTGCATAGGTCCCCGTTGGGAATCATTCGCTGGAAATGGAGGCATGTCTGACATTCCGCTAATCCTCTCCTAAATTTAAAACGGGGAAGCGCTACACGTCCCCATGTTCAAGTTCTCTTCAACTTAGCCTTTGACAATCCGCACAAAATGGCGTTTGCCATATTGCAGCACCGTGGGTAAATCCGCCACGCGCACGACCTCATCAAAATTCGTCACCTTGTCACTGTCGCGGCGAACACCGCCACCCTGAATTTGGCGTTTAGCATCCCCTTTGCTCTTGCACAAACCCGTCACGACCAGCAAATCCACCAATGGCGTATCAGAGGGTATCGCATATTCGGCAATATCATCCGGGATACCGCCCTCTTGCATGGCCTTGCGCGAAAACTCACGCCCCTGCAACGCCGCTTCCCGACCATGAAAAATTGTCGTAATGTCGAGCGCCATTCCCGCTTTGACTTCCTGCGGTTCAACTTCACCTTGATTAATCCGATCCATCATATCGTCCACGTCCTCTTGACTCCACCCTAACAGGAGTTTGAAGTAGAGCGGCATGGCAAAATCGGGCAGTTTCATCAAACTGGTGTACATCTGGCCGGGTTCACTCAGCAAGGCGATATGGTTGCCCTTGCTCTTGCTCATTTTTTCGATGCCATCCGTACCCGGCAGGCTCTCCCCCATTGCGATAACTACCTGTGGCTGTACACCAAGTTTTTGCATCAATTGGCGGCCCGCCATCAAGTTGAACAACTGGTCTTGTCCGCCAACCTGTGCATCCGCTTTGAGGCCAATGGGGTCATACCCCTGCATCAATGGGTAAAAGAATTCATGCAAGTAAATCGGGTTACCATCTTCAAGCCGATTACTAAACCCCTCCCGTGCCAAAAACTGCTGCACCGTAAAATGTTGGGCAAGTTTAATGACATCTAGAAAACCGAGTTCCGCCAACCATTCGCTGTTATGGCGCACTTCCGTTTTCTTGGGGTCGAGGATTTTAAAAGCCTGTTCCTTATAAGTCTGGGCATTTTCCGCCACTTTTTCCGGCGTCAAGATTTCCCGCGCCTTAACATCATCGGGGTCGCCAATCAGCGAGGTAAATGACCCGATCAGGAAAATAACGTGGTGTCCAAATTCCTGAAATTGGCGCAGTTTGTGCATTGTAATCGTATGCCCAAGATGCAGGTCGGTGGTACGGGGGTCATAGCCGCAATAGACCCGTAGTGGACGCCCTTCGCGTTCAGCCTGAATCAGCCGTTCACGCAGTTCTTGACGCATGATTTCACGGGTATGGTCGTCCCCATAGCCCGTGTTGCTCATCAGAACCTCCACCTGTTCATCTATTGACACACGCGCTTGCGTATTCCCCGTCATCGTCACTGTTTCCTCCAATTAAAAGCGGCTAATGCGGTCATTATAGCACAGCGACGGGTAGATTTGAGCTTTGAAATACGCGAGTGGCAGCTAATCCTGTGGAGGCGACAAACGCTGATAGAGTTGGGACGCAATCCGTCGAACAAAAGGGTCGGAATCATCAAGCGCGATGGTACTAGCAATCAACCCTTCGGCTGGGTCAATCTGCGCGATGCCCATCAGCGCATAGGCACGAACAGCCAGCTTTGCTTTGGGCAAAAGATTCAAAAGGGGCACTAGGGCTGCCTGACCGATTTTCACCAACGCCGCAATTTCCACATCAGGGCGGTTTGCATCCCCCACTGTATCATTTCCAGCAATTCGAAAATCGTGCTCGTTAGCCCCTAGGTCAATTGGGTGAGTTTGGCAATCTTCCACCAACGCCTGCAAAATCACTGGAATCGCCCGCGCATCGCCAATTTGCCCCAGCGCCCATACTGCCATATGTCGAATCATATCGTGGTGAGCGACGACCAGTTGAACCAATGGCTCAACCGCTTCAACCGCTTGCAATTTGCCTAAAGAAGTCACAGCACGTACAACTACTTGCTTCTCTGGGTCGCCAAGAGCCTCAAGTAAGGCCGGGATCGCCCGGGGATCGCCAATCGTGCCGAGGCCCTCCGCAGCTAATGCACGTACCCGATTACTTTCGTCACTCAGGGCTATTTGAAGCGCCTGCGATACCTGTGTACCCCCAATCGCCCCCAAGATTTTGGCCGCCCCGGTACGTAGCAAATCATCATCTTCTTGTAGGGCCAAAATAAGCGCATCCGTCGCAGACTCCCCCATCATCGTAAGGGCATTCACCGCCGCTGTCCGCAGCACCACGGCATTATCCGATAATGTCGCAATCAAAGGCTGAATAGCACGGGTATCACGACTTTTACCCAACGCCTGAATCGCCCGCATCCGTTCCCCGATATTGGGAGCGTTTAGGCTATTAATTAACTGTTCCATATCCGAATCATTCATTCCCTACAAGGCTCAACGATGCGCCATGCTAATAATTTCATCTATAACTCAATTTATTATTCTCGCTGAATCTATAGAACAACGCCAGTTAAAAATGTAAATTTTGAGAGATTGATACCAAACTAAAACGCTTTCCTAACAGGCTTTGCGCCGCCACTATTGAGATTCAAGGGCCTGTCACCTATAATGGCAGTAACTTTCGTTTCAAACATTTTCGTTTATAGGACAGCCATCTAATGAAACAAATGACCAGCGCCGAGATTCGGGCGGCGTTTCTGGAGTTTTTTGAAGAAAATAGTCACAAAGTTGTGGCATCCTCTTCGCTTGTCCCCGGCAATGACCCCACCCTGTTGTTTACCAATGCCGGGATGGTGCAGTTTAAAGATGTCTTTTTGGGCATGGAAACCCGCGATTATCGCCGTGCCACGACCTCACAAAAAGTGATGCGGGTCAGCGGCAAACACAACGACCTTGATAATGTCGGCCCAAGCCCGCGCCACCACACCTTTTTTGAGATGTTGGGCAACTTCTCGTTTGGCGACTATTTCAAACGCGAAGCCTGCCAATTTGCCTATACCCTTGTCACCCAAGCCTATGGCCTGGCCCCAGAACGGCTCTATTACACCGTTCATCAGGACGACCAAGAGGCCTACGACATTTGGGTCAATGTGGTAGGTGTGCCTGCCGATCATGTATGTTTGATGGGCGACAAAGATAATTTTTGGATGATGGGTGATACTGGCCCATGTGGTTACACCTCCGAAATCCATTGGGATAAATTCCCCGATCAAGGGACTGCCTCGGCCCAAGCCTCTTTCGATGCCGATGACGGGCGCTTCCTTGAGTTTTGGAACTTGGTGTTTATGCAGTTCAACGCCCTCCCCGATGGCACGCGCGTCCCCTTGCCCAAAACAGGGGTGGATACCGGGCTTGGCCTAGAGCGCCTCGTGTCTATTTTGCAGGGCAAGGACAACAATTACGACACCGATTTGTTCATGCCCATTATTCGTGCCACCCAAGAATTAACAGGTCACACCGACGACGAACGCCAAGCCAATTACGTGCCCTACCGTGTGATTGCCGACCATCTACGCGCCGCCTGTTTCATGATTGCCGATGGGGTACGCCCCGGAACACAGGGCCGCGACTATGTTTGCCGCATGGTGCTGCGTCGAGCGATGCGTTTTGGCAAAAAACTGCCCTTTGACACCCCAACCTTCCTTGCCGACCTCTCCGGTGTGGTGATTGCGAACTTTGGCGACGCCTATCCCGAATTGAAGGAACACCGTGACACGATATATCGCACCATCGCCACTGAAGAAAACCGCTTCCTGCGTACAATGGATCGCGGCTTGAATGAACTAGAGGCGATGTTGGATACCCTCCCCGCTGGTGGCACACTCGACGGTGAACGGGCCTTCTATCTGCACGCCACCCTCGGCCTGCCTTTTGAAGTCACCCGTGACGTAGTGGTGGAACGCGGTTATCAAATAGACGAAGCTGGATTCAAAGCCGCGCAGGAAGAACACGCCACCGTTTCGAGCAAGGGCAGTTTCTTCGGGGATATTGATGTCGCCGAGGCCTACACCCGCGCCCTCGAAAATCTGCGCCATAATGGATTCACCGAGGTCGCCCATGATCTTTATGGGGCCTATAGCCAAGAGGTCAATCTAGTTGCCCTCCTGCAAAATGGTCAACCGCTGGAATCCGCTACCGTAGGGGATCGAGTCGAGGTTGTCCTAGACCGCACCCCCTTCTATGTGGAAAGCGGGGGTCAGGTCAGCGACACAGGCATTATCGAAGGCGATGGCTGGCTGATTGATATTGAAGATGTTCGCCGCCCCGTCGGTGGCCTGATTATCCATATCGGCGAAGTCGTGCAGGGGACGGTTCAATCGAACGTACCGTGTATCGCCAGCATTGACGCGGAACGCCGCGTGGATATTATGCGTAACCACACCGCGACCCACCTGCTCCATGCCGCCCTTCGGAAACGACTCGGCACGCATGTCCAGCAGCGCGGTTCATTAGTCGCCCCCAACCGCCTGCGTTTCGACTTCAGTCACGATGCCGCCCTGACCTTTGATGAATTGAACGATGTGCAGCGGGAGGTCAATCAGGAAATTTTGGCTAATCTGCCCGTCACTGCCGTTTGGAAAACCCTCAACGCCGCCAAAGCCGAGGGCGCGATGGCTCTCTTTGGTGAAAAATATGGCGATCAGGTTCGCACCATCACCATTGGCGATGACAAGAAACGTTTTAGCTATGAACTCTGCGGTGGCAACCACGTCAGCAACACCGCCGTCATTGGCTCGTTTATCATTGTCCAAGAAGGTGCAATTGCTCAGGGCATCCGTCGGGTCGAGGCTATTACGGGCACACAAGCCTCGATGTTTACCGCCCATCGTCTAAACACTATCAACGAACTGGCCCATCAATTGCAGACCTCTGCCGAAGCCATTACGGATCGGGTGAGCGCACTGCAAACGCAAATTAAGCAGCAGCAGCAAGAAATCACCGACCTGCGGGATCGCCTAGCACGCGCCGAATTTAAAGACCTGCTTTCCAATACGCAGCAGTTCCATGAAGTGCATGTACTCGTCAGCCGCGTCAGCCCGACCTCACCCGAGACCCTGCGCCACATGACCGACTGGTTCCGTGACGCGATTCCGACCAATGGCATCGTGGTTTTGGGCATGATTGCCGAAAATGGCAAACCGCAGTTAATCGCCGCTGTCACCAAAGATTTAACCAAGCGCGTCCATGCGGGCAATGTGATCAAAGAAATCGCCGCGATCATCGGTGGTGGTGGTGGTGGGCGTGATAATCTGGCCCAAGCTGGCGGTAAGGATGCTACTCGTTTGGACGACGCCCTTGCCCGTGCCAGTGAGTTGATTGCCGAGCTATTAGCGAAATAAAGCAAAAATGGGGCGGACCCAGTGTCTGCCCTTCTTTTTACGGATTTTTAGGGGGTGGGAGTCCGATTGAAAAATCGTTGGGCCGCCGAAGCATTTCTCAAATCCTACACCGAGATTTTCGCTGCCATCTATGACACCACCACTCAGGATTTAGGTGCGGTGCAGGTGGCTTATTATGGCGATGCGGAGGTGGCCTCCTTCCAAATGGAATTTTTCGCATTAGAGGCTGAACCATCGGCGGTGCTAGAAGCCATTCGCGCCCACCCCATTCAGTCCAACGAAACCTACGTCCTCAACGTGGCCCATGCTGATGAAACCCCCGATACCACCTACGCGAGTTTGGGCTTTCAATATCAACATACCTACCCCCTCTACGGCATCGAATCCCCGCCAGTTTTAGATGTCTCCAAAATCGCGGTATTTGAAGTCAAACGCCCTGCCCAAGCGATGTTTGTCAACGAAACCCACCTGCAACATGAACCCATGCCCGTGCATATTGTTGGCGAACCCCATATCCGCCAATTTTTCGCTAAAATAGAGGGGCAGGCAGTCGGCTGGATACAAGTAATTCAAACCGTGCCAAAGATTGCCTATATCAACAATCTTTACACCCTGCCCGATTTCCGACGGCGTGGGGTTGCCGGGGCACTGCTCAATCGGGTCCATCAAGTCTGTGCCGAGAATGGCGTCACCCGCATTTTATTGATACCCTCTGAGATGGCAAAACATTTTTACGCCATACATGGTTATCGGCCCTTGTTATATTTCAGTGTATGGCGAGCGGAGTAAACACGATGGCGCAATCACAACAAAATCTTCCCCGCCAAAAACGAATTCAGCGGATTCAACTTGAACCCTATGATGATGTGGTGTCGGTGCGTGACCGCCTGCAATTTGTCAACGCCGGACGGGTGCTGCTTGTTTTCCCAGCCAACAGCAAAATCCTGCGTCGCAAACTCGATCTGGTTTTGATTCAGCGCGAAGCGGCCCGTCGTGATTTGCGTTTGGCTCTTGTCACCAGCGACCCCGACATCGCCTCCCACGCCAAAGAATTAAACATCTCAGCCTTTTTTACCATCGAGCAGGCCCGCACGCAGCGTTGGAAGCGCCCCCGCAACAAGGTATTTATAGATCGAGAAGACCGCCCCCGCCCCGAACATGACCCCTATGAATTGATGCAGGTTGCTTCTCGGCTCAAACCACCACCAAGCCCGAAAAAACAAGCCGTGCGGCGGGCCATACGCGGCGTGATATTTGGTGCTGCTGTGCTTCTGCTGTTGTTTGGCATCTACGCCATCCTACCCAGCGCTACCGTCACCATTACCCCGGCCAGTGACCAACTGAGTGAAGTAATTGATGTGACCGCTGACCCGTCCATCAATCAAGCTATTCCTGAAAGCAAACGCATCCCGGCTGAAACACGGCAGTTCCTACAAGATGGTACCGCGACTATCGAAACCACCGGACGCCGCACCGCCGAAAGCGAATTAGCGGAGGGTAAGGTCGTTTTTACCAACGATACCGGCTTGGCGACCTTTGTCCCTGCTGGCACAGTCGTACAAACGATTGATGCCCCGCCCATCCAATTTGAGACGCTTGAAGACGTGGCCCTACCCGCCCGACAAGGCGCAACCATCGAAGTCAACATCCGCGCCCTCGAAAATTCCAACGGCCTGCGTGGAAATGTAGATATTGGTGAAATCGCACGGGTCACTGGCCCCCTAGAAGGCAGCGTTTCTGTCACCAATCCCAACCCGACCTTTGGTGCAGGCGTTCGAGAGGCCGCCTTTGTCACGCAGCAAGATTATGACCGTTTGGTGACACTGGCCCGCCAACAAGTGCTGACCAACGCCCAAACCACGCTCAAACTCGCCGCCGACGCCGACCAATATTATGTCATTTCCGATCTCCAGATTGTGGGTGAGCCACAGCTTTTTTATAGCGCCGCCCTCAATGAGCCAGTGGATTCGGTTAGTCTGACCATGCAAGCCACCGTCGCTACAACGGTCATCAATTTGGATGAAGCCCGCTTGATCGCCAATGCCTATCTAGCTTCTTTTGTGACGCCGGGGAACGAATTATTTGAACGCGCCAGTGTTCGCGTAGGTCAAATTCAGTCTCCCGCCGCCGATGGAACCATTGCCCTTACCCTGCGTGTGGATGGCAGCACTCGTGTCGCCATTGACGCCAACGAAGTCCGAGATCGCTTGGCCGGAAAATCTGAAAACGAAGCGCGTGAGATGTTAAATCGCCAGTATACACTTGACCCTGACGAACCCATCGAAATCAGCACTTGGCCCGGCTTTTTGAACCGCCTGCCCATTCTGCCCGTCCGCATTAGCGTCCATATTCGAGGAGGCTAAAATGGAGAATTTCCCCGGCAAGTTGCTCGGCATAGATCACGGGGCAAAGGTCATTGGTTTTGCCACTTGTGACCGCATCGGCCTCATTGCAACCCCCCTCGCCATACACCACCGCACCTCCAAACGTGAGGATTTCGCCTTTATCAATACCCTTATCGAAAAATACGAAATCGCCGCATTGATTGTCGGGATGCCACCCCGTCCACCCGATTTTGAAGGCCACAGCCAATCCGACACCGTGCGCCTCTGGGGACAGCGATTAGCGGGTGCGGTCTCAATTCCGGTCTATTTTTGGGATGAAGGGCTAACCAGCATGGACGCCGAGGCATTATTGCGGGACACTGACCAAGACATACCCGAACGCATTGATGCCCATGCCGCCGCCGTCATGCTCCAATCTTTTTTGGACGCCTTGCGGGACTATGGAGCGGAGTGGCCCGAAAAGGTAGAGGCTATTGAGGAATAATCAGATTTTCTTGATTCGGCGAATCATTTCTCCAAATAACTTCCGCTACTCCCCCAGTTTTACGTCTATATCATAGATAGAGAATACTGGTATACTGGAGAAATGAGAAAATCAGGATAATAACCAATGAGTGACTTACAAATTGCTATCCAATTACCTGAAGAGCTTGTCAAACGGGCAAAAGCGGCAGGGCTAGAAATTTCCTCAATCACGCCTGATGTTATCGCGCTGCTTGAAGAACGCCTTAAGCGTAGGGAAAACTGGCAAAAACTCATGCACACGGCTGAGAAACTTCAAGGGAGCCTGACACCGGAAGAAATTGAGGCCGAACTAGCCACCGCTAAAGCCGAGCGCATTGCCTCTACCGACACTCAGTAAATATGATCCGTGCCGTGTTGGACACCAACGTCATTGTTTCAGGATTGCTGTGGGGTGGGTTGCCCAGTCTAGTATTTCAAGCCGCCCGCGACGAATTGTTTGTAGCCATATTAACCGAATCGCTCTTATCAGAAACCATAAATGTGCTGGCTCGTGATAAATTCGCCGAACAACTTGCTGCTCGGCAGATCAATCTTGAAAGCCTTGCGATGCAGTATCGTGCTGCCGCTGAAATAGTTGAACCTGCTGAAGTTCCCACCGGAATTGTCCGCGACCCCAAAGATGTGATGATACTTGCTTGTGCCGTAGGTGGTAAAGCCGACTTTATCGTTTCTGGCGATAAGGACTTGCTCACTTTGGTCAGCTACGAGCAGATACCGATTCTTACCGCCGAACAATTCTTGGATCGCCTATCAAATCCGTAGTTGCGGGATGTCATCATCGGCGTATCTCCAAAAACCTTCACCTACTCTAATGAATGCCCATGCCGCCGCCGTCATGCTGCAATCCTTCTTAGACGCTTTGCGCGATAGTGGCATTGATTGGCCTGAACAAGTTATTGCGATAGCTGAATAGGCTCACCGTTGTAATCACGGGCGCACCGGAAGCCAACAATACTGACCGAATAGCCCGGATAAGTCCAATCACGATTCGCCGAGCGAACGTTGTTTGCATAGCCAGTATCGTTCCATGAACCACCTCGCATGACACGAGAACCAATATTATTGCTATCATCTTCTCGATCCAGTTCAGAATCATATCCATAACCGAGCGAACTCACCCATTCCCATACATTCCCGCTCATGTCATATGCTCCTAGCCATGACACACCACCTTTTTTGCTACCAACCTCGGCTGTCTGGCTATTGGAATTGGCACCAGAAACGACATTCGCCAACTCGAATTCATTCCCCCAAGGAAAAATCAGATTATCAGGCCCACGTGCTGTGTATTCCCATTCCGCCTCTGTCGGCAATCGCCCATCCCTCTTCTGCTTACAAAAATCCCGGGCTTCAAACCATGTGATTTGCTCCCTAGGACGACGATCATCAACAAAATAACTTTCATTCCCTGCCACTCCCCCTAGTCTTTCAAAATCGCCTTGTGTCACCTCAAATTTGTCCATCCAGAACGGTTCGTCAAAACAAATCTGCGTCACAGGAGTTTCGCTCTGGATGTCTTGTGAAGTAGCACCCAAAGAAACCGCATAATCAAGCTGTTCTTTTATACTCCCCATATCAAAACACCCCGCCGGAGCGAGCACCATCATTACCCCATCAAACTCCTGTTCAATCGGCCCACCCATTTCCTTCCATTGGGCATTGCTAGTCACAGCCTCCAAACCGGATGGCTGGGTCGAGTTAGCCGTTGGGGTCATAGTGGTAGTTTGGGATGGCGTATTTGTCGCCGATGCCGTTGATAAAGGGGTATTCGTTGATGTACTCGTTTGGGTGGGTGCGGCAGTCGGTTCATCAGTCAGTGAAGGTGTTGCAATAGTCGTATTGGTCGCCGATGCTTCATTCGTCGGCGACGGCGTAGTGGTTGGGGTATCGGTCAAATCTAGGGAGACCTCTGTTCGGTCTTGCTCGTCAGTACCATTCTTTCCATTCAAACTATACTCGCCTGTGACAAAAGCATATATTGCAATAAGTGATGCAAAAACCACGAGAATCAAAGTCAATCCTTGGATAAAACGACCTAAGAATGATTGCAGAGCCGTGCCAATAGATTCATCGACAATATATGGAGCAATAATCTGGGTAATTTCATTCGCTACTCCTATCCGCAAATCACGGTGATTTTGGAGGCGCTGCAATAATTCCAATGCTTCAGCCCGTGTCGCAGCCTTCTCAACATGCTGCTTCAACTCAAAAACCAGATAGGTCTGAGTTTCAACCCCTATTGAACGCGCCGCAATTTTCTCGCGCAGTTCCCCCAGTGGCGAAATCGGCACAGGTGGTTCATCTGGCATCGGATCAGGCATAGGCACAGGCGGCTTGAGGCTTGTGATGCCTCGTACCAGTTGGCGATATTCTTGCTCCGCCCCACTGAAATAATCCACAAAATTGATCTTCTGCAATTCAATCGTCAGCGAAGCCGGATTGACCGCTTTGCTAAGGCGCACAGGCAAAATCCGCTTATGCAACGCATGGGCATACCGATATTCCCGCCGACACGCCTCCGAGTCCAACGATTCCGGGGTCAGGGCAAAAATAAAGAGTTCGCAGGCCCGAATATTGTCCAGAATATCGGCCCACCACTCATGCCCCCCGGCAGCCTCTTGGTCATACCAAACATCATGGCCCGTATTTTCCAAATCTTGCACAAGGGCGGTCACTTGAGGGCGATTCCGACTGCTATAGCTGACAAAAATCCGCATAAGGGCATTCTCACAAAAAGGCATGTTATAAGTTACTGCAACCAATATTTTAGCAAGCCTTCCTCAATCAACCAATTAGCATGACCACCAAAGCTAGATTCAACGCGGCGGCTTTAGTTCCATGTCAAATATCCCTACCACAAATCCACATTTCTAGCGGTCAATTATAACCCTCCCCCATATTCGATGACACCACTTGACAAATGCACCCCGTTTCATCGCCACCACTCACTCATTTGTAGGTCAAAAGCTCATGATTTATCAACGCCCAAAGGTAATCCGGACACCGCCTGACTTCCGCCTATCACCAAGCGTCCCCACCTGTGTTATCCTAGCAGGTGGAATTCAACACCTTTGAAAGAGACCGCAACCGATGTACGAACAACAACCCTATTCGGATCCGCTGCAAGAACCGCATGGCGTCAGCGTCCGAACCCTCGGCAATGTCCTCCGTGCCATCCTGATTCCCGGCTGCTTAGGGTTTATTTTATTATGCGTAGTAGTCAGCTTCTTCGTGGTCATCACCACCCCCGAAGGCTACAACCCCGTCGAAGGCATGGCAATCCGGCTTTATTTGGTGCGAAACCGTGATGAATTAAACTCGCCCATTGGCACCGACCCCACCCTGAAACGCTTTGAGGTGCGCGAAGGTGAAAGTGCCAACGATATCGGCATTAATCTGGTGACGGCGGGTTTCATTCGGAATGGCTCACTTTTTGCCCGATATGCGCGGTTTCAAGGCATGGATGACGATTTGCGCCCCGGTGTGTTTTTCATCAGCGAAACCATGACCTACGACAAGATTTTGGAGGTTTTGACCGACCCCACCCCGACTACGGCACGCTTCTTGGTACGCGAAAATATGCGGATGGAAGAGATCGCCGCCCAAATTGATGCCACCCCTCTGTTGAGTTTCACGGGTGCTGAATTTTTAGCTGTCGTCGGGCCGAGCGCCATCCTCCCGAATGACTTCCGCGCCCGTTACGGCATCCCATCCAATGCCTCACTTGAAGGATTTTTGTACCCGGCCACCTATGAATTAACCGCCGCCGACACTGCCGTCAGTTTCCGCGACCAGATGTTAACAGCCTTCGATACCTACGTGACCCAAGATTTGCGGGATGCAGCGGCCTTGCAGGGTAAAACGATGTTCGAGATTGTAACGTTGGCCTCCATTATCGAACGTGAAGCCGTTTTAGCCTCCGAGCGCCCCACCATCGCCTCGGTCTATCTCAATCGCCTGAGCATTGGGCAAAAATTAGATGCTGACCCTACCGTGCAATATCAACTCGCCAACAATCGCCGAGATGGGGTGTGGTGGCCCTTAATCACCGCCGATGATTACGTGTCCGCTGTTGGCCCATACAACACGTATTTGAATGTCGGATTACCGCCGGGGCCAATTGTGAATCCTAGTCTGTCCTCCATTCGTGCCGCCATCTACCCCGCAACGACGACGTATTTCTATTTCCGCGCTGCTTGCAACGGGGACGGCTCACATCAGTTTTCAACGACTTTCGAGGAGCATATCGCCAAAAGCTGCCCATAAGATTTAAGACTGTGGTTTCCATTGTTCGATAAACGCCATGAACACCGCCGGATTATAAGACTGCCCCTCTTCCAATTCGGCGGTGTTTTGTGAATGCAAGAATGTGCCATCACTCTCCAAAATATAAAAATGGGGATAGCCCGCCGCCGCTGGATACTGCTGCAAGAACGCATCATTAAAATTGTCTTGACTATAATTGACCTTTAAGATGACAAAATTCTGTCGGAGTGCCTGATTAATGTCTGTGTGTTGCTCAATGAACTCGTCTAGAATATGACACCACCCGCACCAATCTCCACCGATGTCCAGCAAAATCCGTCTGTTCGATTGTTGTGCCTCAGCCACAGCGTTGACCAGATCAACAGCGGGGTCACGTGTGGGATCATATTCCGCCACAAAAAAGAGGGGATAATCCGAAGTAGGGCTTGGTTCTGACCTGCCTGTTTTGTCGTTTTTAGCCGATTTACACCCCACTAGGAGCACGACACAACCTATGATACCAGATTCGGATAAAGGGTAGAGATTTAAGCATAAGCGGGCCACCAATGAAAACAAGTGGCGGAACGAACGAGTTCAGGATGGTCTTGAAGCCAATTGCAGCGTTGGCCTTGGACTGACTCCAG
>JABFGB010000019.1 GCA_013112715.1 Chloroflexota bacterium
CTGTCGAAGCCGCGCCGGTACGTGTTCCTAAAGCGCCGCGCAGCAAAAAAGACAGCGGCCTCTATTTGCCGTGGTGGTCATTGGTGGTATTGATTTTGGTCGTCGGTGGGGGCGCGGTTTTGTTGTTGGCATTCGCGCTGAATGCAGGTGAGAATTTCATTCTAGGCGACCAAACGCCGCAGGTGATTGTCGTTACCAATGCGCTGACCGGTAATACGGTTGGACAACCAACCAATAACACAAATGTGCAACCTGCCACGACACCGGGGAGCGTGCCACCTACCGCCCAAGCCATCAATACACCCGTACCCACCGCGCAGCCAACCCAAACGGGTATTCCGGGGGTGACAACGGGTTGTCCACTTGGGGCCATTGTCGAAGTGGTGGGAACTGCGCCAACGGGCCTCAGCATTCGCAGTGAGCCACAGCAGGGACAAAATATCCTTTCCGTCGCCCCCGACGGTGAGCAATTCACGATTGTCGGGGGGCCACAGACCAGTGTCGCCGTAGATGGAACGAGTCTTGAATTTTGTCAGGTGGAAGGGATTACCAATCCAAACCGTCAAGGTTGGGCCGCCCGCCAATACTTAGCCGAAGTCAATCAATAGAGCAGCACCGCAATGAGCAACCCTTCTGAATTGGCAGCACGCGCCGCTGAACTGCGTGTACAAATCCGTGAGCACAACTATCGTTATCATGTGCTGGGTGAGCCGATTATCACCGATGTGGAGTATGATCGGCTGTTTTTTGAGTTGGCGGCGCTGGAAAATGAACACCCTGAACTCCGCACGCCCGATTCGCCTACTCAACAGGTTGGAGGGGAACTTACCAGTGACCTGCCAAAAATCCGACATGCTGCCCCCATCCTGAGCTTGAGCAACGCCTTTACGATTGAGGAAGTTCGGGCATGGCGGGATCGCATTGCTAAACTCCTGCCGCCAGATACGCGCCTTGATTATGTGGTCGAGCCGAAATTTGATGGACTGACCCTTGTTGTCACCTATGAACACGGCGTTTTGACATTGGGGGCGACACGCGGTAATGGGGACGAGGGTGATGATGTCACCCAGAACGTCCGCACCGTCAAAACCATCCCCAATCGGATTCCGGTCAACCCAAATGGACCCAAGCCGCCTAAACGCTTGGTCGTGCGTGGGGAAATCCTATTTCTGAAAGACGACTTCAAGTCAGTTAATGAAAAGCAGGTCGAATTGGGGCTACCGCGTTATGTGAATGCGCGAAATACGGCATCAGGGTCGCTTAAACAAAAAGACCCGCGTATCACCGCCGAACGCCCCCTGACCACATTTATCTATTCGATTGTCAGTGCCGAGGGGCAAGTTCCTCAAACGCAGTGGGAGACACTGAACTATTTGCGGGATATGGGATTTTTGGTGTCCGAGGAATCGCGCCATTTCGATGATTTTGAGGCGATGACGGAATATCTGGCGGGATTTGTGGAAAAACGCGACAGCCTGCCCTATGAAATTGATGGCTTGGTGGTGAAGGTCAACTCCAAACTCGTATTTGATGAACTAGGCGTCGTTGGCAAAGACCCACGCGGCGCAACGGCCTTTAAATTCCCATCTCAAGAAGCCACCACGAAATTGTTGGGCGTGGAATCTTTTGTAGGGCGGACGGGCGTCTTGACCCCCACCGCTGTGTTAGAGCCTGTTTTTTTGAGTGGGGTGACGGTCAAGCAGGCCAGTTTGCATAATTATGACCTCATCGCCGAGAAAGATATTCGGATTGGGGATCGGGTCATTGTCAAACGCTCCGGGGATGTCATTCCCTATGTCATTGGGCCAGTTGTTGCGGCACGCACCGGGGATGAATTGCCCATTTTGCCACCCGCCACCTGCCCGACCTGCGGATCCCCTATTGCACGCGATGAGGGTGAGGTCGCCTATTATTGCACTAACCCGGCCTGCCCGGAACGTATCGCCCGCAATATAGAATATTTTGTGTCACGGGGAGCGCTCGATATTGTGGGGCTGGGAGAGCGCGGTGTGCGATTATTGTTAGAAAAAGGGCTGATCGCCGACGAAGCCGATTTGTTTACCCTTAAAGCCGAAGATTTAATAGGCCTTGAGGGATTCGCCGAAAAGAAGGTGCAAAATCTGCTTGACAGCATTCGGGCCGCCAAAGATCGCCCCCTTGCACGATTGCTTGGCGCACTTGGCATACGCGGGGTGGGAGGCGTCACAGCAGATTTATTGGTCAAACGCTATCACACCCTAGACACGATTGCATCTCTCAGCGAAGATGAATTGCAAACCAATGATGGTATCGGGCCAAATCTCGCCGGGGCGATTGTCGAGTGGTTTGCTCAACCGCGTAACCGTCAGTTGATTGAAAAATTGCGGATGGTGGGGCTACGTCTGCATGAAGAAGCCCAAGAACTCCATAGCGACAAACTCACGGGTCTGACGTTTGTGATGACCGGGACGTTGCCAACGCTGAAACGTGAGGAAGCCGAAGCCATGATTATGCAGCATGGTGGCAAAATCACAGGGAGTGTCAGCAAAAAAACCAGCTATGTGGTAGCAGGTGAATCTCCCGGCAGCAAATTGACCAAAGCCCAATCATTGGGAGTGCCGATTTTAGATGAGGCTGGACTGCTGGCCTTGCTGAACGATGAACCATAGAAATTAGGAATGAATGAGCGCCAAAGCGATATTAAATGAAGGGGTGCTGAAAAGCATCAGTCGCCGCCACCCTTGGATTTTTTCGGGGGCGATCAAGACGGTTAAAGGCAATCCCGAAGATGGCGATATTCTCAAATTGGTTTCAGCCAACGACCAATTCTTAGGGCGGGGCTATTGGAACAGCCAATCCCAAATTCAGGTGCGGGTGCTGTCATGGAATGAAGATGAACTGATTGACCGCGATTTTTGGCGGGGGCGCCTGCTGCGGGCGATTGAAAACCGCCCCCATGCCAGAGACCTTACCAAAGCCTGCCGCTTGGTCAACGCCGAAAATGATTTTTTGCCGGGGTTGGTGGTAGATCGTTATGGCGAATGGTTGGTGCTGCAAGCCCTGACACTCGGCATCGAACGGCGCAAAACCATGCTGGCGGAACTGTTGGCGGAGATCTTTCAACCCAAAGGCATCTATGAACGCAGTGACGTGGATGTGCGGAAACGCGAGGGCCTTGACGAAAGATCAGGCGTGTTATGGGGTGAAACGCCACCTAGCACCGTCGAAATCGAAGAAAATGGCCTGCGCTTGTTGGTAGATATTCAACACGGACACAAAACGGGTTTCTATCTCGATCAGCAGGTCAATCGGGCTATGCTGGCAGAATGGATTGCCCATCAATCGAATCGGGCTGAACTGACCGTATTAAATACGTTTAGCTACACAGGTGCTTTTAGTGTAGCGGCACGGGTAGCCGGAGTGGGTCGGGCGATTTCGCTGGATTCGTCGGCGGATGCACTCGAAATCGCCAAAGAAAATTATCGGCTGAATGGGTTGACAATAGATGAGGCCGATTTTGTCGAGGGCGATGTGTTCGCGGTGCTGCGTCAGTATCGAGAGCAGGGGCAAAAATTTGATGTCATCATCCTCGACCCGCCGAAATTTGCCCAAAGTGCCAAGCAAGTAGAACGGGCCGCACGCGGGTATAAAGATATCAATCTGCTGGCATTTCAATTATTGAACCCCGGCGGATGGTTGTGGACGTTTTCCTGCTCGAATGCGATTAACCCGGATTTGTTCCAAAAGATCGTATTCGGGGCGCTGGAAGATTCCAAACGTGAGGCGCAAATTGTACAGCATCTTCACGCCGCCCCCGATCACCCCATCGCCTTAACCTTCCCGGAGGGCGAATATTTAAAGGGGTTGGTGTGTCGCGTGTGGTGAAGTTTCCAATCTGATGTTTATATTCGCCTGCTATAATGCGTAGATTGTCTATCGAAAAATAGGAGATTGTCGTTGTTTTTTCTAACTCCGGCATTGCTACTAGGTCGCGCTCTTGGCTTGATTATTGGCTTTACCTTTCATGAATTTGCTCATGCATGGACGGCTGACCGACTAGGAGACACCACGCCTCGGTTTCAACGCCGCTTGACCCTCGACCCACGTAGCCACATTGATGTAATCGGTATTTTGATGGCCTTAATCGCAGGCTTTGGGTGGGCCAAACCTGTGCCCGTCAATCCACGCGCTTTTTATCCCAATGAACGACGCAGCATGATGATTGTGGCGTTTGCTGGCCCGTTGACCAACTTGGTCATTGCGTTTGTTTTGAGCATCCCCGTTCGGTTGATTTTGGCACTGACGGATACCTATTCCATCGCGCAGCATTGGTACACTGAACTCCCGTTTGAAATTTTGACCGTAATGGTGTTTTTCAATGTGGTTCTGTTTTTCTTTAACCTTATTCCACTCGCCCCACTGGACGGGTGGAGGGTTATGTTGGGTCTTGTACCGCCACACATTGCTCGTCAGTTGCAACAGTATGAACAAGAGGCTATGTTCGCCTTGATGATGTTGATCTTTGTTGGGTTCTTCATTCCGCAACTCAGCGTAATCGGTGCAGTAATTGGGCCATTCATCCGACTAACTTTTGATTTATTTACAGGACTCTCTGGCCCATTGCTATGATTGGTCGTGTCCGACAAACCCTACAGGCGACGTTTGCATGGGTGCTGCCCTTGGACGAACGGTGCGCCAAATTGTATCTAAGCGAAGCCCAATTCGCGTTATTTAAGACCATGCGGCGCAGTGAACGCCAACATCACCTGCGGGTGCTAGAAAAGCTACTGAAAAAGGGTCAGAATCATCCAGCCCTCATAACGGCGGCCCTACTGCATGATGTCGGCAAAACCCGTGCCCGATTTACGATTATTGAGCGCATCTTGGCGGTGCTGGTCAAAAAATTTTTGCCCCACCAATTTGAGACATGGGCCAACGGGGAAGCCAAAGGCTGGAAACAGCCATTTGTGGTGAGTGCCAAACATCCTGAGTGGGGCGCGGAAATGGTAGCGATGGCAGGAGACGATGCGATGGTGGTGGAATTGATTCGACAACACCAAAATCGTCTCAAACACCCGCCAGCAAATGAATTTGAAGATTTATTGGTGGCACTGCAAGCCAGCGATGATGTGAGCTAAAAAAGCGAGGGCCTCTTTGAAAACGATTGGACTCATCGGTGGTCTCAGTTGGGAATCATCCGTTGAATATTATCGCATTATCAATCAGACGGTGCGCGAAAAATTGGGAGGTCTGCATTCGGCCCAATGCCTGATGTACTCGTTTGATTTTGCTGAGATAGAGGCGTTACAACATCGCGGCGATTGGGAAGCCGCAACGCTTCGCATGATTGTAGCCGCTCAACAACTCGAACACGGCGGGGCGGATTTTATCGTCATCTGCTCTAATACCATGCACAAAATGGCGGGGGCAGTCGAACAAGCCGTCTCCATACCACTGCTGCATATCGCCGACCCCACAGCCGAGGCCATCCAAACACACGGCTTTTCGACAGTAGCCCTTTTAGCAACCGGGTATACGATGGAGCAGGATTTTTATAAAGGGCGCTTGGTTGAAAAATATGGTCTCAAGGTGATAATTCCCAATCAAGCACAGCGGAACGATGTTCACCGCATCATCTATGAGGAATTGGTCGTGGGGGTGATTCAACCAGAATCGCGGGCGCGGTATCAGGAAATTATCGGGGATTTGGCGGTGCAGGGAGCGCAGGCCGTGATATTGGGGTGTACCGAAATTGGGCTGTTGATTAAACCCGAAGACAGCATCTTGCCAACGTTTGACACAACGTTGCTCCATGCACAGGCGGCGGTTGAGTTCGCTTTGGCCCACCAAATTGAACCCCAATAGGTGATTGTGGGCATATTAGATAGATCAGCATTTAGCGGGAATTTGAGAGAGCAGGATATGAGTAATCAGGTTAGTAACACCGCGCTGCGCCAGCACAAAAAAGATGCCATACAGGTCAAGGTCGCCCTGCTTGGGTTGAACCGCGTGACGGCCTCGCTGGGGTTGGCACTGCATGAATATAGCAATCGGCCCAACAGCGCGGTTGTATTTACCGTGTTGGGGCGAGATGATGACAACGATACGATGCGTTTGGCCCAACAAAAAGGCGCGATTGATAATTTCAACAAAAATTATGCCCAAGTCGTCGGCGATGCGGACATGATTTTTTTGAACACACCGATGGGTCAACACGAAGAAGTGTTTGCGCGGCTGGGTGAGACCTTGAAACCGGGGGCAGTGGTGATTGACTTGTCACCCCTCAAACAGCCGGGGG
Source organism: Chloroflexota bacterium (assembly GCA_013112715.1). Classification (GTDB taxonomy): domain Bacteria; phylum Chloroflexota; class Anaerolineae; order Aggregatilineales; family J027; genus CFX10. Next base: position 6,278 of record JABFGB010000019.1, read on the forward strand.
TCGCATTGGCTAAACGCTCCTTCCCACGAGACATGCACGACAAACCAACGGCCTATTTGGTGGGAGCGACTCCGCTGGTCGGCTATGATGCGCTCTATACAGTGGATAACTCGATAGAGAACGCCCAAGAATTTTTGTTCCGCAACAGTGACATCCTGATCGCGCCGGATGCCACCGTACCGAGTGAAGCGGTCAAGGTTGTGACGGATATAGCCGACTTTCTGAACATGACCCCACGTTTTATGGACCCCGGTGAACACGACGCCCTGACCGGGATTACCGAAGGAATGCCCGCGTTGCTGGCCCTAGCCCTTATGAGTGTGATTGCGCGTTCGCCAAGTAAAAGTGACTTCTTACGGGCGGCCAATTTCAATTTCGGCGGAAGTGTCCATTCATTGCATGATTTGACTCCACAAGACCTTGCCATGATGACCCAACCCAACCGCGTCAGTTTGCGCCAACATCTAGATCAAGTTATTGTCACGCTGGAAAACATCAAACAAATGCTGGTAGACAGCGACGAAATGATCTTTCCCACCTATGCCAGTGGCGTTTTGGATGCGATGGGTGAATGGGAAGTGCGGCGTGAAAAGAACCATTGGGATTATGATACGGGTTCGGCAGATGTTCGCACCGTACAACCGGGGTTTGGTATCGGCCAGATGTTTGTGCCGAAGTTCCGCCGCAAAGATAAACAAGACGAAGATTAGGTTTTGGCGGGGCTGGTTTTCTGTGTTTGACGCAGGCGATAGAGTCCCAGTCGTACTTGATTTTGCAGGGTCTGTTCAAGGAACACTACACCAAACATCCCCGTCGCAGCCAACACAATCGCTGGGCCAGTAGCGACATCCAAATGATAGCTGGCATAAAAGCCGATCACACTGGATGCCGACCCCATCAACGCCGCCAAAACCATCATCCAATGCAACCGATGGGTAATCAGGGAAGCCGTCGCCGCCGGGGTAATCAAAAGGGCCAGCATCAACGAGATGCCGACAATTTGCAGTGAGACGACGATGGTGGTTGCAATGAGCAGCAAGAGTAGATAACGGAAAAATTCGGTGGGCAGGCGCAGGGTTTTGGCAAGTAGGGGGTCGAAGGAAATCAGCATAAATTCTTTGTAGAAGATAATGATGATCAGCAGCACGACCACGCTGAAGCCGATGATGATGTTTAAATCCTGCGGGCCAACGCCCAAAATTTGCCCAAACAGAATATGGGTTAAGTCCCCCGCATAACTTTCCACCCGTGACACCATCGCAATCCCCAACGCGAACATGCCTGCAAAGACAATGCCAATGGCGGTATCGCTGCGGAGGCGTTCATGACGGGTCAAAAAGCCAATCAGAAAGGTACTGGCTAATCCTGCTCCCAATGCACCCCACAATAACGGATTGGCGTCACGCACACCGGGAATATCTGGGACATCTCCGGCACGACTGCGCTGATACATAATCGCCACACCGGGTAGGATGCTATGGGATAGCGCATCGGCAAAAAATGACATACCGCGCACCACTACCAAACTGCCAACCACCCCTGACAGCACCCCAACCAAAATGGCGGCTTCGAGCGAGCGTTGGAGCAAAGCGATTTCGAGGGGCTTGGTAATAAACCAATGGTAATCACGCAGGAGAACATCCCACCCGCGCTGAATGAGTTCCCAAAGGGAGAGGGTCGCCAGTACATTTATCATACACTTAACATTCGTGACATGAGTCGTCGGCGATTACGGTATACGGGGATTGATCCTGCCAAACCGTCAAAAAGCCACCAAAGGTACGGCTCAGATTTTTGGCATTAAACACTTCGGCGGTGGGGCCAAAAGCAATTTGCTGACGATTCATCATCAGCACCTTGTCATAATGATGGGCGGCTTGGCCTAGATTGTGAGTGGAAACGATAATCGTCACTTTTAATTCACGTAGGGTATCCAATACGCCCATAATCTCAGCTTCGGCGGAGGCATCCACCCCAGCAAAGGGTTCGTCCATCAGCAATACGGCTGCTTTTTGGGCAAGGGCACGCGCAATAAACACTCGTCGGCGCTGTCCACCCGATAGCTGTCCAATTTGGCGATGGCGCAGATGCGACATTTCCACTTTTTCGAGGGCATCGCGCACGGCTTGACGGTCAGCCTTGCGAGGAGTGCGGAAATAACCGATATGCCGGGTACGGGACATCATGACGACATCCCACACGTTCGCCGGAAACTTCCAGTCTACCGATTCATGTTGGGGCACATAACTCACCCTAAAATGGCTGGTAGCGCAGGATTCACCTCCAACTGAAATTGAGCCAGAATACATGGGGAGGAGGCCAACCATTGCTTTAAACAGGGTGGATTTGCCCGCTCCGTTTGGGCCAATCACCGCGATACGTTCACCGGGGAGGGCGCTAAAATGAATGGCCTCACAGCCGGAAACTTGCCCGTAACGCACGGTGAGGTTCACAACTTCAATGGCAGGCATTACATCCTCAGACACCACCAACGCCAGAGGCTCAATCGGCGTGATGGTGTCGCGGTAGACTGCCAGTTCGGGGTAGGCCTCTTCAGGAGCGATGGCGGGTTTCATGGATCGGATGCTCAATCAGTCTTATTGATACGAAATCTCACTTAAGCATTATACAATTAGGGCTGAGGTGTGTCAAAGGGCGAAAAAACAACAGGCACATTGCACACGTTGAGGAAAAACAGCGACTAAAACTATAACGCAATTCCTATCTGCATTTTAAGGCTGAATCTGGTATTATTAGCACAACTAAGCCGAGCCGATGGATGAGAAAATACCCTATGACAGACCGAACGAACCTAAATGCGGCCCGTTTTTTGGAAAGCCTTCACCAATTGACAAGCGACGCCGAGCGCCTTGATTCATTGTTGACTCGTACTATGCAAGCCCTCGAGAAAAATGGCATTAAGCTGTCGGTGGACGTGACGGGGATCATGGCAACCGTCCGCCAAGATGTCGAAAATGTGGAACGCGCCAGCCGCAGTGTCTTTACCGAGTTAGGTGAATTTCAACAACTGGTACGCACCTCGGCTTTGATCACCTCGTCGCTCGATCTGGATCAAGTGCTGCATGAAGTGATGGACACGATTATTTCATTGACCCGCGCCGAACGCGCCTATTTGATGCTGCGCGACCACGCTACGGATGAATTGACCATCCGGGCAGCGCGGAATTGGGATCGGGAATCACTGGCGCAGGAAGATGCCATCTTTAGCCGCAGCATCGTCAACACTGCGATTGCACAGGGTGAACCCATTATCACCACCAACGCCCAAGCTGATGACCGGTTTCAGGGAATGCAAAGCGTCGTCAGTAATGCGCTACGTTCCATTCTATGTATCCCGCTGGTGCTGCACGGACGGATCGTCGGTGTGCTGTATGCCGATAATCGCGTTGAACAGGGGTTATTTAATCAAGACAGCGTGCCGTTGATGCTGGCATTCGGTAGCCAAGCCGCCATCGCCATCGAAAATGCACGGTTGTTTGCGCGGGTAAAAGACGATCTGGATAAGGCTCAACGCGAAGTCCAGCGGCTGCAAATTCAAATTGACCAGAAGAAAGTAACCAAAGAAGTCAAAGAAATTACCGATACCGAGTATTTCCAGACGCTCTCGTCGCTTGCCAAAGATATGCGCCGTCAATTTGATGACGACCCAAATGATAAAACGTGATAGCGACCCTGCATCAGTGTAAGAAAGGCTCACCCTAGTTTGGATGAGCCTTTTTCATTGTGCTAGCGAGATGGGACAGCGTTGGTCGCGGTTGAGGATGCGGTCGAAGAGGTTGTCGAGGCCGCTGAGGTTTGTTCGGATGCTTCTAATTGATCTAACAAAGCCTCTGTTTTGGCACAAGAACGATAACGCCACACAATGCTGCCGATCAATAATCCCAGCAGGGTAAACGCGACAATATAACCTAAAATCATGTAATCAAGTGTATCGGGCATGGTTGCTCTCCTAAGCGTTCAACAGGAGCTTCATTTTACGGGCTTGAATGAGCTTGGTGCGATTTTCCAAGCGGATGCGATACCACAGTAGGGTAATGCTGATGACCACATAGGTGAAAATGGTGAACAAGAGGGTGGTCGTAATGCGATCTGACATGGCGAAGTCGCCCTCGATGCCCTCACTCGTAGAAGTCGGGCCTGCCACCACCGGATGAATGGTATCGGGACGCACACGGATGATGACAATCGTCAAAAACACGCTGGAAAAGGCGAGAATCGAGTAGACCGCTGCAAAACGGCGCCGACGGTTGGGGTCTTCGATACCCGCGCGGAGCATTAAATAAGCGGCATAAGCCAACCACATAATCGCAACAGTTGTTAGACGTGGATCCCACGTCCACCATGTATTCCAGATGGGTCGTGCCCAAATCGCTCCGGTGACGATATTGATTAGGGAAAATATAAGCCCAAGCTCGATTGCGGAAAGCCCAAGATCATCCCATTTTTCATGACGGGTGCGAAGATATTGGATACCCGCAATCAAGGCCACCACAAACAATACAAATGACGCAAAAAACGCACCTAGATGGGTATAAAAAATACGCTGGACTTCACCCTGCGTCCGCTCTGGCCCCACGTAGGCGAAAATCATCCAAAATGAGATGATAAACAAGCCGATGCTGGCATAGGTGAGCCAGCGCAAATTACGAGTTCGAGATTCACTATATTGCATATCCTATTCCTCTACGATGAAATCGAACAAGAAGAAACCTGCTAACAAAAAAACAAAATCTACCACGCCGAGCAGTTGTATCCAAGGCAACCAATCCTCGGTTTTGAGTTCGGTTATCAAGGCAGTGCTGGCGCGAGTCGCCGAGATGATAACGGGAAGAATAACGGGGAGTAGCAAAATCGGCAGCAGCATTTCACGCGCACGGGCATGGACACTCATACTGGCGACGAGTGTACCTGTAGTCGCAAACCCCAAACACCCCAACACGATAATCAGCCACAACACAGGCCGAAATAAATTGACATTAAACAGCACGGTCAGCAAAAACACCAGCAAAAATCCAACGGCGAGTGTAAACAGAAAATTACCAATCATCTTGCCATAAAAAAGGGCGCTACGTTCAACGGGTGCTAACAGCAGGGCATCTAGGCTACCTTTATCTTTTTCGGCGGCTAATGAACGTCCTAGACCCAATGTGCCTGCAAAGGCGATTGTCACCCACAGCACTCCGCCAACAGTGGCTTCTTGGGCTTGGCGATCAAGTTCGAGGGCGAAGGAAAAAATCAACACCGCCATAATCGAGAATAACAGCATCGCGTTGACCATTTCACGTCCGCGAGCCTCAGCGCGTAAATCTTTCCACGCCAGCGACGCCACCACTTGAAAATAGGGAGTCCGCAGACGCCGCTTTTTCGGTTGGGTGGTAGAGGTGGTTTCAGGGGTTGTCGTTGTTACACTCATGCGGTTGTGACCATCCCAACAGTTTCAGCATAGATGCGGGGCAGTTCATCGGTAGTCATGGCGCTCGTAGGGCCATAATAACCGATTTTGCCCCGACTCAGAATCGCAACATGGGTCGCGTGTTGATAGGCGCGACCTAAATCGTGGGTGGTCATAATGACGGTGCGAATTCCGTCCTTGACGCCAGCCACTTCAGTCAATAAGTGATCGAGCAACGCGGCGGCGTCCACATCCAAGCCCGTATAGGGTTCGTCCAGCAGCAAAATCGCCGGGTCATGCAGCAGCGCACCGGCAATCGCCAGTCGCTGCACCATGCCACGTGAAAAAGTCTGCACCACGCTTTTGGCCCGTTTGTCCAAGCCGACTTGTTGGAGCATCGTGTGAACGCGATCCCCTCGTTCAGTGGCAGGCACATCATAAAGGCGGGCAAAAAACAGCAGATTTTCTTCGGCGGTCAGGGAGTCATATAACAATGGCAAATGGCTGACGACGCCTAGCTGTTGACGCACGGCAAACGTCTCTTTAGGGATTTCCCATCCGCCGATCAGCACACGGCCCGAAGTCGGTTTGGCAAGCCCCTGTAAAATCCGCAGCATGGTGGTTTTGCCAGAGCCGTTCGGCCCCAAAAAGGCCAAAAACTGACCACGTTCGACCTTCAAATCTACGCCGCGCAGCACCGGGAAATACCCAAATGTTTTGACCAGATTTTCAATCTCGATCATGAGGTGCCCTTATCGTTTTGTGAAAGATCGTCCATCAGGGCCAGTGCTGATTTGCGCCGAGATACCCAAAGCCAATAGCCAACCGCGCCACCGATGATCAAACTGCTGAGAACCCCCAACAAGGCCACGAGAGCCGATCCACCCCGCTCATTCTCTGATTTAGCAGTAGCGGCCCGTTCTGGAACACCCGCTACCGTAAATTTCAAATTCTCATTGGCAGGCAAAGGCGATTTTTGTTGATAGACATGATAGGTCAATCGGCTGCCTTCAGGCTGTTGATCGTCGGTGCGTTCAAATAAATCGCCGGTGACCTGAATTTCATTTTCGGGAACCCACACCGAGAAATTACGGACGCTGACCGGGAAAATCTGGTCAATGATTGCGCTGCCTTCATAGGGTAAAAAATAGGACAGGCGGATGACATGGGGTGTGGGCCAACCGGGAAAAATCGGCTGGGTATCGTAAATGACCGGGATGACCCCTTCTTGAATAATGAAGCGCTGCGCCCCCGACGCTCCCTCTGGTGCAATGTTATAGGCACCGACAGGGAGTTCAAAATGGAATGTGACCAAACGAGTGGGGTCTACTTCATTAGCAAAATACGGGATACGGTCACCGAGATTAAAGACCTGCAATTCGAGCAAAATCTTCAGGCCCACCTGCTGTAAATCGGTGAAGTCAATTTGGGTGGTTGCTTGGGCAATTTCTAGCTTGCTCAACTGGTCGGTGGTCTCATACAGGCGCAGTTCAATTGTGCCTTGTTCGTCCACATCATCGGCTGAAAATGGAGGGGTGGATTGGCGCAGGCCAGCATACACAGCCGAGACGGTATAAAAAATTTCCGGGCCAAAGCGTGGAACGTTGACAAACGTGAAGGTACCATCCGCATTGGTGGGGATAGACTGCGTTTGTAACAATCCATCCCGCACACTGACCATTTGCAACTCCACCGACAACCCGGATGGAATCGGCGATCCGTCCAGACTGCCGACCACGAGTTGACCTTGTATGGTGAGGGTGTCTTGGGCTACCGCCGAAACAGTAGGCCCCGCCAGCAGACCCCCTATGACAAATAAAAAGCAAGCCAATAGGCAGCGACGCATTAGACAGATACCCTTTTGGCCTGTTTCTGCTTTGAAGTGACTTTTTCAGACTCGACTGTCCGATACTGCGAGACAGCTTTTTCGATTTCGTCGTCTACCTCAACCAGATGGGCCTCAGCCTGATCCAGTTGAATCAGGGTGCTAATGGCACGACCAATCAGTAACTTGCGCTGCTCGGCATAGACCAGATTCGAGACCTTGCCCGTATCATAGTCAAAGTCGAGGTCACGAATGCTGATAAGTAATCCTTCAAGGCGTGTTCGCAGTTGAATAGCGGATTCTTCGGCATTTAGTTCTGTCTCGGTAACTGCACGCTTGGTCGTTTTTTCAGCTAGAACAATGGGACGCAGCACAAAAAACGCGATGAGTCCGAGCGCAAAAATCCCAAATACGATAGCTCCGGCGGTCATGACTGCTCCAGTGCCTGATCGAGTAGGCGGCGAAATGCGATTTCATTGGGTTGCCCGATATAGTGTTCCAAAACCTCCCCATCGCGGCTGACGACGATGGTTTCGGGGTAGCCATCGGTTCGATACAGTTCCTGAATCTTGTCCCCAATGTCCAAGCCGTTTAGATAGGTGATGTTGTATTGGGCAATATAATCCAGCGCAAGTTTGTCTGGGTCTTTGGCATTCACCCCAATGAAGACCACTCCTTGAGATTTGTAGTCGTTATAGACATTGACCAGCATGGGAGCTTCTTCATGACAGGGGGGGCAATTGGTCTGCCAGAAATTGATGACGACCACATTTTTGCCTTTATAATCAGACAAGCGAATGTCTTGCCCATCATAGGTTTTGAGCGAAAAATCCGGGGCTGGGCCATCACTCAGCGGTTCCAATTCGTTTTTATAGATACCACGCACCACCATTGCAGAAATCAGCACGACAGCTGCCACCACCACAAGGGCAAACGGCGTCATCATACGGTTTTTGCTAGGTGCATTGCTTGCGGTGGTATCCGCATAGGCATCCAGCACCTCTTGATCGCCATAGGGATCGGAGATCGGTTGATTTTGCGTAACTTCGGTCATTGTTTCCCTTCCAATAGTTTCATCAAACGTTCGAGGTAAGCCGGATCAACATTATCGGGTACGGGTCGGTCATAGTTCTCATTGAGGTTAGCTGCACGGGCAACTTGGATGGCACGGGTTTCGCGGCGACGCCACTGATAGACTTGGAAACTCACAATCAAACCCGCGACTACCGCTAGGGAAATTGGTATAGCATAGGTCAGGCGGCGATTAGCGTCACTCACAGGGACACCCGTGACTTTTTCACCATAGCGATCCGCAAAATGCTGCTTAATTTCGTCCTCGGTTTTGCCCTGTGCCAAGAGGTCAGCGATTTCTTCACGCCATGCTTGGCATTGGGTACTGGGGCAATAGGCCACCGATACCCCCTGACACACATCACAATAAATTTGTGAGGCGACTTTATACACATCGTCGGCGGTCACACCGGGAGGGTATTTATCCCCCCCTTGCGCGGACACGGGTTGACTGGACGCCATCATGCCAACAAAAATCAAAATTCCAACAAGACTCAAAACTCGTGTGAACACCTTCATAATCCTTAATCTCCTGCGGCAGCAGTGGCGGTGATTGACGAGCGACGCGGTTGTCGGATGATGGCAGGTTCACGTCCGGGCCATGTCGCAATAATCGTTCCGATAATGAGCAAAACGCCCCCCCACCAGACAAAATTGACCAGCGGATTCCAATAGACACGGAAAGTCACCTGATCATTTTCGGTGAAAATCAGCAAAGTATAGAAATCGCCCTTAACATTGCTGTGAACCCCCGCAATAGACATAGGCGAACCGGATGGGAAAAAGTCCCGACGGGGGCGCAGTTGGTCAACAACCTTGCCATCTCGGAGTAGGGTGACATTGGCAATAGACATGGTACGGTCATCTTCGCCTTGGGCAAGGAAAGAATTATCCAAACGCATGTCATACCCACCGAGGCTGATGGTATCGCCGGGGGCAATGGTCTGCTGCGTTACTTCTTGGAAAATCGTGCTACCAATGATACCAATGCCAATGACCACGATACCAAGATGAATGACGTATCCTCCATAGCGACGGCGGTCACGAGCGAACAATTTTGAGATGGCAACCGGATAGGGTTCGCCATGTGTCTTGTGGCGGGCATGTGCCCCTTTGGAAATTTCAAGCAGTGTAGCGAATCCCGCAAAAGCCACAACACCAAAGCCGAGAGTCGCGCCAACCCCGATGCCGCCGATAATCAACCCAATGACCAATATGGCGGTGAGGGCCATAGGAATTCGCAGAGCCGCGCCTACTTTTTCCGCCGTCGCACGCCGCCATGCCACCAACGGCGCGACCCCCATCAAAACATAGATGATGAGGAACAGGATGGCGGTAGGAGTGCGATAGTATTCTGGTCCCAACGTAATAACATCGTCGCGCAGGCCTGCCCCAACCGCAAGATCGGTAATTTTTTCAGCCCATGTGCCCCAAAAGACCACAATGGTCAGCGCGAAAAATACCCAGTTGTTGAGCATGAACATGCTTTCGCGGCTAAAGATGCCTTCGATTTCATGGTCGCCCTTGAAATACCCCTGACGACTTCGCCATAGGAAAGCGGCAGTGCTGCCAACCAGCGTAATCAGCAGAAAACCGCCCATCGGAATCGCCAGTGGACTTTCGGCAAAAGTGTGAACGCTGCTCAAAAGGCCCGTGCGAGTGGCAACGGTGCCAAGCAGCACCAAGAGGTAGGTGGCGATAATCATCACCATGTTCCAACCCTTGAGCATCCCGCGCTTTTCTTGAATCATGACGCTATGCAAAAAGGCCGTCCCAGTGAGCCACGGCAAGAACGCGGAATTTTCTACCGGGTCCCAGCCCCAATAGCCACCCCAACCCAATACGTCGTAGGCCCAGCGTCCACCTAAGATAAGGCCAATGGACAGGAACACCCACGCGATCAGACTCCACCGCCGCACGGCCCTAATCCAATCGGAGTCCATTTGTCCAATCATCAAGGCGGCCATCGCAAAAGCGAAGGGAATAACAAATCCTGTGAAACCGAGATAGAGCATCGGTGGATGAATGACCATACCGGGGTGACGCAGCAGAGGATTCAGACCATGTCCGTCATAAACGGCAGCGGCCCGTGCGGAAGCAACGCCCCCGAATTGAGGTGGGATAGTGTCGGAGGTACTGAAATCGTTAAAGGTTTCCCCATTAAAATCAGTTTTCCACGGATAGGCAACCACCTTACCCGCTGGCTTTAGAACGGACACCTCCAACGTGCGGGTGTTGCCATTTTCATCCATCCAAGTGCGGGCAAAAGGATTCTCGTAGAAGACATTGAGTAGGGTGAAAAAAGCTAACGTTCCCCCTAGAAAGACCATCACCCAAGGCATCAGATGACGTTGGCGTTTCCAGTTTAGCCAAACCGCGCCGGCACTAAATAGACTCAACATCCAAGAGTAAAAAAGCAGCGACCCAGATTGGCTGCCCCAAAGTGCGGTAATTTTTAGGGTATCGGGCTGGAGATTGGCAGACACACTGTTGACATAATCTATACTGTAATCACCCGTCCATTGGGCATAAATCAGCAGTAAGCAGGCAGCCGTCAGAAGGGGAAAGGTCATGAGGAGGGCATTTCGCGCACTGGAGGCAAAACGCTCATCTTTGAGAACAACACTCAAAATAGCCAGTAGGGTGGCGACACCCGTAACTAAAAGCGCCAGCGATGTAGAAACAATCCCAAGTTCAGCGATCATGGCTTCTTTGTCCAGACTAAGCTAACGGTACGGTAAACAAACTGTACGAATATCAAAGGGGGCGGCAATTCTGTACGTTGCAGCCCCCCTGCTGATTTTTTATAGAGTTGCGCCCTGTGCTGAGGGCAATGTCCAACTATTCTTGGCTTTTCGCCACCTGATCGGGGGCTTCATCCTCATAACGGGTTGGGCATTTAAGTTGCAGGCTGTCAGCGTAGAAGATACCGTCTTCTCCCAACTTTCCAGAGAGGATAGCCTGCGCCTCATGCTTTAGCAAGTCTGGTATCTCCCCATTATGATAAACGACTGTCAATTTGGTGACATTCGGGTCGTTAGCGGCGGTGTACAGCACCTTTGATAAGCCACCCTGTTCTTTGATGGTATCGTTATCGTTCGGGATGTTGCCGACGACAAAGGTCAGGGTCTGTGTACTAGAATCAAACTGATAATCGCCAATCACCACACCGGAGATACGGACGTTCTTGCCGATCATATCAGGATCGTTGACCAATTCATCTACTGTCTTGAAATAGGCCCCGCCAAACAGGGTGCCATAGATGAGGTAGGCGATGATTCCCAATATGCCAAGTCCGCCAATCAGCATATACAGTTGGCGCTGACCAAAGCGGGAATTTAATTTTGCAGCGAGTTCGGGCGTTTTCTCCCATGTGGGACTGTTGGTTGCCATTAAGATGCTCCTTAGCTACTAACCCAACCTTCAATGAATATCTTTAAACCATTATCCAGCGGCCCGGCCTTGACGAACAGCAGCGACATAAACGCCGCCCACCAGACCCACTGCACCAAGACCTAACACCATCAACAAAATTGTAACGCCTTGCGGCCCTTCTTCCGCTTCTTCGACCTCAATGGTACGGAGATAGGCGTCCAAATTATCCAACTGCGCAGGGGTTAGTGGGCCACCTGCATTATCCGCAAAAGCCGCTACAAAGCCATGTCCATCACCCGTCGCTGCGACACGCACCGAATTTTCATCAATCTTGAAGCGTGGGAAATTCGATTCCCCTCGGCCTTTGGCATCTCGTCCATGACAGCCCAAACAAGAATAGGCATAAACAATCGCGCCTTCGGCTGGGTCGCTGGGACCAGTATAGGCCGCCGAACCGGGTTCGAGATTGGCTGCGGGTAATTCTGGCGTGTCTGCTTCAGGGGTTTGCCATGTCAGCATATACGCCACGACATCATCTATTGGGCCGCTTTGCAAGGGACCACCCGCCTCAACACCATAACCAACCATTTTAACGGGGGTATTCTCATCCGAGTCATAACCCTTAACAATTTGCGCTCGGACAGTCGCAGGGTCAAATTCGACAATCGAAACAAAACCGGGGGCGCTGCCGATTGCTTCACCTTCGGGACCATGACAGGCGGCACAAAATTCTGCATACACAGCCGACCCACGTAGCGCAGCCAAGTTTTGTTCCCCTTCTTGGGCGTGCGAGATGGGCGTATTCGAAACGACAATCCCGATCAGTATGAAGCCAAAAATAATGCAGGCAACGGGTAGGGCTAAACGTTTTGACACTGACTTGTGCCTCCGATCTACATAAGTTTTATTATACCAATCGCTGTAATGAACAGGAAGTATAACCACACATTTCCAAATGACAATCGGCTTGATTTTACACAGATTTTGCAAATTTGGTTTCAGAACTTTGCCGTAAATAAAAACAGCGTCCCATCGGTTGTTGGAACGCTGCTTCTGCTTATAAACGAGATGCTTATTGGTCTTGGCTTTCCAAATAGGCCACGATATTGGCAAGGGTTTGGAGATCTAAGGTCTTGCCAAAAGTAGTCGGCATCGCTCCAGCGGTGAAACCATCAGATGAAAACGAATTGGGATATAAAATACTTTGGACGAGATAGTGACGGGCATCTGGGAAGGTCGCAGGGTCTTGTTGGGAATAACCTTGAGCGCGTGTAAAGACCCCTTGTGGTGCGGGGGCAATCACACTACCAGAGAAGTGGCAACCGGAACAGGCATTTTCCGTGTAAGCCTGTTGCCCAGCAGTGCTATCCATTACCTCAAGGGCGCTGATTTGAACCACAATATCATCTACCACGCAGCTATCCGGGTTCGATTCAATGTCGGGGCAAACAGCATCCACCGATGGGCCAGCCGAGGCACTCGGTTCAATCGCTAGTTGATTAATACGGCGTACATCTTGGAGAGTAAATTCGCGGCTCCAATTCAGCACATAGTCGGTGAGATTTTGAACTTGGTCACGACGCAGTGGGCCACCCGCATCCTGTGACCACGCGACCATTGGGGCAGGCCAATACGCCGCGCTGACCGGACGACCACTGAGCAGGGTGGTGTAGATCAAGTCTTCCAGCGTGCCGTTCCATTTCAGTTGGGTCATGCGGCTGGGGGCTTCGGGGTCAAAATCAATAATGTCTTTGGCATCAATCATCGCTTGCAGGGCATCATCGCGGGCTTTTTCTTGAGCAGAAAGTTGGCTCTGCAATGTATCCAATTGCGATTCGATATCGGCGCGGCCTGCATCACCCTCAGGGAGAGCCGCGAGTTGACTTTCCAGTTCAGCGATTTGTACACGCAAGGCCTTGACCTGTTCGTGAGCATCCTTCAGAGCACGATAACGACCCGTTTTTGCCAATAGGGGAGTACGTTCGTCGTTCAAGGTGCTGTAAGGACTTAACTCGGCTTTCTTAGCATCAATTTGAGTCTGCAAATCGGTTTGCTGCTGCACGTCGGCGGGGTCAGGGGTTTGTCCGGCACTTTGAGCAGCAGTAATGCGTTCGGTTACAGGGAGCAGTTCCGCTTCGAGAGCCGAAATTTCATCGCTGCGTTTTTGGACTTCGACCCCAAGCAAACTGGCAGGAATCGCCAATTCTTCTTGAATCCGGCTGTCGAGAGCGGTCAGTTGGGCATCAAGCGCAGCCCATTGCTCGCTATAGTCGTAGCGCAGGGTTTCATAGAGTTCTTGGCGTTGGGCTTCGACCAGTGCGAGTTGGCTTTCCAGTTCGGCTTTCTTTTCAGGTTCTTTTTCCGCGTCCACTGCCGCAATCTGGTCATTCAAGGCCGCGATTTGGCGATCATGTTCCGCGAAAAAATTGTAGTTTAGGAGGAAGGGGTTATTCAGCGCAGGCGCACGACCCGCGATCCCATAACCTTCGTCCCCATGACAAGTCGAGCAGTTATTTTCAAACAGGATTGCGCCTGTTTCAACCGAACGCCCATTGAAGCGCTCGGTAAATTCAGTCATACGAGCAGGTTCATTAATCGCCGCCCAAGCCAGCAGAATCAGCGTTCCGGTAAAAAACAGGATACCGGCAATCACGCGAGACTCAACGGACGGAAATTCCATGAAAGGTTGTTTTTGATTAGTTTCCATTCAATGTTTCCTTCGCCGTACAGCGCGAATGGTCGTACTGGTTACCAAAATTCGGGAATAGAGCAGGTCAGAACCATCATCCCGACCTGTCACTTTTATCAATGGGCGTGCCACTCAGATTCTTCGTGGATATAGACCTGCTTGCCAGAAATGGCGCGAATGGGATTGCCTTCCTCATTCAATAGTAGCTTGGGTTCGTCATCATCATTCATGACGATTTCGCCTTCGTCATCCACCTGTGGAACATCCCACGTCATTAGAATATAGAAGCGAACCAAATTGGACTGTGTGAGTGAGATGCTGATGTAACCAACAGCATTGGGCAAGCTATCGGAGAATTCATCAAACAACAGATGGTGATATTCTTCGATAGCCTTCCACAGTTCAGGATAATTCTCCTTATACAGTTCTTCCAATTGGTCAAGGTTATCTTCGCGGATAACGATGGCATTGGGGTCACGCGCCAAAACATTGGCGTCCAAATCCACCGGGGTTGTTGAGTTCTTCCACGCATCTACCTCAACCGACCAGATCACATTACTGGATTCCGTCGCCGTCAAATTGGCCTGCAATTCATCAAATGGAATGGCGCGAATTTCGCCAACGCCTTCCATCGGAATGAGTTCCTGGGCCACTTCATCGTTGGCGGCGGTGGATACCCCATAATAGGGTGTTCCCATGTAGGTCAAAATGACCAGCGCCAAGCAGGTCAGCATCCCCAGTGAAAGCGCAATACGGCGATGGGCATAACGGCGGCTGGGGGTCAAATCCACATAAGGCAGCACAAACAAGAATCCGAAAATGACGGTAGGCAGCACCACACCCATGATAACCTTATCGCCGAGCTTCAACATCCCTTGCAACCATAGGAAGTACCAAGGTGCAGTGGTGTGCAGCGGCGTTACTTGGGGGTCAGCATGATTTTCTAGCGGGGCATGGAAGAACCACAAGCACAACAGCACCAGAATGAAGCCGCACATCCCAATCCACGCCAATTCGTTCGACATAATGTCAGGAATGTAATAGGTACGGCGATCCATTGGCACACGCTTGGCCGTGTCCTTGCCGACTTCTTCTTCACGTGGCGGCAGACTATGACCATGCAGCACAACTTTGTAGTAGTGAACACCGAGGAAAATGGTGGTAATCAGCGGCAAAGCAAACACGTGCAACAGATAAAAACGCAGCAAACCACCTGCCCCAATGTCTGGCGCACCACGCAGTAACAAGTTGACGTTGGTTCCAACCACTTGAGGCGGGGCAGCTTCGGCCATTGATGTACCAATCGTTACCGCCCAGAAAGCCAATTGGTCCCATGGCAGCAAATAGCCAGAGAAGCTAAGGAACAAGGTGACCAGTAGCAGCACGACGCCTGTAAACCATGTAAACTGGCGCGGTTTTTTATACGACCCAGTGACAAAGGTGCGGAGCATATGCAGCGCTACCACCGTCACCATCCCCTCAGCACCCAAACGATGCAGGTCACGCATCAATTGGCCCAACGGCACGTTGCCGAGGATGTTTTTCATATCATTATAGGCCACATCCGGTGATGGGGTGTAAAAAATCATCAGGAAAAGGCCCGTAATAATCTCAAAAGCAAAGAAGAAGGTTGAAAGCCATCCCAACCGGAAGGTAGGATATAACCCCGTTACGGCAGTGTGATAGTACGAAGGACGCATATGCAGCCAGAACCCATCCGCGTGGGGTGTGAGGCGGGGGTTGGGGCGGCGTGAGGGTTTATCACCGCGCAGAGCTTCACGAATATCCTGAAGGTTCATCCCAGCAGTGACACGCTCTGTCGTCCGGTCTAGCGTTTCATAAACCGCCTTACGGACACCCTTTTCTTTGATGTCGTCCAAGATGGACGGAACAGGCAGTACCGACATCAGATTCTCCTCATAAACGAAACAGCACTCATAGCAAAGCTAGTTTTAAACACGACCATCGCGTTTGATGCGCTTCCCAGTATCCACACGGACATTGACGACATTGGTGGGGGACAAACCGGGGATAGGATCACCCGCTTCGTTGTTGGTCAGTTCACCACTGTTGGTCGTCACCACAATTGGGAAACGGTCAAGGCTACGTGGGGCCGGTCCTTCGATCCATGTCCCATCCGTCGTATATTTCGACCCATGACAGGGGCATTCAAACCGGAAGTTGGATTGTGCCCACGCATAGAGGCAGCCGAGATGGGTACAGACCGTGTACAGCGCGACCAACCCTTTGTCGGCATCATTGGACATCCAGAATTTACCCGCCGGATATTTCACGGGTGGGTCGCCGGGTTTGGGAATGCTGGTGACATCAATGATCCCACCGAACTCACCAGCCTTGAAGCGCGGCAGAGCAAACCAGACAATAATGCCACCACTGGCAGCAAGCAGGAGCGCCATGCTGGCTCCCCAGACATAGAACATAAACTCTCGTCGTGTAACGGGAGCAACTTGAACCTGCCCTTGTGAGGGCGTATCAATCTCGGTTTTAGCCGAGGCGGGTGTCGGCCTGATCGCACGAGACGTAGACATGAAACGTATTCCTCCTGAGCCAATGTAGATCAGCCCAACTGCACTTTAGTGATTTACAACCCGATTAATTCAAACAACAACGCCGTGCGGCCCAATACGCCGTCGTGTCGTGATGCGTAATAAATTCAATTGTCGTGTGTGAATGACAATACATGGGCATTTCGGCCTAAAAATTGATGCGATTATACACCTTGTGATAAATTTTGCAAACTCTTTGTAAAATCTCTCATCAACATATTTAAGCCACCACACGACGATTGTGCCGCAAAAAGTTTGTTTTCCCAAATTTCGACGGGATTCGCATCAAAATTCTGAAACGCATATCCTATAGAATAAGATATGATAGAATGCTTCACTTTTTTAGAGAGGGCATATTTGGCGTGAAAGCTGCAAATAGCACGAATTCAAGGTTCGCGGGTTGGATATTACTCATTATTGGGGCCTATATCTTCGCAGTCGCCAGCAGCATTGCCATATATCAGAATTTGACGGCAGGGGCGACTGATCTTTATCCCACATGGCAGGGTGGTAAATTATTCTGGGAGGACGGTCTTAGCCCATATGACGATGAAGTGGGCATTCAAAGCCAATTAGCCATCTATGACCGTCTGGCAAAAGATGATGAAGATGAGTTTCAATTTGTTTATCCCTTCTACTTAATCGTTTTATTTGGGCCATTGGCACTGCTGGAGTTTCAACTAGCGGCGGCTATTTTTATGGAATTTTTGCTGCTGTTATTGATTGGGTCATTGGTGCTTCAGCTTGACATATTAGGGTGGCTGCCTAAACCGATCACACTTGCCTTACTTTTATTGACCGTCATCACCAGCTATTTTTCGGTGCGCGGGCTGCTGTTAGCGCAACCCGCATTTTTGGCGTTCGGGTTTCATATAGCGGCCTACTGGGGGATTGCCTATCGCAAAGATGGATTTGCGGGTGTGATGTTAGCTCTTTCGACCATCAAGCCTCAAACGAGTTATATTATCATCCCGCTACTGCTACTCTGGGCTTTTCGCAATGACCGCCGTCAATTGGTCACTAGCTTTTTTACAACCTTTATCCTGTTAACCAGTATCTCCTTTATTTTACGGCCTGAGTGGTTTAGTGAATGGCGAGATCGGGTTTTCAATTATTCCAATTACGCCGAAACCTATCCGGTCGCGCATATTCTGACCCACCCCTTTGACGAAATTCCCGATATCGTGAGCTTGATTGCCCAAATAATTTTGTCGGTATTGATCCTCATTCCGGTGGGGCGCTATTGGTACAAAGCGATTGTTAAACAGGATAGCACCAACTTCTTTTGGGGTGTGATGTTGGCGACCTGTGCTTCTTTATTGATCGCGCCGCGTGTCGCTACCACTTACTATATCGAGTTATATCCCGTGCTGTTTATGGCGGCCTATCTTTTGGAGAAACGCGGAAGTTACACACTCTTGATTATGGGGACGCTATTTTTCCTCATCGGCTATTGGGCACTGCACATCACCACGCTACCACCAGTGGATGAAAATGGCGCCGGCAAAGAGGCCCCGATTGTCTATGTGGTATTCCCCGTCCTAATCTATTGGTGGTTATATGCCAAGCCAGAATTATGGCAGCGAGTAGATATTTTGCAGGCTCGTCCGGGATTACGAGCGAAAGGCCCACGTCGCTTGTTTTCAACTGGCGAGGCACAGGTCATCTATGCCGAACCAGACGCGGAAAGCGTCGCCGAAACCAAGCCCGCCGCAAAGGTTGAAGAATCAGTAACTAGACCCACTACCGGTGCGACAACATTATCGGAACTGCCCAGCACCAGCGTTCCATCTGACGAAACACCCAAACCGGATGCTCCATCCGATCCCGTGAAGGAATGAGATTTAAGCCATGACTAAATGGATTCAACATGTGCTCTCAGAAGATTTCACCATCACCAAGCGCGTGATGGGAATTGCCTGTGCGATAGGAGGTGTCTTAGGGGCAATTGCGATTGTGTTGGCGGATATGCTGCGGGAGGGGTCAAGTTTTGGGCCATTCCAAAAATTAGCGTTGATGGCTGCAATTGGCGTGGCCCTTATCGGACTGACCCTCATCCCACTAAAGGATAGACCCGCCTAAAGATTGGTTTCCGGCGGAATCCGAAACCCATAATCCCCGCCAAAGCGAATTTGCTCTTGACGAAAGGAAGCATAGGGCCAGTCAATCCGATGTGGTGGGAAATGAAAATTGCGATAGGCCATTGCCATTTGACGGGCAGCTTCGGGATAGGGCACTTGACCTACCCCTGTTCCAAGTCCCGGACAAGCCACGATCTTAATTGGCCTATCCGAGACCTGATTGTGCCGTCGCACCGCCAAGAACATCGCCCACATTGCCCTGTAGACATTATCGGTGTGAGTGATTTCCATTGGGACACGCATGGTTGGAGTATGAGCTAAAAATGGGTGTTTATCATGACCCGTTTCTACAATGATGGATGTACCCACCGACTGTTCGCCCAGAAATTCTTCCAAAATCTTGGCTTGTACCCGATCCATCAACTGCCAGCCAAAAAAACGTGAAATCGCCAGATCAACCCCGCCATCCATCAGTCCAAACGAATTGGCGGCGCTGACCATGCAATCAAATTCCGGCAATTCTTCAAAGTAGCCTTTGACAATTTCGACGTTAGGCAAACCCTCAAAGTGCTTCTGGAACGCATTGCATAACCCCTGATTGGGATCTATCAGAATGAGCCGGAACTGTTTGGCGGCATCCGTTGGGTTAGTGGTCATAGGGTATTCAACTCCTGTTTCACCGTCTCATACAAGATTTCGGCTTTGAGTTCACTTAGGGTGTAACATGGGCCACCCAGCCGCTCTGCCAAACGCCGTGCCAAGCCCTGATCGAAGGCGGCATGTTCCATATTGATCGTTACGCTGCGGATATGATGTTCTTCAAACAGGTCGGCGATACGATGCGCTTCCTCTTGTGGCGGTAAATCAGTCATCGCCACATTGCCTGCGCCGTCGGTCAACAAAATCATCATCGGCATGACATCGGGATGGCGACTCTGTTCTTGGCGGATGATTTCATAAGCCAATTTCAGACCTGCCGAAAGAGGCGTTTTGCCACCGACTGGAATATCTACTAAAGCCTTTTTTGCCAGCGTGACGGAACTTGTTGGAGGTAGAACGATTAAGGCGCGGTCTTTTTGAAAGACTATCAAGCCCACCCGATCACGCCGTTGATAGGCATCGGTTAGTAGGGACATAATCGCGCCTTTGGTAGCTTTCATACGTTCGGCAACCGCCATGCTCCAACTCGCATCCACGACGAATAAAATGAGATTCGCTGATTTTTTCACGCGGACTTTACGTTGAAGGTCTTCCATGTGGATGGAATAGGCAAGATCGCTGGTATCGCGTTCTTCAGTTCGCTCGATTTGGAATGGTGCGGCGGCACGCAGGGTCGCATCAAAGGCCACATCATCCGTGCGATTGCCAGCAGGACGGGCTTGGATGTAACGACCCCGTTTACGATCGGTATGGGTGCGACTGCGGCGTCCGGAAGTTTTGCGGGTTAGGCGGTCAAGGGGGGTGTCGAGGCTGCGGGCGACAAATTCTTCACCCGTTTTGACCTGTTTGCCCCCCTCCCACCAGTAATTGCTGCCTGTGTCGAAGACGTTTTGTGGTGCGGGTTCAGCTTCACTCATTTCCTGAACCTCCTCACCGCTCTGCCCGTCTACCGACTCACTTTTTTTTTAGTGGCGTTGTTTTCGCCAGTTTCAGTGGATGCTTGGGCTTCGGGATTGTTCTCATATTCGGCGGAAATTTCGTCGAGCTTATTACCAAGTTCCGCCATATTGAGGACAGCATCCGAGAATGGCCCACGCTTGACACGATGTGGCAGGGCTAATTCGGCGGCCAACAAAATGTCGTGGTTATTGATGCTCCGGCGGCCTTCATAAGCGGCATTGGCACGGGCGGTCTTGAGGATCACCAAGTCAGCGCGATGTCCGTCAATCAGCAAAGTGCTGGTCAGGTTGGCGATGGTATAGAGATTTTCGCGGGAGTATTCCACTTCTTCCACGATCTCAGTCGCTGCGCCAATCCGATCAGACAGGGCTTGCTCATAGGGCATCCAAACTTGATAGAATTTATTGGCGTCGTTATCAAATTCGATATGGCGCTCCAAAATAGCGAGGCGTTCACGCGGGTCGTTAAGGCCGCGCACTTCGACTGAGAGACCAAAACGATCCAGCAGTTGAGGGCGGAGTTCGCCTTCTTCGGGGTTCATCGTGCCAATCAAGATGAAACGGGCCGGATGTTGGAAACTAATGCCTTCACGCTCGACCACATTAATGCCCATCGCGGCGGAGTCAAGTAGCAGGTCAACCAAGTGATCGTCCAGCAGGTTTACTTCGTCCACATACAAAATACCACGATTGGCAGCAGCCAAGACCCCCGGCTCAAAATGCTTCTCGCCTAGTTTGATGGCTTTTTCAATATCAAGCGTCCCGACCACGCGGTCTTCGGTAGCACCGACAGGCAAATCCACCAATCGACGCTGCCGGGTAGTTGTGCGAATATCACGTCCGGCCTCTTTCCATTCATGTACGAGGTCAGACCACTGGTCAGGGCGTTTGGGGTCATCATTAAACGGCGATTCAGCCACAACCTCAATATCGGGCAAAAGAGCCGCCAGCGCCCGTACTGCGGTGGATTTAGCAGTCCCACGTTCCCCACGAATCAAGACTCCCCCAATCGTCGGGCTGACGGCGTTGAGGATTAAGGCCCGTTTCATAGGTTCTTGACCGACAATGGCTGTGAATGGATAGATGTTATGTCGTCGCATGTAGATTTTTGCTCACTCGAATGAAAATCGAATTGTTTTGTTATTCTAGCGTATCCCTACACCTATTCGTAGGTTCAAACTCACTAAGCATAGAGGAATCGAATATTTTGCGGTTGAGTGGGTCATTCATCCCGTACAAGTTTTAAACCAAGCCGCTTTACCCAACTTGCGGACTTGCCGGAAGTCGTATTCACCGCCGGAATCGTTTTGGCAGGAGAGGGGTGACTTGGACGGGCCATCGTCAACACCCATTGCCCGCCACGCATCATAGGCGGCTCGATTGCAATGATTTTTAGGTTATTCTTTTGCGCCTCATTCACTACCCATGCCCTGTCAAAAATCACCGCATTCACCGGGTCGGCAATATTGATGTAAAGCGCATTCTGGAAATCCTGCATCATTGGAAAATCAGCTTTGTCAAACAAGAACCATGTCGCATGAAAAATGCCATCATTAGCCAAAATACGATTGACCTCTGACAAATAGAACACCGCTGAGTCCTGTTCGAGGTGCGTAAAAACACTGATGGCATTCACAAAGGTAAAATCTTGGGTATCCACCGGAAAGGGCAGCACCTTGTTAGGCGATTCTTTGTTCCAGCCAATATAAAACACATCATGATGTAAAAAGCTGAATTGCGGTACATGCGGCGTGATATTTTCCTGACACCATTGGATCATACCCGCATGGAGATCAATGCCGAGATAGGCTTCGGGCTGGATTTTTTGGAGGGCCAACTGACGTGCTACCCGTCCACAGCCGCAGCCAAAATCGAAAAACTTACGATAGTAACGTGACGCGATGGTGGGATAGATCAAGTCCCCGCTCGGATTCTCGTAGCGTTTAGGATCAACTGCCCCAACATTATGGCGATATTCAGGCGGCGGCAGGGGAATTTGTAAGGCTAAGTTTGACATTATGCTCCCCCTTTTTCCCCGGCATCCCGTTCTAGCAAAATGGTGACCGGGCCATCGTTATGAATCTCGACCAACATCATGGCACGGAAAATGCCTGTTTCGACACGCTGCACTCCAAATTCCCGTAATAATTCCACAAAACGATTGACCAGCGGCTCGGCGATTTCTGGTGGGGCCGCGTCGGTAAAACCGGGGCGTTTGCCGCGACGGGCATCGGCGTAGAGGGTAAATTGCGAAACGACCAGTGCCCCCCCGCCGACATCCAACAAGGAGCGATTCATTTTACCTTCGTCATCATCAAATACACGCAGGCCCGCGACTTTGTTGGCTAACCAACGGGCTTCGGCTTCGGTATCACCATTTTTGACCCCGAGCAAAATCACAAAGCCCTGTTCAACCGCCCCTGTAATCTGACCCTCAACCGTCACCGATCCTTTGGTGACCCGCTGGACTACCGCCCGCATGTTGTCTACTCTCCCAACCGATGCCAGAATAAAAAAATGCCCCTCCAATCATACCCGATTTCCTATGTTATAATCCCCCCGAATCGAAGCGGAAATTTGAGTTTAGGAGCCATTGACGCATGTTTGATTCGTCGTTTTTAGACGCATTGCAAAATCAGGCCGAGCGATGGGAAGCCACTACGTTAAATAAGACGTTGGCAAAAGCCCCCGAACGGCGTGACACCTTCATCACCGAAAGCAGCCGCCCGATTGAACGTCTGTATACGCCGCTCGATGTCAGCGAACTCGACTACATGCGTGATCTGGGCCTGCCGGGGGAATATCCCTTTACACGCGGTATCCACGCCACCGGACATCGGGGTAAATTGTGGACGATGCGGATGTTTGCCGGGTTTGGCACTGCCGAAGAAACCAACTCGCGCTTTAAATATCTGTTGGAACAGGGCAATATGGGTCTCAGCGTGGCCTTCGATTTGCCAACCCTGATGGGCTATGACACCGACGCACCGGAGTCGTTGGGTGAATTTGGCAAATGCGGGGTGGCGGTTTCATCATTGAAGGATATGGAAATTCTGTTTGATGGGATTCCGCTGGATCAGGTCTCAACCTCGATGACCATCAACAGCCCAGCCGCCGTCATCTGGGCCTATTACATCGTCACCGCCGAAAAACAAGGCGTCTCGATGGATAAGCTGCGTGGCACACTGCAAAACGATATTCTCAAAGAATTTACCGCCCAAAAGGAATACATCTTCCCGCCCGAACCCTCGATGCGGTTAGTGACCGATACAATTGAATTTGCGACCCGCCATCTGCCGCAATGGAACAGCGTCAGCATCAGTGGCTATCACATTCGTGAAGCAGGTAGCACGGCTGCCCAAGAATTGGCGTTCACATTGGCGGATGGCATCGAATATGTCAAATGGGCGCTCAAGCGTGGGCTGGATATTGATGAATTCGCGCCGCGTTTGTCGTATTTCTTTAATGTGCATAACGACTTTTTTGAAGAAATCGCCAAGCTGCGGGCGGCCCGTCGCATTTGGGCGCGGGAAATGCGTGAGACGTTCAGCGCAAAAGACCCCCGTTCGTGGTTGTGCCGTTTCCACTGCCAGACCGCAGGTGTTTCATTGACCGCCCAACAGCCTGAAATCAATGTAGCGCGGGTGGCAATGCAGGCCCTTGCCGCTGTGTTAGGTGGAGCACAATCGCTGCACACCAACAGCATGGACGAGGCGCTGGCACTGCCCTCCGAACACGCTGTGACTATTGCCCTCCGCACGCAGCAAATCATCGCGCATGAGACTGGGGCGGCTAACACGATTGACCCCCTCGGCGGCTCGTATTTTGTGGAAAAGCTCACCAACGATATGGAAGCCGAAGTTTACGAATACTTCCGGCGTATTGAGGAATTTGGCGGAGTGCTGCCCGCGATTGAGGCTGGGTATATCCAACAGGAAATTGCTGACTCTGCCTTCCGCCATGCCCGCGAAATGGATCGTAAAGAGCGCATTATCGTGGGGGTAAATGAATACGCTGACCCCGACGCCGAACTGCGTATCCCGATTTTGGAAATGGATCCACAGGGATATGAACGGCAAGTCAATCGCCTAAAGCAGTTACGTGAGACCCGCGATAACGAACGGGTGCGCCAAACGCTTGATAATTTGCGGCAGGCATGTTTGGGTTCGGAAAACACCATGCCCTATCTGATTGAATGTGCGCGAGCCTATGCCACCTTACAAGAAACAATGGATGTGATGCGCGAGGTTTTTGGCATCTATCACGAGCGTGAGATCATCTAACTATTTTCCCGATGGGGCGTGACGGCCTACGCACGCCTATGCACGATGGAGGACAACGCATGATACGTCAACGCCCCTATCAGGAAAATGACCTTGAACGGGTACTCCATCTGTTGATTACCTATCGCGGGGCAGGGTATGTAAACCGCTATCCGACGGTGTGGCGTTTAAAACTGCTGATGAGTTCTCGCTTGTGGGATGAGCGAGATGCTACGCTATGGGAAGATGAGCCGGGGAAGATTATCGGCTTTGCTATGCTTTCCAAACGTACCGCCGAAGGCACCGCCTATGGTTTAGAGCGAGTCATCCACCCTACCCAAAACCGCACCGAAATTGCCGAAGCGATACTCAATTGGTCGAGCCAACGATTAACAGAAATTGCCCGTGAGCGTCATACGGCTTTGACGGTTGGGGTAGCCCCTTTTGAGCAGGATACCGATCAAGACATCACCCTGCTGGAAAGCCGGGGGTTTACCCTTATGCAAAATGGGTACAATGTTTATATGGGGTGTGGGCTGGAAAAACCTATCGAAGCACCTGTGCTGCCTATCGGATATGAAATCGAACCGCTGATTGAAAGTGAATTGGCGGAATATCAAGCCCTGTATGGATTTGCGGCGGTGATGCTAGAACACCAAAAGGAACTGATTTATCACCCACAGTATCAGCATTTGGTCATCAAAAATCCCGTCGGCAAAATGGTGGCCTATCTGGAATGTTCCTTTAGCCGCGAAGAATGGTTCCGCAGTCGACAGCAAATTGGCTGGATTGATTACGTCGAAACCCATGCGGATTATCAGGGGCAGGGATTGGGATTGGCCCTCATGCGAACGGGATTGCAGCATTTAAAGGCACACGACGCAGCACAGGCTATGTTGATTACTACCCATGACAATATCGCTGGGCAGCATCTGTATCACAAGGCAGGCATGGAAATTATGGCGGAGGAACGGGTCTACAGCAAAACGATCTCCGCCGAATAATGCTATTATAAAAATGCGAGTTTTTGAGACCAAATTAGAGTTTAGGAGCAAAATTAAATGAGTTCGGTAGCCGCTGAAAAACGCTGGTTAAAACATTACGATCCCCATGTGCCCCAAACCCTTGAACCTTATCCCGATTGGACAGTCGCTGATATTCTGACCCGCGCCGCCGAAAGCGCCCCCAATACACCTGTTACCATCACCTCGGCGGTACTGCCTGTGGTGGGTCGGATAGGTCAAGCCATGACCTATGCCCAATTGAAACAACATGCCGACGCACTGGGGGCGGCCTTATATGATTTGGGGCTACAAAAAGGGGATCGGGTCGCGCTGCTGATGCCCAACTGTCCAGCCTTTGTAATCGCGTGGTTCGCCACATTGGGAGCGGGCATGATCGCGGTAGGGCTGAACCCGACCTATCCCCCGGCACGTTTGGCAGAAATGATTCAAGACAGCGGATGCAAGGCCATTGTCACCCTCAGCCTGTTCTATAATGCCGTCCGCCAGATTCGTGCCCAAACGCCGCTGAAACAGGTTATTGTCACCAATATCAAAGAGGGGTTTCCACCTGCTGCGGCCTTTTTATTTGGAATTGCCAAAGAGAAAAAGGGAGGGCATCGCGTGGAGATTCAACCCGGCGACCATGCCCTACCTGATTTATTGAAAAAATATGCAGGCCAGCAGCCAAAAATCCGCCCCACCAAAGACGACCCGGCAATTTTCCAGTACACAGGCGGTACGACTGGCCCAAGCAAGGCAGCGGTCAGCAACCACAGCGCGATCGTCGCCAATACCTTGCAGCAAAATGCGGTTTTGGTCGGCACTGAACCCGCCGCGCCGGGAGTCAAGATGCTGGCGGCGATTCCGTTCTATCATGTTTTTGGCATGATTTCGGTGATTGCGACAGCCGTGACCACACGCGGTACGATGATTATCGTGCCCAACGCCCGCGATATTGATGATATGCTGGATACCATCACCACCTATGAGCCGGAGATTTTTCATGGCGTACCCGCTCTCTATAACGCTATCAACGCCCATCCCGAGGCGGCCTCTGGCAAATATAAGGTGTCCTCGATTAAACACTGCCTGAGCGGTTCTGCGCCGCTGCCTCGCCCCACTAAAGAAACCTTTGAAAAATTGACGGGGGGCAAATTGACCGAGGGCTATGGTATGAGCGAAGCCCCTACCGCCACCCATGTCAACCCCTTACAAAGCGGCGGCAAGGTCGGCTCAGTTGGGCTACCTCTACCGGATACCATCTCAAAAATTGTAGATGCGGGTGATCCTCACCGTGAACTGGGGGTGGGGGAAATTGGCGAGATTGCCATCAGCGGCCCACAGTTGATGTCGCATTATCATGAGCGCCCAACCGAAACCCAAAATGTAATTATTAAAGACGAAACCGGACGGCGCTGGTTGCTGACGGGCGACTTAGGATACATGGACGACGATGGCTATTTTTACATCGTGGATCGTAAAAAAGACATGGCGCTGATTGGTGGGTTTAATGTGTATCCCAATCAAGTGGATCAGGTATTAAACGCCCATCCCGCAGTTGCCGAAGTCGCTGTCGGGGTCATCCCCCATCCCGAAAAAGTGGGACAAGAAGCCTTGAAAGCGTGGGTCGTGGTCAAACCGGGGATGAGCGTCACAGAAGAGGAGTTGATGGAATTCGCCGCGCAAAAATTGGCCCGTTATGAAATCCCGTCGCGCTTTGAATTTTTGGAGGCCCTCCCACGTACCGCCGTTGGCAAGATTCTGCGGCGTGAATTGGTTCAGCAGGAAATAGCCCGCATGGAAAAACTGGCCCAAGAGAAATAGGGTCGTTTACAGACCGAGGCGTATCCGACTGCCCTGCGGTGATTTTTCGATCTCCAAGCGCACGGGGAACGCCTCTTTTAATTCCTCAATATGGGTGATGACCAGCACCAAATCGAAATCATCTTGAATGGCGGTAATCGCCTCGACCAAGCGTTCACGGCCTACATCATCCAACGCGCCGAATCCTTCATCAATAAATAGGGTACGAAGCTGTGCCCCCGCCCGTCGTGCCAATAACTGGCTGATGGCAACCCGCAGTGCAAAATTGACACGGAAGGCTTCCCCACCGCTGTACAGACTATAATCGCGCTGACCCAGTTCGTCGCCAATCCAAATATCAAAGGTTTCGGCAACCCCGCCTGTCTTTTTCTCACGTTGGGTATCGAAACGCACCGTCATCCGACCATCCGTCATGCGATGCAGCAGTTGATTGGTGGATTCTTCGAGTTCGGGAATGGCGGCCTCGATAATCATAGCGGGGATACCATTTTTACCAAAGGCATTGCGCAACTGCTCATAGACACCGCGTTGTTCACTCAAGTGGGTTTGGCGCTGGGTGAGGGTTTTTTGGCGTTCGCGCAGGTCATCAATCGAAGCAAGGCGCTGCTTTAGGCCGGTGCGCTTTTCAATCGCATTGCGTTCTTCGGTGCGAAGTTGCTTCCAAAGTTTTTCGCGGCGGTGCATTTCATCCAAACGGGTCTGTAACGTCACCAAGTTTTCTTCAATACCTTGCAAGCGTTCTTCATCAAGGGCCAGCCACTCCTGCCAGCGATTTTTGCGTTCTTGGGCATCACGTAGGCTGTCTTCAATCAATGGGATACTTTGTAAGGCCGATTCCAACTCGGTGGCGCGTTTTTCATAGCCCTGCAACTCATCTAACATGGCACGCACATCGTCATGGGTGTCGCGGTCATACGCCAGATTATCCCGCTCGGCTTGAGCCTCCGTAAGTTGCGATTGCAGTTCATGGGCGTAATCCTGATTGGCAAGACGGGTCTGTAATTTTTCTAAGACGCCTTGATATTCCTGCACCCTCAAATTTGCCAGTTCTGCATCGCGGTTTTGCTGTTCAAGGCTGCCGCGCTTATTCCGCAGAAAGGGTAGTTGGGCCACCATCTGGGTAATTTCTTGGATCGAACGCTGCCTCTCATCAATATCGTCCCGAATTTCCTTCATGCGGGCATCGTTGGCGCGGAACAAATCACCCTTCTCTTTGCCCTCTTGCTGCAAATCTTCCAGCAGATGCAGGCGGTGGGTTTCATCCAACGGCTGACGGCATAACGGGCAAAGTGCTTCGGTGGTGTGTTCAATAATCTCGATACGCTCTTTGATGTCGTTCATCTCGGTACGCAACGTTTTGTTCTCTACGCCAAGCCCGGCCTGTTCTTCCTTTAGAGCGCTGATTTCCTGCTGGATTTGGTCGCGGCTGTTTTCGGATTGTTCAAGGAGATAAATTTCGCCAAAAACATTCTCTAATTCGGCGGAAACCTCATTACCTGTTTCAACCGTGCGCTGTGCTTCCGTGATGGAGGTCTCGACCGAGGTGATTTCAAGTTCAATTTGCTGGCGAGCCTGCTGAATTTGTAGGGTTAGTTCGCTGATACGTTGCTCAATATCGTGTTGAACACGCAGCGCATCACTGAGGGCTTGGTTGGCTTCGCGGATTTCATTTAGGCGGGTATAGCCTTGTTCAATTTCATCCCGTTGAGACAGAATGCTTTCGTAATGCTGTAAACGCTCCTCAGAACGGCGGATGGCATCATCGGCCTCGGCAATATTACGTCGCCGCTCTTCCATTTGATGTTCAACGGCTCGTTTTTCGGAGCGGGCTGCCGTGAATTCAGCATCCGCCCCCGATAATTCCATAAACCGATCTTCGGCTTCGCGCACTTTTTCGCGTAGGTCTTCTAGTTGAGCATCCGCCAATTCATATTCTTGAATAATCCTCGGTTCCTGCGCGATTTCCCGTTCCATATCGGCCAATTGCATCTGGATGGTGTTGAATTCGGTATTGAGGTCTTGCAGGCGCTTTTTGACCTTGTCTTCCAGCATCTCCCATTGATTGAGGCCCAAAATCTCGGCTAGGATGCGTTTGCGTTCGGCGGGGGTCTTAGTGGTAAAGGCGTCGGCTTTGCCCTGCTGCACAAAAGCCGAGTTCACAAACGTCTCATAATCCAAGTGCAGCAAATCCACAATTTTCTTTTCGGTCTGGCGCATGGATGGCTCATTGATGACTCGATAGGTATTGCCTTCAACATCCCAGCCAAATAGGTCAAGGGAGGAGGTGCCTGTCCCGCGTGAGCCATCTTTCCGCATTCCCCCCAAACGGCGTTTGCGCGTGACCCGATAGCGCGTATCCCCCTGCAAAAATTCGAGCGTGACCTGCATTTCCTCTTGGCCCAGATGGATGAGATCATCGTCGGAGCGTCCACGTGCTTTGCCCCACAGTACCCATGTGATGGCGTCTAACAAAGAAGATTTACCCGCGCCGTTTGGCCCACATAGGCAAGCCAAATGAATCCCATCAAATAAGATGGGGGCGGGGGTACGATAGGCAAGGAAATTTTTGATTTCGAGTCGAGTTGGGAGCATGGTTCCATGTGGTGCTAAAAAAACAAATAGGGGCAGATGTTGCCCCTATGAGAATACCGCTTTTTATCGGTCTTGGCTATTGTACGACAGAATCCGTAATGGTCAGGCTGTACTCGCCTGTGGTGTAACCAGATTGCTCAGAATTACGCACCACGACGATCCGATACTGCCCATTATTGGGGACAGTGAAACGAGTAATCGCGGCCCGATCTCCTGTATCCTCAACATAGGCTGAAGTGATGGTTTGACCATTGGCATCACGGATTTCCAACAGAGGAATCAAAGTGCCGCTGGTACGTTCAACCGTGACATCAATAACTTCACCGCTGAGGCCTTCATATGTCCAAGCATCGGCCCAACGTGCATTGGTCACCGAGCCTGTGACGGGTGTACCTTTCGAAATCGCTCCAGTGAAACCCTGCATAGTTTCGCTGTCTTCACCTGCGCCTTGCAAGGTCACTGCTAATTCATAACCACCAGTAGTTGAGCCAAATTTTTCATCGGCACGGAAGACACGCACCGTGAACGTCCCCGCCACATCAAAAGCATAGTTTTCGATGGTTGCTTGGGCATAGGAATAATCTTCATAGGCCGTGTACAGTTCTTGACCGCTGCCACCTAGAATAACAAAACGAGGGATGAGATTCCCGCTGGTACGGGTCATGGTGATGGACACGCGATCGGTTGAAGCTGGCGTGAGTACCCAATCTTGATACCAAATGGCATTGGTCAATTCCCCGGAGACGGGTTCATTGTAGGTGATTGTGCCGGGGGTGTTGCCCGACAAAATCGGATTATCCTCACCAGAGCCAAGCAAAGTGACCGTCAGGCTATATCCACCCACTGTCAAGCCATCAAATCCATTATTGCGGCTGACGACCACACTATATTGCCCCGGCCCCGGTAGCTCCGTTTCTTGAATGACGGCGGCATCATACGCATCATTGTTGTAGCCATAACCACCGGACAGCACTCCCCCATTGGCATCCAGCACCTCGACATAGGGGACATACGTGCCGCTGGTACGTTCGACCCGTACACCGATCACATCGGCCCCACCCGCTTGCAGGGTATAAACATTGCGCCAGCGATTAGGGGTCACATTACCTTGTACTGGGGTATCATAGGTGACTTCACCAACAGGGGTCACATTATTGGCAAAATCTTCTGCGGTGGCAAATAGACTGACATTGAGCGAATAGGTGCCAGTCGTTGTCCCAGAGTCCTCATATTGGCGAAAAACACGCACCTGATAGCTTCCGGCGGTGGGGAGAGTGAAACTGTCAATCTGAGAACCCGACTGAGTGTCATTCGGGCCGTAGCTATAGGCTACTTCCGTGCCCGAGGCATCGAGGATAGACACCATTGGCACGAGATTGCCTCCGGTACGTTCAACCACTACCCCAATCCGGTCTGCCGATGGCGCTTCTAATGTCCAAAGTTGCTCGAAGGCTTCAGTAGTGATTTCACCCGTCACTTCAGTTCCATAGGTTAGCGTATTGCCCCCATCTTGAGTGGGGCGTGAATGGATCGGATAATTTTCAGAGGCCCAAACAGCCGAAGGCAAGGCCATTACTAATAACAAACTCAAGCAGATCAGTCGAAACATCAATTTGGATTTCACGCCTTATCTCTTTCTGAATGTAGCGTAAAGGTTAACTTGCAGCATTCATTGTAGGTGGGGTGGTATATCTAACACAAGTGAAATCAATCTGTGAAAGGCACTTTCAACTAACCGAAAAAGAAAATGCCATTGCCTGAAAAATGGCTTTATAGTCATTAAAGTCAGCTGCTTGTGCATCAAAAGTCAAGGTATAAACCTCTGTGCCGATTGCGAGGAGATATTGATATTGTCGGTCAAGCGCCTGACTCGCTGTTGAAGAACTGTCTTGCCAGCGTGTCGCTTGACCAACCGGAAGTTCGAATTCGCGTCGAACAGCCTTGCCCATTGGTAAATTCACTTCGCGCTCGCTCAAAATCGGGATACCCCGACGCTCCCAATCCTCTTTAGTGGTGGTTAAAAAAACCTCATAGGTAGACGGCAATGGTTCAGAATAGACGGTTGCCCATGCTGTCCCATCGCGTTTCATCAAAATCAGATGATAGCCATTGCTTGTTGCCACCCCTGACAAAGCCAAAAACACATTGGCGACAGACGTATCAGAGGTGTTTAGTTGGGTGAATAGCGCGTCAATCTCACCTTGTACGGTTGGCACCAATAACCAATCGTTGGGAGGTGCGCCAATGCTGACATTGGGGGCTTGGAAGCTGACCCAATTGTCGGTGCTGGCTGGCTCAACATCGGTCTCTTGATCGTCTTTGGACGTGGAAAGTGAGCAGGCCAACGAGCTAACGAAAATCAAAATTATTCCCAGTAAAATATGTCGCACGATTTTTTTGTCCTATGCCTCAAAAAACAAAATTCCCCCAAGTATAATGAATTAGGTCACTCGACAAAAGCGAGGCATTGACACCCCCATCCCCTCCGCTATAATATTAAATATACTGGCGACGTAGCTCAATGGCAGAGCAGCGGACTCATAAGCCGTTGGTTACTGGTTCAAATCCAGTCGTCGCCACTCTCAATAAATTGAAAATTGATGTACACTCGCTTCAACGGCGAGTTTTTTGTTTTCTGGACACCCACCCTATGACCACCGCATTTTTTACCGACACACGTTTTGCTCAACATACCCTACCCGGACACCCTGAACATGCCGGACGCTTGACGGCCATCCAGAAACGACTGGAAGAATCGGGCATTATCCAAGATTTTATGTTGATTGACCCCCGCGAAGCCACATCCGAAGAAATTCAGCGCGTCCACACAACTGAGTATTTGGATGTGTTGCAATGGATTGCCTCGCAGGAACGCACGGTGGGGCTTGATCCCGATACCTATGTGCTGCCAGAGTCCTATGAACTGGCGCGAATTGGCGTCGGGGGATTACTCAATGTAGTGGATGCCGTGATGAAAAAACGGGCCGATAACGGCTATGCAGCGATTCGGCCTCCCGGTCATCATGCCACCCCGACACGCGGTATGGGGTTCTGTTTGCTGAACAACATTGCGATTGCGGCGCGATATGCCCAAGCGAAGTTTGATCTTAAGCGGGTTGCTATTGTGGATTTTGATGTACAT
Organism: Chloroflexota bacterium; assembly: GCA_013112715.1. Taxonomy (GTDB): domain Bacteria; phylum Chloroflexota; class Anaerolineae; order Aggregatilineales; family J027; genus CFX10. The sequence continues at coordinate 39,742 of JABFGB010000019.1, forward strand.
CACGGCAATGGCACCCAAGATGCTTTTTACGAAGACCCCTCCGTTTATTTCATTTCCTCGCATCAATCGCCGCTCTATCCCGGTTCCGGCAGTCTTCTTGACATCGGCAGTGGCGCGGGACACGGTTTTACGATGAACATTCCTCTGCCCGCAGGTATGGGCGACGCGGCTTTTGAAACCCTTTATCAACGCTTGGTTTTGCCTGCGTTGGCCCGTTTTCAACCAGAGCTTATGTTAATCTCGGCTGGATTTGATGCCCATTGGCGTGACCCATTGGCAAATTTGCAGTTATCCCTGCCGATGTTTGCCAATATGACCCGCTGGCTGATTCAAACGGCACAGGTGTTGTGCGAAGGACGGATTATCTTTGTGACCGAGGGAGGGTATGATCTTGAAGTATTGAGTCATGCCAATTTAAATGTCGGTTGTGCGCTGTTGGGGCAAGATACAGTACACGACCCCATCGGCAAAGCCAAACAAAATCCACCGCTGGACAATGATTTATTAGAGCAGCTTTTGAATCGGCATGAATTGGGCTGAGAAATAAAGAGGGCAGGTGTTATACTGCCTGCCCTGAAAAATTAAATTATAGGCAATTGATTGCTAGGCTTAATCGCCAGCGGGTTCCTTCCGTCGTTCCAGCGGGATGCTGAAGCTAAAGGTTGTACCTTTACCCAGTTCACTTTCGACCCAAATATCGCCACCGTGCATCTCAATCAGTTGGCGCGTGATGGCAAGCCCGAGGCCCGTACCACCAGCGCGACGAGTCGAGGATTGGTCGGCCTGACGGAAACGCTCAAAAATGATATTGAGTTTCTCCTGAGGAATCCCCATTCCCGTGTCCGCTACTGAGATGATCACGGAGCCGTTTTCAAGCCGTGCTTTGGCGGTAATTGAGCCTTGTTCGGTAAACTTGGCGGCGTTGGACAGCAGGTTGTTGACAATTTGCTGCAAACGAATGGGGTCAGCTTCAAATTGATCGAGTTCACTCACTTCACGAGTGACTTCAGAGCGCATCTCGACGGGCTTATCCTTAACCAAAATCTGTGAGCTTTCCACAGCCTTTGCCAAGAATGACGGAATATCCACTGGCTCATATTCCAATTCCATCTGACCAGCTTCAATCTTGGCAAGGTCGAGGATGTCATTGATGAGGCTCAACAGGAGTTTACCGCTTTGGTGAATGGAATGAACGTCCTCTTCCATTTCATCATTTAGTGGCCCGTCTAATCCGTCCAAAATGACTTCGGCATACCCAATAATCGAGTTTAGCGGGGTGCGAAGTTCATGGCTCATACTTGCCAAGAATTCGTTCTTTAGGCGGTCAAGTTCACGCAATTGCTCAGTCGCCCGCAACTGCTCGGCGTAGAGTTGTGCGTTCGAGAGTGCAACGGCCAATTGGCTTGCGACCACGAGCAGTGTACGTACTTGCCCCGGATCAAAGAAACCGGGGGTGTTATGCTGTACGTCCAAAACCCCCATCAGGCGATCCCCAGCGAATACCGGAATGGCAACTTCAGCACGGGTATAGGGGAGCAGCGGGTTGGGCAAATAGTTCGGGTCGAGGGCCACGTCTTCTGCGACCACTGGTTGCATAGTTCGACCAGCCCGTGCCACCAAACTGCGTTCGGCCCGTAAGGGGATACTGTGCTGCTGTTGCTTCATAATCTCACCCGCACGCCCCACACCTTCGCGGAGAACAAGGCGCTTGCCTTCCTCATCCACAAGGTAGATCTGGGTGTGATAGTACCCAAACGCTTGGGTCAACTGCTCGACCGTTTCCTTGAGCAGGGCTTCTTCTTGGAGCAAGGCACTCAACTGCTGACCGAGTTCATTTGCCAGACGCTCACGACGTTCCGCAACTTTCTGTTCGGTAACATCGCGGGCCACAAAATAGGTGGTTTGCTCATCCAAAATTGGAATGGCATTCCACGAAATCCATTTATACGAACCATCTTTGCATTGATAGCGATTTTCAAAGGAAATCGTGGGGGTGCCTCGCTCCAATTCGGAAGCGTATCCATCCTGTGTTCGCTCACGGTCTTCAGGATGGACAAACTCCATATATGGTTTGCTGAACAATTCTTCGGTAGACCAACCCAAAGTTCTCGTCCACGCGGGATTCAGGCTGCGGAAGTAACCATCAAACCCAGCGCTACCAATCATGTCTGCCGAGAGGTTAAAGATACGGCTAACTTCGGCACGGGCCGCTTCCACGTTTTGGAAGGCACGTGCATTCGAAATGGCGGTTGCGATCTGGGAAGCCAGTGTTGCTAAGATCAGCACGTCCTGATCTTTGAAGCGATTTAGGACATCTGATTGAATGTCAATAACACCGATCAGTTGATCACCGACGATCATCGGCAAGCAAATCTCGGAGCGCGTCTCTGGCAGGAAAGGGCTAGAAAGGAAGTAGGGTTCTTCACGGACATTGTTCGCAATCATGCTGCGGCGTTCAATGGCAGCCCGGGTGACGAGACTCATTTCTTCATCGAGCCGAATCTTATACCCCTCGCGGGTATATTGGCTAGTGGTACGGCCATGAGTCGCTGCGAGTGTCAATTCCTGCCCCATCTCATCCGCCACAAAAATGTGGATATGATACAGATCGAAGGAGCGGGCCATCTCCTCAGCGACTTGGGTAATCAACTGCTCCGGGTCTAGGATCGAGGTAATTCCGACACCCAGTTCGTTTACCAGCGCCAATTCTTTTGCACGCTCATCTGCACTTTGGAAGGCTCGCGCATTTGCCACTGCGACTGCCAATTGAGAGGCCAGTGTAGACTGCACCTGCACGTCGTCTTGGCTGAAGTAATCAAGCTGATCGCTTTGAACATCCAACACGCCGATGACCTGACCGCCGACGATCATTGGCAGGGCCATCTCGGAACGTGTATCGGGGAGCAGAGGATTGGGCAAAAAGTCTTCATTAAGAATCACGTCGTTCGCAATAACTGCTTCGGCACTGCGAGCAGCCCGGGCAACAAGACTGGTTGATTGATTGAGTGAAATAGTACGGCCTTCTGCCACCATGCGTTTGCCGACATCGCCAGCACCAGCCGCCAATACAAGATTTTGGGTAGCTTCATCTAGCAAGTAGATGTGGGCATGGTAAAGGTTGAATCGCTGCTTTGCCAAATTAGACACAGTGGATAGCAATTGGTTCACATCCAAGATCGTACTGGCCGCGATACCTACCTGTGCCACGGCCTCAATTTCAGCCGCGCGTTTCGCTAGCGATGCCTCAGCACGACGGCGTTCTTCAAATGCACGAGCGTTGGTCACAGCAACTGCCAATTGGGAGGCCAACGCGGTTTGAATATTGAGGTCTTCGTTCGTGAAGCGGTTGATTTCGGCAGATTGCACATCTAGCACCCCGATCACTTCACCAGCAACCATCATGGGGATTGCCATTTCAGAGCGTGTATCGGGCAGCAATGGATTGGGCAAAAAGTCGGCGCTCTCAGTTACATCATTGGAAATCACACCTTCAGCATTTCGGGCAGCAAGGGCCACCAAACTATGCGGGTGGTGTAACGCAATTCTGCGGCGTTCGGTCACCATGATACGACCGACTTCCCCAGCACCTGCGGCCAATTGCAGGTATTGGCGGTCATCATCTAAAAGATAGACGTGAGCGTGATAGAGATCGAAGCTTTCTTTGGTCAGGTCAGCCACCGTTTGCAGCAGTTCGGTTTGATCCAAGATCGTGGTAGCAATTGCGCTCAGATCGGACACCACTTCAAGTTCGTTACCACGTTTTTCAGCACGTTCAAACTGGCGCACATTCGAGATAGACACACTCAATTGGTTCGCAATAATCAAGAGCGTGGCAACTTCTTCAGGGTTGAAGGCATTGGGCTGGTTGTGCTGCACATCCAAAACCCCAATCAACGATTGGCCTTGATACAGTGGAATTGCCACTTCACTTTGGGTATAGGGCAGCAGCGGGTTGGGCAGGAAATTTGGATCTTCGTGTACGTCATTGACGATAATTGGCTCAAGGGTACGTGCCGAACGAGCCACTAAGCTGCGTTCCGCATCCATTCCAATGCGATGGCGCTCACTCTTCATAAACGCCCCGGCTTCACCCAGCCCTTCCGCTACTACCAAGCTGTCCGTCTCAGGTTCGTAGGTGTAAATGTGGACATGATAGTAACCTAACATTTCGCTCAGACTGGTGACTGTTTGGGTGAACAAGTCTTCTGTACTGAGCAAGGCTGCCAATTGCTGACCTAATTCAGTCGCCAATTGCTCCCGTTGTTGAGTACGGATACGCTGTGTAATATCGCGGGAGAAACCGAGTACCGCAAAGGGCTGATCATTTTCGTCCAGCAGCGCTAATTTCTGGGTATCCATAATATGAGTCGTGCCATCAGCAAAGATGACCACGTCGTATGGATTATGAATGGCTTGCCCAGTTGTCAATACATAGTCGTCATCGGCGCGGAAACCACGAATACCTTTATCTGGATTACCATAAATCAACTCTTCGGGAACGCCAATTCCGGCATCATCATTCCCGGTAACTTCCTCAATCGTCTTACCTAGATCCTTCGCAAACCCTTCGTTGACCAAAATGAAGCGATAGTGACGATCCTTCACAAAAATCCAGTCGGGTGTGGTGTCCAACACACTACGGAGGAGGGTGGCGTTACGCTCAATTTCGAGCAGCAACCGCTCACGCTCAGTGGTGTCAATCGCCAGACCAATCGTACCCACCAGCGCACCCTGTTCATCATAAATGGGAGCATAGCGGGTTTCAAAAATTGTGTCTCCCGCTTCAATAGTAGCGACAAATGCCTCACCTTGCAGTGATCGTTGAACGGCTTCCGTAGCAGCAGGATTATCCTTGTAGAGATCGAACACGGATGTCCCAACCAATTGGCCCGGTGCGAAGCCCTGTTGCTGAACACCAGAGCCTTCATATAGTGTGAGTATGCCATTTTGGTCATATGAGAACAGAATAACGGGCACTGCGCCCAACACAGTATTCAACTGGCGGGCGGTGCGTTGCGTTTCTTCAAACAAGCGACGCACCTCAACCAACGCGCTCAATTGAGATTGAAACACGTCGTAGTAGAGAATTTCTTGCTGTGAGAAACTGTGATATTCAGGCCATGCCAGCGAAATAATCCCGATGCTGCGTTGGCCTGAACTGAGGGGAATACTCGCATACGCATGGGTATTCAATGATTTCAGCGCTTCAATGTAGTCTGAGGAAAAACCAAAGTTTGGATCGGTGATATCCGATATAAGCTGCGTTGCATTGGTATTGGTTGTGTTCGCGCCAAGATCTGCTAGGTTGAGTCGCGTTCCTATAGGAAGGGCGGTTGATTGTTCCGAATTGCTGAAAGAGGCCACCAAATCAAGGAATTGCGGATTTTTGTTGTCAAAATAGAGCAGGCTGGAGCTTCCGGGATGATTCTTGAGGATGGGGCGGGCAAATGCCTCTAATAGCTCTTGTACGTTGCGAGAAGCAATCAAGGCACGTCCCGTATCGTAAATCAACTGATTTTGGGCTTCAGCCTCGCGCCGTTCCAAACTCAAGGACAGTTGGTTTGCGATATTTTCGGCCAGTAGGACTTCCTCATCCGTGAAGAAGTGCAGGTTAGTATTGTAGTTGAGGAAGATCACGCCGATAGCTGCATTGCCGATAACCAGTGGAATGACCATAACCGATTTGACACCAAGAGCCTCCAAAATGGTCACGGGGAAATTCGGATAGGTACGGGCATTGTTCACCGTGACGACTTTGCGTTTTTCGATGGCCTCTAACCCATGTGGATAGGATTCGGCGGGGTCTTGGAAACTCTTTGCCAACTGGGTGGTCATCCCGGTACCAGCACCCACCACACCCTGCCACAGCCGTCGCTCACGATTGTAAGCCGAATAGAGGCTGTTGTCCGAGCCAAGTATTTCGATCATGACCCGCAGTACGTTTTCGAGGGCTTCTTCGTCATTTAACGTGGAGCGTAGGAATTCGTTGATGATATTGACGGCTTGGGCGTCCTTCAAACGACGTTGTGTCGCTTCAAATTGGCGCACGTTGTTGATAGCAACGGCCAATTGGTCACCGAGTGTGGTTAACACGCGGACATCTTCGTCCGTAAAGCGATTGATAACCGAGTCTTGAACGTCGAGCACCCCGATTACAACATCACCAGCGACCATCGGAATCGCCAACTCGGACTTGGTAGCAGGCAAAAGTGGGTTTGGCAAAAAGTCGGGGGCATCGGCAACGTTGTTGGATACCACCCCACGCCGGGTACGGGCGGCACGTGCCACTAAACTGAATTCCTGTTTGAGTGGAATACGGTGACCACTCGCCTTCATTACTTTACCCGGCTCACCTGCACCCGCCGCCAAGACCAAGAAACTTTGGTCGGGGCTTAGGAGGTAAATATGGGCATGATAGAGCCTAAACTCATTCTTGGTAAGTTCGGCAACTGTATGGAGGAGGGAGTCTAAATCTTGAATGGAAGCCGCCGTCGCACTCACTTGGGCTACAATCGCCAATTCATTGGCCCGTTTTTCGGTCTCATCTACCGTGCGATACTGCTCGGTGGCTTGGGCAACGAGGTCAGCAACTTCGCGCAACAGCGACAGTTCATATTCAGACCATTCGCGCGCTCGATCTTCAAGAACGAGGATATTCCCAATCGTTTCACCACGCAGGGTGATGGGTTGAAGGGCATAACTTTGTCCATCGCCCGCTTGTGCCGTTTCAGTTAGGACTGTTTCAGGGCCTAAAGGTTTGGTTTCTTCCAAATTGTACTTAAAACCAACCGCATCCCCGCGTGCTATGCTGGCAAGATAACCTTCCCAGTTTTGACGGGTCAGGCGGCGGTTAATATCGTCAGCGCGGCTCACCGCAGCACGGGTTTCTTCCAAGGCCCGAGTCGCACGCAAAATACCCGCCAATTGCGTCGCCATAGCACCGAAAGCGGGCAGATTTTCAGCCGTGAATGTACCTTCCACTTGCGACTGCATATCGAGCACGCCCAAAATATCCCCTGCAATAACAAGCGGGATGGCAGCTTCAGATCGGGTGAGAGGTAGCAATGGGTTGGGCTTGTGGTCAGGATTGTTGCGGGTATCCGTCACGACTACAGGCTGTTCAGTGGCAACTGCACGCGACACCAGTGATGTCTCATTCATATCAAGTTGATGCCGCCGCGCCAGTAATTGTTGACCAGCCTCCCCCGTACCGGCCCGCAGAATGGCAAACCGCTTGGCTTCATCTAACAAATACACTTGAACATAATATAAGTCGAAACTGTCGCGGATAAAGTCTACAATGCTGGGCAAGAAGTCCTCACGGCCATAGAGACTGGTTGCCAAACGACCAACTTCCAAGGTGGTGGTGATGTCTTTAGTACGCTCGGTCACGCGGGCTTCCAATGAACCGATCAAACCTTCAAGCTGATCGGCCATTTGGTCAAAGGTACGTCCCAGCACCCCAACTTCGTTTCGTTGGGGCATCCGAGAACGTTGGTTCAGTTGACCAGAGGCTAAACGGTTGGCAACACCTGTCAGATAACTGATGGGGCGGGATAATCGGGTCGCCAAAAAGAATCCTGTGCCTGCAGCAATCAAAGTTGCTGCCACCCCGATCAAAATCGAGGTATTCCGCGACTCGCGTGAAGCCTGCAACGCTTCTTCAACGGATTGCTCCGCGATCAAACCTGCCTGTAATTCTGGAATCCAGCGATAAACACCGAATACATCAACATTGCGGTAGTCTGAATACTGGCCTGAACCGTTGGTTTGTCGAAGGGCTTGGTCAATACCTTCGCTACGATAGGCGCGTGTACGCTCAAATCCTTCATAACGACTATCGGTGAGGAGGAAGTTATTTTCGAGGCTGACCAGATACGTTTCACCCGTATCCCCCAGACCACCGCGTTCCGTCATAATCGCGTTCAGTGTGTCAAGATTGAGCGGCGCGGCCATCACACCGACCAGTTCGCCCGCACTATTGATTAACTGGACCGTTTCATACATCGTCAACTCCCCACTCCCGATTTCATAATAGGGGGGTTGGATGTAGTTTACATTGGTGATGCTACCCTGATAATACGGTTGCAGCGTCAGCACTTTGCCGATTTGAGTGTCATCCGAGGCGGCGACGATACGACCGTCTGGGGTGTAAAGAATAAATTCCCGAAAATGGTCTGAAATATTCTTCTGAGCCAGCAGGGCATCGTTCAGGGCGGCTTGTATTTCGGGGTTGTCGTCGGGGGCAGCTAACAATTGAAGGATATTTTGATTCCGCACCGGATCACCAATCACGGACTCAAGTTCATTCTGTCCATTGCCTAACCACCGTTGCAGTTCTTGTTCCTTCAAGGTCGCAACCGATTCAAGCTGACTCAAGATCTGATCTTCGGCTTGGTTGTTCGCTTGCTGAATCAAGATAGCGCTGATGATTACGATGGGCAGCACCGCTAACGAGATAAAAGAAAGCACTAGACTCCAACGCAACTGTCGCCAGAGTGGGAGCCTATTTTGGGTCTCTGTTGGAGTACGCATTGCTTTCATAGGTTTACTTCTTTCCCAACATGATGACTTATGAGGCTGCTAATTTCCGTGAACTTTATCAATAAACGAATTGTTATACGCAGCAGAAACATCAATAGGATTGCTTAAAATCGCTTGATCTACAAGAACTTGATGAGTAAAAACCCATACATCTGGCTGCATTATTCCAATCTGGGTAGAGGGCGGTTTAATCAATGGAATCATAGCGCGAAGGTGTTCTAGCTGATCCTCTTTATCCAAATTAGCATTGTACGACAGGGTTAAATCTATAGCTTTTTCCGGGTTGGCAAGAACATCGTCCAACCCCAACTTGATTGCTCGAACTAATTTTTCCACAACTTCGGGTCGTTCAGAAATCATCTGCTCAGTGGTGACAATAACAAAATCATAATTGTTCACCCCATAATCACTATACAAAATCACATTTGCTTCCTGTCCAGCCTGAACTACCATAACCCCTTCATTGATGATCCACGCACCGAGAACATCAATGTCGCCTTCCAAAAGTGGCTCTATCCCAAAAGTGGTTCTATCAACAAGATTGATTTCTGAGGCATCAATTGACTGGGAGGCAAGGAGGCTAAGGTAGATCGGTTGCGCATCTGGTGCGATAGAAACCGTTTTTCCAATAAGGTCTTGTGGACGGGAAATTGCCTTCTCTCTTAATGAAATCAAAGCCGCAGGGCTTCGTTGAAGGACTGTCATTACACCAACAACCGGTTTCCCTTCTGAACGTGCCAGCAATATACTGGCCGCATCGGAAAGAATAAAGTCTGCTCGCCCTGCCAGTAGCTCATCAATAGGATTCACGAATTGATTATTAACAAATCCGCCTTCAATCAATTCGACGTTCAAATTCTCTCTATGAAAGTGTCCATTTTTGACGGCAGCATAAAGCCCTACGGAAGAGTATTCGTGCGTCCAGTTCATCTGTAGGCGCACATTCGTGGCGGCCTCGTTATTCCGAGTGTCGTTTTTCTTGTCCGACTTGCACCCAATCAGCGATAGACTGCCAACGATCAGTAGAATGGCGACTGTAAAAAATGATGTTTTTGTTCTAAGCATTCTCTGGCTCTTGTTCTACGATGAGGTTTTCTCGATCGTCACTAGATAAAGTATTTTCCGTCAATCGAAGTTCAATGGCTGTATGTGGAACTCGCAAGGCTTTACCAAGCTCACGAATCGTAGATTGCAAAATTTCGTCTATACTCACAGCAGTCTGAATCTTCTGGGTAATATTACCAATCGTGCGCTCGCGGCGACTGGTACGCTCTGCTACCTCGTACAACGTCGCATTATTCAAAGCAATTGCCACTTGTGTCGCTAGAATTTCCATTAATGATAATGTTTCAGGCAAAAAGTGGTCAAATTCATCACTTTGAACGTCCAGCACGCCTAATAGACGACCACGCGCAACCAGCGGCACAGCCAATTCGGATCGGGTGTTGGGAAGTAAGGGGTGAGGCAAAAAGTCTACGGTTTCAGTCACATTATTGACCACTACCCCAGCACGAGTACGTGCCGCACGGGCCACAATACTGCGAAGATTATTGACACTGATGACACGGCCTTCGGTGACCATCTGACGACCCACATGACCTGCGCCCGCCGTCAAGACGAGTGCCTCAGATTTAGGGTCATACATAAAAATATGCGCATGATAGAGGTCAAAACGCTCCTTAATCATGTCCGTCACGTCTTGCAGCAACCGATCTACTTCAAGGATCGTACCGACTTGGGTGTTTACAGCAAACACGGCTTCCAGTTCGCGGGTGCGGGCTTGGACACGCTCCTCAAGAGACGAAAATGATCTTTGTAGTTGCTCGGTCATGCTGTTGAATGACTGCGCTAAGTTACTCAATTCATCCCGCCCCCCAACATTGGCTCGCTTAGAAAAATCGCCTGCCTGAATCTCACGAGTGGTGGCAATGAGATTTGCCAAAGGACGGGTTACACTGAGTGTCGTGATAATCGAAACAATCAAGGCAATGAGGACCCCAACCACCGAGATAGCGATCACGAAAGTGCGGAACTGATTTTGGGTATCGGTGGACTGCCGAATGGCTTCCGTCACGTCGGTTGAAACATTGCTTCCCAATTCATCAACATCGGCGAGGAAACGACGCTCTACCGACGCCAAATCGGTATGGCGAATACTTTGGGCACGTGTCCACTCACTCGCTCGAACTTGAGCAATCACTTCATCCACATAGGACAATAATTCAGTCCCCAACCCCCCAATAGATTGGGTCAGTTGGGTATTTTCTTCTTGGGTACTGCTGCTCGTGCCTAATGTCTCAGCTTGGATGTTTGCCAAACGCGCCTCAAAATCACTGCGGTTAGCTGCTAGATTGGTATCAATCAGGCTGGATTGGCGGGTTAACAACAAACGGTCAATCGTTGAGGCCATACTCAACCAACTGACGCGCAGATTGTTGGCTTGATTAATGTCATCCGAGCCATTTTGAATGTCATCCACTGTAGTCTCAGCAGATTGAGTAAAAAGCAGGGCAATAGCACCCATGACGAGCAGCAGCAGCACGAGTAATGTGAAAATCAGAGCGATACGCTGCCTAATTGAAAATCGGAATCGCATTACTGCCTCCCAACAAAATGAATTGCACTGCTTTAGAGAGTCATAGAATCCCCTAGCGACTAATCACCGCTAGATCAACCGGGATATAACTTTCAACGGTCTCACCTTTTAGTACCTTGTCAGCAGTCTCGACCCCAATACGGCCCATTTCAGCAGGTTGCTGGGCAATGGTTGCCAAAAGATCGCCTGCGTCAATCGCCTCAATCGCACCTTCAGTCCCATCGAAGCCCACAAATTTAATGTCAGCAGCGCGACCCGCTTCTTTGGCGGCATCAATCGCACCTAAAATCATCTCATCATTGTGGGCAAACACACCTGCGATTTCTGGGTTATCGGCTAATATTTGGGCAAAAACGGTCTTACCTTCTTCGCGGCTGAAATTGGCGGTCTGCTGCACAATAACGTCAATGTCGGCATAGGTGGCGATTTTTTCATTAAATCCCCTGCCGCGATCTTGTGCTGCCGAGGTGCCTTCAATCCCTTGCAACTCAACAACATTACCCGCGCTGTTAATATTGGTCGCCAAGTATTCAGCGGCCATAGAACCACCTGCCACATTATCGGAGGCAACGTGGGCGACGACATCTCCACCGGAAGCACTGCGGTCAATCGTGAAAACCGGAATACCCGCAGCATTGGCCGCTTGAATGGCAGGAACAATGCCATCCCCATCCACTGGATTAATGAGCAGGGCATTGACGGGTTGAGCGATTAAATTTTGTGCCTGTGTAATCTGGGTGGCAACATCGTTCTTGGCGTCTTCCACCACGAGGGTGATGCCGAGCCGGGTTGCGGCGCTTTGAGCACCTTCTTGCACCGAGACAAAAAATGGGTTACTTAAATCGGAGAGCAAAAGCCCTACCGTAAAGGTCTCCGGCGTCGCGTTCTTAGAATCCGAGGAATCATCGTCTTTGTCATCATCATTGCAACCTGTAACAGCAAGCAGCAGGAGTAGGAGAATCAACACAAGTGAACCGAGCTTACTAGATTTGGACTTCAAAGACTCGGACATGAACCCCCTCCTTATAGTTATGGTCTTACAAACAAAGAAATTTGATGAGGCATATTCATTATATTTTACATTTTTTACTCAGACTCAATTTAGCCGTCTCGCCTAAAAATGAGTGATGAATGACTACTTTTTGTCAGTTCTTATGAACTGCGATTGTAAGCCCCTTTCGATAATAATCAAAAGGAAACCCTTAAGAAACTATTATATAAATGACCGGATTCAATGGAACGCTAACTTTATTTTATGCAAAGTGGTCAATCTGTGTCAAGTTGTGAGGAGGTTTTAGGATTGTTCAGAAACCGTTATGCCTCCTGTTGAACTCGCTTTTGCTAATTCTTCTTACTGTCCTGTTCGGGTATCACCTTAGAATCTGCCGAAACGGTAGCACTCGACTGTTTTTTTGCATCTTCCTCAATCATTTTAAGGAGGGATAAGGTTGCCATTGCAAAACTCCGGCTACGCTTGCTGATGATCCCTACACATTGCCCCTGTGTGGTTACGACCAAAAGTTGGCCGGGGCTTTCTTCCGCCTGTTGTAAGGCGGCGGCTGTCGTTATGGTGCTTTTATCAACAATCCGGCTGTGAATGACACCGGGGTTAAGTTGCCAACTATCCGCTTGCTGCAAGGCCTCTGGCAAATCGGCAAGGCAGGTATCCATCGTAATTTCTGATTGGTTCAGTAGGTCACGCAGTTGTTCAAAGGGAATGGCTGCAAATCGAGAACCTTCGTGTTCAATGACCAACCACCACCACTCGCGGGGTGTGCCCCAACGAGTTGCGCCTCGACTCCATTCATATAGGGCATGGCGGACTGTTTGGTGAGCGGCTACCAAAATGTAGGCATTACCATCAGCGTAAAGCCGATCCTCTGAAATGGGCATATCGTTGTACCTCGATTTTTTGGTAATTCCTAAGGCCATAATAACATGCTGCATTCAGTTCGCCAACTCCATGAATAAATTATAAATTTATTGTGAATTAATTTTAAATATATTCTTCTCCATGCTATGATGAAACTAGTATCAAGTTTGCGGCGCTCAAGGGGCGAGGTTATGAATACCATCGTGGATAATTCGCAGAATGCAGTGGTCAAAGCGCGGGGTTTTATTACCGAAACCCGTTCAAAAATGGAGCAACTGGTCTTGGACTTTGCCGATGGCAAGTTGAACCGCGAACAATTCCATGTCATCTATGAACGCTATCAATCGCAGATCAATGGTGTAAAACTGCTACTCGCCGAGGCTGACCCTACCAGTTGGACAGAAATCTTGGATGGCGAAAAAACGCAGATGATTCGCAAGCGCCTCCAAGCCAAAGCTGTGGGGATGATTATCTATCACAACCGTACCAGTGCTTGTATCGAGACGTTGGGTGAAATTACCGCCGAACGTGCCAAAGTCAAAGCCCTTCTGGAAACATTGATTGACCAAATTAAGAAAAGGACATTCAATCAAAATCAAGATTATCCAATCATGGTGGTAGAGGTCGCGGCTAAGTGCTGGATATTCATCGCACGTGGTCAAATTGCCACCATTGTCACCGAATTTAATGGCGAACCAACCACTGACCAAGAAGATACCCTCATTGCTCTGTTGCATGATTTTGAGCGTGCCAACGCTGAAATCTTGAAGCGTAATGAGACACGAGCAGACCATTTGGCAATGCCCTTCCAAGTATTTGTGCAGCGTGCCAGAAAAGGGTAGGATGGTAGCGTTAATTTTGTGTGAAACAAGGGGTCACGCATGAATTCCAGACGCTATTATTATCCTCTTTTGTGGTTTGTTCTCTTGGTCGTGGCCTCTTTTATTTTGAGCGCCTGTGGGGATGACAAAGACGATAACAAAACAGATGATTCCTCTGGCAACGCTACCTCAGCAATACCTGCTACTCCCACATTTTGGCCGCAACCCACACGCACGGCTGTTGATCCCGGCCCCTATTTTTCACCGGGAAAGCCATTCCCAACAGAAGACCCTAATACCTACTCTGGCCCTGAGCAGGTAGGTAAATTTCAGCGGACTTCAGTGAGCGGGCAAGCGAATACAGCGGCTGGCGTTACTGGCGTCTACACCGATTCGGGCGACGCAACCATTATCTTGAATATTTATTATATGATTGATAAACCAAGTGCGGTGGCATTTGTGGAGCAGATGGGGACAAGCGCACGTCTGACCACGCCCCCAGAATTTTTGCTCTTGGATGAGAACACCAGTTATACACTGTATGAACTACCCGATGGGCGGGTTGTTTATGCGTGGACGCGCGAACAATGGATTTTTGTCGCAACTAGCACACAGGGTCGCCCATCTTTGGACGCTTTTATGCGTGATTTTCCGTACTAGGCCTTATCCAAAGCGGCCCTTACGAGGCTTGGGTTTATCGGCAGTAACGGCTTCTTCAACCTCCGCTGAAGTCAGCATTTTCTTGATTTCTTCGCCTAACTGCTGAAGTTCGCGGCCCGGAGATTGACGGGGGTTAACAATCACGGGCACACCCCGATTGAGGGATTCCAAAAACGGTTTTTCAAGAGCAGGAATCACACCCTTAATGGGCAAGCGCAAACTACGACTGATATCCTCCGGGTTGAGCGCTCCCGATTTCTTATCCACCGGAATCTTGTTCATGACAAAGACCAGTTTTTCCTTGTCAAAATCTGGGCTTTGATCAAAGAGTTCCATGATTAATTTTATGTTCTTGACGGAAGGCAATGTTGGGACACCTACGATTACGGCCACATCCGCCAGTTCAAGCAATCCTATTGTGACGCCATCCAAATGGGTTGACGTATCCACTACCACATATTTAAATTGATTGGCAAGAATTTGGACAATCTGGAGAAAGCGTTCAGATGTAACCTCTGAGGCATCTTCAGGGCCACGCGGTGCTGCCAAAATTCGCAAACCACTGCCATGTGTCATTAAGACATTTTCAACCAAATCAGGGTCAATCTCGCCCGACGCCTGTACTAATGTGATGATATTGCGTTCCGTTCTCACATCAAGATGCACCGCCGCATCACCAAATTGCAAATTCCCATCGACCAAGACAGTACGATCTTGCTGGCTTAATAGGCAACCCGCAATATTAACCGCCACCGTCGTTACACCCGAACCCCCTTGGGGGCTGTAAACGACGATAATATGGCCGCTGCTTGTCTGACCAGTATCGGTTTGGGCTGGCCCCGCCACAATTTTTGGACGACGATCATAGGCATTACGGACAGTGGCATAGAGTTCATCGGCGGATGGAGGTTTGGGCAAAAAATCTACTGCACCTGCTTGCATAGCCCGTCGCATATAGTCACGGTCACTCTGCACCGAGATCATGACAATCGAGCACGCCACCAGTTTAGTAATTTCCTCCGTTGCCGAAAGGCCATCCATATCCGGCATATTGATGTCCATCAAAATGACATCAGGTTTCATCATTTGGGCTTTGGCAATGGCCTCAGACCCCGTTCCGGCAAAACCAATAACATCCATATCTGGCTCGAAAGAGAGCAGCCGTGCCAATCCTTTTTGGCTGGTTTCAACATCATCTACAATCATAATACGAATCTTATCAGGCATGGCATGGCCTCCTGCTGAATGGTCTATCACACGCATACAAATTCTAAACAACTGTAGGGAAATTTGGGATAGGACGCAAGTAACATTCGAAGGAATTCAGCACTAGAAGCCCCCTATCCTCAGATCACTGAGCTTTGTTGCTGAGGGTAGGAATATAGAACGTTGTGTTATGGTGGTTTTAGGACGGCAGTTTACCGAAAATCATGGGGCAGGATTGGCGGCACGGAACACATCAATCCAATTGCACCAAATGCGATCCGTCTCCACCCAGCCGATGCCGTTCGCGGTGTATTTGGCGGCGACACAGATTTCACGGCCATTCACATACATATATTGTGTCTGATCAGGTCGGCATTCCAGCCCCAAGATACAGGGACGGAAATAGGGAGTAGCTGTTGGATAAGTTACCGTTGGGTAGGTAGGATAACCGGGATAGGTCGGATACATGGGGTAAGTTGGATAGGTCGGGTAATTCGTCGTTGGGTAGGTAGGATAGGTGGTCACGGTGACGGGAATAACCACGACGCCGGGATAGGTGTTGCTTGTGGTCGTGGGATAATAGCTCGTTCCAGTCGGAATACACAACACGGCACCCGCATAAATCAAAGAATAGTTGGTGATACCGTTGACGCTGGCAATTACATCCATTGGCACATGGTACGCCAGTGAAATGCGGTAGAGATTTTCACCGGGTTGTACAGTATGCAACACCCCATTACATGTGCCACTGGCTTGAGCAGGCGAATGATGAGCAGGGAATAGGGCGAGGACAGCTAGGCAAATAATAACGGCAAGAATCAGTTTTCTGATACGCATAACGTCCTCCTGAGAAGTTTATCTTAATTTTCATTATATAGAGGGTGGAGGGCTTTGATGCTGGAAAAAAGGCGAAGGAGTCATTTTCGTATGAATTTAGAACGACTTTTTAACGCATTGGTAACACAAACTGGGGAAGCATCCAACCGAGAACTTCCCCATTGAGAACTTGCTTACATCTTCAGATGGTAAATTTCACCATATTTGGAGTATAGGTAATTCACAAGAGGCTGAACATCCAAACTGCCACCCGTGACCCGCTGAATTAATTCAGGGGCATTATATTTGCTGCCGTGTTGGTAGATATTGTCCCGCAGCCAACCATACAAGGTGTCGAATTTTCCCTGTGCAATTTCGGTGGGGATTTCAGGATGGGCTTTCAGAGCCGTTTGATAGAACTGTGCTCCCAAAATATTGCCGAGGGTATACCCTTGAAAGACCCCGCCAATCAATCCGGCAAACCAATGGACATCTTGCATGACACCATCTTTATTATCAGGCGGGGTAACACCCAAATCCGCCTGATAACGGGCATTCCAAGCCTCTGGTAAATCTTTAACAGACAGTTTGCCTTCGAGAAGAGCCAATTCAAAGTCGAAACGCACCATGATATGCAGGTTATAGGTCACTTCATCAGCCTTAACGCGAATCAGAGATGACTCGACTTTATTGATGGCTCGATAGAATTTCTCCAGCGAGATATTTTTCAGTTGGTCGGGGAAAATGCTCTGCAATTGGGAATAATAATGCTCCCAAAAGGCATGGCTGCGCCCCACAATATTTTCCCATGTGCGTGATTGGCTTTCATGCACCCCGGCGGATGTACCACCCCCCAACGGCGTGGCGTCAAATTCCACATTGATGCCCTGCTCATACATCCCATGTCCAGCTTCGTGAAAGGTCGCAAAAACGCCATCGCCCAGATGATTATCATCCACACGGGTCGTAATACGCACATCACCTGCCGAAAAACGGGTGGCAAAGGGGTGATGGGTTGGGTCTTGGCGTCCACGCTGAAAATCGTAGCCAAATTTCTGAATGACCTCTCGAGCAAAGGCCATTTGTTTATCGCCGGGGAAAGATTGATAGAGGAATGAATCGTCTACGGGTTCACACTCACTAATGGCTTTCACCAATGGCACAAGGGCGGCGCGTAACTCCGCAAAAACGCCCTGTACTGTGTCTACCCGCATTCCATAATCCGGCAAATCAATCAGTGCATCCATAATATGCTGATAACTGCTGTCCAACGGTTGTAAATATTCAGCATAGCGGCGGCTGTAATCGAGCGTTTTTTCCAGATTATCGCGTACTGCTGCAAAGTTATTTTCGGGTCGCGCCGAGGCCCATGTTTGATACGCCATGACGGTATGATTCGATACTTCTTCGACAAAGGCGGGCGGAATAAGGGTAGCAATTTGATAGTTGCGACGGGTGACACGGATGAAACCGGCCTCGTCGGAATCATAGGCAAGGCTTTCCTCATAAGGCCGCAGTTCATCCAGCAGCTTGCCAATAGCCGGATCCGTCAATTTTTCTTGGGCCAATTTGCCAAGTGTGCCCAATTGACGGGCACGAGCGGCAGCCCCCCCGGGTGGCATATATGTGGCCTGATCCCAGCCTAAAACAGCGGATACACTATTTAAATCATAATATTCGGCAAGGCGCTTTTTAAGTTCCTTAAATTGGGCGGGTGCTTCCACAAACGTTCCTTTCTAACTGGTGGCAGTACGGGGTAATTACCCTCATTCTGCGCTTGGGATCAATAAATTGGAGACTAAATCTGGGGTTTGGGACGCGGCATCTCAAACAGATCATAGGTATGAGAATAACCCGCCCCGGCCAGACGTCCAATCGGCTGCATTTTTAGAGTGTCAATTTTAAAATCGGGAATATACACCTCATCGGCAATGTGCATGACCAAAATTTCACCGATGACCAACCAGCCCCCACCTACATTTTCGCTGATCGTGACAATTTGGGAAAGTTTACATTCCATACTAACCGGACTTTCAGCAACACGCGGCGGTTGCACAATGCTACTCGACAGCGGCGTGACCCCGGCTAATGCAAATTCGTCTACCTCATGAGGTAGGTCGGTGCTGGTAATGTTCATCGCCTCTGCTACTGATTCGGACACCACATTAATCACAAATTCACCCGTCTGGCGGATATTGCGCAGAGTATCTTTTTCGCCGCTTGTGGAAGCCCGTACCCCCGGACAAAACACAATCGTCGGCGGCTCGGAACACACAGCGGTAAAAAAGCTAAACGGTGCAAGATTCCGTACCCCATCGGCACTGAGGGTACTCACCCATGCGATGGGGCGGGGTTGAATGGTGCCAATCATCAATTTATAGCGATCTGGATGTTTTAGATCAGCGAAATGAAATTCCATCAATGGTTTACCCAACTGGTTGCATAGGCTGGATCATCAAATTCTAGGGCATCTTGAGCCACATGCAAAGAACGGAACGTGTCAATCATCACTGCTAATTCTTCGGTGCGCTCTTTGCCAATACTGGCTTCTGTCGTACCCGGATGGGGACCATGTGGCAGGCCAGAGGGGTGCAGAGTAAAACTCCCACGCGCAACTCCCTTACGGCTCATAAAATTACCCTCCACATAATATAACACCTCATCGCTTTGAACGTTGGCATGATTATAGGGGGCAGGAATCGCTAGTGGGTGATAATCGAACAGGCGTGGCACAAAGGAACATACCACAAAATTATGCCCTTCCCATGTTTGATGGACAGGCGGCGGTTGATGGACACGTCCGGTAATCGGCTCAAAATCGGCGATATTGAATGCGTAGGGATAGAGATAGCCGTCCCAACCGACCACATCAAATGGATGGTGGTCTAAAATATGACGATGGAGTGCATCACGGGCTTTGACGCGGACTTCAAATTCCCCCTTTTCATCATGGGTTTCCAACTCCTGTGGTGGACGAAAATCGCGTTCACAGAAGGGGGAGTGTTCTAATAACTGCCCAAATTGATTGCGATAGCGGTGAGGTGTTACAATCGGCGTGGGAGATTCGACCACTAAAAAGCGGTGCTGATCGCCGTTTAACTCCATACGCCACGTCACATTAAAGGGAATAATCAGATAGTCCCCCGGTTCAAACGCGATATTGCCAAGATTGGTCTTGAGCATCCCTGTGCCATCATGCACAAAGTACATTTCATACGCCTGCCCATTGCGATAGTAGTAGGACATAGACTGGGTAGGCAGAGCCAAGCCAATGGTGACATCGTGGTTGCCCAGCATAACCCGCCGTCCCGAAATTACATCTCCCCCGCGCGGAAAATGAGTGGTCAAGAGATGACGATGACGCAGTGGCCCAAACTCGGTGTAGTGGGGCGTCATATCGGCTAGTTTTTCAGTGCTTAGAAGCTGTGTAGGGTGATAATGATGATATGCGATGGACTGCATTCCCGAAAACCCTTCCAATCCCATCAGTTCTTCACGGTAAAGTTCACCGTTAGGTCGGCGGAACTGGGTATGGCGTTTATGGGGAATTTCTCCAAGCCGATAGTAAAAGGGCATCCTTAAAAATCTCCCGCCAAAAGTGGCCTTTGTCTTAAAGAGTTTAAGAAAAACCAACTCTGAACGGCGGATTATATCGTCTTTTGGAGGGGGATGAAATTTGGTGGATTGGGAAAATAAAAATGATCCTCCAACAGGAAGATCATTTATGTAAGCGGGCAACGAGATTCGAACTCGTGACAAGAGCTTGGAAGGCTATTGTGTTACCACTACACCATACCCGCACATCATGTGTAGTAATGTTACCACGCTTCATGCAAAGTTTCCAGATGGATTTCAGTATTTTGTTAGGGTGAGATTATGCCTATTTCACCAAACCTTAATGAGCCTACCCTTTACAAACCCTCGTGGCCCATGATATAAACGACAGTAACCTGCTGTGTGCGTGATGTCGCAACACGTTTTGGACCAACACCCTGACATATGGGGGTCTAAATCGCGGGAATAATGTCCGACTTCGGTCACGACAGAGTTGCCGGCGCGATCCCCGACCTGCGAAAGCAGGTTCAAAACCACGCGATCACACGGCATGGCGGGTAGCAATTATCTCCAAAAAAGTATGCTATAATTTGGCATACTTCATTTTGCGGGGTGTGGCGCAGTTGGTAGCGCGCTGTGTTTGGGACGCAGAGGTCCGCGGTTCGAGCCCGCGCACCCCGACTTTTTGTAACATCAAAAGCTATTTTACCTGCTCACCCAATGGGATTGAGCAGGTTTTATTTCTGAAAACCATTGAAATGAAACAAAAGAGTCGACCATCAGGCCGACTCTCTTGAAAAGTGGATGGGCTATAACCCGTCCATTTATTTTTTAGCTGCCATAGCCGGTGGCTACTTCGCCAGCGGCTAGGTCAATCGCCAGTTGTTCCAGTTCGCTCTGAACTTCGGCGGGAACAGAACCTGACAGATCGTGGAAGGGCGCGAGACCCACCTGACCTACGAAGTTGCCGTCCGCAATCGTGCCGTTGGCAAATTGGAGAATCAGGGTTGCCACACCAGCATCCAACAGCTTCATCGCACTAGAAATCAAGCAGGAATGAGCTTCGGGCACGGTGTACCATTGATCGGTGTCTACGCCTATGCAGAAAGGAGCACTACCGGGGGTGGAAACCGCACCAGCGACTTCGATCAAGCCGCCATTACCTGTCTTACCACCAGCAGCAAATACCACGTCTGCTCCTTGATCGAGCGCTTGGCGGGCTGTTGCAGCACCCCACGCGGGGTCAGTGAACGCCACATCCAAACCACCGGGGTGGTAGGTCAGCAGGACGTTGATGTCGGGGTTGGTTGCCAACGCACCGAGGCGATAGCCCTCCGCAAACGCGACAACGGGTGGAACTTGGTCAGTCCCCAAAACCGCCGCAATCGTGCCAGTCTGGTTTAGACGAGCAGCCAAAACGCCCGCCAGATAACCGGCCTGATCTTCGGGGAAGATAAGGCCAGTGACGCCGGGGGTAACCACACCTTGGAATTGGTCAACACCGATAAAACGGATGTCGGGATAGGAAGCCGCGGCTTCGGCAGTTGCCTGACCAAGGGCGAAACCAACGGTCACGATGATGTCCACGCCTTGTTCAGCGAATTCCGCGATGTTGGTGGCATAGTCGGCGGCATCTTGGGTTTCAATGAAGTCAACGGTGGCACCGCAACGGCTAACCGCCAACACGCCATTCCATGAGCTTTCATTGAAGCTGCCATCATCCACCTGACCTACGTCCGTAACCAGACCAATGCTCAGTTCGCTTAGGTCGAGGCCATAGCAGGTCAAGACCGCGCCAGTTCGCAGACCGTTTTCGGCTTGTTTAATCAATGCCTGTACTTCAGCCGGAACTGAAGCCGCGAGGTCATGGAAGTCCGCGAGGCCGACTTCGCCCAACCAGTTGCCAGCAGGGATTGCACCTTCGGCATAGGCTTTGATGAGGGTCACGAGGCTGACATCAATCAGTTTGGTAGCGCTGGAAACGAGGCACGGATGCGCTTCGGGCACGGTCAACCACTGGTCGGTGTCCACGCCAATGCAGAAGGGATTGCTGCCGGGGGTCGTGACGGCACTAGCAACTTCGATCAATGCACCATTGCCAGTCTTACCGCCAGCGCCAAAGATCACATCTGCATTTTGGTCAAGGGCTTGGCGGGCCGTTGCAGCGCCCCACGCCGGATCAACAAATGCGACATCCAAACCACCGGGGTGATAGGTGCTGATGATATTGATTTCCTTGCCCAACTGTTCACCACCCCATTCCGCGCCGGAACGATACCCTTCATTGAAGGCTACAACGGGTGGAACTTGGTCGGTACCTAATACGGCAGCAATCGTGCCTGTCTGGGTGAGGCCAGCGGCGAGCACACCTGCGAGGAAGCCAGATTTATCTTCAGGGAAGATCAGGCCGGTTACGTTTGGAATGGCTTCGACTTGGAATTGGTCAACACCGATAAAATGAACGTCGGGATAGTTGGCGGCGGCTTCAACGGTTGCCTGACCAAGCGCAAAACCGACGGTCACAATTACGTTGTAGCCGTTATCGGCAAATTCGGCAATATTGGTCGCATAATCGGCGGCGTCTTGTGTTTCGATGTAATCTACATCAGCGCCAAGTTCTTCACCCGCCATTTGCACGCCATTCCACGCACTTTCATTAAAGCTACCGTCGTCTACCTGCCCTACGTCGGTCACAAGACCAATTTTGAGCGGGGCTTGACGGGCTGTGCGCGAATTCAGGGTACTATTATCCGCAGCAAACGTTGGGGTAAGGCCGATTACTGCAATGGCTACCACAAGCGTGATAGCAATTACACTAGAGAAAAAGCGTCGCATTGTCAAAGCTCCTTGACTATTTAATTAATTACTTTTTTACGACGCTTTAGATTATAGTGCGTCTTATAGAAGCGGCAAGGTATGAATTATCCCCCCAATTCGCTTAAAATGAGCAATTCTGACCAATCATTTTGTGAAAGGGATAGTGTATAATAATAGTAATTTTGAAATGTAGCTCTACCATCGTATTCGCCGAAATTTTCTTAGTGAAAACAGACCTATATTAAAATATTGAAGGTGTTTACGCTGCCTTGTTTATAAAAAAGTTACTCAAGGCCACATTTTAATCCACTGGTGGATTTGCATGGCAGCAAATTAGGGTTCGGATATTAAGGAGAGGTTTTCAATGTCTACCAATGGTCATTCCGGCAATGGGGTGCAAAAAGGCACCGAGACAGTCAAGCGCGGACTTGCCCAAATGCTCAAGGGTGGTGTGATTATGGATGTGGTCACGCCAGAGCAAGCCAAAATTGCGGAAGATGCCGGGGCCGCTGCGGTCATGGCACTCGAACGGGTTCCGGCTGACATTCGGGTACAGGGTGGTGTTGCCCGTATGTCCGATCCCGATATGATCGAGGGAATTATCAACGCTGTGACTATTCCTGTCATGGCGAAGTGCCGCATTGGGCATTTTGTGGAAGCCCAAGTTTTGGAAGCCATTGGGGTGGATTACATTGATGAAAGCGAAGTATTAACCCCCGCTGACGAGGAATATCATGTCAATAAGCACGCCTTTAAAGTGCCGTTTGTCTGCGGTTGCCGCAATTTAGGCGAGGCGCTGCGTCGAATTGGTGAGGGTGCGGCGATGATGCGTACCAAAGGCGAAGCGGGTACTGGTGATGTGGTCGAAGCTGTACGTCATGCGCGTGCTGTGCTAGGGGAAATCCGCCGCCTACAAAATATGCCCCCAGAAGAACTCATGACCTATGCCAAAAACATCGGGGCACCCTATCATTTGGTGGTCGAAGTGGCGGAGACGGGCAAATTACCTGTGGTGAATTTTGCAGCCGGTGGAATTGCAACCCCAGCGGACGCGGCTCTGCTCATGCAAATTGGTGTAGATGGGGTGTTTGTCGGTAGCGGCATTTTCAAGAGTGGCGACCCCGCCAAACGTGCCAAAGCGATTGTTGAAGCCACCACTCATTATAATGATCCGGATATTATTGCAAAGGTCAGTCGAGGGTTGGGGGAGGCAATGGTCGGCATTAATGTCACACCAGACACACTGGTGCTTGGGAAACGCGGCTGGTAAAGGGGCCAAGCGATTTTGGGTGTGGCGATTTTTTGACACTCACCACACCCTTTCTCCTACCATTCGGGGTACACTAGCCAATAGCAATCCCCGATTCAGTGATAGTCATCTCAGGCAAGGTAGGATTTTCCTCGATTTTCTGACCCAACTGAGCAAAATAGACTCGCAAATAGTGGGTCTCGGGTATATAACCCATGTGTTGAATCAACAATCGTGCAGCAGAGCAAATAAAGGGATCAGAGCAAAAATGGTGATAAATTTTCTCATTGAGCTTTAGGGCTGCATTTACCGTAGTTGCCGCTGTAAAATTGATTGTGATATTTTGCACATGATTTTAATGCAAAAAACTACTGAGTGCGGAGAGGGACGCAGCATACACTATGGATATATTCGGATATGCGAATAAGCAAAGGATAAGCTGGTGGCGATTCCTTCCTTAGATGAACTAGACCTCCTCCATAGTCACATTTGCACCGCCGTTGGCGATCCCAAACGCATTCAAATCCTCTATGCCCTATATGAGCAACCACGCAATGTTTCGGCATTGGTGGAAGCATTAGCAACGCCACAACCGACCATCTCACGCCATCTTACGGTTCTACGGGATCGGTCAATCGTAGTGGCAAAACGCGACGGCCAGTCCGTTGTTTATAGTCTATCCACTCCCAAGATCATTGAAATATTGGACGCGATGCGTCAGATTTTGCGGGATTCGTTAGACCATAAATCCAATCTACTGGCAAACGAGGATTCAAGCGAGGCGATCACCGGAGAAACTATCACCGTATAAAGAGCGCCGCTGTCTTATCCCTGCTCTACGAAGGGATAAAGATAGGGATGAAGAATTTCAAATATGTCTGGGCTATCGGCTTGATAGTCACCGGGCTGATTCTGATTGTGCCCAGTCTGCTGTTTCTCACGGACTCCAAAACCGAGGCGAACGCTGACCCTTGGGATCACGTGCCGGAACGCAATCCGGCGGTAAGTCATGCCTCGCTTATCCAAGGCCCATTTGAAACAGGTTCGGATGTCACCCGCGAATGTCTGACTTGTCACGAAGACGCGGCCCATGATGTCATGCAGACGACTCACTGGACATGGTTGGCTGACCCAGTAGAAGTCGAGGGCCGTGATGAGCCTGTCGCACTGGGAAAAGCCAATGGCATCAATAATTTCTGCATCGGCATCCAATCCAATTGGACGGGCTGCACACGCTGTCATGCCGGTTATGGTTGGAGCGATGCCAGTTTTGATTTTACCAACCAAGAAAATGTAGACTGCCTCGTGTGTCATGACCAGTCCGGCACGTATGTCAAGGCGTCATCTGGGCAGGTGGCAGAAGGTGTGGATTTGGTGGTCGCGGCCCAAAGTGTTTCGACGCCTGACCGCGAAAACTGCGGCGGCTGTCATTTTGATGGCGGCGGCGGCAACGGTGTCAAACATGGTGATCTTGATGAAAGCCTCTATTTCCCCACCGAAAATCTTGATGTCCACATGGGCAAGCTCGATTTTATCTGCATTGACTGTCACCAAACCGAAAACCATGACATCCCCGGACGCCTAATGTCACTCAGCCTCGAAAACTCAAATCAGATTTATTGCACCGATTGTCATGAAGATGCCGTGCATGAAGATGACCGCCTCAATGCTCATACCGATGCAGTGGCCTGCCAAACGTGCCATGTGCCAGCCGGGGCGCGGCGCGAACCAACCAAAATTGCATGGGACTGGTCAACCGCCGGACAAGATTTGGAGGAAGACCCCCACGAATATCTGAAGATTAAGGGGAGCTTCATCTACGAGAGCAACATCATTCCGGATTACACATGGTATAACGGCAACCAGAGTATTTACCTGCTCGGCGATCCGATTGACCCCACGGTGCCAACCGTATTAAATGCCCCACAAGGCAATATCAACGACCCCAATTCTAAGATTTGGCCCTTCAAGATTCACTATGGCAATCAAATCTATGACGCGCTGTACAACTACCTGCTCCAACCCAAGACGGTTGGGGAGACAGGCTACTGGACAACCTTCGATTGGAATTCCGCATTGGAACAGGGTTCAGCCGCCACAGGTATCCCCTATAGTGGTCAATATGGATTTGCCCCAACGACCAGCTATTGGCCTCAGACTCACATGGTCGCTCCCGCCGAAGATGCCCTGCAATGCGTGGATTGTCATGGCGAAAATGGGCGCATGGATTGGGAAGCTCTTGGCTACCCCGGCGACCCCATGATTTGGGGCGGGCGTGATGCGGAATAGGAGAGGCGATAACATCATGAAATCAATCTTCAAGCGACTATTCATTTTCGCCCTCATCCTCATCGGTACAGGCTTGGTTTTGGTGGCGATGCAGGGGGCGGCGGCCCAAGAACCGACCCCGATGCACCCGACCTATGCTCTGTTGGATGCAGATGGCAACCATGTTTTGGATTCCGGCAAGCCTGTCTCGACCCTCAAAACCTGTGGGCAGTGTCACGATACCGAATATATCGAGCAGCACAGTGGACACGCCCAAGTCGGCCTCGATCAATTGATGGCGGGTGAGACCCCCAGCAATGGACGCGCGTGGGACCTAACCACTGGTTATTTTGGTGAATGGGATCCGCTACTCTATCGCACCCTCTCCGCGACAGGTGATACTTCGATTGACCTAACCACGCCTGATTGGATCAAACTCTATGGCGTGCGGCATGTTGGCGGCGGGCCAGCCATGTACAGCCGGACCGGTGGGTTACTGACCGATCTCTCCGCCGATGAATTGACACCCGAAAACGCGACAGTTGACCCAACCACAGGCGAATTGGTGGCATGGAATTGGGCACAGTCGGGTGTAGAAGAAATGAACTGTTTCCTCTGCCATACCGCCACCCCCGACAACACAGCACGGACAGTGGCTTTGCAGTCCGGCGAATTTGGTTGGGCCAACACCGCCACCCTGAATGGCACAGGTATTGTAAGCGAACAGGATGGCGAATGGGTTTGGAATGCCGACGCTTTTGACGCTGATGGCAAATTGCTGGCCGAATATGTCACGGTGCAAGACCCACGCAGCGACAACTGTGGTCAATGTCACGGAACGGTACACGGCGAAAATCAAGTGCCATTGACGGGCCTCACCTGTGACGCCTCGCAAAACAATACCACCCTCCGAACAGGACAGGTATTCTCATCGCAGTTGATTTCTAAATCTGGCCTCAATTTGTCGAATAAGAGTGACCTCAATCGTTCTTGGGATATTCATGCCGAGCGCGTGGTCGAATGTACCGACTGCCACTATGCCATGAACAACCCGGTCTATTATAAAGAGGCCGCTTCGGACAGCCCCGAACATCTGGTGTTTGACCCCCGCCGTCTCGACATTTCCGAATATCTGCGCCGTCCTTTGCACGACTTTGCCAATGGACAGCCTGAAACGGATGCTGACGGAATTGCCTATCAAAATGTGATTCAGCCATGCGAAGCCTGCCACGATACTGATGTCAGTCATGAATGGCTGCCTTATGAAGAACGGCATATGGATGTGTTGGCTTGTGAGACCTGCCACGTACCCAAGATATATGCCCCGGCTTTGCAAACGGTGGACTGGACGGTATTGCAGCCTGATAGTTCACCCGTGTTGACCTGTCGCGGGGTGGATACCAGCAGTTCCGGTAATCAAATCATCAATGGGTTTGAACCAGTCCTGCTGCCCCATGCCAACCCCGACGGCTCGACCATCCTATCTCCTTATAATTTGGTCACGACATGGTTGTGGGTCTATAGCGATCCGGCTCAACCTGTCCCACTGGTTGATTTACAGGCCGTTTGGCTGGATGGTGAAACCTATACCGCCGATGTGCTGGCGGTGTTTGATGCCAACAATGATGGCACACTGACCGACGCCGAATTGATGATAGACAGTGATGCCAAAGAAGCCTTGATTATGGAACGGCTGGCGGCGCGGGGTCTGGAAAATCCGCGTATTGAAGGTGATGTCCAACCCTACAGCATTAATCATGGCGTAGCAGGTGGCGATTGGGTCACCAAAGACTGCGATAGCTGCCATACCGATGATTCACGGGTGAACACCGCCATGATTTTATCGGATTACACCCCCGGCGGCACGACCCCCACCTTCCATGAAAGCGACGGCGCGAAGTTTAGCGGCGACTTTGTGGAAGAAGATGGCAAGCTGTTTTATCAACCCCAGACCAACACCGACGTGACCGATTTGTACATCTTCGGCCATAACGGCGTGGGCTGGATAGATTGGCTGGGGCTGGCGATGTTCTTGGGGGTATTCGCGGGTGTCCTGATTCATGGCAGCCTGCGCTATCGAGCATCACGCAAGATGGCGGGTCAACACAAGCACGATGCCGAACTCCATAAGGTCTATATGTACTCGGTCTATGAACGGCAGTGGCATTGGCTTCAGACCGCCGTAATTTTCACCCTGATTTTTACAGGTCTGGTGATTCACAAACCCGACCAATTTGGCATGTTCAGCTTCCGCTATGTCGTCCAAATTCACAACATCATGGCGATGATTCTGCTAATTAATGCGGCGTTGGCGGCCTTCTATCACTTTGCCAGCGGGCAGATTCGCCAATTTTTGCCACGCCCCTACGGTTTCTTTGACCAAGCCTTTGCACAGGCCAAGTTCTACCTAAACGGCATCTTTAAGGGCGAACCCCATCCAATGGCAAAAACGCCTGAACAAAAGATGAACCCGTTGCAACAATTGACCTATCTAGGGCTATTGAATGTTCTGCTGCCGCTGCAAATCTTGACGGGTGCGATGATGTGGGGGGTACAACGTTTCCCTGAATTGGCAGATGATTTGGGCGGTCTACCTTTCCTTGCCCCTATTCATACATTGGTGGCGTGGATGTTTGCGACCTTTATCGTAATGCACGTCTATTTGACCACCACCGGGCATCGCCCATTAGCAGGCATCAAAAGCATGATGATGGGTTGGGATGAGGTTGAAACACACGATCAAACACATACGCCTGAAGCCCAAACTTCGGCGGCGGATTAAACGGGAGAAAAAATAACAATGGCAGTTCAAGGTTCAATCAAAAAATGGGTACGGGTTCCGGCTCATACCGCAATTGGGGTCAAACGACAGGCCCGCGCCTATGTTAACCCCTATCTGGGAGGCATTTTACTTGGCGTGGTCTTGTTCTCGTCCTTTTTCCTGACGGGCAATGGGTTGGGTGCGTCCGGCGGCATGAACCGGATTCTGGTGTGGGGGCAAGATCAATTAGTGCCCGATCACGTAGACCGCACCGCCTATCTGTTGGAGATGGCAGGCGGCGACACCAACCCGATGGATAGCTGGGTCGTGTTTGTAATGCTTGGTGTCATTGTCGGCGGGTTTGCCTCTGGTTGGCTAAATGGACGTTTTAAGATCGAGACCAATCGAGGGCCGCACATCTCCGTCAAAACGCGCTGGATGCTGGCGTTTATCGGCGGGGCGTTTATGGGCTATGGCGCACGCATGGCACGCGGCTGCACTTCCGGTCAAGCCTTGTCCGGTGGGGCAGTATTGTCGGTGGGAAGTTGGGCATTTATGTTCGCCGTGTTTGCTGGCGGCTATGCCCTTGCCTATTTTGTCCGTCGTCTATGGCGCTAAAGGAGGACTACCATGCCATTTCCACTCAATTTTGAAGATTTGTTGGGTCATTGGGAATCCTATTTAGTTTCACTGGCGATTGGCATTGCCTTTGGCGTCGTCCTTGAAATCGCGGGGTTTGGCGATTCGCGTCGCCTTGCTGCTCAATTTTATCTGGGTGATATGACCGTTCTGAAGGTCATGTTCACGGGTATCGTAGTCGCAATGGTGATGGTGTTTGCCGCCTCAGCCGTCAACCTGCTCGATTTTAATCTGGTCTGGGTCAACCCTACCTATCTTTGGCCCGGTATCGTCGGTGGGTTGATCATGGGGGTCGGGTTCATCATCGGCGGTTTTTGTCCCGGCACCTCGTTAGTCTCCGCTGCGACGGGTCGGCTCGATGGATTGTTTTTCGCCGTCGGTGCATTCTTCGGGATATTCCTTTTTGGTGAAACAGTGGGTTCATTTGAGGATTTTTGGTATTCCTCCTATGAAGGCCGCTACATCATCCCCGAATTTTTGAATATCAGCACGGGTGCGACGGTGGTGATTCTGGTGCTGTTTGCACTTGCCGCCTTCGCTTTTGCTGAACAAATGGAACGTATTTTTGGCGGGGCCGACCTCAAAAAAGCCCCTAAGTGGCGCTATGGTGCAGCCGGAACACTGTTGGCAGGCGCGGTGATTGTCATGTTCATTGGGCAGCCGGATACCGAAGATCGCTGGAACACGATTAAAGAGGATAAAGCCCCCGCGCTGGCGAATCGTGATGTGCAAATCCAAGCAGGTGAAGTGTTGGCTTTGATGCGTGATGACCGTATCAATTTGATTTTACTAGATGTGCGTGATGAGGCCGATTTCAACTTGTTCCATCTATTGGATGCCGTGAATATCCCGGCTGAAGAAATTCCAGACCATCTGAAAGAATTCCGCGCCAAATCTGCCAACACGGTCTTTATGGTGATCGGCAACGATGAAAAGGCCGCGACGGAGGTTTGGAAAACGATGGTTTCGGAGAGTGTGCCCAATGTCTATCTTTTGGAAGGCGGCATCAACAACTGGATTACAACCTTTGCTGATGAAGAGTTTAAGACCACCAGCCTCATTGAAAATCATGCCAATGACACACTGGCCTATACCTTTACTTCGGCGTTGGGCAGCCGTTATGCAATGGCGAACCCCAACCCAGATGTGTTCCAATTGGAGTACATTTCAAAGGTCAAATTGCAGGCAGCACGCGGCGGCAAGAGCGGCGGCTGTGGATAATGTTCTAATTGCCTAAACCACATAAGTACGAGAGACAGCACCCTCTCGTACTTTTTTATAGGTTATGGAGGGCTGGAAATTCGTCAGCGAGATGCTTTAGGAATGCCCGGGTGATGGGGCCAAAGGGTTTTTGCCGATTCCAGATGAGTTTCAACACACGATTCAGTGACACGCCCTCCAATGGCAAGGCACGCAGCAGCTTCGACTGTAGCTCTAGCCGGAGAGTGTAATCAGGCAAAATCGTGATCCCCATGCCCGCTATGACAGCTTGTTTGAGGGCTTCGGGGCTGTCAAATTCAGCGGCGATTTCCGGCACGACCCCATGTTTCGCCAACTGACTTTCGAGCCAGCGGCGGGTCTGGCTATCTTTGGAGCGCATCACAAATTTTTGTGTATATAGTGCTTCCAATGGGATCGCCTCTAATGCACACCACGCATGTCCTCGGCCCACCACCACATATTGCTGGACTCCTTGCAGCGCCGCATAACCAAGCCAGTCCATTTCTTCCAACTCACCTTCGATAAACGCGAGGTCAAGCCGATCCTGCTGCAAAAGTTCGACAATGCGCTGGGTGACATCGGTGGTGAGTGAGAGGGTCAATTGGGGGTAGGCCTTGCGAAACGACTGCATCCACCCCGGCAGTACGTAGCTTCCAATCCCCGGCGTCGCACCCAACCGAATCTCACCCCGTTTCAGATTGGCGACATCAGTCACGGCGACGGCGGCTTCGGTGACTAAATCCAAAATACGGCGGGCGTAATCTGCCAAGATTTGACCGGAGGGCGTGAGTGTCACCCCGCGCCGACCCCGCACAAACAATTCCGTGCCGACACTGGCCTCTAATTCTTTGATGTGCTGACTAACAGCGGCCTGTGTCAAAAATAGGCGTTCGGCGGCAAGGCTAAAACTGCCAGTCTCAACTACCGCCTGAAAAATTTCGAGTTTATGGAAATCCAGCATCCTACATCCTGCTATAAGTTTTACTTATGGTAGATGATAACCTGTTCGGTCTGCCTCATCAACTCAAAATCGGCGATGATCATGCTACATCACACACAAGGGGATACCAATGGAGCTATTCAAAAAATTGTTCGGTCAAAATTCATCATCCGCCTCGCTTTCAGCCCAAGAAGCAGAGCCTCGCCTTAAGGAATTTTTGGTATTGGATGTACGCCAACCAGCGGAATTTCAGGTGGGCCATATTGCTTCTGCCAAGTTGATTCCACTGGATAAACTGAATCAACGGCTCAATGAGCTTCCCAAAGATAAAACCATTCTATGCGTATGTCGTTCAGGGGCGCGGAGTGGTGTAGCAGTTCGCCAATTACAGTCGGCAGGTTATGATGCCATCAATCTGCGCGGCGGCATGGCGGCGTGGCAACGGGCCGGGTTAGCGGTCAAGAAAGGTACTCGATGATTCTGACGGGCCTGCTATTAGGCTTTGTCATCGGGCTGACGTTGGGGCTATTGGGCGGCGGCGGCTCGATTCTGACTGTGCCCGCCCTTGTGTATCTGGTGGGTCAATCACCCCAAATGGCGGTCACGACTTCGCTGGCAGTGGTTGGCACAAACAGCGCCATCGGTGCTTATTTCCATCGCGGCCAGGGCACATTGAACTGGCGGGTGGCCCTATTATTTGGTGGCGCGGGGATCGGGATGGCCTATCTTTCGGCGGGCCTTTCCGAACATTTTGCCAAGTCGCTGCTTCTCACGATTTTCGCTTTTTTGATGCTCACCATCGGCCTGTTGATGACCTTTGCTCCCCGCCCCAATACATCCGCCAAAAAAGAGATGAATTGGGTGGTGATCGTGCTGAGTGGTGCAGTGGTTGGATTGCTAACGGGGATATTGGGAGTCGGCGGGGGCTTTCTGATTGTACCTGCCCTTGTCATGCTCATCGGTCTGCCTTTTCAGCAGGCAGTGGGTACGTCGCTGGTGGTTATCGCCATGAACAGTTTTGCAGGATTTATGGGGCATTTGGGCCATGTCTCGTTGGATATGGGTCTGCTAATCACCTTTATGGCGTCGGGTCTGGTCGGCACATTTGTCGGGGCCAAGTCCGCCCATCGGATTAAGGCCGATCATCTGCGTCAAGCCTTTGCCCTTTTTGTTATCGGCCTAGCACTTGTGCTGTTATTCGACAATCTACCGAGTTTACTGTAAGGAATCACACATGTATATCCAACAATTTTTCATCGAAGGGATTGGCTGCGCCTCCTATTTGGTAGGCTGCGAAGCGCATGGGGTCGCCGCTGTGGTTGACCCTGACCGTGATATCCAGAAATATCTGGATGTGGCCCGGTCAAAAAATCTCAAGATCACCCACATTATCGAAACCCACCTCCATGCCGATCATGTATCCGGCAACACGGAATTAGCAGATCGCACCGGGGCGGCCATCTATGTCCATGAATTAGGTAATGCCGAATTTGAGCATCAAGCCTTACATGGCGGTGATGTGATTGAACTCGGCAATATCCGTCTGTATATTCGCCACACCCCCGGTCATACCTCTGAAAGCATTACGGTTCTGGTCGCCGATACCACTCGTGCGGATGAGGCATGGATGGCGCTTACCGGTGATACCCTATTTGTTGGGGATATTGGTCGGCCTGATCTGGTGGGTATTGAGGCGGCACGCGGGCTTGCAGGCCAGATGTACGACACGCTGCACAACGAATTTTTCACCCTCAGCGATGGCGTGGTGATTTATCCCGGTCATGGCGCAGGATCGCTGTGTGGCAAATCCATTGGCTCGGTTCGCAGTACTTCAATGGGCTACGAAAAACATCATAACCCGGCCCTTGCCCCGCGTGAGAAAAACGAATTTGTGGATTACGCGACCAGCAATTTGCCAGAGCAGCCTGCGAATCACACCCGTATCAAGGCCATGAATCGTAAAGGGCCACATGTGTTGGGTGAATTACAGGCGCGAGGTCTATCCATCCAAGAGGCCATTCCCTATTTCCAGCAAGGTGCGGCATTGTTGGATACCCGCCCCAAGGCGGATTATGTCGAAAAACACATCCCCGGTTCGGTGCATTTGGAAGCCGATGACCAATTGTCGAATCGCATCGGTTTTGCCCTACCGCCAGACGTGCCAGTGATTCTACTGCTGCAAAATCCCGAAGATTATGCCCATGTGCGTTACAGCCTAGCACGGGTCGGTTTTGATGAAGTCGTCGGGTATATCGCTGACAGCCTTGCGACATGGGAAGCGATGGGTCTGCCAATTGCCAGTGGTGATGTACAGGATATTGAACCTGCTGAACTGAATGACCTGCTCAATTCCGCCGAACCGCCTGTAGTGGTGGATGTACGCGAATCGTGGGAATATGCTCAGGGTCATGTCCCCGGTGCGGTACTGATGCCACTCGGTCAATTGACCAGATTGGTTGATACCCTCAATCCCGAACACCCAGTCGCCGTGATTTGCGCGACAGGCAGCCGGAGTCAATCAGCCACCGCGTTATTTGGCAAGAAAGGCTTCAAGACGATCTACAACGTCTTGGGCGGAACCATGTATTGGATGCAAAATGGGCTACCGTTGGAACGCGGCATGAAGGAGACCCTTTAGTAAAAATGGATAAAACAGCATTGGGGTTTAAAACCCAACTTCACACCGATATTGAAACAGCACAAACACGGGTCACAGATGCGTTAAAATCACAGGGGTTCGGGGTGCTGACGGAAATTGATGTCAAAAACACCCTCAAGCAAAAGTTGAATGTGGATTTCCGGCCCTACAAGATATTGGGCGCGTGCAATCCCAATTTAGCCCACCAAGCCCTTGAGCTAGAACCAGAGGTCGGGCTGCTGCTGCCCTGCAACGTCACCTTATCGGAAATCGAACCCGGCCTCACCGAAGTGTCAATTATTGACCCGCTGGTAATGTTGGGTGTGGTGCAAAATCCGCAGATGCAGCCTATTGCGGATCAGGCTCGTCAGCGCCTTGAAAAAGTGATGGATGCCCTACAAGAGGAATAATTGAAATGGCTTCAAAAACAAATACTCAATCTCAACAGGCCCATCGTCGCAGTCGCCGTCCTGCCAAACAAAGTTTTTTCCAGAAAAATGCCAAGTGGCTCATTCCGGGTGTCGGGGTGCTATTATTGGTCATTATCGGTGCAGTCGTCCTGCTAGGCGATGACAGCAAATCCGGCAGCCTAGACCGGGAAATCTCCGTCAAGGAAGCCGCCGAAATGCGCGATGATGGCGCGTTTATCTTGGACGTGCGCGAGCAATCGGAATGGGATGAATTCCATATTCCCGGCGCAACCCTCATCCCACTCGGTCAGCTTGCCAGTCGTGTAGAGGAGCTTCCCAAAGACCAAGAGATTGTAGTGGTCTGTCGCTCCGGTAATCGCAGTCAAGAAGGACGCGACATTTTGCTGGATGCGGGCTTTGACAAAGTGACCAGCATGGCAGGTGGTGTTACAGAATGGCGTTCCGAAGGTTACCCCATCGAATAAGAGCCGCTGTCTCAACTGCAATCTTTAGAAAGGAGGGAGGGAATAGAACCCCCTCCTTTCATTTTTCCAATAGAATATCTATCACTTATCCTTGTTTTTGAGGAGGTTTGGAACTATGGCAAAGATTGGAATTGGGGTGATTGGGATTGGGCGCATGGGGCAGGTGTATGCCTCGCATGTCGCCAGTCAAATTGATGATGCACGGTTGGTGGCGGTGGCGGATACCTATGTCCCAACCCTTGAGGCGTTTACATCAAAAAATAGCAGTGTCAAAGGCTACGTGGATTATCACGATCTGCTGGCGGATCCCGCGATTCAAGGAGTCATTGTTGCCACTTCGACCAGCACGCACCGCGATGTTGTAGTAGCAGCGGCGGCAGCAGGCAAGGCAATTTTCTGCGAAAAACCCACTGCACTGACCCTTGCTGCGACAGATGAGATGCTGGTAGCGGTCAACCAAGCCGGGGTCATGTTTCAGGTTGGGTTTATGCGTCGCTTCGATAAGGCATATGTCGAAGCACGCCGCCAGATTGATGCCGATGTCATTGGGGAGCCAATCGTAGTGCGCTCGATTGGGCGCGATCCCTTCCGCACCAGCCTCGAATTTGCCAACCCTGCTGTTAGTGGTGGCTTGATTGTGGATATGGCAATTCACGACTTTGATATTATCCGATGGATGATGGGTGATGAAGTGGAACGGGTCTATACAGAGACTGCTAGTAAGGTTTATCCAGAGTTGGTTGAAGTTGGCGATGTGGACAATGCTATGATTAACGTCCGCTTCGTCAATGATGGTCTCGGCAATGTCGAGGTCAGTCGCACCGCAGGCTATGGGTATGATATTCGCTGTACGGTGGTCGGTACAAAAGGTACTCTTGAGATAGGTTATTTGCAGGAGACCCCGGTTTTAACATTGTCTAAAGAGATTGGGGTACGGCATGATGTCGTTCCTTATTTCAAGGAACGCTTTGGCCCTGCCTATACCAAACAAATCGAACATTTTGTTGATTGTCTGCGCGAAGGAAAGCCACCCAAAGTATCTTCCGCTGATGCGCGTGCTGCCTTACAAGCCGCTATCGCCGCCACCGTTTCACAGCATGAACAACGAATTGTCTACGTCAATGAAATTCAATAGAACCTGAAAATCATCTGAGGCGGTCAAAGCTGTGCCGTCTTCTTTGATTCTATTCTGGAACATAGTGTCCATACAACTGTGCATAGACCCCATGCTTTGCCAATAGCTCATCGTGTTTGCCCACTTCCACAATTTGCCCATTTTCCAAGACGATAATCCGATCCGCATTTTGCACGGTGGAAAGCCGATGGGCCACAACAAAGGTGGTACGGTTTTTCATTAAATACTGCAAGGCTTCTTGGATTAAGGCTTCGGAGGTGGTATCAAGGGCTGATGTCGCTTCATCCAACACCAGCACACGCGGGTTGCGGATGAGGGCGCGGGCAATGGCAATCCGTTGACGCTGTCCCCCCGAAAGCCGTGCCCCATTTTCACCGATCAGGGTATCTAGCCCCTCCGGTAATTTCTCAATAAATTCGGCAAGGTTGGCGTCATGAATAACCTGCTGCAATTGGGCAGAGTCATATTTGGAAATGCCGTAGGTGATGTTATCGCGCACTGTGCCCTCAAAAAGCACTGTCTCTTGGGGCACAAAAGCCAAAAAACGGCGATAGGTGCGTAAATCTAACCCTTTCATGTCCTGCCCATCCAAGATAATGCGGCCTTCGCTGGGGCGCAGAAATCCGATGACTAGATTAAGCAGGGTCGTTTTACCTGCGCCGGAATGCCCCACAATGGCAATGGTCTCACCGGGGCGCACTTCGAGCGAAATATCCCTGACCGAATATTCCACGCTGTCGGGGTAGGCGTAGTCCACATTTTCAAAGCGGAAGTGTCCATGCAGCCCATGAACGACCTGTTTACCCTCATTGTGTTCCATATCAGGCGCTTCAAGGATTTCGCCCAATGAATAGATGGATTCAAAACCACGTGTGATGTCTGGCAAAATGTTGGTAATCTGCATCACGGCGTTGGTCAGACTGGTAAAATAGCCCGTCACCATGATGACATCTCCGATACTGACCGAGCCATAATTGTGATAGGCCATATACGCAGCCATTACCAAACACAGCAGTTCAAACAGGCGAAACACCACCCATGAGGATGCCCCAAAAATAGCGTTGATCGCATCCAGCCGGATACCCGTTGATCGCACCCGATATAAGCGTTCTTCCACCCGGCGCAGTTCTTCTTCTTCAAGACCATGTGCGCGAGTAATGGGGATTAGGTGAATCATTTCAATTAGGCTAGAGGACATGCCCTCGACTTCGACACGGAATTCCCGATTGCGCTGTTTTAGGACATTGCGCAATTTTTGAATGAGCAGGGCGGCGGCGGGCACAGTCAATACAAAAAAGATCAAGAACGCCGGGGCACGGATGGCAGTTACGACCAGCGCGAAAATCAGCGTAAAAATGGCAGCGGGAATGGTGTGAAACACTAATGAGATGGTCTGTTGAAGCACCTCCACATCCCGCAGCATTTTGGTATTGAGCCTACCGCTGCTCTGTTGATGATAGAACTGGATAGAAAGTTGTTGCAAACGACGCGCCACCGATGCTCGCAGGCGGGTTTCGATGTTGCGGGTGGCGGTGCTGAGGTTGAGAACAAACAGATAGTGGGTCGGGATATTTTGCACAAAGATGAATAACAAAATGGCTGAAAAAATCCACAAGCGCGAAATTGGTTGATGGTTCGCCACCACATCAATCACGCTGGCGGTCACAAGGGGCATGGCCCAGACCCCACTATGTTTGATGATGTACCAAATGATCGCCAACCCCAACCGTCGGCGTTCTTCTTGAACAAGGTGAATAACGGTGCGGAGAGGACGGCGCTGGCTGTATGGATAACTGAGCAGTCGGTCAACATCCCGACGAATATGGGTAGATTCAGGCATACTACTTCAACTACTCTTACTACTCTAATCTTGAACGTGTCGCTAATGTGGCTATCCATTTTCGCACGTATCACTGGCCCTCGGCATAGTCATTATTTACCAAAGGCGACTCAACAAAAAATAAAACCGCCCCTTCCGATTTTCAGAAGAAACGGTTTTGGGAGGCGTGTTTTATGCACTATGCTTCGTCGGGCATTTTCCAATCCCGCAAGAGGGCCGCAATCAAGGCAGCGCGGCGTGGCAGCGTACTAATCACGACATGCTCGTGGAGGGCGTGCATCCCTTTACCTTCTGGCCCAAGTCCGTCAAGGGTGGTATAACCAGCCCCCGCCGTAAAATTGCCATCCGAACCCCCGCCGGAGAATTCTTCGCCAAATTTCAGGCCGATGCTTGCGCCAATGCGTTGGGCTTGTTCAAACGCAGCAATCATCTTGTCATCGCGCTCCATTGGCAGGCGGTCAATGAACCCACGCACTTCCAATTTTGCCCCCGGCACAACGGGTTCAAGCGCCTTGACCTCATCATCAATACGTTGGGCCTCACTTGATTTGATAAATCGCACATCAATATACAGTTCAGCTTCAGCGGGGATGACATTCATGGCCGTGCCTCCGCTCATTTGCGTGACGGAAACGGAGGTGCCGTTGGGCAGATCATTGAGTTCGTGCAGGCGAATGGCTTGATGGGCATTATCAATAATCGCGTTGATACCTGCTTCGGGGGCATTACCCGAATGGGCGGCCTTGCCAACAGAGCGTACCCAATAACGTGAAATCCCTTTGCGACACGTCTTGATCGCCTCGGCTGAACCTGCTGGCTCTGTTACCAACACCAGACCCGTTTGCGAAGCCACTTCCATAATCAGGTCTTTGCTGTGGGCGCTGCCCGTTTCTTCATCCGTTGTGACCAGCATCCAAATCGGGCGGTTTGGCATCTGCCCTAGATTGCGCAGGCCGCGAATCGCTTCCAATGCACAGGTGATACCACCCTTCAT
Organism: Chloroflexota bacterium; assembly: GCA_013112715.1. Taxonomy (GTDB): domain Bacteria; phylum Chloroflexota; class Anaerolineae; order Aggregatilineales; family J027; genus CFX10. Next base: position 79,210 of record JABFGB010000019.1, read on the forward strand.
ATCAAGTGCGCCCGGCCCATGCAGACGACCCTCTTCAATTTTCAGCAGCACATCTTTTTCCAGCGTGCCCTCACCCCAGACGGTATCAATATGCACCAAAATCAGGATGGGTTTGCCGGGAGCGTTCTCGTTCCATTTTGCCAGCCGGATGTCGCCAGCTTCGGCACGTGGATAGACGGTTACATCCGCCCCAAGTCCTTCCAAAACGCCGCGCATGTAGGTACCAAGTCGGTCAACCAGTTCTTTGTTGCCCGTCGGTGATTCGTACTTCACCAGATGTTGAAGCATTTCTACCATGTCATCCGTGCGTTGATTGAAATAATTCAGTAAATCGGTCATCGAAAGATTACTCCTGACGTAAATTGGATATGCAAAAAACGAGCCGGTGGTGTCCGGCCCGCTGCCAGCTAATTTAGGGGATGGCTCCGAATGCGAAGCCGTTTAGAAAATCAGTTGCCGGACGGTGTTAGGCCGCTTCCCAAAGGTGACGTTGGCGAAATCTGGTTGATCTCTTGAATGCAGCCAAAGAAATTGGCAATGGCCTCATTTTCGGAAGAGCTTGGTGTGCCATCACGGTTAACGGTGAAGACAGCTTCATAGTCCACCGTCCCATCACCGTCAGGATCGTCTGCGGTAGACCACGAACCCGCTGGCCCCTTCATTTCGCCTTCAATCGTCACCGAATCGTTTTCGGTATTAAAGGTGGTGAAATTGATGGTCACGTCACTGCCGTATTCTGCTTGATAAGCAAGGCTGAATAATTCTGCCTGCGAATCTTTACAAACTACGCTACCTGTTTGGTCAGCTTCCCCGTTGTTCGCTAGGCTAATCCATAGGAGCGCTGGCACGGCTGGACGGAAAGCAAATGCAAACGCACCGACACCGCCGACACAGCAGAGAAGACAGACGCCTACAAGGACAAGGATAATGCAACACGGCCCACGGCGACGACGGCGTTTGGGTTCTTCTTGCACAAAACCGCCGTAGGGTGCTTGACCAAAACCATAAGGCGGCTGCTGTCCGAATTGGGGCTGTTGACCGAATTGAGGCTGACCAAAGGGCTGCTGTGGCTGCTGTCCAAACTGTGGTTGTTGTTGCTGCCCAAAAGGGTCATTTGGATTATTGGGGGGTGGAAAAGATTGCCCAGACATGGGTTATGTATAATCTCCGTTTATTTAGAACTTTAAATTCTGCTAAATCATCGCTGATTTTTCAAAATATCGCAATTCTTGAGTGTTAGTTATTCTACCAATTAAAACGGGCAAAGTTCCGTGACGGCATAAACCCGATTGGCATAGCCATAATTATTCAGAAAAGTCACGACTTCTGGTCGTCCGTTGGCAACACCCAAAGTCACTTGACAGGCGGTGGTCAGGTTGTTACTCGCTCGGAAGTCATTCATAAAGGCTAACCCCATAGACGAATAACCTGCCCCCGGAGTTCCCTCTGGATTTTCCGCGACCAAGACTGCCAAGATGGATTCGGCCCGTGCATTTTCGCGCAGTCGAGCATAGGTAATCACCATCTTATAAGCGGCATAGGCCCGCAGCATTTCGCGTTCACTGGGGAGCGTCCATGCCAAGAGGGTTTCATCATCGCGGACACGGGAATAATTTGTAATCGCGGTGCGCCAACTGCTGACCCCAAAAGCAGCATCGGCATCATGAAGGGCATGAATGCGATAACGTGGCTCATCGGCGTTCCGTACCGCCAAGATATAGTTTTTGCCTGTCCAATCCCATACATCAATCTGGGCACGGGTGGGGCCAGAGGCGCTATCACTGAGCGGATTGCTACGAGCGGTGAGTTCGAGGATGCCATCGCCATCAATATCGAGTACCCCCAGCCGACCATTGATTGCCACAATAGGAGCATTATTTAACGGCTCAAAGGCGCCAGTAATGGGATTCCATGTCAAAATTTGGCCTTCGCGTGTACAGTAAGTTTGGCCGCAGGATTGGATGTCATAAACCAATTCAGCTTTGACATCCCCATTCATATCCCCTACCCGATGCAAAATAGGCAGCGCCAAGCCGGGGCTGTTGGGTGTGGAATATAACAAGCGATAACCGCCATTGTCACAGCCATAAACCAGCAACTGCCCTGAATTTAAGGGTGAATCGGGATTATAGGTAAAGGGATTAAACAGGGTAATCAACACTTCTTCAACCCCATCCCCGGTCAAATCCGTATTGGCTTGTACCACACCACCTGCGCCAGTAATTGCTCCCCAATTGCGAAGTTCGCTTTCCATCACCGCCGTTGGGCCACCATCACTCAGATAGGTTCCAATCGCCGCTGGAAATTCTGCAAAGGACAGGGGGCGAGGTTCGGGTACACGACCACTCGGCTGCGGGCAATTGTTGGACTGGAAATTAGGGGCACTCGCAGGGGCAAGGGCCGTTTGGGTGGCAGCGACCAATGTTTGCACAATCGCTGTCGCTGTCCCGACTGGCCCAATAATTTCGCCGGGATTATTCGGATTGGGTGTCCCGACTTGAGCAATCGCTTGACCTGTCGGAGATACTAACCAAACCGAAATCCGTCCGCCGGGAGTCGCTGTGCGAAAAACGACGGATGTCTGAGTGGGGTCGGGCCGTTCACCGATGCGATCAAGGGTATCACAGGCAGCAATGATTGAGGCTAATGCCAATAACAATAGGGTCAGCCAGATATGGGTGCGTTTTTGATGGGAAGTTGGGTATATGAATTTTCTGTCCATGTGTTTCAGTATAGCGCAGAGAGACAAAGGGAGGCGAATGTTGCTTGACGAAATCTGAGAAAACAAAATATCCCCTCTCTTGCCAACGGTTTAGTTTTCAACCGTGTCTTTTTCGCCCGTACTACCCAGTTCCAGCGATAACAACTGCTTGCTCTGCGGCAGATAATATATAACGGCTGTTTCGCCTTCGGGAATCGCTTCGAGGAGTCCCTTTGGTACATCAAAAAATTCTGAGCCAATGCTGACATACTGCCCCATCCGGCGGCCTTCGACTTTCTTTTGCAGATACCCCTCAATGTGGGCAATCTCACCCTTTAGCAATTCATCATTGATTAACTGATACTGTCGCTGAATTTGCTTGGTGGTAAACCAACCACTGACACTGGCGATAAGTAATCCAACAATCAACACAAACAAGAAAATTTGCCAACCGAGCAATAAACTAAAGAGCAAAAACGGCCCTAGCAATGCAAACATCAAACATCCCAACACCAGCCAAGCCGAGCGCAGTTGACCACGAATCCGAGCGATTTGCTTTTCACTAATCACCCCGCGCCGGTTGGCTTCAATATCAGCTTGTGTTATGTATAAATGTTTTTGCAGGGCTGCCATCAATTGATCTGACTGGGGATTGGACATCGTTTCACCTGAACCCGAATTGCATATATGATGTGTAGTGGATTATATCGAATAAACTTGTGGAGGGATGGCAATGCAGAAAATTCGATTCCTATTCATCATCGCCCTAAGTGTGTTGGCCTATTTCCCACGACCCAGTTATGGGCAAGCGGACTGGAAAGAAGTTCGTTCCATGCTCACTGCCCGCTCTGAAATGCCTGCCGCTGTATTAGATAGCAAGATTTATGTTCCCGGTGGCTTCGGCGGCCTCGATACATTTGAGGTCTATGACGTGGCGACTGATACATGGGAAACGCTTGCCCCCATGCCCGCAGGTCGTGACCATTTAATGGCAACCAGTTATGAGGGCAAGATCTATGTATTCGGTGGCTTTGTGCGCTGGCAGCCCCAATCTACCGCTTTTGTATATGACCCCACCACCAATGAATGGACTGCCCTTGCGGATATGCCAGAAAATCGTGCGGCGGGTGTCGCCGTCGTAGTGGATGACTTCATCTATATTGTCGGCGGGGTATCGGATGATGAATCGGTCGCACCGCCCCTTCTGCGCTATGACCCTACTCAGGATGAATGGACGACCTTAGCCCCAACGAGTGTAGTACGCGATCACCTAGCCGCCGTTGTGCTAGACGGTCAAATCTGGGCCATTGGTGGCCGGAGCACTGGAGTCGAATATCACTCGGTTGAGATTTTTGATCCCGAAACAGGCATATGGGAAACAGGCCCATCGCTGAATGTCGCACGGGCCGGATTTAACGCCGCTGTCATTGACGGCAAGATTTTTGCCGCTGGGGGTGAGGTCTTTGCAGTATGCCCAAATGATGCTTGCCCCCAAACCCTTGACACGGTAGAAGCCTATGACCCGGAAACGGAGCTATGGGAAATTATCACCCAAATGCCAGTGCCGCTGCATGGGGTTCCCATCGCCAGTGTGGACAACGCACTTTATGTGCTGGGCGGCTCCAAAGAAGCGGGCGCGATTTTGAACGATGGGCGGGTGTTCGTTTATCGGCCCTAGCAGTGACTTTTTAGGCGAGTTTATGGTAAAGGGAATGGCGGGGTTTTTCTGAGAACCAGATCGCCCCGCACCTTTTGCATTACTCGCCACGCCTCATCAATTGTAAAAGTCAGGCGAAGTTGTGGCAGCAACACGTTCCGTCTGGCAACGGCTTTGAGATCAAAAAACCAATAAATCGGCATTAAAGGGGAAATATTGAGGATACTCTCCTCCGTTCGTTTAACGAGATGATAGTCCCCATATTCCCCCCTGACGGCTGAAATAACCGAAGAACAAATGACACTTGGGTAACTGGGCTGCTGCTCAAAGGCATACATCACGGCCCGCTCATAACTTTCGTAACATGGCATCGCCTTTGAGAGTGAACTGACCCCTCTAAAGCCGTTATCTTTGGTCAATTGGGCGATGTTCTCAAAGAGATGGGCATACCCAACCTCATGCTCAATGCCTAAACCCAGACAAGCTAATCCTCTAAATTTAAGGGTTCGCATTTCGTCAACGGCAAGGACGGACAGTGAATCTTCCAACATTGTGCCGGGTTCAGGTTCATCGCCAAACATCAAACTGTCTATGCCCCCATCTACCAGCAAAATCGCATCAATACCTAAATGTTCGACTAATGCGCGGTAATTTTTGATAAGCGGCCTTGCTCCCGTTTTTTCAAAACACCAAATCGTGATGTATTCATTGCGTTCTTCTAAGAACCATTGACTGAGATAGTATTCGGGGAAGTAATCGGTAAAAATCTCCAAATCCGCACTGACCCCAACGAGCGTATCAGTTAGTTGCTCCCCATCGTTTAATCCGGCAATATCCGAAAAGGAAAGATTGGCAAGATGGACATCCAAGCCGCGCCTCTCTAATTCAAAATAGATGGGTAGCCCTGAGAAAACATCAAACCCACCGCCTGCCCCCGCAATGAGGATACTTTTACATGTAGAAAGTTTATGGAGTATCGGCAGATTCAAATTCATATTCACCCTCCCAGAAAACGAACGACGTATTCATAAGGCTACATCGGTTTTAACACGAGCTATATCAGCCAAAGACGCCAATTGAAGCCCGCCCGTTTTTGTAATATCATGAAAATGAATTCGCTAATTCCCCAACCACCACATTTCTCCGCTTCGCGTTACAATCAATCCGCAAGAACCCCATAGGCAGTCCAATCAAAAGGAGCTTTTCTTGATGGGCACTCAGGTAGATACCAAAACCGCTTTTTTGGCGGAGCAACTCGATGAATTACGCGAACAGGGGCTATTTAACACGGTTCGCACGATTGAAAGTGCGATGGGTGGACGCATTGTCGTAGATGGCAAGCCCGTCATCAATTTTTGCGCCAACAACTATCTCGGCCTCGCCAACCACCCCCGCTTGGTGCAAGCCGCAAAGGATGCCATTGATCAGTATGGGATTGGGCCGGGGGCGGTGCGTACCATTGCTGGAACCAACAGCCTGCATGTGAAATTAGAGGAACGTCTGGCCCAGTTCAAAGGTGCAGAGGCGGTGCTGACGCTGCAAAGTGGTTTTACAGCGAATCTTGGTACGATTCCAGCATTGGTCGGCAAAGGGGACGCGATTTTTTCTGACCGCCTCAATCACGCCAGCATTATTGATGGCTGCCGCCTCAGCCGCGCCCAAATTATCGCGTATGAACACAACGACCCCGCCGATTTGCGCGAAAAAATCAAAGAGGCCATCGCCAGCAAAGAATACACTCGTTATATGATTATCACCGACGGCGTATTTAGCATGGATGGCGACATTGCCCCCCTGCCTGCTATCTACGAAATTGCCCGTGAATTTGACATTCTGTTGATGGTAGACGATGCACATGGCGAAGGGGTCTTGGGCAAGGGCGGACGAGGCATCGTGGATCACTTTGGACTGCATGGCAAAGTAGATATTGAAATCGGCACGATGAGCAAAGCGTTTGGGGTGGTCGGTGGGATTGTGGCAGGTCGCAAAGTGATTATTGATTGGCTGCGTCAGCGGTGTCGTCCCTTGCTGTTTTCCAGTGCCATGACCGTCCCAGATACAGCCGCCTGTTTGGAAGCGGTTGACCTCTTAGAGGAATCCACCGAATTAGTCGAGCGCCTATGGGTCAATGCCGATGTATTTAAGAAGGGCATGAAAGCCCTCGGTTTTGATACGGGCCAGACCCAAACACCCATCGTCCCGGTCATGTTGGGTGAAGCGAAATTAGCCCAGCAGTTCAGCCGCCAGTTGTTCGAAAACGGCGTATTTGCAATGGCGATTGGTTATCCAACCGTGCCACAGGGCAAAGCGCGTATCCGTGTGATGAATACCGCCGCGCATACCCCCTCCGATATTGAAGAAGCCCTCAGCGTGTTTGAAAAGGTGGGCAAGAATTTGGGCGTGATCTAAATTTCGCCTAGATTCAGCACGGCGACTTTAGCCCGTGTCCAACACATCAAAATCTGTCACAGAATCAAAAACACCCAGCCTATTTACTAGACCGGGTGTTTATTTTTGTGGATAGCTGAACGGTTTAGTTCATCGGGGCGGCTTCTTGGGCAACTGCATCGCCCACCGCTTCACCCTGACCCGAGGCGAAAGTCAGTTCTTTCGTTTCGGCGTTGAGGTCAACCACGACGGTACTGCCTACCTCGAAGTTCCCCATCAGGATGAAGTCGGAGAGCTTGTCTTCGACCAAATTCGTGACCACACGGCGCAGCGGACGTGCCCCAAATTCGGGATCATAGCCCTTGTCGCCAATGAAGGTACGGGCAGCGTCGGTCACTTCAAGGCCGAGGTTGTGTTCCTTCATGCGGGTGCGAACTTCATTGAGACGCAGTTCCACGATTTCGTTGATTTCCTCACGGGTCAGCGAACGGAAGACAATTGTCCCATCCAAGCGGTTGAGGAATTCAGGCCGGAAATTGCGGCGCAGTTCTTCGGTGACACGCTTGCGCATTTCCTCATATTCTTCGGCCTGCGACATCTGTTCATCTTTTTCAAAGCTGAAGCCGAGTGTTGTACCGCGCTTGATGGTGTCCGCGCCGATATTGCTGGTCATGACCACAATCGCGTTGCGGAAGTCTACTTGGCGACCACGTGCATCGGAGAGGTGGCCTTCTTCCATAATTTGGAGCAGCATGTTCAGGGCTTCCGGGTGGGCCTTCTCGATTTCATCGAACACCACGATGCTATAGGGGCGGCGGCGGATGGCTTCGGTCAATTGGCCCGCATCCTCGTACCCCACATAGCCGGGAGGCGCACCTGTCAAACGAGCGACGGTATGCCGTTCCATAAACTCACTCATATCGAGTTGAATCAGGGCATCTTCACTGCCAAACAGGAATTCCGCCAGTGCCTTCGAAAGTTCGGTCTTGCCGACCCCAGTTGGGCCGAGGAACAGGAATGAACCAATTGGGCGGCGGGGGTCTTTAAGGCCAGCACGAGCACGACGCACAGCCTTACTAATGGCGCTAATCGCTTCGTTTTGCCCGATGATGCGTTCATGTAGGGCGTCTTCCATGCGCAGCAAGCGTTGAGATTCTTCCTCGGCGATGGTGGTGACCGGGATACCCGTCAACATGCCCAGCACTTCGGCAATATCTTCCGAGCTAAGACGCGGCTTCTGGGTTTCAGGATTCCAACTGGAATGGAAGGTTTCCAACTTGATTTCGACTTCGCGCAACTGCGTCTTCATATCTTCCACAATGGCGGGGTCAACGTCGGTATTGCGCTGAACATCATCCAACTCATCCAACAAATTCAGGCGTTCACGTTCGGTCTTACGATAGCGGGTGCTGTCGGGACTCTTGTACATGCGTACCCGGCTGGAGGCTTCATCAATGAGGTCAATCGCCTTATCCGGCAGGAAACGATCTGGCAGATAACGGGCCGAAAGGTTGGCGGCTGCCTCAATTGCTTCGTTGGAAATTTCGAGGTCGTGATGTTCCTCATAGTTGCTTTTGATGCCGCGTAGAATTTCGATGGTTTGTTCAATGGTCGGTTCATCTACGCGCACTTTTTGGAAACGGCGTTCCAATGCGGCGTCATTTTCAATGTGCTTGCGATATTCGTCGAGTGTCGTTGCGCCGATACATTGTAGTTCACCACGAGCCAGAGCGGGTTTCAAGATGTTGGCGGCGTCTACACTGCTGCCTGCCGAACCTGCCCCTACTAGCATGTGTACTTCGTCAATAAACAGGATGCTGTCGGAGGATTTCAGTTCTTCCACAACACGCTTGAGCCGTTCCTCAAACTGGCCGCGATACATTGTGCCTGCCACCAAACTGCCGACATCCAATTGAAGGACGCGCTTATTAAGCAGAGGGGCAGGGGCATCGCGGTCTACGATACGCTGGGCCAGACCTTCAACAATTGCGGTCTTGCCGACGCCCGGTTCGCCGATGAGGGCTGGATTGTTCTTGGTGCGGCGGCTTAGGATTTGAATTACACGCTCAATTTCCATCTCACGCCCAATGACCGGGTCAAGTTTGTTATCCTCGGCAAGCGCGGTCAGATCGGTAGCGAGTTGGTCTATCAGCGGGGTTGAACTCTTTTTCTCACGGGAGCGGGATCCGCGCGGCCCAATTTCAGGGGAACCGCCACTGGCTGACGACGAAGCCGATGTCGAACTGCTAGGGCCTTCACGACGCGGCGGAAATTCGCGGCGATTACGGTCAGGGTCTTCTTGCAAAATCCGGCGGGTTTGGCGGCGCACGTCTTCAGGGTTAATGTGGAGGCGCTTCAACACTTCGATGGCAACCCCATCTTGTTGGCGTACCAAGCCCAACAGAAGATGCTCTGTGCCAATGTAGTGATGCCCCATCCGGCGAGCTTCATCTACAGCTAATTCCAGCACTTTTTTAGTGCTTGGCGACAAGTCCATTTGAACAGGGCCAGTGGTGCGATTTGAACTGGTCATGCGTTCGATCAGTTCTTCCACGCGACGTTGGTCGAGGCCGAGTTCGCTCAAAACGCGACCGGCAACCCCACCCTCTTCACGCATTAGACCGAGCAGTAAATGCTCAGTTCCGATGTAGCTATGTTGTAAGCGTTCGGCCTCTTCTTGGGCCAGACTCAGCACCCGGCGAGCACGCTGAGTAAAACGCTCCATTTTGTTACCACCTTGATTTCGCTCCGCCATGGGATTGTCCTCCCTTTGGACATGTTTTAAATAACTGCCATAACTTCATTGAATGAATCAGCATATGGCCTTTTACAAACCACCCAAAACGCCCAATAGGGCACAACTAATTTGAACTGTCCCTATTCAGAACTCTACCGGAAATTAGTCCGTTACGCTAGACAGAATGTCACTTGCAAACCATACCTTAACGCCTTTTTTTCGAATTTCTATTGTATAAAAACCCCACCCCAATTTGGATTGTCAACATCCCTACACGCTCATACGTTAGACGTTTCTCCCGCTGGAGAAGTTCAGATAGAATTGGAATTTCTCAGAGGAGAAACACTTTATAGGTACAGCGTGGCTAATTTCAATTATAGGGGATAGTGGGGACTGACAGCAACAGGCTTAGGTAATTCTTCATGAACCATTTATTTATCGCAGTGCAGCGCTATGATACTTTTTCACACGCTTCCTCACATCTTGCCACAACTTGACAGGATCAAGCCCAACACTTCTAATCATTTGGGCTGCAATAGTGTCTTTGCCACGCAAAACCCCTAACAAGAGGTGAGGGGTAGCAATAAAAAACGAACCCTGCCGTCGGGCTTCGTCAACTGCGTGTTCAAGCAGTTTTTTGGTTGGTCTAGAGAGACTTAATTCGGCTTCCCCACTTGGATAATCTGCTGTAAATTGCTCAAGTAGATTGGTCAAGCGTTGTTCATCTAATCCTAATTCAACGAGCATTTGATTGGCAGTTCCGTCTTTTTCTTTGGAAAGGCCAACTAAAATATGCTCCGGGCCAATAAAAGTATGCTTCAGTCGTTCTGCCTCTTTCTGAGCAAGATAAAGGCTTATTCTCGTGGATGGCGTAAAGCGATCCATTGGTTTTCGCTTCAGCACAGACTTTCCCTCTCTTCTGATGATACTATGCCATATTATCCCAAGAACGTAACCTAGCCATTTTTCCAGTTGAAAATTAACTTTAGAATAACTTATCAGAAATGGCAAAGGCGGAACCCGAAAGTCCCGCCTTTGTTCATTGCTTAATTTTAACAGCCGGGGCCGTTATTACTTCAGATTTGAATCCGCCATCTTCCAGTCGAGATCAAGGTATTCCGGCGAATCTACTTTCTTTAGACTCAATCCCAAACGGCGTTGATCGTGGTCAATCTTCACAATACGCAGGGTCAGCACATCGCCCTTGCTAACGACCTCACGTGGATGACGCACACGATGTTCAGACAGTTCACTGATGTGAATGAGGCCTTCAATTTCCGGGTGATCCACCAACCGTGCAAACGCCCCAAACTTGGTCAGCTTGGTGATAGTCGCTTGGATCAACTGCCCGACCACATATTGTGACTGCACCTCCGCCCAAGGGTCGCGCTCGGTGCGGCGGATGCTCAACCCAATGCGGCGACTGCTGGGGTCAACACTGATGACCTCTACTTCCACCTCTTGCCCGACGGCCAGTAGTTCACTGGGGTGGGTCAGGTGCTTCCATGAAATTTCGGTCAAATGCACCAAGCCATCTGCGCCACCGATGTCTACGAATGCGCCAAAATCGGCTACGCTAGTGACTTTACCCTTGCGGCGTTCGCCCACCTTCAATTCTTCCAGCAGGCGGCGTTTCTTTTCATCGCGTGATTCACGGGTAGCAGCCACCTCGGACAAAATCAGGCGATTGCGGGCACGCTTGATCTCGACCACTTTGACCATGATGGTTTCACTCACCATGCCACCCCAACGCTCTTCGGGGTTTTCGCCAGTGGCACGGGTACGGCGTTCTGGGCTAATTTGACTGGCAGGTACAAAACCACGCAGCCGTCCAAACCGCACAATCAAGCCGCCCTTATTGTAACCAGAAACGCGACCTTCGTAGAGGGCTTTGCTCTGGAAATATTCTTCAGCTTCGCGCCAGTCGCTTTCTTCCAATGCACGACTGATGGATAGAACAGGTCGTCCATCAGGGCCAGCGGCAGCAACGACAAACACCAATACTTTGGCACCTTCTTGCAATGTTTGAATGGTGCTGGTGGTCAGGCGCTCCAACTCACGACTATTGATGACCCCTTCAACCGTTGCGCCGATTTCGACGGTGACTTCAGTGGGAGTGGTCTTCAAAATCGTGCCTTCAATTAGATCGCCCCGTTTGACACCTGTATCAGGTGCATGGGGAGATTCTACTACTTCATCTGCAGTATCATGATGATCGCCCGCGCCGACTTCTTCGGCATAGACGTCTTCATGTTCGGCAGGGGTTTCGAGTGCAACTGCATTATTATCGGTAGGGTGATCGCTCACAGGGGTGGACGGTGCCTCCTCTTCTACAAGGCTCGATTGCGAAGTAAGGGCTGTCTCTGGCTGCGGTGATGAGGATTGTTCTTCTGCTTCTTCATTCACCGGCTCGTGACGGGAATCCATAATCTTATCTCCATTGGCTGGCAAAGCATCGGGTGATTATACTATGCCCGTCGCATAAATCAAAGGTTCAAAAGGAATTACCTTTTCCCTCATAGATTTCTCATCTAAGAAAGCGCGCTCACTAAGGCAAGATAGGAGCAGGAATTGGGACTGCCCCTATCCGCACATGGGGATTTATTCAACAGTGGATTTGACTAACATTCTGAAAACGTCAGATTCGGTAATCATCCCAACCAATTTGTGGGAAGCATCCAAAACAGGCAACCCGCTAACTTTCTTTTCCAGCATAATCTTGGCTGCGGCGATCACTGTTGTATCAGGGTTAACGGTCAGCACATCTTTGGTCATAATCTTCTCAACCGTCAACCGGCCCCATAGATAATTAATCTCCCAAATGCTGAGTGAGGTGGCATCGGATGGGCTGGCTTCACGTACATCACCAATGGTCACAATACCCACCAATTTGTCGTGTTTTACCACCGGCAAACGGCGGACTTTTTTTTCTTTCATCAATTGGTGGGCTTCACCAATCGGGGTGTCAGGTTCGACAGTGATTACTGATTTGGTCATCCATTCGCTAACTTTTGTCGTCTGAATGGTCATGGGGGCAATCATCCTTTTTGGAGAATTGGCAGTCTACTTTCATTTTATACCTAAAGTATCGCATTTTCGTTAGATTTGAAAAGTGGCATCTGACCTGACAATTGCCTACAATTCTGCCTGAAATTAACTAAGTCGTGGGTGTTTTATTCAATGGCCGATAGTACAGCCAAAGGTGGCTTTGTCTCCAACACCGAAAAACTACAGCGGCGCAACCGTGAACTCTCGATTCTGAACACGATTGCGGAGGCGTTAAATCGTGAAGTGGATTTGCTGCGTGCCTTGAGTGTGGCGTTGGGGCATGTCGCTACTTTGCTCGATCTGCACACGGGTTGGATTTTTTTGGTAGATGAGGACACCGGAGAAACCTATCTAGCGGCCACCCAAGATTTGCCCCCGGTGCTGGTTCAACATCCCCGACTCATGCAAAACACCTGTTATTGTTTGGATACCTACCTAGCAGGCGATATGGGAGGGGCGGCCAATGTCAATGTCATCACCTGCACCCGACTCAAAGGATTAGTGGATGGCACGGACGGGTTGCGTTATCATGCCAGTATTCCGCTGTATGCCAGAGGCAAAAAACTGGGGGTGTTGAATGTCGCCAGCCGCGATTGGCGTGAACTTTCCGCCGACGATTTGCGCTTACTCTATACAGTCGGTGATTTACTTAGCATGGCAATTGAGCGTGCCCTTTTATTTGCACGTCGAAGTGAAATCGGCGCGGTTGAGGAGCGCAACCGTCTTGCCCGTGAAATTCACGACACCCTTGCACAAGGATTGACGGCGATCACCTTGCAACTTGAAACCGCCGATGCACTCTTAGAAAGCAATGCTGATACAGAGAGGGTTCGCAAAGCCATTCAGCAGGCCATGACCTTGACCCGTGCCAATTTGGAAGAGGCCCGTCGTTCCGTCTTGGATTTACGGGCCGCCCCGCTCGAAGGTAAAACATTGGCCCAAGCCGTCGCTGACCTCCTAGAAAATTGGTCAAAAACAGCCGAAGTGGAGACGCATCTCGAAATTGAAGGAGGCCGCCGATCCTTGCCCGTTCGGATTGAGGCCGGATTGTATCGGGTAGTACAAGAGTCATTGACCAACATTCGCCGTCATGCCCATGCCAATACTGTGACAATCCGCATCAGTATGACGCCAGAAAACGTCTATTTAATGATTGAAGATGATGGTTATGGATTCGACCCATCCAACATTCCTCAAGAGGGGCGGTATGGTCTAATTGGGTTGAATGAGCGTGTCAAACTGTTAGGGGGCACATTAAATCTGCAAAGCAATCCCAACAGCGGCACGCGGGTCGAAGTCCAGATTCCATTAGGAGGCCGCTAATGGCAAGCACCATTCGCATTATTGTGGCGGACGACCACCCTGTCGTGCGCGACGGACTAGTAGCAGTCTTGGGTACACAACCGGATTTTGAGGTGGTTGGCGAGGCCTCCAATGGACGGGAAGTCTTACGCCTATTGCAAGATCGCCAAGCCGATGTCGCCATGCTCGATTTGGAAATGCCAGAGATGGATGGGGTCGAATGTATCATCCGGTTGCGCGAGTCGAACCCCGACTGCCGCGTGATTGTTTTTACCGCCTTTGATACGGATGAGCGTATTTTGAGTGCCGTCCAAGCGGGCGCACAGGGTTATCTGCTGAAAGGGGCGCGTCGGGAAGAGGTCTTTAATGCGATTCGGGTAGTTCATGCCGGAGGGTCGCTGTTAGCTCCGGTTATTGCCTCCAAACTGCTGCGGCGCGTCAGCCAACCCGATGCCCCGCCTGATCCTGCTCCCGACGCCCTCACCCCGCGTGAGTTGGAAGTTTTAAAATTGATGGCACAGGGACAACAAAACAAAGAAATCGGTGTGGCGCTGTTTATCAGCGAACGCACCGTCAAATTTCATGTCAGTTCCATTCTCAGCAAACTCGGCGCAGGAAATCGGACGGAGGCGGTAGCGATTGCGGCCCAACAAGGCCTAGTGGAATTATAAGCCGACGATTCTATGCCACTCGAAACCCTTGCCTTGACGCTCCCCTCATCTTGCTTTAAAACTGCTACCCGGCAAAAGCATGACTGGCTATCCCCAGCATATCACGCTACACTAAACAGGTTTACAAATTCGACACGGTTGGTATAGTACGATGATTGACAGCCCCAAAGACATAGTGCAAGCCTCTAATTTCCTCAATATCCAGTTCACCCCTGATACATGGCAGTTGGTCAGTACCGAATTGGAAGTGCCGACCACATTGGTCGAGGCGAAACCGGATGGCTTGATTGTACACCCCGTATTTGTGCAAGCGCGTCAACTGCCAAGTGCCAGCCTATCCCCCGCCCAAATTATGCGGATTGTACTGGGATGGGCACCTGAAAGCCGTGCATGGCGCTTGGGGATGCTGCTGCTTGATCCGTCCATGACCAAATATGACACCGCCCAAATGCAGTGGTGTGAATTAGCGGAGTGGCCGGATGATACTTTTGCTGGGCGGGTCAACGGGGCTAAAGTGGCAGGGCAATCATTGGCACGCTTGCTCAATCGGCCCTTTCAATTTGTAGATCCCAATACCCAACCCCGTGTCGCCGCTTTTATCAACAGTGACCAGCCCGAAATTTCTATGAGCGCCGAAAATGTTGCTCGACCCGCCGTACAAACCCATCGCTTTCCGGCGGTCTATTCCACTGGTAATGACATCCCTTCCGAGATCATCCCACACCCGACTATCCCGGAACTAGAAACTTTCCCGACTGAGCCATCCGTTAAAGATAAGCCCGTCGAATTGCAGTATCCAGAGGTAACCCTTGCGCCCCTGCCCCTTAAATTCTCCCATTGGAAATTCGCGCATACGTCGGTAGGGGTTCGCTGGCAGCGAGTCCAAAGCTGGTGGGCGGTCAATATTGGCCGCGTACTGCTGTTTGGGGCGTTATGTGTTCTATTCTTGATTTTGGGTATTGGGGCGAATACCAGCGGCCTTGCCGATGTCGAACCGACTTGGCTACCAACCGTAGGTCTCTTAGTCGGGGTTCTTATGTTAGGAAGTTTGATCGTTACCTTGTGGCGCATGTTTAATGCCACCAGTGTCCTAGTGGACACCCACAAAAAAGAAGTCTACAACAAAGGAATGGTGCTGCCTTTCGTCAATTGGCGTGTGCCTTTTTCGCAAATTGAATATGTCCTTGTCAGTCAGACCGCCCCACAGTCACAAGGACGGCGCAGCAAAACTGACCCGATGAAAATCAACATGGATACGTGGATTCATGTCTTTGATGGGCAGCAATTCCATCTGATTGCCGATCTGGAAGGCGTAGAGGGCCGCAGCCATGCGTGGGACATGGTGAAACAGCACATACAAAATCCGAATCGGCGTCCGCTCCAATTGGCCGAATACGATACCCCCGCCCATCAAGCCGCTCTGCAAATCGCCAATCGGATTGGGGTTCCCGTCTACGTCGAATTTGCATAAGTGGACTGATGTTGGGATTTAGACTATACTGCGTATACAAAGAATAACCGATTACACAGGCAGAGCGTATGGGTTTTGACAGCGGTTTTTATGATGTACAGCAGGCGCGGCATTTTCGGCAAAGCATTCTGTTGTTCATAATTTTGGCAACGCTACCCTGCTACTGTGTTGGGGCCATCTTGTTGGGCGTTGCCCCAAACGACAATACGTCTGAGGCCGATCCGACCAACACCCTGCCAGCCCCCGCCATTCAAACCCAACAGGCCCGCACCAGCCAAGCTCCGCCAGCACCTTCGACTGTCACCCTGTTTCCAACCCAGAATCAAGGGCCACTACAATCCACACCCGGTCAATTTGTCCCGGCCACCAGCACACCGCTGCGTTTTGCGCCAACTTTGACGGTTGCACCGACGTTTACACTGTTCCCCTCAGCGACACCGACTGTGACGGCAACGGTTACATCGGTCAACAGCCCAACACCGACCAATACCGCGACCTCAGCGCCAAATCAAAATCCAGCTTTTACCGCGCCACCAGTAGATATTACGCTGGAGGCCGGGGGGTCAACAACCGTCGCCTTTAGTTTTGTGGATCCTGATGGCGACCCAGTAAGTTTCACCGCCAGCCCGACCAATCCGGCGATTGCGTCTGTTACCAGTTTTGGCCCATCTAGCTTCAATGTCCAAGCGCTTGCCGCAGGAACTACCACTATTACGGTACTCCTGCAAGACAATCGCGGAGGATCGGCCACCGCGTCCATCAATGTGACGGTTAATGCCCCTCCTGCGACCAATCAAAACCCCACATTTACCATTGAGCCGTCTCCGATGACTATTCCTGTCGGGGACAGCCAACCCGTATTCCTCCAATTTTCCGACCCGGATGGCAACACAGTCACCTATACCGCAACCTCAGCCAACGCGGGCATTGCCGCTGTCACGATTGTGGATGGCACCTCATTTATGGTACAGGGCATCGCAGTCGGCAACACGTCCGTTACGGTGACACTAAGCGACGGCAATGGCGGGTCGGCGCTACGGAATATCGCTATCACGGTCAATTGAATTTTTGAGATGAACCCTCGTAAATATGGAATGAATAGCACTTCTCTGGGCCATTGCGATTCACAGACCATTGCCTTGCCACTCGCTATCTCTGGTCTAGCTGTTATAATTGGACAACTACGAAGCAAAACCAGTGTTATAGTGAGTGGTGGGCAGTCAAAATGCCCCTAGAAATTCAAATTGGCGACATCGTGCAGATGAAAAAAGGCCACCCCTGCGGTGAAAATCGCTGGATGATTTATCGAGTTGGGGCAGATATTGGTCTACGTTGTACCAAGTGTGATCGTCGGCAACTGATGCCTCGCAGCAAATTTGAAAAGGCGTTTAAGCGTAAGTTGGAAGCGCCCAAAATTGAACCAAGCGAATGAGGCGTTGTTAGAAGAATCTATGCCCACACCCCAGTCCCCCCGCCGAATCTTATTGCTCATGTCAGACACGGGCGGCGGTCATCGTGCAGCAGCCACCGCCATCCAAGCCGCGTTAGAAAACCGCTATCCCGGCGCATATACCTTCGATATGGTGGATGCGTTTCGCTATTACACCCCAACACCCTTTAAACACATGCCCAAACTCTATCCACTATGGGTCAACCATGCGCGGCAGTCATGGGGAACGAGTTATCGAATTTCGGATGGGCCACATCGTTCCAAGCTGGTGATGGAAAGTTTTTACGTCAGTTGGCGGCGGGGGTTCCGACGTTTGTTTGATGAGCATCCAGCCGATTTGGTGGTCTGTGTGCATTCACTGTTTAATCACAATGCCATGCGTATCTTGCAAGATTGGCCTACACCCCCGCCTTTTGTCACGGTTGTCACGGATCTTATTTCCACCCATGCCTTTTGGTATAACAACAAAGTCAATTTATGCCTTGTTCCAACCCAGACCGCTTATGATCGCGGCCTAAAATATGGGATGCAGCCGGAAAAGATGAAAATCACCGGGTTGCCCGTTCACCCCGATTTTGTAGCAGGGTTGATGGGCAAGCAGCAGGCCCGTGCCGAACTCGGCTGGGATGCTGAAAAACTGACCGTCCTGTTGGTGAGCGGCGGGGATGCGATGGGGCCACTGTTTAAGACGGCGCGTGCTATCAACGACCAAAAATTGAATATCCAGTTGGTCATTATCGCTGGACGTAATGCCCCCCTCAAAGAAAAATTGGAAGCCTGCGAGTGGAATCAGAAAACCCTCATTTACCCCTTTACCAATAAAATGGCCCAAATGATGGCCGGGGCGGATATTTTGGTAACCAAAGCCGGCCCAGCGACGGTTTCTGAGGCGTGTGTGGCGGGGATACCGATGATTCTCAGTGGGCATGTCCCCGGTCAAGAAGATGGCAATGTGCGGTACGTGGTCGAAAACGGGGCAGGGGTCTATGCTCCCGGCCCAGCGCGAGTTGCCGAAGCTTTAGCCGAGTGGGTCAGCAGTCCGCCAGATTTCCGCCAGCGCTATGCCGATGCGGCGAAGAAGATTGGCAATCCCGATTCAGCCTCGCTCATTGCCGATGAAATTCATGGCGTCGCCCAAACTGCTCAAATGGTGGTGCGTCACCCGCGCCGTTCCCCTCGATCTCTATTATCGAATCGTCTGCGTCCAAATGTTGCCCGTCCGCGTGGCGGGGCACTGTAGATTTAGAGAGGTGACGATGATGCTGCGGGCTGTAGAAGCGATTATTGATGAGCGTGGCAATGTGCGGCTATTAGAGGAAATCGTCTTGCCATCCTCCCGCCGTGCCATTGTGACAATTTTGGAGGAGACTCCATTGATTGAAGAAATCACGCTGTTAAGTGAAGCGGCCCTTGCGGAAGATTGGAATCGCCCAGAGGAAGACGAAGCGTGGTCATACCTACAGCCGCCGCAATAGTGCCGATTCCAGTTTGTTTGTGACCTGTTAAATCGTTTTTGGAATTATAATTTTAATCGAGCCGTTATTGCCCAATCACAAATTCCGGGTGATAAACGGCATTTTGCGTTTATAAACTCAATAGTGTTATTGACATTTAAAACTGATGCGAATATTATTTTAAGTAGAAATCAAATTTCATGAGGTGTAATTTAACATCTCTGAAGAAAATTTCAATGAGATGAAAAATGGAGGTTCACCGGGGAATGTATCATCCAATTTTGACCCACTGCCCCGTTTGTAATGGCCCGTTGATTGTCAAACAACTACATTGCGAAAACTGTGACATCAACATTGAAGGGCGTTTTGAAGTTAGCGGACTGACATCGTTAAATGCGCAGCAACTCGAATTCGTCGAAGTATTTTTACGCTGTGAAGGCAAAATCAACCGGGTTGAGAAAGAACTCGGCATTTCGTATCCAACAGTACGCAGCCGCCTGCACGATATTATCCGTTCGATGGGATATGAGCCTACGTTGGAGACCGAAGCGGAAGACGCCAATCGCGCCCGTATCCAAGTCTTAGAAGATTTATCGTCGGGCACGATTACCACCGAAGAAGCGATTTCGATCTTACGCAAAGGCAACCCATAAGAATCTTTAGTGCTTATAGAAGGTAAATCATTTGTTAGCACGAGTGAGAGGAGAAAAGGGCATGGCACGTATCGAACAAACCGGCGCGATTACCGAAATCATCTTTGAGCAAGTCGGGGGCGATCTGGTCATTCAAGGACACAGCGGCCTCGGTTTTCAAATTGACGGTGACGACCCTGAGATTCACCAAAATGAGTCGGGCGCGGTGTTCATTAATTGCGGCGGCGATTGCACAGCAGCCGTTCCCGATGGAATATCCGTGAAGGTAATATCAGTCGGTGGGGATGGTAAAGTAACCCATGTTACGGGCGAAGTTCTACTGGATCAAATTGGCGGAGATTTGGTGCTGCGCCATGTCACTGGACAGGCCACTTTGGGCAATGTGGGGGGTGATCTAAGCATCCGTCATGTCACTGGCACACTGACCATCGGCAGCATCGGTAGCGACCTTGATGTAAAGCACTGCACTGGCGAAATTCTCGTTTCCAACATCGGCTCCGATGTCGTGTTCAAGAATATCAATGGCAATCTTAACCTCGAAAACGTTGGTTCTGATCTGTTGGTGCAGAGTGTCAATGGTGATTTGAAGGTCGAAGAAGTGGGTTCCGATTTGAGTATCACTGACCTCAAGGGATCATGCTACTGCCCATCGGTGCATTCGGATATTGTCCTAACACTCGCCTTTGACCCTGAAAAAACCTACTTGTTCGGCGCTGAGGGGGATATTGTTTGCATGGTCATCCCCGGCACCCATGCGCGATTTGTCTTGCCAAGTGATGTTGAAGTGGAATGCGATGAGATTGAAGACGCGGCCTATCAACGTGACAACACTGGGCAGCTTGTGTTGGTTGGGGATGGTGGTGCGGAAATTCAAATCACTGAGGCCGAATCATTTAACCTTGTACCAGAGGAACGCAGCAGCAAACGCGGCTTCAGTATCAATGTGGATTTCGATAACGATGTGGACGAGATGGTCAACAATATCGAAAACACCATTAATCAGAGCCTGCGCGGCTTGGGAGAACGTCTTGAGCAGCAAACGCAGCAGGCCGTAAATGCTGCTACCAACTTTAGCACGGGCTTTTTCTCCAACAGCAAGAATTGGAGTGCCAAAGCCGAAGCGATGGCCCGCCGCGCCCGTGAACAGGCTGAACGTGCCCGCGAACAAGCCGAACGGCTGCAAGAACGTGCCCAGCGCCGCCAAGAACGTTTTGCCGAACAATCGCGGGAGCGTCAAGAACGTTTCCAGCAGCGTTTTGAAGGTGGTCAAAAAGCCAAACGCACCGGTGAGTGGGAACCCGTTTCTCAACAGGAGCGACTTGTGATTTTGGAAATGCTCCAAAATGGTTCAATCACAGTTGACCAAGCCGAGCAACTCCTAAAAACACTTGAAGGGGAAGCCTAGTTATGTCGGCTGCTGCGCTTTCACATAACAAAAAGCAAGCCCAAATACGTGAGGTCGGTCTACGTCCCGTCCGCCTACGTCAAGATTTAGGGGCAGTAGCCGATCTCATTGAACTTGCTTTTGGCCCCACAATGGACGCCGGGGGGCGGGCAGCCGTGCGTGAGATGCGTACCCTCAGTCGTTCTGGCCCCATTCTGTGGTTCCTTGCTGGGCTAGATAGCGCCGTACAAGCCTTGATGCGCGGTTTTGTGTGGATTGACCCCATCACAGGTCGGCTCATTGGCAATGTTTCGATTTACCCAGCGGGCTATGACGATTTGTGGGTCATCGCCAATGTTGCGGTACATCCCGATTTTCGGCGGCGCGGTATTGCCGAAGAAATGATGCGGGCCTCGCTAGATTTTGCCATACAGCAAAAATCGTCCGGGGTAGCCTTGCAAGTCGAAGCCGATAACGATGGAGCACAACGGCTCTATCACAAATTAGGTTTCCGTACCCTGCGCGGCTTCACCCGCTGGCGTCGGCATCCCTATCTTGACCCACCCCTACCCTTGACGCAGATGCCCGACATCACCTACTTAACCCATCGAGAATGGAAAGCCGAATTCGCACTCGCCGAGCAGTTACGCCCCGAAAGTCAGGGGGGCATGGGTTGGCTGCGTCCGACTCAACCGCGCGAATTTCGACCCAAGTTTTCCTTTGGGCGAGCGTTTGGGCTACGAAATGAGGAACACTGGGTCGTGCGTGACCCCGAAAATGACCATCGTGTGCTGGCGACTTTGCGAACCGACAGCCGTTTTGGTTCAACCTATACCCGCGCCGATTTGTTGGTTGCCCCTGCATATCAAGGTGAATTGGAATGGCCGCTGCTAAATTTTGCCATTCGTTATGCCGCCGATCAGCGCCGAGGCTTAATGATTGAGCACCCTTCGGACGATGAAAACGCCACCCTCCTATTTAGTGAGAACCGTTTTGAGACTGCGCGTCGTCTTATCCATATGCTGTGGACGCCATCCCCAAAATAGAGTGAGGTGTGGTCATGGAAATTCGATTTGAAGCCGAACCCACCGAAGCCGATTTCAGCTTTATCCATCAGCAGTCGGCGGCATCATTAGCGGCGAAATATGGCGAACCCGCCCGTGAGCAGCTTGGCGCATTTATTTATGGCGACCCCCTTGCTAACTCTGATAATCATTTGATTTTAGGTGGGATTGAAGGGCAAGTTTCGGGTAGCTGGCTGTACATTGATACCCTATGGCTGGATGAAACCTTACGCGGCAAGGGCTATGGTGTGCGCCTGATGAATGTCATGGAGCAGGCTGCTGTCCAACGAGGCGTTCAAAAAGCCTTTTTGGGGACAGCCACCTTCCAAGCCCCCAATTTCTACAAAAAGCTGGGCTATCAGGTCGTGGGCGAAATGCAGATGGCGACCAGTAACTATCATCAATTTTTGATGACCCGCCAACCCCTGACACCCTATGATGTAGCACCGGAAACCGAGATTCAATTGGCCGCACCACCAAGCGACTATGACGTTGAACGCTTGGGGGAACATCTCCGCGATTACAACAATCAGTTTATGCCACTGAATCGCAGCTTGTTTGGTGCGGCTTTCCTAAAAGATGAATCTGGCAAAATCTATGGCGGCGTCACAGGTTATCGTGTTTTCGAGAGTGTCCTGTTTATAGGGACAATGTGGGTGGATGAATCCATGCGCGGGCAAGGTTACGAAACCAGACTAATCACCACCTACGAACAGGCCGCTGTGCAGCATGGCATTTTGTCGGCTGCGATTTCGATAGCCGATGATGTTTTGGCAGGATATTTTGAAGCAGCCGGGTATCAAGCACTTGGGGTCTTTCCCGATTTTCCGGCGGGGCGTACCTCGCGCTATCTAATTAAGCAAAAGTTGGCATAAGGTCATGATGACACGGGCAGGATTAAAACGACAAGGGGTATCCCTTCCAACCCAGCGCGGACTTGCAGCGTTGTGGCTGGGGGTCGTTTTGGTTTTGTTGGTCGCGGCGGCCCTGCGTTTTTATGACATCCACCGCTATCCCCCCGGCTTTCATTATGATGAGGGCGCGTATTTTATCGCCTCGCGCGAAATCGCATTTTTCGGGGCGCGGCCCTTCCCGGTGTTTGCGGCGTTTAATGGGCGCGAAGTTTTCTACTTATATGCCAATGCGTTGATGATGCGCTTGATGGGGGAACAAATTTTCACCATGCACTTTGTCAGCGGCATGATGAACTTAGTGACGGTAGCCGCCACGCTCGGTTTAGGCCGGGCTATTTTTGGTGGACGACGTGGAGTCATTATTGGTCTAGTGGCTGCGGCATTTCTGGCGGTTTCATTTCCTCAGATTTTTCTGGCTCGGCAGGCCTTTCGCGCCGTCAGCCAGCCGATGTTGCAAGCCTTGACGCTGTGGGTCTTATTTGTAGGGCTACGCCAACCGTTTACCCAACGCCGAAAATGGGGTGGCTGGTTGATGACGGCGGGGATTTTGGGAGCGGCGACGCTTTATACCTATATGGCCTCACGGCTATTTCCGCTCTGGGTCGGCTTGGTTTTAGCCTTTGTCTGTCTGGCATATCAGAAACACCGCCGCATCCGTTTTATGCAGGCGGCGTTGGTGCTGGTGACACTGTTGATTGTCGCCGTGCCGATTTTGAAATATTACTATGAAAATCAGGATGTTTTTAATGATCGCCTGTCGCAATTAAGCGGTTCGGAAGACGCGCCGAGTTATTGGGAAAGCATTGAATTGCACACCAAGATGTTTTTTATCAAAGGCGACCCCTACAGCCGTTATAACGACCCCGACGCCCCCTATTTTCCACAGTGGGTGGGGGTGTTGATTGTGCTCGGTTGGTTGGTCAGTCTATGGCGGATTGTTCGACCTGCCCCTGACCAAGACGCGGTTGCACGCACAGGTTATTTCCTTGCCGCGATTGCCCCCCTAATGGTGATGCCGAGTGTGTTGGCGCTAAACGGCCTCCCCCCAAGCCATATGCGTTCGGTGGGCATGGTTCCGGCGATTTTTCTCCTGCCCGCCATCGGCCTCGAATTTTTATGGACGCAAGGAACACAGCTATTATCCGCAAAAAATCCTTCTTTCCGTCCCCAATTCACCACCGCGACCTACGGGATAGGCGTGATCGGCCTGCTTAGTATGGCGGGCGTGGTTTGGCAGCGTTACGAAAAATGGGCCTCAGTGCCCGAACTGTATTATCAAACCGATGGTGATATGGTGGATGCTGGGGCGTGGCTGTTGGAACATCGCGGCCCGAACACCCTCATGTATGTGACTTCCGGGCATTATGACCATCCCTCACTGCGGTTTCGTCGTCTGCCGGGGGATGACATCACCTTTTTGCTGGGGAATCGCGTGTTTGCGCCACCCGCCAACCGGGATGCTTATTTAATCGAGATTCACAATGCTCGTCTGAATGAACCGCTACGCGAATGGGTGGAGCAGCATTACACCAAAGAAGCCACCTTCTACGGGCCAGATGGGGACATCAGTTTTGTGGTCTATCATGCTGCTCCATCGCAAACAACCCCGATAGTACAAAACACGACACTAAACAACACGGAAACAATAGGTGCGTGGCTGTCGTTGCTGAATACCCATCTGGTCGAGGCGGTTCCCGGTCAAACCGTGAGTGTATTTACCGCATGGGGTATCCTCAACCCTCCGGCCTATGGCGATTTGACCCCCATCTTTTCGCTGGAAACGCTCGATGGAGATGTGTTGTCGCGTGATGAACCTTACACCCTCTACAGCGACCAGTGGCGGACTGGCGAAACGCTCTATCAACAGGGTAATTTGGCCGTTCCAGCGGGTACCCCCCCCGGTGCATATCGTGTGATGATTCATTGGGTAGCGCGGGCCGAAGATCAATATGTCGGGCGAATTGATGCACAGGGCAATTTTGCCGGGATTGCTACCGACCTCGGAATAATTACCCTGAGTCGAGCCGCCAGCTTCCCCACACCGGATATGCTAAATATTGCCCACCGTGAAAGCCATGAAATGGCCTCTGGGGTACGTTTACTCGGTTGGAGTAGTGTTCCCGCTACCATCCGTCCCGGCGAACAATTTAAATTTGACTTGTTCTGGCAGGCCATCACAGGCACACGCATTGATGAGCCGATGGCGATAGTGGCGATCAGCGAAAATGATGAATTACCACTCTGGTTGGGCGACCCGGCGATGAATACCTACCCCTTTGACCAATGGGCCGAAGGGGAATTGGTACAAGATCGCCACCGGTGGTCAATTCCTACTGATTTTCCTGCCGGAGAATATGCCCTACATGTACGTGTCGGCGATGCGGGTGTCATGCTCGGCAGGTTCGAGGTGCTGGAACTCAATCGGGTGTTTGATGCTCCTGTGATTGAAAATCCGCTAGATGTGGATTTGGGGAATATCGTTGGGCTTAAAGGATACAGCATTTCCACCACGACCCTAACACCGGGTCAATCTTTTGATCTCACCCTGCTGTGGCAGTCGTTGGAACAGACCGACCTACCACTGACAGTATTTGTGCATGTGGTAGGGCCGGATGGTCGTAATTATGCCCAAGCCGATATGCAGCCGCGCCAAAATACTTATCCTGTGGCCTTGTGGCTGCCGGGTGAATATATCACCGACGCTTATCCATTAACCCTCACTGCCGACGCACCGCCCGGTCAATATGAGGTGCGGGTTGGGTTGTATCTCCAAGCCAATGGACAGCGGTTGAGTATTACCGATTCGACGGGTCAATCAGTGGGTGATTTCTGGTCACTGACGGCCCTTACGGTTGAATAAGAAGGGAGCATACGATGGAAGAACGCCTCAGAATTTTGGAAATGCTGCGCGAGGGGCAAATTACCCCCG
Organism: Chloroflexota bacterium; assembly: GCA_013112715.1. GTDB lineage: Bacteria > Chloroflexota > Anaerolineae > Aggregatilineales > J027 > CFX10. The sequence goes on from JABFGB010000019.1 coordinate 105,033, forward strand.
ACGAAGCGGAAAAACTGTTGCAGTCGTTGGGTGATGAACCCTTGACCGAAGCCGATGACGACAAAGTGGTGATTTTGCCAAAAGGCGAAAGTCGTGGCAGCACCAAAGACCCTAGCCTACCCAATACCGCCGAATGGTGGAAGGTACTGTTCGGGGTGGGGATTGCCGTATTTGGCTTTTTCGGCTTCCTGCTGCTGACCTTTTTCGGCTTTTTTGCCTTCTTATGCCTCAGCCCGTTTGTGTTAATTGGGGGGGCATTAGCCGCTGTCGGCCTGTGGAGCAAATCATCCCATTGGCTGCATGTACGGGTCAAGGATAAGGACGGCACCAACATCAATATTTCGCTGCCCCTGCCTGTACAATTTGCTAGTTGGATCATGCGGGTCGCCCAGCCATATATCAAGGCGCGTTCCGGCGATGATGTTGATCTCAGCCAACTGGATATTGCAGGCATGATTAGCGCGATGGGCGATGAGCTTTCTCCCGAAAATCCCATTATGGTCGCGGTTGAAGACAATGGCGATCAGGTTTTGGTTTATATCACGTAGTTGGTTAATCGTAAGTTCAAGTATTGGAGGGCACGATGGTTACATCAGAAGAGCGAATGCGGATTCTCAATCTGCTTCAGGAGGGCAAGATCACCGCTGAGGAGGCCAGCCGATTGTTGACGGCTCTGACTCAGACATCCAAGGCCGGGCCAACAAATTCGCGTCCGGCAGCATCAGGGCGTACCCCACGTCAATTGCGAGTGCGTGTCACCGATATGAAAACGGATCGCACCAAAGTCAATGTCACCATCCCGATGGGCCTTGTCAATATGGGCCTGAAGATGGGCGCCCGGTTTGTGCCAAATGACGTGGATGTGGACGTTGAAGAAATCAAAGAAGCCATCGCCAGCGGTCAAATGGGCAAGCTGGTAGATGCAGAAGATCATGAGGGCGGCGAGCGCGTTGAGGTGTGGGTCGAATAGCCATGTGGAATGGAACAAGAGCTTAGGGACGAGGGCAAGCCACCCCTCGTCCATCTCCCATTCCAAACCCCCTAGCTAATCAAGTCGGGGGTCAGGTGGACGAGTTTATTGTGGAAATGCAGCCGCCAATCAGGGCGATTGGGTACGGGGCGATATTCTAAGTGGGTGATGCCTGTGTTGTTGCTCATCACCGCCACGACGCTCCAAGGGCCTTTTTCAAACACATACTCAAAAAACGCCTCAATCACACCACCGTGACAGACTACCAACACGCTCTGTTCGGCTTCTTCTTCAGGAGTAGGACGGTTGCTATAATCAATATACTCAAAGACGCGGAGTAGGCTCTCAATAAACGACCCCACCCGTGTGCGAAACTGCATCCAGTTTTCGCCGCCCTCCGTAATCGGGTCATAGGGCTGAAGCGTTCCCCAGATTCTTTCATAATAGGGTTTGAGATTTTCATCCGCTACGGGTGATCCATCCGGGTTAGCCGTGCCCACTTCGCGTATCCGGTCATCAAAATGAATCTCCAGCCCGGTAGCGCGACTGATGGCAGCAGCCGTTTGGCGCGTTCGCATCATGGTGCTGCAATAGAGATGACGGACCGCGATATTGTCTTTAATCCACACCGCCGCCGCTTCCGCTTGTTTTTCGCCAAGATCAGTAAGGGGTTCATTACGATGCCCGCCCGAATAATCGGCGAGGTTGATATAACTCTGTCCGTGTCGAATAAGGTACAGGTGCATAGGCTTTATTCCTTTGGGCGCAGGGAACGTAAAGGCGGTCTATAGATTCAACCGCCTCTGCGAAAGTCTGTTTATTGTACCTGAAATACAGATCGTAAATCCAGTTGATTAAACAGGTTTTACCCCTTCAATCGGATTGGATAACATCGCCGCCAACAAATCTACCGAAGCCTGCACATCCACCATATCTACCGTTTCGTTGACGGTATGGACATAGCGACACGGGATGCTGATGCAGCCACTTGGCACACCACTTTGGGCCGTCTGGATCGCCATTGCGTCCGTTGTGCCACCGTTAAGGATTTCCAGTTGATAGGGAATCTTGTGTTTTTCGGCAGTGTCTAGCATCAAATTCTTGACCGCTGGTGGAACAATCATACCGCCATCACGCACTTTAATCGCCGCACCTTTGCCAAGTGCGACCGCCATATGATCGCCTTTAACCGTATCACCCGTGCTCGTCACATCCAGCGCGATACCGAGATCGGGATTGATGCCATGTGCAGCAGGACGTGATCCACGCAAACCGACTTCTTCTTGGACGGTGAAGGCAAAATAGACCTCGTGTTTGCTGCCCAACTGCTTGAGCTTACGCATGGCTTCAATTGCCACCGCGCAGCCAATCCGGTCATCCATACTCTTGGCGACGAGACGATTGCCGCGTTCTTCGCAGGTACGATAGAATCCCGCCGGATCGCCGACCTGAATAGGTGCATTTTTGTTACCGCTGTCGCCGTTTAGCCCTTCGCTGACATCAATATAGAAGCCATCCAGTTTGGGCAGTTCGTACAGCTTGCTCCACATATTTTCAACCGCAATCGTGCCGATTACGCCATTTTCAAATTTGACACGGTTGCCGTTGAGGGTGGAAGGAATTAGCCCGCCGATATTGGTAAAACGTAGAAAACCGTTGCGGTCAATATGCGAGACCATCAGGCCGATTTCGTCCATGTGGGCTGCGACCATCACCCGCAAATTGCTGTCGGTTTTCGTGCCTACCCGACAAATCAAACTGCCCATCGGGTCAATCGTCATCTCATCGCATAGGCCTTTAACTTCTTCTTTAATCAGTTCGCGCATGTGGTGTTCATAACCAGATGGCCCCCATGCTTCGACCAATTTCTTAATCAGTTGTTTCATATCTATCGCTCCAAATCGGAAGGGCTAAGTTGCATCAAGGTGGCACGCAGTAATTTCACGGCGTTTTGAAAATCATTTAAATCAAGGATCAGGTAGGGGCTGTGCAGATAGCGACACGGCAGCGAAAAGGTGAGGGTTGCCACCCCGGCCAATGAAGTTTGGATCGCTCCCGCATCCGTCCCCCCTGCATATTGAGGCGAACGGAATTGATGCGGAATCCCTAGTTGCTCCGCGACCCGCACGAACAATTTTCGTAAGCCGGGGTGGGCAATCGAGCCTTTGTCCATATAGGTAATGACCGGGCCATGTCCCAATTTTGTCACAGTGGTAATGTCGGGTTCATCCTCATCTTGGGGGACTTCGTGGGCAGCGGTGGTTTCGAGGACAACAGCGACATCAGGATTGAGCGCTTGGGCCGCGACCTTTGCCCCGCGCAGGCCAATTTCTTCTTGGACAGTGAAAGCGATCAACAAGTCAAATGGGAAGGGATCGCCTTTGATAATTTCAATCAATTCGGCACAGCCCGCCCGATCATCAAATGCCTTACCGCGCACAATAGTGTCGGTCAGGGCGATGGTCTCGCTGGCAAACGTCACCCGATCCCCCAACTTGGCTTTGCCTTCTGCCGCGCCTTTGTTCTCTGCGCCAATGTCAATGCGGAAGCTGTCTGGTTTTTTGACATCTTTTTCTTTCCAACTGAGATGGATCGGTTTCCACGTAATCACGCCGGGGGTTTTATCTTTGCCGACATGCACCCGTAGCGCGGGCAGAATGCGGGGGTCAATGCCGCCGACACTGGCAAATTTGATGAGACCCTCGCCGTCTACCCCTGTTACCATAAACCCGACCTCATCCATGTGGGCCGCCAGCATGACCTTGAGCGAACTTTTGCCAGTCCCTTTTTTGACCGCCAAAATATTGCCCATCGTATCCACGCGCAAATCGGTTACGTGGTCTTGGATGGTGTCATAAATCATCTGGCGAACTTCATCCTCCGCGCCCGAAACGCCAGCCGCCTCGGAAAGCTGTTTCAACATCGTATCTTGCAGCGCCATTATTGATCGGCTCCGTTCTTTTTCTCGCCGCTATCAGGCTTCCACGCGATTTTGTCCAAAAATTCATCGGTCAGCCCAACAATAAATTCCGCCATCAATCGGCCTACACGGTCAATATCTTTGACCAGCACAGTTTCAATGGGCGTGTGCATATTCCGCACCGGAACGCCAAGTAGAGCAGTAGGTATCCCCTCACGGCTGACTTGGATAGACCACGCATCTGTACCCGTGTTACCCGTATAGGTTTCGGTAAAAAGGGACATTTCTAACTGCTTGGCGGTATCTTGTAATCCTTTATTGAGACCGTCATGCAAATTCGGGCCGATGCCAATGACAGGAGCGCCACCATGTTTGGGATACTCGTCGCCATTCACCCCCGGCTGCTGTGCAAAGGCCACATCAAGGGCAATTGCCAAATCTGGCTGTACTTTATAGGCAGCAGTAGCAGCACCAAACAAGCCGGTTTCCTCTTGAGCCGAGGCGACAGCATATACGTCCCATTCATGCTTACGTGATTTCAGATAATCCAAGCAGGCCGTCACCGCCGCCACACACGCCCGGTCATCCATCGCCTTGCCCGCGACTTTATCCCCCATCAATTCAATGGCAGGGGCATCCATCGTGACAATATCGCCAATGCGTACTGTCGCGGCGACTTCGGCAGCAGGCAGGCCCAAATCTACCCATAACTCTTCCCATTCAGGATAGGCGTCTGCTCCGCCTTTGGTGTTGGAAATATGCGGGGGTACGGCGGCGACTAATCCTTTGAGTGGGCCGCTGCGGGTATGAATGAGAACGAGCTTGCCCAGCAAAATCCGGTTATCAATGCCCCAAATGTCACTGAGGCGCAGATAGCCGTTTTTGATGTCGGCGACCAGCATCCCGATTTCATCCATGTGGGCACACAACATAATCTTTTTGCGGGGTTCCGGGCCGTTGCCCCGCTTAATGCTAATGAGGCTGCCAAATCCATCCACTTCAAATTCGTCTACATAACCTGCCCATTGTTCGCGCAGATAGTGACGCACAGCCTCCTCATGGCCTTGCGGGCCAGTCAATTCTGTGAGGGTTTTGAGATGTTCTTTTAAGTCCATAAATAACTTTCTTTACTTAGAGAGGACTCGACTACAACAAAATACTAACCTAGATAGGATAAGGTTTCAAATCGTTGAAAAAAATTTCAATATTCCAAAAATCTCTAGGGAATGTTGACTATTCAGCGCAACCAGATATAAGGTGCTGACAAAATGCAAGCAGTGGGTAAAGGAGGAAAAGCTAGGCAAAGAGGGTTAGGCAAGCCCAATTACCAAGAAGTCTTGGGCTTGAAAATGTGTCATCGCTGAATTTCGACCACGACGCCGGGTTCCGCCCAATCAAACAGGAGCGCGGCATTATCCGAACTGACCAAGATACAGCCATAGGTGACGGGGTGGCCCAAGTCGCCTGTCCATAGTAATTGCGATGAGCCGCGTGTTGGGAAACCGTGAAAGCCGTTCATAAAATCGGAACTGGGCACAGGCCGATAGACCCCCATGAAATGCGGCATCCACAAATTCCAATTGCCTGCGTAGGCCTCTTCTTCATGCGACTGGATTTGGAAAACCCCCGGCGAGGTCGGGCTGCTGGAAATCCCTGTGCTGGCGACCCAATCCCAAATCACCTGCCCATTTTCATAGACCCACACATGCTGCTGGCTGATGCTGACCACAATCCGCTTATTTGGCACAATCGGCAGCGGCAAAAATTCATCCAACGAGGGAATCGTCAGCGTTTGGCCGACACTTAGATCATCTGGCACACCCGGATTCGCGGCTTGAATCCAAGGGTAGGGCACGCCAAAATCATAGGCAATGCTCGAAAAGGTATCCCCTGATTTAACCGTATATTCTGTATCGTGATGATAGACACGTATCACCGGGTCGGTTCGCATGATGGCTATCGCCTGCTGAATCGAGGCCACCCCCTCATCCACCTTCAAATACCGATCCGCACCCAACGTGCCGGATTGCTGTTCCAAAAATGTCTTGATGAGCGACGTATCCATATTTAAGGATAACCCAGTTGGGCTGTTGGGGTCAGAAACCGCCATCAAAAACGCGGCCCATTGTTCCGGCGACAAACTCCAATAAGTGGATTGGTTGGTGATCGGATCATAGGCGTTGATGTTGAGTGGGCTGGCTAACAAAATGGTCGCCTGTGCCACCATCGCACTCGAATCGGTAATGGTCGGCAGCACCGCCATCATGACCAAATCAATTACCCCGTCGGCCAATTCTTGACCGGGATTCTGTTGCAGGGCCATGAGCGTCGCTTGGACATCCAACACACGTCCATCTTGGGCCGGGGTGGGCTGGACTTGCCCATTCACCAACTGCACCCCCGCATTCAACGCCGGGAGGTTCACCTGGGCTGCGAGATCGTTTAATCCGGTTTGAGCGAGGGCCGGATCAATCACCACAACAGGCGCAATATCTGCCCCAAAAAGACCTTTGATCTTTGCCCTAAAACCACCCTCTGAACGACCATAATCTTGTGCGGCGCGTGCGGTGGCCTGAGCATCAATCGCAATGCCCAAAAGCGTTGGGTCAATGCGCCATGTTCTATCCCCATCCCGTAGCAGAACACCTTCATTCTGCCATGCGGCTTGAATCGCGGCGGCGGCCTCCGTCTCAGATTTTCCACCAAGATCAACCCCAGCAGAATGGACACCGGGTAAAATCTTGCCACCCCCATAAACAACACCAGCGCCCAATGCCAAAACCATACACATAACCACAAACAACCCAATCATGCCCATCAGCCCCATGAGCCAAACATTACGATTGGCAAGAATGGAGGGTCGGGCCGGTGGGTGTTGAGGGGTAGGGCGGGCAGGCGCGGGTTGTGGAGCCGGGCGAGCCGGATACACGAGGCGCGGTGCTAAATTCTGGCGTGGCTGAACTTGCGGACGTGATGGGCGAACAGGTTTTGGTTGCATGGAGTTTTTGATTGGAGGTGCTCGTTAAATTGACCTTTCTCTTAATAGGCTAAGACGGGTCAAGCCAGTTGTCAAGCGATTGTCACGAAACCGTAACCCTTCCGTGATGGCAAACCAAAATAGGCGTGCTATAGTTAGTGCGCTTGGGAGAAAATGATTTGATGAGAAGAAAAAAACTGTCTGTCCCACCAACTCAACAGTCCAACGGCGCACCACCCCCCCTGACCCCGCACCCCGCCCCGCCGATTGGCATGGTCAAACCGCTGGCTGAAGAACCTCCTTCTTGGTTGTTCGTCAGCTTTATGGGCATCGGCACTGGCCTATTGTTGGTGTCATGTATTGTCTTGGCCGGGGTAGGCTATTGGATACTCAATGGCCGTGAGGACGACCCGGATAAAGAGGCCCAAATCGAAACGCCTTCTACGCCAGCAACGGCCACCATCTTTGTGGTGGGGGAGGTACCTACCAACGGCCCAACTGATACAGCTACCCTTGATATTTCCCCAACCCCCACCAACACGGCGACCATCCCGCCAACTTCCACACCGTCGGGGCCAACGCTGACCTATACCTTTGTTCCACCCACGCGCCTGCCTGCGACCAATTCACCCACCGCAACCCGTACCTTGCTCCCAACCAATACGTCTGAACCCACTATGCCGCCGACGATTGGGCCAACCGCCACTGTCGGGTTTACGCCTTTTCCCACCAACACACTGGATGTCCCACTCCCTTCCAATAACAGTCAACAGGCCGGGGCGGTCAATTCACCGACCACAACCCGTACCTTGCCGCCAGCGACTCCAACATCAACCGCTACCGCAACTCCCGCAACGGGGCAGCGCATTCGCCTATTTTATGACAGCGCCAGCTTCTATTTATGGAATCCCACCCGTAACCGCATTCTCCTAGAAAACATCGCATTCGAGGCGATTGACAGCACGGGCCTTTCAGCCGGGTATCGCTTTGACGGCTCGCGCTGGGCGGAATTTTATGAATATGTGGAGCCAAATAACTGCGCCAGCATCGAAATTACCGCTGGCCCAACATGGTTACGGCCTCGACAATGTGTGGTCTATAACGCCGAAGTTACCCCTCAAAGCAGCGCTCCGTTTATTTTTTGGGTCTCGCGTTCGGGGGTCACGCAATTTCGTGTGTTGTGGAATGAGCAAGAAATTGGCCGCTGCACCATCGGCGCAGGCCAGTGTGATGTCTTTTTGCCATAGGGGGGTTATCAAAAATCATGCAATCAATTAGCGAGAACATCTATACCTTTACCGGGCTGCCCGCCGGACGGGTGTATTGTCTGGTGGACAGCGATGGCTTAACCCTCATTGATGCCAGCGTTACACCTGCGGGGAAACGAATCCTCAAACAAATTACGGCACAAGGGTATCAGCCCAAAGATGTGAAACGGATTTTGATCACCCATGCCCATCCCGACCATGTGGGGGCATTGTCATACTTGAAGGACGTCACAGGTGCAGTGATTTGGGCATCAGCAGCAGAAAAACCCGTCATACAGGGTGAGATACCCATTCCCCGTCGAAAAGCTGGTATCCGTCCGCCGAACATCACCTTGAAACCCGTCCCGGTTGACCGCGAATTGAGCGATGGCGAAACCCTGTCTGCAATTTTGGGTGGGCTGCAAGTGGTGGCTACGCCGGGTCACGCGCCGGGTCACCTTTCATTCTGGCATCCCGAAAAACGTATCGTATTTACGGGCGATGTAATCTTCAATATCCCGCGTAAAATGCGCCTGCCCTACGCATTTTTAACAGTGGATATGGACGAAAATCGGCGCTCTGTTACGAAAATCGCGGCCCTCGAACCCAAAATTCTCTGTTTTGGGCATGGCAAGCCCATCGCTGAAAATGCGACGGAACAACTGCGGATATTCGCTCTCAAGATGGGGTTATAATAAATAACATTCTAGTCTTGGAGTAAGTGAATCATGTCCTCAGCACCAACCATTCAAAAAGAAACAATCTATCAAGCCATTGAATCCTTGTCCCTTGAGAGTTTGCAGGATTTGGCGAGTTTTATCGCCTACTTGCAATATAAGGAGCAGCACGAAACAGATTGGTTTCTGAGCTTATACCAATTATTTGAGCCTGTTCGAGACGCAGTTTCCCACATGAGTGACGACGAAATTGATAAGATCATTGGGGACGCAGTAAGTAAGGTGCAAAGTGAGCGAAAAACTCAAGGTCGTGTTTGATACCCAAGTATTCTTGCGCTCACTCATCAAATCCTCTTCTGCCAGTAGTCGGCTCGTTCGAGGTTTTCAAGAGGGTCGGTATACGCTTTATATAGCGGATGAGACCGAAGCAGAAATTATTGATGTGCTCAATCGGCCCGAGATTAGAACCAAATTTCCGCAAATTACAGATGAATTGGTCCAAAAAACACCGGAGTCTTTGAAACAGGCTCAACGAGTGATACTAGAACCGATTGACCCAATTTCACGAGACCCCAAGGATGATATTTTTCTTGCCTGTGCAAAAGCTGCCCAAGCTGACTATTTGGTAAGTGAAGACAAAGATTTACTTGTGCTTGAGAGCTATTTGGAAACGAAGATTGTCAACGTGATAGAATTCCTAACCATCCTTGATGACCAGTCCTCTAAAGATTAATACGCCCGATTGACGATAAACGCGACGATACCGAACAATTCATCCCGATAATCGGATGGGGTGGGGTACTGCTTTTCTAGCCCCTGCACTACTTTGACATAATGACTCTGTGCCTCGGCCTGAATCGCCTCATGCACCCCTTCCGCCGTCAAAATGTCATAGAGTCGGGTGGTGATGTCGGCAGGCAGAGGCGCGGGATGTTGATAGAGTTCGCGCAATTCACTAACCACATCCGGCGCAAGGTGTTCATACGCCCACAGAATCGGCAGCGATTTTTTCTTGGCTGTCAAATCATCGCTGGCGGATTTTCCCGTTTCCTCCGGCTTGCCCCAGATGCCTAATACATCATCCTGAATTTGAAACGCAACTCCCAAATGCCGCCCAATCGAAACGAGGGTATCGGCTTGGGAAATGGGCGCTCCCGCAAAAATCGCTCCCCCTGCCAATGCCGCCCCCAACAATGGCCCGGTTTTGAGTTCGACCATCCAGCGGTATTCATCGGCCTGCACATCGTCGCGGCTCTCGAACGAAATATCCAGCATCTGGCCCTTGACTGTATCCACACACGCCTTTGCCAAAATGCGTTCAGCATGGACGATGACACGCGGGTCTGGCACATCGGCTTCGGCCACGATTTGAAAGCTGATGCCATAGGCCCCATCGCCCGCATTAATCGCCTGATTGACGCCCCAATTCTTCCATACCGTCGGACGCCCCCGCCGTAAATCGGAATGATCCATCACATCGTCATGGATCAGCGAAAAATTGTGGATGAGTTCAATCGCTGAGGCCATCGGCAAGGCATCTTCGGGATGTCCCCCCATCGCCCCGCATGACAGCAGCGTCAGCAGTGGACGGATTTGTTTGCCGGGGTTGATTTTTGCCGGATGCCCCGCCGCGTCCAGCCAGCCCAGATGATAACCAAGCATGGTTTCCAATAGGGGGGAGTCACTTAAATGTTTTTGGATGGTGCGTTGATGATAATCGTTGAAGGTGGTTAACAGAGAAGCATTTTGCTTGCCCATGAAATGTCCTTATGTCGGGGGGCGATTCATCCCATGATTGTACAAGTCCCCCTCTAAAAATCAACTAACTTCATTGATTATGTGGGTTATTTATATAGAATATACGTCTATGTTTGAGATTTATATAATGGATATGCGTTATCGTAATTACAGTTACGCTTAAATGGCTGTGGGTTATATAGCAGGTGGGCGAATTGGCCGTTAGGAAAGCCGATAGGTGGTAGAGGCGAAGGCGGAATTTTTGAAGCGTACTAGCCTAGACCAGATGTTCCGAGTAAACTAGAGGGTGTTAGTGTCATAAGTAACCCTTTGCGGAAAAAGGCGTCCATGCTCCCATTAGAATCCTTCTCCAACGGCCCCAATCATCTTAATCGCGGCTTATTTTCCGATTATTATCTGGATGAAATCGTCCCCCATCGCCCCGAATGGCTGCAACTGCCCAAAGCCGAAATTGAGCAGGTCTGGCACGACCTACGCACCCTATTGGATCAACTCAACTTGGAGAATCTGGATGAAGCCCAACTCGAAAATCAATGGGTGCAGCCTGTCCTCGAAACTTTAGGCCATCATTTCAGTGTGCAGGTCAAAATTCGCTATCAACAAACGGGCTATCGTAAGCCGGATTATGTCTTTACCACCACGTCTGATGAAGCCCGCGCCCTGACTTCCCAGATTTATACCCCCGCCGAAATTCACCATGCCATCGCCGTTGGGGATGCCAAACGTTATGGGGCCAAACTCGATCAAGCCGCCGCCCCCGGTCAGCGCAACCCCAGCCAACAAATTGATGAATATCTGCGTTACAGCGAACTGCGTTGGGGTATCCTGACCGATGGACGCTATTGGCGGTTGTATGAACGTGAGACCAGCAAAAACAACGTCTATTATGCGGTGGATTTGGTTGACCTCTTGCGCCGCAGCGATTCCCAACCCTTCACCTATTTTTATGCCTTCTTTTGCCAAAACGCCTTTGCCGAAAAAGGCTGGCTCGATTCGGTCTTAGAAGGCAGTATCAGTTATGCCGAGCGCGTTAGTGAACGGCTTGAAGAACGGGTCTATGAGGCGTTGGAATGGATTGCACAGGGCTTTTTAGAATATCGCCGCAACCGCCTTAGCCCTGAACATCTGCAAACCATCTATGAACAAAGCCTCGTGCTGCTCTATCGGCTGTTGTTTGTTTTTTATGCCGAAAGCCGCGACATCTTGCCCCTCAACGAAAACCAACGTTATGCCCGCCGTCAGAGCATGGATGCCCTCAAACGCCGCATTGTGCGCGAACAAAACAATGAACTAAGTTCGGATCGTGGCGAATATTACACCTATCTCAACGATTTATTTTTTGTCATAGATCAGGGCGATCTGCGCCGCTACAAAATCCCCCCCTACAACGGACGCCTATTTTCTGAAACCGACCACCCCTTCCTTGCCGAAAAGGTGGTGGGCGATGCCTATCTTGGCCCCGCCATTACCCTCCTTGCACGGGTCGAAGGCGACGGACGTGATGACAGCGCCTATAAGTTTGTGGATTACCGCGATTTGGATGTGCGGCGTTTGGGGGCCATTTATGAAAAACTGCTGGAATATCAACTCGATGTCGCCGATGTCCCCCTTGCCGAAAAAGACGGCAAATATGTCCCCGCGACAGGCAGCCTAAAACCCATCAAGCAACCCGGCGATGTCTATCTCCGCACGGGCAGCAACGAACGCAAGGTCAGCGGCAGCTACTACACCCCCGATTATATTGTGCGTTTTATGGTCGAGCGCACCCTTGAACCCCTGCTCACCGACCTCACCAGCCGCTACGCCACCCTTGACGCCGAGGGCCATTGGCAAATTGACCCGGCCCACGCCGACGCCCTGCGCCAAGCCATTCTCAATCTGAATGTGCTCGACCCCGCCATTGGCAGTGGGCATTTTTTGGTCGAGGCCACCGCCTATATCGCGGAATGGTTGCGTGGGTTGAACCTTGCCCCCGCCGATTTAGCCGCTGGTGAAGATGAACTGCTCTATTGGAAACGGCAGGTCGTGAATGCCTGCATTTATGGCGTAGACATCAACCCGCTGGCCGTTGAACTCGCCAAATTATCCCTCTGGTTGGCGACTCTGGGGCGCGGCAAACCCCTATCCTTCCTTGACCACCACCTCAAAGTGGGCAACAGCTTGGTGGGGGCGACGGCGCGAGAAATTGGGCTTGACCTCAGCGAGACCCCCGCCGAACCATCGGCCCTGCTCGACGACCCGGCCTTTGCCCAAACCATCAGCGCGGCGGTGGGCGATATGGCGGCAATTGAACAGACCATTGCTACCAATGTCGAAACCGTCAAGCAGCAGGAAAAACAATATGCCCATTTGCGTGAAGGCATGGCGATTTGGAAACAACTGGCGCATGTCTGGGTCGCCCGTCATTTTGGCCTAGCCCTCGACCCCGCCACATGGACGGCCCTCCGCCAACATCTTTTGGCAGGCCACCCCGCTACCCCCGTCGTTCAGACTACCTTGACCCACACCGCCGATTTGCTGGCATCCCATCGCTTTTTCCATTGGGAATTGGAGTTCCCCGAAGTCTTTTTTGATGAGACAGGCCAACCCCGCCCCGACGCCGGATTTGATGCCGTCGTTGGCAACCCGCCCTATGTGCGCCAAGAACGCATCAGGGTATATAAACCCTATTTCCAGTTGAAATATGAGGTTTACAAGGGAACTGCCGATTTTTACCTGTATTTTTATGAGCGTGGGTTACGAATGCTCAAGGAAGAACAACGGCTGTGCTACATCACATCTGGCACATATATGAATACCGACTCGGCTAGACCTTTCCGTGAGTATATTCATAAAACTGCTGCTTTTGAAACCGCTGTTAATTTTGGGGAAAATCAACCTTTTAAAGATGCCGAAATGGTTTTCCCAACCATTGCTGTCTTACGTAAAGGACAACCTAAACCGATGTTTAGAAGTCTTTTTATTGAGGGGACAACCATACCAGATTCGCTCGAAGATGCTTTTTCCCAAGACGCGGTTGACTGTTTTTCCAATGTAACTGAAATGAGCGAATGGAGATTTCAGTCTAAAGAATTAACTAATCTCTTTAGGGCAATAATTTCTAATGGCTATCCCACATTAAATGACATAGTGGAAGAACGGATTTATAGAGGAATAACAACAGGCTTGAATGAGGCTTTCGTGATTGACCAAAAAACATGCAACTCTCTAATAAGCGATGACTCATCAAGTTCTGAAATCATTAAAAGATTGATTCATGGGGAGAATTTACGTCCTTACTATCAGATTGATAGTGGGGAGTATATTATTTTTACCCGTAGGGGCATAAACATTGACTTATATCCAGCCATCAAAAAGCATCTGGAAAAATATAGGGAACAATTAGAACCCAAACCCGATGATTGGGATGATGATATTCATGGCGAATGGCCCGGACGAAAATCGGGAGATTATGCTTGGTATGAGATACAAGATAACATTGCATACTATGAAGAATTTGCCAGACCTAAAATATACTGGGCAGAAATTGCAAAAATCCCCCGTTTTTCTTGGGATGATTCTGGGCTTTATGCCACTAATAAAGCTCATTTTACCATTCCCGCTTCAAGGTCTTTGCTAGGGCTACTTAGCTCCCGCGTTTCATGGTTTTTCATATCACAAACTTGTGTACCCTTACGATTGAGGGCGGGTTTGTGGCAATACCAACTCACACAGCAATTTCTAAAACGCCTCCCCATCCCCCAACTCACCACCGCCCAAGAATCGGATTTGGCAGCGTTGGCGGAGGAAATCACCCACAAAGCGCGGGCACGCTACGAATTCCATGAAACCATGCGCGGACGCATCCGGGCCGATTTGGGCAAGGGCGCAAAATTGAATGAACGCCTTGAAGCGTGGTGGGGCATCCAAAATCTGAATGACCTGCGCGACGAATTGAAAAAAGCCTATGGGCGCGGCGGGGATATTCCGGTGGGCGAACGGGATGATTGGGATAAATATCTGACCGCCCAACGCGCTCGGCATGAAACCATGACCGCCGACATCATCCAACTCGAAACCCGCCTCAACGCGATTGTCTACGCCGCCTTCCACCTGACGCCGGATGAAATCGCCCTGATTGAACGCAGCACCAAATATCCCTATGGGGAGGTCTAGTGTCCCTAATTTCCAACGGTCATCACTCCCCCTCTCTGTTGTCGGTTCAGAGACTGACGGTTTTGATGAAAGGGGCTGTCCACTGTTGCCAACGAGTAAACTCGCTGGCTATCTTTGAGAACTGCCCTGAAGGGGACTGGCTTGCTCCGAGGCGATACCCTCCCCAGTCGGCTTCAGCCAAGTTTGCAACGATAGCCGGAGACTTGAGTCTCTGGCGCAGAAACGGCCTTCCCTTAAAACTGTCGGTTGCTAAATTGTTGTGGGGGGGTGAGGTCTACCACACTTCCCCCCACCTAACGGCCATTCCCATCCCCTTCCATATAACCCACCCGCATAAATCCGTAACCACGGTTACGAATTCAAATAATACTTATATAACCACCACTTATAGACCGCATGTTCTAAATCCATTGCGATATTTTCCTCCCCTATTGGAGAGGGGGTCGGGAGGCTTGTCCGGCATTGGTGGAAATGGCATGAATAAGGGCGATTGGCACGGCGTCGGTGTCCATTTCGTAGGGACGCAACATGTTGCGTCCCTACTTAAAACCCCTTATCCATGCGGTTTCCTAAATAGCACCCGAAATCGAATACCGGACAAGCCTCGGGGAGTGAGGGCAGTGTTCCCCTGCCCCATTGCGATGGGGAAGGGGTTAGGGGATGGGGACTAACATGCGCCTAACCCTCGTTCATGACTGGCTCAATCAAATCGGCGGGGCGGAGGATGTCCTAGAAGCACTGGTCGCCCTCTATCCCGATGCCCCCATCTATACCAGCATCTATTGGCGCGAAAAGATGCCCGCCCACTGGCAAAAATGGGAGCTACACACCCTCTGGATAGACCGCCTGCCCAAAATCCATCAGAAGCATCAAGCCTTTTTCCCCCTCTATCCTTTGGCATGGGGCGGCCTAAAACTCGCCGATGTGGATGTGGTGTTGAGCAACAAGAGCGGCTTCTGTCATGGATTAAAGGTCGGGCCAAAGACGGTGCATATCTGTTATTGCCTCGCCCCTACGCGCTATGTTTGGCAATATGACGCCTATATGGAACGCGAAAATGTGCCAAAACCCATCCGATTAGCCTTGCGCCCCTTGATCGGTCTGCTGCGCAAATGGGACTATCGCGCCGCCCAAAACGTTCACCACTTCATTGCTATCAGCACCGAGATTCAGCAGCGCATCCAGCAATATTATGATCGGGAGTCGGTCATCATCTACCCCCCGGTGGATACCCAGCGATTTGTGCCCATCCCTGATGTTGGGGATTATTTTTTGAGCATCGGACGGCTGATTCCCTATAAGCGGGTGGATTTGGCGGTGCAGGCGTGTACGCGGCTCGGTTTGCCACTCAAAGTCGGTGGGCGGGGGCGCGATATTGACCGATTGAAAAGCATGGCGGGCCCAACCGTCGAATTTTTGGGTTATGTGCCAGATGAGGAATTACCGGGATTGTTCGCCCGTGCCAAAGCGTTTATCTTCCCCGGCCTTGAAGATTTCGGCATCACTCCGGTGCAGGCCCAAGCCGCCGGACGCCCAGTGATCGCTTATAAGGGTGGGGGTGCGCTGGATACGGTTATTCCGGGCAAGACGGGGGTACTGTTTGAGGAGCAGACCGTCGAATCGCTGATGGCAGCATTGCAAGCCTTTGATGCCAGCGCGTATAATCCTGCCGATTGCCGCACCCATGCCCTCAAATTTGATGTACAGGTGTTTAACCAACAAATCACCGAATTTGTAGACAGGGCGTTGACGGATTTTCGGCAAAAACAGTAAGATGAATATTGGGTATTCAAATTCAGCCGAGTGTGATCATTTATGGGCATTCCGCATCCAATTCCCTATCAGGGCAGCAAGCGCAAACTGGCTGAAATTATCTTGCGCTACATCCCCGATGATACCCAACGTTTGATTGAGCCATTTGCGGGTTCAGCGGCTGTTTCCATTGCGGCGGCCTATCATCATAAAGCCCACCAATTTTTGCTCAATGATCTGAATGTGCCGTTGATGAATTTATGGAATCGTATTATCCATCAACCGAACGATCTAGCGGCTGGCTATCAATATTTATGGGAACGTCAACACGGGCAAGAAAAAGACTACTACGCTTTTGTCCGCGATGAATTTAACCGAACCCGCCGACCTGACTATTTCCTCTATTTGCTGGCGCGGTGTGTCAAAGCGGCTGTACGCTATAACGCCGCCGGAGATTTTAATCAGAGTGCTGATAATCGCCGCAAAGGGAGTGTCCCCGACACCATGCGAAGCCATATTGTCCGTACAGCTGAATTGTTGTTGGGCAAAGTGGCATTACGCGATACCGACTATCGAGAGGTGCTAGAAACCGCCCATTCGTTGGATGTGGTCTATCTCGATCCACCTTATCAGGGAACATCCAGCGGAGCAGACGGACGTTATCTTGCGGGACTGGCCCATGATGAATTTGTGGACACCCTGAAAAATCTCAACCAACAGGGTATCGCATATATCCTTAGTTACGATGGTCACACCGGCACCAAAAAATATGGTAAATCACTACCAATCTCGCTAGGTCTGACCAAACTTGTACTTAATGCGGGTCGTTCATCGCAAGCCACCTTGCTGGGGCGAGAAGCCATCACTTATGAATCCCTCTATCTTTCGCCATCCTTGATAGCCCGCCTTGATGTGTCATCCCAACTCTATACCCCGCTGTCGTCTTTACCATTGGTTTCTGCTTTATGAATCTCCCCGATTTACCACCAGAGTTTTTGGAACTGTTGAAAACTATCAAAGGAAAACGTTCCAAAATTGTTGTTGACCATATTTTGAAATATGGCTTTATTACAACCGAAGATCTCGAACAGCTTTATGGCTATAAACACCCACCACGTGCCATCCGAGATGTCCGCGAACAGGGCATCCCCTTAGAAAGTTTCAGCGTCAAAAATCGGGACGGCCTCACCATTGGTGCCTATCGTTTTGGCGACCCAGCCCAAGTACGTCAACAACAATTGACAGGTAGACAGCCTATCCCTAAAGCCTTCAAACAGCAATTGTTACGGGCGAATGTGTCAAAATGCTCAATATGCGGTGGAAATTTTGAGGCGCGTTATCTGCAAGTAGATCATCGTATACCCTATGAAATCGCTGGGGATACCATCAATTTGGAAATGTCGGAGTTTATGCTCATCTGTGCCTCATGCAATCGAGCAAAATCATGGTCATGTGAACATTGTCCCAATTGGCATAACGAAAAATCTCCTACCATCTGTCAAACTTGTTATTGGGCCAATCCCACTCACTATGACCACATTGCAAGGCAGCCCATTCGACGGCTGGATATTATTTGGGCTGATGCGGAAGTCGAAATATTTGACGCCATAAAAAAATCGGCAGAAACTTATGGTGAGCCTTTGCCGGATTACGTCAAGAAGCTACTTGAAAAACAATTTCAATCGAAACAAGGTGAATAATAGTGGAACTGCTCACCCTTTGGAACTTTGTCGTGCGCCGCTGGTGGCTGATTGCCATTCCTGCCGCGATCGCCCTGTTGTGGAGTCTACCCGCCATCCCGGATGCCATTTCCCCGCCAGAAACCTATGGCGCAAGTATTCGTTTTACGGCGGCTGCCCCGCCTGATGCCGACAACGCGACGGCTGTGCCCGAAAATTCGACCAGCGGCACGTATGAAGACACGGCTTATGTCCCGTGGCTGGCTTCGGAATATGTGGTGGTCAATATGCCGCAGTGGGTGACGAGCAGTAATTTTGCCCGTGAGGTCAGTGCCACCCTGCAAACCGATTATAATCTCCACATCAGCGCCGACGATTTACGCCCCGCCTTTGCCGCCGACAGTGCCCGCAGCATCTTTGTGGTTTATTTCGGCTGGGACAACGAAGCCGAATTGGAGAAAATCGCCGCCGCCACCATCAGCGTTTTGCAAACCCGCAATCAGCAATATTTCCCGCAGTTCGCCTATGCCCCTGCTCAGATTGTGCCGCTGGATGAAATTGATGTGGTGCGTACTGTACCCCCTATGACCACCCGCCTTAATCCGTTTATCCGCATTATCATTGGCTTGGCGGCAGGGCTTGGTTTGGTGGCATTGGCGGAATATTTGGATGATAGCGTGCGTGAGAAGGCCGACCTTGAAAAAATCGGCTTAGAGGTTTTGGGAGTCATTCCCCGAACTTGATCTAACGGCTTAAATGAGACTCGAGGCCCGTTATCTATGTTGACTATTTATTGAAGATGTATTTGAATAATATAAGGCTACTTCTTTAAGAGTGTACTTCTATATATCTCAGGATAGATCGACATGGTTTATATCATTCAACAGCGAGACAATTACAAATATGATATTTTCAAATTGCCAAAGAAAATTCAACTTTTGTCTGTTGAAATGGATAAAGAATTACGATTTTTCCCCACAAGAGTACATGGAAGCACGATAAAAAAGCTACAAGGGTACAAACTTTTATGGAGATACCGCATAGATGATTATAGATTTATCTATGCTGTAAATGGAAATATTGTTGAAATGCTTATGGCAGGTAATCGCAAGGATGTTTACGAACGCCTTTCATATGACCCTGAAAATGTAGATGAAGAATTGGCTATGGCCCATGAAGCAGCATTGTTCCCCGAATCGGAGATAGCACAAGAACTCAAACGCAACAAAGATTGGCATGAATACATTTTAGCAAAACAAGAAATTGCAGATAATAAGAGAAAGCAGGAAGAATTTCAGCAAGACATTTTACCCTACAGTTTAGATACTGAAATCCTTGAGAAGTGGCGTATACAATCAGAATATCATGAAATTCTATGTCAGTGTAGAACCCAAACCGAGTTATTAGATGCAAAAGTACCATATTCCGTCGTTTCTCGTGTTATAGATTTGCTGTACCCTAAAGACATCAAAACCATTTCAGAAAAACCTATTGAGATCCTCTCATCTGGTTACGATTTAATCAAATTTAGTGAAGGGGAAATCAGCCGATTTTTACTAAAATTAGATCAAAAACAAGAGAGCCTAGTAGATTGGGCATTAGAAGGCCCAACTATGGTCAAGGGCGGCCCGGGTACAGGAAAGTCTACAGTGGCGATGTATCGTGTTAAGACCTTGATAGAACGAGCATACCAAAAGGGTATTCCTGTACCAAATATTCTATTTACTACTTATACGAATGCGTTGGTTAACATCAGTAATGAACTTCTGAGTCAATTATTGATGGGATACTCTGCAAAATGGGAAGTTAAAACAATTGATAAAGTAGCTCATGAATTGGCTGAAAGGCGAATTCAAAAAAGAATCATCGATGACAATTATTGGTTTGGAGCGATCGGGAAAACCTTAGTAAAGTATGAGCCGAAATTGGCAAGTCTAAAGGAAATTCTTTCTCAAAAGCATCGCGGGAAGTCCAATAATAACAATTTACTTTTAGATTACTTAGTAGAAGAGTGCAAAACCATAATTGATGGACGAGGAATCAACAATTTAGATGAATATCTCGAATCTGACCGTACAGGGCGTGGAATTGCGTTGCAAGAGAGACAAAGAATTGTTATTTGGCAACTTTATCAAGACGCCATGAATTGGTTGAACATGAAGAACTATACGCCTGATGTGAAATTAAAAAGCGCGATGAGCAGGCCATAGAAAGGACTGGACATCAATACCATACTGAAGGCGTAGCCAATAGCGCAACAGATGGGCGGTGACTTTGGCAATCAGGCGAGTTGC
>JABFGB010000020.1 GCA_013112715.1 Chloroflexota bacterium
TACTGGGCCATCTTCTTCAAGGACAGTGTCTTGGTGATGGCCGCCGTCAAGGTCGTCTTGCCATGATCGACGTGACCTATTGTCCCGATGTTCACATGTGGTTTCGTTCGTTCAAACTGGGCCATTGTTGCTCCTGAATTACTCTGATTTTGCCTGCTTTTTAATTGGTTTTAATCTATACTGGGCAAAAAATTTCGTGGGACTGCGGGGAGGCTTATACACCATCCCCGCTTTCAATCCCACGAAATTAACGACTGCCTTTAATGATTTCGTCGGCAACGCTGTTGGGTACAGGGTTGTATTTCTCGAATTCCATCGAGAAGCTCCCGCGCCCCTGCGTCATATTCCGCAAATCGGTGGCATACCCAAACATTTCGGCGAGCGGTACGCTGGCTTTAATACTCGAAGCGCCATCGCCACGTGGCTCCATCCCCTGAATAATCGCACGACGGGCCGAGAGATTACCGATAATATCACCCGTGTATTCGTCCGGACTGACGACTTCGATCTTCATCATCGGTTCGAGCAGGATGGGGCCGCCTTTTTGGACGCCTTCCTTCAAGCACATCGAACCCGCGATCTTGAAGGCAATTTCGCTGGAGTCTACTTCGTGGGAAGCGCCATCTACTAGACGGGCACGAATACCCACAACTGGATAACCCGCGATAACGCCGCCGCTCATGGCATCGGCGATACCGTTGCGGGTAGGTTTGACAAACTCGTTGGGAATAGCGGCCCCACGAATTTCATTAATGAAATCTAGTGGGCCATCTACCTTGGCCTGCTCGTCTTCGGGAATGGGTTCAAATTCGACCACGACGCGAGCATATTGGCCCGAACCGCCTGTTTGACGTTTAAAAGTTGTGTCAATGCGGACATGCTTGGTGATGGTTTCACGATAGGACACACGCGGGCGACCTACCGTCGCATCCACCTTGAATTCCCGCATGAGACGATCCACCAACACTTCAAGATGCAGTTCACCCATTCCGGCGATAATGGTTTGACCGATCTGATCATCCACTGAGACTTGGAACGTGGGGTCTTCTTCGGCCAACTTACGCAGCGCCACACCCATCTTGTCCTGATCGCCTTTGGTTTTGGGTTCAATCGCCACCTGAATAACCGGGGTTGGGAATTTGATCTTTTCCAACACAACGGGTTTGTCAGGATCACACAGAGTATCACCCGTGAAGGTGTCCTTGAGGCCCAACAACGCCGCAATGTCACCCGCATGAACTTCTTCGACATCCTCACGGCTGGCGGCAAACATACGGACGATACGACCAATCCGTTCGCGGCGACCTTTGGTGCTATTGGTCAAGGTCGTGCCGGTTTTGAGCACGCCTGAATAAACGCGCACAAAGGCTAGGCGACCAACATAAGGGTCGGTGATAATCTTAAAGATCAGCGCAGACAGGGGTTCGTCGTCGTCGGCTTTGCGAACGATTTCTTTTTCTTCGTCGTCTGGATCACTGCCTTTGACGGCGGGAATATCCAGTGGGGAGGGCAGCAAGTCTACAACGGCGTCTAGCAATAATTGGACACCTTTGTTCTTGAGAGCCGAACCGCACAGGACGGGTTGGATCCGACCAGCAACCGTTGCGGCACGCAGACCCGCCTTCAATTCATCTTGGCTGACTTCTTCCTCCATGAGGTATTTCTCAAGCAGGTATTCATCATTTTCCACAATGAGTTCAATCATCTCGGCGCGTTTGGTCTCGACCAAATCTTGCAATTCAGCCGGGATTGGCTCCACTTTAATATCGGTGCCGAGGTCGTTGCCATAGGTGACAAGTTGCTGATTAAAGAGATCAATAATCCCTTTAAACTCATAGCCCTCGCCATAGGGCCAGTGAATCGGCACGGGTTTGGCGGAAAGCCGTTTCTTCATCATGTCAATGCAGCGTTCATAGTTCGCACCGACGCGATCCATCTTGTTGACAAGGCAGATACGCGGCACGCCATATTCGTCCGCTTGACGCCAAACAGTTTCAGACTGGGGTTCGACACCTGCTACACCATCAAACACGACCACCCCACCGTCCAAAACGCGCAAACTGCGCTGTACTTCGGCGGTGAAGTCCACGTGTCCGGGGGTGTCAATCAAGTTAACTTGATACCCCTTCCATTCAGCGGTAATCGCGGCGGCGGTAATGGTAATCCCGCGTTCGCGTTCCTGCGGCATATAGTCAGTTGTGGCGGTGCCGTCGTGTACTTCACCAATGCGATGAATATTGCCGGTGTAGTACAGAATGCGTTCGGTGGTCGTGGTCTTACCCGCGTCAATGTGGGCAATCACCCCGATATTACGAACTTTCGCCAAATCTAGCTTGCCATTTTTAGCCATGTGTTTTTTGCAGATTCCTCAGAATTAATTGGTTTGCTAGGTGCTTTACCAACGGTAGTGAGCAAAGGCGCGGTTCGCTTCTGCCATACGGTGGGTATCTTCGCGCTTCTTGACGGCGCTGCCCTGATTATTAGCAGCGTCCAGCAGTTCAGCGGCTAATTTTTCGGCCATGCTGCGTCCATTGCGGGCGCGGGCTGAGGCCAATACCCAGCGCATCGCCAAAGAGCGACCACGAGCCGGGTCCACTTCCATTGGCACTTGATACGTAGAACCACCCACGCGGCGGGGTTTGACTTCGACAGCCGGGGCGACATTGCGTAGGGCTTGGTCAAACACTTCCATCGGGTGCTTCTTGGCACGCTGTTCCACAATGTCCAGCGCGTCATACATAATGGTCAGGGCCGTGCTGCGTTTGCCGCGCATCATCATGCGGTTGACAAACATGGTCACCGCGATGCTGTTATATTTGGCATCTGCCAGCACAGGTCGTTTAGCAGGTCTAGAACGACGTGACATAGTTGGGTTTACTCCCGTCCTCTAATCAACAATTACTTGGACTTGGGCCGTTTGGCACCATATTTACTGCGGGCCTGCTGGCGATTCTTGACGCCATCGGTATCCAGCGAACCACGCACGATGTGATAACGCACACCGGGCAGGTCTTTCACACGGCCACCGCGCACAAGCACCACACTGTGTTCTTGCAGACTGTGACCTTCACCGGGGATATAGGCCGTCACTTCGATACCGTTGGTGAGGCGCACACGGGCCACCTTTCGCAAGGCCGAATTGGGCTTCTTGGGGGTCATGGTACGAACCAGCGTGCAGACACCTCGTTTTTGCGGAGCGCCTTTGGGCTGTTGAGTCCGTTTCTGCGAATAAGAATTAAAAGTATATTGCAGCGCCGGAGCGGTGCTCTTCTTTTTCTTCGGGGTACGGCCTTTGCGTACCAGTTGGTTAATCGTTGGCATTCCAATCTCCGAATTCTATGACTGTCATCCCGTTTTGGCACGATTTGAGGCCACCTCCTCATGACGAATTGGCGGCCTCAGACGTATGTACTTCACTCAATTCCCAGATCATAGCCTTGTTGTACAAGGGTGTCTGGGGTTGGGATCGCGTTTAGAGAGTAAAATAGTATCATTCTAAAAAGGCTGTGTCAAGACAATTTCGCACTATTGCATCTAAAAAGGTTCTCAAACAATGGCGCAATCTGCTTGGGAGGATTATGCCCTGCTCGACAGTGGCAATCGGCTTAAATTGGAGCAGTTCGGCCCGTATCGCTGTGTACGTCCCGAAGACCAAGCCACATGGCGACCTACACTGCCCCCCGCTGAATGGTCAGCCGTCCACGCCCAATTTCACCTGAATCCCAACAAAAATGAGGGTTACTGGGAATTTCGCCAACCGCTACCAGAAAAATGGGCGATGCGCTATCGGGACGTTTCATTTTATGCCCGCCCAACCCCTTTTCGACATATGGGCGTGTTCCCAGAACAGGCCGTGCATTGGGATTGGATGGTGGGACTCATCCAAAAGGCTAATCGCCCCATTCGCGTGTTAAATTTGTTCGGTTATACCGGAATTGCCTCTCTGTTCGCGGCGCGGGCAGGGGCGCATGTTACGCATGTAGATGCCTCCAAACCGACGGTGGCGTGGGCGCGTGAAAACCAGACGCTGACCGGGTTAGCGGATAAACCGATACGCTGGATTGTGGAAGATGCGGTGAAATATGTGGAACGGGAGGTGAAACGGGACAGTCACTATGAAGGGATATTGCTTGATCCGCCGCCGTTTGGACATGGGCCAAGAGGGGAAATCTGGAAATTTTCCGATTCCCTACCGCGTTTATTGGAAGGATGTCGGCAGTTGTGGGGAGAGCAACCCTTGTTTATGATACTGACGGCCTACACTACTCAAGCCGATTTGCCGGATTTGCGGCAGGCCATTGGCGCAACGGTGACAGGTTTGGGAGGCAAAATGGAGACTGGCGTCGCTGAATTAATCGAAAAAAGCGCGGGGCGGGTGTTGCAGCCTGCGACATATATACGATGGGAGGGTAAAGCCAAGTCATGACGACTCATACCACCGAGGATATTGAAAAAGTGCGGCAGGGGATTATGCGCTATCGGGAACTGCTCGATATTATGCGATTTCGCTTGGAAGAAGCAGAAAAGGCTTATGAGGGACTCTTCACCAAATATGTACCCGATGAGCGGGATGGGATGGAGATCAAAAAATTGCAGTGGTTGATTGCCGAACGAATCATTAACCAACCCATTGATTTAACAAGAGCGGTTATGCAGATTCGATTTGATGCCCGTGATTTAGAAAAGGCTTTTGAAGAACTGTACGACAACCTTATCCCGGATTAGGGCATATTACTCGAATTTGTACCACCCATAGGGCAGCAGGCTCTTTTTCAGAACACCGATCAATTCGTCAGCAAGGGGACGACGGTGTTCGGCTAGTTCGACCTGAAAATAGAGTGCTCGCAGGAAATTGCGTACATTCTGCGAGGTTGCATAGCCGTCTGTGCCATTTTCAGCCATCCGCAGGCGTGTTTTGGTTGGCTCACCCAGATTCTCAATCCATGCCGCCAGCGTGTCGAGTGATAAGAGATGTCGTTTTAAGATGGCGTCCAACACATGCGTCAGACGGTCATCTTCGCCGTACACAAATACCGTAGGGCCGATGGTCGTCAATTTGGCGGCAATCGCGTGGAGGATGCTTTCTAAATCGGCTGCATTGAGATGGGTGTTTCGGCTCAAGAATTTGAGTAAATCGGCAGTATGGGCAACGGAATGTGCCCATCCTTTTTCGCCAACCATCCCACGTAAATCCCGTTCAGCCTGAAAATAATCGAGACCTGCTTCCAATACTTGCCGCACTTCCGCTGGACTGAGATAAGGTTTCTCATTATCGTGGGCAATAAGGGTTGCTAGATGCAGCACCGAAAATGACCGAAAAAATACGGTGTTCGTCTCTTGCTCGCCAATCCCGATTCGCAAATTGGCGATCATTTTGGGAATCATGCCGCGCAAAATCTCCGGCCCAATGAACCCCTTTTCCATCCAATTGACCAAAATCGCATAACCAAATTCATCACGTAATAGAGGATCGGTTGAGCCGAAGTAACCCAATAATTCGTCCGTCAAATTTTCAATCGTGTGACCGCCGGGTAGAGCAAAGTCGTTGTGGATAATGCCCTGCCAAAAAGTTTTGTCCATGATTTTTCTCCAAATAAAAACGCAGGACTCCGATAAGATACCCCCTTTCGCGGCCCTGCGTTCAAAATATCCAAGCACTTATTCTGTCTGTTTGTTTACAAACCGAATTTGCAGCGCCCCTTCGACAAAATTGGCTGGCCCGGTCTCCAATTTCCATAGGGCATAGGGCAGGACGATATTGCGACGATATGGCCCGACACGCACCGTTAGTTCGTCGGCACTGCGATACAAATCGAGGTCGGTTTTGTCGGCAAAGGGCAATGGAATGCGGAGGAGGTAATCGCCCGTTTCCAAATCATGCTCAATCGAATGGGTTCCAACTTCCGATGTCATTATTTGTGAGGGGTTGGTACTGTCATAAAGCGCATCCGCCAACCGCCGCAGATCATCCAAGCCGCCGATGTCGCTGTTGAACATGGGGGCTTTTAGCACCTTTAATCCACCGAAGGCTTCCCCAATCAAATCCAGATTTTTGCGCTGTGAATCTTTCCATGCACTAAAATAGGGGTCGGTTACTTCTGGCGGGATGATGCGGTTGCAAATCACAGAGTCCGTCGGATAGCCATACAAATTGAGATAGGTATAGGTGCGTTGGGTTTCTTTGATGACCATTTTTTCGGGCGTCATCACCAAACGCATGGTGCTGAGTTCGGGGTTTGCCAATAGGCCCGCCACTTTACTGAGGGTATCAAACAAGCGCTGTACGCTGTCAAGTTCTTCTTGTTCGGGCAGGTCTGTTCCAAAGAGGGGTTTTGCTAATGGGCGCAGCAAACGGCCTGTCATGCCTTTCATCAAATTCATGGTACGCTCGAACCACCAGCGTGAGGCATCCGGCAGACTGAGCAGGCGCAGTGTTTCGGCGGTGGGTGCGGCATCTACAATCAACACGTCGAATTCTTGGGTTTCAAAATATTGGTTGATCCACAGCAGGTGAGCGCCTTCTTCCAGACCGGGCAGGATGGTTATTTCCTCCGCCACGATGTCATCAAGGCCCTCACGCTGTTTAAATACATTGATGAGGTAGTTCTGGATGCGCCACCAATATTTATCCATTGAGTAGCGGGCATCCACTTCCTGCCCCCACAGATTGTCATATAGCTGAATCGGCTCCGGCCCGATTTTCATTTCCAGCGAGTCCCCCAGCGAATGGGCGGTATCGGTACTGATGACGATGGTTTTAAGCCCCATTTCGGCACAGCGTAGAGCAGTTGCCGCTGACACACTGGTTTTCCCGACGCCACCTTTGCCCGTATGCACAATAATCCGCATCTTGGTTACGTTAAATCCCTTTCTAGGTCCTGTCTGTGATATTGACTACTACGCGATGTTAAGACCGGGGGTTGCGCTATAAATCCCAAATCGCCAGCATGTGTTTGGCGGTCTGGATAAATTCGCGTAGTTCAAGGGGGCGCTGCAAGACTTTGACCCGATCTGGTAATTCATGGACACGCAAGCGTTCCAATCGGGAATGATCCGCCAAGATCAAGAGGGGGGTCATGACAAGGGCGGCTTCATTGTCTGAGTGCTGCAATTCCAGCCATTCAATGGCATCCACGCCGGATTCGGCATCATCAATGGCGACCACCAGATCGGGCTTACAGCGGCGGGCCAATTTAATGCCCTCGGCAAGCGACGCCGCTTTGACCACTTGGAAGCCTTCGGAAATCAAACGATCCCCAAAAACATCCATTGGATAATGGGTTGCATCCACTTTTACCACTAATGGGCGGGCTGGGGCCGAATCTGCCATGCCTACCGTTTCCTCAAGTTGCTAATAACAGCATAAACGACCACCCTCATTTTACCCAATTTTTTCGGGGGATGGGAGCGTTAATTGCTGGCGGTGCGCTTGGGTTTCTTCAATCGCTTTGACCAAACGATACAGCCATGCGTTGACCGGGGTAGCAATACCGAGTTTTGCCCCTTCCCGCATGACCGCGCCGCTGATGGCCTCAATTTCGGTAGGCGTCCCTCGGAGGACATCTTGCAGCATGGAGGAGTAATTGGTGGCAGTGCGTTGGGCGACCTCCTCGGCACGGGCGGCGGCGTCCTCGTGGGGTAAAGTTATTCCTTTGGCGTGGGCGACTGCCGCGACTTCATTGGCTGATTCGCGCATCATTTGACGTGCCCATTCCGACTCCAATAGTGCCCCGTTCGGAATCCGTAAAATGGCGGTCAGGGGGTTGATGGAGGCGTTGACCACTAACTTGCCCCACACCAACCCTGCAACGTCATCTACGACTTCGGTAACCAACCCCCCTGCATTTAAGAGGGCAGCAAATTCCTGAATATGGGCATCAATAGCAGGATGTGTTGCCAAATAGGTCAAACCCCGTCCGCCGTAACGCAAAAACCCAGCCCGATTATCGGTGGATGCACCTTGCATGGTGACGCCAAGCGTGGCACGAGGTGCCCCGACAATTTCCGCGATACATTCCAGATTGCCCACGCCATTTTGCAGCGTAATCGCCACACCGTCGGGTTTCAGGATTTGGGCGGCGTCTTCAGCAGCGAGGGTCGTTTTGTTGGCTTTGGGGAGGATCAAAGCAATGTCAATCAGGTCAGCATGGTCGAGGTTATCAGTGGCCCGTAGCGGAACATATTCGTCATGCCCATCAGGATAGAGGATATGCAACGGCGCATGTTGGAGGGCGTGGATTTGTTCAGGCCAGCGCCCAAACAGCATGACATCTGCAAGGGGAGTGAGTTTTGCGCCGAACAGCGTCCCCATGGCGCCGATGCCAAAAATGCCAATTTTTATGATGGGCCTCCTAGAATTTGCCGTCAAACAAGGCGCTTAAGCACCTTGTTCGGAAAGAATTCTGAATTTTAATGCGCCGTGTTGCCGATTTCCGCCAAAATTTCGTTCAATACCGCGTCGGAAATACCAAATTCGTGTTCTGGCGCGGGGAAGGCCCCTGACCGAACTTCTTGATGAAAGGTGGTGAAGACGTTTTGAATCGCCTCACCGATTTTGGCATACTGCTTGACAAATTTGGGCGTGAAGCGGTCAAACATGCCCAAAATATCGTGCATGACCAAGACCTGCCCATCCGTTCCGCTGCCTGCCCCGATGCCGATGGTGGGGATGCTGACCATGCGGGTAATCAACTCCGCCAGTTTCGCGGGGACACCCTCAATCACCATCGAAAAGGCACCAGATTGTTCAATTGCTTTGGCATCTTCGATGAGTTTACGGGCTGCCTCGATGGATTTGCCCTGAACTTTGAAGCCGCCAAACGCACTGACGCTTTGCGGAGTGAGGCCGATATGTCCCATCACCGCGATGCCAACTTGCACCATTGCATGGACGGTTTCCGCCATATGGATTCCGCCTTCTAATTTAATGGCGTCTGCATTGCCTTCTTTGAGCAGACGGCCAGCATTGCGGAGGGCTTCGTCACGGCTAGCTTGATAGCTCATAAAAGGCATGTCGCCGACCAAAAAAGCCCGCTTGACACCGCGTCGCACCGCTTGGGTGTGCAGTACCATCATGTCCATTGTGACTGGCAAGGTACTTTCAAAGCCGTGTACAACCATGCCGAGCGAATCGCCGACCAAAATCATATCCACGCCACTTTGGTCAGCCAGCAAACCGGAGGGGTAATCATACGCGGTCAACATGCTGATGGGTTCGCCGCGCTCTTTCATCGCCTGCAACTGCTGAAGCGTCACCTTGTCCATTTTAACCCCCTTGCTGAAATCGCTACTTATTCAATTGGCGGGCGGAAGACATGGATAAAGTTTTTTCTCTATCAGGAAAAGTCTTTCGGTAATTCGATCTTCATCGTTAAGCTGTAATATTTTGACCGTGACTCTTCCTTGTGGCGTTAATGGCTCAATGCGCCCGTCTTTCAATACAAAATGATCTGACCAGACATCAAATACAATGAGGCAAACGTTTTGGTTATACGGTCATCTGAGCCTTTATTACGGTTACAAAAACCACAACTTAAACATAAGTTATCTTCCGTTGTCTCTCCGTCATGTTTTTCGGCAATGATATGGTCAATTTCCGGTGGATAGGGAGACAAATCTAAATTGATATGGCAATATTCGCAGCAATTGCCTGCCCGTTCCTTTACTAAACGGCGGAGTGCATCGGGTATATTGGTCATTTGGAGGCTGTCTTTTCGTAGACCTTACCCTTTAACATCCGCATAAAATGTTCCCAACGGAGCGCCTCATCAAATTCGGCGATTTCTTCAGTGGTGAGTGTCCCGTTCCGATTTCCGTCCCGAAGATAGCGTATTCTTTCGGCAACGGCATCCGAAACTTTGAAGGCGAAAATTTCGTCAGGAGTCGGCAAGGCGGCCAAAAAATCTAGTATTTCGTTCTCAACGGTAATGACTGGTTGGACAGCATCTGCCATGTACATCCACTCCTTCTATCAATTGGACGAATCCTAACATCGGATTTTTACCTTACTTCTTTTTCTTGGCGGGTTTGACCTGTGTGACGAATTTATTGGCCTCTTTGCGGAGCTTATGGTCGCTTTTCATGACTTGCAGGGCGCTGTCCATATCATAATAGGCCAATGTCATCTCATCTTGTTGGTGGAACGCAATTGACCGTGAAAAGAATATTTCAGGCCGCGTCGGGGCATAACGCTGCGCTTGGGAAAAATGCTCGACTGCCTGCGGAAAATCTTCGTGTCGGATGGCAATCAAACCCAAGATGTAGTGCCCAATCCACTGACGGGGATCGAGCCGTAGCGCGTATTCGGCATCCTCTGTCGCATCATCATCCCGTTCCATCTCATACAGAATGACGGCCCGTGTCACATACAGTTCGGCGAGACCAGAGGCGTTGTAAATTGCTTCATCCAAATCCGCCAGTGCCTCAGCAAATTTTTTGTGTTGATAGTGATGCAGGCCGCGCTCCAAATAGCGATCTGCAATGCTGAGGGGCGCACCCGTAGATAGGCGTAATTGAGGGCCAGTCGGCGGTGGAACTTTGCGGCGCAGCATATCCGGTTACTCCCTTAAGTCACGAAACTGATAAAGCTGCCCATCGGCGAAACCACGTTTACGATAATATTCCCGCGTGCCGATAGCAGAAATGACAGCGAGTCGTTGATAGCCCCGCTCGTGGGCGATTTCCACCGCGCGTTCAATTAACTGTTTGCCTAATCCGACATGCTGACTTTTGCCAGCCAACGCCTCACCGATTTCAATGGATTGTCCGTAAACATGCACTTCCCGAATCATGGCGGCATTTTCTAATTCGGGGGTAATCGGCGGTTCGGTAGGCAGGGACAGGCGCAAAAATCCGGCAATCTGACGTTCAGGGGTGATGTATTGCAAGAACACCTCATCACTACAATTCGACGTATACCAGACCTCATCCAAATACAAGGTATCAGGGGCAACGTTCCGATGGCGGATTTCACGACTGCGGATGTCGCCTGTATAACTCCCATTTTGGGCCAATTCCTGCTGCACCAGTTCACGGAAATTGGTCATTTTGTTGCCGACCACAATATCCGTGCCGGGAATGTCGCGGATAACACGGGTCAGGCGGCAGTAATCAGGGGTGAGTTGGAAGCAGGCTGTCAGCACGCCTAATAATTCTTCGTGGGTATAGGGTCGCCATTCGCCACGCTGATAGTAGTCCATCAATTCGGCGCTTTCGATCAAGGAACAGGGATACACCTTGAGTTCATCAGGGCGGAAATCGGGGTCGTTAAACATCCGCGCATAATCTTCAGTGTCGGCTTCTGGTGACGACCCATAGAGATTTGGCATCCAATGGGCATGGATCTTAAATCCGGCTTGGCGTAATAGTTTCACAGCGCGGCGTGTGGCGGCGACTTCATGCCCCCGTTTATTCAGGCGCAGCACTTCGTCATTGAGGCTCTGAAAACCGATTTGGACTTTGGTACAGCCCAATCGTCGGATTCGGAGCACTTCTTCTTCACTGATATGGTCGGGGCGGGTTTCAACCACCAAGCCGACACAGCGACATTCGGCATTTTCATTTTCCCGATGCGCCGCCTCTAATTCTTCCCATGTCGCAAATTCAGTGATGGAGGTACGCTCCGCCAAACCTAAGCCAATTGAAGCGGCCTGTTCCCTCGAACGCAGCATTTCATCCCAGTAGATGTTCTGGACGACTTGGTTATAGGTCTGGTCATGTCCCGGTGCGTTGATTTCGGTAATATTACGGGCGGGGTGCAGTTGGGAATGTTCTAACAGCAGGCTTTCGACTTCCGCTGTGTGGTCTACCCCATTACCAAAATCATGCAGCGCATCAAAAATGCGTTTGATAAACCAGATTTGATAGGTTTCAGGATAAAATGACCATGTGCCGCCCAAAATAATCATTTCGATTTTGTCGGTGGGGTGTCCGGTATTATAGAGGGCCAGCAAACGGCGATAGGTTTGCAGATAGGGGTCAAAGGCGTTGGCTTCGGCCCGCTGCGCCCCCGGCTCATCCGAAAGGTAACTCTTGGGCATCCGAATATCGTTGGGGCAAAAAATACACGTCCCCGGGCAGGGAAATGGCTTGGTCAAAACGGTGACAGGTGTCACCCCCGAACTGGTTCGCACGGGTTTAAGGCGCAGGCGCTCGACGATGGTTTTGTCGTAGGTAGGTAGCTCACCTGTATCGGTAAAATAGCGATAAGCCCGAATCAATTCATCCCGACGAAAAAGGCCAGAGCCGTCTTTGGGGTGTGATTTTAGAATGCGCTCCAACTGTTTCTGGGCCAGTTCAGGGGTATCGAGCACCTGCCGCAAAATCGCTAACAGGGATTCTCGGTAAAGTTCAAGGTCATCAGGGGCAGTTTTGTAAGTCATGATGCACGTTCAACCCGATTGGAATTCTTTGAATGGATGTTAATCTAATCCGACGCCTAAATCAACTGAATAAAGATTTTTATGCCCAAACTGCCGAGTCGTTTAGTCAATCACGTGACCATGCGTGGGAAGGCTGGCTGAAGTTATTACCCTATCTCAAACCACCCCTTTCAGTTTTGGATGTCGGGTGTGGCAACGGGCGCTTTGGGATATTTTTACATGAACAATTCGGGGATGGTGTTGCATATCACGGTCTCGATAATGCTCCGGCGCTTTTGGATTTCGCACGACAGGCCTTTGATGAACGTGGCCTATGCTTCACATTAGAAAATCGGGACATCGTTGAAAATCCGCCTGATATGGGAGAGTATGATTGGGTCGTGGCGTTTGGCGTGCTGCATCACATCCCCGGTTATAAAAATCGGCATGAATTTGTGCGATGTTTGGGTCAGCGTCTCAAAAAAGATGGCTATTTGGTATTCACGAGTTGGCGATTTTATGAGCAGCCCCGTTTCCGTGAACGGATTGCGGTTTGGCCTGACGATTTTCAAGTGGAGTCGCACGACTATTTATTGGATTGGCGGCGGGATAGGGGTGGTGATGAAGAGCCTGCCCTGCGCTACTGCCATTACATTGACGACGCTGAACATCAATCCCTGATTGCTGCCACCGGATTGACCGAAATCACCGCTTATCGGGCGGATGGTCGCAGTGGGGATTTAAATTGCTACAGCGTGTTGCAGCGCATTACTTAAAAAAGCCCAATGCAGAAGCCAATGCCATTGCCATCAAAATCGAGACCAGCAACAGCACCCACGCCACCGCCCGCCCAATTTCTGGCCCGTAGAGCAATGTGACTCCCTGTTTGCGCTCCAACTGCCCAAGCAGGTCTACCCGTAAATCAATCAAATCACGTTCCTTGACCAGCCGTGCCGCAAAAGCCGATTCATGCACGACGCGCCAACCATCTGCTACCAATTTCTCAACTTCCGGCTTCAAGATCGCCTCGGCTGCTTCTGGCGAAATGATTTCAATCTCGGTGTTTTCCGTTTGTGGTTCAACCATCGTTCCATACCCTTAAAAATTTGCCCTTGTTAGAGTACCTAATGTTGGCTCAGTTCTCCATCCCCTATACAATCAAAGCCAATATTTTACTTAGGGGTGATTTATGGCAGACCAAACGAAAGAAACCTTTTTAGTGACAGGGGCGCTGGGCTGTATTGGCGCATGGACAGTCTATCATCTGGTGAAACAAGGGCGGCGGGTGGTCAGTTTTGATATTGCCGAGCAGGGCCACCGTCTCAATTTATTGATGACGCCTGAAGAACAACAGGCTATCACGTTTGTGCGGGGTGATTTAGCAGACCCCGACCAAGTGCTGGCGACATTTCAACAGCATAGGATTACGCATGTTATTCATTTGGCGGCACTGCAAGTCCCCTTCGTAAGGACTAATCCCATCAAAGGGGCGCAAGTGAATGTGGTCGGTACGGTGAATGTCTATGAGGCGGCGCGACAAACGGGGGTAAAACATATCGCCCTTGCCTCCTCCATTGCGGTGTTTGGGCCAGCCGAGGATTATCCCGATAATCAACCTGTCGCCAATGATGCCCATCCCTCACCACGCACCCTCTATGGCGTCTTTAAACAGGCCAATGAAGGCACGGCGCGGATTTATTGGCAGGATCATCAAATCAGCAGCACCGGATTACGTCCCTATACCGTTTATGGCTTGGGGCGCGATCAAGGTTTGACCAGCGACCCCACCAAAGCGATGCTAGCAGCGGCGGCAGGGCAAAATTTCCATATCAATTTTGGTGGGGTGATGCAGTTTCAATGGGCCTCCGATACCGCCCTGCAATTTATCGAATCGGCAACCCGGCCCTTGAATGGCGCTTATGTTTTCAATCTGGATGCGCCACCAACCCCTGTCACACAGGTGGCTGAAATAATTGAGCGCTTGCGCCCCAACGTCAAAATTACGATCTCGGATACTATGCTGCCATTTCCAGAAAACTTTGATGGCTCGGAACTACATCGCCATTTCACCAACGTTTATGATACGCCCTTAGAAGAAGGCATCCGACAGACGATTGAGGGATTTGAGAGGGCATTGGCTGAGGGGAAAATTTCGGTTGGGGCATAGGCAAAAACAAAAGGGCGAGTCGAATGACATCGCCCCTTTGAAATTCACCATGTAGGATTACAAACTGGCCTCTTTTTCGTAAATCCCTGATGCACCACTAGGCCGTGTACCCGCCTGTTCAGTGATTTGCGGCGTGCCGTCTTTTTCGGTGCAGCGGACGCGGAAGGTGTGGTCGCCTTCGCTAAAAGGCCAATCATAGCGCCAGATGACCCATGTTTTTTCGGACAATGGCTGACGTAACTCGGCTTCGACCCATTCTCCGTCATCTACTTGTATTTCAACTTTGGAAATCCCGCGTGGCCCAGCCCATGCCATGCCGCCGACGGGGACAAATTGCTGACCGTCTTGTTCGTAGACATCGTTCACGGCGACGGTATCAATCACCGAGGTGGCTTTAATGAGGGCCTCTTTGTCCCAACCGCGTGAGACCCAATAACCCGCTTCCCATTCATCCACAAAATCGATTTTGGTGATCCATTTCGGTTGTTTCATGCCATAGCGATTGGGAATGTGAATGCGCAATGGGAAACCGTGTTTGGCCTTCAACAGCGCCCCGTCCCACGCATAGGTCAGCATGACTTTTTCATCGCTCCGGATGACTTCAAGGTCAACATATTCCCAAAAGCCATCTACCGATTCAATCCGCACAAACTTCGCTTCGGGTTTTGGTTTGACCTCTTTCAAAATATTTTGGAAGCTCGTACCCGTCCAATGGGTCGTGCTGATGAGGTCGCCACCAAGACGATTAGAGATACACGACATGGTGATGTATTGATACATCGGCTCGTAATTATTTTGAATATCGCCTAGCGTCAGTTTGATTGGATTTTCGACCAAGCCACCGATGGGAAGCTCCCATGTATCGGCGTCAATCTCAGGGATGCTGACATTGATGTCAATGCGGTAGTGGTCTTCCAGTGGGGTGTATTCGGGGCGTGTGCCGGGGGCGGGAATCAGTTTGTCGTTGAGATTCGGGAAATCTTTGGGGTTCGCCCCGGTGATCTTGACTAGCACTTCCTCTTTTTTGCTGTTCAGGTATGCCCCGATGCCAGAGCCAATGACCGTAATGGTCGCTGCCGTCCCACCCAAGATGACCAAAAAGCGGCGGCGATCTATCGTTTGGACGGATTTTTCGGGGGCATCCAGAGCAGTCGGAGCTTGCATGGAAGCAGGAGCATCCAGACGGTTATAGACCCAATTGATGATAATGCCCCACACGACGAAAAGGGCGGTAATCCAAAAGCCGCTGAGAGTGTTATCTACCGAGGAGGTAAAATTGTAGCGGTCACTAATGAATGATACCGCAATCCCTACCAACAAACCCATGATCGCGCCGGGGAGCAGGGTGCGGGCAAATTTTTGCGCTGGGCCTTCTTTTTTCTGTAAGCTGAAATAGAGTGCCCCCAGCGCCCCACCCAAGCCAAACACTAGTGCGACGGAGAGTAACTGTTCGGCGAGTTTGGCAGTGTCATCGGTCTGGCCCAGATTGAAAGCGTCAATAATCGTGACCATGATGTCAATGCCAAAGGTAATCAGAAAGCCGGGAAGGATACGGCTGATCCATTGGAAAATGTCGAAGGGGGGGAAGGGTAAATCGGCAGCTTGTTCCGCTACATAAAAGATCGCCATTAACGCGGCGGTGGTGAGTGCCCCGACCAGCGCACCTGCTCTATTTTTTGCTTGGGTCATCTATGAAATCCTTTCCAACCACCATGTTCTCAAATAAGATCGTTTAGAAACTGCCCTTTAGATGCTTGAAATTTTGCCGTCAAAATCTAACAATTTGATTACAGGGGCAGCGAAAAACTAAAGGTTGTGCCTTTGCCCGCTTCACTTTCGACCCAGATTTCACCACCATGTGCCTCAATAAAACCACGCGCGATTGCCAAACCTAATCCCGTCCCCCGATAGCCGTCATTGGCACGGGTACGGGAAGGCTCACCCCGATAAAAACTTTTGAAGATATGGGGCAAATCGCTTGGATTAATGACCTCACCCGTGTTGTGAATTTCGATACACACCTTCTGGTTCATTTGGCGGGCGTGCAGGGTCACTTCACCGCCGGGAGGAGTATGGCGGATGGCGTTATCGAGCAGGTTGTACAACACACGCTGAATTTTATCTGCCGCCATATTGACCAACTCAATGGGGTCTTCCACTCGCCCGGTTAGCCTAATTTTTTGTTTTTCGGCTTGGGCACTTATCCCACCCAACGTATCCGAGATCAAATCGCGGATGGAGGCTTTTTCGCGGGTGATTTTGAGGTGTCCGGTATCCAATTGGGCCAATTCAAACAGGTCGTCAATCAAATGGCTGAGATGCTGCACTTCTTTTTGAATGCTCTCGTGATAGCGGTTGACTGTCTCAACATCCGAGACCACCCCGTCAATAATCGCTTCGTTCATAGCACGAATTGCCGCCAGTGGAGTGCGGAGATCATGCGAGACCCATGCAATCAAGGCGCGGCGGGTCAGTTCCAATTGGCGTTTTTGGTCGTCCACTTGCTGTAGTGCAGCCGCCATCGTGTTGAAGGTGCGGCCTAATTGTGCTAATTCATCACGGCCCGCAATCACGAGACGGGTGTTCAATTCGCCATCGGCGAGGCGTTCGGCGGCATGGGCCAGCATATAGATGCGTTTAATCATCGTGCCCGATACGACAAAACCCGCAATGGCTGAAACAATGCCTGCGAACATCAAGAGGGCTGTTGTTAATACAAAGTCGTGGGTACTGATAAACATCAACCGGGCCGTCACCCACACATTCATAAAGGTAAGAGCCACACTCAGCAGACACGTTGCCAAGACCGTCCAGCGCAAACTACTGAACCACTCCATAATTTCGCGGTGATAAATGACATAGGCCACAACAATCGTGACTGTCGCTGTGCCGGACATGATGAGGGTCAGCAGTTGAATGTCGCGCATGGGCGGGTTGAGCGCGGCGACGATCATGACCATGGCGATGCTGATGGCCGCGATTGACCCAATGACGAGTAAAAATATGGGATAGATGGGGGCGGTGAGCCTACGCTGGTTCAAATTTGTACCCTACTCCCCACACGGTTTGGATAAAGGTCGGCTTAGAGGGGTCAGGTTCGATTTTTTCACGTAGCCGCCGGATATGGACAGTGACGGTGCTCTCGTCGCCATAAAATTCATAACCCCAAATGCGATTGAGTAGTTGCTCCCGGGTAAAAACCTGCTGCGGATGAGAGGCCATTAGCCATAACAGTTCAAATTCTTTGGCGGTCAGGGTAATTGGCTGATTTTCGAGCAGGACAGTCCGGCGGATGGGGTCAATTTGCAGCGCGGTGAAGATCAGCGGTTTTTCATGATCTTCTTCTTTGGCACCTGTGCGACGCAAAACGGCCTTGACCCGTGCCACCAATTCGCGGGGGCTAAAGGGTTTGACGACGTAATCATCTACTCCCAGTTCAAAACCTGCGATTCGGTCAGATTCGTCACCGCGCGAGGTCAGCATGATAATCGGAATATCTTCATTCAGCTGCAGGTGGGGATAATCACCATCCCGCAGGGAACGGGTGATGTCGAACCCATCAATCCCCGGCAGCATAATATCCAACAGCACCAGATCAATTTTGGCGTCGGCGAGTTTTTCGAGCGCCTGATACCCTGTACCTGCTTCCAAGACCGCCAAGCCTTCGCGTTCTAGATAGCGCCGCACGACTTCGCGGATAGTGGTGTCATCTTCT
Source organism: Chloroflexota bacterium (assembly GCA_013112715.1). GTDB lineage: Bacteria > Chloroflexota > Anaerolineae > Aggregatilineales > J027 > CFX10. The sequence continues at coordinate 18,242 of JABFGB010000020.1, forward strand.
ACAATCAGGATGGTCAACGGTTTTGCCATAAAGCCACGATTTGATTTCCAAAATTTAGGATTAGTCTATTATCGCGCAGATAAATTACAGCGAGATTAAGAAATCGTGACAAGCACTCACGTCAGATGGAAATGATTTAATCTTCCATCGTTCCCGAATTCATCTGGTCATTTGCATCCTAAAAGGCTGTTATAATGCGATTTAACAGCAGCATAGCCAGAGAGATGACCATGATTAAGAAAGATGCTCCCATTATGCAAGAATTGTTTCAAGATAAGGAGATTGCCGTTTCACCTGAACGCCGAGCAATGTTAGGTCAGAAAGGTCGTCGCCTCTATGCTAAATACTGTGGCACCGATGGCAGAGGAATCTGTGCTGAGAGTTTTGCTGAATATCACATTTGGCGGGGTGAATTAGTCGTGGCTCGTGATATGCTGGAATTCCTATCTGCTCAAATTGCTGTTTTGAGGCAAAATGAGGACATGCTCAACGAGAAATTATTGATGACTGAGCGATTGATTGAGAGAATACAAGCGCTTTTGGGGGAGACAATAGCTGTTTAAGACCTATGAAAATTCAAGCCGCCGTACTCTATGAATCGAAAACCCCATTTGTGATTGAAGAATTGACTTTGCAGGAACCGCGTGATGGTGAGGTGCTTGTGAAAGTGGTGGCGTGTGGGGTCTGCCACAGTGATTATCATCTGGTAGCGGGCACAACCCAACATCCCATGCCTGTTGTGTGTGGGCATGAGGGCGCTGGGGTCGTCGAAGCGGTTGGCGCAGGTGTGACCCGTGTACGTCCCGGCGACCATGTGGCCCTCAGTTGGAGTCCGGATTGTGGCGAATGTTTCTACTGCCGACATGGGCAACCGAATTTATGTGACACATTTACTGGGCCAATTTGGGCAGGCACAATGTTAGACGGCACACCACGCCTGTATCGAGGTAAAGACCCGGTGTATCACTACTGCGGTCTAGCGACCTTTGCTGACCATGTAGTCGTATCGCAGCAAAGTTGCATCCCGATTGCCCAAAATGTCCCACTGAAAGTGGCCTCCTTGGTGGGGTGCGCGGTGGCGACAGGCGTCGGCGCGGTGATGTATACCGCTGGGGTGCGTCCGGGTGAAAGCGTGGTAGTCTTGGGTTGTGGTGGGGTCGGATTAAATATATTGCAGGGCGCAAGGCTGTGTGGCGCGAATCCGATTATCGCGGTGGATGTGAATGAGGCCAAAATGCAGTTGGCCCGTCAGTTTGGCGCAACACATACCCTCTATTCCGACGACCACCTCATTGAAGCGGTGCGCGATCTGACAGGTGGACGTGGAGCCGACCATGCTTTCGAGGCGGTAGGTATCCCGAAATTACAGGAATTGGCGCTGGAAGTGGCTCGCCCCGGTGGAACGATTGTGCTGGCGGGTTTATCGCCAATGGGTTCAGCGACCAATTTGCCGGGGGCGATCATCACGCGACAGGAAAAGACCATCAAGGGCAGCTATTATGGCTCCGTCAATCCTAGCCGCGATTTTCCCATGCTGCTGGATTTATATATGGCGGGTAAGCTGAAATTGGACGAATTGGTTTCGCGGGAATATCCATTGAGTCAAATCAATCAAGCCTATGATGCCATGCTCGGCGGAGAAGTGGCACGCGGGGTGATTGTATTCTGACCTAAAAAGAGAATGGGACTAGCATCGGAGCAGCACGCCACCAGTAGCGAAAAAATGCTATGCCATCATTCTTCGCTTTGCGCTGCTCCAATGTGAATCCCGTACACTTCCAACGATACCTCATAATGTGGTAGCAAATTGAGCGCAAATCTGCGAAAATGAACGCAAACGCCACCCCAATTTCTATTCGTTATGCGGACTAATAGAGGACTAACCTATTGGATCCCCGCCTGCAATTTCAACAAACCTTACAACAGGCGCTTGATACCTATCATCCGGGATGGGATGTGCGGCATCATGCTACATGGGAAGAACGTTACCGTGAGGCATGGGAACAAAATCGGCGGTTTAATGTCTGGGTAGATACGCTAAAACGTTGGGTGGCCGGTGATCATTTCCCCCGCCTGAAAAAATTCGAAGATTTTTTGACGAGTGTGGATTTTCCGCCGGATGTGCGCGACGAACTACACAAGCAGTTTCACCAAGCGCGGGTACAAAATCGGCGCTTGGATGCTCCCCCAGACACGATAACTCCCCGTTTCCCAAAATCGCTGCTTATCGTAGGGCAGTCACCTATGAGTATAGGTCGTCCATTTGTGGGGCGGGAGCGCGAATTGGAGACTTTGCGGATGATTTTGGCTGACCCCACAACACGTATTGTCACCGTAATGGGGCGCAGCGGAATTGGCAAAACAGCGTTGATTTGTCATGCCTTGCGCGAGATTGAAACGGGTCAATCGGACATCGAAAACGTCTATGGCATCCTCTATGTAAGCGCCGTCCGTGGGCAGCGGGTTCTAGAACAGGTGGCGATGGCGGGGAGGCCCCTATTGGAGGATGTTTCCCATCGCCCGGTATTCATTTTTTTAGATAATTTAGAAGACTTGATAGATGACGAAGGCCATTTAACCGACCCTGAATTAAGCCAACTTATTTTTCAAACCCTCCGCCAAAACAGCCCCATCCGATTTCTGCTCACCTCCCAAATTGAATTGACCTTCCCGCGTGACTTGCGCCATCTCAATCGAGTAGTGGTTTTGGAGGAGGGCCTATCGGAAGCCGAAGGAATTCAACTGCTGCGTGACCTTGACCCCGGCGGTACATGTGGTCTGCGAGATGCACCCGATGAACTGCTGCGACAGGCCGTACAAAAGGTACATGGTGTCCCGCGTGCGCTGGAAGTGCTGGTCGGGATTCTGGAAGATGACCGATTGGCACGCCTTGACCGTGTATTAGCGGAATTCGGCAAGTGGCGCGATGTGCAGGACATGATTCAGACAGGCTATCGGCGTTTGGATGCACAAGCCCAATGGGTATTGAAGGCCCTCGCAGTGTATCGGCGCCCGGTGCGGGCTGAGGCGATTGAATTTTTGCTGCGGCCCGTTGACTCGAACTTTGCCGGACGGGAGGTGTTGCAGCGATTGACACGCACCCGTATGGTGACGATTGACCGAACCAGTGGCTTGATTTCCCTGCACCCAATTGATGCCGATTACGCCTATGCCCAATTGGATGAACGTGGCCCCAGCAGCCGGGAGGCACTGCAACGGCGGGCCGCAGCCTATTATGAGCAGATGCGGATTGCTCCCGATTATTGGCGGGGTGTGCAAGACCTTGAACCTCAATTATTGGCTTTTGAACATTATTTGAAAGCTGGAGATGCGGAAACCGCCCTACAGCAAATTGGTGAACGTGGCTTTGACGTAATGCTATTGTGGGGGCATGGTCAGCGTGTCATTCATCTACGCCAGCGGGTGATTGGCAAATTGGGTGATGCTCGCATGGAATACATGAATTTATTTGGGTTGGCCCGTGCCTATCAAGCCGCTGGTCAGTTTCAAGAGGCAATAGATTGCTTTGGGCGAGTTATGATTATGGCGGCAGCAGCAGGGGATACCTCACGGGTGCGCTTGTCGCTGGTCGGTTTGGGAGATATTTATCGCAATCAGGGACGCTATAACGAGGCCATAGATTGTTATTTGCAAGCGTTAGCGGCCTCTAATGAACAGGATGTTGAAGCCGAGGGCACAGCACTGTTGGGCTTGGGCCTGATTTATCACCAGATGGGGGATGATGAATCGGCACTAGAACGGGTAAGGCAAGCACTGGGGTTGGCGGAAAAAGACCCCCCCTTACAAAGCCGATGCTTGATCATATTAGGTTATATCGTACGGAATCAGGGCCGTTATGCCGACGCCCTTGCCCAGACCGAACAGGCCTTGCACTTTGCTGAAAGTGCCCAAGATTTAAATGGGGCCGGCCACAGCCACAGCCTTTTGGGATTGATTCACACCGAATTAGGCCATTACCCGACTGCCGCGCAACATCTCTCTCAATCTATGGAAATTGCCACCAAGTCGGGCGATTGGGGCAGTCAATGTCAGCGATTGTCGCGCCTATGCAGTTTAGAAATTGATGTCGGGGATACCGCCAAAGCATTGGACTATGGCTCACAGGCACTAGAGATTGCAACTCGGATTGGGGCATGGTCGGCGGAACGATTGGCCCGTTGGCAGTTGGGCCGGGTGGCCTTGGCGACTGGCGACCCGCATTCCGCTGTTACTCACTTGATGGCAGCGGCAGAAGTGGCACGTGAGATTCAAAGTAATCTTGATTTACAGCCAATTTTGACCCACCTCGCGCTGGCCTATCTTGCATTGGGTCGCTTGAAAGAGGCCCTCGAAACCATCGAAACCAGTCCGGCCTATGCGACGGCGATTCATCGCCCGATGGGTATGATGACCCAAGGATTGATTTTAATGAAAATGGGCGATGGGTGGGGGGCGGAAAGTGCGTTTCAGGAGGCGGTCACTGCTGCTGATGGACTATTGAAATCTCCGCCAACCTATGTTCGGGCGGGATATATCAAAACAACGGCATTAGCGGGTTTGGCGATTGTGAATGAGTCGCAGCGTGAGAGCTATTTGCAGCAAAGCCAAAAAGCCCTTGAACGGGCATTGCAGATCTATCAGGGGGCGGGGCTGGTCGCTGAAGTAGGGCGCTGGTTAGGCGAATTGCAGCAAACCATAGGGGATGCCGATTTGCTTGCTCCCCTATGGAAGCTATTAAAAACCCTTGATTAGGTATCTTTATAAACTCCGATAATGCTCCTGCAAACTACGTGATTTTAGTGATTTGTCCCGCAAAGCCCGAATCCCCTGCACGGCGGCTTGGGCAGCACTAAGGGTGGTCATCAGTGGCACACCATAACGGATGGCAGTGGTGCGAATGAGCGCCCCGTCACTATGGGCGGTTGAGCCAAGCGGCGTATTGATGACCAGATCAATCTCACCAGCCTGAATAAAGTCGGCGGCGTGGGGACTGCCCTCGGTCACTTTGTTGATGGCCTTAACCGGGACGCCCGCCCGTTCAAAAAAGGCCGCTGTGCCCTTCGTTGCCAAAATGCTGAAGCCCATACGATGCAGATCACGCGCCAATTTTAGCCCAGCACTCTTATCAAAGTCGTTCAGGCTCATAAAGACCGTGCCCTTGAGTGGCAGGCGATCACCCGCCGCCATCTCCGCTTTGGCGAAGGCGTGCCCAAAATGGGAGGCATGGCCCATGACCTCGCCTGTACTCCGCATTTCTGGCCCCAAGAGCGCATCCACCCCCCAGAATTTCTTGAAAGGCAGAACGGCCTCTTTGACAAAAAAGCCGCGCACAGTGGGTTCTTCAACTAAACCAATCTCGGCCAGCTTCTTGCCGAGGATGACCTGCGTGGCGATTTTGGCAAGGGGTACACCCGTCGCCTTGCTGACATAGGGTGTGGTGCGGCTGGCGCGTGGATTGACTTCCAGCACGTATACCACATCTTCTTTGATGGCGTATTGCACATTCATGAGGCCGCGCACCCCCAATGCCAAACCAAGTCGTTCGGTGTATTCGCGGATGATGGAGAGGTGGTAGGATGAAATTTTGTAGGGAGGCAAAACACACGCCGAATCGCCGCTGTGGACACCTGCCTCCTCAATATGTTGCATGATACCGCCAATGACGACGCGCTCCCCATCCGCCACCGCGTCCACATCTACCTCATACGAGTCTTCGAGGTAGTGGTCAATCAACATGGCACGACCTGATGAGGCTTCAAGGGCGGTTTTGACATAACCTTGTAACTCAGTCTCGCTGTAGACAATCGCCATGGCCCGACCACCCAAGACATAAGAGGGCCGCACCATGACGGGATATTCAACGTGGGAAGCGACGATCCGTGCCTCATCTAATGAAGTGGCGATGCCGTAGGCCGGACTGGGAATATCGAGTTCACGCAGGAGGGTGGCAAATCGTTCACGGTCTTCAGCAAGGTCAATCGCGTCCGACGATGTGCCCAAAATGGGGACACCTGCCGCCGTTAATCGTCCCACCAAATTGAGAGGGGTCTGTCCGCCAAACTGTACGATCACGCCTTTCAGTGGTTGTTCCCGTTCAATGATATTCAAGGTGTGTTCAAGGGTCAGCGGCTCAAAATAGAGGCGGTTGGGGATGTCGTAATCCGTGCTGACGGTTTCGGGATTGCAGTTAATCATCACGGCCTCATAGCCCGTCTCGCGCAAGGCCATGACCGCGTGAACACAACAGTAATCAAATTCGATGCCCTGCCCGATACGATTTGGACCCCCGCCCAAAATAATCACTTTTTCATTGTCTGATGGCGGGAATTCGCTCTCAGATTCATAGCTGCTATATAGATAAGGCGTATACGATTCAAATTCGGCAGCGCAGGTGTCCACCATATGGAAAGTGGGGGAAAGCCCTGCTGTATGTCGTTTTTCGCGCACTTTGAGGGCATTGGTGGCAAGCAACCAGCCAATATGGGCATCGCCAAAACCTATGCGTTTCGCTTTTCGCAGCAATTGGGTGGGAAGGTCTTCCAAATGAGGATATTGGCTGATTTCATTTTCTAGCCAGACGATTTCCGCCATCTGGGTCAAGAACCATACATCAATACCCGTCACCACGTTAATTTCGATAGGAGTATGCCCGGCACGGAGAGCCTCCCAAATCGCCCAGATGCGTTCAGCACGCGGAATGGCAAGGCTTTCAATGTTGCCATCCCAAACGGAATATTGTGGCGTCGGATAGGGGGTGCGTGACAATTCCAACGATTGCAGGCCCTTGAGCAGTGATTCCTTAAAAGTGCGTCCCATCGCCATAACCTCGCCGACGGATTTCATCTGCGGGCCGAGGGTAGGGTCTACACCGGGGAATTTTTCAAAAGCCCAGCGCGGGATTTTGGTGACAACATAATCAATACTCGGTTCAAAGGCCGCGACGGTGGTACGGGTGATGTCATTTTGTAGCTCATCCAACCGATAGCCGACCGACAGTAGCGCCGCAATTTTGGCAATCGGGAAACCCGTCGCTTTGCTGGCAAGGGCCGATGAACGGCTGACACGCGGGTTCATTTCAATAATCAACACCCGCCCCTCGTCAGGGTTAACCGCGAATTGCACATTGGAGCCGCCCGTTTCGACGCCGACGGTTTGCATGACGACCCGTGCCATATCCCGCAAGCGTTGATATTCACGATCTGTCAGGGTCATGGCTGGCGCGACGGTGATGGAATCGCCCGTATGAACGCCCATCGGGTCAATATTTTCGATGGAGCAGATCACCACAAAATTATTGGCTCGATCTCGCATGACTTCTAATTCAAATTCTTTCCACCCAACGACACTTTCTTCGACCAGCACGGTATGGACGGGACTTTCGCGCAATCCAAATTCGGCTTTTTTGACAAAATCAGTGGGGTCATAGGCGATGCTGCCCCCACTGCCCCCCAGCGTAAACGAAGGGCGAATCAGAATGGGGTAGCGGTTGATTTCGGCAGCAACGGTTTGGGCTTCGGCAAGGGTGCGGGCGATGCCACCCTTTGGTACTTCAAGGCCCGCTTCAATCATGGCTTTTTGAAACAGCAGGCGGTCTTCAGCCAATTGAATCGCGTTGATGTTCGCGCCAATCAATTCAACACCATATTTTTCGAGAATGCCCTGTTCCGCCAATGCCAGCGCCATATTCAGGGCCGTTTGACCGCCGACAGTGGGCAAAATCGCGTCGGGGCGCTCCTGCGCGATAATCATTTCCACCACATCCGGCGTCAGCGGCTCGATATAAGTCGCGTCAGCTAGTTCGGGGTCGGTCATGATGGTGGCGGGGTTGCTGTTGACCAAGACCACCCGATAGCCTTCTTTTTTGAGGGCACGGACAGCTTGGGTACCGCTGTAATCAAATTCGGCGGCCTGCCCAATCACAATCGGGCCAGCGCCAATGACGAGAATCGTTTCAATATCAGTTCGTTTGGGCATGGGCCTATTTCTTATGGGTATGCATCAGTTGGACAAATTCATCAAACAGCGGATCGGCATCGTGTGGGCCGGGGGCCGCTTCGGGGTGATATTGGATGCTCAGAGCGGGCAAACTGGTGTGACGTAGCCCCTCGCAGCAGCCATCATTTAAATTCAAGTGGGTGATTTCCACCTCGGCGGGCAGGCTGGCAGGGTCAACCGCAAAATTGTGATTATGGGCACTGATTTCGACCCGTCCTGTTGGAGTGTAACGCACAGGCTGGTTGCCGCCATGATGCCCAAATTTGAGGCGATAGGTCTTGCCACCCAACGCCTGCCCCAAAATTTGATGGCCCAAGCAGATGCCAAACACTGGAACTTTACCCAAAAGCTGTTGCGTGGCTTCGACGGCATACGGTAATGCCGATGGGTCGCCGGGGCCATTGCTTAATAAAACACCATCGGGTTTCAGGGCCAGTGTTTCGGCGGCGGTGGTTTTGGCCGGGACAACCGTTACCTGACAGCCATTGGCGGCAAGGCGGCGCAGGATATTGCGTTTAAGGCCGAAATCATAGGCGACCACATGCAGTTTTTCAGTGGAGGGGGTAGACGATGATTTAAATTCCCATACGTCGTCGGTAGCATCCGTCCAATGATAGGGTTCGTCACAACTGACGGCCTGCACCAAATCTATGCCATCCAAACCTGACCATGCCCGCGCTTGGGCCACAAGGTTGTCATTGGAAAAATGAGCCTCAGTCGAAAGCACCCCTTTTTGACTGCCATTGTCACGCAGACGGCGGGTTAGAGCGCGAGTGTCAATCTCACTGATACCGATAACTCCCTGCTCGGCCAACCATGTATCGAGCGTTTTGGTGGCACGCCAATTGGAAATAACAGGACTGAGTTCGCGGATGATAAAGCCGTTCAGGAAAATGCGCTGTGACTCGTCGTCCTCCAAATTGATACCCGTATTGCCAATCTGGGTGGCCGTCATCACCACCATCTGTCCGGCATAACTGGGGTCGGTCAAAATTTCCTGATACCCGGTTAGGCTGGTATTAAAAACCACCTCACCGACCTGTGTGCCCTCCGCCCCAAAGCCAATGCCCATCAGGATACTGCCATCTTCAAGTGCTAATCGTGCGGTTCGTTCTGTCATGCCTTGTCCCCCAATAGAATATCGGCATGAGATAATAACGACCCACTTCCCAAATGACGAGCAAATTTGGGAATAATTACCAGCGATCCCAGTGGACAACCTCAGATAAGGGGCGGCGTCCACCTTTTTTCGGCGGTGTTTCCGGCTGTTCGGCAGGGTAGCCAAACGAGATCACAATATGGACGGTTTTGTCGGCAGGTAAACTCAATACTTGTCGGGCATCCTCCTGTTTATAGATCGTGCCAAGACATGAGCCGACCCCTATTTCCAGTGCCGCTAATTGCATATACGACGCGGCTTGACCTGCGTCAAACATATGCTTCCAATCTACATCTTGGCCCGATTGGGAGGTCGGAACCACAATCGCCACACACAATGCTGCCCCCGCAACATGCCCCGTCCAATTGCCCAATTCGGAGACTTTTTGAAGTTGGTTGCGGTCACGAATGGCGATAAAGTCCCACGGTTGGGTATTTTTGCTGCTTTGTGAACGGCGCCCTGCCTCCAAAATGCGTGTGACGGCTTCATCTGGCAATGGCTCACTTTTGAAGACCCGCACCGCCCGTTTTTTGCGAATTGCTTCCCATACGTCCATCTAAACCCTCTTCAACGGCAATCTATGAGATATGGCAATAATATTCTACCTTATAGTTGGACTACAATTGACGGAAAAGGCTTCTCCCATTATAGTTGCGACGCTTGGGCATGTCAGATTTTTTTAGGAAGGGCAACACTTCATGAAACTGGGCATTATTGGTCTACCGAACAGCGGCAAAACAACCGTGTTTAATGCGCTGACAGGTAGCAATTTGGAAACCAGTGCCGTATCCAGCGGCAAATTAGAAGTCCATACAGCAGTCGTCAATGTGCCGGATGCACGGGTGGACAAACTCAGTGGTATGTATACGCCCAAAAAAACCACCTATGCAACCGTTGTGTACAATGATGTGGCGGGGGTAGACAAGGGGATTGGCAATGAGGGCATGTCCGGGCAGTTGCGGAATGCGCTTTCGAATCTGGACGGCTTGATTCACGTCATCCGTGCTTTTGAAGATAACACCGTGCCACATCCCTATGAAACCATTGACCCAGCCCGTGATTTGGAAATAGTGGATTCCGAATTTTTGCTCTCTGACCTGATTACCGTCGAACGCCGTTTGGAACGCCTCAATGAAGACTTAAAAAAAGGTAAGACAGGTGATAAACGAGCCATTACCGAAGAAATAGAACTGCTCACACGCCTAAAGACCCACCTTGAAACCGAAAAACCCCTGCGTGATCTGGATTTGACCGAACACGAGATGAAACCCCTGCGCGGGTATGGCTTGCTCTCACTCAAACCAGTGGTAATTGTGTTGAATTTTGGCGAAAAATCACGTAACCCCGCCGAGTTGATTACCTATCCGCATAAAAACAGTGTCCTATTGGGATTGCAGGGCAAGATTGAGGCCGAAATCGCCCAACTGCCTGCCGAAGATCGGGTGATGTTTATGGAAGAATATGGCATCAGCGAATCTGGCGCGGCACGGGTCATTCAAGCGTCGTATGAACTGATGAAAATTATGACCTTTTTCACCGTCGGGCCGGATGAAGTGCGGGCATGGAGTGTAGATCGAGGCGCGACTGCTCCCGAAGCAGCAGGGGTAATTCACAGCGATTTGCAGCGGGGCTTCATTCGGGCCGAAGTCTTTACCTATGATGATCTGGTGACGTTGGGTGGCACCCACGAAATTAAGGCCAAAGGCAAATTCCGTTTGGAAGGCAAAGAATATATCGTCCAAGATGGGGATATTCTCAACATCCGCTTTAATGTCTAACGGTTGATTCCGTTGGCGTGCCTGCCAGTCTGCGTTATGATTGCGCTGATTATTCTTAAACTGGAGTCCTAAAAAATATGTCCGAATTTATGCGAAGAGTTGACTCCTCCCCGCGTATCAGCCGTTTTATCATGCGCCTCTCCTCGGCGTTGGCAACCCGGCGCGGATGGCCTTTACTGGCAGGTACGATTTTGATTGTCATCAGTTTTGTGTCTTTTGGAATCGTCATTTTTGGCATTGTCCTCAGCGACAATGCCACCTCAGTCTGGTTGTGGATGTGTTTGCCCTTGACACTGCTGCACGCGGCGATTTTTGCTGGTTTTACGGGGGCGATGCTGGCGACCCCACTTGGCGAAGGTTATCAAGATACCCACAAATAAGATTGCCCTTGCTGCGGATGGCTCCGACCTGCTGTTGGAGTTGATGGCGGCGGGTCAGGTGCAGGTTGATTTTTTGAAGGTCGGCCCGTGGATTGGGCTTGACCGGATGTTTGACCGAGCCAAGTATTATCCCATTTTGCTGCATTTGCATAACCCACTCATTGGGTGTTCTATTCAACCGGAACTTACTGCCATCCAACAGTTGATAGACCAGACCCACCCGCCATTTGTATCTTTTCATTTGGATGTGCCATCTTCTCGCATTTTCCGATTATGGAAGAAAGCGGGCATCCCCATCCCGATTGTGACTCGACCACGCGCCACCCGACAGGCGATTGAAAATATCCAACTTTTGCAGGCGGCCCTTTCCATTCCCATCGCTGTCGAAAATCAAGCCTATCATCGGCCCACCGGACATGATTATCTGGTTGACCCACCCTTTATAAATAAAGTGATTCAACAAACCGGATGCCATTCGTTGCTGGATTTGGGCCATGCGCGGGTATCGGCGGCGATGCGGGGTGAATCGGCGGATGAATATATTCGCCAGTTACCCCTAGAGCATGTGATAGAGTTGCATGTGAGTGGGCCGGGGATGTATCGAGGGCGACTGCGTGATTTGCACCACCCTCTCGCCGAAGCAGATTATGACCTACTGCCTTTTACGTTGGAACGCTGCCCCAATTTGCGAGTCGTGACATTGGAATATTATGGGCCAGCGGAATTGTTGGTCTCGCAATTGCAGAGATTACGCAAAACGATTCTATAGAGGCAGATAAACCACCAAATTTCGTAGTTACCCTACCTTGCCTGTTTTGGCGATAATTTCCAAGTCATTTATGCAAGTCCCAATCGAAACGTAGAGTTGGTGTGCATAGATCACGCCTTCAAATGGAATGCCAGCCTCTTGTCGCCTACTCGCTTCAGCAAGCAAGTCGTCATCTTGGGTAAACAAAACGCGACCAAGTTCGGTGGCACGGTCTAGGAGTGCTGGATCATCAATCTCGCTTGTTCCGTCTTCGAGAGTAGTGATGACATCCACTTCACGTATGCGTAAGGCGACTGTGATTGGGCGTGGCACATGATGATCCATATAAAAAGCGATGCTCATTTGATGAGGCCCTTAGCTCTGAGTTTATCTAACAATGGTACGGGTTTTAGTCCCTTACGAATCGCCTCAACCCGCAACAAACGCCTTTCAATATCGGCATCTAATTCCTCTTGATGATCCCAATAATAGGCTAAGGCGGAATGGATTTGGCCTAGCGAGAGATGAGGATGTTGAAAATGGACTTCTTCAGGACTCCACCCATAGGCTTTCACATCTAGCACGATCTCGATAACTTTGGTGGTCGTTCCTTCGATAATCGGGACCCCCGCATCATTCAAAACAACGTGTTTGTAGAGTGTCGCAGTATTCAATTCAAGACTCCCTTACTCCGCCGTGCCCATCACATTCAATTCGTAGCGAATCGCTGGGCCACCCACATCATACATGACCACTTCATAGCTGCCTGCCTCACCGGGGAGCAGTTGATCTTTATCAATAAAGACCGTCTCCGTAGCGACGATATTGTTCTGGTCGTCAAAGATGCTGACGACCACCTTAATCAGTTTTACCAACCGTGACCCATTATTAGAAAGCTGACCGCTGACCACCAAAAAGCCGCTTTCGTTATAGAAGGGGTCGTTGCTTTGTACGGTGAAATTGCTTTTGTCGTAGAAATTACGTAGAACGGTATCTTCGGAGGCACGGGCAGCGGCGTGCAGTTCATAGCGCACCACTGTTGAAGGTCGGCCTCCATCAAAACGCAGGCGGAAGGGCGCACCTTCACCGGGGGCTAGAATATCAGTAGTCAAAATGCTGGATTTTTCGCTCAGGCGGTTGCTGCGTGAATCAAACAAATAGCCCGTCAAGCGCACGGCTTCCACCGCATAATCGGCGTTGTTCACGACCCGTCCAGTGATGTTAAACCCCCCGTCGCTGTCTGACCATGCCGTATAGCTGTCGAATCCGATAACCCCGGTGAAGGACGTTACGCCTGTGACTTCACCGATTTGTAGGGCCACGCTGCTGTTAACCCGATAGGTATTGACGACAGCGGCAAGGGTATTGATAAGGTTTTCATCAGCATCGGTGACATCAGTTTCAAGGGCGGAGAAATAGCTGCCATTGCCTTGTAGGAAAATATTCATGGCACGCGGCCCGATGGTAGGATAAGTGCGTACCCCCACCAAGCGACGGCTGCCATCGGACTGATCTATCGGGTCTTCGATCAACTGCCAGCCATAATTAGCGACATCTTCTGGGGGTTGATACGCGGCGGCGGCATTCAAAAATCCTTCGCGGGTCATGGGTGTGCCCGTATTGACGACATAAACCGTCAAGCGCACCACACTTTCTGTTCCTTCCAAATTGGAAAATTGGACACGTACCCCGTTCGGGTCGGGCAAATTATCAGCGACCCAGTTTGGGGGGATACGAATGCTGAATACACCACTTTCGTGCCGATAGGTATAAAAACCTGCGTCGGGGGCAGCCGAAGTCGCCACAATCACCAATGGTGCGTTGTCGTCGGGATTGTCTTGACAGGCCGATAACCCCAAGGTCGAAAGTATGAACAGCAGAACGATGATCTTAAACCGAATTTTCACGCAGATTCCCTTTTTTACTTAGCGCAGGTCTATCTTGACACCCTGCCCCCGTCCGATATTATCTATCAAGCGATTAAATCACACCACCTCTCAGGAGCATTTTCGACATGGGACAGCTAGACGGAAAAGTTGCCATTGTAACCGGAGCAAGTCGGGGCATTGGGCGCGGGATCGCGCTGGAACTTGCCAAACGTGGCGCGACGATTGTGGTCAATTATAACCAAAACGCCGATGCCGCGAATGAAGTGGTGCAAATGATTTCGGCAGGTGGTGGGAAGGGTCTAGCGGTTAAGGCAAATGTGGCAGTGATGGAGGACGCGACCCAGTTGGTTAAAGCGACAGTAGATGCCTTTGAAAAAGTGGATATTCTGGTCAACAACGCTGGCACGACCCGCGATAATTTGATTATGCGGATGAAAGAAGAAGATTGGGACGAGGTATTGGATACCAACCTGAAAAGTGCATGGAATATGTGCAAATTGGTATCCCGCCCCATGATGAAAGCGCGTTATGGTCGTATCATCAATATCACCAGCGTCAGCGGCATCGCAGGGCAGGCCGGACAAACCAATTATAGTGCCAGCAAAGCCGGATTGATTGGCCTCACCAAAGCCCTCGCCCGTGAAATCGCAGATCGGAATATCACGGTGAATGCGGTTGCCCCCGGTTTTGTACTGACTGATTTGACCTCTAGCCTACCCAAAGAATTGACCGACCAATTGAATAACGCCATCCCCCTTAAACGTTGGGGCACGATTGATGAAGTGGCGTTTGCGGTAGCATTTTTGGCCTCCGATGAAGCGGCCTATATCACAGGGCAGGTGCTTTCGGTAGATGGTGGTCTGGTCATGGGCTAGGCTTTAGTTGTACAATTTAGGACAACGCATAGTACAGATTGGCTTGTAGCGGAACATGGCGACCCTTCAAAATCCGAACGATACAGTAACGGTTGTACCGAGTGTGTTAGTAACGGTGGTACGCATTGCCACCTTGAACGTGAATGGTGTAGCCCAATTAAGCAGTGTCCCCGGCGGTTCAAGTTGGTTGCGGCTTTCTACTGATGAAAGTGGCGTGCGCCTGAATGTTGAGCCAGAAGGTGTGCGGGTGGATGTTTACATCGTTGCCAAAGCGTCACATGGGCTTTATGATACTAGCCGACGTGTCCAAGAAGAGGTCGCCCGTACCATAAAGGAATATATCGGTATGAAGGTTTTAGCCGTCAACGTCCATATTGAAGATGTGGTGTTTGAGAAGTAACCCCAGTGATATTATGACAACACCACCCAACATTGACCTTCGCCATCTGGCACGCAGTCTTGCATTATTGGCCCTCTATGAAATTGATAGCACCAACCATACCCCCATCAGCATTTTAGAATCGTATGCCAATATGCCTATTCCGGGTGATGATGCCCGCATTACGGCATATATGGCCCTGCATCTTTCATCTAGCACATTCGGTGAGGAGATGGGTGAGGAAGATGAGGATGACGATTGGGATGATGCCAGTTTGGTGCTAAAAGACCCACAACTAACCCTAAACGCCGAAACGTATCAGATGATGCAAATTTTGGTAACGGGGGTTTTGAAACAACGCGATAATCTTGACCAAGTAATTGCCCAACATGCCCCGGAATGGCCGCTTGACCAGATTGCCATTATTGACCGCAATATTTTGCGTATTGCCATTCACGAGTTGACCCAAGACAAAAAACTGCCCGTCAAAGTCGTCATCAATGAAGCGGTAGAGATTGCTAAATTGTTTGGGGCAGAAGGCTCACCCCGTTTTATTAACGGTGTGTTGGGTTCAATCACCGATGAGTGGTATGGTATCCAGCCCGATTCTCCAACTGAAGAAATGCCGTGAGGCGAACAGTGAAAGAACCTTTGACCTCCACATCGCCTAATCCGACTCCCACCGTCATCGGCCCGGCTCCATTGCCGGAAAAAACGCCTGTGGGCACGATGAGCTTTTTTGAACATCTCGAGGAACTACGTTCGCGCTTGCTGCGTGCGATAATTGCTTTGATTATCGGGGTAATTATTTCGGCGATTTTTACGGGTGACATTATCAAATATTTGTCTAGCCCCTATGAAAATAAACTGATTAATCCCACACCTACTGGTGCAGTCGTGATGTATTTCCGGGTGGCCTTGATGAGTGGTGCGATTCTGGCTATACCCTACATCACCTATCAATTATTTATGTTTGTGGCCCCCGGCTTGACCAAAAAAGAACGCAATTGGGTGCTGTTGGCAATTCCAGCTACGACAGGTTTTTTCTTGTTGGGAGTCTCTTTTGCTTGGTTCATCATGGCCCCAGCGGCCTTTGATTTTTTGCAAACCTTTCAAGATGATGTTTTTCAGGATCAATGGTTTGCCCAAGAATATTTCAAGTTTTTGACCTCGCTGCTGTTTTGGATAGGCGTGGCATTCGAGATGCCCGTGTTTATGTTTGTGTTGGCGCGACTAGGACTGATCGGGCCGAAAGCGTTAATCCGCAATTGGCGCTTTGCTGTGGTTGCCATCACGGTCATTGCCGCAATCATCACCCCCACAGTTGACCCCTTTAATATGCTCCTAGTTGTTGCGCCCCTGTTGATGTTGTACGTTCTCAGCATTGGCCTTGTGGCGATTGCTGCACGTCGTGTTCAACGTTCGCTGAACGCGCCTCATTGAGTTTCACTATTTAGGAGCCAATATCCCCATGAGTAAAACCAAAGTCTTGATTATGGGAGCCGCCGGACGCGACTTTCATAATTATAATATGGTGTTCCGTGACAACGACCAATACGAGGTGGTCGCTTTTACGGCAACCCAGATTCCCGATATTGAAGGCCGAGTTTATCCCCCAGAACTCGCCGGAAAACTCTATCCCAAAGGCATTCCGATTTATGCCGAAGAGGAATTACGTGCCCTTATCCACCAATTGAACGTGGATGAGGTCGTTTTTGCCTATTCGGATGTGCCACACGAATATGTGATGCACAAAGCCAGTCTGGTTTTGGCTGCCGGAGCCAATTTCCGACTGCTCGGCACCAAAGATACCCAAGTCAAAAGCACCAAGCCTGTCGTCAGCATTGGTGCGGTGCGGACGGGTGTCGGTAAGAGCCAAACGACCCGTGCCGTCAGCCGTGCCTTGCGTGAACTGGGTTACAAAGTCGCTGCCGTGCGTCACCCCATGCCATATGGCGATCTAGCCAAACAAGCCGTGCAGCGTTTTGGCGATTACAAAGACCTTGAGCATCACCAAGTCACCATCGAAGAACGTGAAGAATACGAACCGCATATTGACAATGGTGTGGTCGTGTTCGCAGGGGTGGATTATGAACGGATTTTGCGCGAAGCCGAAAAAGAAGCCGACATTGTGCTGTGGGATGGTGGGAACAATGACCTGCCCTTCTATGTACCAGATATTCATATCGTGCTGGTTGATCCTCATCGCCCCGGTCATGAAGTGAGCTATCACCCCGGTGAAGCCAATCTGCGTTCGGCGGACGTGGTCATTATCAATAAAGTGGACACGGCCTCGCCCGAAGGCATTGCAAAGGTGCGTGAATCCATTTTTGCCCTCAATCCCGACGCGATTATGATCGAAGCTGCCTCACCAATTTTTGTTGAAAATTCGGACATGATTCGTGGCAAGCGCGTGCTGGTGGTGGAAGATGGCCCAACGCTGACGCATGGCGAAATGAAATATGGGGCGGGGATTGTCGCCGCACAGAAATTTGGGGCAGGCGAGATTGTTGACCCACGTCCCTATACGGTGGGTAGCATCACCGAGACCTATGAGCATTATCCCAAGATTGGCACGCTGCTCCCCGCGATGGGTTATGGGGATGCACAACGGGATGACCTTGAGGAAACGATCAACCGCACCGATGCGGATATAGTCGTCGTCGGTACGCCGATTGACTTGGGGCGGATTTTGGAGGCCAACAAGCCGATGCTGCGGGTGCGTTATGAATTGCAGGAAATCGGCCAACCAACTTTGCTGGATGTTCTTGAAGCCAAGTTTGGTCGCAAAAAATAACATGAATTGATAGTCGGGCGGGTGTGGGGATGTGAAAAATACAGAACCACGCCCGCCAAATTTTGATACTTATGGTTTTTGGGAGAATCATTTTTAGATGCCTACTGTGATGCGGATTGGCCCATACCGCTTCTTCTTCTACTCAAACGAAAATGATGAACCCAAGCACGTGCATGTTCGGGCTGACGACAATGAGGCCAAATTCTGGCTAGAACCTCTCCAATTGGCATGGAATCGAGGTTTCAATGAGCGAAAACTCAAACAAATTGAGCGGCACATACAGGACAACCTTGCTTATATAATTGAAGTATGGGAAGAGTATTTCGAGGACTGATTTAATGGATGAGCATAACCAGATGCCCCGTGAAGAAGATCGCCCAATTGCCGTTGAAATCAGCGATGATTTTCTAAAAGTGACCCTGCAGGATGGGCGTGTAATTGCTACTCCACTGGACTGGTATCCGCGTCTAAAAGAAGCCGCTCCCGAAGAATTGAGAGTGGTTGAACTCGGTTTCAGCGGAATCCATTGGCCTTTACTAGATGAGGATTTGTCGGTGCGTGGTATGTTGGCTGGCAACCATCCGCCGAAGCCCCAAATCATTGCCAAACAAGAGGCATAAATCGCAGTGCAACCCCAACGCCTTGCCGAACATGCCACCCAAAAATTCGGCGTCGAATTGTCCCCCGCCATCCGTGAACAACTGGTGATTTATGCCCGCGAGATGCTCGATTGGAACGAACACCGTGCCAACTTGACCGCCATCACTGACCCCGATGCCGTCGAAACGCGCCATTTCCTTGATTCGATTTCGCTACTGGGGCATATTCAAATTCCACAAAAGAGTCACCTGATAGATGTTGGCACAGGGGCAGGGTTTCCCGGACTCGTCCTGAAGATTATCCGTCCTGATATTGCACTGACTCTGATGGACTCGGTTGGCAAAAAGACGGCATTTTTGTCGCATATGGTCGAGGTGCTGCAATTATCGAATGTACAGGTTGTGACCTCCCGCGCCGAGGACGCCGGACAGAATAGGGCATACCGCGAAAAATACGATGTCGTGGTGGCCCGCGCCGTGGCCCATCTGCCCGTTTTGGCCGAATATCTGCTGCCGCTATGTAAGGTCGGGGGAGTTTGTGTGGCGATGAAAGGGGAAAGCGCGGCACGGGAAATTGACGAAGCGGCCTATGCTCTAAAAACGCTCGGCGGCAAGGTGACGGCGAATCATCGGGTGGAATTGCCGGGAGTTGAAGAAACCCATTATCTGATTGTGATGGAAAAAATCCGCCCCACGCCTGCCCAATATCCCCGTCAGGCAGGGACACCCTCTAAGCGCCCCTTGCTTCCACAATCGTGATTTGACCATCACGCACCTGCCACAAGGCTGCCTTATGCAAAAATTCGGGGGCAAGGGTCGAAATTTCAGTGGTGGTGAGCAACACTTGGTTAACGTCTTTGATGCGGTCTACGAGATAACTGCGGCGGTCAGTGTCCAATTCGGCAAAAACTTCATCCAACAGCAGCACGGGCCATTCATTGAGGGTGCGGTGCATCCATTCCAATTCGGCTAATTTGAGGGCTAGGATTCCAGTACGGGCTTGGCCGCGTGAGCCATAAGTGCCCAAATCCCGCCCATTGACCAAAAAGCGCATCTCATCGCGCTGGGGGCCAAGCAGGGTCATGCCGCGTGTAATTTCGTCACTGCGCGAAGCCACCAATGCCTCACGATATTGCGGCACAATATCTTCAGGGGGGAGTTGGCGGTGCAAATCAAGGCCGAGTGCGTTAAATGACCGCTGACCATCGCCCTCAAAAGTCGGCTCAAAACTGGGTTGATAAACCAACTCCAAATCTTCCAAACGACCACTTAAATCTCGATGTACCCGTTGGGCCAAACGTTCCAGTTCCCGGATAAATCGCTGGCGGCCTGCAATCAAAATCCCGGCAGCTTCAGCGATCTGCACATCCCAATATTCCAGTTCGGTAGGAGAGGCGAATCCATCCCCGATGCGGCGTAACAGGGCATTGCGCTGAGTCAGGGCTTTTTCAAAGGTGCTGAGGGCTTGCGAATAGGTGTTGTCGGTTTGACAGAGGGCAATATCGAGATAGCGGCGGCGTCCAGCGGGTGGCCCTTCGACCAATGACATATCCTGTGGTAAAAACATCACCACCGCCAGCAAACCCAACAAATCCGACCCACGCCGCGATACTCCATTGATTTTGACCTCTTTGCGGAAACGTTCCCCGCCATCGGGGGTCTGATCTTTAAAGAGGATAATCTCGGCATGGTTCATGACATGGCTGGACAGAATAATATCCGCACTGACTTGTGTGAACGGCATAAATTCGCCATCCATATTCCAATTCATCAACTGCCGATCTGAATTGGTATAGGGAGAACTGCTGGTGGCGAGGTAATAAATAGCTTCGAGCAGGCTGGTTTTGCCTTGAGCATTTGCCCCGTGAATCACTACCGCGCCCTGTGTTAATGACAATTCAAGGCGGATGTAGTTGCGAAAATTTTTGAGAGACAAATGCTCGATGTGCATGAGTTTTCAGGGTTGGTGACAAGGGGTATTTTTCGACTGCCCCCTGCAAAATAATCACAATAGGCGTACTTGTTGGGACATCTTGGTTTGTCGGGCCAGCCCCAGCAATTCATGGGCATTCAGACGGGCGCTTTCGGTTTCTGACCCCAACATCTGGGTGATTTCTTCAACACGGGCCGAATCATACAACTGCTCAATATCGGTGACGGTGCGGCTGCCGCTGACGTGCTTGCTCACTTTAAAATGCGTATCGGCAAAACTGGCGACTTGGGCCAAGTGGGTGACACACAACACTTGATGGCTGCCTGTCAAACGCCACAACTTTTCGCCAATCACAATGCCCAAACGCCCACCGATGCCTTGATCTACCTCATCAAAAATCAGCGTTGGGGTGTGGTCGGCGTTGGTCAGTACATTTTTCAGAGCCAGCATCGCACGGGCCGTTTCACCACCGGAGGCGATTTTGGCGAGAGGCATAATCGGTTCGCCATAGTTGGTGGAAATCATAAATTCTACATGGTCAATGCCGTTGAGATCAAAAGCAAAACGTTCATCGCCCACAAAACAACCGTCTACCATTTCCTGCTGTTCAACGGCGACCTCAAAACGGGCGGCTTCCATGCGTAGGTCTTTGAGTTCGGTCATGATTTCGGCGCTCAATCGGGCGGCGGCGGTTTTGCGGCGCTGACTCAAACGACTAGCGACCTCACCAATTTGATGCAACAGGCTATCGGCTTCAATTTCCAATTCAGCCAGTCGTTCTTCACTGTGGGTGATGTTATCGAGTTCGCGCCGCGCTTTTTCGGCAAATTCGAGGACGGCCTCAATCGTACCGCCATATTTGCGTTTAAGCGTCGTGATTTGCTGCAAACGAATCTCGACCTCATCAATCCGGCCCGGCGATAAATCAATGTTTTCGGCATAGCGGCGCACCGTCTGAGCAAATTCTTCCACCTGAATGGTAATGCTATCAGCCAGTTCGGTTAATTCTTGTAGACCTGCGTCAAATTTGACCGCTTTTTCCAGCAGGAGGGCGGTCTGACTGACCTGTTCAACCGCGCCGGGCGTGCCGCGTGTGCCGCCAAACAACAGGCGTTCGATTTCTAGGGTATGCTCACGCAACTTTTCGGCATTGGCAAGCCGATTACTTTCTTCGCGCAGTTGATCTTCCTCATCAGCACGCAGCTTGGCATTTTGAATCTCATCTATCTGATATTGCAGAATGTCCATGCGGCGGGCGAGTTCGGCCTCATTGTGCTGCAAATCTTCCATTTCGCGGTGGACAGCTTGGAATTTGCGTACCAGCGCAGTGACGGCATGGCGTTCGTTTTCCAGTTCGGCAAAGCGATCTAGCAGGTAAATATGCTGGCGTGGATTGAGCAAGGAGAGGTGTTCGTTTTGCCCATGAATATCCAACAGTAAATCCCCAATTTCGCGGTAGGTGGTCGCTTTACATACACTGCCATTCACCCGCGCCACGTTGCGCCCATTCGAGCGATATTCGCGGGCAAGGTGCAGTTCCTCCACCGAGTCATATTCGATGGCTTCTTCATCCAGATAGCTTTGAATATGGGCTTGCAATACATCCGGGACGCGGAAAGACGCCTCGACAGTGGTTTGTTGAGCGCCACTGCGGATAAAATCTTTGCCGCTTCCTACCCCCAATACAAAGTTGACTGCATCTATCAGGATGGATTTACCTGCGCCGGTTTCGCCGGTAATGACGTTAAATCCTTCGCCAAATTCCAAATGCAGTTCGTTGATGATGGCAAAATCTTTGATATGCAGTTCAACCAGCATAAGCCGTCTCTGCCCCTACTCAATTCACTACTAAACACGCAACTGAAAACGGAAGCGACTTAAGGCTACGCTCGTCGCTATCCCGCCAAAAATAGCCCCGTTAAGCGGACTAAGCACCATCAAGAACAATGTGGCTGCAATCATACCGATGCCTACCGCGTAAGTGGTATAACGTCCTCGTTTGTACCGGATAGCCCGCCACACAATTTCGGCAATACCGCCGCCAACGGCTCCACCAATCAAAAACATGAAATAGAAAAACGGAATAAATCGCACCAGCACTGCCCCGCTGACGAGTAGCGATCCAAACGCGACAACAGAGGCGATGATATAGTCGTAGCCAGCGATATTGAAATATTTATCGGCTTGTTCACGGGCGGCCTCTTTACTGATATATCCGACGGGGGTCTTGACCGCACATTTCATGCAGATGGGTACACCCGTGCGATAACATCTAAGACCCGTGCTGCCGGGGCAGTTTGCCTTACCACAGTAAATTTTTTCTTGGGTTGTTTCAACCGGAGCAGTCATCCACCAATACTCCACTCGATTATTGATTAGTTGAATCGCGTTGGCTGCGCGATACCAACTTTGGTTCAAGTCGGTCTAAGAGTGACCGAAAAAAATAGCCTTTTTCACGCAGACGGATAAACCGACTGGTTTTTTGACTGGCACGAATAATGACCGAATCATCTACGCCGATTTGTGCAATGGCCTCCCCGTCCACTGTGACAACGACTTCTGGGGCAGAATTGCGCGGGGCGACCACCACCTTGATGACCGAATTTTCAGATAAGACCAACGAGCGATCCATGCTCAGATGGGGCGCAACGGGTGTTACCAAAATATTGCGTAAATCTGGCGGCAGAATTGGCCCACCAGTCGCCAGCGCATAGGCAGTTGAGCCAGTCGGCGTGGCAATAATGAGACCATCGGCATTATAGGTAGTTGTCCATGTATCGTTAATAAACGTCTCCAGATGGACTGACCGGGCTACCGCGCCGCGACTAATCACCACGTCATTCAGCGCTTCATCAATGCCAGTACAAATCCCCCCCTGCCAGATTTCACCCATAATCATCATGCGTTCTTCTACCCAATAATCCCCATCCAATACCCGCCCCAAGGAGGCTTCCCAATGTTCTGGACTGGATTCAGTTAAAAATCCTAGATACCCAGCGTTAAGGCCAAATATGGGGACACCTAGAGGGGCACAAACCCGTGCGGTGTGCAGCATGGCACCATCCCCACCAATCGCCACCACCATATCCGAATCTTTGACATGGGGACGAATTCTATCAGCATTCCAATCGGTAAACACCCACACATCAAGGCTACGTTGTCGAAGCGAATCAGCTATCCGTTCAGCCAATAGTGCCGTATTGGAGCGCGAAGGATGAGCCAACACACCGACACGTTCAAAAGTTGCCAAATTGCTGTCCTCTAGGGCATCGGTCAAATATCGGTTATTATAGCCCATCTTCATTAACGCCTCATGTAAGAATTATGATGGACAATTTTTCTTCGTATAGAAATTATAGAATATTTGTTCGGTAATGTAAACGAAAAAATTTTAGCTAGGGGCACTAAAATCAATTATAAAGGTGCCATCCACTTCCACGCGCAGCAAGATACGCGGATTGGCGATACCGGGAACTAATAAATCGCTCCCCAATAATTCATACTGCGCACCTTCCAATTCTGGCACGAAGGTCGGTTTTTCCGCTCCCTCTCTCAGGTTTAGACGAAGATAAGTATCGTTGTCGGGTACAAACATGTGTAAGTTGCCATTTTCGACCCGAACAATATCCTGCAAAATCTGCCCTTGTGTCGGCACATAGAGCGCCATATTGCCGCGCTTGAGTTGAATATCCAGCACTTGGACGATCAACGGACGTAAATCTACCGTCATTGCGCCGTCGTCAGCCAGATAGCGCAGATTCGCAATCGGCACATTGGCTGGCAAATAGACATTAAGAGTACCCCGCCCGACCTCATCTAATTTGGGTAATACGCCAGAGGTAGTTTCGGTGATCGTCAGAGTAGCGGATGTCCCATCAATCGTCAAATCAATCTTGACATCGCTTTCGGTGCTGCCTTCAAAACGGGCGATAATCTGGCTGGCACTGGGGGCAGCGCTGATGGTGGCGCGGGTAGACTTCACTTCAATGTCAACCGTGAGCGATTGAATTTCGGGGGGCAAAACTTCGAGCCGCGATTCTTTGTAATCGTTGCGATATTCACCGCGACGTTCGGCATAGGCCAAGTTGCCAACCACCACGACCAACACAATCGAGGCGATCAAGATAACCCAATTGGCATAGCGGATACGTCCACCCAATAGAATATTCAGGCCAAAAATAACCAGCAGCATCGGCCACGAGCGGATGAACAAATCACCAATGGCTTCGGGAACGACCTCTATTTGAACGAGCAGCAAGAATAGGCCAATGCCGATAATTAGCACGGGCCACATGAAATTGGGACGGGAGATATTCACCGAGCGGCCCTCCTCAATTGCTGCGCTAATAGGGTAAGGCCGAGCAGGATGATCGCAAAGGGCAGCAGTGCCCCGCCGTTGGTATTGCTTAACACCCCCAGATTAAAGGCCAAGACCAAGAGGCCAACCAAAATAATCCCCGCGCCAATCAGCACCAATGTTTCGGGACTGACGCGGCGTGGTGAACTACCTGTCATACCTTGAATATCACCTAATGTTTGTTCAGGGATGGCGAGCCAGAGGGTGAGATAGAGCAGTAGTCCCGTGCCAACAGTGAAGAGGGTCAACGCAATAAAGGTAATGCGTACCCACCAAGGACTGATGCCGATGTAAGTTCCTAATCCGCCGCAAACACCGCCCAATACTCGGTCAAGGAGGCTGCGGGTTAAACGTTGTGTTCGTCGCATAAAAACCAAATTTTGGTTGGATTATCTTCCAATTTTTAACGCGACGAAGTGTAGCATATAAAGCGATAGAGTGCTATTCCGATACCCAACCTAGACGACTAAATCCAAATCTTCGGTTGCCACATGGGTGGTCAGTTCGATACTCATCAATGGGATGCGCTCTTCCTGCAAGGTATCTTTCCCTACGACGATATAGCCCTTTTCCAAATCGCTAAAATTATAAACCGATTCGATGCGCGATTTAAAATTTTGAATCAACGATGTCCGGAAGCCCTCAATATCAAGGGTATGGGTAAAGACCGCAAAGGTATTTTCACCACTGCTCCCAATAAAATCGTCTTGTGTCCCAAAAGTGGCAATGGTTTCGGTCAGGACTTTGGCGGCGAGGGCAAGGGCTTGGTCAGCAGCAATGAAGCCATATAAATCACGGAAGGCGTCAAAGTGAGCGATTTTAAGCGAGAGATAATGCCAACCTTCTCGATCCCGCAGACGCTCATATTCATCTTGAATGAGGCGACCAGTGGGTAATCCCGTGCGGGGTTCGTGCAAATGGTCACGGGTAGCGCGTCGGATCGAGCCTTGTACACGCAGGCGCAGTTCTTCGATATCAAAGGGTTTGGTGACATAATCATCCGCGCCAAGTTCGAGCGCCGCCACTTTGTCAGCACGGGCATCACGCTGAGTCAAAAAGGTGATCGGAATGTATTTGGTCAGCGTCGCCATTCGCAGTTCTTGACAGACATCAAAACCCTGCATATCGGGCAGCATGACATCCAATAAAATGAGATTGGGGAATTTGGAACGGGCTAACGCAATGCCTTCCAACCCTGTATCTGCTTGCAGCACTTCGTAGCCTTGACTGTTGAAAAAAGTCACCAACAGTTCTGCCAAATCAGCATCGTCTTCAATAATAAGCAATCGCTTTTTGCTCATAGGAGGTCGCCTCAAATAGAATGCAGTCGGGTTATAACCGGAATCGAACGCAGTTATAACGTATAGTTTACCAAGAATTGTCACTAAATTAAAATACAAATTTTATGAGGTCGAACTCTAAAATCGGTATTGAGTATATAGCCTAGTCACCTACTCCTTTTAGACGGATAGCCAACCATTTAAAAGCGGATTCCTGCATAGCTAAATCAAATTTGTGTGGGCCAGCGTAAAATTCGCCTTGATAGGCATCCACGCATCCCGCCGCCGCATAATGTTGGCTTAAACGCAGATGGGCAGCTTGCATGGCTTCCCGTGCAAAAAGCTCGTCATCAAGATTGTATTGAACCATCAGAGGTGATGGCGCACGACAGGCCGCTAAGTCCGGCCAATCACCAAATCTTGACCACCCCTTTGGGAAAAACAGCCATGTATGTCGGGTGACATCCCGATGGAGCATCTCCGCATATGAAGCCATCATCGCCACAACGACGGTGGCTTGCATATAGGGATGGGTGGCTTGCAGAAGCGCGGCACGTGCCCCGCCTCCGGATAGTCCAACACAGCCGATGTGGTGAGTATCTACATCCGGTCTTGAGCACAAATAATTCACAGCAATGCGGTCTTCATGACTGACCACCCCTGCCAGAGTTGTCCCCAAAACGGTGCAAAGTTTTTCAATTTGATGCTCATGCTGTGAGGCGGCGAAATTATAAAGTCCTATTTCGTAGGGGATTCCATAATTTGACCAGTTGCTGTCTTTCAACCCCGTGAAGGCTGGGGTTGCCCAGTCAGGCATCACGTCTTGAGGAAAACGTCGGCTACCCCACAGAAATGGTCATGGATGAGTACAACAAATCCTTCATCGGCAAGGGCATTGGCAAAAGGTCGTCCTCCGTAATATTTGTCCCACCAGTTGTGCATAAAAGGCGGTGGGTCAGTTGGCCCAATGGCGATTTTTTCCTTGCCTAGATATTTGAACCCACCATGTTCATAGAGGGCCACCACTCCCGGCAAAGGGCCGGTGGCATTCGCTGGTTTTAACAACCAAGCCTCGGTGCGTGGCCCGTAGCCGACTGACCATGAAATGGCTTCACCAACTAGGCCATCTTTTGCCCATTGTTGGTTGACTTCAACATCAAATGGGGCCTCATCACCCTCACAAAAACCCAGCACTTCGCGTACCCGCTGTTGTGTGGTAGGGCCGGGCATAGCCATCGGAAAAAGCACCTGCTGTCGAGCCGCCGCCTCAACCCAATCGCTAAAAATGCTCAAATCGTGGTAATACGAAGGCGATGACTGGCTCACTCTGCTTTGCCTTTAGGTGGTTTGGATTTAGACGGCTTACTGGCAGGTCGTTTTGTCGCCTGTGGTTTTGCTCTCTCCAACTTAAAAGCCACAATACCAAGTGGTGGTATAGTCAAGGATAAGCTATGGGGGAAGCCGTGAGAAGTCATTTCTTCGCTGGTCACACTACCGTAGTTGCCAATATTGCTACCGCCATAAATACCCGCATCGCTGTTGAGAACTTCTTTGTAGTGGCCTGCTTCGGGAATACCGATACGATAGTGATAACGTGGGACAGGGGTGAAATTGCAGGCGACCACCATAAATTCGGCGAG
Source organism: Chloroflexota bacterium (assembly GCA_013112715.1). Taxonomy (GTDB): domain Bacteria; phylum Chloroflexota; class Anaerolineae; order Aggregatilineales; family J027; genus CFX10. Next base: position 46,051 of record JABFGB010000020.1, read on the forward strand.
GTCGTCCGCAAACCGAATATAGGAGAAAACGCTCTGGTCAGCGTCGTTGGGTTCAATCCAGCGGAAGCCCTCATGTGAAAAATCGTTTTGATAAAGGGCAGGCTGCGATTTGTAGAGGGTATTGAGGTCGCGCATCCATTGGTTTAGGCGAGCATGGGTCGGCAATTCCAGCAGATGCCAGTCGAGGCTGCGCTCTTCGCTCCATTCACGCCATTGCCCAATCTCCTGCCCCATGAAATTCAATTTTTTGCCGGGGTGGGTATATTGATAGCCCGCTAACAGCCGCACCGTCGCAAATTTTTGCCACCAATCGCCAGCCGCTTTGTTAATCAGTGACCCCTTGCCATGTAAGACCTCATCATGGGAGAGCGAAAGGACAAAATTTTCGCTGAAGGCATAGAACAGCGAGAAGGTGATGCGATTGTGGGCATAACGCCGATACACGGGGTCTTTTTGGATGTAGTCCAACGTGTCGTGCATCCAACCCATGTTCCATTTGAAGGTGAAGCCGAGTCCGCCGATGTAGGTCGGGCGAGAAACCATCGGCCATGCAGTAGATTCTTCAGCAATCATCAGCACACCGGGGGATTCGCTATGCACAATTTCGTTGACTTCGCGCAGGAAGTGAATCGCCTCAATGTTTTCTCTACCTCCATATTGATTAGGTAGCCATTGACCTGCTTGGCGCGAAAAATCGAGATAGAGCATGGAGGACACGGCATCCACCCGCAGGCCGTCAATGTGATATTTTTTCAGCCAGAACAGAGCGTTGGACAGCAGGAAGTTGCGGACTTCGTTGCGGCCAAAATTAAAGATGAGCGTGCCCCAATCGGGATGTTCACCCTTGCGCGTATCGGCATGTTCATACAGATGGGTGCCATCAAAATAGGCGAGGCCGTGTCCATCTTTAGGGAAGTGCGCCGGAACCCAATCCAAAATGACGCCGATGTTGTTTTGGTGACATTGATCCACTAGATACATAAAATCGGTGGGAGAACCGTAACGGGCCGTTGGCGCAAAATAACCTGTGACTTGATAACCCCATGAGCCATCAAAGGGGTGTTCGGCGACTGGCATCAATTCGATGTGGGTATAGCCCATTTCTTTGACGTACTGCACCAGTGAATCAGCGAGTTCTCGGTAGGTCAGCCATTCATTGCCCTCTTTGCGCCGCCATGAACCAAGATGAACCTCATAAATGGAGATGGGTTGTTTGAGGGGATCACTTTTGGCACGCGCTTCTAGCCAAGTATTGTCCTGCCATTCATAATTTTCCAGATTGGTTACTACCGAGGCTGTTTTGGGTCGAACTTCGGCGGCAAACGCATAGGGATCCGCTTTTTGGACATGAAAATCATCAAAGCGCGAACGCAAGTCTAATTTATAAGTTTCGCCTTCTTTTAGGCCGGGGATAAACAATTCCCAGATGCCGCTGACGCCACGTCGCTGCATAGGATGGCTAGTTTCGTTCCATCCATTAAAATCACCAATAACACTAACCCGGTAGGCATTGGGTGCCCAGACTGCAAAATGAACCCCAGCGATGCCTTCAATCTCTACCAGATGAGCGCCGAGTTTTTCGTAACTTGTTAAATGGCGACCCTCCCCTAATAGATAGAGATCAAAATCACTCAAAAAAGCAGGAAAGGCATAGGGATCGGCAAACACATCAGTACGTTTATGACTTGAGAACTGAACCTCGGCTTCCAATTGATAGTGAGGGCCGGGCCAGCTGGTTTCGACAGTGATTTCAAAAAATCCTTCATCCCACAGCCGATTCATAGGAATACGTTGATTGCCTAAAAGCAGTGTCAATTTTTGGGCGGTTGGGCAATAAGCTCGAAAGGAAACTGTGTTTTCGTCAATTTTGTGTGGGCCGAGGACATCAAATGGGGCGCCATGATAACCATGCACAATTGCTGCAATCGCATCAGGGTGGATTTCAACTGTAACCACTGTAAATCTCCATACTCTCAAAAGTTTGTGAAAAGTTTAACTCAATTCCAACGCAAAGTCTTTCGTCGTTTCCAATAAATCGAGGGCGGTTCGGTGATTTTGCCCAACTCGGAAGTTGCTTCTTCATCCCATTGAACTTCAAGTGCCTTGAGATTGGCCCGTAGATGCTCAAGGGTTGCTGCACCACTTAACACGACATCCACCCACGATTGATGCAGCACAGCGGCGAGGGCCAATCCATCTAGAGTGGTGTTCAATCGGTTCACCTGCCGGATAAGTTGGCGCATCGTATCGGCAAATTCGGAGTCTTGGTTACGGGGCGTTAGGCGGCCATTGGCAAGCGCCTCTTTGATAATCACTCCCATTCCAGCGGCATGGGCTTCTTGTAGCGCTGGGGCAACCGACGTTTCCAATAAATTATAGGTGGCCTGAACACAATCAAATAAACGGAGACCATCTATCCGAATCGTTATCGCCATGCGGACGGTTTCGATTTGGTCGGGACCGCTCAATGTCAGCCCAATTTTAAGACCCTGACTTTTCAGACGCGCCAGTTCGTACAGCACTTCATGGTTAGTTAGCACACCACTTTCAGGAGTGGCGGAGTGGATTTGATAAAGTCCAACATAATCCCCTAAATTGGCTTGTGTTTCAGCCCATTGGCGTTGTAATACTGACAGAGTATGCTCTTTGATTTCATGATGCTCGGCTTCGACCTGCCAACCTGCCATATACGTGTAGCCCCATTTTGAGCCGACGGTGACATCCCCAACGCGAATCTCCCGATCACGTAGCCAATTGCCCAAAAATTCCTCAGCGCGGCCATACGAACGAGCGGCATCAAAATAGCGAATACCCGCCTGCCAAGCCACATCCAACATTTCATGCGTGTGGCCTTGCATCACCGTGACATCATAATTATGGTTTAGATCCTCAGCATGACCCAGATTAACGTAACCCGGCCTACCCAGTGCCGCCAATCCCAAGCCGATGGGGGTGATTGATAAACCCGTTGTACCGAGGGGGCGCAAATTCATAATGACGTATCCTATGCCATTGGGCAAAATAGTGAGGGGGAGTATACTGAACTCATTTCACTATGCAAAAAGATTATGGGAATATGAGCCAAACGATTGATGAATTAAAGCGACAGGCTGCCGAACGCGCTGTTGAACAGGTTGAGTCCGGTATGGTGGTCGGGTTAGGGCATGGCAGCACCGCCATTCATGCTGTCCGCCGAATAAGTGCATTGATTCAAGCAGGCAAGCTGAAAAATATTCTAGGTGTGCCATGTTCACAGCAAATTGAATTAGAGGCCCGCAGGTTGAATATTCCAATTACCACCCTTGAAGAAGACCCGGTTGTAGATTTGACCATTGATGGGGCGGATGAGGTTGATCCCCATTTGGAGGTGATTAAAGGCGGGGGTGGAGCGCTGCTGCGTGAAAAAATTGTGGCACAAGCCAGTAGGCGTGAAATCATTGTGGTAGATGAATCTAAACTGTCAGGGGCGTTATGCACCAAGTTTGCCCTGCCAATTGAAGTCATCCCATTTGGTTGGACAACCCATTTGGCGTTTTTGGAAGGATTGGGAGGTAGGCCGAAACAGCGTATGGCAAGCGATGGATCGCCTTTTAAGACCGATCAGGGTAATTTTATTATTGACTGCAAATTTGATCCACTAACGACGCCTACGGCCTTAGCGGAACTGGCAGAAAAAATCAAAGCGCGGGTTGGTATCGTGGAACATGGCTTTTTTATCGGCATCGCGTCGGAAGTGATTGTGGCGGGTACAGATCGAATACGTAACATTCAACGGTGAGGGCGAGTCCAATTTAGTATGAGCAACACAGTATTTTGACAATTTTTGGCAATTCTCTAAGGAGCAGTAGCTATGCAGATTGCGATGGTGGGCTTGGGGCGAATGGGTGCCAATATGACCAAACGCCTTTTGCAGGGCGGGCATCAAGTCGTTGCATTTGACTTAAACGAAGATGCGATTCGTGCGGCTGAGGCAGAAGGGGCAATCGGCGCACGTACATTGGATGAAGTCGCCCCAAAATTGACCGCCCCCCGCACGGTATGGGTGATGGTTCCGGCAGGCGATCCGACTGAAAAAACCATTATGACCCTAACTGAAAAGTTATCTGCTGGGGATGTCATTATTGATGGCGGCAATAGCAATTATAAGGAAACAATGCGCCGCGCCGAAGCCGTCAGCGCCAAAGGTCTGCATTTTGTAGATGTAGGTACCAGCGGTGGGGTGTGGGGACTCAAAGAAGGTTACAGCATGATGGTTGGCGGCGAAAAAGATGTCGTGGAGCGCCTGCGGCCTATTTTTGAGACGCTTGCTCCGAGTGCCGATTTGGGTTGGGGGCATGTCGGGCCAAGTGGATCAGGGCATTTTGTCAAAATGGTGCATAATGGCATTGAATATGGGTTGATGCAGGCCTACGCCGAGGGCTTTGAGATTATGCGAGCCAAAGAGGAATTTCATCTCGACCTCTACCAAATCGCCGAAATCTGGCGGCATGGCAGTGTGGTACGTTCTTGGTTGCTTGACCTCACGGCTAATGCACTCAAAGCCGACCCTGAACTTCCCGGAATCAAAGGTTGGGTGGCGGATTCGGGCGAGGGCCGCTGGACGGTATTTGAGTCCATTGACCAAGATGTGCCTGCTCCCGTCATCATCATGTCGCTGTTGATGCGATTTATCAGCCGTCAAGAAGATAGCTATGCTGCTAAATTGTTGGCAGCAATGCGAAATCAATTTGGTGGACACGCCGTCAAACACGAGTAAACACGGGACATCACGAGGGAATACATCATGACTACTACCCGGCAAACCACTGTTGTAATCTTCGGCGCTTCGGGTGATCTCACAAATCGCAAGCTGATTCCTGCTTTGTTTAACTTGCATCTCAAACATCGGCTGCCAGAGAAGTTTTCGGTGGTGGGAGTCTCGCGTTCGCCATTTTCCCACGAGGATTTTCGCAAAAAGGTGGAAGAGGGGGTCAAGGAATTTAGTCCGGCAACCTATAACCCTCGCCGTTGGGCCAGATTTGCCGAATCCATCTATTATCATTCTGGCGACAGTACCAAACTCGAAGATGTGCATGAATTACACAAGTTTCTGAATGATCTGGAAGATAGCAAAGCGAATCGCCTCTATTATCTTTCCACCGCTCCATCACTGTATATCCCGACAGCGGAAAATCTCGGTCTCACCGACATGGCCGATGAGCGCAATGGCTGGCGACGCCTGATTGTTGAAAAGCCGTTTGGGGTGGATTTAGCATCAGCACAACAGCTAAATTGGGCACTGCACAAAATCTTCAAGGAGGAGCAGATTTACCGGATTGACCACTATCTCGGTAAAGAAACCGCCCAAAATATCCTGTTCCTACGTTTTGCCAACACGATTTTGGAGCCGGTTTGGAATCGCAATTATGTAGATCACGTCCAGATCACTGTTTCGGAAAGTGTAGATGTCGGGCATCGCGCTGGCTATTACGACCAGTCAGGGGTAGTCAGGGATATGTTCCAAAACCACCTCTTGCAATTGTTGGCATTGGTCACGAAAGAACCCCCTTCAACACTCGATGCTGATGCGCTGCGAAATGAGAAATCCAAAGTGTTCGCCGCCATCCCGCCCATCCATCTAAAAGATACAGTGCGGGCACAATATGACGGCTATTGTGAGATAGAGGGAGTTGCTCCCAATTCCCAAACGCCCACGTATGCGGCATTGAAGCTCTATATCAATAACTGGCGCTGGGAAGGGGTGCCGTTTTATCTACGCTCTGGCAAGGCGATGGCCGCCAAGACCAGTGAAATTAACGTCGTGTTTCGCCGTCCGCCCCTGACTATGTTTGAGAATGGCACAGATGAGAGCTTTACCAACAATGTGCTGACGATTCGGATTCAGCCCGACGAAGGCACATCATTGAAATTTGAGGCCAAGATGCCGGATGCGAACGTGACACGCTCGGTGGTGATGGATTTTGATTATGCCACCTCCTTCGGCGAATGCCTGATACCCGACGCTTACGAACGCCTATTGCACGATGCACTAAATGGTGATGCAACGCTGTTTACCCGCAGCGACAATATTGAATATGCGTGGAAAATCATTGATCCCGTGATTCATGGTTGGGAAACCTCCCCCAAAGCGCCGCCATTAGTGACGTATCCGGTTGGGTCTTGGGGGCCAAAAGACGCCGATGATTTGATGGGCAAGGGTCGGGTTTGGCTGCAACTCGAAGGCATGGATGCTGCAAAAAATGGTGGCGAAAAATGAGCGAAGTTCGTCGCTATTCCGACGCAAATCATTTAGCCCATGCAGCGGCGGAGTTATTGGTAGCCCTATCTAAACCCGCCATTGCCGAGCAGGGTCGCTTTACAGTGGCCCTCTCCGGCGGCTCGACCCCCAAAGCCCTTTATCAACTGTTGGCACGCGAACCCTATGCCAACCAAATTGAATGGCCGCATGTTCATATTTTTTGGGGGGATGAACGCTGTGTTCCTGCCGATCATCCCGATAGCAATTATCGCATGGCACGCGAGGCATTTTTACAATATGTGCCGCTACTGCCGGAAAATATCCACCCCATGCACGGTGATATTGATCCGGCCCAAGCCTCAGCAGAATATGAGCAGCAGTTGCGGATATTTTTTGGCAATGGCTTGCCCATGTTTGACCTCATCTTATTGGGGATGGGAGATGATGGACACACTGCCTCATTATTTCCCGGCACGGCGGCGATACATGAACAAAACCGCTGGGTAATCGGCCATTATGTTGAAAAACTGGAAACATGGCGATTGACTCTAACCCCCCCTGTGATTAATGCGGCAGCACAAGTCGCGTTTTTGGTAGCTGGCAAATCCAAAGCCGAACGACTGCGAGATGTTTTGAAAGGGCCATATCAACCTGATGTGCTGCCTGCGCAGATTGTTAAACCAACCGAGGGCCGAGTAGTATGGCTAGTAGATGAAGAGGCTGCCACACTACTTTGATACGAACGCCTTACGATGATGCAACGTTGATACGCCGCTAACGAATTTCTATCACAAACTCCTGCTAAAATGAAAATATCAATTCAATAATGTGACTCACGCCATGATTCCTTTGGTGGGGAATCAGTCGGATTTTTTCAGTGAATTCCATTTAGCACAGTGAGTGTGAGGAGAGGTAAGGATCATGAAACGATTTATCCCGTTGATGGTGGTGGTCGCACTAGTGATGGCCTTTTTTGGTCTGGCGAGCCAACCCACATCGGCATCAAATGAAGTAAACCCAGCAGTTGGGGCAAATCTGCAATCCGGTAATGCCTCATGGATTGGGGATTTCTATAACAATCCATATTTCATCGAGCCAAAGGTCTTAAGTGCCAATACGGGTGTAATTGCTTTTAACTGGGGCACAAATTCACCTGCCAGTGGTGTTCCAACCGATGGATTTAGCGTTCGTTGGGGCGCACGGCCTACCTTCGCGGCAGGCACCTATCGGTTCTATATTCTGGCAGATGACGGAATTGCCATCACTTTTGACTTCAGCAATACCATCATCAATACGCTCGACAGTCCACAACCCGGTGTGACCTTGACCCGCGATGTCGTTTTGACGGCAGGCGTCCACCATATTCAGGTGGACTATCGTGAAAATGGCACCAATGCCTTTGTCTATTTGACATGGGCCAACCTTGCCAGCAACCCAACCGGCCCCAATTTCCCGGCTGCATCAACCGGTACCAGCAACTATGGAACTGGCACGACCCCCAGCACGGGCAGCAACACCGCAGTGGTCAGCACCAACACCCTCAATGTGCGCTCTGGCCCCGGCACTGAATTCGGTGTTTTGACAAAGATCACACGTGGTCAGGCGGTTACATTGTTAGGCCGCAACACCAACGGCACATGGGCCAAGATTCGTACCGCCTCGGGTATTGAGGGATGGGTTTCCACTGCTTTGATTCTGCCGAATGTGGCGATCAGTTCACTGCCTGACCTGTCGGGATCGGTCGTTAGCCCCACGCCCATTCCGCCCGTCACGGGTAATGCGGCAACCGTTAATACAAGCCGCCTGAATGTTCGTCAGGGGCCGGGGACAAACTTCTCGGTTATCACGTTCGTCACGCGCGGCACTGTTTTGCAAATGTTGGGCCGTACTGCTGACAATCTGTGGATTTTGGTAAAAATTCCGGATGGCCGTCAGGGTTGGGTGAGTGTGGCGTACATTCTTCCGGGTGTGCCGATTGGAAACTTGCCGATTACCTCTGGCCCGGTCACCAGCTTGCCAACCGCGACCCCAATTACCCCCGTGACCACTGTGTGGTATGGTGAGTTTTTCAACAACAACTCATTGGCCGCTCCGGTGGTATATACCCGTAGTGACAGCGCGGTTGCCTTCAACTGGGGTGCTGGTTCACCCGCTGGCAATATTGGCGTAGATAATTTCAGCGCCCGCTTTACCTCGGATGTCTATTTCGCGGCAGGAACTTATCGGTTCACGGTGACAGCGGATGATGGGGTGCGTTTCTTCCTCGACAACGCTTTTGCGGGGATTGATACGTTCACCGTTACCCAACCGAACGTGACATTGACGGTGGATATTGCGATCTCTGCTGGTTATCACCGCCTGCAATTGGATTATCGTGAATACACCAGCGACGCTTTCCTATATTTTAGCTGGGTGAAAATCGCCTAAGTTCACTTGAACTTCCCTGTAAGTTTGGAACAAGAGGTGGGTACATTAACCCGCCTCTTGATATTTCGATGTTAGGATTTGTTCAAATCATCCAAGCGTCAGAAAATCATCAGAATACCCCTCTTGAATCAATTTCCATTCCCTTTTATACTGATAATACTCACATAGCGAGCAGACGAAAAAATACTTAATTGCCTGCTTAGTCTAAATAGGCCAAAGTTTATTTATCTGCGTGTCTGCCGCACACCAAAAGCTGAGTATATATGCAACGTACATCTGAGTCCGTTCCGTCTGTGGAGCGGGAAAATTTCAACCACCTTGTCCAAGATATTGGTTGGTTCGGATTAGCTTTGCCTGCCACCACCCACTTTCTTTCGGCATTCGCTATTCGATTGGGCGCTTCGGCTTTGCTGCTGGGCCTCATGGCGGCTATCCCGTCACTTATCGTACTGATCTCAGCAGGACTAGCCGGGCGATGGGCCAAACGCTATCCGGACTCGATTCATGCCCTCTACTGGCCTGCATTAGGACAGCGGTTTGCGTTTTTGCTGCCTGCTCTTACGCCGTTTTTGCCTACCGAATGGCGACCCTATTGGTTAGTAGCTGCGATTGCAATTCCCGCTTTACCACAGGGGATTTCAACCGTGCTGTTTTTGGTGATGATTCGAGAATCCGTCGAGAACAGCCGCATTACAACCCTTTTGAGCCGACGTGCCTTATCGTTGAACGTTGGGGTCGGGATTAGTGCGTTTACCCTTGGATTCTGGCTGGACAATGTGCCTTTCCCATTCAACTATCAAGCTATGTACATGGGGGCATTCTCACTGGCATTGGTCAGTCTGTGGCATGTAAAGCAGACCAAAGTGCTGTTCCATACCGAGACCACAGAAGTTGAGGAAAACAAAGAAAGCGTCTGGAAGTCCGCTGGTTTCCGTAAATCTGCAATCGTGGCGGGTCTTGCTCATATGACCTTTTTCTCGATTGTAGCCATGACCCCGATGTTTTTGATGAAGAAACTAGGGGCGGATGAAAGTTTCCTTGCGTTTTATGCGCTAAGTGAGTTGACGGCAGCAGCAACCGTCTCGTTCTATATCACCCGGATCATCAAACTCTTTGGAAGTCGTACTTCGGTAGCGATTGGCCTGATGGGTACAGGGATTGCAGCGGCAATTAATGCTATGTCCCCGGCTTTGGCCTTCACCCTCATTGGGGGCGCATTATCTGGTGCATCATGGACATTAGCGGGTAACTCAACCTTCAGCTTTTTCAGTGAAAGCACGCCCCTTGAAAATGCGACGCGCTATACACGGGTCTATACGCAGGTGTTGTTCGCGGCGATGTTTGTTGGCCCGCTGATCGGGAGCAATCTGGTAGACTTGGTGCATATTGATCTCGCCAGCGTGCTGCTGTTTGGCGCGGCCCTGCGATTTATGGCGGGTGCTTTCATCCAAGCGGATTTCGATTGGAATTTCCGCCACTGGCATATACCATTTTCCCAATCTCGACTGCACAGCGACTTTAGGAATTCAGGGCAGGACTAACCGTTTCGCCTAAAATCCGAATCCCCACTTCGGGCTTACTGAGGCCGTGCGGTGTACCAAATTCAATGCGGTGCGCCCCGGCCTCAAATAATTTCTCCGCCTGTCGAATCAAGTCATTTGCATTCCCTGCAAATGCAAAACGATCGAGTACATCGTCCGAAATCAGGCCTGCTGCTTCATCATATTCGTGCCGATTGACATGATGGCGTAGACGGTCAATCAGTTCAGGTTCGATATTGACGGTAGGGTCAAGTGGGGCGACCACAGGTAGATAGAGAGCGACTGAACGACGTGCAGCATAACGAGCCTGTTCACGGTCTTCATCCGCTACCGTAACTGCTCCCATCACTACCCCCACTGACCCGACCGGACGGCCTGCTTTTTGCTCTCCGGCGGTGATGTATTGCTGCATAATCGGTACAAGGCCAGGATTGGCTGAACCCCCCACTTTGACCTCATCCGCGAGTTCACCCGCCAAAGCACACATTTTCCCCCCCCACGTGCCGATTAATAGCGGGATTTTTTGTGAGGGGAGTAGATAGGGCGCGGTGACGTGCTCGGCAATTTGATAAATCTGACCCTGATACCCACCAGATTGACCCGACAGCATATACCGGACGACCTCAATGGCTTCACGGATGGCCTGTAGCGGCGGAGTCAATTCTGTGATGCCATGTTCGGCCAACCATGCCCCGCGTGCAATCCCGATGTAGACACCTCCCTGTGCCAACTGTGCCAATAATGCGGTTTCGGCGGCAATATCCAGTGGGTGGATGCGCGATGGCGAGATAGCGGCGGGACCAAGTCTTGCGCGGGTGATATGGGGAGCCATCAAGAGCAATGGGCCGTAACTTGGCTGAAAAGGGGCATCGCAGTAGACCGTGACGGCATCAAAATCATACTGATTAACCAACTGGGCTAATGCAATATATTGAGCGGGAGTCTTGTCAGTTTGGAAGGCAATGCTGATTTCACGCGGTTTTTGAGAGGTCATCAGGTCAATTGATCCGTCTTAAGGGTGCGGCAGGCTATGCGCTCGATTTTCATAATCAACTGCTCATCGGGGTCAGGGCAAGCGACTAATGAATCTTTTTCCATCCAATCATTGGCCTGCAAATGGCGCTGTTTGGCGGAAAGTAGAGCCAGCACCGAACCGAGGGCGTAGATGCAAAAATGCTTATTGGCGGGGATGCGTAAACGGCTGCTTTCAGTGAGTTCAAAATAATCACCCACTTGCAGCCCGCACACCGAACGGCCTTTGATTTCAACCACCGTCACCCGCAAATCATACAGTTCAAATTGATCACTCACTATAAGCCCCCTGTTGGGAAGGCATACCGGAATATACAATCGGGGTAATTATATCTGTGAAATCTGATGGAAACGATATGAGCGAACAATATGCAATTGGGATTGATGGTGGCGGTACAAATTTGCGGGTAATCGTCGTCCGGCCCGATTTAACCGTCGTGGGTCGCGCCAATGCTGGTACGGCTAACCCGAATGTGATTGGACATGATTCCTCGTCTGCTTTGTTGCAGCAGACTATGCAAGAAGCCATCGCCAATGCGGGATTGGAATTCGGCCAGATAGATGCGGTTGGAATTGGGGTGGCGGGTGCGCCGCGAGAATTTGAGTCGGAGTGGCTGTATCAAGCCATGCTCGGTGTACTGCCCGACGCGCTGATTGTGCCGAGTTCTGACCATGAAATTGCATTGGTTGGGGCATTGGGCAAGCGCGAGGGCGTACTGATTTTGGCGGGAACGGGTAGCGTCGGCTATGGCGTTAATGCAGCCGGTGAATCGGCTTTGGTTGGTGGTTGGGGTTATTTATTGGGGGACGAGGGCAGTGGCTATTCTCTCGGTATGGATGCCTTGCGTGCTTTGATGAAAGTATGGGATGGACGCTTACCAGAATCTTCACTCACCGAGCCTATTTTAGCTGCGCTTGGGCTCCGAAATATTTGGGACGTTGTGACGTGGTTATATGGCGATATGGTACGCACGCCTGAAATCGCTAAACTAAGCCCGATTGTGCTAGAACATGCCGTCAAGGGTGATGGGGTGGCCCAAATGATTGTCGAACGCGGGGTAATGGGGTTAGTTGAGCATGTCGAGACCATTAAACGGCGCTTGGGTATGGATACGCCGGAAATTGCTTTTGCGGGTGGCCTCCTGACCTCCGAAAATTTATTGAGTCGGACATTGTGCGACCGCTTGGGGTTATCCAGTATCCCGCAGCCCCGCTACACCCCGGTGGTTGGTGCAGCGCTTTTAGCCTTACAGCAATTAAAACAAAGGGTATAGCCATATGCAGGTGGTTAAAACAATTGCCGAAGTGCGCCAAATTCGTTGGATTGACCCGGCGCTGACATGGGGGCTGGTGCCGACAATGGGGGCACTGCATGAGGGTCATCTCGCCTTGGTACGGCAGGCATTGGCGGAAAATGATCGGGTGGGGGTCAGTATTTTTGTCAATCCGATCCAGTTTGATCGGCCTGATGACCTTCAAAAATACCCACGCCCCATTGAGCATGACTTGGCTATGCTCCAAGCGGAAGGGGTGCATCTTGTCTGGACACCCGATGAAACCGAAATGTATCCGTCAGGGTTTCAAACCTATGTGTCTGTCGAAAATGTCACCCAAGTATTGGAGGGGGCGGCGCGTCCGGGCCATTTTCGCGGGGTGGCGACGGTGGTCGCTAAATTATTTAACGTGTTTCAGCCGACACGCGCTTATTTTGGGCAAAAAGATGCCCAGCAGATCGCTGTGATTCGACAGATGGTGCGTGATTTGGCTTTCAATCTGGAAGTAGTCGCTTGCCCCACCCTGCGCGAACCCGATGGTTTAGCCATGAGCAGCCGCAATGTGCGCCTCAATCCAACCGAACGCCAAGCTGCCCCAGTGTTATATCGTGCCTTGACTATTGCCCAACACGAATGGCAGTCGGGTCGCCGGGATGCCGAGCATTTACGCACCACTATGCGGCAAATCATCCAATCTGAACCATTGGCAAAAATAGATTATGTGAGTGTCGCTGACCCTGTTTCGCTGCAAGAATTGAATGGATGGGTGGAAAAGGCCCTGCTCAGTATGGCGGTGTTTTTTGGTGAGGTGCGGCTGATTGATAATATGGTCATTGGATAGTAGCTGATTTAGTGAAATTCTGTGCTAACAACCTATTTCTAATCAGATTGATACTCGATTCTGTGGGTGTTTGGTGAGTTTCCCATTCTATATTTTGCCAATCGAGTGTTATACTTGCCAATGGCGCAGGTGGGTAGAGCGCCCAATAGTATTAATCAAGTTACATTTTTGTTGGAGGGATAGCGCGGTGAAGAAGCTGGTCGTTTTATCCATGCTGATACTTGCAGCATTTTTGGTGGCTTGTGGCGGTGGTGTCGCAACAGTCGCCCCGCCCGAACAGACGCGGAATTATCAACATGCGTTGGAAACCGCCAATGCTCCGACGGCAGAAGTCCATACCGAGGTTGCCACTGAATCTGGCGAATCACAAGGTAGTGAGGGCACAGCTACCCAGCCAACCTTGCCTCCAACCACTGAAGCCGCACCAACAGAGGCAGTAACCGCCACCGAGTTACCGACTGAAATTGCGACAGAAGTTACCGAGATTTCGCCTACTACCGAAGTTCCCACTCAAGCGCCTACCATATCACCGACTGAGCCGCCGACAACCGAACCAACTATTGCCCCAACCATTGAACCCAGCGAAGCGCCTTCAGAAGTCCCAACTGAGGAGGGTGGCACAGGCGGTGTTGGCGAACAGACCGCGACCTTGCCTCCGACGGAGACGACTGTTCCTTCGCCAACCACAACTGTAACCCCTACGACGCTGCCAACTGATACCCCTGCTCCGACGGACACGCCCTTGCCCACCAATACTGCAACCCCTGTTCCAACGGATACGCTTATCCCCACCAACACGGCGACCTTAACTACGACGCCTGTCCCAAGCAATACGGCAACGCTAATTCCGACGGATACGCCAGTTCCTACCGACACGCCAAGCGCAACGCCAACCTTTACTTTGACGGCGACAGCGATACCGACCGATACCTATACCCCAACGCCGACGTTTACCTATACTGTGACCTTGCCACCTTCTGAAACGCCTATTCCAACGAATACCCCGTTTGTGCCACCACAGGAATTTACGACCTATACCAGCGAAGAATTCCATTTGTCGCTGGATTATCCGGTGGAGTGGAGTGAACCCGTTTATGATGAACCATTCCTATTGATTGGCCCTAATGGAACGACAGAGGTATTGCCTGCTGCCGCGATCACACGCGGATCGCCGGATTATTTTGCCGATGAATTGGTCGCTGAAGACATCAGTTCGCCAGAGGCGTTCCTAGAGGCACTCGCCCAAACTGAGGATGACGCTGAAGTGAGTAAAGTCAGCGGTTATCCCTATCCCACCTTTGAGATAATCTCTACCAGTGATGAGATTAAAGTGCGCGGCTTGTTATTTGTAGTGAATGACAACGATTGGATTTTCTTCATCGGTGCGGCGTATCCTGAGGTATTTGATCTTTTCTCCGAAACGACCTTCCAGCAGATGGCAACGAGTGTCGTGGCTGAATCCATCGAACCGACAGCAACCCCTTCTCCGATTCCAACGAATACCCCACGCCCAACCGCGACCTTGCCCCCCACATGGACACCTACTGCTACGGCGGTTCCCATCTTAGGTGAGGTCTACGAAGATGAGGACGCCGGGTTTGCCTTTAGCTATCCTGAAGGGGCGGAAGTTTCAGTCGGAGAAAATGAGGTTACTATTGCCGCTGAGGTTCAAGATGTTCCCGGAGAGATTTATTTTGTGCGGGGTCGGCCTGAAGAGTTGGCAGAACAGGGAATTATTTGTGAAAGCCGTGATCCTGTCGAAGCACTACGTTGTGTCAATTCGGCGGTTGAACCCACCTACACTGGCCGATACGAAAAATTCGGCTCCCCCGCATGGTTTACCGTCCAAAATGTCGAGGCCGATGGGCAAATTAACGCGGTTGTGTCATACGTTGTGGCAGCGGGGCCGGAATGGATTTATATTCGACTCACCGCCCCTGCCAGTGATTACACAACGGCCAACTTGCAGCTTTTCCAGCCGATTTTGGATTCAGTGTTTATTGAGGTGCAGCCTGCCAGTATTTTTGGGCGATGGAGTCTGCGTTAAAACCCCATCGTTTCCGGTCGGCGGTAGTGGATGAAACGCTGTAAGGCTTTCAGTTCCAACGGCCAGCCGTACAATTCGGTTTTATAGCGGATGCCAGAAAGACCCTTTAAGAGCATCCGCATGGTTCCCTTTAGGCGCATATCCGTGACAGTGGGATAATAGGCGTTGACCACCGTCTCAAAATTGCGAACTCGTTTGCGGGCCGTATCCTTATAAAAAGGGGTGTTCGGTTCACGACGATGGGCAAAACTTTCCCATTCTGGGCTGGCCCATTCTTCTAAAGTTTGGGGAAAATGAAAGCCCAACTGCTCTGCCACACGTAATAGTTCACTACGATCATGCGGCACGGGCGTGTAGATGTACAAAATCAACTCACTAGCGGGGTTGATTTTTTTGAGTTTACGGATGAACTGGATGGTATTTTCAATATCAGCTAGTGCATCCGGTGGGTTGCCCATCACGAAGCTAAATTCTGGCACAATGCCAAGATGTTTAAATTTCTCGGCGATGGCAAGCGTTTTGTCAGGGCTGCTTTGCCCGCCCTTGTTCATAATTTTGAGGGTTTCCGCCGAGCCACTCTCCGCCCCCATAAAAATCATCTTGCATCCGGACTGTTTGATCTTTTGCCACGAAGCGTCGCTGTAGGTGCTTAAAGTATCCACTCGCCCCAACGCCCACCAATGAATGCCTAATGGTTCAATTCGTTCGGCGATTTCGGCAGCACGCGACTCGCTGACAAAATAATCCATGTCGTGGAATTCCATCGCATCTGCACCGTGCTGCTCGACCATCATACGGGTGACTTGTTCAACCCGTGCTGGACTTTCGGGTAGCCAACGTTGATTCACCAGTTTGACCACCGCGCAAAAGCTGCACGCAAATGGACAGCCAAAGCTGGTATGATGGCTGAGAACCGCCTTGCCGAGATAGCTTCTGCCACGATAATCCGCAATATTGACACGATGATAGGGAAACAAAGGCAAATTATCGAGCGGGACCATTGGCGCACGGGGGTTGACACGCACCGAGCCGTTATCTTTCCAAACGAGGCTTGGCACATCCGACATGCTCCCGCCATGATGAATGGTATCTACGAATTTGCGGAACGGTGCTTCGCCTTGACCTTCAATCACATAATCTACTATGCCACTTTCAAGGCAGACCTGTCCGTGATGGGTGGCAAAATAGCCCCCCCACAAAATGACGAGACCGGGAAGTTCGGTTTTGACGCGCTTACAAACTTGGATAGCCTGTTTCAATTGTGGCCCCGGCATCGCGGTGACGGCTAGGATTTTTGCGCCCGTGATTTTCGTCCGTTCAATGATATGTGGGGCAGGATCGGCGATGAGATTGCCGTCAATAATTTCTGGTGTGTAGTCGTGATCTATCACCGCCGCGATGGATAACAAAGACATGGGGAGTCGCTGTTTACCGGGAGATGTGCTAATAGGATTATAAAGGAGGACTGTCGGGGCAAGTGTGGTGGTCGGCATTGCTTGCATAGCGTATCGCTGGCCCTTTTGCGTTAACCAATACTGCCGGAAGTATAACACAAACAGCGCCCGCGAGTGGGAAATTTTGAGAGGGCGATCCGTAAATCGCCCTGCGGGTTTCGATTAGCAGCCTTGCACCATACCAAAATTTAGCCGCAAATATTGCATAGACGACCGTATATACTGCCCATATACCGCCATGTGCTGGCTTTGAACTTGGCGAGTGTTAAACCGTTCAGCACGATAGGCATACCGTACAGGGCGCTGGGCGGCGTCGGCAATCGCTTCTGGTAGCCAAGTCAGCGTCGGCAGGCTATAAATCGGCTCGTCCAATATTTCGCTTTTGGCAGGCGGAAGCTGTGGCATCATCTCAGCCTGAGCTTTGATTTTTGCCCACAAATCTCCCGCAGGGGATTGGGGTAGTTCTTGCCCCATCGCCTTTTGGATAATGGCCGTAAATTCGCGTTCGAGCAGTTCATTCGATTGACAGCCCGTTTCCAGTGGGACATCGTGCATGAACCTGCTGATAAACCTTCTAAGCGTATCCATGAGCTAACTCCGAGATCCAAGTGTCCGATTCAAGGACATGTCGTAAACTTTCACGGGCATAATGCAGCCGCGATTTCACTGTACCAATGGGGCATTCCAAGATTTCCGCAATATCCTGAATGCTGAGGCAGGCCAGATAATGTAGAATCACTACCACCCGCTGATTCAATGGCAGGTTTTCAATCGCACTGCGGATATTGCGTTCCATTTCAGTACGTTCAGTCACACGGTCGGGTGCAAGACCAACAGGTGAAATCAGGGTGTCTGAGACTTGATCGAGGGCCGTGCGCCGTTTCTGATTACGGGTGACATAGGTATAGCTGAGATTTGCTGTTACCCGATAGAGCCATGGCATCAAAGGCCGTTCGATGTCAATCCGATGTGCGTAATAATGTAGTTTCAAAAAGCAATCTTGTAAAATGTCCTCTGCCACCTGTGGGTCACGGACAATTGCGAGTGAAACGCGGTAAACCTGAAGGCGGTATCGCTCAAAGAGTTCGCCGAGGGCTTCAAGGTCTTGTTCGCGTAACCGCAGGATGAGTTCCCCGTCCCTGCTCATGATAGTCACGCCTCTCTCTTCGTGTTTAATTTTTTCTGGGACTCGTCATTGGCAATTTAAGCAGCACCAGCTAAGTGATTGGGTACTACTTGAATTACACTCTTATCATAACCGAGGTTCAAATATTTTTTACATGCTTAGGCAAATTTCGTAGAATTTCTTAGATTTATGAACCGGGGGTGCCCCCTGCTTGTATGATGAGATCGCTGATAGAAACACCAGCATATTCCCAGTTGGAAGGTAGGGCATACAACTCATATAAAATTGTTAAGGCATCAGCATTTAAGCCACCGGCAAGATACGCTTGGGCGGTGATATAACCGTTTACCACAAATGATGTAAACGAGGCATTCTCAAGTCGCCTCTTGAGTTCGGTATCCGACGCAAAGCCCGGATTGGCTGCCCAAATAGCCTCAGCACGTCCTACCATCATGATGCCTCGCGGCAATTGATTACCTGCTAGACCATTGGTCTCGCCATCATTGGTTCCAGCAAAGTAGATACCTGCCTGTGAAATAAGGGCATCCACCAGCATACGATCTACTTCGAAGCGGCGATAGGCTGGGTCAACGGTAATGACCGCATCCAGCCATTCAATGGTTTCTTCATACAGCCCTGCCAGCATGTAATCCTGTGCATTGCTGAAATATTCCTCCGCCTGTGAGACTTCTGGGGTGGCGCTGGCCTGTGGTGAAATCTCAATGGTGGCGGTAGGGGTATTCGTTGGTGTTGGGCTTGGGGAGGGGGTGGGCGTTGCCGAAAGCACTAACGCAATTTGGGTCATGCGCGGCTGTACGTCGGCATAACCCGGCTGCTGGGTCTCAATAAATTCGTACCGATCAAGCGCGAGTTCAAGCGCCCCCTGTGCTTCATTTTGTACAGCAAGCGCATACTGTGTGCTGATTGCGATTTCTCGATCACCCGCCTCTTTGGTCTGAATTTTGTCCAATTCATCCCCATAACCCGCCAGCGCACTCAACGCGATCACTACCGAACATAGGCAGGTAGTGGCCCCGATGACTAAAAGGCTCAATAGACAGCGTCCCGGAGGAGCATCATCATCCCCCAATAAACCACCGGGGCGTGCTGGTTCGGGTACATTCCATTGAGGCTGAGTGGTGTTGATGGCGTTGCGTAGTCCAGCCGGTGCTTTGGGTTGGGTATCGGATGGGTTCGTCACAGTTGATCCTTTGCCTGAGTTCAGGGAATGGCATTATAGCGATGCCATCCCCTTCTGGAAATGACGAATTACCCACGTCCAACTAACTGCCCTTAGATAGTCACATTAGGCCGATATTCCCCAAAGACGCCACGTAGGACTTTGCAGATTTCACCGAGTGTAGCTTCTTGTTCCACCGCCTCAATAAACAAGGGCATCAGGTTCTCGGTGCCACATGCGGCGGTTTCAATGCGGCTGAGGGCGGCGCTGACTTTTTCGTTGTTTCGTTCAGCGCGTAGTTGGGCAAGTCGGGCGCACTGGGCTTTTTCAATAGCCGGGTCAACGCGCAGAATTTCAATCGTTGCTTCCGAGCCATTTTCAACAATGTAGTCGTTCATGCCGACGATGATTTGCCGCTTGGACTCAATGGCTTTTTGTGCTTCATAGGCGGCGTCATTGATTTCAGTATTGATAAAGCCCGTTTCGATGGCGGCCTGCGCCCCACCCATTTCATCAATGCGGCGGATATACTCCATCGCACGGGTTTCAATTTCATCGGTCAGGGTCTCAATCATATAGCTGCCAGCCAGTGGGTCAATCGAATCTGCCACCCCGCTTTCATGAGCAATAATTTGTTGAGTACGCAGCGCGATTTGGGCGGCATGGGCCGTCGGGAGGGCCAGTGCCTCATCCATACTATTGGTGTGCAGCGATTGTGTGCCACCCAACACCGCAGCAAGGGCCTGAATGGTGACGCGGGCGATATTGTTTTCTGGTTGCTGTGCGGTCAAGGTGCTGCCGCCAGTTTGGGTATGGAAGCGCATTTGTTGGGCACGTGGGTCGGTAGCGTTAAAGCGATCTTTCATAATCTTGGCCCACAGACGACGCGCGGCACGGAATTTGGCAACTTCTTCGAGGAAATTGTTGTGAGCGTTGAAAAAGAAGGATAGCTGTTGTCCAAATTCGTCCACTTTCAACCCGGCATCAATCGCGGCTTGTACATAGGCAATGCCGTTCGCCAATGTAAATGCGACTTCCTGCACCGCCGTGCAACCTGCCTCACGGATATGATAGCCGCTGATACTGATCGTGTTCCATTTAGGTACTTCACGTTGGCAATAATCAAACAGGTCGGTAATTAGGCGTGTGCTGGGTCGGGGCGGGAAAATATACGTGCCGCGTGCGATGTACTCTTTCAAAATATCGTTTTGCACTGTGCCTCGCAATTGACTAGGTGCAACACCCTGCCGCTTACCCACCGCGATATACAACGCCAGCAAAATCGTCGCTGGGGCGTTGATCGTCATGCTGGTTGACACTTCCGCCAATGGAATTCCTTGAAACAGCCGCTCCATATCGTGAATACTGCAAATGCTCACTCCGACCTTGCCGACCTCACCCAATGACATCGGATCGTCGGCATCGTAGCCAATCTGGGTGGGCAAATCGAAGGCCACACTCAAACCGCGTGCCCCTTGTTCCAACAGCATTCGATAACGGGCATTCGATTCTTCAGCCGTAGCATATCCGGCATATTGGCGCATTGTCCAGAAACGGGAGCGGTACATGGTTGGCTGTACCCCACGGGTAAAGGGGTATTCGCCGGGGAAGCCTAGTTTGGCCGAATATTCATCGGCATTCGCACTGCCGTTTTCGGGTATATAGAGTCGTTCAATCGGGATACCGGAGGAGGTGTCAAAGCGGTCACGGCGTTCTGGCGCTTTTTTCAACAGGGGTTCGACGGCCTGTTTTTCCCATGATTTTTTCGCATTGGTCAGTTTTTCAGACATTCGGGTTGTGATCCTTTGCCATACGTCTGGAAATTTACCCCTATTGTAGCGCCTTGCTTTCGATTATGGAGATGATGGAGGGCAGGAAATTTGTGGTAGGATGACATTAATATATAACCCCAGAAAATAGTGACAAACGTCATGCTTATCCAGAAATCATACGCAACGGTTGTTAGATTAGGGTTTGTCTTGCTGATATTGTTGACTGCCTGTAATGCAAAGGAAAATTTCTCCCAGCCTTATGCAACACCTGTTTTGACACCCGGTGAAATCTATTATCGGACGACCTGTTGTGGTCACTCTAGATACAAAGACCTCGCGTTTGGGACTACCGGAGCATCACAATGGGAAGAATATATAGATGATTCAGGCGTGACCCAAAAGCGTTTTTTAGTAGGAATTCAGGTATGGAGCGAAAATCCTGAAGAACGTTTTGAAGAAAACACTTTTGTTTATGAGGGGCAACTTTTGGAATATCTGGGCTATCGGATTCGTATTTTGGAAACCAGAGAAGATGATCCAAGATTTTTGGGCCTAGCTATCTTAGATTCGTCACAGTAGTAGCTTGAAAACAATTAGGCCGAGACTTCCTCCCGACCTTGATTGCAAAACCCAACATGATTGCAGAGAGATAAATGTTTCTCCTCCCTGCGCTCCACATCTTCTACTTTATGAAGATATGAGTGTCGTGTCAATAATCTAATTTGGATGGTCAATCCCCCGCGAATGCCCTACACTTGAAAAAAGCATTTCTAGCACTGCCGAAACCATCATGAAAAATCGCTTTAGGGTACTCAAAAAACATTATTATCTTCTGCTAGTCGGTTTCATATTCCTATTGGCACTCGCAGTACGGCTGCATCTACGTAATCAATTTGAATTTGACGGCATGTATGGTCAGGACGCCTTTGCCTATTTTGAATATGGGCAGGAAGTACGAGACGCTGTACGAGATGTCCGTACTCCCGGCCCGATGTACTGGCCACTGGGTTTCCCCATTTTGTTAGCGGCAGGATTCGCTATAGGTGGCGAAAATGAGCAGGTCGCCCAAAATCTTGTACTTGTCCTAAGTGCGGTTATTCCTGTGCTGGTATATGCCTTTATGGGCGATGTGCTGCCGCTGATAGGCTGGTCGAAAAAAAGCGGGCGGATTGCTGGCTTAACCTCAGCATTTATCCTGATTTTTAGCGGACAGGTTTTGCAAAGCAGCGTCGTCGTGATGGCGGATGTGCCTGCGCTCTTTTGGGCGACATTCAGTTCATGGGCATTGGGATGCTATTTCCAAAAGACAGGCCGTAGGCAGCGGCATGGATGGATTGCGTTGGTGGCCTTTGCGCTGGCAATGGCAACCATTACCCGCTGGTTGTATGGGCTGTTGGCGATTCCCTATGCGCTAAGTTGTATCGTGTGGTGGCGGCAAGATGAAAGCAAAAAAGGACAAATCTTAGCTTTGCCCCTACAAAAACAAAGACCCTTTTGGTGGGATGGCATGATCGCGGTGGTGGTGGGAATGTTGGTGATATTGCCCCAACTGCTGCACAGCCGATCTAATCCCGTTGCGGTGATTGACCATGCGTGGCTGCGGGATTGGAATATCGAAAACGCCCTCAAAAACGAGTTTGAAACACCCGATGGCTCATTTGAATATGATGAGGTTGTGGCCCGCTATTATGCAAAGGCCACTTATGATGGATGGTATATCCACCCCCTGTTTACGGCAGCAATGGGAATAGGTTTTCTAATATTGCTTCGGCAGGCATGGCGTAATCGGGCAGCAGTGGCACTCTTTATTTTGCTGGTTGGGTGGGCGGTGGCAGCCTACGGATTTTTAGCAGGCATCCCCTATCAAAATGTGCGGTTTTCACTGGCCTATATTCTGCCGCTGGTGATTTTGGCAGGAATCGGTGTGGCAGGAGTATCGCAAAAAATCCAACAATTATCGTCTGTTTCGCTGCTGAGGCCGATTTCATTAGCTGCACAGGCGTTTATAGTGTTGGTGGTACTGATTGCGGCACAATCCCCTCAGCCCAAAGCGCAGGATACTGTCGCGTGGTTGGTGGAACACAAAGATGACGATTATGGAGCAGTGCAGTGGGCAGCCAGTACAATACCGGAAGGCAGCACAGTCTATGTATTAGAGCTATGGCCGATGATGCGCCATTATGTGCCGCAAGTGCGCACAGTCCAAATTTATTATGAAACACCGCAGAGCATGAAACAACGATTATCAGAAGATCGCCCCGCCTATTTGTTGTTGGATATGTGGGCCATTAACCACCAGTGGGTTGGTGAAAACCCTGCCGAAATATATACAACACTGGCCGAAGAACCGGGACTGTTTCGTGTGGGGCGTTATGGCAACTATGCCCTCTATCGGGTGCTCGAATGAAGTATTTGTAAGTCTAGGTGGCTTATTGCTTGTGAATTGAAAATTTTGACCTGAAATTTTATGGTTTCTTTAAATCGGAAGTTGCCTTTTTGCGAGTACGTCGTTTACAATCGGATGAAGAACCCTTGACTTTGGAGAACAAGACATGAGCATAACGTCGCTGAACACGACGCAGAAGAAAACAGGCCATCAGGGAATTTATGACAATATCCTTGGGGCGATGGGTCATACCCCCCTCATTCGGTTGAATAAGGTGAGTAAAGGCACTCAGGCGCAATTATTGGCAAAGGTCGAATTTTTCAACCCCGGTGGCTCGGTCAAAGATCGTATCGGGCTGGCGATTATTGAGGATGCCGAGCGTTCTGGCAAACTGAAACCGGGAGGCACGATTGTCGAATCCACCTCCGGCAATACAGGGGTCGGTTTGGCGATTGTCGCGGCGATTAAAGGCTATAAAACGGTCTTTGTCATGCCCGATAAAATGTCGGACGAAAAAATCCGCCTGCTACGGGCTTTTGGGGCACGGGTCGTGATTACCCCAACCGCTGTCGAACCAGATGACCCTCGCAGCTATTATAGTGTGGCCCGCCGCATTGCCGAACAAACCCCCAATGCCATTCTCGCCAACCAATATCACAACCCGATTAACCCCCAAGTGCATTACGAAACAACCGGCCCGGAAATTTGGGAACAGACCGAAGGCAAAGTGGATGTTTTTGTGGCGACGATGGGGACAGGTGGCACGATCAGCGGTACAGCCCGTTATCTGAAAGAACAAAACCCTGATATTCAGATTGTGGGTGTTGACCCCATCGGTTCACTGCTTTACCACTATTTTTATACGGGTGAGATGACCCAAGCCTTCCCCTATCGTATTGAGGGCTTCGGCGAAGATTTCTTGCCCTCGACCCTTGATTTTGAAGTGATTGATGACGTGGTACAGGTCAATGACCGCGAATCTATGCTGATGACGCGCCGCTTGGTGCAAGAAGAAGGCATCTTCTCCGGCGGATCATCCGGGTCGGCAATCGTGGGGGCACTGCGTTACATCCAGCAGAAAAATCTCGGGCCAGATAAAACGGTGGTGGTGTTATTGCCGGATTCTGGCTCACGCTATCTCAGCAAGATTTTCAACGATGACTGGATGCGTGAGAATGGCTTTTTTGCACGTAGCGGCTGTGAAGATGCGACAGCACTGGATGTGTTGGGGGCGAAACATCGTGCTGAGGTCATCACGGTGACTGCCCGTGACAGCTTAATGAATGTCATCGGTCTGATGAAAAGCAAGGGCATCTCCCAAGCCCCTGTCGTACACGAGGGCAAGCTGGTTGGGATTGTGCGCGAAGTGGATATTTTGAACCATATGCTGCTGGCGAGTCACACCCACAGCCCGGATGAGGCGATTGGTGACATTGTGCAGTCCAAAGTGGCGACGGTTGGGCCGGATACCATGCTCGATAGCTTGATGGGGTTGCTGGTATCGGGTGAGGATGTAGTGTTGGTGGTATCTCCAGAAGGCAACGACGGCCCTGAAATCTTAGGGATTCTAACCAAGATTGACGTGTTGGATTACGTGGCAACCCACTGCATGTAATGTAGCTATTCACGAGTTTGTATATTTTTGTATGGGGGCGGTCATCGCCCTCATTTAGGGACACACATGGACAAAAAATATCACATCGAGACCGACGCGATTCATGCCGGGCAAGAACCTGACCCCAGCACCGGTGCGATTATGACGCCGATTTATCAGACCTCCACCTATGTGCAAAAAAGCCCCGGTGAACACCAAGGCTATGAATATTCGCGCACGGGCAACCCAACCCGCACGGCTTTTGAATCGTTAATGGCCGCACTTGAAGGGGGTATGTATGGCTTGGCCTTTTCATCGGGCATGGCGGCGACAGATACGATTATGCGGCTGTTTAAACCCGGCGACCACACGATTGTCGGTAATGACGTGTATGGCGGGACCTATCGGCTATTTGATAAGGTACTGAGACAGTATGGCCTAGAATTCAGTTTTGTGGATGTGACTGACCCAGAAGCGATTGAAGCGGCCATTCAGCCCAATACCCGCCTGATCTGGTTAGAGACCCCCACCAATCCGATGCTGCGGCTGGCGGATATTCGGGCCATTTCAATGATAGCCGCCTCAAAATCACCCAAAATCTGGGTGGCGGTAGATAACACGTTCGCCTCGCCCTATTTGCAGCAACCGCTGTCTTTGGGTGCGGATATGGTTGTCCACAGCACCACCAAATATCTCGGCGGTCATTCAGATGTCGTCGGGGGGGCGGTGGTGTTGAATGATGAAGAAGCCTATCTCAAGCTGAAATTCCTGCAAAACGCGGTGGGGGCGGTGCCGGGGCCGCAGGATGCGTGGCTAACGATGCGTGGCATCAAGACATTGCATTTACGCATGGAACGCCACAGTGAAAATGCGATGAAAGTAGCCCAATTTTTGAGTGACCATTCGGCAATTGCGGAGGTGTATTATCCCGGCCTTGAATCGCATCCGCAGCATGATCTGGCTAAACGGCAAATGCCTAAAGGCTATGGCGGCATGATTTCGGTGATTATGGTCGGCGGCAGGGATGCAGGCTACAAATTTGTGAGCCAGACGAGATTGTTTGCGCTGGCGGAGTCGTTAGGTGGTGTCGAATCCCTGATAGAACACCCCGGTGTCATGACCCACGCTTCAACATCTGACAGCACCTTCCCTGTACCTGCTTCATTAGTGCGACTCTCGGTGGGGGTCGAACATATTGATGATTTGCTAGAGGATTTGCAGTCGGCCTTGGTGGGGTTGTAATTCTCAAAAGGGCAGGCCGCACAACAACCTGCCCAAACAAATCTACTCTATTTACCCAGATTTTCGATGATGGTATTGACTTTGGCTTCCGTTTCGGTGATTTGGCGTTCTAATTCTTCAATGCGCCGATCCATTTCTTCCAAGCGGTTTTCCGAAGCCTCTAATTGAGTTAACATGCGATTGCGAAGGGCTGCTTCTTGCCCACTGGGTTGAAGGGCTTGCAGATTGGCCCGTAACTGCTGTTGACGCTCATAAATAGCCTTGCGTTCCTCGCCAAACTTGACAATTTCGGCTTGGGCTTTTTGCACCTTGCTGACATTATCGAGCATCTCCGAAAGTCGGTCAAAAAGGCTTTGATCCAGCCAGCGATTTTGCATAAACCGTTGCAGACGCTTGTAATCTAATTGACGAACTTCCTCACGCCGATGGTTTAACCAGCGTTCCTTGCGGACAAATTTGACCGTTTCGCCTGCGCCGACCTGCACACGCCAACGCCGCTCGTTGAGTGTTTCAGCATCCGGCTTAGGGGTGTCAAACAATTCGTAGGTCATGAACATGGCGGCTTCAAGGGTGACGGTAATAGGTTTACTGGTGGTGTTTTCGATGGTATTGGTGGTGATGCGTATCTGGTACTCGTCAAAAATGAAGTAGGCATCTTTGATTTTTAAGCCTGCCACCTCCACATTTGAAGTCATTTCGTCCTTGATATGGACACCCAATTCGACGGCATAGGGCAAATAGACATCATTGCCATCTTTGGTAAAAGCCACCACCGCCTCACCCTTGTAATCCCCGTCTTCGACCAGTGTGACCGGGCCACGTTCGAGCGTCAGACCCGTCGAATTTTTGAAACGCAGGGCTGCGACGGGGTGCTTGGCGAATTTGGCAGAGTTATAGAGCAGTTCGCGTTGATAGCTGACTTCGGCGCTGATAATCGGGACAAGGGCCGATTCGCCACGTTTGACGGATACGGGGGCGGTGACGATATATTGGAAAAATTCACCTTTTTCGCTGCCTTCGGCGGCGGGCTGCATGGCTCCACCCATTGCGGCACCAGTAGGGGTAGCTGCTCCTTTCCGAAAAAAACGGGGTGCAGCATCATCGGCTTCGGCCATCAGGAAATCGGCGGGGGCAGGAGCCGCAAATATACCCTCGGCCATCCCTGCTGACTTTGCGGCAGCATATTCAATTGGGCCGGGGGCGATGCGCGATTCATCCTGCACAATTGGGCGTTCGGGGATGCGGGAAGCGTAGAGGTCATAAATAAACGAAATCGGCTGGCCTGCCACCAATGTGACCTGCACATCTTCCAAATCTTCCTCAAGGCGGTTATCGAATAAACCCCAGCCTTGCAGGAGTGCCTTGCCTGTTTCCTGCGTTTTATCATTGGGGTCGGTTTCGGCGACGACCCGATAACTCACGCGCCATGTTGGGCTGGGGGCGACATAATTGACCACCAATTGATGCTCGCCTTCACTCAACCGCAGGGCTACCGAACGGCGGGAATCTTCACTCATGGCGGTGTCGAGAAAATAGGTCAGGTCGTGGGTGGCGAGTTCATCCTGAATCTGCACAGCCCGCAAATCGGATAACCTGAAAAATCGTGCTTGCCCGTCCTCCGTCAAAAGAGATATTACCGCTGGAGCAACGTTGTCAAAATTGATGAACGCTGCCTCCAGATGGGCGACATGATAGGCAAAAGCTTGACCCATGTCATCAATACCAATGATTCGTCCAGTATAGGTTTCGTAGCTGCCGGGAGTGATTTCAATGGTAAAGGTCGCCTGCCGTCCGCGTAAATCACGTAAGAGGTCGCGCATACTGCCCATATCCGACAAATTAATCGAGCTATTGGCAAGGCGATCTTCCCGATCCATCGGGGTTTGATAATGGATACCGAGGATTTGCCCCCCGGCTCGATCAAACACAGCGAGGCTTTTCAAAACATCGTTAATTTCATCGTGGCGGAAGGTGAGGGTAACATCCTGACCACTGACGTGACCCTCACGCATAAAAAAGCCGACGCCGTGTTTGTATAACACCATCTGGCGAACGGGTATGGGTAAATGGCTCATTCGGCGGCCTCATCCAATAAATAACGGGAAATGAGATGGGCGGTGTGGTTCAGGCTGTCTTGATGGGTGCGCTCATAAGCATGGGAGGCATCCACCCCCGGCCCAATCAAGCCCACCCGCGCCGGGCCACCCGCGTGCCAATAGGCTGTGCCATCCGAGCCGTAATAGGGGTAAATGTCCACTTTATGCGGGATTTCAAAGGTCTGGGCCAAACGACGTAGTTTGTTGTTCATTAGGAAATGATAGGGGCCGCCGCTGTCCTTGACACAAATGCTGCACGAATATTCATCGCCATTTTGTCCATCGCCTAGCGCCCCCATATCAATTGCTAGGAGTTCGGCTAAATTATCCGGTAAGCCTGCCGACCCGCCATGACCCACTTCTTCATAGTTGGCAATTAAAATAGCGGTATCTTGGGCGGGGCGTAATCCGGCATCACGCAGGGCCATCATCGCGCCGTAAATCGTAGCGACGCTGGCCTTATCATCCAAATGACGTGAGCGCACAAAGCCTGTATCGGTGACTTCCACACGGGGGTCAAGGAAAACAAAATCACCGACGTCTATCCCCAATTCACGGGTATCGGCGGCGCTTTTGACTTTGGCGTCTATACGGATTTCCATTAAATCATCACTGCGTTCGGCGGTGCGGATATTTTTGTTGACATGCACACTGGGATTGGAGGGCAAAATTGTGCCCCGATAGCGCCGATCATCATGGGTGCGGATGGTGCAGCCCTCAAATTCAACGGCCTGCCACATAAAACCGCCTAACTGCGTCGTTTTGAGGCGGCCACTGCCTTTGATTTCCTTCACCATTAGGCCAAGCGTATCGGTGTGGGCGGTCAGGCCACGCGGGGCATCGCTGGACGTGCCCTGCCAATAGGCAATTAACGCCCCTTTGGTGGTTGTCGAGACAGTCAGGCCGGGCAGTTGTAGCTCTTCAAAAGCAGTGTGGACGTAATGAATGGCTTCGACATAATACCCGGTGGGGCTGGGGGTGTTGAGCAAGCCTACCAGAAAATCGGTCATGGCTTCGACGTTGATATTTAGATCGCTCAAGATGGTGGCTCCTTCAAAAGTAACGGGATATTTTGAGCGTATTATATGCCCGTGTGGGGGTTTACGAAAATTATATATCGGATGAGCTAAGAAACGCGCAACAGCAACATTAGTTCGCACAGTGAAACGGTATGCACTTGTCAAGTGATGTCATTTGATATGGTGGAGAGCCATAATTGGCCGTTAGAAAAAGGGAATTATGGTAGGGGGTAAATAGCAAACACCTCACTCCCAAAGGCTTGTCCAATATTGGTGGAAATCGCATGAATCAGGGACATCAGCCTAGCGACTCGATCAATATCGTAGGGACGCAACATGTTGCGTCCGTACTCAAAACTGTTTACCCATGCGGTTTACCCGAGTATCATCCAAGTTCGAATATCGGACAAGCCTCCAACCCCTCTCCGAATGCTTTCAATCGGGGCATCCTCAAAGGGTTGGCGGCGGGATAAAAATTTGGCGCGGGCGGCGGTTAAATCCAGATGGGGCAGGTGCTGTTCGACCAGCGCAAAGACTTCGGTGGCAAGCTGGTAGAAATCTGGCATGGCTTGGGTGGGGTCATTCCGCATCAGGGCATAAATACGTGGTGCAAGATTTGACGGCTTTATCAGCATTTCATCAGCAAGACTGGTCAGGCGTTTGAGATCGGGGCGATAGATGTGATTGAGGGCTAAGAGAGCCGCGACGAGATGAAAAGTGGCCTCGGTCAGCATCCGATAAAACTCCAATAACTCCCCACGAAATAGGTGCATGTCCAAATTTGCCCCCATTGCAGGCAGGTGCATCATAAGCAATTTTTCGGCAAGGGCATCGGGATAAATGGCGGCTTGGGTTTGCCATTGTTCAATCACGGGCGCACCGTGCAAAACCATCACGCGGCGGATGGAATAGAGGGTTTCCAATTTATGCCCGTCGGTGTCGAGGCCAACTGTCACATCCTCCAAAATGCACTGCATGGCGGCAACGGTGCGGTGATTGACATCTATTTTAAAACCTGTCCGGTCATCACCTCCGATATAGGCGGCCTCTTCCCAAAAGAGACCGTGTTCGGGGTCGGGAAAAGCCATATGGGCCTCGAAACCTCTAATAAAAACGGGCGTGTTGAGAATAGGTTCAAATTGCTGCATAGCGGCACGGCGTTCGTCTTCGATGGGTGAACGATGCCAAAAACAGGCGAGGTCGAGATCGGAATATTGATCCCCTAGACCACGTGCCACTCCACCCAACAAGGCGACAGCGGCGATGTCGGGCATGTTGGCATAAATCGGCGCGATTTTTTGGGCAAGGGCAATACGCCAGTTGTTCATGTTTATAGTCCGATTGTCCTTTGAAGAATTCCACCATGTCACCTATAGCCTATTATGTCATGCTTCCCATGAATCTGGGGCAGGTTTGAGATAGATTGATGTTAGGGCAGAGATTCTTTGGAGGTGTCCAATGCTGCAAGCGATGCAACGACCCAATATGGTGCTTCTAACTGCATTGGCTTTTGCTTTCCTTGCGTTGGTGGCATTACTCATTGGGGTCGTGCTGTTGGCGAATATCGCGGGAGGTTTGGCGCAACTGCTGCTGGTGATTCTCCCGTTGGCCCTATTTTCTCAAGCCATTATCCAGTGAATAAATTCAGCGAGGTGCAATATGTCGAATGAAGTGAGAGAGCGAATCCAAGTAGATGATCTTGGCACGTATCGGCGGGGACAGCGAGTGGTTGAATATAACCCGTCAGTGGCGGAAGTCTTTGTCTCCCGATTGACCCAGTTGGCGTGGTTGGTGGTCAGTGTGGTTGATCTGCTGATTGTGACGCGATTTGTGCTGAAACTGCTGGATGCTAACGCCGCCAACAGCTTTGTAGATTTTATCTATGATGTCAGCTACCCGTTTGTCCGGCTGTTTAATGGCATTATCGAATCCCCCACCTTTGATAACGGGGCGATTTTGGATGTGCCTTCGATTATCGCGCTGGTGGTGTGGACATTGGTTGCGGGGGTGCTGATTGAATTGTTCTGGATTCTCTTTGCGGGAACGGGACGCACGCGGCGTGTCACCACGATTGAGCGCAACGATTACTAATTCCCGCAGGGTGTTGAAAAAGGACAGGCTTGGTGGTCTGTCCTTTTTGCTTTTGTGACACGGGGCTAAAGCCGCCGTGCTGAATCTAGCCTAAAACTGGCTTGCCGAAACAAGATCGCTGTTGTTTTTCATTCGGCCATCGAGTCACAGGAAATTACCTCAAAATTGGTGACGCTAATCCACCCTCCTTCGATAAAACCGCCTCCAACATGGGTAGGATAGCCGTAGTCAGAGTCGTAACTTACGGAGCAGAAATCGAGACATTCATCGGCCAATTGAAATAATGTCTCTACTGGGTCTTGCATGGGGTATTCGTATCGGCCTAATTCAGTTTGGCAACCCGTTGATGGGTCATTACAATAAGGATTCTCAGCTTTGACCAATATGCCGTCGCAGATAGTAGCTTTTGCTGTACCCATACCATAGATGCCACTCTGTCCAATGGACTCATAGGTGATTATGTAATCCTCTGGTTGAAACGTTTCCCACTTTTCTTGCTGTCGCCTGACTTCAGCGTGATGGTTTTTGACGTCCCGATCTTGCTCAATATACAGCGCCAAAAAAACCAAGCATATACAAGCCACCGTTAAGGCTAGACCAGCTAAAATAATCTCAGTCAAACGATAGACGCAGTTATTTAATCGGTTTTCCCTAGTTGCGGCTTGTACTGCTTGGTTTTCCATGATCCTATTTAATACAGTGCCTTTCGCCAGATGGCATCTAATACAATCAAGGCGGTCAGATTACGCATGTTATAGCAGCGCAGTCATTGGCAATCAATCTCTTGGAAATTGGTAATTTTGTCCCATCTACCTTCTAAGAACATTCCCCCGACAGATGTAGGATACCCATATTTTTTGTCATATTCTGTCGAGCAAAAAACGATGCAGGTTTTTGCAAGACTAAACATAGCATCTATAGGGTTGTCTCTATAGAGAGACGGTAATTCGGCTTCACAACTTTGGGATGAAGTTGAACTTTGCAAGCAACGAACATCCTCGATTTTGGAGATATGCCCCTTACAGACTGTTACTTTAAATGTTCCATCCTCGTCAAGACCTACCGAACCAATTTCAAAAGCGTAATTTTCTAAGCGGTGATCGTCCCATTTGTTTTGATGGTTATATACTTCAATTTCGTTTTTGACTCTCAGCACGCCATAATACAGGAAAGGGCAAGTTATTAAGGCTATAAAGAAAAAACAGACAAAGAAGCATCCGCAGCGGAACTCTGTGCGATAAATTTTTTCTTGCGTGATGGCTTCTTTGTTTTCTACCATACGACTTCTCGTTAGTACAGTGCCTTTCGCCAAAGGGCATCTAAGACTATCAAGGCGGTTAGATTACGCATGTTAAAGCCGAAGCGCAGGCCGTCAGGGGTAAAGATGCCTGTTTCTTGGGTGGGGTCAAAACTTGGATGTAGGCCGTCGCCACTGAGTCCATAATTCGGCAGGGATTGAAGGGATTGCCAATAGTCCCACAGCGGAATGTTGTTGGCGCGGGCCACACTGCGGATGATGTTGTTAAATTCGGTGACACGGTTGACGCCTGAGCCGAGTTGGTCGGGAATGGTGCTGAGGACGGGAATCACGCCCATATCCATGCTGGTTTGCACGATGGTCTGCAAATTGGCGCGATAACTGGCGCTGTCTACCCATGCGGTATCGTTCGAGCCGAACATAATCAGCGCGACGGCGGGTTTGACCACACGATATTCACAGGCCAATGGCGTCTCCCCGATTTGGCAAACCCCCGGCACAGCGAGTTCGGGATTGAGGACATCATAGGTTGTCCAGCCACCACGTGCTGCCAAACTTTCGTTATTAAAGGAATTACCCGTGCGTGCGCCTGTGACCGAGAAAAAATCCACCACAGGCTGCAAATAGCCATAGGATTCGAGACGCAGACCCCCGGAGCCAATCGGATTCAAAAACAAGGAGCTGGCGGTCACGCTGTCGCCGACTTTGGAGAAGACATCACGGCGGTTGCCCAACTGTTGGCCGCGCACATAAATTTGACGGGCGCGTGCCCCGATGTTTGAGACAACGCTGGATGGTGCGGCGGGGGCAGAAGTATTGCTAGACGGCGTTGTCGTATTGCCATTATTGGTGGTTGGTGGGGCGACCTCGATGACGGGCAGGCTGTTGACATCACCTGTTACCCGCACCAATTGATAAAACAGCCAGCCTTCTTGCCCATCAATCGCGGCGCGATACCATTGGCTGTTGGCGGTGCGGCCATTGGGAGTAAACGCTGTACCTCGACCCAGTTGGCGGAGAATTGGATAATTTGTGCCGGGGCCACCGCGAAAATTGACCTGACCAATGGTTGTGCCTGCTACCGCGCCTGTGGGAGCAGTGGTTGTGCCGGGGTCGGATGGTGTAGTGGGATTATTCGGTGCGGTTGAACCTGTGCCCGTCGCATTGGACAGCGGAACTGAATTGAGATTGACGCCGGGTTGGAATTCGAGGTAATCAATCAAGACCCAGCCCGTTAAACTGCCACCCACTGGGGCGACGTATACCCATAAACCGCCATTATCGGCCTGATCTTCACGCCCCTGTACATTGACGACTGTACCGGACGGATACTGCCCAATCACATTAGAATTGGGGCCGGGGACATCCCGCACATTGAGTAATTGGGGGATAACACGCGCTTGGATAGAGTCTTGGGCGCGGCTGTGGTTGGCAATTGGAAATAGGGCCATTATCAACGTGCTAATTAGCAACAGCAGGCCCGGAATTGGTTGTATCTTTTTCATCATCTCTCTCAAATGGTTTCATTCGTTTCGACGTTAGACTTTAGTGTTGCAAGCGGCGGGTGTCAAGTGTTTACCCAGATGGGTCAGGCCCGTATAATTGCCGCCATGTCTCACTCAAACTCAAAAAACAACGCCCCTAATCGTAACACCCGTCTTTGGATTCCTACCCTACTTTTGTTCGGCGTTTTCCTTTGGCTGGCGGTTAACTTTCCGCACGAAAGCCTTTGGTACGACGAAACGGTCAATGCCTATCTCGCCAGCAGTTCGTGGTCAACCATCTGGGATTGGTCGCGCAATATTGATAATCAGATGCCCCTCCATTTTTGGCTATTGAAATTATGGGTTGCGGCAATGGGTCAAAGCGAATTTTCGCTGCGGCTGTTTTCGGCGTTTGGTGCATGGCTGGCGGCGGCGGGGATTTATGCACTGGGCAAGCGAGTGACGGGAAAAATGATAGGCGGGGTGCTGGCGCTCGTTATTTTGGCGGGGTCGGGCAGTTTTCTCTATGCAGCGGGTGAGGTGCGAACGTATGCACTGGCGCTGGCCCTGCTGATTCTATCATGTCTGCTGCTGTGGGAATTATGTGTCGGGCGTATCCGCTGGAAACTGTTGGGGGCGTATCTGGTTGTGACGCTGCTCATGGTTTATGCCCATTACACGGCATGGTTGGGTGTGGCGGCGCAGGGCATTTTTGTCGGGGTGCGGTTGCTGCAAAATCGGGGGCGCGGATTTAAACCGGCGGTTTTGATTCCGGCGGGGTTGGCGCTTGGGTTTGCTCCTTGGTTGATTGCGCTGGCGGGGCGGGATTTTAATGCAGGCACAGCGTTTTATGGTGAGGTGTCGTGGCGAACGGCGTTTGAGGCCTATACGGGGTTCGCGGCATTTGGACAGAAAATTTTGGATGACCCAGCACGGCAAATGGCATGGGGCATGGTGGCGACGGCAGGTATTGCGGCACTGGTTTGGGTGATAGGCAAGAAAAAAGGGGCATATCGGCTCGAGGGGTTCGTTTTGGCGGTGGCACTGGTGGTCGTGCCGCTGGCAGGGTTAATTTTTTCGGTTAATCAAATCGAGGGCAAGTTGTCGGGGCGTCATGCGTGGGTGATGTGGCCCGCGATTGCGCTGATTTTGGCGGGCGGGTTGAGCCAAATTTATGATTGGTTGCCTATGCGTGTTTGGAAAGGGTGCGTGCTGGTTGGGTTGATGCTTGGTTTAGGGATACTGGCGCGATTGGGTGGGACGCTGGAGGATGAATATTCGGGGGATTTTCGGCAGGCGTTTGAAATTTTGCAGCGGGAGGCCGACCCGAATGATATTTTGATTTTGCAGGACGGCACCTTGTTTACGGCGGCTGAATATTATGATGCGCCGATTCCCTATACTGGGATTCCCCGCGACAAAATCACCGATGTCAGTCATGAGGTAGCGTTTTTTGAGGCGGTGGACAGCCTCGCATTGATATTGACTCCGCAGACAGAGCATATCTGGGTGCTGGCGTGGCAGGGGAATACGATGGATCCAACGATGCTGGCGTTCGCGCTACCAGAATATTTAAGCGATGGACAGCGGCGGGTGTGGATGGGGCCGACTGTGCCGGATGTATACAACGAGGTGACGCTGGTCGAATATCAGATTTCGGCGGGCAAGGAGTCGCTATTCGATCATATCGTGGGCTATCCGGGTATTTTGCGGGTGCAGCCGGATGGACCAGCCCTGTTGGGGTTTGAGGTGTATACGTCGTTTGATGAGCGGGCCGAACATGCAACGGAAACGGAGATGGAAACGGATTTTTGCAGTGTGATGGTGCATACGTGGTGGTGGCGGGGCGACACGGATTATCCGGCGACGATGATGAGCATCAGCTTGATAGATGACGAAGAAACACGCATCGCCCAACGCGATCAACCATTGGCAGGGTATACCTTTGGGCAGGAAAAATGGACGCCGTATGTGCCGACATTGGGGAGGGTTGAACTGCAATTTCCGTGCAGTCGGCTGGTCAGGGGCGAAGAATATGATGTCTGGCTGGCGGTCTATGATTTAAATGGCGAAAAAGAAACCCAGACCTATTTGCTGAAAACGTTTAGCCCCCCGCATTAAAGGCCATAATCCGGCTGGTGAGAATGATGTAGATGTCGGGAACCAGCAGGGCAATGATGTAGCAGTTGATGAGTGTTACCCAACGTATGCGCCATCGGGGTGAAATTCCGATTGAGGCGCGGCGAATCACGGGGTCGTTCAGGATAAGGGCCATCAGGAACATAAAGGGCAAAAAGAGACTGAGCATAAATCGCTGACCGCCATTAATCGGTACAAACCACGCATACAGCAGCATATATGCCCCAAAATAGAGTAAACAGAAGACCCCCGCGAAAAAATAGCGTATTCCATAAATTGGAAGTACCAAGAGACCTAATAGCAACGCTGCCCACGAATAGAGTTCTACATAACGACAGTAGCCATAATTGAATTCCTTGCAATGCTTGATTTTGGATTCTTTTAATCCTGTCCGGAAACGCTGCACAATATCATGTGGGGTGTGGGTGTGGAGATAGGTGGCGAGGGTAGGAATTTGGTCGGCGGGCATGTCGGGCCATCCCTCCCGATCTCCATGTGCGCGTGTCCCCTGTGCCACCTCAGCCCACGAGTCGTACCACACATAAAAGGTCGAATTGACATTGTAGAAATAAGAGCCGAAGGTTTGTTTATTGCGATAAAACTGGGGCGCACCCACCAGTAGAAACATCAAAATGACACAACAGCCTGTCAGTGCAGCATATTGGACTGATTGGTGTGTGGTGTGATGGTGATTGCAGCTATTTACCTCACCCCCCATCCCCCTCTCCAACATGGCGAGGGGGAGTATGGCTAATGGGATGGGATATGATTTAGAGAGGAGATGACGACGATTGGCGTAAGCGCGGAAGGCCCATTGCGCGATATATACCATCCCGAATATCCCAATGGCGGGCAAAACAGAGGGCTTAATTAGGTGGGCAAAACCTAAAAGCTCTCCGGTCAAAACGCCAATCCGCCAATCAGGTTCCATGATGAGCTTCAACATCCCTAAGAAGGCACAGAAGCTGACAAAGTAGTAGAGGAGTTCTGGTTGAAAATAGGGTGCTTTAAAAGCGAACAGAGTGAAGGTAGTTATCAGGAATAAGTTTATGGCGGCAAAGGGTTGAAGATAGCGTAAAAAGATCAGATATAACCCCGCCAGCAGCGCCATTGAGAGGATGACATTTAACTGCTTGCCCCGTTCAAAAAATGTCTCCTCGGATAATCTGGGGGAGTATTGGGTGGCTAACAAAGCCGGATAGAGGGGAGCACGTGCGCCATCACCGGGATAATTGCCCTGTGTACGATACATTTTTTTGGCGTAACCCATATAGGCGCTTTGATCATGGGCTTTCATGTCAGTGTTGACGGAGGCAAGGCCGCGTTGGGAGGCGTGCCAATACAACACCATTGATAAGGCAAAAATGCCAAACAAGGTGAGGATTCGCGGCCATTTATCATGAATAAATAATTGGAAGTTGGGCAATGGCTGTCTCTCATGCCGAGTTTTGACCATTAAATCGCGGATTGCCTCCGAACCCATGCACCATCTCACCTAATCTGAGGTGAGACACATGGGGGATGCTGTTTCTGCGAGGAGTTGTTATAAGTGGGATTCAAGGCCCAAAAATTGGAAGCGTGACGATGGCAAAACAGAATATTTGGCGGAGAAACAAACGAGATTTAGGTTACTTCCGAAGCCTGCTGACAGCAACGGTTGGTGGAGCGGCGGGTGTTGCTGCGATGGCTGCCTATTGGAAAGCGGTGACTGCAATTACGGGTGAAGACCCCCGGCAGAATCAAACCAATTATGCTGGTGAACAGCCGCTCGATTCAATTTCCATCGTAGGCAAGCAGCATAAACGAGGGGAGTCTTCGACTGCCGCAATTGGGCGCATTGCCTATCGCACCTTGATGGGTCGTCCGCCGCAATCCCAACAGACCCGCACTTTCCTTAGCTACCTTGTGCATTGGATCATCAGCTTAGGGATGAGTGGGATAAGCGGTATATTGCAAAGGCGGCGAAATAAACCTGACGCAAAAAATGGCTTGGTGCTTGGAAGCAGTCTATTCTTGCTGGGTGATGAGTTGGCGATGCCGCTGCTGGGACTTGCCGATGGACCAACTGCCTATCCACCTAAATTACATGTACATAGCTTTGGTGCTCATGTGGCCTATGGATTGGCGGCGTCGTTTGCAACCAAAATTCTGCGAAAATTTATTTAGGTTGTAATGGTCACTTTGGTGAGGCCACGCGGTTGATCCACCGGATAACCTTTGACCTTTGCCAAACTCATCGCCAAAATTTGACCGGGCATTACGGCACAAATAGGGCTTAACCACTCGGCAATGGGTGGCATCGGCATAAAATTCTGGGCAAATGACCCGGCTGATGGCTCATTGGAGATGACGAGGTTTTCGGCTT
This sequence comes from Chloroflexota bacterium, assembly GCA_013112715.1. Lineage (GTDB taxonomy): Bacteria > Chloroflexota > Anaerolineae > Aggregatilineales > J027 > CFX10. The sequence continues at coordinate 84,657 of JABFGB010000020.1, forward strand.
GGCGCTCTTGCAATTTCTCCAACAAATCCACCATCAATGCTAACGTTTTGCCTGCGGGGGCGACACTAATGACCGGGAAGCCGCTGCCAACTACCGCAATCGGGCCATGCCGAAAATCCGCCTCACTATATTCTTGACAGGTCAAATAGCAGAGTTCTTTGAGTTTCAGGCTGATTTCAAAGGCGGTGCTATAGTTATAACCCCGTCCAATCACGGCACAGCGTTCGGCGTAACGATAGCGTTCGGCCCACGACCACACATTTTCGGAAAGGCGGAGGGTTTCGACGGCTTTGGTGGGGAGTTCGGCCAATGCCTCATTCAATTCGGTTTTGTCTACAAGGGTCGCCGTTAGCATCGCCACAGCGGTTAATTCGGCGGTATAGGTTTTGGTGGCCGCGATACTCAATTCCGGCCCACTATGAAGGGGTAAATGATATTCGGCGGTCTGAGCCATTAGGGAGTCAGGATTATTGGTGATGGAGACAGTCAACGCGCCTTGTTCCCGCGCATCTCGAACGACTTGGTTGACATCTACCGATTGACCGGACTGTGAAATGCCGATGACGAGCGCTCTATTTAAGCGGGGAGTTGTTTCATAGAGGGTATGGACGGAGGGAGTTGCCAACCCAACAGGCAGGCCCGCCTGAATGCCCATTAAATATTGAGCATAACGGCCCGCATTGTCGGATGTGCCACGTGCCGCAATCCAAACAAAAGCGGGGTCAAAGTCACGAATGGCTTGAGCGATACGGCGAGCAGTGATGCTTTCTTCATCCAATAGGCGTTGTATAACGGCAGGCTGTTCGGCAATTTCTTGTTCAATATACATGCTTGACTCTCAATTCTATTGGGCGGCGCAGGTTGTATCTCGAATCATCAATTGTACGCTGAGGGTGGTCACGCCTTGAATGGTCAGACCATTGATTTGACCGATCAATTGACGGGCGGCGCGGCGACCTAATTCTATGATATCGGCTGAGACGGTTGTTAAGCCAGCGGCCTGTGCAGCCGGGGCATCGCCGAAGCCTGCCACTGAGACATCATCTGGCACCTTAATGCCAGCGGTTTGTAATAATTCGACAGCCACAATCGCCATTTGATAATCAGCCGCTAGGATCACATCAAAATGGACTTGGTGTTCAAGCAGTTCTCGAATGGAGGCGGCGGCCACTTCCGGGTCAAAATCTCCACGTACAAAATACATTTCTTCAGCGGCTAGGTTATAACGCATGAGTTCATGACGGAACACGGTTTCGCGCTGGATGCCGTCATCTTGATTTATTTCACCCCGGATATAGACAAATTTGCGCCGATGGCACCCTTTGACCAGATGCCTAACCAGTTCCGCAATACCCTGATTGTTGTTGGAGGTAACACCGGGAATGGGAACACCGGGAACCCGATGACTGACCAGCGAAATTGGCTTGCCAGACTCATAAATCTGACTCAGAAGTTCGTCGGAGGCGGCGTTGGCGATGACAATCACCCCGGTCAATTTTTGCCACTCTAGGGATACAAGGCGCGGATGCAGCGGGTCTTCGGCTAACGAATCAATCAACACATCATAACCGTTGGTGCGGGCGATTTCATGTACCCCGGCCAGAATGTTACGCTGGAAAACCCCATATTGGTTATTGGTGATGATGCCAATGGTTGGTTTTTTCATCGTACCAGCCCTAGTTCATTTTGAAGGGCTTCGGCGACTGCTCCCAATGCGCTCAGTTCATAAGATTCGGCCAGTGAGAATTTTACCGATTGGACTAATTCGGGCTGTACCAGTGATTCAGCTTTCTCCATAATACGATTGAGCACCGTTTCGCCTAAGTCCACAATCCCCCCCGCCAGCGAAATGTGGTCGGGACGCAGCATGGCGATAACCCAGCTAAAGACTTGGGCCAAAATGTCGGTAATTTCTTCGACGAGTGTTTGAGCGGCAGCATCACCATGCAGGGCGGCATACTGCATGTGCATGAAGGTCAAGCCTGTAATGGGCAAAGTGGTATCAGGGTATTCTTGACGCAGAAGTTCGGCGCGGCGTTTGAGATAGGGCCAACTGAGGAATGTTTCAAGACGGCCTGTTTCGCTGTGTTGTCCTATATGGCGGCTGACGTGCAAACTGCTGATGTCCCCGCCGTTGTGATAAATCGCGCCACCCAATACCATGCCGATTTCGATGGTGCTATTGAGCAGAACCACCACCGGGCTGCGTGAATCGTTGGGCATTCCAAACGCAAACTGGCCCATCGCCGCCATTTCAGCTTTATTGGCAACATAGACGGGGACGTGGAAACAGTCGGTCAAAATATCCGCGAGGGGCAGATTGTGCCAACCGAATTGAGGGGCATAACGCACAAGGCCACTGCTATTTTCAACAATACCGGGGACGCCGATGCCAATACAGAGCAAAGGGGCATCTAATTGGGCAATGAGGCCATTAATGACGTGCTGCACAATATCAATGACGGGGTGGCCTTCGATGTCGAGCAGGTTGGCGTGATGTTGGGCGATGATTTTGCCCGCCATGTTGCACAACACACCGCGTACCCGGTCTACATCCAGTGAGATGCCAATCACCTGACGGGCATCGGGTACAAATTGGAGCAAGGTGGGGCGTTTGCCGCCGCTGTCGGTGGATTGCCCACGCCCGACTTCGATGAGCAGGCCTTCTTCTATAAGTTCACCAATCAAATCTGAGACGGTGGGTTTGGCAAGGCCTGTTTCTTGGGCCAATGCTGCGCGATTATCCGCCAAGCCCGAATAGACCGCGTGCAGCATAAGCTGTCGGTTATGACGGCGGAGTTGTTCGCGGGTGGCTTTACTGGCGGTCATGATACAAAGGTTCTTTTAGGCCTGCTTACAAGATGCAGGTCGCATGTCACGTATAATACCCCAATTGGCCGGGTCTTCGCCGCCAATTCCCCAAATTGCTACACCACCCAACTCTGGGAATTCCTCCATAATTAGGTCGAGTTTATATTCTAGCCCAATCGCGTCGGCGACATAAATGGTTTGGGCAGGCAGACCGGGGGCTTTAAAATCCAGCCGCGCTTCCATATCGGCGGGGTCACGGGTAAAGGCTAGATCAAAGGCTTCGATGGAACGCTGCACGCTGCTATAGGGAATGGATACGGCGCGATTGCCGCGTTTCCAACTGAGGCCGTAGAAATGCAGACCCAAGCGGACTTTGGAAAGGTCAGTGACAGTGGCGGCATAGGCAATGACATCATGCGACCACTGGGGTGGGCCAATGGGGCCAGCTTCGCCAGCACTATTGTGATAATCGTAGGTCATGATCTGAAAAACGTCTACAGCGGCAGCGATACGTGCCCAATCTTGCGCGGCAGCCCCTTCCCACTGCCCCATATCCTCGGTTTTGGCGTGGACAGCGATGGTCAATAAATAATCATGGGCGTGGAGGGCGGCGGCTAAATCTTCAATAAAAATCGAAAAATTGTCACGGGTCGCCAATTGGAAGGATTCATAATCCACGTCTATGCCATCGTATTCCATGCGTTCGACAAGGGCAACGATCTCATGGATGTGTTTTTCGCGGATAGCGGGGTCGTGAATGGCCTGTGAGAAACCGCCGTCCCAAATGCTCGGAACAATTTTAAGCCCCGCGTCACGCCATGCCGCCAACTCATCAGCATCCTCGGCGTCCAGTGAGGGCAGAATTGAGCCATCAGCAAGGCCGTTGTACCAAAAGGGGTGGACGGTATCAATCACATCAAGGTTGTTCATGATGCTGTCCATACCCGTTGGCTCTTCGGAGGATGGATACCAGACCGACACACACCATGAGGGTTCAGCGTCTTGGGCATTCGACAACTCGCCTGCTGAGAACAATATTGCAACAACTAGGCTGGTGAGCAGTAATGCACGAATCATATCAGCCTCCAGAGGTCATCATGCCGGGAATAGCACAAGGTAAAATGCCCGTCGCGCCGATTTCGCCAAACAGCACTTTGGCAATGGCTTCGGTGGTTACTTGACGGATGCCATAGGCGCACAGGTAGGTTTCAATCATTGGAAAAGAGGCAAGATCATAGGGAGTGCGCATGGCGATGACAATAGGCCGCTGACCCCGTTCCCAGATGGCCCGAACTAATTCCCCTTGCTGTGGGTCTTGTTCGGCATTGATTGTACCCATAATCAAAATATCGGCTTCGCGGGTGGCCTGTAACACTTCAGCCAATTCTTTTTCCGACGCGCGATAGGAAATTTCAAAGGTATTGACGTGCGGATGGCGTTTTTTGAGCGCCGCGCCAAGTGTCATGGCGACCTGAGATGAGGTGTCCGCCGGGGTCAGATCGGTAGGGCGGATGGTGATAACCGTAATTTGCGCATCGGGAGACGGGTGCAGGGGCAGCATTCCATGATCGCGGACAAGGGTAATCGAACGATCCGCGATTTCTTGGGCAATGGCTTGATGTTGCGCACAGCCAACCACGTTGAGCGGAGGCAGTTCGGCGGGTGAGGCTTGACGCGCTTTTAAGATACGCGCTTCAGCATCTGGACGATGCCACTGCTTTAACAAGCGGTTTAATTCCAGTTGGTTGGGCAAATGACCGAGCAGTACCAAGTCATTACCCGCTTCAAGGGCGGCTTCGACACTTTCTTGCCAGCCATAACGCGCAACGGCGTACATGTCCATCGCGTCGGAAATAATCAGGCCGTCAAACCCCATTTGTTCACGCAGCAGCCCTTCCAGAATTTTGGCAGATAGCGTAGCAGGTTTTTGGTCATCTACAGTGGTAAACAAAATATGGCTGGTCATGACGGCTGTCACGCCTGCTTCAATGGCCGCTTGGAAGGGTAACAATTCGATGGAGCGCATCCGATTTAGTGAATGGTCTATCACGGGGGCTTCGTGATGCGAATCTACCCCAGTATCCCCATGACCGGGAAAGTGTTTGGCAGTAGCAATCACCCCCTCAGCCTGCATCCCACGAATCTGGGCAATACCGAGTTCGGCAACAAGGGCAGGATCGTCGCCAAAGGAGCGAATCCCAACAACAGGATTATCCGGGTTGATATTGACATCCAACGAGGGGGCAAAATTGAGATTGATCCCCATCGCCAGCAGTTCCCGCCCCAAGACACGCCCCGCTTTTTCCGCGAGTTCAGGCGAACGGGCCGCGCCAAGTGCCATGTTGCCGGGGAGTTCCGTTGCGCCACCGGAAATCGCAATCAATTGACCACCCTCTTGGTCTATGCCAATCAGCGGCGGAGGGTGTCCCCCAGCTTGGGCCGCTTGGCGAAGGGATAGATTGAGTTCGCGCAGTTGGGCAGGGGATTCGACATTCTGATAGGTAAACAGACAGAATGTGCCGATGTCCCCGCGCCGGACGGCAGTCAAAATTTCTTGGGGGGCGGTGTAGCCTTTAAAGCTCACCATGAGTTGTTTCACAGCTGATTATCCTTTGGAACCTGTCAGCGTGATTCCTTCGACAAAGAACCGCTGGGAAAGGATAAATGTCACCAACACAGGCAGCACAAACAACACGCTGGCCGCCATAATGTTTTGCCATGGGATGGGTGACTCTTGATTGTTATTCAATAGGGACACATAGATTGGCATGGTGGTCAATTCGGCCTGCTTGAGATAGACAATCGGCCTGAACAGACTGTTCCAGTTGCCAACGAATAGGAAAATCGAAATGGTGGCGATGGCAGGACGGCACAGCGGCATGATGATATACCACCAAGTTTGTATCGGATTGGCTCCATCCATCATGGCAGCCTCATCAATTTCTTTGGGGATGGTCATCATGAATTGACGCAGTAAGAAAATGAGCGCCGCGCCCCCCGCAAAAAAGCCGGGTAGGGTAATGGGGTTAAAACTGCGCAACCAACCGAGTTTAAAAAACAGCACATATTGAGGCACCATCGTCATCTGATCGGGAATCATGAGTGTCCCCAACATCAGCGCAAAGACCACATTACGGCCTTTCCATTCCAGACGACTGAAGGCGAAGGCCACCAATGAGACCGACACAGTGGTGCCGATGAGTACCATTGTGGTGACAAAGACGCTGTTGAGATAGGCACGTTGGAAGGCACTATCTTCTAGCAAATGGGTGTAGTTGTCCCACTGGGCATCTTCGGGGATGATGTTCAGTTGGGAGCGATTGGCTTCCTCAGCTGTTTTCAGCGATGTACCCGCCATCCAAACGAGCGGAAACAGCGAAAAGGCCGAAATCGCTACCATGACGGCGTAAAAGATGGCCGTGCGAATTCCACCGAGACGATGCCACCAACGTGGCGTTACCTGATCGAGTTTTACAGTTTTGAGTGTTAATACATTTGCCATCGCATTACGCCTCGTAGTGTACCCATTTGCTAAACCGGAACTGCATCGCCGTTAAGCCGACAATAATGACCACCAAAATCCATGATGCCGCCGACCCTTGACCAATTTCCAACTGTTGGAAGGTGCGTTGATAGAGGAAAAAGGCCGCCGACATGAGACTTGATTCGGTTTCGGTGGTGCGGATGATAAAAACCATCTCAAAGGTTTGCAGCGATGCGATCACCCCAATCACGATGTTGTAGAACAGGGCCGGGGAAATCATGGGCAGCGTAATTTTGAAGAATTTTTGCACCCCACTTGCACCGTCTACCTCCGCCGCTTCATAGAGCGAACGTGGTACACCTTTGAGCGCGGCAAGGAAAATCAACATACCTGCGCCGGAACTCCACATCGTAATCAGAACTAGCGAAGGTTTCGACCAAATATCGTTGGTCAACCAGAATGGCACACGTCTATTCTCTGGGTATTCATCGGCAAATTCATGGAAACGGGCAAAATGGTAATTGGGTTTGCCGTTCGCCTTTGCAATATCCGCAAAATCTTGGAAATAGCGACGGGTATCCAAGAAAGAATTGAGGGCAATCAGCGCAAAAAAGATGAACGCGGCATACAAAAATACTCTGCGTTGTTTGGGGTAGCGCTCGTGCAACAGAGCGGCTATGGCGGCCACCACGATTATTGAGCCATAGAACCACATGGTTGAAATAGTTTCGAATGGGAATACCTCTTCAAGATATTCCATGTTGTTAGGTTGTTCAATCGCGGATTGGAAGGTCAGATAGCGGAATATCAATTCCAGTCGCCCGCCATCCAATTGGCCGGGGATGAGCAAAACAAAAATAATCACACCCAAGATACCAGCAGCGGCTAACATTAGCTTGGTGGTGAAGGTCGTCCATTTGCCAAAGAAGGGCACAATCAGGGGAAGCGCTGCGACGATCAGGGCGATTAGATATTTAGGAGTATCGCCTTTGGTCGGGTCAAAATTGGCGGCCTCAAGTGTCATCACCAAACTGGCGGCAATTAATACCAGTGCAATAATTTGGGTGGTGCGTATCGCGCTCCATTTTTCGGCGCGGGCGTTTAAGAGCATGATGCCTACTCCGGCGAGACCAAAGGCATATGTCCAAACGGGGTTAATCGGATTGGCAGCAAGCCCTTTGGAAAAGAGTACCCCCACTAGCACCGCTCCTAAGATTTCGATTATTCGTCGGGCGCGGTTCCGTTTGCTTTCTTCCCATTCTCCGAAGGCCAACGGGCCGATTAAGAACAGGCCGAGCAACGCCGGAAAGGTGTATTTTAGCGGGCCAATCGGATCATCGCGCACCGCCATGCCGATATAGAACCCGTTGAGACTCTCGATGACATAGACTACCGAGCGGTAAATATAGTCAAATAGGAAAAAGCTGTCGGCAAAACGTTGTAGGCTGACATTCACAAAACCACCGTTGGTGGCAAACATATAGCGCCACGCCAACAGTACGGCTGGGCCACCCGCCAAAATAACCGGCAGATAAAAGATGGTGCGGAAAAGCCGAATACCTTTGACTTCACGATTCAGCAGCATTGCCATACCCAATGAGGTAACGATTTGTAGCGGGACACCAATGGCAGCGTAATAAAAAGAATTGAACATCGCGCCCTTAAAGCGTCCCCCATAGGTGCCTTCGCCCTTGAGCAACACGCGATAATTTTCTAACCCAATCCATTCAATGGGCTTGCCTAACTTGTAATCGGTGAAGCTGTAGTAGAGCGAGACAAGGGTTGGGCCGGCGACAAAGATGAAAAAACCACTGATCCAAGGGCCAGCAAAAAGTGCTCCCCAGAATGCTTTGCGCTGTTCCGTCTCCGAAAATCCGCGTAGCTTGACCAGAAACTTTGCCACGAGGCCAATGAGGTAGCTGGTAATCGCAATAAAGGCAACCGTCCCTAATGCCCAGAATATATTTTCGAGACGGTATTGATTTGCCATGTGAGGGCCTTTCCAAAAAACTTAACAATCATAAGTGCGGTGGAGTATACTTGTGGAAATATTGGCGGGGGCGGCTGGAGAACCGATACACCGCCCCTGCGAAGTAAACTCAATTAATCAAGATAGCCGTTGGCTTCGAGGATAGAATCATAGGCTTCCTTCAGGGCGGCCTGTGTATCTTCCAAGCTCTGTTGATCGGTCAGGAACAGCGTGACCTGTTCGACAATCAGGGGGCGCAGTTCGGCACTGGCACGGATGTCAGAGAAACCACGACCATATTCTTCGGCCAAGCCAAGTAGTTGATCCCACACGGGGTCATTAGCACGGATGTCATCCCAAGCGTCGGTACGGACGGGGGTGAAACCAGCAACGGTGTTCAATTCAATGGCATATTCTTTGCTGCCGATGAATTTCAGGAATTCGCCAGCGAGTTCTTTGTTTTCGACATATTCAGGAACAGACAGCCAGTCAATAAAGACCTGAATCAGTTGTTCCCCGTTCGCGCCCGCTGGATAGGGGCCAATGGCGACGTTTTCCCAAATGGGGTCGCTGGTTGGGGGCACATTCCACATAGGGAAGATCCCGCTGACGACGACACCAGAGGCCAAAGGTGTGCCTTCGATGGGCGGCAAGCCGGGGGTGTCTTCGGTGGGTAGAACGGCGCGGCGGCGGTCATACATGAATTGCAGGGCTTCGGCGGTTGCTTCACTGTCAAAGGCGCTCGTGCCGTCTTCGTTATACAGTTCACCACCGGCGCTCCAAATGTAGCCAATGAATTCTTGGGCATCGAACAAACCACCACCGATGTCCATGAAACCTTGTTTCTCGACACCAGCATCACCGACGACGGTGTTTTCTTGTACAAAAGCAAGAGATTCTTCAAACGTGGCGGGCAGGGCGGCATCAGGATTCGCAAATAGGTCGGTGCGATAGAAGATCGGACGAGGCGACATCAGCAGGGGCAGACCACGCAGATGACCGTCATAGGTCGCGGTTTCCAAAGCGGCTGGCAGGAAATTGGCAAGGTCTTCCCAATCCGCTAGATAGGGATCCATGTCGGCCAGCAAATCGCCATAGGTCGCGGCATATTCCGAGCCGAGGTAAACGATATCGGGGCCTTCACCAGTGGTGATCCAGCCAGCGACGTCGGTGTCAAACGTACCCCAACCACCCGTCAGGATTTCCAATTTGACGCCGGGGTGATCGGCTTCAAAGGCAGGGAAGACAGTCTCACGGAACCAAGTTTGGGTATCTTCGGTCAGACCCGTGATGTAGATTTCGAGTGTTTCGGCGTCCTGTGCAGCCACAGCGGGTTGAGCAGGCGCAGCGGTTTCCTTCGCACTGGCAGGAATGGCTACTGCCGAGAGCACGAGGATGACAGCGAGGGTCAAGAACAAATATGACTTGCGCTTCAAGTTAAAGCTCCTTACTAAGTTAGTTAGTTAGATTTCCTTACTTACTTAAAGAGTATAACCACCTCTGGAATTTTGTCAACCATTTCGTGGAAGATTTTTTTATTAGCCACATGGCTAATCCACATAGGTCAGCCATTAGTCGGACAAATTTTCAACCACCTGCCCGATGATTGCCCCCCATGAATCGCCTAGACTTGCAGTATCACAACGTAACCAAACTGGCGGTTAGGACGCTAAATGAACCATGAGTGAAGCATTCATCCGTATCCAAAATCTGGTCAAGAGCTATAACACACCCGCCGGTTCGGTGAGTGTCTTAAATGAAGTCAATCTCGAAATTCAACGGGGTGAAATGATTGCCCTCGTTGGCCCATCGGGGAGTGGCAAAACCACATTCTTGAATATGCTGACTGGGATAGATAAACCTAACAGTGGGCATGTTCAGGTTGATGGGGTCAATATCACACGTAGCCGCGAACGCAAATTGACCAAGTGGCGTGCCAAGAATGTCGGCATCGTATTCCAATTTTTCCAACTGCTCCCGACCCTCTCGGTTGCCAATAATGTGGTCGCACCGATGGATTTTGCCGGGATGTGGAAACCGAATGACCGTCACGACATCGCGCTGCAACTACTCGATCGGCTGGGAATTAAGGAACAAGCCTATAAAACCCCGGACATGCTATCGGGTGGTCAGCAACAGCGGGTAGCGATTGCACGGGCGCTGGCGAATAATCCAGCCCTGATTATCGGCGATGAACCCACCGCCAACCTTGACCGTATGAGCGCAGCCAATGTGTTCCATATGTTCCGTCAACTGGCCGAACGCGGCAGCACGGTTATCTTCGTGACACATGACCGTGAATTGGTCAAGAATGTGCCCAAGATTCTGGAACTGAGTCACGGGCAAATTCATGAGACCTCACTCGCCGCAATTGCCCGTCACCGTACCGACGAACTCAAGGCTGTCCATACCCGTACCCAAGAAATGCGGGCGCTCAAATTGGCGAAGGCTACTCACTAATTTTCCAGACCGACAAAAGCAATCATAAGGCAAGCACAGGAAACAACATCATGAAACCATTGATTTCATTGGAAGATGTCCGCAAAGTCTATAAGACCAAAGCGGGCCAATTGGAAGTCCTTAAGGGCGTAGATTTTCAGGTTGGAGAAGGCGAGTTCGTCGCGGTGGTTGGGCCATCGGGCAGCGGCAAAAGCACCCTGATTAACATGATTACCGGGATTGACCGCCCCACCAAAGGCGAGGTCTATGTCGCTGATCAACGCCTAACCAATATGAGCGAAAACGCGGTGGCGAAGTGGCGCGGGAAAAATGTAGGGGTGGTGTTCCAATTTTTCCAACTACTGCCGACCCTGACGGTGCTGGAAAACGTCATGATGCCGATGTATTACACCAATACCTACGGCAGCGAGCGGCGTCAGCGGGCGATGGAACTGCTTGAACGGGTAGATTTGCCGGATGTCGCGCTCAAGTATCCCAGCCAGATTTCGGGTGGTCAGCAGCAGCGGGCCGCGATTGCACGGGCACTCGCCAATGAGCCAAAAGTGTTGGTAGGCGATGAGCCGACGGGGAATCTCGATACGGTCTCGGCGGGGCTGGTGTTTGGCCTGTTTGAAGAACTGGTCGCCAACGGCACTACAATTGTCATGGTGACGCATGACCGTGATCTGGCCGGACAAGTGCCGCATGTCGTCGAAGTACGTGATGGTCGCATTATGAATGCACAGGAAGTTGACCAAAGGCTGGTTGCGGGCCGATAATCAGAGCAAAATTCAAGAGGGCGGATTCTGGTATGTTCCCTCACCCCCCTTCAGGATAACCTTTGTCGCCTGTGGAGTGAGTTGGGAATAGGGGCTGCCCTCTGATCTAGCATGATTAGAGGTATAAAAACGTCTTGGATGACTTCAGTGGGGATATATTGATTGTTGACGATAACACAGCGAATTTGCAGACGTTATCGGCGATTTTGAAAGAACGCAAACACAAAGTTCGGGCTGTCACCACGGGGCAGATGGCGTTGATTGTGGCCCACACCGCGACCCCTGAACTCATTTTGCTGGATGTCAATATGCCGGAAATGAACGGCTATGAGGTCTGCCAACGTTTAAAGGCCGACCCCGCGCTGCATCATATTCCGGTGGTTTTTATCAGCGCATTGGACGAAACCCTCGACAAAATCAAAGCCTTTCGTGTCGGTGGGGTAGATTACATTACCAAACCCTTCCAGATTGAAGAAGTGCTGGTGCGTGTCGAAAATCACCTCAAACTCTATCGGCTGTATCAGCAGTCCCAAGAAATGGCAGCCCTCGAAGAACGCCAGCGTATTGCCCGCGATCTACACGATGCGGTCAATCAGACGCTTTTTTCGGCGAGCATGATGGCGGAAACGCTACTGCTAACGGCTGATTCCGACCCCGCTAAAATCAAACCCGGCCTAGAGCGGATTCATCAGTTGACGCAGGGGGCATTGGCGGAAATGCGAACGCTCTTGTTTGAACTGCGCCCCGATGCCCTTATGAATGCGGATTTGGCGACCCTTTTGCCCTATCTGGTGGATTCAGCGATTGCACGCACAAAAGCGCATGTTGAATTTAGCTTGGATGGGGATGTTGAACTAACGCCGGAAGCCAAAGTGGTGTTTTATCGCATCGCGCAGGAAGCCCTCAACAATATCGTGAAACATGCCCATGCGTCGGAAATTGCCATTGGCATTTACCAAACGGCAACTGAAGTGGTCATGCGAATCGCAGATGATGGCGTGGGGTTTGATGCCAGCCAACTGCCCCCCGGTCATTTTGGCTTAGGGATTATGCAGGAACGGGCACACATGATTGGAGCGACGCTTGAAGTGGACACCGCACCTGAGCAGGGCACGACGATTGTGTTACACTGGAAACGTCAGCAATAGATTAACTGGGGTAGGTTATGGCAGAGAAGAGCGTCATTCGGGTGCTGATTGCAGATGACCATAATGTGGTGCGCGAAGGTATTGCGGGGTTTTTGCGGGCATTTGACGATTTCAGCTTGATCGGCGAGGCGTCCAATGGCAAAGAGGCGGTCATGCTGGTGGGGCAATTACAGCCCGATGTTGTGTTGATGGATTTGGTTATGCCAATGATGGATGGGGTCGCTGCAACGCAGGCCATTCGACAATCCTACCCCGCGACACAGGTGATAATTTTGACCAGTTTTCATGATGAGGACAGCGTTCAAAAAGGCTTGCAGGCCGGGGCCATAGGGTATTTACTGAAAAACGCCTCAATTCACGACATGGCAAATGCGATCCGCGCCGCGCATCAAGGCAAGGCCACGCTCGCCCCCGAAGCAGCACAAGCTCTTATTAGTGCTCATATTCGCCCTCCCGCCCCAAATTTCAATCTGAAAGACCGCGAATTGGAGGTACTGGCTTTGATGGTCAAAGGCATGAATAACCCAGATATTGCCGAACAGCTTTCATTGAGCCGATCCACCATCAAATTTTATGTCAGTTCGATTTTGTCCAAGCTAAATGTTGAAACTCGTACCGAGGCGGTAGCGATTGCGATTGAGCAGGGGTTAGTCTCCCGCGAATGACGAATGCTGGTGGAGCGAATTGGGCTATAATTTCCTAAAGGCCGATAGGTATTGGAGTGGAGTATTGCAGGTGACGGGTAAACGTTCCCGACAGTGGCAGGCCGATTTGACATCTCTTGCTGAAATTCGAGAGTTTGTTGAGGGTTGTGCTAAAACGTTGGGTGCGAACGAAAGCCAGACTTCCGACGTCTTATTAGCGGTCAACGAAGCCGTGACCAATTCGATCTTGCATGGTTATGGCGGCTTTGGGCCAGTCCGGATTGAGGTTGATCGTGACAAGGGGCAGTTGTGTGTCTGTGTGGCCGATCAAGCACCGCCCTTTGACCCGACGCAGCATATCACGCCGGACATCAATCGCCCCCTCGATGAATGCGGCCTAGGTGGGATGGGCATTCATATGATGCGTACCCTAACCGATGATATGGTGTATCATGCTCCAACTGAGGGGGGAAACGAACTCACACTTAAAAAGAATTTATCAGAGGATGTGTAAGACTTTTAAAGAAAGGAACAAAACCCTAGACACCTTGCTGGTAGTCATGGGGGAAATCATTATGGAAATTACGGTAAGTCAAGCGTCAGGCCGTGTGTCTGTGACCATTATTGCGCTGAGTGGGGCATTGGATGGCTCGAATTATGAAGAATTGATTGCCACTGGACGCGCCGCCCATGCCGCCGGAGCTAAAGCGATTCTGCTGGATATTGCCGGACTCACCTTTATGAGCAGCGCGGGATTGGTGGCTTTACATAATTTGTATGCCATTTTGAAAGATGAGGTTGAACCTGATCCTGAAGCGGGATGGGCCACCCTCAAAACAGTGGGGAATGCGGGTCAGACAGGCAGCCAGCCGTTTGTGAAGTTATTGAACCCGCAGCCAGCGGTGATGCGCACTTTGGAAATTACCGGGATGCACAACTTCTTTGAAGTGCATACGGACCGGGAAACTGCCCTTCAATCATTTTAACGACTGCTGAAAATCTGCGCCGATGGGTAAACCCGCCAGCGGAGTTGCCATCTGTACACCACGACGAATGGCCTGTGCAGTAACTTCGGCTGCATACGCCCCAATCAAACTGACATTGGCTACACCAGCACTACCCGTTGCCAATGCAAAAATAGTATCACCATCCATCAAGGTATGGGCAGGGCGAACGGCACGGGCCACGCCATCTTGGGCCATCTGTGCGACTTTGTTGGTTTCTTCTTTGGTCAATTGGGCAGTGGTCGCTACCACCCCGACGATGGTGTTGGTGCTTGGGGCGGGATTGGTAACGGTGCGTAGGGCGTTCAAGCTACCCGCGAAGGATTTTCCTTCTGGCGGCTGACGTACCCCGGCGAGGATTTGACCTTTTTCATCTACTACATCGCCGACAGCATTGACGACCATCAAGGCTGCGATACGGATACCATTATCGAGTTCAATGGCGGCTGTGCCCATGCCCGATTTACAAGCGAATTCTATCCCATACATCCCACCAACTCTTGCACCTGTACCAGCGCCAATACCTCCTTCGGCCACGGGGTCTGTAGTAGCTTGCGTACAAGCGGCATAGCCCATTGAGGCATCAGGGCGAATGGCTGGGTTGCCAACATCGAGGTCAAAAATAATGGCAGCGGGGACAATAGGGACAACCCCTACCCGTACATCGAAACCGATACCATGTTCTTCCAGATAACGCATGATCCCGGCAGAAGCATTGAGTCCATAGGCGCTACCCCCGGCTAATAAAACGGCGTGGACATGCTGGACTAGGTGCATGGGGCGCAAAAGGTCAGTTTCACGAGTTCCCGGTGCGCCGCCACGCTGGTCAATGCCACCTACTGTATTGGGGGGACACAAAATCACGGTGCAACCAGTAGGCCCGTCCAGATTTTGGGCATGACCCACTCGCAGACCTTGAATGGCTGTGAGGGTTTGATTTTCCACTGATCTTGCTCCCACTAACAAGCAGGGCGCTGGTGTCTGCGCCCTTCACTGACAAGCCTAGCGCCGCAAACTTAAGCCTAAACGACGACCCGGCCCATCAATGTGCAAGATTCTGGCTTTGACCGTTTGGCCTTCACGCACCACATTAAAGGGATGCAAAAAGTGACCCTCGGCCAGTTCGGAAATATGCACCAATCCTTCGAGGCCATTTTCGATGCAGACAAAGGCCCCAAAATCTACTACATGGGTAATGATCCCTTCGACCTCGCTGCCGACTTGGTAACGTTTTTCGACGGTTTCCCATGGATCCGGTTGGAGGCGTTTGACGCTGAGGGCGATGCGGCCTTCGGTGGGTACAACATCGAGTACATGGACTTTGATGGTTTGTCCACGTTCCAGAATGTCGGCAGGATGGCCCACGCGACCCCAACTCAGTTCACTGATGTGAATCAGCCCCTCGAGGCCACCGAGATCCACAAATGCACCAAAATGGCATAAATTGGTGACGATGCCCTGACAAACATCGCCGGTTTTGAGGTTCTGTAAAACTTGGTCACGTGCCCCGACATTGGCTTGTGCGGCACGTTCCGAAAGAATGAGGCGGCTTTGTACGCGATCTAATTCAATAATGCGTAAGCGGAGTGTCTTGCCCAAATAACTCATGAGGGCCTGACGGCGCGTATTGGGGGATTCATGATCTGAGGGGAATTCGACAAGCTGACTGGCCGGAACAAACCCACGTAGGCTTGCCCATTCGACGAGTATACCCCCCCGGTTGTAGCCGATCGCTGCTAATTCAACCACCGTATCCGAACGAAATACTTGTTCAACTTGTTCCCAATCGGCGGATCCGCCCGAACCACTCCCCTCTTCATCAAACTTTGAAGCAAAATCATCTTTGGCTGAATACCCTTTACCATTCGTACCGTTTTGAGGTATTCCCCCTATCGCAGTATCAGCCTCAGCCAGCAACGCCGTCCAATAACTTTCATCTGGCGGCGGCGCGGGGGCCGTATCGTAGCGACGTACCTCCGTAGACATAAGACCTTCCTTGTAACCCAACTCAAAGCAAATGCGCGTTGCTTATCTCAATCAGACTCCGAATTAGTATGAAATTCCGCAAACTGTGAATTATAAGAGCCACGCATGGCATAGTCAACCGTAGTGCATTCGTCATGGCCCTCCTCAATAAAACTAGAGGCAGAGTGATTCTGCCTCGTGAACCACTTATTGCAAGACTTGCAGTTGGAAATAGTAGGTGACGGTCATATCCGGCCACACAATTTCCACCGCGAGGATATAGGAACCAGCGGCTACCCCCAGATTAAAAAGCACCACGTTATCGCCTACGCGCGTCTCAGAGGCGATTGGCTGGAGGGTGTCGCGGCTCAGGTAATTGATCTCAATGCTGGTTGGGCGTGAACCCTCGATCCGAATATTGGCAGCGGCATTACGGGCGGCCCGAATCGAAGTGGCGGTTGACCCGGTAGCGCTAAAGGGTTGTTTGACGCACACCAATTCATTGGAGGCGTTGCGGCGACAATAATCGTACCCGACGGGCTGATAATTGCGTCCCGATACCTTTAATGCCGCAGCGGGTGGGGCGTCTACCTCAAACACCGAGGTATTGGTAGGGCTGACACCCAGTGTTGGGGTGGCGGTTGGTGTTGAGGTGGCAGTTGGTGGGACAGGCGTCGTCGGAGAAGGCGTTGGAGTCGAAGTGTTGGTCGGCGGGGCGACGACTTCCGTCACTTCCTCTGTCGGTATAGCCGTAGGAACCTCAGTAGCGACCTCGGTGGCTGCTTCAGTGGCAACCGGAGTGATGACAATGGGAGAGATTGGCGTGGCAGGTTCAGTGGCCTCCTCCGTCGCAGTAGCAGCCTCTTCGGTGCTGACAGGTTCGGTAGCGACCTCGGTAGGTTCGGCGGTTGGCTCAATCACTTCTTCGGTTGCCTCGGGCGTTTCGGTTTCATCACCGCCACCTGTCCCGGTATCCTCGGTGGCCTGCGGTGTGGCCTCAGTCGCCTCCGGAGTTGCTTCCACCGTAGCGATTTCGGTACTTTCGGCAGTGGCTTCTGGCGTGCTTTCAACTGTGGCTTCGGGTGTCGTCACTTCGGTTGCCACTTCGGTCACCTCAGCAGTGACTTCAGGCGTTGCGGCGGGTGTCACGGCTTCCGTCGGTTCTGGGGTGACATTGCCAGCCACTGCCTGACCGACATCTACGGCGAACACATTACTGACCGTCGCGCTTGAGCCTTCAATATCGGCATAATAGGCGGTGACATCCAACAAATAGCGTCCACTGGGCAGGGCCAGTACAAATTCGGTGCTCTGGGCTGGATCAATCTGCATGGTAAACAGCGGGTTTCCGGCGGCATCCGTCTCACGCGACGTAATCACCACCTGATTGGGCAGGGCCACGCCTTCAGGATTGGCAATCGCCACTGTCACCGCCTGCCCACCTTGCACCGCTAAGGTCGTTGATGGACTGTCGGCGTTACTGGTAAATTCGCAGCTAACGTTATTTTCGCCTTTGGGCCAGCAGGCAACGGTGCGCAAACCCGCATCACTTTGTTCGCCTGCCTGCAAGCTGAGATTAGGCTGGTTGGGTGCGGAAAAATCCTCCCCACCGCCACAGGCCGCCAGTATAAATGTAAACAAAAGAAGGGCTAAGGGTAGCAGATATTTTCGGTTCATCAAGAATTTTGGCGTCCGATGGGGTTGGATTAAATAAAAAGGCTGCATCGGGCGCTTGGCTCCTTTCTTTTGAAGTGCGTTTAACTGTACCATGCAGGTCGCAGAAATGGCGCAAGGGCCATCCTGATAAGTGCCTCATATGCTTCTTGACGCGAACTTAGGCCGTTGGTCAAAATTCCAATCGCGCCCTCGGCTTGTTTGGTGTTGTGCTGGCCCGTCAGTTGATCCATCGCCATGCCGAGTTCGATGCCATTGCGGACGAGGTTGGCAACGGTATCGGGCAGGCGGATACAAGAACTGCCCCCCACGCCAATCCGACCGTCCAAATCAACGATGGCGCACCACGCACAGGTCATCATACCAAACTCGGTTTCTTGAACGCCCCCCTCAAGGCCAATGCCCATATCGGCATGGACGGCTTGCATGGCGGCTTGGGCGCGATTAACCGCCCCTAGTCGGGTTTCTTCATCGCCGATGGGCATATCACGTACATTGGATTCCACCGAAATCGGTATGAACTCAGCCTGTGGATAGAGGGCTGACAGGACACGCTGGCTTGCGTTACACTTAACCGGATTAGTTGACCCAATAGCGATACGCGCAATATACATCATTCGCCCGACAGACATTAAAATTAAATTATACAATTGTCGGGCATTGTAGCATCACGTTAAAGAAAACACCAATTATCTGAATTAACCGATTTTGTCCATTTGTTACTCGTTATGAAGCAGGGTTGTTGATGACGATTGATACATTCACTACTGCCGCACTCGCCGACGAATTTAACGAACTGTTGGTGGGTGGGCGTGTGCAAGATACGGTGCAGCTTGACCATGATACGTTTGGGTTGGAAATTTACATTAACCGCGAGCGGCGTTATTTGCTGTTGTGTGCCGAAACCACCGCCCCGCGTGCGTTGATTACGCCGGAAAAACTGCGGCGCGGGGTGATGTCGCCGTCTACAATGGGCTTACTCATTCGCAATCGCTTGGAAGGTATGAAACTGATTGCGGTACGCCAACCCGCATGGGAACGGGTGCTGATTTTTGATTTTCTAGATGAGGGCGGCGAAGTCCAGTTGATTCTGGAAATGATTGAGCGGCGGGCGAATTTGCTCTTGGTCGAAAATGACATTATTTCAGACTGTGTGCGTCGCGTCGGGGCGGACGAAAATCGCTATCGAGTCAGTTTGCCCAAACATCCGTATGTGCCGCCGCCGCCGATGGAAGGCAAGACCCATCCGGCTGATCTTAATCCCAAAGTGCTGAATACGTTACTGATGCGTGAACCTGATCAAAAAGCATGGTCGGTTCTGGTCAAAAACGTGTATGGATTTAGCCCCTTCCTTGCCAAAGAAGCGATTTTCCGCGCCTATGGTCGGGTGGATGTGCGTGCCTCGGAGGTCAATCCGTATGGGTTGGACGCGGCGCTAGGATCGTTTTTGCGCTCCCTGCTGCGGAACGAATGGCAGCCGGGGGTGGCGGTTGGTGAGGGTGGGCAAGTTTTGGGGGTGGCGGCCTACCCCCTAACGCATCTCGGTGAATGGGAAGCCATGCCGACCATCAGTGAAGCCCTCAGTTCGTATTACGGGCGATTGGAAGGCGGGGCAGTTTATGAGGCGGCACGTGAACCCATTCGGCTGCAAATCCAGAATGCCCAAAAGAAGTTGGAACGCAAGTTGGGGTCGCTGAAAAAATCACTGGTGGAAAGGGCCGATGTTGAACATTTGCGGATGGCAGGCGAACTATTGTTGGCGTATCAATATAACATCCAGAAGGGGCAGACTTTATTTGAGGCCGAATATGAAGTAGACACCCCCCCACTGAAAATCAAACTCGATCCGGAGTTGTCGGCGCTGGATAATGCCAAAGCCTATTTTGAGAAATATGAAAAGGCCAAACGGGGACGCCAGCAAGTGCCGGAATACATTGCACAGGTGGAACATGAGATTGAATTCCTTGACCAGTTGGCAACTGACCTAGATTTGGCAGAAAACTGGCAGGATATTGGGGAAGTGCAAGAGACCCTGATGAAAAAAGGGTTCTGGCAGGGCAAAAAAGTCCAGCATCCCAAAGGCGGTCAGTCCGGCCCACTGCGCTATGTCACACCCGACGGCTTTGTGATCTGGATTGGGCGGAATGCGCGGCAAAATGAAGATGTGACCTTCAAAAAAGGCGAAGATGTGGATATTTGGATGCACGCACGCGGCGTTGCGGGGTCGCATGTCGTCGTCAAAACGAATGGGCGAAAAGTGCCACAGGCGGTTTTGGAGCAGGCCGCCCGATTTGCTGCGTATTACAGTAAACTCCGCAGCGAAGAAAAAGTGGACATCATCACGGCGGAGCGTCGACAAGTCCGCAAATTAAAGGGTGGGCATCCCGGTCAGGTGTTGGTGCGCGAAGAATTGGGCAATCTGCGGGTTAAGCCGATGGCGGTGCCGGAGAAAAGTAAGGATGGGTAGAGATCAGGGATTTTCGGTTTCCAAAATCATTCGAACTCTCTTGGCCTGTTCTGATATGTTTATATCGGCATCTGTCTCTAACTGCTGAAATTCGGAAATAAGTTCGGTGATTTTTAGTTGCTCTGTAAACCCTAAAGCCGTATCGCGCAAGCGTCTTTCTTTCAAATCAAGCGCGATTCTGATTAAAGAAATCAATTCTGGTCTGGGAAGGTGTTCTGACAGCCGACCTAAAAATAGATATGCAGACGAATCCCCATTTTTGATGCCATTTATCATGGTCGGAATAAAAGCCTGATCGAAATGGAGATACATATACCCGCCAAGTTTTTGCTTTAGAATTATCCCCGCTTCTGTATATGCCTCAATAATTTCTACTGATGTTAAGTTTTGAATGATATTGAAAGACCGACTGATCGTATCAGTAAGGATTGTTGAGGCGGTATTTCTTGCTTTGGCGTAATTCGCTAATTCCTCTTGGGAAAGGCTCTTTAAATATTCAATGCTTTTGGGGAGTACAACACCCTCAATTGAACGATAAATTTCATCAATCTTGGCTAATTCTGGGTGCATAAACTTTGCCTAAAAAATCACCTTTAGTTTTTATCTTCGGCTAACACAATATCCAGACTGCGTAAGAGGGAAATCGCTTCGGGGAGCGAAAATTTGGTTTTTTTGAGGGTGTTGGCGGTGGCGTCAATGGTGTAATTGGACGCGCCTGTAAAATCGGCTTTGGTCAGGTCGGTGTGTAAAAAGCGACTGTCGGCAAAGTCGGTGTCGGTGCAATTGGCCTCGGTCAGAATGGTGTCAGCAAAATCCACCTCATGGGCAAGGCATTTTCGCATGACAACCCGGTGTAATTTGATGGCGCGGAAATTGGAATAGCTGAGATTGCATTCCACAAAACTGACGGAACTCATGGCCTCCCATATGGCGTCAATCCATGCAATGCCAATCATTTTGCAGCGTTCAAATTGAACTTTGGTAAAAGCAGTCCCTTTGACTGTAACCAGACTTAAATCGCAGTCCACAAAACGGCAGTCAATGAATTTGCAGTTTTGGAAATGGGCCTCGGTAAATGAACAGGCGGTGAAGGTGCAGTCTTGAAAAGTGGTGCGCTGGATGGTTTCGTTGGCAACAGCCTCTTTGCGAAATGTCCGGTCAAAATAGTCGGTCTGCTCAGACAGTCGGCTCATCGGGGGTATCGTCCTCATCGTCGTCATCATAATCATCTGGAAATTGGATGGCGGGTTCATCAATCAGCGGCGGGGTTTCATCTTCGGCTAAAAGGGCCATTGCTTCGGCTTCATAGGGGGGTTGGGACAAGCACACGAATTGCCCCGATACCGATGGTAATGCCCATCGCACGGGCCGCGCCGTCTTGCTGGATAAATACCGGGATTTCCGCCGTCCGCAGCAGGCCTGCAATCACTTCGGCCTCAAAGGAACTGGAACAATCCGCCACGACTGACCACGATTTTTGGGGTGGCTGACGACGGGGGTGGAGGCGTAGAAATCGCATTTCAATGACCGTCCCCATAACAGGGTAGCATGACGGTGAAGGTTGTGCCTTGATTGACCTGACTCTCCACCCAAATGCGCCCGCCGTGCTGTTCGACAATGCTTTGGACAATCGAAAGCCCTAAGCCTGTGCCGACGGTATCGCCGACGACATTGCTGGCGCGGTAGAACTTGCTAAAAATGTAGGGTTGATCTTCGGGCAGCACCCCAATGCCAGTGTCCGACACAATCAATAAGACAAAATCGCTTTCGGGGGTGAGTTCCACTGTGATGCGCCCACCCGCTGGGGTGTATTTAATGGCATTATCGAGGAGTTGATGGACTAATTGACGTAGTTGGATAGGGTTGCCCAGCACAAAAGGTAATTTCTCCGGCGCGTAAAACTCGACCTGCT
Source organism: Chloroflexota bacterium (assembly GCA_013112715.1). Lineage (GTDB taxonomy): Bacteria > Chloroflexota > Anaerolineae > Aggregatilineales > J027 > CFX10. The sequence continues at coordinate 106,953 of JABFGB010000020.1, forward strand.
GATATTTCTCGTTGATTTGCTGATGCAGTCCTTCCAACGCATATTGGACGATCATCTGCATTTGCACGGCTTTACGATCCGTCTCCAAAACCGCGCCAACCTTTTCGAGTTCCTGCAAATTATTGAGGAGGGCGGTGATGGAATGGACGCTAAAGATGATACGTCCAATGAAATTGCGCTGTTGGTCGTTCAGCGGCCCCATACGCTCCAATAACTCGATGTAGCCGATGATGGCGGTCAGCGGGGAACGCACATCGCGGGTGACGGCGCCGACAAATTCGTTTCGCAGGCGGCTGAGTTCTTTGAGGTTGGTAATGTCTTGCATCATGATCAACGACCCCACCCCCGGTAATTCCACCCGTTCGGCACTGTAGACTTGATTGCGCTCGGTGAAATTGATCTCGCGGCGGGTGTGCTGACCTTCCCCCTCAGTAAGCAAAGTCAAAATATCGGGGTTTTTGATGACACGGCGGAGAGCTTGGCCTGTAATGGAGGCATTGACCAGTCCAAATAGATGGGAGGCAGCTTGATTGCAGAATAAAATATGCTCGTGATGGTCAATAGCGATCACAGGGGTATTCACATTTTGAAGCAGAATATCTAATGCGTTAATCGTACCCACCATTTAAAACAAGCCGTTCCTTCCAATAGCCGCTCTCATAAGGGTGTGGAGTCGGTAGAGGTTAACTGCCCGATCAAGAGACGCATCTGCTCGGCTTTCTGTGTCAAGTCCAACAGTTGGGTCGAGAGTTGGGGCGATAGTTTAGGGATATTGGCAAGGTTAGCGAGGGCTTCCTGCATTTGACCTAAGGGGACAAATACCCCACTCGAAATCTTCTGATCACGTAGTTTTAGGGTGTTATAGGCGGCTTCAAGGCTTTTGGCACGCTGTTCCAAAGCGTTAAACAGGCGGGCGTTGACAATGGCAATCGCGGCGTAATCGGCCAATGTGTTAATGACTTCACCGAGGCGGTCTTCAAAGCCCTTTTTGCGGCGATGATTGCCGACGGTTAACACCCCTATCGCTTTGCCATTGACCACCATCGGGGCATAGACGGTTGCCAGAATATCGCGGGAGAGCTTAAAGCGCTTCAATCCATCGCCTTCGACGACAAGGGGTTGCTGGCTGGTCATCACCAATTTCGCCAATTCATCGCGCATGGGTTCGCCCAATTTTTCCTGCATGACCAGCGTCAAATTTTTGCCTGCACGTAGAATCAAATCGGGGGAATTGGGTTCTTGCAGCAGGAGGGTCGCGTAATCCGCCCCACTGACGGCTAATGCACCTGCCAGCACTGCATCAAACATCCCATCAAGGCCGCGCATGGCGGTGAGGGTTTGGCCCAACGTGGCGAGGGTGGTTAATTCTTTGATACGGGCTTCCAATTCGATATTGCTTTTGCGGAGTTGTTCGGTGAGGCCATCCCGTTCTTTACGCAGGCGTACATCGGCAAGGGCACGCTGCACCACCGACATCATCTCGGCTTCGCGGATGGGTTTGGTGATGTAATCGGTTGCGCCAAAACGGAACGCTTCTATCGCATCTTTTTCACTACCACGTTTGACTCCCACGATAATCGGCCCGGTATATTGGCGGGATTTGATCGCCACCAACATATCCTTGCCGGTGAGACCGGGCATGACCAAATCTATATAGATCAGGTCAGGTTTGCGCTTTTCGACCATCGCCACGCCTTCCACCCCATCACGCGCCTCTAATACCTCGTACTGGGTGGGGCGAAAAATCTGGTCTTTTAGGAGGTCCCGTACTTCAACGTCGTCATCTACGATTAAGACCCGTTCCATTTGTTTTGTCATAAAAACTTATCCATAAAGATTCACATTATTCAAATTTTAAGTCGGTAGGGAGGGACATTTTACGCCCCTCCCCCGAAAAATTACTCAAAAATCCAGCGTTCGGTGTCGCGTGTCCAGTTGACCAATTCGGCATCACTAAAGAATAACGCCACTTCACGAGCAGCAGCGGCTTGACCATCGGAGCCATGCACCAGATTGCGGCCAATTTCCATACCTAGATCGCCACGAATCGTGCCGGGGGCAGCTTCGACGGGGTTGGTTTTGCCAATCGTGCCACGTGCCGCTTCGATGGCGTTTTTGCCTTCTAGCGCAATCACGACCACCGGGCCGCTGATGATATAGCTGACGAGGCCTGCATAAAATTTCTTGCCCACATGCTCGGCGTAATGCTTTTCAGCTAATTCACGGCTAATTTGAATAAATTTCATCCCAGCAATACGCAGGCCACGTGCCTCGAAACGGCGGATAATTTCCCCGGTCAGGCCACGCTGTACGGCATCGGGTTTGACGATAATCAATGTGCGTTCCAACGTTTGAATCTCCCTGTTGGTAAAAGCATTGCCTACTCAAAATGGGCAATTTTGAAACTTATCTATAAGCATAGCATGTTTCGGGGTCGCAGGACAGTGCGACGCTCTTAAAACCTTAAAAACCCTGAAAATATACTAGAAAACAAAAAGCGGGCTATAAAAAAACCCGCTGTGATTTCAGAAGACTGCGCTGGTAAATTAGAGTTGGTTCAATGCACCACGATAGGTGTCGAGTGCTTCCTGTAGACGGCCCTGTCGCATATAGGTGTCGCCCAACAGACGGCGCACCTTTGGATTTTGCGGCTGGCGGGTGGCGAGTCGGGACAGATCGTCGGCCACCACTTCGAGTGCCGCTGAGGATTCGACCAGCGTCTCGTAATGGTCAAGACTGGCACTGAGATTGCCCACTTTCTCCAATTCACGGGCCAAATTCAGGCGTGTATGGTGATCGCTCGGATTTTGTTCCAGCGAGACTTGGTATTGTGCAAACCCAGCCGGAACAAGGGCGGGCGACGATGGCGGTGGCACAGGTTGGGCCACTTGGCGTGAACTGGCAGCAACTGGAGCAGGCGGCATGGGAGGTGCCGTTGGCGGCACACTGGGCATGGGCGTAGGTGTCATCACCACAGGCGGCTGTTGATAGACAGTCTGGGCGGGTGCGACATAGACAGGCGCAGGAGGTGTCTCAACCATAGGTGCTTGATACCATGAGGGCAGACCCCCTTCTTGGGCAGCCGGCAGATGTTCTTCAGCCTCAGCCTCGGATGGTGTCGGAGCAAGGAACGCGAGTTCGGGTTGTGCAGTGGTGGCTTCAGATGGGGCATTTTCCGCCACAAAACTCAGCGGATCCATGACGGGTTCGCTTAACCAATCCGGGGTGGCAACTTCTGAAATCGCCTCTGGTTCGACTACCTGCGAGCCAATCAACCATTCCGGTAAATCACTGTCGGTGGGAACAACTTGACTGCTCATTTCTTGCAGCCAGTCGGGTAAATCAGTCGGTTCAGACGCGACAATTTCGGTTTCAATGGGCACTTCAAACATGCTGATGTCGAATTCCGGTAGGGCTTCGGTTTGTACCATTTCCGGCATGGTGTCTTCGACTTTGGAGACTGCCTCGGCATACCAATCTGGTTCGGCGGGCGGGGTTAGGCTTTCATGCTGCAAGGTATATTCTTCATCAAGCGCAGCCGCCCAATCATCCCCACTTTGGGCATAACCCGCAATAAAATCGGAGGCTGCTAGAATCTCATCTTGCATTGGGGCAAAACTGGTTGTGTCTTCTAGGGTAAATTCGGGTAGTTCGATTTCGGGCAATTCCTGCACAATCGGGCTTTCAGATAGCCAATCCGGTAAATCGGTTGGGGCTGGCGGCGGCAAAATCTCATCAATCAGGGCCGGGAAAGTATCTTCTGGCACCGGAGCCGCTTCGAGGTCAGACGGCATTTGAGCAGCCAACCAGTCTGGTATTTGACCGGGGGCAATTTCGTCGCTCTCAACGGGATGAGTGGCCTCAAATTCGTCATTCAAGGGGCTAAGGGCGGCTAAAGATTCAGCCTTCTTCATTAGCCATGCCAATTCAGCTTCGGGGGTAATCGTGCCGTGTGCCTGCGCCTCGGCGATTTGTTCATCCGTTAACCCCTCAATAGAAGTGATCATATGCGGGGTGGTCGTGGCAGGTTCGGGTGTGGGTTCATAACTAAGATCAAAGCCGGGGATGTCATCTGCCGCCAAACTGCTTAAGAAGTCCGGTACATCTGTGCTCTGGTCGCCTGCTAAATCACTAAGCCACGATAAAGACGAAGTGTCCTCGCTGGGTTCGGCCATTGACTCGGGCAGAGGCGTGGATGGCACGGGTGGTTGATAGGATTCGGTACTGGCAAATGACTGTCCAGAAGTGGTCTCAAAGGGCGAATACGGGACATAACCCGGTTCGTCAATGACCACGCTGTTGGGATCAATCTCAGGGATTTCATAGTTGGCTGCCGTCATAAATTCATTGGGGTCTGCTCCCTGACGCGCGGCGAGACTTTCTAGCCATGCCATTGGGTCAACATCCACCGGAATTTCGCCATCTTGGGGTACCCATGCTGCGGCGGGTGTTTCAAAACTAAACTCCGGTTGTTCGGCGGGAACTTCGTAGGGTTGTGTTGCCGATGTTTCAAATGTGGCTGGTTCTTCAACGGGATGACTTGGGCCAGCGGCGGCGGATAATGGACGGCTGAATTTTTCGGAGGGGACATAGCCGGGTTCATCAATCACCACACTGTTGGGGTCAATTTCGGGAATTTCATAGTTGGCCGCAGTGGTGAATTCGTTGGGATTCGCTCCTTGACGCGCCGCCAGACTTTCCAACCACGCCATTGGATCCATTCCACCGAGGGGATCATTGGCATCAAGGGCTGCCGAAGCCACTGGTTCGATGGGAGGTGGTTCTTGGAATGAATAGTCCATCATGGTGGGCTGTTCGGCATAGCTGTAGTCGTAAGCTGGAGCCTCCACAGGTGGCGCCGGCGGGACCTCGATAGGCTCGGTGGCCTCCGGAGGTTCTTCAACGGGATGACTTGGGCCAGCGGCGGCGGATAATGGACGGCTGAATTTTTCGGAGGGGACATAGCCGGGTTCATCAATCACCACGCTGTTGGGGTCAATTTCGGGCACCGACATATCCGCTGTGGTCATAAATTCTTGCGGATTTGCGCCCTGTCGTGCCGCAAGGCTCTCCAACCAACGCATTTGCTCTTCAAGTGTCATGTTCTCAAAATCTGGCATGTCGCCCATGACGGACTATCCTCCTTATGGTTGGCTGGTGTAATGAGAGGCCAACACGAGATACAAAAAACACAAAAATTATTTAAACCAATCGGGCGGCGTGTCATCATCCTCGCCAAAAGCTGACTCATCAAAGTCTATTGAGGGTGCAGCCCCTTTTTGTCGGCGTAACCAAGGTGGGTCATGGTCAAAATCAAATGATGCGGGTGTAGCCACCGGAAGTGCCTCTGGCTCGACCTCAACGGTAGGTTCTTTGCGTTTCCCAAATAAGCGCCGACCCCGTTTTTGTTTTGGTTTGGCTGGCTCATCCCATTGCATTGGGAACGCATCATCAAATTCCATATTAGTATCCGGCAAATCGCGTTTGGGGGCAACTGGTGTCACTTCTGCCTTATCGAAGCCAAAATCTGCCTCATCTGGAAATTCTTCGGGCAAGGTAGTTGGCACAGGTGACGAAGGACGGGTAGCCGCTTCTACTTCTTCGGGTTTTAGCTCACGCAGTTTAAAACCCGTTAGTTGATCGAGTTCAGAGATCATGGCCTCGGTTTGGTCGGTGATGCGATTTTGATCTGCGCTTGTGATCGAGGCAAGGAATACATCAATATTGTCTGCCGGCTTGCGCTCCTCAGATTCTTTGGCGGCGGCACGGGCAGGACGCTCATCAAAATCCCCTGCCATTTGAATATCGGAGGTGTCAAGCCGAATATCATCACTCAGCCAATCTGGGGCAGCGGCACTTTCAACATCGGATTCTTCTAACAGAAGGTCATCTTGCCACTCTGCGGCTAGGCTTGCTTCAGTTGATTCTTCAAGCTCTTGTTCATCCAGATCAAGCCAGCCTGTGCTTTCCTCAGCAACCACCGACATATCTTGGAAAAGATCATCGAAGCCTGCAACAGTAGTTTCAGGTTCTTCCTCAATTTCCACCCCGGCCAGCCAGTCGGGCAGTTCTTCAGCGGGTTCGGCCATCGGAATTGGTGCGCTCGACTCGGATTTACCAATAGAAGAGAGCCAATCGGCGGCGCTTTCGGGTTCGGCAATCTCACTCTCGACATCTTCTAACCAGCCTGTATGTGGTTCGCCGATTTCGGAGAGGTCGCCAAATAGGGCTTCCATATCGGATTTGGCAGTGACTTGAGGCTCTATTGCTTCATTGTCATCAAAATCGCCACTTAGCCAATCAGGGATTTGCTCGGCTTGTGGGATGGCTTCTGGTGGTTCAGTGTGTCCAAATGAGGAGAGCCAATCGGCGGCGCTTTCCGGTTTGGCGGTGCCTTCTTCCAAATCATCCAACCAACCCGTGCGGGGAGCCTCGATTTCCGATAGGTCATCAAAAAGACTACCAAATTCGGGTTGTGGGGTCTGCGGGATGGCTTCTGGTGGTTCAGTGTGTCCAAATGAGGAGAGCCAATCGGCGGCGCTTTCCGGTTTGGCGGTGCCTTCTTCCAAATCATCCAACCAGCCTGTACTTGGGGTACTGATGGCGGAAAGGTCATCAAAGGTGCTTTCGAAGCTCTGGCTGCTGGACGCACCCACCTCACCAAAGTCATCCCCCAACAGTCGGCTCAGGTCATCATCGGAAACTTCCGTCCCCAGCGTATTTGACAAGGCCGAGGGCATGGAGAGCAGCCAATCGTCGCTGATTTCTTCACTTAAATCTACGGTTGCCCCGGCGGTGGGTGATTCAAAATCCGTGAGCCACCCGGTACTGGGTTTATCAACCGCCGCGAGGTCGCCCACTGGGGTGCCGAACATCTTGTCAAAGTCAGCATCCGAAACATCCAGCTTGGTGGATGGTGCTTCCAGCGAGGACACCCAATCATCGGCAGGGGCATTGTCTAGTTCTGTTAGCCACCCGGTGCTTGGTTCACCAATAGATGAGAGATCATCTGTCGGAGTGCCGAACATCTTGTCAAAGTCAGCATCCGAGATATCCAGCTTGGTGGATGGTGCTTCCAGCGAGGACGCCCAATCATCGGCGGTGGAGGTGCTGTCCAATTCTGTTAGCCATCCAGTGCTTGGTTCGCCAATAGCTGAAAAATCATCTACTGGTGTGCTGAACATCGCATCTAATTCGCTATCGGTTACTTCTGGGGCAACCGATTGGATTGGCTCAATGTCCCGCATCCATTCGGGAACTTCTTCATTCTCATCAGCAGTGAGGAAATCGGGAATATCGGGCACAGCGGCCTGCTGCTGAACATCATCTAACCAAGCCGTTCCCGGAATGAGATCATCGTTGAATAGGTCGGTGAATTCTTCATCCGAAACGTCTTGGGCAATGGATGAGGTCTGAGGTGGAACATTCAGCCATGCGGCAAGATCATCCACAGGTGTCTGTTCTGAAACGGTTTCGAGTGGTTCAGCCGAGGTGGGGGGTTCTGGCATAGCTTCACTCTCAAGCACATTCCAGTCCACTTCGTCTAAACTAGACGCTCGACCCGGTGAGGCAAACACATCACTATCGGTATCTTGTCGCCAAGGCAGATCACCTGTGACCCCCAGACGACTTGGGGTGGAGGTGCTGGGTTGTTGAGGAAGTTGGCTATCGAAGAGGACAGCGAATTCATCAATCGAACCCGTTTCGGCGGATGATTCGGTTGTACCTTGTCGCCAGGGAAGGTCACCTGTGACACCCAAACGTTTTTCGGCGGCAGGGGGCGGCGTGACTAATTCATCTTCAAACAGCGAGGCGAATTCTTCAGCAGATTCTTGCTCGACTTTTTCGAGGGTCAGCGAAGGGGTATCCGTTGCTACAGCATCGGTCAGCCAATCAATTTCGTCGCCAGCAGCGGGGGATTCCTCATCCAATTGGAAAACTGGTAAGGTGGTTGACGCTTTCGTGCTTTCTGTCTCTCCCATCAGCCAATCATCGTTTTCAAAAGAAAAAGTGGCTTCTTCCCTTGCCGCGATTTCTGGCAGCACGTCTGTGCCAGATATTGGGGCGGCGGATTGCGCGGGCACATCGGTTAGCCAATCGGGGGTTTCATCTTCAAATAGGGTTGTAAACTCAGCCTGATCCTCAGATAAATCCGGGGCATCGGACAGCCAGCTTGGAGTTCCGGCAGGCATGGGCGTGGGGGTTTCGACAGCGCCAAAATCCTCAAACAGCGTTTCTTCGTCCCACAGTGTCGGGACAGGCTCGTTTGCCGCTGGTGGCGGGGATTCCTCGACCAACCAATCTGGCAGCGCGTCTTCTGCCGCTTCAGGTTTGCGGCCACCCATTGCCAACAATGCCGCCACTTCTTCAGCGGATGGTGGGCGAGCGGCGGCCCGTAATTGTTCTAATTCCTCGTCGGGATTCTCGCCAAAGCTGAATTCTTCGACATCGGCAAAAATGGATGGTGGTTCATTATCGGCAGCGGTTTGGGCCTCTTCGCTTAACCAACCGGGCAATTCTTCATCTTCTGCCTGTTGGATTTCTGCCAACAATCCCGTGAAACCTGTGGATTTGCGCGGCGGTTTTGCTGATTCAGTGGTGGTGAAATCCGGTATATCATCCAACCAACTGGGGGTTGGCGCTACTACTTCTGGTTTTTGGCTTGGCGATTCCGCGATCCAATCCGGCAAGGGTGCTTCGGCAGTGGTATCCCCGAATAGGTCACTCGCATTGACGGTTGGGGCGGTTTCGGCGACATCGGCGAACCAATCGGGTAATTCATCTTCACCCGAAACGGCAGGGGATGGCGTTGGGGTCAGGCTGGCTTTGGCCGGACTCGGCTGACTCAGTGAGCTTGCCATTTCGTTAAACCAGTCATCCGGGGCTGGCAAATCGGCGGTTTTAGGTTTGCCGCCAAAATCCGCGCCGGGAGTAAACCAATCCGGCAAATCATCGGCTGGGGTCGGACTCATCACCTCAGCCATCCAGTCCGGCAACTCTTGGGCGGCGGTACTGCGTCCGGGGCTGCGCGTTGGGGCAATGCTTTCGGGCGTATTGAATACATCGGTGATCTGGCTGATCCAATCTGGTGCAGGGCCAGCCACCGAGGTTGCCGCATCAGCTGTCCACTTGAGACGCGACAGCACAAACGCCCCTTCAGGTAAGGTGGCCTGATTTCCGCTGCTATAAATTAAGCGCAGGCTTTCATACGGCGCGAGGGCCTCCACTTTTTCTAGGAAAGGTTTGGCGTCGTCTGGACGGCGGGTTTCGATCCACAGTTTTGCCATCAGTAAATTCAATGGCAAACAATCGGGCAGCACCCGCAGCACTTCTAGGGCGAGTTCACCTGCCTCCAATAAATGTCCCGCGTCCCACAATGCCGTTGCCAACCGAACACGCAAATCTAAGCGATTGGGTTGCTCAACTAGACTTCGCCGCAGTTCCGTAATGGCCTGCTCGTACATCCCACTGCTGAGATACTGTTGAGCAAGAGCGGCGCGGGTAAGTTGGATTTTGCGAGGACTGGCTTCATCCCGGCGTTTATAGAGACGCTTGAGTTCATTAATGATGACGTTATTGTTTGGCATCTGTTCATTGGCGCGTTCCATATGCCAGATAGCCTGATTTAACTGCTGCTGATTTTCGTAGATGGAACTCATGCCGACATGGGCCACAAAATCGTTGGGGTCGGCGCTTAAAAGGCGTGGAAAAACTTGGGCGGCCTCTTCATGGCGGGCTTTTTCTAATAAAGCCTTGCCGAGTAAACGATATGTTTCCACATTTTTGGGGTAATGCTGCAAAATGTGGCGACAATGCCCGATGACTTCCTCTAGCGCTTCACGTTGAAGTAAGAGGTCAAGTTCATCTAGGTAGGCACGGAGAGTTGTTGTAGACATGAGCAACGGCCCGCTTCGTTGGTGCGTTATTTACGCTTCCTTACGTTACTTTCATTATCCTATGACCAGCGCAAAAATACAACTCTAGTTCTGGTTCAAACCCCGTTAGGGATTCGCAACAGTTCGGTTAAGTTTTGGCCGGGTGTATAATAGACATAAATAGGCAATAAAGGACTTAAGGGACTTTTGCCATGATTACGACTACAACAGATTTACAGTCTGCGCTTGACCAAATGACTGTCCCCGGTTCACTATACACCATCGTGGACAAAGATGAAAAATCGCTACGCTGTACGGCCTGTGGGCATAATTGCCTGATTAAAAATGGGCGACATGGGATTTGCAGGGTGCGCTTTAATCAAGAGGGGCAACTGCGCGTGCCCTATGGCTATGTGGGGGCGCTGCAATGTGATCCGGTTGAAAAGAAGCCTTTTTTTCATATCGCCCCCGGCACGGATGCGTTTAGTTTTGGGATGCTTGGTTGCAATTTGCATTGTTCCTACTGCCAAAATTGGGACATTTCCCAGACACTTAAAGACGATGACGCCGGACGTGACCCGCTGGTGATTACCCCTGAGCAGTTGGTGGATTTAGCACAACAATACCGGGCGCGGTCGGTAACGAGTACCTACAATGAACCGCTAATTACGACCGAGTGGGCGGTTGATATTTTCAAACTGGCGAAGAAGGCCGGATTTTATACCTTGTATGTTTCCAGTGGTAACGCCACTCAAGAGGTCATTGATTATTTACAACCCCACCTGACGGGTTACAAGATTGACCTAAAATCCATGCGTGACAAACCCTATCGTCAATTGGGGGCGGTTTTGCAGCATGTCTTGGATACCATCAAGATGGTTCATGAAGCGGGTATTTGGCTGGAAGTGCTGACGCTGGTCGTGCCGGGGTTTAATGATAGCGAAGCCGAACTGCGGGATGCGGCCAATTATATTGCAGGCATATCCCCCGATATTCCTTGGCATGTGACGGCTTTCCATCCTGATTACAAAATGATGGAACCCCCGCCCACCACGACAGCCAAACTGATTCGCGCCTGTGAAATTGGGGCAGAAGCCGGATTGCGATATGTGTATGCAGGGAATATTCCGGGGCGGGTTGGGCCGTGGGAAGATACACGCTGTCCCGCCTGTCAAACCACGCTGATTCGACGCATCGGCTACCGGATTATGGAAAACCGCTTATCTGCGACAGACGGTAAATGCCCACACTGCCAAAGTGTGATACCCGGCATCTGGCATTAAGCTACATCTCAGTGTATCATTTCTGGGTTAGGGCAGGCATCCCTGCTCATCCATAATGACGCGCTTGGAATAGGTCGCATGATTAGAATTGTCCCCAAATATAAACTGTTGATGTCCTACGATATTAAACCGGAATCACAGGAGGTTTATTATCGCTTTGTTACGACGGATTTTGTGCCGGCCTTGCGACTTATGCACATTTATATGACCGACGTGCATCATACGCTGTGGGGCAATTATCCCGTTCGATTGGTCGAATTTGTAGCGGAATCCAAAGAAATCATTCACGAGGCACTCGACAGTGAGCGGTATAAACAGCTAGAAGAAAAGCTCAAGACCTACACCGAAAACTACAGTCGCAAGGTGATTCGTTACCGCGACGGATTTCAGATGTAACCTCCACTTTTCGAGGCCCATTCCATGAAACTAACGGTTGTATTGCCCACGTATAATGAGGCAGAAAATCTGCCCCGCATTGTAATGGATCTGTTCGATCTCAAAATCCCCGATACGGACCTCTCCATTTTGGTGGTAGACGATAATTCACCAGACGGTACAGGCAAGATTGCTGACGATTTGGCGGAAGAATTTCCGGGTCGGATGAGCGTTTTACATCGGCAGGGCAAAGAGGGCTTGGGGAAAGCCTATCGTGCTGGATTTTCCAAAGCGATTGCGGATGGCGCGGAAGCCATCTTACAAATGGACTGCGATTTTTCCCACCAGCCGCGTTATATCCCCCAAATGGTTGACCAGTTAAAAACCCATGATATGGTCTTAGGGTCACGCTTTGCCAAAGGCGGCAGTGTGGATATTGCGTGGGCATGGTGGCGCAAACTACTCAGTTGGTTTGCCAACAGTGTCTATATCCAGTTGATTCTGCGTGTGCCGATTCGGGATATGACAGGTGGATATAAGCTGTGGCGGCGCGAAACCTTGATTGGTGTCGGGCTAGATCGTATACACTCCAACGGCTATATCTTCCAAACCGAAATGACGTATGTGGCGCTGCGTTTGGGATATAAGGTCAAGGAAATCCCGATCTATTTCCCTGACCGCACCATCGGCGAATCCAAGATGAGTTTCCTCATTAGTTATGAAGCGGCGGCGCGGGTGTTCCAAGTGCTGAAACGTCACCGCAAACTCACACCCCAAGATCGGGCTACCCAATTACCCGATGAGAGCTAGGTTATTCAATGAGAGCCAGATTGGGAATCGGGCCAATCACGGCGACGTACTTCGCTGACATCCAGCCAATTTGCCCGTTGATTTCCACTTGATACCAACCCTCCGCACGACCTATCACGGTAACAGGTGTTTCAATCGGCACATCGGCCACCAAAATTTCGGCGTTGGTAGATGGGGTGGCACGCAGACGCACATAATCCAGTGTCACACCGGGAAGCGTTGCTCCGGGGATGCCTTGTCCCCGCACAGGCGGCACACCTAAACGAATTGGCATCGTGTTAGGGGCATCAAAAGGACGCGGGAGGGCTTCAAAACTCGCACCGACATCTTGTAAATATTCCAAAAAGCTCGGTAGGATACGCTCTGTGACGCGGTTGACATCATGCAGCCCAATCACCACGCCATCCCCATATGAAAACACGCTGAAATAGGCCCGGTCCAACGATGAGCCACCTGTAAGATTGTTGATGACTTGTTCGTCAATCTCGGCAGCAGATTTGCCATTATCCCCAAAGCCGCAGTCATTGCCCGATACATGCCAGTTATAACTGATGATTTGCTCACCTTCCCGCACTGGAAATGGTTTGACACCCCCGCCGGGTTGCCGGAAAAGTTTGGGTTGAGCATCGTAAGGCGAGAGTTCTGGGCCAAGTGCATCTCGAATGGCGGCTTCGGTACGGTCATAGGAGGCTTGTACATCTTCATCGGGTGCGCCTGCATAGACCCCCGGTTCTTGCCATAGATGGTTCCCAATGGTGTGGCCTTCGCGGATGATGCGCTGCAAGCTGGCCTCATTAGCCTCAATTTGGAAGCCAATGACAAAAAAGGTCGCTTTGGCGTTGTATTCGGCAAGGATGTCCAAGATTGGCGGGGTATAGGCCGCGGTCGGGCCGTCTTCAAAAGTCAGATACACACGGAATGGGCCGGAATCGGCGTGGGCCTCCGGGGACTGTGGTGGAAAGAAGGTCAGCACTAGGATAAAGATGGTGCATACAAAACCTGTAAACCGCAGATGCTTTGGCATGAATCCCCTCTCCTTTTCATAAGTTTTGCCGAGTATAACCTTGTACATGGGGCGCAGGGTTTCAACGCTTGCTTCACGATTGACCTCCGCTGTCAGGTCAGGTAAGGTTGAGAATGCAATCTAGCCGTGACGCAAGCATATAGAACCCGTACTATGTAGGTGCATTATCCGTCGCTACAATTGCCTGCTGTTTATCCATCGGATTTATGAAAGTCGCTGAGGATGCCTCGTTTATTACGCCGCCTATCGCCTGATTTTATTATCATTGTGGGCCTGTTTATCGTCCCATTGTTGTTTTTTGCCCCCGTTACACTCGGTGGACGGACACTCATCCCCGCCGATAACCTGTATCAAGCTGAACCGTATGCCACCGAACGCGAACAGGCAGGCGCACCGGAAATTCCCCATAATGCGCTGCTGTCTGACGTTGTGCTGCAAAATTATCAGTGGAAAACGTTTATCCGTGAAAATCTAAGCGAGGGTGAAATTCCACTGTGGCAACCGAATCAATTTGCCGGGACGACGTTCCTCGCCAATGGTCAGCACAGCATGTTGTATCCCTTCAGCGTGATTTATTATGTGCTGCCCCTTGATGCGGCCTATGGTTGGTTTACGGTGAGTCAATTATGGCTGGCTGGGTTGCTGATGTACGTATATGTGCGGGGGATTGGCCTGAGTCGGATTGCAGGACTGATCGCGGCGCTCACTATTCAACTCAGCAGTTTTTTAATCGTCTCCACTGTCCACCCGATGATTCAAGCAAGTGCGGCGTGGCTGCCTCTTGAATTGTTGATGATTGAATATGCCCTGCTGCGAAAGCCCTTCCCCGGTACAGGTGGCAGACCGAACCGCCTGACATGGGTGTTGATTGGCGCGGTGGGTTTGGGAATGGCGCACTTAGCAGGGCATATCGAGATTGTTTATTACACCTTGTTGGTGATGGCTTTTTATGCCGTCTGTCGTCTGATTTGGATGTGGTGGCCCAATAAAACGGATTGGCGAAAATTGATTGCCCCATCACTGGCATTGGTAGTTATGGTCGCGCTTGGGTTCGGTATTGGGGCGGTGCAATTTATTCCGGGGGTGGAGGCGGCGAATAACAGCTTTCGCACGGATCGGCAAGATTCATTGGATGAGGTGTTGGGATATGCCCTGCCCAATCGCCATATCGCCAAATTTCTGATGCCGAATATTTATGGTAATCCAGCCCATCACAGCTATTGGGATGTATTTAAATGGGAAACGGTATCGCAAGATTGGCAGCGGCCTGACCCTGCCGACCCTACTGACCCCACCAAAAGCACCCGCGTCACCAATACCGATTTTGGGATCAAGAATTACGTTGAGGGCGGGGTGTATGTAGGGATTTTGCCCCTGCTGCTGGCGTTGTTTGGGGTGTATGCGGGGTTAAGAAGATACAACCTCACCCCTCAACCCCCTCTCCAACGTGGCGAGTTGCGACAGCCACCCTATCGCGGGATATTTGGCTTGCTGGCGCTTATTTCACTGACGTTTATGTTTGGCCTGCCAACCTATGCTGTACTCTATTATGGCCTTCCGGGGGTTGACCAACTGCATACGCCATTTCGATGGATTTGGCCTTTTACGGTGTGTGTGGCGGTGTTGGCGGCATTTGGAGCAGAGGCGCTACAAAAATCGCGTGGGGAGGCCGAACATGGGGAGCAGTATTATCAGACCGAGGCGGCGCGACATCCCTTTTATCTTTTGTCAAAACGCGGGGGATGGGGCTTGATTTGGGCTGGGATTGCGATTCTGGTCGGGTTGATGGGCAGTCGGATTTTTTACAGTCAAGCCGATGGGTTGGTCGAGCGGGTTTTTGATGGCCTATCGAAAGCCAATGAGACTTTCCCGAATGCCAAAGCCTTTTATAGCTACGAATTTCGTAATGTGCTCATTTTTGGCCTGATGGTGTTGGGCACGGGAGCAGTATTTCGGATAAGCCGTTGCCCGATATATTTACGGCGGGGTGATCGCAAAATTCCGATTTGGCAGGTCATGGCCGTGCTGCTAATTCTAATTGACCTGTTTGCAGCAACCTTTGACTTTAATACCGCTGCCAAAAAGGAATGGCTGAATTATAAGCCTGAGCCGATTGCATGGCTGCAACAGCGGATGGCGGAAGAAGGGCCATTCCGCATTCATGGATATAAATGGGGGCGTGATCCAATCCCACAAAATGCAGGGTGGCAATATGGTCTTCAGGACGTAAGAGGCTACGACAGCCTCTTTAGTAAAGAATATGCGGATTTATTGGCGCAAACTGTACCCCAGAACGGCCTCGCCTATAATCAGATTTTCCCGATCAGTGGTGTCTACGATGATCCCAATGCGCTTGCCAGCCCGATTCTCGATCTGCTGAATGTGCGCTACGTCATCACGGATTGGTTAATTCAAGAACCGGAAAAACTCGGTTATGAGGAGGTCTATGTCAATGCGGGGGTGCGGATTTATCGCAATCTGAATGCCCTGCCACGCGCCTATACCCTGCCGATTGACTCCCAGACGCCACACCCGACTTATCTACCCGCATTGGATAACGTTGATGCGCCATTGGGGACGGCGACTATCACAGCCTATCAAGATATTACAGTCATGGTAGATGCGACGGTTGAGCAGGATTCATGGTTGGTCTTGGCAGACAGTTATGATGAGGGCTGGCGGGCCTTTGTGCGTCCATTGGGGGGCACGGAAGACGACGAAAAAGAAATTGATGTCCAACGGGTCAATGGCAATTTACGGGCTGTCCAACTAAAGCCGGGGGCATGGACCATTCGTTTCCGCTATAGTCCAGTCAGCTTCCAAATCGGCGCATTTAGCAGTTTTGTCAGTGGCATGTTG
The DNA here is from genome assembly GCA_013112715.1 of Chloroflexota bacterium. Taxonomy (GTDB): domain Bacteria; phylum Chloroflexota; class Anaerolineae; order Aggregatilineales; family J027; genus CFX10. The sequence goes on from JABFGB010000020.1 coordinate 123,179, forward strand.
GTGATTTTTCTAACCCTGCTGTGGCTGTGGATGACGTTTGTAGGAGAGCATTCAGAGGGCGATACCGGACGGCGAGTCTTAAAAAACAGCGTCGCGCCAATCGCCCTGAATTTGTTTAACCGCCTGATTGATTTCGCCTTCGCATTTATCATGCTCCGTATTTTGGCACCGGAAAATGCGGGAATTTATTATTACGCGATTGTCGTGTTTGGCTGGTTCGATATTTTTACCAATTTTGGCCTCAACACCCTGCTGACCCGGGATATTTCGCGCGATAAGGATGCGGCGGGACGTTATCTTTATAACACCACTCTGCTGCGCATTGGATTAGCGGGGTTAGCCGTGCCAGCCTTAATTGCGGTCTTGGTGATTCGCAATGCAACCGTCTCGCCATCGCTTGACCACACCGCCGTCATTTCCATTTTCCTGCTCTATATCGGGCTTGTGCCTAACAGCCTCAGTACAGGCTTGACCGCGTTGTTTTATGCTTTTGAAAAAGCCGAATACCCCGCCGCAATTTCGACCGTCACGACACTGTTTAAGGTGACACTCGGTTTAGGGGCGCTGTTGGCAGGATGGGGAGTGGTCGGGCTGGCGGGAGCCAGTATCCTCACCAATCTAGCGACACTCTTGATTCTGGTGCGCTTGGCATGGCCGTTTATCAAGGGACATTGGAAACCTATCCGCGAAAAAGACTTGCAGCGCATGATGATTCGAGAGTCATGGCCTTTGATGATTAACCATCTCTTGGCGACGGTCTTTTTTAAGAGCGATGTCATTTTGATGGAGGCGATTAATGGGGTAGCGGTGGTTGGATCGTATTCAACCGCCTATAAATGGCTGGACGCGCTGAATATTATTCCAGCGTTTTTCACAATGGCTCTGCTTCCCTTGATGTCACGCCAGAAGTCCGAGGGCAATATCAGCGGATTGGTTCGCAATTACACGCTTGGCATCAAGGTTTTGGTGATGATTTCCGTACCGATTGCCGTGTTCACGACTTTCTTGGGTCACTCGCTGGTTAAATTTTTGGGGGGAAGTGAATACCTGCCAGAAGGGGCCATCGCATTGCAAATCATGATCTGGAGCATTTTGATTGGGTGGATGAACAGTCTCACCCAGTATGTGTTGATTGCGGTAGATCGTCAGCGCCAGATTACCCGCACATTTATCGTAGCGGTCAGTTTCAACGTCATCGTCAATTTGATTTTGCTACCCCGCTACAGCTATAAGGCCGCGGCTGTGACAACGATTCTGTCGGAAGGGGTATTGTTTATCGGCTTTATCTTGCTGCTGCAACCTGTGTTGGGGCGGATCAATTGGTTAGCCCAATTGTGGCGCTTGTGGGCGGCGGGTGCGGTCACGTTGGGTGTGACATGGATACTTTGGCAATACGTACCATTCCTTGCGCTATTGGTTGGTCTTGGAGTCTATGGTGTGGCGGTGATGGTGTTACAACCGTTCAGTGCAGAGGAACAGACACGCATAGGATCATTGATGCCGCGACGAGTGCGCCGCATCATCACTCGAAAGGAACTAGCACAATCCTAATGCAACCGAGAGCAGTCGGTGTATTGCTTGAGCCTAGCCTTCGATTTTGGCCTCGCTGCTCTTCACCGGCACCACTTCGAGTCGGTATTGGTCAATCAGGCGGTGTACGACGGGATTGGACTGGACGGGAATCACTAATTTTTGGTCTTCTTGAATAACCGTAAAGTGATAGATGCTGACACTGCGACCCGGCCCGTAGGTGTGCATTTCAACGCGCACAATCGGATCAAGGGTGCAGCCGCGCTGTAGGCGATTGACCAAAATATCCACCGGGGCAATGGGCTGCGAATGACTAGACCATGGCTTCAAATTGGCGGTGCTTCGTTTATAGTCCTGCATCCGGGACTGTACATTCTTTGCCATCTCAATCTCTCCTCAAACCGTAGCTCAACATTTCTCCTACTTATCAGTATAAGTGGAAAATGTAAAATTTGGGTAAGGAGAAACCAAAATTGGTTTAATACGCCTGATGTGAAATTAAAAAGCGCGATGAGCAGGCCATAGAAAGGACTGGACATCAATACCATACTGAAGGCGTAGCCAATAGCGCAACAGATGGGCGGTGACTTTGGCAATCAGGCGAGTTGC
>JABFGB010000021.1 GCA_013112715.1 Chloroflexota bacterium
CTAATCGTTTGCATCGCTCCTTGGATGAGTTGCAGGCTTCAGTTGATGCTTTTATGCACACCCAACAGAATGTTTGGCATCACCCTGATCGTCTCTTGTTCGCTGATCACTTTCGACTAGTGGCTTAGTTCAAAATCCCCTTCCCCTTCAATACTTTTCTTTAGATTTCTCCAAGCAATATGCTTTTGCTTCGCCGTAGAACCTGAAACAATGTGAACCCAATCTCGGACAGCATAGAGCCGACGCCCATTCTCAGGGTCAATAAAATCCATTTTGCCCCCTAGTGATTGGATAATGATTTCGGGAAGTGGAATTTGGGTTAATTCAGGGTCTTCGTTGAAATAGCGTTCTATGAGATTCATCATGCACCTCTATATGTGTATAAAAAACATTTTGATGTTTTTGATGTACATGATGATATACAAAAATATCAAAAATGCAAATTCCCATTTCTCTTGATATGCAAGCCGGAATGGTATATTTTTGAGAGAGATGGTAAGGAGATTGAGTTGTGAAAACAATTATCCGAAGCAGATTTAAAGAACACCTTTATCGTATGAGTTTGGAGAGGGGTGGTGAAACATTTACCCAAAAGCGGATAGCTGAAGAAACTGGGCTGATGCGAAAAACTGTTTCACTGTGGCTAGACATGCAAAAGCCCCTTGACCGCATAGATACCAGCGCGTTGATCGCCCTTTCAAAATACGTGGGATGTCATCCATTGGATTTGTTGGTGGTGGAAGAAATGCCCAACGATAATTAAGTTCACGCTTATGTCAAGAAAATCGCTTGAGTATGAACGGAGGTCGCCCTCAATAAACCACAAGTTGAATTGATGCGGGCTTAGACAATACAAGGAGTATTTATACCATCATCGTCAAGAATCGTTTTAAAGAATTACTTGCCCGGAAAGAGCGCCTAGAGGGACGCAGAATTTCGCGCCGCATGGTAGCAGAGGAAACAGGTATTTCGCTATCGAGTATTCAAGCCTATGCCAATAACACTGTCACACGATTCGATGCGGATAAATTGGCAATCTTGTGTGAATACCTCGGTTGCGAAATTGGAGATTTGCTGGTGTTAGATGAGGTGGTGTAGCTTCATACCAGCCTCGTTTACGGGGTTTTCCACCCATAGCCAGATGGTTTGACGGTCTGGCGTCGGAATCTAAAGAGAGCGGGCCAAACGAAAACCCTGATAGTGGTTCATCCTATCAGGATTGAACCAGTGGCGGACGGCAGCGCGGAGAAAGTCTGAATCGTCATACCTCCACGAGCCACCCCGCACCACGCGAGGCGAATTAGTATTAATATTTATGCTATCTGTATCAAATTCCGTCAAACACCATTCCCAAACATTGCCACTCATATCCATAATCCCAAAGTGACTTGCCCCTTTGGGATATTGGGTGACGGGGGTGGTCTGACCCACATTTCGAGCAAAATTACAGCGATCTTTGTCGGGTGGTTCATTACCCCAAGGATACTGCCAGCCCGTATCACCAATCGCGGCTCGTTGCCATTGCTGGTCGGTAGGCAGCAGGATTTTTTGTTGGGTGCGCTGTTCTAGCCAGCGGCAAAACGCGATGGCATCATACCAGCAAACATCCGTGCGGGGCAAGTCATCCCCCGCAAAAGCCGTATTGGCAGGAGATTGATGTTCTTTGCGCCATGCTTGGGCAAATTCGGAATAGTCCCACCACTTGGTATTGGTATAGCCGTCTTTGGCATCTACAAAAGTTTGATACTGCTTGTTGGTGACAGGATATTTGGCAATTGCAAAATCGGGGATAGTGAAATTACCCATACCATCTTCCAATTCGACCACTCCGCCGAGAATGTCAATCCATTCGAATGGGCCACCAATGACATCGCGCACGGCTTTGGAGAAGTCTACTTTGGGTGGTTGCGGTGCAACTTGGGCAACTAGCTTACCACCTAAATCATCGGGGTCATAATCAGGTTCAACCTGCCAAACTTGAACCAAGACGTCCCAAATTTCTTCGGCAGGCAGGCCGCGTTTTTTCATGCGCCGCGCAAAGCCATAAAGGTAATCCGCCATTTCACGCCGTCGCCGCTTTTCTTCCTCAATACGTAGGGTTTCTAAGATACGGGCTTCGCGCTGGCCTAAATCAACCGGAACGTTGACCCCCATCTCCCGGATTTTGGCGATCCAACCGAGGGCTTTGGGCCAATCGTGGCTCTGTTCGGCTTCCAAAAAATAATCAAAGGCATCATAGACACCGATAAAAGTATCCGCTTTCGGGGCGGCTTCAGTTGTCGGCTCAATTACCACCCTCGCAAGGCCCTGTGCAGCAATTTGGGTTTCCAAACTATGGGTGATGCGGTCAATGCGCTCCAAAATATCGCTACCATCGCGTAGTTGGGCAATATTGCGGTCAAAAATGGGACGAAGGCTAGGCGGGATTAAGGTCTCATCCGGCACACTGGCATCTTTGATACAAATTGGGGCAATGACTTTGCCGTGTTTGAGGGCTTCTTCTAATTCAATCCGCACATAATCCGGTTTGCCCGCCGCTGCTTTATCTTGCATCAGCTTTAGCCATTGTGGGCCGATCACAGCGACCACCGCATCGGCCTCACGGACTTTTTCGCGGATGAAATCTTCAAAACGGGCAAATTCGGGAATGGTGTCGAAATCCATGAACACATTTTCGCGCCCATAACGAATCATGAACCATGTCCGCATATGCTGAACAAAATCGGCGTTATCCGCACGGCGATAATTGACAAAAAGTTTTAGCTGCTTTTCCGACATAACCAGCCTTTGGGGGACAAATCTTTCTATGCAGAGTATGATACATTATGCCTACGATATGGCTTTATTGCAAACGATTTCCCTATGTTAATGCGGATACGGTACAATGCGGGTGTAGAATAGCGATAGGCCAGCATGAGGATTATGGGATGGAATTTGTCCTCAATAAATTACAAGTTCAATTGATGCAGGGCGACATCACCGAACTAGACACCGATGCTATCACCAATGCCGCCAACAGCTATCTCGTTTTGGGCGCAGGGGTGGCGGGGGCGATTGCACGCAAAGGTGGCCCATCTATCCAAGAAGAGTGTTACGCCATCGGACACTGCGAGGTGGGCAAGGCAGCCATCACAGGCGGCGGCAACCTTAAAGCCAAATACGTGATTCATGCTGTTGGGCCGATGATGGGGGAAGGCGATGAGCACGCCAAACTTGCCAGTACGTTTCGTTCGGTGTTGGAACTCGCCGAGGCCAATAAATTGCATTCTGTCGCTCTACCTGCGATTTCTACTGGAGTTTTTGGTTTCCCGGTGGCCGACTGTGCCGAGATTTTGGCAAAACAGATCATGGATTATTCGTTTGAAAAACGCGACTATCTTCAGCAGGTGGTGGTCTGTCTCTATGACCACCGTACCCATCAAATTTTTGAGGAGAAATTCATAACCGCGCTGGAGAATGTCGAAGGTGGCGGAAATGACAGCACCGTGCTGTTTCGAGACGATGATGACTAAAATGTTATGAACAAGGCGCTTAAGCACCTTGCTTGAGAAGTGTATTTAAGCACGGTATTTTGTGGTACACTTCCACGCCGGATTTTTCTCTCATGTTTTCATTCATTACCAATTAAAAGGGGCGTCAAATTGCGCGTACTCATTACAGGCGGGGCTGGCTTCCTCGGCTCACATCTCTGTGACCGTTTTTTGAAAGAGGGTTACGAAGTTGTCGCGCTGGACAACTTTATCACGGGTAGTATAGACAACATCGCCCATCTTGCAGGCAACCCGAAATTTAAATTTATTCGGCACGATGTTTCTAATTACATCTTTGTGGATGGCCCGATTGACGCGGTGCTGCATTTCGCCTCACCCGCCAGCCCACCCGGTTATTTAAAATATCCCATTCAGACCCTGAAGGTCGGCGCATTGGGAACACATAATGCCCTCGGCGTGGCAAAGGCCAAAGGCGCACGCTTTTTGTTGGCCTCGACCTCCGAAATCTATGGCGATCCGCTGGTTCACCCCCAAACCGAAGACTACAATGGCAATGTTGACCCGATTGGCCCACGCGGGGTGTATGATGAAGCCAAGCGTTTTGCTGAAGCCCTGACGATGGCCTATCACAATGAACATGGGGTCAGAACCCGCATCGTGCGTATCTTTAATACCTATGGCCCGCGTATGTCATTGGATGATGGTCGGGTTGTGCCTAATTTCATAGCACAGGCTCTACACGGCGAACCCTTGACTGTCTACGGCGAAGGGACACAGACCCGTAGTTTCTGTTTCTATTCTGATCTGATTGAAGGCCTTTATCGCCTATTGAACAGCGATTATCACATGCCCGTCAACATCGGCAACCCCTACACCGAAATGACCATGCTGGAATTGGCTGAATTGGTCAATCGCATCAGCGGCAGCAAGGGCGGTATCGTCATCAAGAAAGAGATGCGGATTGCAGGCGACCCACAAGTACGGCAACCTGACATCACCCGTGCGCGTGAGGTGCTGGATTGGGAACCAAAGGTCAAGTTTGAAGAGGGCCTCCAAGAAACCTTCGCCTTTTTCCAAAAGAAAGTTCATGCGAACCGCTAACTGGGCATTCCCCACCTTCCCAACGTGGGGCTGGTTGGGGCTGGCAGTTGTCAGCGGTGTGTTGATCGCTGCCTTGCCCCTCACCCTCGTAACCGCCTTGATCGGCGCAGTCTTGCTCATCATTTTGATGCTCATTGAGCCGTCCCTCGCGCTGGTGATGTTGATGTGTGTTGCACCTCTCAAGACCTTGATTGAAACGGAGGCGACCTTCAATTTGCCCGCTGACCCCGGACAATTGGCACTGGTGATGGTAGTGGTAATTTGGGGATTGCGCAAAATCGCAGACCGGGAGGCGTTTGTTCAATCAGCCCATCAACACGGCCTTGCCCTGTATATCGGCTTGGCAATATTTCTAGGGGCGACGTTATTGACTCTCCCCAATGCCTATTCATTGGGGCATGGCATCAGTGAATGGGTGAAATGGGCCGAAATCGCGCTGCTGGCCTATATGGTCGCGGATTTTGCCGAAAAACGCTGGCAGTGGATTTTGTTTGGTGTACTGCTGGCGGCAGTGATACAGGCCATTATCGGCATTTATCAATTTCGCGGCGGGTCGGGTGCGGCTCATTTGTGGATTTTAGATTATCGCTATTTCCGCGCATTCGGCACGTTTGGACAACCCAATCCATTTGGGGCTTTGATGGGCTTAACTTTACCTTTGGCCCTCGGCACGACATGGGGGTATTTGATTAGCGCATGGCAGCATCGGCAGGAATCGGCCCGCTGGAAAACCGATGTTTCGCTAATGGGCGTTTATGCGGTGATGGCAGGCATCATACTAGCTGGACTCTTGGTATCATGGAGTCGCGGGGCATGGATTGGCTTTGCTGCTGCTGCTGTCGTGATGATCTGGCTGACCCCGCCCAAATTCTGGCAGGGCACATTGGCAATGGTCATTGTAGGTAGCCTTTTTGTCGGATTGTGGTCAGCAGGACTGTTGCCAGTCAGCATTAGTGACCGTATCACCAGTTTTACCGAGGATTTTTCGGGTTTTAAAGATATGCGAGGCGCGGTGATTAACGATGACAATTTTGCAGTTGTCGAGCGTTTGGCGCATTGGCAAGCCGCTGTGCGGATGGCGGAGGAACGTCCGTTGTTAGGGGTTGGTTTCGGAAATTATGAGGCTGCTTATGAAAAATTTATGTTGGTCAACTGGCCTCTTGCTTTAGGCCACGCACACAATTATTATTTAAACCTTCTGGCAGAAACAGGCATTATCGGTTTAATCGCCTATCTGGTCATGGGCGTTGTGATTATCTGCCTGACCTTTGGGGCTATTCAGAATGCCAGCACGCCAATTGAGCGCGGTATGGCCGTCGGGTTGATGGGTATCTGGACACATTTGAGTATTCACAGCCTGTTTGACAAGTTATATGTCAACAATCTGTTTTTGGTGATCGGGGTACTGCTGGGATTATTGGCAGTCCTGCTGAGTCGTTCTAAGCAATCAATCGTCCGTATCAGTAATTGAGGGTTGGTCATTGTCTACCGCAGTTAATACTCATCCAGCGGAGGAAGTCAAAATTTCTCGCCGAATTCATTCCCCCATTGACCCGTTCATCGTATTCATTTCGCGGCGTTTTGGTTCCAAAGCCAAAGAAGTCGAGCGTTTTCTGAAATTTGCCATTGTCGGTACGATTGGGGCAGTGGTGGATTTTGGCACGCTCAATCTTTTGCAACACAGCCTGCTTCATCCCGAAGGCCCAAATGAACAATTACATGTCGCAATGGCATCCGGGATTGCATTTACGGCGGCGGTTGCCAGTAATTTCTTTTGGAATCGCTATTGGACTTATCCCGACTCCCGTTCGCGGCATGTAGGGCTGCAATTGGTGCAGTTCTTTTTTATCAACACAGTTGCTGTCGTTGCCCGCTTGATTTTCGTTAGCTTGGTCTATTCCCCGTTGGGGCAATTTGCCGAAAGCCTCTTAGGACATCCTGATGTCGAAAGGGCAGTCGCAAATCGGTTGGGTACCAATCTTGCACAGGCGATTGCAGTGGGCTTGGCGATGTTCTGGAACTTCTTTATGAACCGCTATTGGACATACAACGACGTAGACAAACATCATCACAAACCCGCATCTGATTCTCTTGCGGCTGAGTAAATGCTCAGTGACCGACCCATTGCCATTGACTATACCGCTGCCCATGAACAAGGGGCGGGTATTGGTCGGCTTGTACGTGATCTTATCGGGGGCTTGGCGGCGCTAGATCGTCAAACCCCGTATAAATTGTTTGTTGCCGGGGCGGAAAAATCCAAACTCCCTCCCATCCCCGGCCCGAATTTCACATGGAAAGCCACCCATATCAGCCCGCTGTGGTTTGCCCGACTCTGGCATCGTGCCCAAGTGCCGTTGGTCGTGGAGTCTTTTGTTGGCCCGGTGGCACTGTTCCACGCGACGGATTTTACGCTACCCCCAACACTGCCTAGCACCAAAACGATTTTGACCGTGCATGACCTCTCCTTTGTTCGTACTCCGGAGACCACGCCGCCTGTCCTCAAAATATATCTGGATAAGGTCGTGCCGCGTTCAGTGCGCCGTGCCGATCATGTAATTGCCGATTCCCAAGCGACTAAAGATGATTTAATCGAACTCTATGGCACGCCGCCAGATAAGATTTCGGTGGTACTCAGTGGGGTCAGTCCGCGCTATGTGCCGATTGTTGATTCCGCCCAACTCAATGCCGTGCGTCAGCGTTATCACATCCCCGAAGGCCGCCGCTACATTTTTTCAATTGGCACGGTTCAGCCGCGCAAAAATTATGGACGATTGATGGAAGCACTAGCGATGCTTGGGCCAGCATTTGAGGATGTGATTCTGGTGATCGCGGGGGGCAAGGGCTGGCTGGATAACCCCATATTTGAAACGGTCAAACGTTTGGGCCTCGAAGATCGGGTGTTTTTCACTGGATTTGTAGAGGATGCTGACGTGCCTGCTTTGTACAGCGGGGCCACGTTGACGGCCTATCCTTCGTTGTATGAGGGGTTCGGTTTTCCGGTAGCCGAGTCTATGGCGTGCGGTACACCGGTCGTAACATCAACCGTATCCTCCATGCCGGAGGTTGCGGGAGATGCCGCGTTGTTGGTTGACCCGTATAATAGTGAAGCAATTGCTGATGCGCTGCGCCGTTTATTGGATGATGTTGACCTCCATAAACGTCTAAAACTGGCCGGATTGGAACAAGCGCAGCAGTTTACATGGGAAAAATCCGCCCAAACATTGCAGGCGATTTATCAGAAAGTGCTTAACCATGCCTAAATTTGCCAATGCTCTGCACGATGTCCAACGCAAAACGCAGGAACAGAGCTTGATGAAACCCAAGACCCCTGCGGAATCCGCCGTCACGCTCAGTGACCTCATGGGGCCGCAAGATGCCAATGGCCTCGGCAATGTACACGGTGGGGTCATCATGAAGCGGGTGGATGAAGCTGGTGCGTTAGCGGCCATGCGCCACGCCGGGTCGCCCGTCGTCACCGTACAAATTGACTCCATGACCTTTCGCAAACCGATCTTAATCGGGTATTTGGTCATGATTTATGCTGAACTGACTTATGTCGGGCGGACTTCAATGGAAGTGCGGGTCGAGGTCAAGGCCGAGCATCCCTACACCGGGGAGGTCACTGAAACCAACACCGCGTATCTGGTTTATGTGGCGTTGGACGAAGAAGGCCGCCCCCGCGACGTGCCCCGCTTACAGCCCGAAAATGAAGCACAGGCCCTCCGCATGGAACAAGCCAAAATTCGCCAGAAGTTCCGCAAAGAACAGTTGGAACATGAAGCCGAAATTTTGCGCTTAAACGAGGCTGAAAGAGGCAAATAATCCATGTCGGATAACGAACTCGACCCCAACAGCCCACTGCCCGAATTTCAAAATCTCGAAGGCTCGCTGCTCCTCCAAATTTTGAATGATGCGGGGGCGCGGCGACTGCTGCGGATGCCTGCCGAAGATTTGGGTATTGCTGACGACATCCCCTATCCGTTTATTGCGATGGTCGGTCAGTTGGAAATGCGTTTCGCCTTGATGCTGGCGCTGATTAATCCCTCCGTTGGCGGGGTGCTGCTGATCGGGCCGCGTGGGGTCGGCAAAACGACCTGTGTGCGCAGTCTGACGGGGATTTTGCCAGAAGTGCTAATTCCCGTAGACAAGGATGGCGTACCAATCTCCGAATCTGACGAGGAAGAGGCCGATGTGCGTTATGAGCGCGTCAAGCTCATCGAACTCCCCTTGAATGCCCGCTTGGAAGATGTGGTCGGCGGCATTAATGAACGGATCGCCATCCAGCAGCAGCGGGTTCGGTTGGAACGTGGTATTTTGGCACGGGCCGACCAAAATTTGCTGTATGTGGATGAAGTCAATTTATTGGATGACCAAATTGTGGACGCGATTTTGGATGCCTCGGCGCAGGGGCATTACACCGTGCGGCGTGGCGCGATGGCGGGAACCTATCGTTCGCGTTTTGTCCTGATTGGCTCGATGAATCCCGAAGAAGGCGATTTGCGCCCCCAGATTATGGATCGTTTTGGCCTGCGGGTGATTGTACGTGGGTTGGAGCGCAAGGAAGACCGCCTTGAGATATATAAGCGGGTGAGGGCCTATCGAGAAAATCCGCGTACCTTTTTACAGGAATGGGCATCGCTGACTTCACAAATCCGTGAGGAAGTGGGCCTAGCGCGGGATTTGTTGAAGGAAACAACCGTCAGCGATGAAGCCCTTGAATTAGGGATCAAGCTGGTACATCAATTGGGCATTGATTCGACCCGTGCTGAATTTACGATGTTTGAGGCGGCCCGTGCCCATGCCGCCGCCGATGGACGCGATGTGGCCGACGTGCGGGATTTGCGATTTGTCGCACCACTTGCCCTCCGTCAGCGGCGCAGCGTCTATATGAATGAATTTTTTGACCATCAACTCCAAGAAGATGGTCAGATTAACACAGCTTTTGACCAACTGCTGAATGGAAATTCATGACCTCTACTCAACGGCCAAAAAATGACTTGGCATGGTTTGTTTTATGGTGTGCCCTGTTGGGGGTCATTACCTATCATATGGTGTGGCAGACCCACAAAGTTGCCGCGTTTAACAGCAATGCCTTTGATTTAGCCGAATGGGTCAGCCTTCATCCAACCGTGCGGGCTGAAAGTCCGGCTTTGTTTACCCCGCTACTGCTGCGCCTGCCCATTATTTTATTGGCAGGGATGGTGGCGGTAGCATCCAGTGTTTTGCAAGCGGAAAAAGCGAAATGGTTGTGGCGTGGGGTGGCGCTGTTGGTGGTGCTGCGACTCAACCCCCCGACGGATTTCTATCCTTGGGGCGGCGGCTCACCCAATGACCAGCAGTTAGGCCGATTAAGCGGGTTGGGTTTGGCAGTGGTATTGATGCTGATTATCGGAGGACGCTGGTTGCAATACTTTTGGAAACCTGCCACGCTGATACTGCTGATTGCCAGCCTTATCACCGCCCTAGAGGGTTATAACAGAGCGCAAAAGGTTTTGGACAGCATTCAAATTGAAACGGGCATCGGGGGCGGTTTGGTGCTATATGTGGCGTTTTTGCTGTTCGCGGGGGTTGCGATTTTGGCAAGTTGGTTGCAATCCCGGAGAAATAAAAAGAGAGCATATCTTTTCCCGGATACGCCCTCTTGATTGATGGCTGAGGTTTAAGCCAAACCCTATGCACGCATCTTGGTGTCAATATAGGTGATGGCTTCTTGAACTGTGGTAATTTTTTGGGCTTCCTCGTCAGAAATTTCGCCCCCAAATTCTTCTTCAAAGGCCATAATTAATTCGACCAAATCGAGCGAATCGGCTTCGAGATCGTCACGGAAGCTGGCAGCGGGGACAACTTTTTCTTCGTCCACACCAAGCAGTTCAGAAATAATTTTCACCACACGTTCCTGAGTATCGGACATTGTTGATTTCCTCCAATTAAGGCTGAGATTCCCTTTACGGGGTTAATGGCATCTTGGGTTCGCGCCATTGTACCAACCATGATTATGCTTCACAATAGAGAACTGTAATTGTAGTCTCCAACCTAAAGGAACACCAGCGATGACAAAAGTTACGGGCGGGGGAACGGAAAACATCACGGAACGCCGTAAAGAAGAGCATATTCGCATTAATCTGGAACAAGATGTCCAGTTCCCGCGCTTGACGACTGGCCTTGAGCATTATGCTTTTATGCACGACGCCCTCCCGGAAATTAATCTGACCGATGTAGATACCAACCTCACGTTTTTTGGCAAAACCCTGAAAACCCCTGTGTTTATTTCTTCCATGACAGGCGGAACGGAAATGGCCCAAAATATTAATCGCAGTCTGGCCGAAGCCGCCCAGCTACGTGGCATGGCGATGGGCTTGGGGTCACAGCGGGCTGCCATCGAAGACCCCACGTTGGCAATCACCTATCAAGTACGGAAAATCGCGCCGGATATTTTGCTATTTGCCAACATTGGGGCGGTGCAGTTGAGCTACAAATATGGGGTTGAAGAGTGCCGCCGGGCGGTGGATATGGTCGAGGCCGACGCGCTCATTCTGCACCTGAACCCTTTGCAAGAGGCCGTTCAACCGGAAGGCGATCATAATTTTGCAGGCCTACTCAAGCGCATTGAGGTGGTGTGTGCTCAGGTGGGTGTGCCGGTCATCGCCAAAGAAGTTGGTTGGGGTATCTCCGAAAAAACCGCCCGAAAACTTGCCTCAGCCGGGGTCGCAGCCATTGATGTCGCGGGGTCGGGTGGCACGTCATGGAGCGAGGTGGAATATCATCGTGCCCCGAATGCCTTTTATGCACGGGTAGCCCGCAGTTTTGCTGATTGGGGTATCCCCACCGCCGAAAGCATCCAATATACGCAAAAGGGCGCACCCAACATGCCGATTCTTGCGAGTGGTGGTCTGCGCGATGGTATTGATATTGCCAAGTGCATCGCATTGGGAGCGAAAATGGGCGGCATGGCGGGGCCATTCCTCAAAGCCGCTGCTGTTTCAACTGAGGCTGTGTTGGAATTGGAGCGTGAAATCACCGCCCAGATTCGGATTGCGATGTTTAACACCGGGGCAGCCAATCTAGCCGAATTAGCCCAGACACCACTTTATCGTCGGGAAATAACTACCATCCTGCACCAAAATAGATAGGCGTCTGGATGAAGGTGTCGTATGCTACCTGCGCTTTTTTGGAGAGAAACAACATCATGATATAGCCGTCATCCGTGCGTGGGTGTTCCGGCTCGCCGAGATGGATGATGGTATTTGGCATATGTTTCCAACCAAACTGCCCATAGAATGGCTCCAACTGAGGGGATGTCCACAAGATGGCAAGGTCGGCATGGGGGTCTTGCTGAATATAGCTGGTGGCCGCTTGGACAATTTGTGAGCCATAGCCTTTTTTGCGAAAGGCTGGATAGGTAAAAACGCTGCTCAACCCATAACATTTATAGTCCTGACCCGCATGGTGAATGGGTTTCCAAACGACTGCCCCGTGTGCGAATAATACATTTTCTTCAGAAATGGTGATATGGGTGGAGTGCCATTCGGGTGGCATCATCGCACCATAAAGATCGTATTGAAAAATATCGAACCATGTAATACGGATAAAGGCGTGGGCTTGGTAAGCAAGCGAGGCGGGTAAATCGTTTAGAGAAGGATAAATAGTCAACTGAGGCATAACACGCTCCTTTTGCCTAAATGTTATCAGTATGCAATAAGCGGGGAGCCATTTTCAGCCGCAACATTGGGCTGTTGAAAGAACCTGCGCTAAACTAAGATGGTTGATGACAACCATTTTTCTAAAGAAAAAAATAAAATCCCATTTGTCACACGTTGCAATGGGATTTTTGAATTGATGCTAAAGTCAAAACTACGGTTGTGAACGAATCCACGCAATCAGCGCGTCAATGTCGCTGTCGGTCAGATTGGCAAAGGCATAGAACGGCATAAAGAAGACAGGTTCACCATTGGGCTTGATGCCATCGTGAATCAGCGTTCGGATTTCCTCGTCTGCCCAATCGCTGAGTTCCGATTGTGCCAATGATGGGAAAGTGAATTCGCCAAAATCGGTATATTGGGGAATCTCACCCAATGCTGGCCCTTCAGGATTAATCGAGACACCATCTTCGGCTAAAGAGCCATGACAGCGCAGGCAGGCCGATACATGTGTCGCCAGATAGGTGCCGCGCATAAGGGGGTCACTGAAATCTGGTGTGGGAAATTCGGCTTCAGGGTCAAATTCTGGCACGGTGCGGATGTCCTCGCGGGTCTTGCCGTCCAATTCGGCTTCGGGGATGGCATTTTCAACGGGTTCAAGTGATCGCAGATAGGCGATTACCGCTGCCATATCCTCATCCGACATACCCGCATACAATTCGTAGGGCATGGGTGGCAGCAGTGCCGCACCATCAGGCCGAACCCCATACCGAATTGCGTTTTCAATCTGCTCATCTGTCCATTCGCCAAGTGTGGTCAGATTGGGTGCATAAACCGTCCCCCACGGCTGATAGGCAAAAGCAAACCCGCCGGATAAATCAATATTTAGGGGGTCTTCATAGACGGCATTAAAATCGCCGCCTCCGTAATGGCAATCTTGGCACGCACCCGCGACCCGTACCAGATAAGCGCCGCGTTCCACAATATCTTCGCTGTTGGGGTCTGGCACAGCTGTGTCGCCACTGTCGCCGCCGTCTTCTGGTTCAGGTGTGGCTTCCTCAGTGCCCTCTTGGGCCAGCGACGGCGTTGATTGATGACCCATCAAAACCGCAATGAGTATGAATGTTACTCCCAAAAACAAAGTTGCTAATCCAATACGTAAAAACTTATTTGGGTTAGTCATCTATTCTCTCCCTTATTTACATTCAGACACTACCAAATTGGGTACATTCTCAGAAATTATAGGGAGAGTGGTTTTAAAGTGAAAGCAGTCCGGTTGAGAAAAAGACGATGATATGTACCTAGCAGTTTTCAAGAGAGCGTTATAATAAGCCAGATTCAATAAGGAGTGTGTCGTGTGCAAGGACAGATGAGAACTCGATTAGAAATTATCGAAAAATTCCGTCAACAGCCCGAAGTCCCAGTGTTGATTATTGGTGGCGGGGTCAATGGTATAGGGGTATTTCGAGATTTAGCACTGCAAGGGGTCGGGGTACTATTGGTGGATAAGGGCGACTTTTCATCCGGGGCAAGCGCCGGGTCATCGCATATGGCGCATGGCGGCCTGCGCTATCTGGAAAATGCTGAGTTCCGGTTGGTCAAAGAGGCACTTACGGAGCGTAATTTGCTGCTGCAAAATGCCCCCCATTATGTCAAACCCTTGCCTACGACCATCCCGATTTTTAGCTGGCTCTCTGGCACACTCAATGCCCCCCTAAAATTTTTGCGACTGCGTGATAGGCCGAGTGAGCGCGGTGCATTGATTATAAAAATCGGCCTCACGTTTTATGATCTATTCACCCGCAAGCAACAAAGCCTGCCTCGCCACAAATTCTATTCCAAAGCCAAGTCATTAGAGATGCGGCCCAAATTAAACCCGGCGATTGTGTTAACTGCACGTTATTATGATGCGTGGATGCCCTATCCCGAACGTATCTGCCTTGAAATGATTTTGGACGCCGAAGCTGCGAACCCGGAGGCCCACGCGGTCAATTACCTGCGTTTGGTAGCAGGAAATGGGGAGGTCGTGACGCTAAAAGATGAAATCTCTGGTGAGACCCTTGAGATCAAACCCAAAATCGTTATCAATGCGGCTGGCCCTTGGATTGATTTTGCGAATGAGGCTATGCAACATCCCTCCAAATATATTGGCGGGACAAAAGGGTCACATATCATCGTAGATCATCCCGAATTACATGCGGCCACGAGGGGACATGAGATGTTTTTTGAAAACAGTGATGGGCGGATTGTGCTGTTTTTCCCCTTTATGGATAAAGTGATGGTTGGCACGACGGATATACGGGTTGATGACCCCGAACAAGCCCGCTGCACCGATGAAGAGATTGACTACTTGTTGACTATGGTGCATAAAGTGTTCCCCGATATACAGGTCACGCGCTCCAATATAGTGTTTTGGTTCACAGGTGTCCGCCCACTGCCATTCAGTGATGCCAGCCGCACTGGACAAATTAGCCGCGATCATATCACTCATATCACCGAGCCGGATGATAAGATGAAATTCCCGGTCTATTCCTTGGTCGGTGGCAAATGGACAACCTTCCGTGCTTTCAGTGAACAGACCGCCGATTTGATCTTGGCCCGCTTGAAAAAATCTCGCCAGATACGCACCGATCAACTACCAATTGGCGGTGGCAAACATTATCCTAAAACGGATGCTGACCGCGAGGCGTGGCTGAATGCGATGCTGCAAAAAGTAAACCTGCCGAAGGAGCGCCTTGACCAATGGCTGGATCGTTATGGCACACGCGCCGAAGCAATTGCCCACTATGCCGCAGCCGGGTCTGACCAATCCTTAACGCATCATCCTAATTACACTCAGCGCGAAATCCAATTTCTAGCGACCCATGAGAAGATTGCCCATCTGGATGATTTGCTGCTGCGGCGTTCACTCATCGCTATGCTGGGTCAAACTACCCAACCCCTGCTCGAAGAATTGGCAGGTATCTTGGGCGATTGTTTGGGGTGGTCGGCTGAAATGAAAACCTCGGAAGTCGAACGTACCGCCCAAATTTTACAAGATAAGCATGGGGTGGTGTTGAAGTAATTAATGAAAAAGGGCGATCTATGATAGACCGCCCTTTATTTCCTTGAGTAGCTGAGTAACCTAGTTGCTGGTATAGAGTTCCAACATTGCGCGGGTTTCGGTGGAAGGCGCGATGCCCAATGTGCGCTTCAGGGTAGATTCCAACAGTTTGTATTGGGCCTGCACGTCCTTGATGCGTCCCTGTTCGTGATAGATCGTCATAATATTGCGATGCACGTCTTCACGATCTGGCTTCTCAGCAACGGCGCGTAGGAAATAACCCAAAGCGCGGTCAAGTTCACCCAAAGCACGGTGCATACGACCGAGACCAATTAAGGCTTGGGCGAAGTCGTTGCGTAGTTTTTCGCGTTTTTCAAGCATCCAAGGCATATCGAGACCCTCAAGATAGGGGTGACGATACAGTTGGACAGCGCGATACCATTTGGCAGGTGCTACATCGTCCGGGCCAGCAAGGGCTTCTTCGATCTGTTTCTCAAATTCACGTGCATCATACATGATATTGACACGCGGGGAGGGGACATAGAAGCCGCCACTGTAGGCCGTGATTTCATAACCCAATTTTTCAGAAATCTTGCGCTTGGTGACATGGAAGACGTTAGTTGCTTCTTTGACACCCAAATGGGGCCAGAAGATGCGGAAGATTTCGTCGCGTGTCACCATATGATGGTCAATAAAATAATATGCCAGATTCCGGGGCAACGATCCATCCCAGCTATGTACGGCGCGGCCATCACTCATTAAGCGTGAACTGCCAGAGAGTGAATAGAATTCAATCTGTCCACGTTGGGCGGGTTCTCTAAAAATGCCGTTTTCCACTGCATTATTTTCCCCGATAGTGGCTGCTAGTCCATTGAGAATTAGATCGTTCCACGGCTGACGAAACATTTCTCTACCGTTAATCAGAATTCTAGCGTTTTTGGGGAGCTTTTCGGCGAGCACGCGGAAGAAACTATCGAGTTCAGCCGAGTCGCGCGGGATGCGATCCAATTCGTCTATCGCTAGGAAATATTGATCTTTGCGGAGTGACTTGAGATCAGCAGCGAACGCTTCGGCGAGACCCTGCGGTGATTCGTTTTTCTTGAGGGCTGAGGTAGTTTGCGCTCCAAAATCAGACGGAAATTGGGCATCATTCACCAAATTCCCCAACATCTTGCGTAAAGTGGTATCTTCTTCACGAAGGGGATAGTAGTAAATTTGACTCTTTGTTTGTCGCAGAATTAATGCAATAAGGGCGTTTCGTGCGTAATGGCGAGGATACATGACCAAAATGGGTGCATCATGAACGCCAGATTGGATCTCCTTGTACATTAAATCTGCTACATTTTCAGTTATGGTCAACTCTGCCATATATAACTCAACTTTCCAGTCTCTCAGGAGTGCTATTGACTAATTAAAGGAACTCATCAAAACCAAGTCAGTCATACCTCTTGGGTCTACTTGGTGATCTACGGATTTTAAAGATGGCACGTGTAGTCAGAATTTTAGAATAAAGTCATAAATAAATTTAGTTCATCTCTACCTTTTTGAATTTGTAATTACCCCTTTCCATAAGACTTATTAGGTCTTTATGCTGAAAGTGCAAATTCTTAGATGCTTATTAAAATGATACCTTATTTGAATCACGTCTGCAATCCATAATAGAGTAAACTTGTGTAAGAATTGTGAAAATTTGTAAATTAAACCCTAACAAGAAATAGGATTATTAACTATTTCAATGAGTAAAGGAAAAATAATGGGCAGGCAGTCTGTATGGTCACTCTATTTGCATATTCCGTTTTGTGCAACCCGTTGTACCTACTGCGCTTTTAATACCTATACAGATCGTCATGCTCTCTTGGACGATTATGTCAAAGCCATTTGTTCGGAGATTGGATCCCTTAATAACTTTAATCATCGCATCCACACTCTATATTTTGGTGGTGGGACACCTAGTTTGTTGCGACCTTTTCAATTAGAAGAAATTATATCGCATGTTCTAATAAATTTCACTTATAGCCCAAGTTTGGAAATCACGCAAGAGTTAAATCCGCGTGATGCCACCGAAGAATATTTACACGCCATACGAAAATATGTCTCACGGATTAGTTTGGGGATGCAGTCAGTAAACCCATCCGAACTTCAGATGTTTAGCCGCGACCACGAACATTCGCATGTTGTACAGGCGATGGAATATGCACGGCAGGCGGGCTTTGACAACATCAATCTCGACTTGATTTATGGAAATCCGGGGCAGACACTTGATATGTGGCGTGATTCCCTACATGCCGCCCTCGAGCTTGATCCCGACCATCTCTCCATGTATGCGCTAAGTCTGGAAAACGGCACGGAGCTAAAACGCCGTGTGACCTATAACGAACTCCCCCTGCCCGACCCCGATCTTGCCGCCGACATGTATGAACTCGCCAGTGAGATGATGGAACAGGCGGGATTTACACAATATGAAATCAGCAACTGGGCCAAACCGGGGAAAGAGTGCTTGCATAATATCCAATATTGGAAAAATCTGCCTTATTTGGGGATGGGGGCAGGCGCACACGGCTATGCCAATCAGACGCGCACCGTCAACGTAATGAAGCCCGAAATTTACATTGAACGTCTCAAAAATCTCCCGCCAAACCCCCTGCCCTTTCCGCAGACGCCCGCCACCATGACCGCCGAACCGATTGACCGCCAGACCGATATGTTTGAGACGATTTTTACAGGATTACGCCTGCTCAACGAGGGGTTATCGCTGACGGCCTTTGAGGAACGGTATGGCGAAAAATTAGAGGCTAAGTTCGCTGATGAAATTAGGCGGCTTACCCGTATGGGTCTGTTATGGCAGGATGGGGATGCACTAAAATTGACTAAAGCGGCCCGTTTGATTAGCAATCGCGTGTTTCAAGAATTCGCTGTTGAGGAAGAAACCTAACCTATGCGTCGAATATGGATACGTACCCTGCTGATAATCTTGATTTTGAGTGCCTGTGGTGATGAAAAGCCCACCGACGATAAATCAAAATCCACGCCTGAGACTGCGCCAACCGTCGAAATTGAAGTCACACCATTCCCAACCTTGACCGATGAATTACGCGAGCAACTGGAATCTACCTACAGCGTTTTATCGGAGGTGCAGGCCCAGATTGAGACGGTGTGGTCAGATTTGCAGGCGGGCCGAACAGTGGATTGTGCCGCAGCATTGAAACAGCAGATTTCCCCGGATGCCCTTTCCAGCGATGACCCTATCTCGCTGATCTTGCAGCAGGCCGCGATTGAAGTTCAGACTGCCGTGAATCTATGGCAGGCCGAATGTCAAAATCCGCGTCCTCAACCCCCACCCGATGTGATTGATCGGGGTATCCGTGCCGCGCTTGCCGCTGGAACGGCTCTCGATGCTGCTTCGGTTGCTTTGAGCCAGTAAGTTGATGAAATCACCTCATCAATGCTATAGTGCCTTGCGTATTTCGCCGTATCGCAATAGGAAGCAACGCTATTTATGACCGACGATAACCGTTCTAGCCTTGCCCGTTCGTCCAATTCACTGCAACAACTGGCGGCGTATGTGCATGATGTCGCCGTCGAAGCCGCCGCACGCACGATGGGCAATCTGCGCCTAGATGCCATTCGCAACGAAGCCACCGTCACCGAACGCTTTCTGGCCTATATGGAAATGGGCCTTGATCGCAAAATCGTTGACGCCGATGAACCACTGCGGGTCTCCGCGATTGCCTTTACGGATCGAGGCACGGCGGAAGAAACCTATGAGCGCGAAACTGGGGCGGATATGGCCTGTTTTATTCGCTATGACCTGCCGGGGTTGCGTTGGGCCAAAGGCTTTTTGGGGCAGAGCAAAATGGGCAAGGTCTACAGTGTAGATGACGATGGACGGGTTCACATGGGCCTGACCAGCGAAGCCGATTACGACCAGATGATTGTGGATTGCACGGCGATGCGGCGGGTGACGGAAGAAAGCTATGTATTTTTCTTTTCACCAGAAGCTGTGACAGTTGAAAAAGCGAGTGCTTTGTTAGGGGATCGTGGCGAAATGTACCCCAATAAGCCGTGGCAGGACATCCATATGTTTCGGGAGGATGGGGGGGTCAATATTGCGCGGTTTTATGGGGCGTTTGCGGGGTGTCAACTGGGCGGAACACTGCTAGAAAAGCCAGCGGTGGGCTTTAATTCGGTGCTGGATTTGATTAATGCGCGGGGGATTGCGGTTATATTGCTGTTGATGGTGGGGACAGCCAGCCCGATGCCGTCTTTGCAGCGCGATTCGGCGGAACTCAAAGCCTTGCCGTTTGAAGTGCCGGAAACGTATTGGTATTGGCCTCAATTAATGGCGACGTTGATGAAGGGACGATAGGTATTTTGGGCAATGCTTTGCCATTGATATAGCGTTAATGCAAAGACCCTTATTCTTATGTGTTGTGGCAATGAAACGGGGTGCATTTGTCAAGTGGTGTCATTGATTATGGGTAGGGGTTATATTTGACCGTTAGCAAGGGCGTTTTATGCTAGAGCAGGAAATGTGATCACTCGCGTCGAAATCGAAAAAGTAAATCGCCTGTATTGATGGCGAGGGGAATGAAGGGGCGGTGAAATGACCCTTGAATCTACCTGTTTGAATGTATGGCTGATTTTTGTCGGCATCGGGATGGCGGCAGTAGGGGTCTATTGTATTCGCAAACGTCAGTCACCGATTGGCGCGGCGGCTGGGAAACAGGCCATTCAAGGGGGTTACTACAGCATCGGCGGAAGTATTATCTTGTTTGTCAGTTGGTTGTTGCTGCGCCTGACCGAAAATAGCGCGTACACCATCCTCACTCCGATTAGCATACTGGTTCATGCTTTTGCGCTCTACAAAATCGTACTCCCACCACCGAAAAAGAAATCCCAGCCAAGAAAAGTGATGCGGTTTTGAAGAAAAGACCTGTCGAATGATGTCATTAATCAACCCATAGAGGTGGCGAGATGCAAAAATGGCAGTATAGGGTACGAATCATCCATGCTGATGCGGAGAAAGAGGAAGAGTATCTCAAACAAACCTATAATTAGGATAACCCTCCTGAATATGCACCACAAGCTATGGAGCACACCCTTAATACTTGGGGAGATCAAGGATGGGAACTCATTCATATGGAACCCATAGCAAGAGTTGGCAAAAAGCGGGATATTGGTTTTGTTACTGGCGGGAGATTTGAAGCAACCCAGTGGAGCAACGCCTATTTTTGCGTCTTCAAACGAGCCAGAGAATGAATTTGGGCTGGCTTGATGAGGGATGTATGTTTAGAAAACCATCTAACTTGCAGATTGGGATTTTCATGGCACTTTTCGGGATTATAGTGATGTGCCTTGTAGGGGTCATTTTCATTACAAACAGCTACGAGGCTAATCAACCTTTTGGCCCTACCTATGGGTCAACCAACTGGCAGGTCGCAACATACATAGAATTGACCAGCACAGAAATTGCCCAAATTGATCAAAGGCTTACTTTGACTGCTAAAATCCAAACGATAGTCAATCATATTGATCAAAGTAATACCGCAATGGCTAAAACACAAACTCGAGAGGCTACACCAAAACCGCCTCAGAATTAGTCGTATTAAGGTGTTGGCGTCGTGGCGGCTGGCCCAAGTGGTTGTAAGGGCGGCACAGTGACAGGCACTAACCCCTCAGTTGGTGAAACCTCCGGTGTCGCGGTGGCGGTTGAGGTCGCTGTTGGGGTATCGCTCGGTGCTGGCGATGGGGTGGCGGTATTGGGCTTATTTTCAAAGGAGGCTGATTTAACTGTCAGGGTATCAAAACGCACTTCGACTTGTTGATCTTCCGCCCCACCTGCCAATAATCCCACCCCCCCCACGCGGTCAAACGATTTATCGGTGCGGTCAGCCACAAATTCACCATTTACATAGAGGGCCAGATAATCGTCCACGCAATAGACTTGGATAGTGTTGGATTTATTGCCCTTCTCAATCGCCGTTGATTCTTTCCACGTCTCCAAAAAATCTAATCCACGCTGGCTATCGGCCTTCGCAATCGCCCAAAAGCCATCGGCGCTAATCAGGAAGGCATACCCAGAATCGCTATCATCTACGCGGCACATCACGCCAAACCAATTGTCTTTTTCACCGCCGCTGCTGGTCGCCTGCACCTCAATCACCACATTTTTCAACGGGGTAGTGTCGTTTTGGCCCCACAGATAACTTGCGCCGTCGGGATTATTGGTACGGATGACGTACTGCCCGTCCTCAATGGCAAGGCTGGAATCGCCATCGAATGCGCCGGTTTCAAAGTCGGCAGGGTCATCAAAATTGAGGGTCAGGGCGGCGTTGGAATCTACCGTAAAATCGCGGGTGTCGTGTTCGGCCTCATCATCGCCACCACAGGCAGCAAGGATGAGCGAGACGAATAATAGCCAGATGATAGAGCGTTTCATCAGAATTTTTACCAGTGTGTTTGTTAACTAAAAGCGACCCCATCTTCCCTGTATTGCCCTTCAACTATCAAAATCGGTAATCCAACCCCACCCCCGACCCCTCCCCAAACATAGGGAGGGGAGAAAACCTTTTATTAGAGCCGCTTCCCGATGTTTGGTTTGGGATGGGGTGCTTTGTTGCCAAATAAACATGTTAAACGTCATCACAGGGAAAGACTCTAACCTAGCGGCGGGCCGACGGTGTTTCGCAGGATGCCGAGACGTTCAATTTCCAATTCGACTACATCCCCCGGTTGCAACCAGCGCCCTAAAGCACTTTTTTCGCCGCCGAGTTCCAACAAACAGCCCGTGCCGACGGTGCCGCTGCCGATGACATCACCGGGGTAGAGCATCACATCCGCCGAGGCCCGTTCGATTAATTGAGCGAATGGGAAATAAATATCTTTCGTGTTGCCTCTGGACAACTCCTGTCCATTGACCCGCGCTGTCCTGGTCAAATCATACCGCAAGTCTGCGCCTGTGCCGATGGTACGATCTGTCAGTTCGTCGGGGGTGATGATGTACGGGCCAAGCGAGGTGGCGAAATCTTTGCCTTTGGCGGGACCAAGCCCAACGCGCATTTCTTTCATTTGAATATCACGGGCGCTCCAATCGTTCATGATGGTGAATCCCGCGATATGGCGCAGGGCATCTTCGGCGCGGATATTGATGCCCCCCTCGCCGATGATGAAAGCGATTTCTAGTTCGTAATCAAGACGCTGGGTGGAACGCGGCATGGGGACTGTATCGCTATCGTGGAAAATGGCGTTGTGATTGGAGAAATAAAAGACGGGTAGCTCGTACCATTCAGGAATCATGTCGAGGCCACGATTGGCACGCGCGGTTTTGACATGCTGCTCGAAGGCGTAAAAGTCGCGCAGGGAGTTGATTTTTTCTGGGATGGGGAGTTTCATAGGCTTCGATTCACTTTTTATTAAATATCCCTCACCCCCGGAGACTCGTCCGGTATTGGTGGAAATGACATGAATAAGCGCGATTGGCACGGCGTCGGTGTCCATTTCGGAGGGACGCAACCTGTTGCGTCCGTACCCAAGACCCTTTATCTATGCGATTTTCTACCAATCACCGTCAAGCGAATACCGGACAAGCCTCCGGCCCCTCTCCCAATGCTTTGGGCTAGGGGAGCGAGCTAGACTTTTGGGGTAAGGTATTGGCTCACTAGGGTTTTCTGCTGCCATATTTCTCGCGGACAAAATTAGCCCATGTGATATGACCATAACGATTTTTCGGCACAAGGTTAAGCCCTTGTTGGAAGGCGGCGACCCCAACCGAGCCAAAAATTTCGATAGGGCCATCCACCAACACGGGATTTTCGACCCCCTGTGCGGCGAGATAGGTGCGGGCTATTTCCTCAACCCGCAAAATTTCAGGCCCACCCACATCCAATAAACGTCCGGCGGGGGCTGCTGTCAGTAAGGGCAGCATATACGCGGCGACATCACGGGTGTCTATCAACTGAAATTGGGCGTCATGTGGGATGGGCAGGACATAACCATCGGGAGTGGGGCGAATCATGGACATCACGAAGTCGAGCAAGGAATGAAATTGGGTGACGCGCAGGATGGAATGGGGCACGCCACTTTCGATTATGGCGTTTTCCGCATTGACCTTATGCTGATAAAACTCGGAGGGTATCTGGTCAATGCCTGCGATGGAAATATGGAAAAAATGCTGGATGCCTGCTTGGACTGATGCCTCTGCTAGACGTTTGACGCCCAACACATCGGTTTCATAGGCGTTGCGGGCATCCCCCACACAGTTGGCGACGATGTTGACCCCGGATAAGGCGGTTGCAAGACCGTCGCCGGTTAAGACATCGCCCTGTGCCCATTCAAGATTGGGGTCAAGATTGGCCGGGGCAGATTTGCGACTGAGGAGGCGGATTTGATAGTCAGTTGTGAGCAGAAATTGGACGAGGGCGCTGCCGAGTGCCCCCGTACCGCCTGTAACGAGAATACGGGTCATAGTTATTCCTTAACGAAAAATGTTGATTTAATGCGGTAATTCATCCCCTCCCCAAAGCATTAAGGAGGGGCTTCAATACAAGGCTTCATTGTTTTAGAGTGTGCCGCGTAGGGCTTGTTCGCGTTCGATGCTTTCAAACAGGGCCTTAAAATTGCCGAGACCAAAACCACGACTGCCGCGTCGCTGGATAATTTCAAAAAACAGCGTGGGGCGATCTCCCACCGGACGGGTGAAGATTTGCAGCAGATAGCCTTCGTCATCGGCATCAACCAAAATGCCCAACTTGCGGATTTCTTCGAGGTCTTCTTTGACCTTGACGTTTTTCTCCCGCAGGCGCTCAATGATGACCTCATCATAGTAGGCGTTGGGGGGCGGGGTTAAAAATTCGACCCCACGACGGCGAAGTTCGCTGACGGTGCGGATGACATCATCGGTAATTAGGGCGATATGCTGGACACCCGGCCCATGATAGAAGTCGAGATATTCTTCGATTTGCGATTTTTTCTTGCCCTGCGCGGGTTCGTTGATGGGGAATTTGACACGGCCATTTTCCATCACTTTGGACATGAGGGCGCTGTATTCGGTGCTAATGGCCTGATCGTCAAAATGGATGAGTTGACGGAAGCCCATCACTTGATGATAGAAATTGACCCAGTAATTCATTTTGCCGAGTTCAACGTTGCCGACCATATGGTCAATCGCGGCGAGTCCGACGGCATTTTTCGATTCATCGGCGTCGGGGATGGCACGATAACCGGGCATAAACACCCCCTTATAGCCAGAGCGTTCCACAAAACGGTGGATGGTATCGCCATAGATTTGAATGGCGCTCATGCGGATGACGCCGTTTTCATCTTCGGTCTCCATCACATCATGCAAGCCTGTCGCGCCGCGTGTGGTGGTGGCTTCATAGGCGGCGGCGGCGTCCGGTACTTCTAGCCCAATGACCTTGACCCCATCGCCATGCATCATGTGATGGGCACTCAATTCCGTGTTGGGGTGATAGGCCCCAGTCAGTACCAAGCGGATTTTGCCCTGCTGCATGACATAAGAGGTAGTTTTGCGGTTGCCTGTTTCTAACCCGGAATAGGCGACGGGGGTAAAGCCGAAAGCGTGCTGATAATAAAAAGCGGCTTGTTTTGCATTCCCCACCCATAGTTCGACATGATCCATGCCTTTGAGGGTCAGGAAATCGGCTTCTTCAGTCATGGGACGGGTTTGAGGCGGGGCTTCTTTGATCGCCATTGATGCTCCTTCACCAGCTTGTTTGCAGATATTTTTTCTATTGTAAGCCAAAATCTGCTTTCATCAAAAAATTCGAAGCAGTGAGGGGGACAATTTTAATTTTATGGAAATTTAAAGACGGTTATTCTTCGTTTTCTTCGTCTCTTCGGGTGTCCTTGAGCAGTTGATAGATGAGTACCAAAATCGCAACCACCCAGCCGGCAATCAGGGGCAGCATATGACTAAGTTCATTACGTTCGGCGGGTGCAGGTGTTGAGGCGATAGGCGGTGACTGCGGTTCGGATTTGGGCGGATTCACTGGCGACGGGGCGGACTCAGCCCATGTTTCAAAATTTTCGTCTACAAGGGCCGCGACTTCGGATGGCAATTCGACATCCATTGGGTTTAAGGCTACAAACGAGGGCGATTCATCTTCAAGGGGCGGGATGGCTTCAGTATCTATCGATATTTGGTCGGCGGTTTCGTAAGCATCGGCAACAAGGGACTGCAAATCATCTGTCAGCGGCAGGGTTTCTCCGTCTAAGTTGGCTACAGGGGGCATGTCTAGTTCGGGTGGGGGTAGGGCCTGCTGTTTGGGTGCGGTGTGTTGCGGTGCGGTGCTTATGGAGGTGGAGACGGTTGCCAGTAAATCCAATTCTTCGTCGGCTGTCAATTTTAGGACGGCAGGATCGTCGGGAGTGGGTTCGGGGATAGGTGCTGCGGATTCGACAGATTCAGTTGATTCAACGGATTCATCACCTAATAGGATTTTTTTGCCCAAGCCACGCATGGAGGCTCGCTGAAAGTCGTTGTCGGCCATTAGTTCCCTCGATTGATAATTTCGGTTGCTAGAGCGCGATAGGCATGAGCGGCAGGATGGGTCGGGGCGTAGTCAATGATGGATTTACCCGCGACGGGGGCTTCCGCCATGATGTCATCATAGGCAAGGACGGTCTCAAACATTCTCTGTTTAAACACGCTTCGCATTTCACCCAATGCCTCTTGCGAATGCAGCGATTCGGCTTGGTAGAGGGTTGCCAATACACCCAATAATTGCAGCGACGGGTTGACATTTTTTTGAAGACGCTGCATGGCCTGCATCATGGTGCGGACGCCGCGCATAGCAAGATATTGACATTGGACAGGGATTATCAACTCGTCGGCGGCTACCAAGCCATTGGCGGTGAGGATTCCGAGCGTTGGCGGGGTATCCATAATAATAAAATCAACGGGCGGTGGCTGACGTTCTAGGGCATCGCGCAGGCGGATAACGGCATCGGTGCGGCGGGCCAATTGAATTTCGGCGACGGTTAAATGCAGACTGGCAGGCATCAGGAAAAGATTGTCGCCGATGCGCTGACTGACACGGTAAATGGGCGCGGAGTCGTGCAGCAGAAAAATATGACTGCCGAATTGCACGTCATACGAATCTACCCCCAATGCCGCGCTCAGACCGCCTTGAGGATCGAGATCAATCAAGAGGACTTGATAGCCTTGTTCGGTCAGGGCACGTCCGATATTCGCGGCGGTTGTAGATTTACCAATACCACCTTTTTGATTTGCTATCACCAACGTGCGCGTCATAAGTTGAGGAACCCTTTTTTTCAGCCACCCGACACTGCCTAATTCAATACTGCTCAACACTGGTCAATACCATTGGGGATTATAACACTAGGGGGGTGGTGTACGAAAAACGCTTGACCCTGCCCTCTCAGTAAGCTATACTTCCCGTTTCGTTGAAACACTTGAAAATGGCGTAAATCAAACGATTCTTAACGTCTTAAAATCTGAGGAACGAGAAATCTCATGCCGAAACGTACTTGGCAACCGAAAATTCGTCGCCGCGCCCGCGTGCATGGCTTTCGTCAGCGCATGGCGACAAAAAACGGGCGGAGAGTCTTGAAGGCTCGTCGGGCACATGGTCGCCACCAATTGGCGGTGAAGGGCAATCATGTGAAAAAAGTGAACTGGAACGGCGCTAAGGGTTCTGGTAAAGAAGCGACCCGGTAACACGAAAGGTTGGCATTGGAAAAGCGGTTGCGGCTGCGAGGTCGGGCCGATTTTGCGCGATTACGTGCAGAGGGTCATACGCTCCAACACCGCTTGCTGATGCTCAGTTATTTGCCCAATGAGCAGGGGCATAATCGCTATGGATTGGTGGTGAGTCGGCGCATTGGCAAAGCTGTTGCCCGTAACCTGATCCGGCGAAGACTGCGCGAAATCTTGCAACACCGCGATCCAGCTATCGCTTACCCCAAAAATGCGTCCGATAACAAAGGGTGTGATATTGTGATTATTGCGCGTACCCCGATTGTGGATGCCAGCTATCAAGAGATAGATGAGGCCGTCGGTGA
Organism: Chloroflexota bacterium; assembly: GCA_013112715.1. GTDB lineage: Bacteria > Chloroflexota > Anaerolineae > Aggregatilineales > J027 > CFX10. Next base: position 27,315 of record JABFGB010000021.1, read on the forward strand.
TCTATTGCGACGTGCCCGTTTGTTGTTGTAGCTGCACCAATGCCAAAAAGAGGCTTATGAAATATCCTATCCTGCTGCTGATCCGCTTCTATCAGAAATACATTTCTGCGGGCTTACCCTCGGGTTGTCGGTATGACCCCACCTGTTCACACTATACCTATCAAGCGATTGAACGTTTTGGGTTAATTCGGGGCGGCTGGATGGGCCTTCAGCGTATTGCCCGCTGTCATGGGTTAAGTCCGGGAGGCTATGACCCTGTGCCAGAAAAGAAACGCCCGCATCAACATCCAAAACATTCACAGAAATTGCCAAAGAAACTGCAAGAGGAACAGCATTGAATACTAGTCGTACATCACGTTTGACACCCCGCTTTTGGGTGTTGGCGATTTTGATCTTAGGTGCGGTACTGCTTACCGCCTGTGAGGGTGGCAACGAGAGTTGGGCCGGAATCAGTACGGACACAAGCGGCGAAACAGTTGTCGTTTCATTTGAAAAGCAAGTCGTCAGTTACAGCGCGGATGGCTCACGCAATTGGACGTATCGAGATGACGACAGTGACGCCAAATTTTATGCACCGTCCCTGATTACCGCTGATCGCGTTTATGTCGGCGATTATTCGGGCCGTGTCCATGCCATTAACCGGGCTGATGGTAAACGCATCTGGATTTACGAACCGAAAGTCTCGAAGGTGCTCGGTTTCAGCCTCGGCGCGAATGACCGTATCCTCGGGCCAGTTGCCCAAAGTGGTGACAGCCTGTTTTTTGGCAATGAGCATGGGGTCGTGAAACTTGATATCTCAGGTGAGCAACCGCGTGAAGTATGGGAATTTGAGACCGAACATAGTATTTGGGCACAACCACTGTATGTCAATGACCCCGAACTAGGCGAACCGACCCTTTTTGTGGCGGCCCTTGACCAGCACCTGTATGCGTTGAACCCAGAAAATGGGGAAGAACGCTGGTCGGTGGATTTGGAAGGGGCAGCCGTCAGCCATCCGGTGTTGGATGCGGTCAATGGTCGGCTCTATATCGGGACATTGAATTACAAGCTGTATGCGTTTGATTTTAATGATGGCGCAAAGGTTGCAGAGTTTAAGACCGAAGGCTGGATTTGGGACTCGCCCCTGTTAGAAGATCAGACCCTCTATTTTGGTGATCTCTCCGGTTGGCTGTATGCGCTACCGATTACCGTAGATGGCTTTGGTGAAGTTTGGAAAACCAAGTTGTCGGATGCGGCATTACGCGCTGCCCCCGTCCTAGTAGACGGAGTTCTCGTGGTGGCCTCTCAAGATGAAAAAGTCTATGCCATTAACCTAGATGATAAGTCACGCAAATGGGAAAAAGGCATCGGGGCACCGGCGGTGGCTGGCTTGTTTGTGCTCGAAGGCGAAGATGGGCCGCTGTTGGTCGTCGGCACCAAAGATAAAGAGAACTTGCTGGTGACTTTGCGTCTTGATAATGGCGAAAAGGAATGGGGCAAGAAGTATGAAGATTAAGGCCGAGGCAGGCAGGATAGTGGTAGAGGTAGATAAGGGAATTTCATGCTCGATATAATCATCAACCCATTCATTACCCTCTTGCTGGTATTGTATGGTCTGCTAGGTCGGAATGTTTTCTTGGCGATTGTGGGCTTTACCATTATCGTTAGGTTCGCGTTGCTGCCATTGACCATTAAACAGCAGCGATCATTCAAGCGGATGCAAGAACTTCAGCCCAAGCAACGCATGTTGCAGGAAAAATATAAAAATGACCGCGAACGTCTGACGCAAGAACAAATGGCGCTTTATCGGGAACACGGCGTTAACCCATTCGCGGGATGTTTGCCTCTCCTCATCCAATTACCAATTTTTCTGAGTTTGTGGCGGGCAATTCTGGCGACATTGGCCTCAACCCCCGACCAACTTTTGGAACTACAAGACCGCATTCTCATTGGCGGCCTAGATCATCTGGTGCCGCTGAAAAACACGTTCTTGTGGATGAATTTGGCGCTGCCTGATCAGTTTTATGTTCTGCCGATTTTGGTGGTGATTACCACCTATCTGCAACAAAAACTGATTATGCCTGTCACCCCTTCGACCAGCAGCAGCGGGAATGATGCCGCCGACCAAGCTGCCCGCATGAGTCGCCAGATGACGACATTTATGCCTCTGTTATTTGGCTTTTTTGCACTGACCTATTCGTCGGGTTTATCTATCTACTTTATTACCTCTAACATTGTGGGTATTATCCAATATGCCATGATGGGTAAGGCAGATTTCCGTCGGTTGATTGGTAAGGAAGCCCCTAAGAAGGAAGAGAAGGTCGTCAGCGAGGTGGTGACGAGTGAAGTCGAGGCGGGTGATGTCATTGAAACACCTACTAAGACCCCTGCTAAACCTGTTCGACAGCCGCGCGTAGCAAAAGAACCTGTCGAGGCTGGCAGCGTGGTAAGTGCGACTGGACGCCCATTGAAACCGGGGATTACAGAACGCAAACTCAGTGGCAGCAGCGCCACCGCATCATCTGGAACGACGACTAAGAGCGCGGGTAAAACGAGTAAGACACCGCCCAGTCGCAACCGACCTAAAAGATAAAGTGTGCGGCTGAAGAAGTCGCCCTTTTTTATCAGAAGTTTTTTGATACACCGGAGTAAGCCAATTATGAGTGAGACACGGACGGTTGAAGCAACCGGGGCAGACATTGAACAGGCTATTGAAGTAGGTCTTGTTCAACTCGATGTCTCGCGTGAGAGCGTGATTGTGGAAGTGCTAGAGGAACCGAGCCGGGGATTGTTGGGGATCGGTGCGAAGCAGGCACGGGTCAGATTGACGACCGCCGTTGCTCCCCGCAGCGCCCAACCAACTTATGCTCCGCCTGCGCCACGTCCCGCTGCTCCTCCACCACCACCGAGAAGTGAGCCACGTTTTGAACGACCTGAAAGAACAGAACGGCCCAATTATTCCTCAGCCCCGCAACCAGTACGCCGTGAACGTTCGGATCAGGATGATTCGTATCAGCGTGTGACCCAACTGATCGAGGACGAAACTGAACTACCCGAAGATGTTCGGATGGGCCTTGCGACGCTACGCGAAATCTTGGGGCACATGCAAATTGACGCCAGCGTGACGGTGGAACGGTCATTGGAAGAGACCGACGCCGAAGCCGAGACCGCCCCGTGGATTTTGCACGTACATGGCGAAGACCTCGGTCTGCTGATTGGGCATCGCGGTGAAACACTCTCATCATTGCAATATCTGACGCGCTTGATTGCCAGCCGAGATTTGCAACAGCGGGCCGATTTTATTATTGATGTCGAAAACTATAAGGGCCGCCGTGAAATGCTGCTGCGGAAGTTGGCGCATCGTATGGCAAAGGACGCGGTACGCCGCCGCCGCACCGTTGAACTTGAACCCATGCCGCCGCACGAGCGCCGGATTATCCACCTTGCCCTGAAAGATCGGGACGATGTTTATACCGAAAGTGTAGGTGAGGGCAACCGTCGCAAAGTGACGATTGTACCCAAGTGATAAACTGGCTTATTCAAGCCGGAAACTCGACCTGCCAAAAGACGCGCTTCCATTGATTTGGGGCGCGTTTTGTGCTATAATTAGAACATCTGTTAAAGCAATTAAACCACCCAATAGGTTTGTCCACATTCATCGTTAATTTCAATACCCAGATGTTTTGTTTTCCCAACTGCCTCAGTTGAAAAATCAGCATGATTTTGTGGCGGGTTGTGGATTACAGACTTGGATCGAAGTGATAGGAGGGCCGTGTGGCCGGAATAGACAGAACGACTCCCCAGCATAAAGTTGAAAATGGCGCGAATTATGATGCCTCTAGTATTCAGCATCTCGAAGGTGTTGAGCATGTGCGTAAACGCCCCGGTATGTATGTCGGTGGGACGGACATTCGTGCATTACATCATCTAGTCTATGAGGTAGTTGATAATTCGGTGGACGAGGCACTTGCGGGGCGTGCCAGTTATGTCGAAATCACACTGCATGATGATGGCTCGGTCAGTGTTATAGATGATGGGGCTGGTATTCCGGTGGGAATTCACCCTAAAGCGGGTATTTCGACTCTGGAATTGGTGCTGACACGCTTGGGGGCAGGCGGTAAGTTCGATAATAAAGCTTATGCAGTCTCCGGTGGTCTGCATGGTGTGGGTGTGTCGGCAGTCAATGCGCTTTCAAGCCATTTACGGGCCGAGGTCAAACGCGAAGGCAAAGTCTGGGTGCAAGACTTTGAACGTGGGCATCCTGTGACGGACGTAAAATCTGTACGCAAGATGAAAGAAGGCGAAATTACAGGGACAACGATTCATTTCATGCCCGATGAAGAAATTTTCCCCGAACGTACCTTTAGTTATGAGACTCTCGTCAATCGCTTCCGCGAAATCTCATTTTTGGTCAGCGGCCTCACCATTGCGGTGCGGGATGAACGCGCCAAGCCATTTTCGCATGAGATGATGTTCTATTTTGAAGGTGGGCTACGTTCATTTGCCCAATATCTTAATCGCAACCGCCAATCACTGCATCCAGTTGTGTATGCCGAACGAGAGGTCTGGTTCAATGAAGACGACCCTGAGAAAGCCTATCGTGTCGGTATCGAAGTGGCGATTCAATATACGGATGGCTCAACAACAACGGAATTGGCTTTTGCCAACACGATCAATACACCCGATGGCGGCAGTCACCTGACGGGTTTGCGTTCGGCCATCACCCGCACGGTCAATAACTATGCGCGTAAGGCGGGTTTCCTCAAAGATAAAGAAGCCAATTTTTCTAGTAATGATACACTGGAAGGGTTGACCGCAATTGTCAGCGTTAAACACCCTGATCCTCAATTTGAAAGCCAGACCAAAGTCAAATTGATGAATCCCGAAGTGCAGGGCGCGGTATCGTCGGTGTTGGGAGATGTGTTTGGCGAATTTTTGGAGACCAATTCACGAGAAGCACGGCGCATTATCGAAAAATGTATGCTGTCCAAGCGGGCACGTGATGCGGCGGCTAAGGCACGTGATTTGGTTCGCAACAGCCGGGGGAATTTGCTAGAAAATACGACCCTCCCCGGCAAATTAGCCGATTGTTCCAACAGCAACCCCGCCGAGACGGAATTGTTTATCGTCGAAGGGGACTCGGCAGGCGGTTCGGCGAAACAAGGACGTGACCGTCACTTCCAAGCGATTTTGCCGCTGCGGGGGAAGATTCTTAACACCGAACGCGCTCGGCTGGATAAGATTTTGGATAACAATGAAGTGCGGGCGTTGATTTCGGCGCTTGGTGTGGGGGTCGGGGATGACTTTGACCTCTCGAAACTGCGCTATCACCGCATTATCATTATGACCGACGCTGACCAAGACGGGTCGCACATTACCACGCTACTGCTGACGCTGTTCTTCCGCTATATGACCCCATTGATTCAAGATGGGCATCTGTATATCGCCCAACCGCCGTTATATCGCATCGCAGTCAAGAACAAGGTGCAATATGCCTATGGGGAAGATGACCGTGATCGGATTTTGGCGGAGTTGAACACCGAAAAAGCGACCCTTCAGCGGTTTAAGGGGTTGGGTGAAATGAACCCCGACCAGTTGTGGGATACCACCATGAATCCTGAAAATCGCACGCTGCTTCAGGTGCATATTGACGACCTTGCCATAGCCGACCAAACGTTTGATATGTTGATGGGCAGCAGTGTGCCCCCGCGCAAACGTTTTATCCAGACCCATGCCAAGAACGTGCGGAATTTGGATATTTGACATGACACGGGGCTAAAGCCACCGTGCTGAACCTAACGAATGCCCCGAAACTAAGGGGCGTTTTTGTTTCTCCTCATTGGGGAGAAAGTGGGAGATTTTTCTAACCCACTTCGATGTGGGGGTACTTGATAAAGGCTTCTTGAATAGGCTCGCCCGTTATGATGTCGTAGACGGAAAAGCACAGTTCCGGTAGGGTAAGGATAGCGCAAGTACGACTGCCACGTTCGGAGACTGAGCCGGGATTCAAGACCCAACGCCCTTCGATATGGGCACGCATGGGAATGTGGGTGTGGCCCAAAATCAAGATGTCGGTGTCGGCAAGCTCGACAATACGTTTAAAAATATAAGGGCGGGTTTGGGGGTGGAGTGTCCAGATTGTGCCGTGCGAAACGACGACGCGCTGACCTGCCCATTCATAACGGAGGATTTCGGGTAGGTGTTGAAGGTAGGTAAAGGTGTCTGGTTTCAAAAGGCGGTTTTGCGGGTCTGCTGGATCACCATTTTTTAGCAGCCACAAGTGATGCCCGACGGAATATTGGTCGTGATTGCCCATGACACAGGGAATGGCTAACTCTTTTAGACGGGCGACCACTTCATCACCCCGCCCGCGCCCTATTTCAACGACATCCCCTATGCAAATGATTTGGTCAACATTCTGACGCTGCAATTGGGCCAGTGCTAATTCAAGGCTGTTTAATTCCGAGTGGATGTCGGATAGGAGGCCAATTTTCATTCTTTGTACAGGGTAACGGCACAGGCCGCCAGAGGACTGCCATTTTGATGGTCAATCGTCAGGATAATGCGATAGTAACCCGCCGGATAACGCAGCAAGGGCGAGAGGGAAGCAAGTTGGTTGTGATAGATAGGGCTTTCCGGCAAGATTTGTGGCTGGCGGTTCATGGAAATAATGAGTTTGGCCTCGTTGCGTGGATTATCGCCCAAAAGCTCGACTTCGACACGGTAGGTATAAAGGTCGGGATGGTCAACCGTGCCGATTAGCTGCATAGTATCAGCGGTCAACTTTGCGCCATCGGCTGGGAACTCGATTACGGCATATTGGGTGCAATTCCCCGGCATCACAATGGGAGTGACGCTGGGGGCAGGGGTTGGCGTGGAGATAAAGCCCCCCAAGCCCGCCATGAGGGTTGAAGTTGGGCCGTTTTCTGTAGCCAGCTTTTCGTCGAGTGGGGATTCCGAGGAGGGCGAGAGAAAACCGCCAAAAATGAGCGCTCCATTACAAAGTAGGATCAGGCCCACTATTGGCATGACGTAGCGATAGGGGCCGGTCATCAATTCCAACGCCGCGACATAAAAGGGACGCAGCCAACCCATGCCCCTTTCTTCTAACCATACCCCGCGCCTTTTGACGGATTTATAGCCGGGCCGGGTGGTGTAATGGCGGGGTCGGGTATAAGTTGAACGGGAGCGAACACCAGCCGATGAGAGCGGCTTGCTAATTCCGGTACGGCTGTAATAGGCCCAGCGCAAATCATTATATTGGCTGCGAAGCTCCGTATCGCTCAAAATGGAGTAGGCTTCGGTTAGGCGCTGAAACTGTTCGGTGGCCCATTCCATACGATCCGGGTTGCGGTCAGGATGGATTTCTTTGGCTTTTTGGCGATAGGCACGTTGAATGGTTTCAGTATCGGCACTCATTTCGACACCGATAAGCTGATAAAAATCATGTTGGGGATCGTAGCGAAGATTAAGGCGCATTAGACTCTAAAACTACAACTATTTAGCGGCGGCCATACCGACGTTCGGCCTCGTCAAAATCACCTGTATTGACTTCCAAAATGACCATGCCACAGTTGCGACAAACATCCGCATCCACGCGGGTGAGATGACGAAATGGACGGAACATATTGCGTAATTTGCGAATGGTCAATCGGCGCGGGGCAAGATAGATGTGGTCAAATTTGCCGCTGTAGTCAATCACATAGGCTGCCCCTAAATCGTTAGAACCACAACGCGGACAGGCCCAACTCACGATAGCGGAACGTGGGCCAGTGGTTTGGGCTTCGGGCAGGGTCGGGGGCGGGGCAACAGGCATTGTCATCGTGCGATCACCTTTCTAAATATCATAAACGCTGAAATCTGCCGCCAATTCAATCGGGCCGTTATAAGTTTGACGGGCTTCATCCAACAAGCGGGTGGGGTCTTTTTCCCACACCTCGTAATGAATCAACACCAACCGCTTGGAATTGGCTTCGGACGCGATTTCACCCGCTTGGGCCGCGCTGGAATGTCCGGCAGGGTCAGCCCCGGCGGATTCATGAAATAACAAATCGGCATCATAACCAAGCCGCACTACGTTCGGAGTTGGAGCAGTATCACAAGAATACCCCACGATTTTACCGGATGCACGGCTTTCAATCCGCAGACCCATAGTGGGGATGCCATAATGTTTGACAGGCCATGAGTTAATGCGGAAATCGGGGTTATCTAACACCAACTGCTCTTCGCGTTCGGGGATACGATGGAAGGCCACCGGGAAAAATTGGGGCCAGTCGTCCCATTGAAAAGCGGCCATCATATCTTCGGTGCGTTCAAGACAGTGATGAAAACCATAGACGCGCAAGGGTTTACGACGGCCTAGCAGCCACATGTGCATCAATAAAATCGGCACGCCATAGACATGATCGGGATGAAAGTGGGTCAGAATCATATCGGTAAGTTGGTTATGGTGGATGCCAAAACGCCGTAGATTGACGACTGGATTTGAGCCGCAATCTACCAGCACCACGCTATGTTCGCCCTGCAACGCAAAATGTGTATTGTCGTGTTCAGCATCCGATACGGCTGCGGCTGACCCCAACACGATTAATCGAGCCATAAGTGTCCTTTATGATAGGGCAGAACCACCTGCCCCATCGGATTGATTTTACAGGGTGAGCGCCCACTCCACCGCTTTCGGGGTGACATGCACCTCGAAAATCCCCGCGATCATGAGGAGGGGCAGCACAACAGCAAACCCAATTTTCACCACATCGGCGAATGCACGCAACCACGCCTCCCCAACTGTCATGTTCTGAGGGGGTTTGGTTGCTACACTCCCTAAACGCAGCGCCGCCGCCCCTGCGATGATGATGGCTGGGATTTCAAAGATGCCATGTGGGATGATTGCCACAATAAACGGCAGTGGACTTATCCCGGCTGCGGTGACATTCCCCATTAAATACCCAAGTATTCCAAAAGGCAAGATGACCAAGAGAATTGAAGCGACACCGAAGCTGAATGCGCCGAGCAAAGTCGCTACAAATAGCACGCGCATGTTTTGGGTGACGGCGAGTGTTACCCACCGAGGGTCTTTTTGGGCCGTCTCCCAAATATCACGCATATCGTCGAGGATTTGATTGTTATCTTTATTCTCAAGCGGCAACTGCCATTTTTCCGAGAGTGCCCAGCCACCCGCGAAGGAGAGAATCATGGCTACGAGCAGACACAGACTTGCACCGCGTAGTTTGCGAATGGAAGGGAAAACCGTCCGACGATAATAGCGAATCGGATTAGGACGGATGGGACGACCCGCAGCTTTGGCGGCTCGACGTTCTTCACGGGTAATGCCTGTTAATTGCTCCCAAAAGATACGCCATGCCCAACGCAAGTTGATTTCGTCAATAGATCGGCCCAGCAACTCCTCCCGGTTAAAAATGCCTGCCCCGGTACGTACCAATAGGGTTGTAACGATCAACAGTCCCCCGGCGACGTACCATAAGACATAACGCTGATGGGGTTGGATCATCAGGATGCTCTCACCCATGACCAAAATGGACATCGGCAAAATAATGGCGCTGGCAAGCAGGTTGGCGGCGCGGGTGGAGGTGGTTTGGCTGGAAACGACGACGGCCCCCGTCACCATCACCAATGCTTGTACAGTGGTGAGGACAGCAATCAAGACCACAAGACTGAAATCAGGCCGCCATTGTTGTGACCCTAAAATCATCTGCCCAATGTAAATCCCGACCCCAAGATAGGCCGCTACTAGGGGCGGAATCATCGCGGCGAATACTTTGCCCAGATATAGCTCGGTGTTGGTGAGAGGGGTTGAGAGCAAAGGCTCAAGGCTGCGGCGTTCCTTTTCACCGACAAAGGTTTCGAGGGCGATGACTAGCGAGATGCTGACCGGGAAGAATCCTACCAGCATGGGCATGAGGGGCAAAAACGCCTCAATAAATTCCTTGCCATCCGCGCCCTGTTTGTCGAAGTAATTAATAAACACCCGGCTGGTGAAATTGGCAAGGGTTGGGAAAAACAGCGTCAGGAGGAAGATGGGCACAACAATGCGCCAATCCCGAAAGCTGTCACGGACTTCGCGGCGGGTGATGATCCACGCATTGCGCAGGGTATGCAGCCAATTAAACCCGTTGCCGAAATAGGTCTGGACATGATCACTGGTATCACTGGACAGCGCGTTCATGGGATTGCTTCTCCTGCCCCTCATCTTCTTCGACGATTTGTAAATAGACATCTTCCAATGTCTGGGTTAATTGGCTGAGGGTGATGACATCAATACCCAAGCCCAACACACGACGTAAGACCTGTGGATTAATTTCAGCCGGATTGGAGGCCTCATAACGCAGCCAGTTTTCGCCGTTCTCGACGACCTTCACCAGCGGGGCTAAATCTTTGGCAAGGCCATTCAGTGGCTGTGAGGTTTTGAGTTCCATCAGGGGTGGGCCAACAAAACGAGTGGCGAGGCTTGCCATATCACCATAGGCCACAATGCGCCCCCGCCGAATCACGCCAATGTTATCCGCAAGGGCTTCGGCTTCGGTCAGATTATGGGTGGTCAAAATAATAGTGCGTTTGTCTTGGCGCAGTTCGATGATGGCGTCGCGCACCAATTTGGCACTTTGTGGATCCATCGCGCTGGTGGGTTCGTCGAGCAACAGCACAGGCGGATCATGCAGCAGCGAACGGACGAGGGCCAGTTTTTGTTTCATGCCTTTGGAATATTCCCCGACCCGTTTGCCAAAAGCATCACCCAAGCCGAAGCGAATCATCAACTGTTCGGCGCGGGCTTGGCGGACGTTGGGGGGGAGATGATAGATGCGTCCAAAAAAATCGAGATATTCCAGACCACGCATTCGTTCATAGAGGCCGTGCTGCTCGGTCAATACGCCGACACTGGCTCGTACCCGCGCCGCATCTTTTACGACATCGTAGCCCGCAACTTTGGCCCAGCCAGAGGTGGGGGCAAGGATTGAGGTCAACATGCGGATGGTAGTGGTCTTGCCAGCCCCATTTGGCCCTAAGATGGCTAATACCGTGCCGGGGGGAACGGAGAGATTGACATTATGCACGGCCTCAAAATCGCCAAAAAATTTGGTGAGGCCCTCGGTTTCAATCATGGTAAATCCCTGTCTGTTGATCGGGCGTTGTTATTTAATTGTAAGGAATTGTTAAAAGAACCTAAATAGTATTGAGGGCATGGTTTGTATGAAAAATTTGTGAATGAATCCACCGCGCCCCATTTAGGCCCAAAAACCCTCATTCACCGAATATTCTAGCGGCGCAAATTCCACGAATCGTTGGCGTAGGTTTCTTGTATCAATTCGGTGGCTCGATCTTCCTCGTCTTGGCTTAAATCGGTAGCCTCTAATTGGACATTAAACGTTGTGCTAAAGGCCTCCGCCATTGTATAAGCGGCTTTTTCCCAATCGAGTTCAATACCGAGGGCATCTTCCACCGTGCAGGCCCGCTGGCGTACCCGTTCTTTGGCAGATTCGCGTTCAGCTTCGTTTTCAAACTCAAGGGCATCACAAATCCGGGTGACATCCCCCCACAATGGAATTGAACCATGCTGCAAGACGGCATTGGCGCGGCGAACTTGGGCACTGCCGATTAATTTACGACCCTGCCATGTAATTTCGTAATTGGAAGGCACTTCAAAACACACTGGCCCGGTGGTTTTGGGGGTCTCGTGCAAGGGCATACTTTCGGCGGCGACGCCTAACTGATGCAGGCCGTTGAGCAAAGCGGCACTGAGGCGACGATAACTGGTGAGGATGTCGCCTTCGACCAGTGGGTGATCGTCGGGAAAAGCGATGCTATAAGTCAATTCATCGGTGTGCAAAATCGCTTTGCCGCCGGTGGCCCGCCGCACCAAGCCCCATCCATTGGCTTGGATGCGTTCTTGATCGGCTTCACGGCTGAACTGCCCATAACCGAGCGAGAGGCAAGCAGGCCGCCACGCATAAAAACGTAAGGTAGGGGCGATTAACCGTTTGCCAATGGTCTCCATGATGGCTTGGTCAATCGCCATATTGGTTGCGCCGTCTAAAGCAGGGTGGAAAATTACACGCCAAGTATTTGTGGACATTTTTATACTCACTTTGGTTGTCAAAATCCCAAAAATTTTTAGCCAACTGTTCTAATTTTGCCAATTGGCGCTATAATGCGAAATAACAGTACGAAATCCTAACAGGATCAAAACGTTAGGCCAATATTGAAATTATCTTGAAACCATGAGTGTCCGTGCCCAGTCCGGTCAAACTGAACATAAGCGATTGCAGGCGGCTGTCCATGCGGCCAAGTTGCGCGTCGTCGGGCATCAAGATATTTTTGATCTGGCACAAATTGGCCTGATGGCGTCTATCCTCGAAATATATGGCGGTAGTGAACGGGGGTTTGTGTACGCCGAACCTGCCCTGCTGGATGCCCAAGTGCCCCCGCCCGATCTGGTGTTGGCCCATCCCACATTGGGGCTAATGGTTTTTGAGGTCAAGGCGTATGACCTTGATTATATCGAGGGTATGGAAGCAGGCAGCCTTAAAATTCGGCGGCATGGGCAAGTGTCGCTGGTGAATCCCTTGCGGCAGGCCCAACGCGGCATGTTTGCTATCAAAGATGCCTATGAAAAGTTCGCCCCCGGTGCGCCGCGTCCGCTGTTTCATTCAATGGTGGCTCTGCCGAATATTCCTGAAAGTGAATGGAATTGGCTGGGATACGACCGCTGCATAGATGGTCGGTTGGTGTTGTTTGCCGAACATTTCCAAGATGTGGAACGGATGCAGGGAAAAATCTCCACATTTATCCAACAGGCCCTTCAACGGACAGGTCGGGCCGATCCATACCCTCCCAATGCTGAAGCGACCCTGCTGCGGGTATTTGGCGATTCGGCGGTATTAAACGATGCACGACAGTTGGTGCATCAGTTGGACAGTCTCGGCGCGGAGATTGACAGGATTGAGCAAGCCCATAAACAACTATCGGCAGAACAGCAGCACCTTTCACGTTTGGACACATGGGGACATCCTTTTTTGGTACGTGGGGTGGCTGGGTCGGGCAAAAGCATTGTGCTGGCGAATCAGGTGGCGCGTACTATTTACCGCCACGAAAAATTACATTCACAGTTGGCCCTGTTTGAAGAAGATCAACATCCCCTGCCCAAGATCGGGGTGATTTGTTTTAACCGTAGTCTAGTGGCGCTATTGCGGGAGCGCGTGGCACGGGCCTATCATGCTCTGACGGGTGCGGAACTGCCAGATTTTGTCACGGTGATTGATCTCAATGCCCTGCTATATCAGATTGGGGCGACGTTGGGTGAGCCGCATTTTCGTTACGTGCGGGCAGGCAACTCACCCGATGCCGAGAAACGCGCCCATAAACATGTGCAGCAAATCGAAGCCCTCCATCTTAATCGTCCCGACCTCTATGACCAGATCGCGTTTGATGCGCTGTTTATTGATGAAGGCCAAGATGCTCACCCCGAAGAATATGCTGTTTTGCAGGCGCTGACACGCACCACACCGCAAACGGGTGAACGCAGCCTGATGATTTTTTATGATGACGCCCAAAATGTCTATGGGCATCCTCCCCCTACATGGCGCAATTTCAGCCTGAATTTGGCAGGGGGACGAGCCGCGATTATGGAGCAGTGCTATCGCAACAGCCGCGAAATTGTGGAATTGGGACTGAATGTGCTGTTGGGGGTTCATGCCCCGCAGCAGGTTCGGGTGGCAACACGCCGATTTGCCGATATTCACACCTTGCAAGAGAAAAAGCTGGTGGAAGAAACGGCACAAGGCTGGCGGGTCAATTTTGCTGAACCATCGGGCATTGAGCCGATTGTACGCGGATTTGAGACACGGGTGGAGCAATTGGACTGGGTGGCGGAGGCGGTGGTGGCACTGTTGGAAGACGAACAGGTGCGTCCGGAACATCTTCTTATTCTCGCGCCCAAAGCCAATTCGTTTAATCATCTCAGTCGGCGGGTTGGACAGTTGACCAAAAACAAAATCCGGCTGCGTTTGGTTGGTGGCCCTTTCCAGCAGCATTTAGATGAACTGCTTATCATCCCCGACTATCTGACCCTTGCGACGATTCATGCCGCTAAAGGCTATGACGCGCCGATTGTGTTTGTGGTGGACGCGGATCAGATTGAAACCAACGTGATTGGGCGGGCATTGTTTTATGTGGGAGTCACCCGCGCCAAACGGTATTTATTTGTGACCGGGGCAAATCATCCAACGTCATTGCTGACCGAGGCGATGACACTCCAGAATCCATCTCAATCCCGTTAATTTATGCAATGGCTTATCCCCTATCGCAAAGTGTTTTGGATATGGGGCCTATTTTTGATTACCTCATTTTTGGTAGGCCGCTATATTGCCGATCATCGAGACGAATTAGCGCCCAATCTTGCCTTTTCGGATAGCTGGCATGTGCATCTGTGCCGGGTGGATTGTTATTCGGAAAATCGGGTCGTCCGCGAATGGTATCATGTGCAGAATCAGTTCGTGGTCAAATATCCCTTGCTGGCGGGGGTGGCGCGAATCATTTCACAGCAGACGGGCCTTGCCACAACATTGGCGGTGTTTGGGGTGGCAAAACTGGGGGTGCTGGTCGGGTTGGCGGAGTTGTGGCGATGGGTGGCCGCCGAAAAAGATGAACCAACAGCCCAGCGGGTGGTGGGTTGGATGGCGTTCGGGTATCTGCTGACAGGTTATGTATGGATTGTGCCCTATCCTGAAGGATGGCAGTTAGCCTTCACGGTGCTCACCTTAAATTTTTACGGGCGAAAGCAGTATTGGCTGACTGGATTTTTTGCCAGCTTGCTGACCCTTACAAGACCGCAAGGTGTATTAATTGTGCCCATATTGGCGCTGGGTTTGCTGTTGCAAGGTGGGTTAGGGCGGCAATCTTCTCAACAGTGGCGCTTGAAGTTCGTCCATATTTTGCAGACATGCCTTGCGCCGACGATTGCTTGGTGGCTGTGGATGCTGGAAGCACAGCGATTGACCGGGGTTGCTTTTGCCCCGATTAAGCTACAAGAGAAATTTGCGCGACCGATCTCATGGCCGCTGCCCGTGCTGATTAAATTTGTGGATAAGTGGGTGTTGGGCGAAAAATTCCAACACAGCATCGGTATCCCGCTCCTGACCTTGCAATTGGTTTTAATCTTCGCGGTGATGATTTGGCTGACGAAGCTGGCGCTCGATAAGAAATTAGCACCGGAATGGGTCTGGCTGAGTTGGCTGACGTTATGGGTTTGTCTTAGCACTACACCGTTTTCGATTGCCCGATTTATGTTGATTAGCCCAGTCGCGTGGGTAGCGATTTATCTGCCGGAGCGCTGGCAGGCGAAAGTTAGAAAAGCCGAACCGTTTTTGTGGGCCATCTTTTTCGACATCACCGTGATTTGGACGGTCTACATTTTCACCGATTTGGGCATTAAATCGTGGGTTTTCTACCTCCCCTAAGATTGCCCCCCGAATTTTAGCCCTGCTGATAGGAGACTGAAAGTTCTCCGTTAGCCGTCTTGCAAGGATGCTCCCGTACCATTGAAAACTATATCGGGGAATTGGAATAACCAGAAAAAAACAAACTTTCTGAATTTTTTGTAAAGAAGCCCCGATTGACCAACACACTTTAACTAGCATCGCCGACAGAAAAAGTGTAGTGGAACAAAAAATCAGCTTTCGGGGGAAAGTTACGATGCAGATCGAAAAGTCACTCAATCAGGCAGCCAATAACCAACAAATTAAAGAACAATTCAAAGCCAACGTTCGCAACCTGCGTACCGTTGCCTATTTCACGGCGAAACGTGCGCTGGATATTGTCGCCGCCAGCCTTGTCTTGCTGGTGCTGGGTATCCCGATGCTCATCATTGCCATGTTGATCGAAATCGAAACCCCCGGCTCGGCTATCTTTGCTCAGGAACGAGTCACCGCTCGCCGCAAACGCATTGTGAACGGCAAGGCGGAGTTCGATGTCGTGACCTTCACCTGCTACAAGTTCCGCACCATGTACAAAGATGCTTCCAGTGAGATGCACCAAGCCTTCATGAAAGCCTTCATCAAGAATGATGTGGCGGCGATGGCGGCGATTAATGGCACGGAGAATGCGGAGATCAAGAAGATCATCAAAGACCCACGAGTGACTTTGATTGGCAAGTTCCTGCGTAAGACCAGTTTGGACGAACTGCCTCAATTCATCAATGTGCTCAAGGGCGAGATGACATTGGTTGGCCCACGTCCCTGCATCCCCTACGAAGTGGAAGAATATGCGGCATGGCACAAGCAGCGGCTACAGGCGATTGGTGGAATCACCGGTCTGTGGCAGGTGAGTGCCCGTAGCGCCGCCGATTTTGATGGCATGTGCAAACTGGACATCGAATACATCCAAAACCAGTCGTTGCTGACCGACATTAAGCTGATTGTGAAGACCCCACTGGTGATGATCTTCGGACGTGGTGGATTCTGATTCGCCGAATGAACCTGAAAATTCGTAATCTCTATACCCCCGATGTTGATGCCGCTAACGAAATTCTCGTGGCGGCTTTTCAGTCTTCACGCACTTATCAAGAGGATTTGAATCTATACCTAACGCTCGCGCCGAATGATTGGTATCTGGCGGAATGGGATAATATCCCCGCTGGAATGGTGGGCGTCGTGAATTATGGCCCGATGGCGTATGTCGGGTTTATGGCGGTGCATCCGGATTTCCAGCGCAAGGGCATCGCTGAGGCTCTCATGAAACACGGCCTTGCTGAGATGGAAGCGGCAGGGTGTCCGATTGCCTTGTTAGATGCAAGCGCGATGGGTGAGCCGCTGTATCACAAATTGGGCTTTGTGGATGACGGTCAAAGCGCCCAATATTGGATTGAGGGTTCGCTGGTAAGAAAATCAACCGATTTTCAGTCTATTGAGATGGACGGCATCACCACGCGATTGATGCGACCTAGCGATATTCCTAATCTGGTTCAACTGGATACCCCGATTTTTGGCGCGAACCGCGAACGGCTCTTTGCACTGCTGATTGAGGCACTACCCGAACGCTCATTTGTGGCGGAAAATACCTCTGGGCAATTGGTGGGGTTTGTTTTTTCGCAGGAAAAACGGATCGGGCCAATGGTTGCACTGAATCCACTAGCCGCCGAAGCTCTGCTACAAGCCGCCTTATCTGTCCCAATCGAAGGGCGGGTCATGATGATCGCGCCTGTGATTAACCCTTTTGCCCAAGAGTTGATGCTGAAATATGGATTTCAACATTTCCGTACCAATGCCCATATGCGGTATGGGGGTACTCAACATCCGGGTCAACGCGACTTAATCTACGGCCTGATGAGTTTTGCGATTGGTTAAGCATTGACGTTGGTGAAGGCCAGTTTGTATAATACCCTCCCGCAGTAATGCGCTTTTTTTCGTTAGCCAATTTTCCCCGTTATGGTTTCACGTTCAGTCATCAGTGAAAATGTGACCCTATAGCGGTGGCAAGTGAGAATTGGAGAAATCCTTTCAACATGAATTACGCAATTGTTCGTTCTGGTGGAAAACAATACCGCGCCGTCGTCGGTGAGATGATTGACGTGGAAAAGCTACCTGTAGATGCAGGTGCAGAAGTGACGTTGGGCGAAGTGCTGTTGATTGCCCGTGAAAATGGCGACCCAACCATTGGCAAGCCATTAGTCAAGGGTGCAGCAGTTAAGGCCACCGTCGTAAAGCAGTATCGTGGCCCCAAAATTCTGGTGTGGAAATATAAAGCCAAGCAGCGCTATCGTCGGCGTCAAGGCCATCGCCAGTATTATACCCGGCTGAAGATTGAAGCCATTGAAGGCATCTAAGTTCGCTGAAGACATCCAAAAAAGTTGGTAGAGGTTTTGAGGAGAAATAGTCATGGCTCATAAAAAAGGTGGTGGCTCCAGCCGCAATGGTCGTGACAGCCAGAGTAAACGTCTGGGTGTTAAGAAATATGGTGGCGAGTTCGTCATTTCCGGCAACATCATTGTGCGTCAGCGTGGCACGCAATTTCACCCCGGTGAAAATGTAGGCCTCGGCAAAGACCACACGATTTTTGCGACAGCCCCCGGTGTGGTGGTGTTTCATGAAGTGCGCGGCAAGAAATATATTCATGTTTTGCCCGCCGAAACTGAAACTGCCGAAAAGGCCGTTCAGTAGATCCCAATTTTAGGTCAGTTCGTTATCAAGCGGCGTATCATGACCGTCTTGAGTAGCGTGAGGAAGGTTTAGTCGTGAGAGAAAAAATCCACCCCAAGTGGTATCCCGAAGCAAAAGTCACCTGTCTGTCATGTGGTACAGTCTGGACGGTTGGTGCAACCCTACCCGAAAAGAAGGTTGATATTTGCTCGAACTGCCATCCGTTTTATACCGGACAGCAGCGTATCGTTGACACTGAAGGTCAGGTTGACCGCTTCTATAAGCGTTTGCAGCAGCGTGATCAGCGTCGTGCTGAGGCCACTGAACGTACAGTGTCCAAGCAGTCCCCTGATATTTCGATTGAAGAACTGAATCTGGGCAAGCGCTTCACTCAAATTTTGGCGGATGAGGGTCTGACCCTGATTAGTCAAGTGATTGATCGCCTGAACAGCGAAGGCGATGATGGTCTGTTGAAAGTTCCCGGTATTGGACGCAAGGTATTGGCGGACATCAAGAAGGGCATCCGTGCGCGTGGCTTTGAATTAGCTGGTGAATCTGCCGAGGAAGCATAGTCGCAGGTCACGCATATCGCATTAGAATTTTGCAAGGCAGATTGCTTGTTATAGGCATCTGCCTTTTTATTTGAAGGAGTGATTCGCTTGATTCATCATGCTGGACGTATTGAGGTGGTTTGTGGGAGCATGTTTAGTGGCAAGACGGAAGAACTCATTCGCCGTGTGCGCCGCGCCCAAATCGCCCGCCAAAAAGTGCAAGTCTTTAAACCCGAAATTGATGTACGGTATCATCAAACCCGTGTGAAGTCCCATAGTGGACAAGATTTTGAGGCCCAGCCTGTCGCCTCATCTGCCCAAATTTTGGAACTGCTTGAACCGGATACGACGGTGGTCGCCATTGATGAGGGGCAATTTTTTGATGCGGGGGTCGTCCAAATTGCGGAGCAACTGGCCGATCAGCGGAAAATTCGCGTGATTGTTTCGGGCTTGGACACCGATTTTCGCGGTGAGCCGTTCGGCCCGATGCCACATTTAATGTGTATTGCCGAGGAAGTGATAAAATTACACGCGATTTGTATGGTGTGTGGCGATCTGGCGACGCGCACCCAGCGGTTAATTAATGGGCAGCCCGCCGCCTATGATGACCCGATTATTTTGGTCGGGGCAGCCGAGGTCTATGAGGCCCGCTGCCGTACCCATCATGAAGTGCCGCGCAAATTGTCGTATTGAGATAACCAGTAATTCTCAGTTATTTGGAACACGGGGCTAAAGCCGCCGTGCTGAATCTAAATAAATTCGGGCCAATCAATATGAGGGTCGCTGCAAGGAGAGAATGCGGTTGAGGCTCAAAAAATTAGTACCCATCGGCTGCATTCTTTTCTTTTTGATAACGGCTTGTGATGCCAAATCGGATGACATGGCTAATCGGGAAGACATTCGAGAGGCGGCGGTACAGGTCAACATTGTGGGCGAAATCTCGACGGCAACTGCTACGGCTTTGCCATCCCCCGCTGCGACCAATACACCATCACCCACCCCGCGCTTCTTGGCGACCCTTGCTCCCACGCCACGCAAAGTGACGGTGACCCGATTGAATGATGCGGTTGATCCACTCCGTCCACTCGAAATCCAAATAGGTCAACCTATCCCGCCGATCACCCTGACAGATATTGATGGCAACAACTACCTGCTCAATGAACTCATGGGCAAGGTGGTGGTGGTCAATTTTTGGACGGTAGGCTGTGGCTCATGCTTTTTTGAATTCCCCGTCTTTCAAAGTGTCTATGCCCAATATCCCCATGATGATTTATTGATTCTGGCGGTCAATGTCAGTGAACTCGTTGAAGAAACGCGGCAGTTGGGCGAGTCGTTGGAGATCACCTTTCCTTTGGTGGTTGACCCACAAGGCGAAGTGTTTAGCCACTATTTTGGCGGGGCAGTTGTACCGACCACAGTAGTCATTGGGCGCGACGGCTTGGTGGCGGAGGTGATAATCGGCCCAGTAGATGGCCCATTGCTCACTTCTATTTTGGCGGAGGCAGGGCTAGACTTGAGCCAATCACCGCTTGGATAGGTTTATATTTCCCAAAAAATCGAGGGTAAAAGAATTATGTCGTCTCAAATTCCCCACCGTCGTTATAACCCCTTAACAGATGAGTGGTTTTTAGTCAGCCCACATCGCACCCAGCGTCCATGGCAGGGACAGATCGAAAAATTACCGGATGAACATTTGCCGGAATATGACCCGACGTGTTATCTGTGCCCCGGCAACAAACGCGCGGGTGATAAACAAAATCCTGACTACACCGAGACTTTTGTTTTTGAGAATGATTTTCCGGCCCTGCTGACCGATATTGACCCGAATACGCCATTAGAAACAGGTTCGCCATTATTGGTGAAACAGGTAGAGCGCGGGTTTTGCCGGGTGATTTGTTTTACCCCCCGCCATGATTTGACGTTGGCGCGGATGTCAGTGGAGACGATTCGGCGTGTGGTAGATGTGTGGGCCGAGCAGACGCTTGATCTAGCCCACTATGATTGGCTGCACTACGTCCAAATTTTTGAGAGTCGCGGGGCCATTATGGGGGCGTCGAATCCGCACCCACACGGGCAGCTATGGGCGAATGAGCGCGTGCCGCAGTTTGTCGAAAAAGAAGATCGGATGCAGCGCCTCCATTACGCCAAACATGGCCGAACTCTTTTGAGTGATGTGCTGGCGGATGAGATGCGCCTGAATGAGCGTATTGTTTGGCAAAATGATTCATGGGTGGTGTTGGTGCCGTTCTGGGCGTTTTGGCCCTTTGAAACCCTGTTGATTTCACGCCGTCCGGTGCCATTTGTGCATGATTTGACGGATGATGAACGAACAGGATTAGCGGAAGCCCTCTCCGCCATCACCATTCGCTATGACAATGTGTTTGAGACCAGTTTTCCGTATGGGATGGGTGTCCATCAAGCCCCGGTGAATACGCCAAATATTGAACACTGGCATTTGCATCTCCACTTTTTCCCGCCCCTGCTGCGGAGTGCGACGGTTCGTAAATTTGTGGCGAGTTATGAGCTATTTGCCAGTTTGCAGCGAGACAGCAACCCCGAAAGCGCCGCCGAACGTTTGCGGTCATTGTCGGGGGTGCATTATCGTGATCAACAATCCTGATTAGCGGTTGTTAACCTTAAACATCATGCTATGACCGCCGCCAAGCTCGACATGAATGGAGAGGCGTTCACTCATACGGGTGACGCCCTCAAATCCCCATAATCCGTTGGCGGTATAGTCTTGGGCAAAAATTTCGGCCTCGCCCGACTGGAAATCATAGAGGGTCATGTTAAACGCAAAGACCAAAATATAATCCTCATCAGTGCGGAAAAAGACCAAAATACGCGGGTTATTGGAGCTGCCTGCCGTCAAGGTATGGGAATTGGCATTGCTTAAGAGGTCGCTGTGTTGGCGGCGCAGGTGCATGGCATAGCGAATCGCCCCAACCATGTTATCTTTGCGTGTCCAGTCAAAGGCGTGTTCACTAAAAAGGGGCAGGCGTTCGGGGGGATAGGTGCGAATGTCTTCGTGGGAAAAACCAACTCCGGTGTTGATAGGTCGGTTTTCAAAGACCTCAAAGCCTGTGCAGATAAAGGGCATCCCCGGTAGGCCGACCATATATAAGAGGGCTTGATGACATTGAGCCAACATATTTTGGCGGGAGGCAGCACGCGGGGTATTGTGGTTCTCCGCCGCCGTAAAAAAAGTGATGCCGGGGTCGTGGCGGGCAATGCGATCAATAAACTGCTGCATTTTTTCAGGTTGATGCAGGTCATAAAACAGATAACCCATGACCGCGTTATAGCCCTCATCGCGGCTGTGGCGGCCTATGCTAAAATCTTCGCCCCAAAAAGCAAAATCGGGGTCAAGCGAGCGGGCTTTTTGTATCACGCGCTGCTTGAGCGGTTTGGGCAGGGAATGGCCCATATCGAGCATAACCCCATCAATACCATAGTTGATTTGATAATGCGGAATGATGCCCTCCACCGCATCCCACAACGGATGGACGATATTCTCCGGCTGCGCGATACGCGCGTCGTACATGCGGAGGGTGTTGTAGGCCATGTAATTAAAATCAGGATGATCATAAAGGCGAAGGTAGGTCACGTCCGTCCACGGGGGTTGGGCATCTTCGGGCGGCCAATCGGTGAACGCACCGGGGATGCGAGCGACTGTACCATCATCGAGTCGGCCATACCAGCGCCCATCCTGCATCTCGATATTTTCAGGGCGAGGTGTGCTAGTGAACATCTTACGATAGCTTTCTGGTGGGGCGGGTAAATCGTGCAACTGCCCACGTCCGACGCGGTGATGAATTTCCTCTAGTTTGTCATGCGGCCAGATGGGACTGCCAAAGGCTTTGGGGTTACGTGACCCGGCTGCACGGTCGGGAATATCGGCGTGAATCCAATAAAACCAATCGGGGTGTTCTTTAATCCAATCTGAGTCACGGGCGGCGGTGCGGAGGACAAATTCCATCACGACACGCAAGCCCAGCCGATGGGCCGCTTCCATAAATCCTTTAAACAGCGTTTCGACATCCACGCCAACTAAGCCCGGTTCGGCAAGGTTTTCATCTAGCCTATAGGGATTGCGAATGGCATAGGGCGAACCCAACGTGCCCTTTTTGCCATCCTGCCCAACGGCGGTGATGGGGAGGAGATGGACGGTATTGAAGTTCATGGAACGCAAGAAAGGCAGAAACGCGATGGATTTGAGCAGTGTGCCTGTGTCACGCCAGCCGACCCGATTTGCCCCGATTTCTAGTCTACCGGAATTGTCGTGATCAAAGGCGGTGGTTAGGCGTGGAAACATGTTGTAGGTAATGGCGTAACGTGTCCATTCGCCTCCCGTTTCCCCCTGCACGACGGGCTGGCGGGGTGAGTCCAAAATATCTTGGAGGCGTTGGGCATAAAAATCATAGGGGTTCAGATTTTGAGCGGCAGTCGTTTGAAAATCTATCCAGAGGCCGGGGATTAGATAGGGCGTCGCTAAGTCTCGACGCTGCACGCGCAAATGGTCAATAATTTGTTGTAGGGCGGACATGAATTCCTCGGTGTGGGGATAACGAGTAACATAACGATGCTAAATTCCCAAAGTATATTTGGCATAAAAATAGGTTTCGCGCAATAAAAATGACCACTGACTGCGCCATGAGCGATAGCGGGTGGTGGGTGTAGGTGATGGATAGGCGTCGAGGCCGACATCACGCGCGAGGGACACGGCCCGTTTCATATGCAGCGGATCACTGACCACCAAAACGCGACCCAATTGGTGTTCATCCACAAGTCGTTTGGCCTGTATCAAATTTTCAGCGGTGGTAGTGGATACAGTCTCAATTAAGATGGCCTCATCGGGCACACCCATTCGCAGGGCGTAATTGCGAGCGGCTTCGGCCTCGGCGATTTCATCCCGATTGCCAACCCCACCTGTAAAGATCAAATATTGGACGCTGCCATCATGATAGAGGTCAATGGCGTGATTAATGCGTTCGCGGAACACAGGGGAAGGGCGTTCGCCATAGACAGCTGCCCCCAAAACAATCGCAGCGTCGGCGGGGCCAGTGTCACGTTTCAACGAATATTGATAGACTTGGGTCATCACATAACCTATCCACAGAATCGGGATAAGCAGCGCAGCAGCGACGATCCAACGCCAACGACGTCTCAACACCTACTGGTTATATCCCTCACCAAAAATTTCGAGCATCAAACTGGGCAGTTTATAGCGATCTGGAATTACCAACGACGCATTGTTTTCCGGATTTGTCCACGACATTAGGTAATCCCAATTGAGGACGCCACTTTTGACGTTTTCGGAGGGAACGTCTTTGGCATAGACCGCGAGGGCCAACATTTGATCGAGCGACAGGCCCGTTTCGATACCTTCATCCAAGTCATTCCAAATGCCGGGCGCTTCGATCAACAGATTATCCATCATGCCCGCCGAAAGGACTTTCTCACGGACGGCCATCACAACCTGCTGCTGACGGCGGCCTCGGTCAATATCGTCGGTGCTGTGGCGACTGCGAGCGTATTTGAGGGCGGTTGCGCCATCTAAATGATGCTGTCCGGCGTCAATGTAGAAGGGATCATAGCCGTAGAACATGTCGGGATATTGGTCGTCATAGATTTCCTGCTCGACATAGACATCAATCCCGCCAATTCGGTCAATCAAGGAAATAAACGAGTTGAAATTGACCATGACATAATCATTGACGCGGATGCCAAAATTATATTGGACGGTTTGCATAGCCAAGCGCGGGCCGCTGCCACGCTGATACAACTCACCATAAACACAGGCGGTGTTGATGCGATCAAGGCCGTAGCCCGGAATTTCGACATAGGTATCACGTGGGATACTCATCATGCCGATGCTGTTGTGCTGGGGGTCAATGCTGATAATCATCATGGTGTCGGTGCGGCACGCGCCTTCTTCACCGGGGCGATTATCCAACCCCATCACTAGCACAGTAAAACGTTCCTGACCGTCCCACGGCAAGATTTCCATCGCGTTGCCTTCGAGTGCCCCACCGACGGGTGTACCAAGCGCTTGATCGTCTGCGCCATAAATGATGGAGGTGGGTTCGATTTGGGGAGCGGTGCTGGCGCTGGCTTTTTCATTACGGTCACTGCGCAGAACGATAATCATGACCATGCTGACAATGACGGTTAACCCTAAAAGGGCGACGGCAATCACCACCCAAGCCCAGTTTTCCATGCCAATCGCTTGGCGGCGGCGGCGTTCTTCGAGCCGTACCCTTGTGGGGGTCATCTGGTCAACGGGCAGATAGGGTGCGCGGTTGGGGGTCTGTGGCGGTTGGGTTGGCTGGTGGTTTTGTAGATTATCCAGCGGATTTGCCTGCCCCGGCATACTATACCAATGCGAATTGGTCTTGGGAGTGGTACGCGAATAGTCATATTGCAGCGGCTTACGCGGTGGCACAATCTCCGGCTGACTTGGCACGGTCTCGTTATTTTCCGAAGGATTATCTATCATTCACCATCTCCGCATAATGCACTGATTGAATCATTGTAACCCCAAACAACCCGATGCTCAATTGTCGGGTTGCCGCCGTTCATGGGACTTTATGCGACTTATTAACCTATCATCTCGTATTTTACTATAGTTCGCTATAATTCACTTGGAAGGATGCAACTGTGGAGGCGATAGGATTTGAAGCAAAAATGGTGGCGTAAACTAGCAATCGGCTGTCTAATGTTGATGACAGGCATAGCAGCAACCGGATGTGACGGGGACAGTGATGACAAAACGGAAGCCCCATCTGATCCAGTGGCTCTGATACAAGAGACCGCCGCTCAGATTGATCAGGCCCAATCGTTCCGCCTGTTGTTAGCCCAAGAAGGCCAACCGACGGTGATTGCCAATGATCTTGACCTTGAAATCACGCTTAACAGTGCGGATGCAATTTTTGTCCAGCCTGACCGAGTGCGGGCCAAAGTTAGTGTTTCGATTGACGCGGTGACTCAGGAAGTGCAATTGATTGCGGTAGCTGAAAATCAGTATATCAACAACCGATTTTTGACCAATGAGCAATGGACGTTAATGACCTTTGCGCGTGATTTTTCGCCTGCCGACCTGCAATCGGCTGATCAAGGCATTGGTAATGCGCTGCGTTCGGCCCAAGATGTGCAGTTGGTGGGTGAAGAAGAGGTAGAAGGCGTTCCGGTGTATCATCTCAAAGCGACAGTGGAAGCGAACAAGGTGCGCTCGGTAACGGTGGGCTTGATTGGGACAAAAGAGGGCGCAATTGAAATTGATGTGTACGTGCGTACCAGTGACAAAAATCTGGCTCAAATTAAGTTGACGGAACCACCCCAACCCGACGCCGAATCCCAAGACCCCACGATTTGGATCATCAGCTTTGCCGGGTATGGCAATTACAAAGCCGAAGAAGTTGAGGAACCACAAGTTGAGGCCACAAACAATGCAGAATCTACACCCGCCAACTGAGACGCGCCGGGCATGGTGGATATTGGCGGTTTTATCCCTGCCCGTATTCATCGGGGCGCTTGACCTGACTATCGTCTCGGCGATTTTGCCAGAGGTGATGAATCAACTCAATCTACCGCCAGACACCCGTTTTGATGAGGCGTCGTGGGTGATTAGCGCCTATCTATTGGCCTATACGATTAGCATGGCGTTTACAGGCCGCTTGTCTGACCTTTTGGGGCGCAAGTGGGTCTATATCCTGTGCCTGCTGATTTTTATGTTCGGTTCGTGGTTTATCACGATTGCCGATCAATGGCCCGCCGACACCTATTTGGAGGTCTACCGCTGGATATACCCCAACCCCGACACCCATATTCCCCCCTCACCCGAAATGCGTCAGTTGTACATGATTATCTTGGGGCGGGTCATTCAGGCATTGGGAGCTGGAGCGATGGTGCCGGTAACGATGGCGCTGGTCGGTGATCTGTTCCCGAAAACTGGGCGGGCGCGTCCGTTGGGGGCGGTTGGTGCGATAGATACCGCTGGTTGGGTGTTGGGACATTTGTATGGGGGGGCGATGGTCAATTTTTTTGGCAATCACGGCGACAGCATTGTGGATACCTTCGCCAGCGTGGGCCTGAAAATCGGACATCCCGATTGGCATACCTTATTCCTGTTGAATATCCCGCTGGGCCTCATTGCATTGGTGGGGGCATGGTTGGCACTACGTGGGCCACAATTTAGCCAACGGATCGAGGGCAGATTTGATTTTGTAGGCACAGGCCTGATTACGGCGGCCTTGATTGGCTTAAGTATCGGCTTGGGTGGTGCAAGCCCCGAATCAGCGGCGAGTGCGGAAAGTTTTGATGAGATTGCGACAGAAAGCACGGATATGACTATCCCAATGCTGCTCATGGCGGGGGTGGCGTTTGCGGCTTTTCTGTTTTGGGAATTCCGCACCAAAACACCACTGATTGATTTACGTCTGTTTCGCAAGGCTAATTTCAGCGTGGCGGCCTTTACCAATTTTTGCGTGGGCTTCGCGCTGGCAATTGGGCTGGTGAGTGTGCCCTTGTTGGTCAATATCCGCTTGGATTCGACCAGCGAATCGGCGTTTCACGATGCGGCGCTGGTGGCAGGCTTGGTCTTGTCGGGGTTGACGGTTCCGATGGCAATCGCGGCATTTCCCGGCGGCTGGCTGAGTGATCGTTATGGTTATCGGCGCACAACGGTCATCGGGATGGCGCTTTCCATCATCGGATTTTTGCTGTGCAGCTTCACATGGACGGGCGATATTTCGTTCTGGATTATGTCGGCTGAAATTGCGCTGGTGGGGATTGGTCTGGGCCTAACGATTTCGCCTGTCGCAACCGCCTTGATGAATGATGCGCCGGATGATGACCGAGGGGTGTCGGCGGCGTTGGTGCTGGTGCTGCGTTTGGTGGGCATGACCTTGGCGATTTCTGGCCTGACGACATTTGCGCTCTATCGGGTAGATGCACGGGTGGCAGATATGCCGGGGTTGGAGCGCCAAGATGCCTATTTTAATGCAACGGTTGACCAGATTAACGAGATGTTCCTGATTGGGGCGGCGATTAGTTTGGTGGCGTTGTTGTTTGCGCTGCGACTGCATGGGGGAAAGGTTGAGCCGACACCATCTACGATGCCCGCTAAGGCCACCATCCGACGAGTACCCGAAATTGGCGGATAAGAAAACTGATGGGGAGGGCATTATAGCGATTTTCAAGCAGATTGGCCTATTGATAACACGGGGCTAAAGCCGCGCCGTGCTGAATCTAGCTGGAAATGCAGGCCAACCAACATAAGAATCGCTATAAAGACCTTCCCTTTTTTACATCAAAAAATTATCGCTTTGAAAGGTTTTCCATGGCCGATATAAATCAACGTTTAAAAGAGCATTTGGCTTATGCGATTGCGAACGCCCCGGCAGTTAAGTCCATTTTTGATAGTGCGGGATTGACTCTCAAAGATGTGCAGACCGTCGCCGATTTACAAAAATTACCAGTCACCAGCAAAGATCAATTTACCGAGATGCAGCAGGCTAATCCACCGTTTGGGGGCTGGTTAGCCGTGCCTATCGAGCGGTTGCAGCGCATTCATCTTTCCCCCGGCCCGATCTTTGATCCTTTTGGAGTTGATGACACTGAGCTTTTTGAAGATGCCGAGCTTGCGCTTTCACGGGCAGGGTTTGGCAAAGGCGACATTGTGGTCAATACCTTTCTGTATCATATGGTTCCAGCGGGACTGCTATTGGATGAAGGATTGCGGCGCACCGGGGCAGTGGTCGTTCCGATGGGGCCGGGGAACACCGAAACCCAAATTAAGGTGATCCTTGACTTAAAAATTGTCGGTTATGTCGGGACACCCAGCTTCTTATCCATGATTTTGGACAAAATGGTGGAGATGGGGATTCCGAAAACTGCCATTCCACTAAAAAAGGCCTTTTTCAGTGCCGAACCCTATCCGCCATCGCTGCGTGCCAAATTTGAAGGCGAATATGGTCTTCAGACCAGCCAAGCCTATGCTACCGCTGATTTGGGGGTCGTGGCGTATGAGGTATATGGAGAACAAGGGTTCATTTTGCCCAATAACTTGATTGTGGAGTTGGTTGATCCGCAAACCGGACAATGGGTGCAGGAAGGCACACCGGGCGAGGTAGTCGTCACCAGTTTTAGCAAGACCTATCCCCTACTGCGATTTGGCACTGGCGACATGGCAGTGATGATTCCGGGTGCGGGGCGTTTATTCGGACTCGTGGGGCGGAGCGGGGAAGCGGTCAAGGTGCGCGGCATGTTTTTGCACCCTAATCAATTGCGTTTTGCAACTGCCTCGTTCGCAGGTATCGCCGGGTTGCAGGCGGTGGTGACACGCGATGGGGATTATGACCAAGTGACCCTCAAAGTCGTCCCCCAAACTGGAGCATCGGTGGATGGAGAAGCCCTCAAAGCCGCGATTAAGCAAGTGGCCCATTTGTCTATCAATGCAGTCGAATTCGTAGATGCGATTGAAGGCCAGCGCTTAATTATGGATGAGCGCACGTGGGATTAACTTATAGGATTAACCTATGATGACACGGGGCTAAAGCCGCCGTGCTGAATCTAGCTGGAAATGCAGCCCAGCTAACATGAGAATCGTTATAAACGCCGTATCTCCAAGTCGGTTTTGTTGATTTGGAGATGTCCTTCTTCATCCAAAAAGCGTTCGGCGCTGTCGGCAGGGAAATTAATCAGGTCAAATGGCGCGTCGCGTTTGATGCCCTCTATGGCTTCCGTGACCAAAACTTCCAATGGGTCAAGGCGGGTGTGCCATTTGGCAATGGCGAAGTGAGTGCTGCGATACCGTTTTGCCAATGCCCGCACTTTTTCCATACTGACTTGGCCTGCTTCGCCCCAAAATAAAGGTTTACCCTCCTCATCAAGCGCTACCACATCGGGTTTGTATCTGTCGCCGATACGGATTTCAACCGTTAGCGAGGGGTAATCTGGCAGATAGAGCGCCCATAAGAAGGCTTTCATCAACACATGTTCACTGCTTTCGTTTGGATTCTTGGCAAGAATCATTTTGCGGTCATGGGCGTGATACATGCGCTTGCGTGGAACGAGGGGCCGATTGTTCATATCGCAGAAATCTCATAGAAATAAATAGGGCGGCTCGTGTGAACCGCCCTGTATATGCGTTTTCGATTGTTTTATGACGAGAGCGTGGGTAGCTCTGGCAGCGGCAGACTGAAGTCGTTATTAAAGAACCATGCCTTCAGTGACCAGCCGACGACCTCACCCTTGCGTGGATCGTTATAGCGAATCTTGATCCAGCGTTTGTCGTTGCTTTCGCCCAACGCAATAACCTGTGTTCCCCAAGGAACATAGCTAAGGCGGGCGCAGCGAGTGCTGGGGCAAGAACGAATGCGTACATTACCCACCGCCCGAACTTGGACACCACCGGGAATGGGGGTCGGGGTCGGCGTTGGGCCAGCCGTCGCTTGGGCTTGGCTTGTGCCGCCATCCGTTACAGGAACACTATTAAAATCACCCGTAAAGACGAGCCATTGCGCCAGTGACCAGCCGATCTGACCGTTGACGTTCAATTGCGCCCAAACACCATCGGCTGAACGACCCACAACCGGATAGGTTGCCCCTTTGGGCAGCAAGGCCAGCTTGGTCGCGGTGGTGGAGGGGCTTTGACGGAAGTTTAGGCCGACATTGGCA
Source organism: Chloroflexota bacterium (assembly GCA_013112715.1). Taxonomy (GTDB): domain Bacteria; phylum Chloroflexota; class Anaerolineae; order Aggregatilineales; family J027; genus CFX10. The sequence continues at coordinate 57,670 of JABFGB010000021.1, forward strand.
TTAACCGTGCCCGTGACGCCCGTAAAGCCGGGAGTGCCGCTGGTGGCTGTTCCCGAAACAGGAGTCCCCTGAGCATTCACCGCAAACCAAGTGAATTGCAGATAGGCTTGGCGCTCAAAGTCTGCCATTTCGATGGTCAGGGTGTGCTGCCCGCCCGCGACTTGGATGGTGGCATTATAGAGGAACTCTTGGAAGTACGGTGTGGAGGCAATGATGGGTGTGCCGTCCAAGCGCACCGTGAAAATATCGTCTACCCTCCCTTCAAAACGGAAGGTACCACCTGAACCAAAATTAATGACCTTGGTGAAACGGGCCGACCACCCATCAGCGGGAACCCCAATGGCGGGTGCGGTCATATCCCAGTTAATGTTGAGGGCATCGGTTGTGACTTGGCTAAACGCGACTGCCGTACCCAACAACGAAGTATTATTAAAGTATTCAACATTCCAAACACTGGTGGTGGTTGAGGTCGCGGTTGCTACCCCTCCACTGGTAAACCAACTCAAGGCAATTTGAGCGTTACCTGTCAGGGCTTGATATTCCAGAATAATATTCACCGATTGGCCGGGGATGGTGTTGGAATAGAAGCCGCTTAACGTGGTTGGGCCGGTTAAATCCGCACCGATTTGATTGATAATGGTTTGTGTGCCGACAGTCAGCCGTGCCCCATCTTCAACTGTGATATTGAAAGTATAAAGTCCGGCTGTAGGCAGGATTTGGGAACTTGTCCAGCGAATGGAAAAATTATCCACCACGCCGGGTAGTTGCGCTGGCCCGCTTGCGCCATAATTAAAGTTAATGGCGGTATCACAAGGGGAAGTTCCAGTGGGCGATCCGATAAAATTGTTGTTATTAAAAAACTGGCCTGTCCAACAGCCTGTCTGAGCTTCGGCTACCTTTGGCTTGCCGCCTGTATTGGGAAGTAGCGTGGCAAGACCGAGTACAATGATCCCACATAAGGCGAGAATGGATAAGCGCAAGACTTGTCGTTTCATCTAAAATTCGGCGCGGAGGCCCCAGTTTTTTAGGCTTGGGGAGGAAGCACCTTACTCCTTTCGCACTCTAAATTTAGGGATAGTTATGAAACTCATAAAATTTCACCCATAAGATTAAGTGAAATGGCCGAAAATGAGCCATTCATCATCAAAATTGTCAGAGGATTAAGGATAATTTTAAGCCTCTCACAACCTATCATACCATGCTTGGGGAAAAATACGAAAGCGACTCGGTTGGGGTTTGGTCTGAAATAGACAGGGTTTAACAGAACCCAGACAACTTAGATAAAATCGTAGGGTATAGGTATAGCAATAGTCTGGTACAGCCGCCGATCCAAAAAATTATTTATTCTCCAAGAAAGCCACGCACGGTCTCAAGTAATTCGGTCATATTGATAGGCTTGGGCAAATATCCATCGCACCCGGCTGCAAGAAATCGTTCAGCGTCGCCACGCATGGCGTTGGCGGTCAAGGCAATGACTGGGATATGTTTGGTCTCTGTAGTTGCTTTGATAACGCCTGTTGCCTCAAGGCCGTCCATGCCGGGGATATTGATGTCCATCAGAATTAAATCGGGCAATTCATGCTTGGTAATCTCGACCCCCGCCAAGCCATCTTCGGCCTCAAGCACCTCATAGCCTCGTGAAACAAGGATTTTGCGAACGAGGCGCTTATTTTGGGCGTTATCTTCCACATACAAAATCCGTTTAGTCATTACTTTGCGTCCTTTTCGCTGATAATTTTATCCACATGCGCGACTAACGCCTGTCGATCTAATGATGGTTTTACCCAGACGCTGCAATTGTTTTCTCGGAAGATAGTCTTTTCTTCTTCAGAAAGGTCTTTAGCGGTCAAAATGACAATAGGAATGGCCTTGAGGCGCTCACTGGCTTTTAGCTCTTTCAATAGCGTAATCCCGTCAGTGTCGGGCAGCATCATATCAAGGACAATGAGACGTGGCAGGCTCTCTTCGAGCATGGTCTTGGCATCTTTACCCGTATAGGCTTCCAAAACCTGATAGCGCCGAGTGGCCTCCAAAATGCGGCGGACTAAGCGTGCATCGCGGCGATTATCGTCAATGACTAGGACTTTAGTTTCGGCAACGGCCTCTAACGCATCCACGACGCTGTTGGCAACCTCGCCAACCGTCGTTTTGATAGGTTGGTCGGGCGATTTTAAATTACTGCCCAAGCGTTCCACCACATGGTCAACTAACTCACGGGTGTTGAAGCTGCCTTTTTGCCAAAGTGAATCTACTTGACCTTCGAGGACAGCACGATCGCGTGCGGTCAAGGTCTTTGCCGAGACCACGACCACCGGAATATCACGGGTATCGGGATCGGCTTTCAGGCTTTCGAGGAGGGTAAACCCATCCATTTCGGGCATGGTCAGGTCGCTGACGACCAAGTCGGGTTTGCGCTGGCGCACGAGGTCAAGGCCATCCAGCGGATTATTGGCTTCAAAGACACGGTAATTCTTATGATTTTGCAGCAGGCGGCGGATGAGACGACTGTCTTGTGGATTATCATCAATAATCACGACGGTAGTGACTTGTTCATCCAATTTGGCAAGGGCCGCTCCGAGACCTTCCTCAATTTTATTGGTGGCAGCCATTTCGCCTTCGGGATGCCCAAGTTGGAGATCGAGCACGTACTCGTCTTCCAAAACATGTTTTTCAGCCGGGAAGGTATGACCCGAACAATTGACGACGATAAATTCCTCTGGTTTTAGCAGGCCTTCGGCAGCTAGCTGCTCTAACCCTGCAAACGCCACCGACGCGGCGGGTTCCATGCTGAGGCCTTCACTGCGGGCTAGGCGGCGCATGGCACGGAAGGCGGCCCCATCATTGGCGGAAATCATCGTGCCGCCTGTTTCGAGGCAGGCTTGACGCAAAATTTTATAGCCGCGTCCGGGATCACCTGTGGCGAGCACGGAAATGCGGGTACGTGGGGTCACGGGTTCGGCTTCATCCTTCCCCAGTTTCCACGCCTCGACCATCGGCGCACAGCCTTCAACTTGGATAATGCCGAGTTTGGGCATTTTATCAATCATGCCCATGCGCATCAGTTCTTGGAAGCCCTTCCAAATCCCAATCGGGCCAATGCCGCCGCTGACCGCTTGGATGTACCAATCGGGGGCACGCCATTTGCCATCCACTGTTGGGGCATACCGCGCCAACTGCTCGGCGATTTCAAACGCGATAGTCTTAAGGCCTTCTTTGCCGGGGATGGCAGTTGTGCCGGGGTCAAGATAGAGATTGCGACGTTCGGCAAAGTCTTGGGCGACCTTCTTGGCTTGGTCATAGGTCCCGGCGATTTTGACCACCTCTGCCCCATAGAGGCCCAGTTCACGCAGTTTTTCGTTGGGTACCATGCTGGTGAGGAAAATCCATAGGCGGATACCGGCTCTGGCACAATAGGCCGCATATGCCGCTGCTTTATTGCCCGTTGAGGCTAGGACGCATTCGTTTTTATTGGCTTGCACCAACGCCGCCGCCCCAACCGCTGCCTGACGATCTTTGAACGAACTGGTCGGGCCTTGCCGCTCGTCTTTAATGAAAATATTGGGGAGCTTTAGTTCTTTTTCAAGATTAATGGCATGAATCAGCGGCGTCCATCCCTCACCCATTGTGATAGGACGTTCGGGGCGGGCGACGGGCAGTAATTCTTCGTACCGCCAGAGGTCGCTTTCACGATCACGCAAACCTGCCGACCAAATTTTCTTGGCGGTCTCAAAATCGTAATCGGCTTCAATCCAAGCCGAACCGCATTTTTCACATGTTTTGGCGAGGGGGTCAGGCGGCATTGCATAACCACAATCCCGGCATACCAATTGGGTCAGCAGAGATGGCATTCAGTCTTAACTCCATGAGGACATTAGATAACAAACAAAAAAGCAACCTCAAACATTATTTTAGCACAAGATATAAATTTACACAGACCGCTATATTTATGATAAATTAATTCTCTCTATTGAACAACCGAAAAATTTGTGATTTTTTAACTCTTGGTCAAAACGCTGAAATGAGCGGGTTGAACTTTATAGAAAATTATCTGGTAGTTATGTAAATGCCAAATTAATTTATGGTTGACAACTCCGAATTTGGATATACTTTTTAATGGCAGTTTAAATCCTGCCATTGAGATGCGAAAATTAGCGCATGTCTCAAAGGAGGGGACACTCATAAATCAATTTCCGTACCTTAGCTTGCCTCACCCATTTAAGTTAGTGCATCACTTTTCAGGAGATAAAAACAATGAAGCGTATTAGCCTTTTGCTGGTACTCGCACTCTTGGTTACGACCATCGGTGTTGGTATCGTCAGTGCCAATCAGCCCGTTGAGCAAAAATCAGCGGCGGCCCGTCAAGATGTAAAACGTTTGGTCATCGGTACCACCGACGACATTTCATCGCTCGATCCGGCTGAAGCCTATTCGTTCCATGACTGGGAAATTCTGCGTAACGTCTCCGAGGGTCTGTTGGCCTACATTCCCGGCAGCACCGAATGTGAGCCTCGTCTGGCACTTGACTTCCCAGTGCGCTCCGAGGATGGGCTGACCTACACCTTCACTCTGCGTGACGATGCCATGTTCCCCGACGGCACTGTTCTGACGCCCGAAATTTATGCTGAGTGGGCTACCCGCAGCCTGACTTTGCAAGGCAGCCCCTATGGCTTGATTTCCACCATTGAAAAAGTTGAAGCTGGTGAAAACAATACCATCGTTTTTACTCTGAAAGAAGTGTTTGACCTCTTACCGGTGGTTCTGTGTTCACAACCCCAATTGTATCCATACCAAGCGGGCGACCTCCCAATGGATGCATTCAACAACACGCCGCCAGCACTGCATGGTGTCGGGGCGTATCAACTGGTGAGCTACACTATTGGTGAAAACGCGACTTTCCAAGTCAACCCCAATTACTATGGTGAGGCCCCAGCGTTTGAAGAAGTGGTGTTTACTTATTATGAAGACGACGCCCAATTGACCCTTGCCATTGAAAATGGTGACATTGACATGGCTTGGCGTTCGCCGACCCCCACTGAAATCCCGCGTTTGGCTGACACCGAAGAACTTGAAGTTATCACGGTGCCCGGGCGTATCAACTACCTATCGTTCAATGTTCAGTTAGAACCCGTCAATAACCCACTGGTGCGGTCTGCTTTTGCCAAGGCCATTGACCGTGACGAAATCATTGACCGTGCTGTTGGTGGTTTGGCAACACCTATCTACAGTATGGTACCGCCGGGCTTCGTTGGAGCGACCGAAAGCTATCTTGACCTATATGATGTGCGTGACCTTGAAGGCGCAATTGCGGATTTGACCGAAGCGGGTTATACCGCCGACAACAAGCTGGAAATTGAACTGTGGTTCCCACCCGAACGTTATGGTGGCTGGTCAACCGACGCGATGTCCATTGTCGAGCAACAGATTGAAGAAACTGGTTTGGTAGAGATTACCCTCCAAAGCCAAGAGTGGACCAGCTATCGTCCTGCCGCGACGTCTGGTGAGTATCCCTTCTTCTTCCTCGGTTGGTTCTTCGACTACCCAGATGCTGACAATTACCTGCATCCATTTGTCTCCTGCGCTGGTTCGCCGGGGTTAGGCATCAACTATTGTGATGAGGAAATGGAAAGATTGATTGCCGAGTCACGTGCCACAGTAGGTACAGATGGTCGAGAAGAGGCTCTGGCGAATCTACAAGACTATTATGCTGAACAAGCCCCAACGATTCCATTGTTGGTGGGGCAAGACTACATGATATGGAACGTTACGCGCGTCACTAACGTGATTGTGGGCGCTCCATTAAATCTGGAATATCGTTTGCTGCAACCCGTTGAATAAGCGTGTAGCAGTTCGTTGATTGTAGACTTGGGAGGGATGTGTTGGATTTTGTAGTCTGGCACGTCCCTCTCTTTCTTGTATAATCTGCAAAAGTTTAAAAACATTTGTTGAAGTAGGGCTTTACTTCTATGGAACTCACATTTGGCACGTTATGCGGGGGTGGATTGCTGCTTGTCGGCCTCTTCTTGCTCTATGCCATTCTCACGGGCAGCCGTTCATTGCGGAATTATGTCATTACACGCCTTTTGTTAGTGGTGCCAATGATCTGGATTTTGCTCACATTGGTGTTTGTGATGATGCGGATTTTGCCGGGTGATCCAATCTCGACACGCCTTAAACCCGGTACTGACCAAGCTACTCTTGACCGTTTGCGTGAGCGTGCAGGTCTGAATCGGCCCATTTACGAGCAATATTGGGATTACATCACCGATATTGTGCGAGGTGATCTAGGGGTCTCAAATAATGTGGAACAAGATCGCCCTGTAACGGATATTATTGGGCGACGTTTCCCAGCGACCATTGAACTCGTGATGCCTTCCATTCTCTTGATGCTGATTTTTGGTATTATTAGCGGGGCGCTTTCAGCGAATAGACATAAGAGTACGATGGATTATTCTTTCCGTATCTCCAGTGTTGTTGCTTATGCCGTCCCGATTTTTTGGCTTGGGTTGATGCTGCAAATTGTGTTTGCACGTGAGCTAAATTTACTACCAGTGGCACAGCGCATCAATCCACAATACGCAAATGAATTTGAGCATCGTACCAATATCTATATGATAGATACCCTATTGGCAGGTAATATAGAAGCGTTTGCTGATGTGCTGAAACATCTTGTTTTGCCTACTGTTACCTTGACCATTGCATTGGTAGGGGTATTCATTCGCTTGACCCGCTCCAATATGATTGAAGTGCTGCAGGAAGATTATGTCACTGCGTCACGGGCTAGGGGGGTACCAGAACGCAAGGTCGTCTATTTCCACGCTCTGCGGAACTCCTTTATTCCCATCATGACCCTCATTGGTTTGCAAGTTGCGGTGCTGTTAGCGGGGGCGGTACTGACCGAAACCACGTTCTCATGGGACGGACTGGGTAAACTGTTACGGGATGGGATCGCTCTACGCGATTATCCGGTGGTGCAAGGAGCGGTAGTGGTATTTGCCATCACGGTGGGTGTCATGAGTACCCTGACCGACATTCTCTATGCGTTTATTGACCCACGTATTCGGTTTTAGGATAGATCAATATGGCAACTACAACCGCAGAGATATTTGTTCAACCTCGTGCTTCGCTGATGGGTACTATCCGCAAAACGTGGCGTTTATGGGGCGGGGTCAGCTTGGCGATTGCAGCCATCCTCGCACTTATGTATTTTGTGCTCGATATTGAGGGTGTCAAAGGCATCCTCCAATTTTGGGCTATTTTGAATGTTGTGGTCACAACTGGCTTGATCCTCTCTAGCCGAACCGTGCGCGAAGCCCGCCGCTGGCATGGCGCTGACTGGTGGTTAGCGATGATTAGCGGGTTGGTATTGGTGCTGTTTATTATTGTCGGCATCGTGCCGGAATATCTTGCTCCCTATGCCTATGACGAAGAAGCAGGCCCAGCCCGTTTAGGCCCCCGCGAAGTTCCGGCAAGCTATATTTTGATTACTCGGAATGAATTGCCTTACGAAAGTTTCGCCGACATTGGCTATGACATCAATACAGGTGAACTGATCGAACGCACTAGCAATGCCAAGAGTGTTGCAGCGATTGATGAAAAAGCCAATCGTATTGTGGGGCAGGAACGTGACACGGCTGGTATTCGAGTGGAAATTAACCGGGATGCAACCGGATTGGAGCCGATTGAGGCGCTTGAGTTGTTGTCTACCTCGGATGTGACGGCTGACCGAGGGCGTCCGTTGGTGGCAATTGTGGGTGATGAGACCCAATTTCGAGACCTTGTAGCCGAATATCCAAATTTACGGATTGTTGGGGCCGTTGGCCCGGTTTATCAAGGGGGATTTCTATTTGGTACCAATCTGCTAGGGCAGGATGTATTTAGCCGCTTGCTCTATGGGACGCAAAACACCTTGATGATTGGCATTAGTGCTGCGATTTGTTCCTGCCTGTTGGGGATTCCGTTGGGTCTCATCAGCGGGTATCTCGGGGGGATTTTGGATCGGGTGCTGTCGCTCGTGATGGACAGTCTATATGCCTTCCCCGGCTTGGTGCTGGCGATTGCGATTGCAGCGGTGTTAGGGCCGGGAATCGGAAATATTATTCTTGCTATTGCAGTAATTTATGTGCCGACCTATTTCCGCTTAGTACGTTCGCAGACATTGGCGATTCGTGAAGTGGCCTATGTTGAAGCAGCGAAGAGTCTGGGGGCAACCAATCCCATTATTTTGATCCGCTATGTATTTCCAAATGTCGTGGCCTCGGTGGTGGTGATTTTCTCGATCAATGTTGCGGACGCGATTTTGACAGGAGCGGGTTTGGCATTTCTCGGTCTTGGTTTGCCGGAGACGGTGCCAGATTGGGGTGTTGACCTTTCCAAAGGCAGCCAATTCGTGATTGGTGGTGAATGGTGGTTGGTGACGTTCCCCGGCCTTGCAATTGCCCTACTGACCTTATGCTTTAGCATGTTGGGCGAAAGCCTCAGCGAAATTATGAACCCGCGCCTGAACCGGGCCTAGGAGGGGATGCGATGTCACTTTTTCAAGTTGTGCCTGATCACAGTCAGGTCAATAAACAGGAAATTATCCTCTCCATCCGTGATTTGAGTGTGGAGTATCAAACCCGACGCGGGGTTTTGAGCGCGATTGATACCTTATCGCTTGACCTGTATAAAGGGGAAGTGTTGGGGTTGGTCGGGGAGTCCGGTTCGGGTAAATCCACCCTCGGCAAGGCGATTATGCGGATGATTCCATCGCCGGGTCGTATCACCAAAGGCCAGTTGATTTTCAAAAATCAAGATTTGATGGCGTATGATGAAAATCAGATGCGTGATGTACGGGGCAAACAGATTAGCATGATTTTCCAAGACCCTATGACCTCACTGAATCCGGTGCAGCGTATTGATAACCATATCATTGAAGCCATCCGCGTGCATGAGCCAAACATCAGTAAAGATGAGGCGTTGGCGCGTTCGGAGTCATTGATGGAGCGGCTGGGAATTGGTCGGCGACGCTTAAAAGAATATCCCCATCAGCTTTCGGGGGGGATGCGCCAACGTGTGATGATTGGCTTGGCCCTCGCGCTCAAGGCCAATATCATCATCGCCGACGAAGCGACGACTTCGCTGGATGTGATCGTCGAAGCCCAATTTTTGGATCTGCTGCGCGAACTCAAGGAGGAATTTGGCCTAACCATTTTGCTGGTGACACATAATATCGGTATTGTGGCAGAATTGGCGGATCGGGTCGCGGTGATGTATGCCGGACGTTTGGCCGAAGTTGCGAATGTGGATGAATTGTTCCACAATCCTAAACATCCGTATACCCAAGGCTTGCTGCGCAGTGTGCCAAATATTGCGATCGACAGCCAAGACCTGTATCGTATGGATGGGACACCACCGAATTTGGTGATGCCCCCCAGCGGCTGTCGTTTTCATCCGCGCTGTCCGCATGTCATGGACATTTGCCATCAAAAGCAGCCATGGCTGGTGCGGGTGGATGAAATTGGTGAAGGTGATGAGCAAGTCGGCGGTTATGACAAGCATCTAGCATCATGCTGGTTGCATCAAGAATATCAAGGCGCAACGCAGGCAAGGCGGTATTAATATAGAGTGCTATGAGTGACCATAATTCTTCCACAATCTTGCGACTGCAAAAGGTAAAAAAATATTTTCCGGTGAAACGTGACCTGCTTCAACAAATCATGCGGGTTGGTGAGCAGCAGTATGTCCATGCCGTAGACGGGGTCTCATTTGAAATCGAGCAGGGTAAAGTTTTTGGCTTGGTTGGCGAATCTGGCTCGGGCAAATCCACTACTGGCCGTTTGGCGGTTGGGCTATTGGAACCAACTGAAGGCGAAGTCATTTTTGAGGATGTCCACCTGAACAATCTCAGTGGCGAAGAGTTACGGAAAATGCGCCGCTATATGCAGGTAATCTTCCAAGACCCGATGGCAAGTATGAATCCACGCATGTCGTTGGGTGAAGGCGTTGGGCACGGCCTTAAGATTCATCGTCTAGTAAACAGCCAACAGGAATTTCGTCATCGTGTCAGCGAAATTTTTGAAAAGGTCGGGTTAACCCCCGGTGATGCCTATTTTGACCGCTACCCCCATCAGATTTCGGGCGGTCAGCGCCAACGTGCGGTGATTGCACGGGCATTGGTGATGCAGCCGAAATTGATTTTGGCGGACGAGCCGATTGCGATGGCAGACGTTTCAGTGAAAGCGATTTTGCTGGATTTGATGGTACAACTTCAGCGCGAATTTGGCCTGACGTACCTGTTTATTACCCACGACCTTGCGACGGCTAAATATATCTGTGACCGGATTGCGATTATGTATTTGGGTGAGATCATCGAGGTGGGTGACATCAGAACGGTTTACACCAATCCGAAGCACCCCTATACCGAGGCATTGCTGGCGGCAGTACCTGTGCCGGACCCGCGCTTCCGTCGTCCTGCGCCAATGCCACGTGGTGAAATCCCCAACGCAATCAATCCACCCAGCGGCTGCCGTTTCCATCCGCGCTGTCCGATTGCACAGGATATTTGCAAAACCGAACATCCCCGTTTGTTGGATGTACCGGGGCAAGCGGGACACATGGCGGCCTGCCATTTTCGCACAGGTGACTATATTCACCTCGATCCCGGCCCATTGATTAATATGAATGTGGCAATGGCGGAATAACCCGAAACAGAACAGCATTTTTTATGGAGCGTGGTCACTGACTGCGCTCAATTTCTTTATAGTGCCAACTCACCCCTCAGAATGACCACTGCCATGCCGCCGACCCGTACTCCTTGAATTGCCTCACGTGGGCCAATAACCTCGACCCAACCTTGACCGGGGCGGTGCATCCAATGACCCTGTTCGGCCATAAAGGCGGGTTTTTCAAGCAAGCCATAATGCCATAAGTAGGCCGCCATGCCGCCTGTCGCCGAACCGGTGAAGGGGTCTTCGGGCAGATCAGGTGGGGTGCCAAATTGACGGGCAAAGGTTGTGCCTTCCGGCGTAATTCCCGATAAACAAAACAGGTGTGGGCTGAAAAAATCGGATTTGGCGCGAAGGGCGTTATAGGCTGTAACATCCATTTGAGAACGGCGCAGGGCCTCTAAATTTTGCAGGGGAATCATCAATTGTGGCGTCCCGGTGCTAACGGTTTGAACGGGATACCCCGGCAGTACATCTTTGGCAGATAATCCAAAAACAGGCATGACTTCCTGTGGGTCGTAAGTGGCAAGGAATATCGGCGCAGGCTGATTCATGACGATGCGCTTTAATCGAGCATTCTCGCTATATATCTCAACAGGAATTGGGCCGACTTTTAATTCAAGCGTCAGGGAGGTTTTCTCGCCCGTTAATTTGAAACGGCCTGTATCAATCAAGGCACAGGTGGTAGCAAGGGTCGGATGTCCGGCCAGTGGGATTTCTTCGGCGGGTGTGAAGTAGCGCACTTTGAAATCGCAGGTATCTGAATGCAGCACGAAGGCGGTCTCGGCTTGATTGGTTTCACGAGCAATGGCTTGCATTTCGGCTTCGGTCAAACTGTCGGCATCCAAAAGCACGGCACAAGGATTACCATGCAGCGGCTTATCGGCAAAGGCATCCACTAGCAAAAATGGAAATCGGCGCATTTTCAATATCCTAAAATTGCCCGGCGGTGTTATGGGCAGCACGAATGGGTTCGGGTAGACGATAGCGCGAGGTACAGCGCAAGATTAATTCGACGGCGCTTTCGACAGTAGCATGGTTGCCGGGGGAAATGTAGACAGGCTTTACATTAGGGCGGGTGCGCAAAACCATCCCGATAATTTCGGTATGCTCTTTGTGCTGCACGGTCAGGGGTGACATGCTGCCCCGTTCTGCGGCGGGTTCGGTATATTTGCCGTAGAGATGGGTTTTGCCACATCCCACCGTAGGCCGATCTAACCAGAGGCCCATATGCGCGGCGATGCCCAAACGTCGGGGGTGCGCGATGCCCATGCCATCGAAGATATAGACATCCGGTGTCAATTGGAGTTGTTTATGTGCCTCCAAAATGACCTCACCTTCTCGAAAAGAGAGTAGGCCGGGAATATAGGGGAATTTGGTGGGCATGGTGGCGGTGACGGCTTCCAAAATTTCAAATTCAGGATAACTCATCACCACCACTGCGGCGTGGCTGATATTGTTTTTGACACTGACATCCACCCCCGCCACTAATTTTAGATGGTTGAGGTTAATGGGAGTCGTGGTATCTACCTGACCCGCTAATTCTTTTTGGAGGGCGATGGCTTGGGCAGGCATTAAATCCCAGCGGTGTTGGACGGGCATAATTTAATATCCTCACCATGCTAGGTTAAACAATTGCTCACTGTCGGCGTTGGGGTTGGTGCTCGATGGGATAGACATAAACAAGAAACCTGCAAACACGGGCGGACGGATGTTGTCATAACTCATGCTGTCGGTCTCTAATAGAATACCCTTTTGAACCAAGAGGCTCACCAATGGATTGAGGGTATTGTAATCGGTAAATTTGCCCTGATGTTTCAAGCGGGTCATTTCAAAAAGGATGCGGCGTTCCCGATTGGATAAACTGCGCCAAATCGTGCTACATTCTTCTTGGGTGGCGGGTAGGTTTAATAGGGTAGCCACGACCTGCGTATCGGACATTCCTTCGTAAATAAGTTTTTTCGGTTCCCATGCGGAAAATGCGGCGCGTAATAAACCCGCGTGACCACCCGTCGCCAACATCATCTGCTCACGAATGGGCGCAGGGGGTGGCGAATAATCTTGGCGCGACGACATGCGCTGGAAAGTCTGTTCGGCATCGGAGGGGCGATAGGGCAGCAGAAAATGGCGGGTATCTACAAATAAGTCGAAAAACGCCTCGTATTCGACATGCAGTTCCTCAGCGACTAGTAGGGGCAGAATTTGGCGGGCGGTGGTGATATACATAATGCGGTCTTTATATTGATCGCGCAGGCTGCGGAGGCTCTGGAAAAAGCGTGGGGGCAGTTCGCGCAGCATTTTTTCAAATTCGTCAAAAATAAAAATCAATTTGATGCCATGATTTGATCCCGCGAAGATTCGGTGCATCAAATCTTCCAGATAGCGGAAGGCCACAATATGGGTGTTGCTGTGGGCGGTTTCGCTGGGCCAGATTTTATGATAGAGCGCGTAGAGTGATTCAGGGTGCGAGGCATCTTTGGGATTGGTGATATGGGCCACCAATTGATTATCCATAACGGCCTGCAAGAGACGCGAGGCAATCAATTCATAGCCCGACCATCCAGAGGGTATGGTTGGGTCAAACGCGCTCGGCATTGGCTCTAATAGGCTGTTGGCGTCAATCCCGATAAAAATGCAGTGGGATTGCTCTTGATATAATTGATAGAGATAGCGGTCTTGTACATCTTTGCGCATCAGCCGCCGGATAAAATTCGATTTGCCGACGCTACCTAATCCGATAATTTCTACCGACTTGCCGGCGTGGATGTGCTCCATGACCACTTCTAAATCGGCCTCACGGAAATTGGTACGCATTTGCGACTGGGCAACAGGATTATTGGGGTAGTTCATAGCAACCCTTCTCATTCCAAAAAATAACAACTTTCAAATCATCTCTCCAAGTATAATCAAGTCTGCGGTTTCTTGGAATTTTTTGTGCGAAAGGATGGGCGATTTTCTGATGAGTGATGAGGCGAAAAAGGCGCTGATTGGGCATCAATTTCCGGTGCTGGATAAGGGCTTTGTCGAATTGCAGGATGTGATGGGCGATGACCTTGCGATTGTGAATGCGGCCCGTGTGTCATTTTTGGGTGAGAGCAAGGGTCTCGATAAAGACAAAAAGCTACTCTTTTATTTGATGCAGCATCGGCATACCAGCCCCTTTGAGATGGTCGAGTTTAAATTCCGTGTTCGTGCGCCCCTTGTAGTTTGGTAAATTGGCTGCCCCCTGCTCGGTGACGAGACAGGTGTAACCTCTCGAATTCGGTGAACCCTACGTCGAAAAAAGGATATGGGAATACCGAGCCAAGCCCCACAGATATTTATGGGGAAGGTGTAACGACTGATGCGGGAGGGGACTCACTTGTTTTTGGTGAGTTCAAGATACAGTCTGAACTTATGGGAAACCATAAGAGCCATACAGAAATGCTGTGGCCGTTGATGTAATATCAATAGTAACAATTGGGCAATGGGTTCGACACAGAATGTGGTCAGCGAATGCCCAAAGTGGGAGATATACCCCGTTTGAGGAAAACGATTATTATTTCCCGTCGGTATGGCGGAAACAGGCCGAGTCGAATAAGCAGGCCAGTGAGGGTGAAATTGACCCTGCCGAGGGTGAAAAATTGACCGCCCTCCTCGCTGAACATTACGAACACTCTTTTGCGCTATATCAGCAGGCGTTGGATGCAGGGGTGGCAAAGGAACTGGCGCGGCTATTTTTGCCGGGGTTCTCGGTGTATTACACATGGGTCGTCAAAGTGGATGCCCATAATTTGATGCACTGGATTGAATTGCGGATGGCCCCCGATGCACAATTTGAAATTCAATGCTACGCAGAGGTTATCTATAACGAGATTTTTAAACAGGTGCTTCCATGGACAGCCGAGGCCTTTGAAAAATTCCGTTTGAGCCAACGCCGGAATTTATAGGTGGGGTTTATTGTTGAACGCGCTCAGTGCAAGTGGATGGGCGCGTTTTACCTATCATGAATTTTCAAAAATTTGTTGGCAACGATCTAATACAGTCAAAAAGTGAGCGACGGTGATGATACGGATTTTCTGATACCGTTTCAATTTCAGCAGATGTTTGTCGATGTCACAATATATTTTGCATTGCCTTCAACGGCACATGAAACAAACATATCGTCTTTGGGGTCATCTTTGACAACACCAGTAATTTTTGTTCCTGATACCTGAATAGCCTGTTTTTCGAGCGGGATTATAAGCCTGTCGCGCTTGGCTTGGGTAATTCGATACTTGATTGCCACATGAGGTCGTTGAAGCACATCATCCACTTCGGCAATAGCTTTTATACAGGTCACGAGATTAAACTCTTTGTTTTCCCAATGAGATAGCAGCCTATCCGGTAGGCTTCCAGCAATCATTACCCCACTGACCAAAACATTGGTATCTAGAACGATAAGTAGCATAGCTTATGGTTTCATTGACCGTACTTCTTCGATAGCTCGCTCAATATCGGCTTGAATTTCTTCCTCCGATATATCGGCTGGCATATCGGCCCGGATTGCGTTGATTGCTGCACGGAACTCACTGGCCCATTCCCCATCCAATTTGCGGCGCAGAATTTCTTTTTGCTCGGAAGTCAATTTATCCACCGACTCCAATATTTGCTCAAATTCAATTACGGGAAGTGTCATTACATATCTCCTCAATACCATTCTTGGAGTATATTATATCAGTTAACTACGAGTATTATCTGATTTCTTTGAGGCATCAAAGATGAGCAAGTGGCGGCGATTAGCCATCGAGATGTTTCCAGAACAACGACAGGAGTTTCAACGGTCAGAAACGACTGTCTATGGAGTGTTGGGTTGTTTGCGGGGGATGTTGCCAAAATATCACAAAGCCAATGACCTCAAACAATTGCAAAAAATCTATGGTTATGCTGAGTGGTGTTGGAGTCAATGGAATAGGTCATATTATCTTGGCAATGCCGCTGGTGTTGGCTTTTATGAACACTTGGTAGATAACCCGGTAACGTTTGAAGCTGGGTTAAACCTTATATCTTCAAGGATGTGATGGGGCTTTTTGCATGGATGCTTCAAAAGAAGCCCGAAGAATTTGAGGTGTTGGTGAAGCGATACAACATGGTCAACGGCACGAATTTTGCTCTCCCCAAAAGCGAAGGGATTCTTGACAAGCCAAAGCAAAAACTTAGACGGAAAACTAGAGATGGCAGAATCTATCAATCCAGACGGCCCTAAAAAATTATTTTCATCCCTCAAAGATGTTCACCCTAAAATTTCAGTATTTTGGGCGGGCGGATTGATTTTGGTGATGCTGTTTTTCTGGCGAGCGGTTGGGCCGGGTAGCCCGATCCTTTGTTTTTGTTGTATGCCTGTGTTTTTCATTATCATCGTGGTGGTTCTGGGAATCGGGAATGGCATCAATACAGCGCGTAATGGCATCAAATTGATTTTGCTATGGCGAAAATATGAACCTCTCCATTTAAATCGCCGCTACGTAATGCTTTCGGCGCTTATCAATATTTTGGGATGGGTCGCGGTGATACTGACTCCCATCCATTGGACGTGGGAGGGCTGGTATCTCGATCAACACTGGAATGAGTACAATACAGTAGTAGAAGAGTCCTACATTAAAAATTTGGAACGACCCTATGGTCAAGGTGAATCCATAGGCCGCAAGTTGCCACGTAAATATGAAACCCTTTCTTTAGATGGCACTGTTCGCTACGAATACGGACAATCTCTTTTTGTATTTTATTCAGGCAACGATCGCTATGGCATTCTTTATTGCCCGGATGCTAAAAATGATTGCGATGTGAAAGCAGGTATATACATGCAAGATCATCATCCTATCTGCTGGTCACTCAAGCCCTATTGGTATAGATGTGCTATTATCCTTTGGTGATGCGACTGATGCTTTTCATTACCTTGCCACTCCATGCCCGTTCGTGGTAATCTCGCGCCACATTTCACAAACATCTAGGCACTAATTCACGGATTTTCCCGTTTGAAGGAGTTTTCCCCATGTTAAAAACGCATACCTGCGGCGAATTACGCGCCGAACATGCCGGACAAGAAATTACACTGGCGGGCTGGGTTCACCGCTGGCGCGATCAAGGCGGCCTCGTGTTTTTTGACCTGCGTGACCGTTGGGGCCTTACCCAATTGGTCATCAATCAAGAAACCGCACCCGATACCCACAAAAAAGCCAAAGACGTGCGGAATGAATGGGTAATACAGGTTAAAGGCATTGTGCGCCAACGTCCGGCAGGCATGGTCAACCCCAATATGACCACCGGGGCAATTGAAGTGGAAGTAACGGATTTGGTGGTGCTGAATCAGGCCAAAACCCCACCGTTTTACATCAACAAAGACGAAGAAAATCTCGATGAAGCCCTCCGCATGAAATATCGCTATCTGGATTTGCGGCGCGAACGGATGCAGAAAAATTTGATTTTGCGGCACAACGTCATCCGCTTTATTCGCAATTATTTGAGTGACCGGGGTTTCATGGAAATCGAAACGCCGGTGTTATTTAAGACCACCCCGGAAGGCGCACGCGATTATCTTGTGCCCAGCCGCGTCCATCCCGGTAAATTTTATGCCCTGCCCCAAAGCCCCCAACAACTCAAACAACTACTGATGGTGGCGGGTTATGAGCGTTATTTCCAGATTGTGCGCTGCTTCCGTGATGAAGACCAACGCGGGGATCGCCAGCCAGAATTTACCCAACTGGACATGGAAATGAGTTTTGTGGGGCGGCATGACGTTATGGAATTGATTGAAGGTATGATGATTGCCATCGTCAAAAATGTGACGGATCGGGAATTGGTGTTCGACCCCTTCCCGCGCATCCCCTATCAAGAAGCGATGGAAAAATATGGCTCGGATAAACCCGATATTCGTTATGACATGGCGGCGGTGGACATCAGCGACATCGCAGGACGCAGTGGTTTTAGCGTGTTCACCTCGAATGTAGCGGCGGGCAAACCCGTCAAAGCCATCCGCGTGCCGAATCTGGGGGCGGAAAGCGGTAGCCAACTTAAGAAATTACATCAGGAATTGGAAGAATTATCGAGAGGGGCAGGCGCTAAGGGCTTGGCGTATATGGCAATCCCCACCGAGGAACATGGTGAGGTGCGCGGGCCGATTGGTAAATTCTTCCCCACCGAGTTGAAATTGGAATTATTTGATGCGGTCGGTGTCCAACCCGGCGATTTGCTACTGTTTGTCTCGGATGAGCGCAAAGTGGTCTATAACGTGGTGGATACCCTGCGCCGTCACTTGGCTGAACAATTAAATCTGACCGACCCCAAGAAGGTGGCGTTTGCATGGGTGGTGGACTTCCCGCTGTTTGAATGGAACGCCGACGAGAGCCGTTGGGATCCATCGCACCACCTCTTTACCTCACCCTATCCCGAAGATTTGCACATGCTGGAATCTGACCCCGGCAAGGTGCGCGGTCAGCAATATGACCTTGTATGCAACGGTTATGAGGTGGCGGGTGGCAGCATCCGTATCCATGACCGGGCCGTGCAGGAAATCGTATTCCGCCTGATTGGGCAGGATGTCGAGGAGGCCCGTCATAAATTTGGGCATATGTTGGAGGCGTTTGAATATGGAGCGCCGCCGCATGGTGGGATTGCCCCCGGCATTGACCGTCTATTGATGCTGTTGGCGGGTGAGCCGAATATCCGCGAGGTGATTGCCTTCCCCAAGACGCAGCAGGCCGCCGATTTGATGGCAGGTGCGCCATCGGATGTCACCCAACAGCAGTTGGATGATTTACACATCGCTATCGTGGGTGAAGTCGAGGCCTAATAATCCCCCGCGCCGCCTATTTCTCAGGGTAAGGGTTTGTGCTAGACTCAAGGTAGACCAAATACTTCCCTGAGAATAGGAGGCAAATTATGAGCGGCTCAACATTCGTCAGGGTTCGTCCATCACCGATTGCGGGGACATGGTATCCGGGAAATGCGGATGTGCTGGCCCAACTGGTTGATGAATTTTTAAATTACCCTTCTGAACAACCTGCCATTCCCAATTCGCCGCTGCGAGGGTTGCTTACTCCCCATGCCGGACTGCGTTTTTCGGGCGGGGTGGCGGGAAAAGCCTTTCATTATACCCAGGGCTTGGATGTGGATACCGTCGTTATCATTAGCCCCTCGCATCATTTTTTTGAAGCCGACCTTGTTTCGACGGCGTATACCCATTATGAAACACCGTTGGGCCGTGTGCCGGTCGCGCTGGATGTACTAGATCGGTTAGCGGCGGAAATTCCGTTGGGGCGAGTGTCGAAAGACCCTGAACATGCGGTGGAAATCGAACTGCCCTTTTTACAGCGCACCCTTGACCATTTTGAATTGCTGCCACTTTCGATGCTGGATCAATCGTGGCATTATTCGGAAAGATTGGGGCGGGTCTTGGCGGGGCTGTTGAAAAATCGTAAGGTGCTTTGGGTCGCCAGTTCCGATCTCTCCCATTTTTATATTGATGAGACGGCCCGTTTGTTGGATGCCACGATTTTGAATGCCGTTGCGGATTATCACCCGGCGGAAATCATTGAAGCGGATGAGCAGGGGCGTGGATTTGCGTGTGGGCGCGGGGCGATTGCGGCGGTGATGGTCGCGGCACAGGCGCTCGGTGCGACACACGCCACGATTGTTGGTTATGCCACGTCAGGCGAAATTAATCAGGATTTTAGCAAGGTCGTCGGTTACGGCGCGGCACTGTTCAATTAGCTAACCATTTATGTATGCCGAAGTTGCGGTCAATCTCTCTCTGAAACAGACATATACCTATCATGTTCCATTGGAATTGGCGGGGCCGGGAGAAATAATTCCGGGTCATTTGGTTGAGGTTGGTTTCAGAACCGACGCGAAAAGCGGAATTGTGACCCAAGTGCATGATTTCAAACCGGACTTCGAGACCAAACCCATTAGAAAACGATTGCATGATGAGCCAGTATTAACACTCAAGCAGCTAGAATTGGGTTGGTGGTTGGCTGAACGTACCCTGTCTCCAATTGGTGAGTGCCTCTTTTTTATGCTTCCCCCCGGATTAGCTCCTCAAAGCTCGCCTCTATATTCATTAGTCAAAGAGGATTATGTAGGGGAAACAAGTATTCAAAAGCAAATTTTAAGTCTTTTGCAAAGGCGTGGATCGTTGCATTATCATCAATTAGAAAATGCTTTGGCTGGTAAGAAATGGCAAACCACAATAAAGCAATTAATGAAAGATGAAATTATCAAATGCACATATGTCTTAAGGCCACCAAAGGTCAAACCTCAAATTATTCGTACTGTTAGTCTCGCCATTTCTCCTTTTGAGATTCCTAAAATAGCTGATTCGTTAGGACGTGAATCGCGCCGCGCAAATATACTTGAGGTGTTGCAAAGCATACCTAGTCATCAGCTTGACATTAAGGAATTAATGGTATTGTCAGGATGCAGTACAGATTCTCCAATCAAAGAGCTGGCTAAAGTAGGTGATGTAAGCATATCAGGAAAGCCTCGTAGAGTTGAACTGACCCTTTCTCTCGACAAAATTAAGCAACGGATAATTGAATTACGAGGTGGGGAGATTTATCTTAACGTTCTTGATTATCTTGCGAAGATAAAAGAACCTGTTGGAATAAACAATTTGTATGATGAGATCGCCGTGTCTTCTCAACAGTTAGATCTACTGGAGGAAGGCGGTTTAATTCTATTTGGTGAGGAAGAAATCTGGCGCGACCCTTTAAAAGGTCGTACCTTTGATCCTGATGCTCCCCCCCTATTAACTCAGGCACAACAGTCTATATGGGAGACGATTAGCGCCCATATGATGTCAGTCAACGGCGACCACCCACCCAAACCCTCGGTTTTTTTACTGCATGGGGTGACAGGTTCGGGCAAAACGGAGATTTATCTACGAGCCGTTGAATTGGCTTTGGCGCAGGGGCGACAGGCGATCATCCTTGTGCCGGAAATCGCGCTTACGGCCCAGACCATCCGGCGATTTGCTGCGCGTTTTCAGGAGCAGGTTTCGATTGTCCACAGCAAACTGAACCCCGGCGAACGCTTTGATGTGTGGCGGCGGGCACGAACAGGCGATGTCAAAATTATTGTAGGGGCAAGGTCGGCCCTTTTTGCACCGCTGCCAGATGTGGGGCTGATTATTTTGGACGAAGAGCATGACGACAGCTATAAGCAGGATGCCGAGTTTTCTCCGCCCCATTATCATGCCCGTGAAGTAGCCATTGAACTGATGCGGCAGAATCATGGCACGGTCATTTTGGGCAGTGCCACGCCGGATGTCACCACCATGTTTCGGGCCGAACAGGGCGAATTTATCTATTTACATCTGCCAGATCGGGTTTTGGCCCATCGTGCCGCTGTCGAAGAACAGGTGCAGGCGCTTAAATTGCAGTCGCCCCATTATTATGAAACTGAGGTCAGAGAAGCGGTCAGTTTGGAACTCCCCCCGGTGCAAATTGTGGATATGCGGCACGAGTTGAAGGCCGGAAATCGCAGTATATTTAGCCGGGCACTGCAATCAGCGTTGCATCAAACGCTATCGGCGCAGCAGCAGGCCATTTTGTTCCTCAATCGGCGCGGGACGGCAACGTTTGTGATGTGCCGTGACTGCGGATACATCGCCAAATGTCCCCGCTGCGATACCCCGCTGACCTATCACGCCCCGCAAGAAGCCCTACGCTGCCATCATTGTGGTTATCATGGGCCGAATCCACAAACATGCCCTCAATGCGGCAGCACCCGCATTAAACATTTTGGCACGGGTACTGAACAATTAGATCGCCTCATCCAAGCTGAATTTCCAGAGGCGCGGGTGGTGCGCTGGGATAAAGATACGGCCTCCGAGAAAGGGGCGCATGAAAGAATCCTCAGACAATTTATTCATCGTGAAGCCGATATTTTGGTGGGCACACAGATGATTGCTAAGGGATTGGATTTGCCATTGGTGACGCTGGTGGGCATTATTTCGGCGGATACAGGCTTGGGACTTCCGGATTATCGGGCAGGGGAGCGTACTTTTCAGCTTTTGACACAGGTGGCAGGTCGGGCCGGACGGAGTTTATTGGGCGGGCGGGTGATTTTGCAGACCTATCAGCCCGAAAATTACGCCATCCAAGCCGCCGCCAATCATGATTTTATGACCTTTTATCGGCAAGAATTGGACTATCGGCGGGCGCTGGATTATCCGCCCTATAAACGATTGGCGCGTTTGTTGTTTACGGATCGCAGTGAGGCTAATGTTCAAGAGGAAGCCGATTCAGTGGCCCGTATGCTGCGTCATCATCGGACTAAGCATGATTTTTCGGCGACGGAAATTATCGGCCCCACCCCCTGCTTTTTTACCAAACACAATTATTTGTTTCGCTGGCAGGTGTTGATTCGCAGTACCGACCCCGTTGAATTTTTGCGCGGGGTGGAGTTTAAGACCTCGACGATTGTGGATATTGATCCGACGGATTTATTGTAAGCCTTCGATGCTAAACGAGCCATCTTCTAGTTTTTGCCCTCGTCGTAGAGCCTCTAATATCGCCGCTTGACGTTTTAGAATGCGTTCTTGGTCAACGGGGTGATAACGATGGAAATGGACAGGACGCTGTTCATAGTCGGCAGCCTCATAAAATGAGCTAAGGCTGCTAAACGTTTGGTGATAGGGCACCCCAAAGTCAAAAGGCAAAAATTCCTCACCGGATAGAGGTATAGCGACGGCGGGGATTGGGTCATCTACACGGAATCCATAGACGAATGCCTGACCGTCCGGTAAAGAGGGACGTGGGTCGGTAACGGCGATAGCATACGGATAAGACCCCGCCTGCCCATTGGGATAACTGGGGATACTGCGGATGGGTGAGGCTGACTCGTGCAGATAATCTATTTCAACCAATGGCAAGCCGCTGCGAAGGGCCGTATCGCGTTTGGCGATGTATTGTTCCGCACCATCGCCGGGTGGTTTGTTGGTCGGTGAAAGAAGTTCAATGCGGGTGACGGGTTTGCCCATTTCCCCGCCGACCATTTCATGAATGACCAGTGATCTCAGGTATTCAGCCTCATCCTGTTCCGGTAGCGTTTCAATGACGGGGAAAATCGCGGTTGGAGTGGCTAAAGCTGAACCAAAGGGGATTCCTGTTCGAGCAACCGACCCAACCTCGATAATTGTAATATCCGGCTTGGGACGGTAAATCTTTTCGCCTGTGTCGGGATGATAGTCGCGGATTTGGAGTGATCGTTCGAGGCGAACCCGATAGCCGGGAGGAAGTTGGGCCTCTATTGTACGAGCAAGATCAACCAAATGGGCGGTATGAAATTCCTCCCATGCCCCGGCAGTATTTTGCAGATGGCTATGGAGGTGGGCATTGACACCCCAATACTGGTTGACCTTGCTCGTGATGCTCATTGCATATTATCCCAATCCTATTGGGTTGGGGCCGGAATATTCAACACATCACCGGGATAAATAAGGCTGTTTTGATTGACCAACTTGCCCGGATTGGCCGCGATAAGCTCATCCACTGTGATGCCGAAGTTCAACGCGATTCTGAAGAGATTATCGCCCTGCTGCACCGTATAGGTTTGAACGACCACCCCAGCGGGCGGCGGATTCGTGGCAGCAACGTTTGAAGTGGTCGGTGGAGGGGGCGCATTTGGATCAACAGTAGCCGTCTCGGAAACGCAATTCGGAATACGAAGTTCTTGCCCAATGTCGAGGCGATTGGGATTGGCTGCTAATTCTGGATTTACAGCGTAAAATTCTTCGGGTGTCAATTCGAGTTCAAGCGCAATACTATATAGGGTATCCCCGGCCTGTACGACGTGGATACATTTATCTGGTGGCGGGGGCGGTGTTGGGGTCGGCATTCCCGGCTCAAGTGTCAAGGTCAAGGTCAGACTGGGGGTAGGTGAAATGCCTGTGTCAGCAAAACCGGGCGGTGGCAAGGTGGCTTGGGCCAGATCAACAGTAGGTCGTGGCGTAAAGCTAGGTAGGGTCGTAGCGACTGCCCCACTGCTATCCCCACCTTCAGGCGTATTGACGGGAGGGCCACCAACAATGAGGGTCTTGCTGGCGGCAATCTGGGGCTGTGGGGTAAAGGTCGGCAGGGCAGGGGTGTTAGAAGCCAATGGGGTACTAAGCACTGGGTCAAGTTCCCGTAAGTTGACTTTGGTAGTGGAGGCGTTTTCATCGCTGGCATCTTTAAAGCAACCCGTTACTCCGAAGAGTAGCAGGCCCAACATAATTCCCAAGCGTACCGAGGGTCGTTTTAAAAATCGCATTCTTAATTTCCCTTACCTTTCGTTGACTGCCCCCAATTGTAACCATTCTACTCCAGTCTTGCAGAAGCAATGTTTGAGAATGGTTGGCGGTGGTGAGTCGTTTTGCTGTAGATAGGGCCGTTGGATAGACTACAACAGCGTTTATGGGTTGTTAGGAAACACAATTTTGAAATCAGCAAAATTTATCTCCCCCCGCTGGCTTGGCTCACTGCTTATTTTTGGCATGGCCCTGTGCTTATACACCACCACCGCTGTACCCGGTCTGGTGGTTGGTGGCGGGGTCGAAAGCGAATCGGCTGAGTTGCAACGGGTCGCTAACCGACTCGGTATTGCCCACAGCACAGGCTACCCCGTTTATACGTTAATTGGCTATGCGGCGGCGCGGTTGGGGGATTGGCTAAATCAGAATCCCTATACATGGATTACCTATAGTTCGGCGCTGGCAAGTGCTATTGCATTGGTGCTGTTTTTTCAATTGGCCCTGCATGTCGCCAGCCCGCCATCGGCATTTGGCGCGACGGGGTTGTTGATGGTCTCCAATACCCTCTGGCATATCAGCACGATTCCAGAGACACAGGCCCTCCATGCCATTTCCCTCATCGGCTTATTCTGGCTCATGCTGCTGCATTTATCCCAGCCGCAGAAATTCGGGCCACTGGTCGGGATGGCGTTTTTGATGGGGCTGGGCCTCGCCAATCACCGCACGATTGTATTGGCGTTTCCGGCGGTGGGGTTGGCCGTGCTGCTGAGTGGGGCATGGCGACATCTGAAATTGAAACAATGGGGCATCTTGGGGATCGTCTTGATTCTGCCGATTTTGTCCTATGGGTATATCTATGTGCGCGTGAATACCGACCCGCATGTGGTGTTTAGCACCCGTCCCAGTTGGTTTCCCGCCGAGATGGACAATCAGATTGCGACGGACGTTATTCGCGGCAAATTGCAGACGGGCGAGGGCTTGGAAGGCAATATCCGTCTGCCTAAAGACGATTTTTCGGAACGGCTCGACTTTGTGTGGGGTAACTTGCAAGATGAACTCACAACGATTGGGGTTTGGGCCGGATTACTGGGATTACTCCTACTCACCTTCAATAACTGGCGGATAGGGGTGGTGTTGGCGGCCTATCTGATTCCTTGGATGCTATTTTTGATGGCGTGGCGTCTAGATTGGAAAGCCGTGATTTATCAACATGCCCTTGTGATGCCGCTCATCGTCGGGTTGATGGTGCTGGCGTCGTGGTCGTTCTATCTAGCAAAAAATCTAGCGAAAAAATGGAAATCCCCTGTTCTGTTGGCGGTTTTCACCCTGCCGCTACTCTGGTTAGCCATCCATACCTATTTCCAAAATCGCCCTGAACGTGATTTGAGCCATGACCAACGCGGTGAAGCATATTTGGCCCAGATGGAATATCTCACACATGGGGCGGTAGTTTTTGGCGGGGGGTGGTCACCAGAGACATTTATTTTGCTGGAATTTTTGGATAATCATCACCGTACTGACCTGCTGCCGTTGGATTCGCGCAATGTGGATGATGTCATTGCCGAATCCTCCAATCTCAATCGGGATACCTATATCACGCCATTTTTCCGCAGCATTTTCGGATTGTATGCAGGTTCGACATGGATACAAGAACGTGGGGTCGCATTTTCTGGCACACACACCGAAATTTTTTTGCAGGTGCGTCCGCCTTTTGACCCGCGTTTACAGGTTGAGGCGGATAGGGCAACGATGGTTCAGACACCTATCGCGCCGGGGATTGAACTTTATAGCTATGCTATCCTGCCGGACCCAGATGGTATCCGGTTGGCATTGTATTGGCAGGCGACAGAGACGATTGATACCCGTTACTCGGTGTTTACCCATCTGCGTCATTATGCGGCGGATGGTAGGGTGCGCTTGTTGAGCCAAGACGATGCCTATATCCCGGTTGAAAATAGCTATCCAACGGATTTATGGGAGGCGGGCCAAATCGTAAAAGATACCTATTTTATTCAATGGCCGAATGAACCATTACCAGCGGATGGCCTAAAAATTGTCATCGGCATGACGGTGAGTGCGACAGGGGATCGGACAGGCGAATTTGAGATTCCATTTGCAAAATAGAGAGTTAGCAAAATTAAACCGCCGTCCTACAGTATCCCTTACGTATTTGTGATAAAATCCAGTTGAAGGCCATAATCCCTAGACGATGGTCTTTATTCTACCTTTAAATTCTTCTGCAATTGAATTATTGGGGCGGCGTAAATACTATGAAAGTGGTCTTGCCACGACAAAACGAAGCCTATGCAGCCGAAGTAGAGGTCAAACCCGAACTTGCTGCGTCTCAAACCAATCCAATAATACGGCGATTGAATTATGTCGTCGTCATTGGGGCAATTACGGTTGCCGCTATTGCCGCGCTCGCCTATTTAGTGCTTGCACTCCAATTTCAAAGTCGTCCCTTCCTCGGTGTCATGCTTACCCACGATGCCAAAGTCCAACCGGTGGGGCCGTTCAGCAATGAAACATGGTCGGGCTGGGATGTGGGCATGAAATCTGGGGATCGAATTATTGCTGCGGAGAGCGGCTCCAATCAAGTAGACCTGAGGCAAGTAGACGACCCACTGAAATCCCTAAACGATCTATTAAATGGCTTGGAAGTGGGGAATCGGGTATTGGTCAAAGTGGAGCGTGAGGGCAGCGGTCTTTCCCAAGTGGAACGTTCCTATCCCGGTGAAAACAACACTGTCATTTCTGAAGTGTTACTCAAATTAACCGCATTTCCTCTGGCCGACTTGATTGCCCATTTTGGGGTTGGATTTTTCGCCGGATTGGTCATGTTGGGCGTAGGGATATTTGTGCTATTGCGGCGCATTGAAGTGCTGTCGGCTCAATTTTTGACGGGCATTTGCGCGGCATTGGCAGTGGTGGAAATGGGTCGCCTTGATTTGATGACCACCCACGAGCTAGTTCCACTGTGGATACTTGCTGGCTCTATGCTGGGTGGGCTGCTGGTCAGTTTTGGTATGACCTTCCCCTCCAATCTGGCAGTGGTCGAACGGATTCCGGCGGTACGGTATGCCCCGCTGATGGTCGGGTTGATTTTGACCCCGCTCATCTATCAACTCTATATCAATGACAATGAGATCGCCCTGCTGATTCCGATTATTGTGACGATGCTTGGCGCGTTTGGCATGAGTGTGATTATGCTCTCGCGGCGGCAATACACCTCGTCGCCTGTATTCCGTGAACAAGCCAGCTATGCGCTTTTAGCAACATTTTTCGGATTATTCCCCCTCCTGCTCTGGACGATTTACCAATTAGCCAGCGGCGGCGAAGCCCCCACATGGTCAACCCCTGTTGTGCAGACATTGGCGGTGTTGTTTGTGCTAACGGTAGCCTATGCCGTTACCCAATATCATTTACTGGAAACAGATCGCTTGATTCCGGCAGTGATTGTCTACCATGCGTTGGGTGGGTCATTGATTGTGGCCTATTTCATAGTAGTAAGCGGGTTAAGTTGGATTGGCATTAAGGCGTTTAATGCCGATAGCCCGCTCTTAATCGCCGCGATTGTCTTGTTTATGGCTGTGGGGTTTGTGCCGATACGCAATCGCCTGCGCGAACAAATTGATAATGTCTGGTTCAAGACGCGCCGCCAATATCGGGAACGTCTTGATGAAGTGATTCGTTCCATGACCAACGCCCTAAACTTGGATGACGTGGATCGCTCCATTCGCCAACCGATGCAGGAGACGCTTGCCCCGACTGATGTGCTCTTGTTTGTGCGAGACAGCGAGGCACAGGAATTTGTGGCACACGTCAACCCGGAAAGCGGACGCCCCATCACCGATATTACGTTCCCATTCAAGAGTGGGTTGGGGCATTATCTCCAAACCGAGGCCAGCCTGCTCTATTTGGAGCCGGGGGCGCAATTACCCCCGATGGTCTATCAGGAACGCTCCAAGCTGGCGATTTTGAATACGCCGATTTTTGTCAGTCTAAAGGGGCGACGACAGTTAAATGGCTTTTTGGCGGTGGGGGCACGGCGCAACGGTGAGGCTTATAGCTATGAAGACCTGCGCTTTATTCAAAATATCGCCGACCAAGCCGCCCTTGCATTGGAACGTGCCCAGATCGTGCAAGACCTTGAACGCCGTTTCAAGATTCAAGACGTGTTGAGCCAAGTCTCCCGCGCCCTCAACTTTGCGATTGACTTTGACACGTTGATGGAACTGCTCTATGCCCAAACGACCCGCGTGATTGAGGCCGATATTTTCTCGATTGCGATTGCCGATCATCTGTCGGGGCATTTGTATTATGCTTTCTTTGCCAGAGGCGATGAACGTTTGGAACATGTCGAAGGTCGGCGCTGGACAATGGGACGTGATTTATTAAGCGAGGTCGTGCGTACCCAGAAAATTACCCTGACGCCCGACTATGCGGTGGAACTGCGGCGTCTGAATCCAAATGCCGAAGTCGAACCCCTGTATCAACAAATGAAGGCATGGATGGCCGTGCCGCTGACGGCTGATACGACCAAAGGCGCGTTGGGGGTGATGTCCGTCGGGACAAACGACCCCACCATCCGTTACAGCGATGACCAGATGCGTTTGTTCTCCGACATTGCCAATGTTGCGGCCAGCGCGATTGACAAGACCCGCTTGTTCGAGGCGACGCAAATCCGTACCCGCCAATTGGAAGCCCTGAATCAGATTTCCAGCCAGCTATCCTTTGCGATTGAAGACCTTGACCGCCTGTTAAACATCATCACCCAAAGCGCGATGGAAATTCTCAAAGCCGAAGCAGGTAGCCTGCTGCTGTTGGATGACCCGACAGGCGACTTGGTATTCCATGTCGCGTTGGGGCCAACCGCCGGGGCACTGGTGGGCAAGCGTATCTCCAAAGATGCCAGTAGCCTTTCTGCCGAAGCCCTCAAGCGTGGTGAACCCATCATCGTGAATGACACCGCCCAAGACAGCCGCTGGCATGGAGAAGTGGTCAAACAGGAAGACGAAGACGAGATGACTTTCCATTCACGGGCCATCTTGACCACGCCGCTGATTTCGCAAGGGTCGCCAATCGGGGTTCTGCAAATTCTGAATAAGAAAGATCGCAGCATTTTTACCGAAGAAGATGCCCAACTGTTGACCACCTTTGCGGCACAAGCAGCCGTCGCCATTCAAAACGCCAAGTTGTTTGAATCACAAGACGCCCAACTGCTCCAACGGGTGGAAGAACTTGACCGGATGGCGGCAATTGACCAGCAGTTGAATAAGACGTTGGAACTGTACAAGGTTGCGGAAATCACCCTCAACTGGGCTATTCAACATGCCGAGGCCAAAGTAGGGGCGCTGGCGGTGGTGAAGCCCGACAGCAATATGATGCGCTTGGCTGCTGTTCGGAACTATCCGATGGGGTCACTCTTTTTTGAAGGGGTCGGCAACGAGTTTTCAATTGAAGAGGGGATTTGGGGGCGTGTGATTCGCTCGGCAACTCCCGTTTTTTCACGTAGCCTCAAAACAGACCCGGATTATATTGAAACGTACCCAGATGCGGTCTCGCAAATTGTAGTGCCAATTATCAGTGCTGGTGAAGCGATTGGGATTATCTTGCTGGAAAGCGATAACGAGACCGACCTCAACCTGCTTGACCTGCAATTCCTGTCGCGTTTGGCTGACCATGCCAGTCCAGCGATTGCCAATGCTCAGTTGTTTGACCAATTGCGCCATCAACAAGAGGCCCGCGCCGAGTTTGTGTCGTTTATTGCCCACGAACTCAAAGCCCCGATGACCTCGATGAAAGGTTATACCGACCTGCTGATGCGTGGGGTGGTCGGGCCAATTAACGACCAGCAAGGTGACTTTTTGAAAACGATCTATAATGCGGTTAATCGTATGGATGCGCTGGTTTCTGACTTGCGTGACATCGAGCGTTATGAATCTGGTCAGATGCGGTTAGAAATGGGGTCGGTGGCCTTTGCACAGGTTTGCCGCGAAAGCCTTATCCCCTTGCAGCAGCAGTTTGAAGATCGTCAACAGCAGGTGGTTTTGGAAGTCCGTGATGATTTGCCCTTTATCTGGGGCGACCACAAACGCCTCATTCAAGTGATGACCAACTTCTTGACCAACGGCAACAAATATACCCCACCCGGTGGTAAGGTCACGGTCAGGGTAGATGAATCGGTCAATTTGTGGGATACAGAAGGGGCGCGGCGTGTGCTGCATGTCCAGATTATAGACACGGGCATCGGCATTTCGGAAGAAGACCAAAAACGCCTGTTCCGTGAGAAATATTTCCGTACCGACAATGCCAAAGCCACCGACCAACCCGGCACGGGCTTAGGCATGGTGCTGACACGCGGCTTGATCTTACAGCACGGGGGTCAAGTTTGGGTCGAAAGCGAACTCAATAAGGGGACGACTTTCCATTTCACCCTGCCGTTGGCTGACGAAGTGATGCGTGAGGCTACCTAATCGCTCAACAAGTGATTGAAATCCTGCCTGAAATTGCTACCTGTGTTATAGTACACCTGCTATAACACAAGTTATTTTTTGTTTTTTTGCCTAATCTTTCAACGGGACATTTAAAATATGGTTGGTCAAACGATTGGGCCTTATGAGATTTTGGAGGAAATCGGGCGCGGTGGGATGGCGCGGGTGTATCGGGCCTATCAGCCAAGCATGGATCGTTTTGTTGCTATCAAGGTGATCCAAAAATCCATCGCTGCCGACCCTGCTTCATTAGAGCGTTTTTTGCGCGAAGCTCGTCTGATTGCGCGGCTTGAGCATCCTCATATTCTGCCCGTTTATGATTTTAATGGGCAGCATGAACCGCCTTATATCGTGATGCGTTATCTGCCCTCTGGCACGCTGAAAGATATTACTTCAAAAGCACAACTCCCGGCGGGGGAGGTTATTCACGTGCTCCGGCAGTCGGCGTCGGCGCTGGATTATGCCCATCGTCAGGGGGTTATTCACCGCGATATTAAGCCGTCCAATATTTTGATTGATGCCGATGGCAATGCCTTTCTGACCGATTTCGGGATTGCCCGTATGATTGAGAGCAGTCAAGGACTGACCGATACGGGGATTGCAGTCGGCACCCCCGGTTATATGGCCCCTGAACAGGGCATGGGTCTGGATATTGATGGACGCTCAGATACCTATGGTCTGGCGGTGATCGCTTTTGAGATTCTATCGGGGTATTCGCCATACACGGCTGAAACCCCGATGGCTTTGATGGTGCGACATATCAGCGACCCCATCCCCTCGATTTTGGCCTTTAATTCTAATCTACCCGCTGCCGTCGAAGAAGTGATGATGAAAGGGCTTGCCAAACAGCCTGAGGATCGTTATGACACGGCAGTAGAATTTGTCTCGGCGTTGAACAAGGCGCTGGGGGACAAGATTATCACGCAGCCTGTCCAGCTAAAGGAAATCGCCAGCCAAACCATTCAAGATGTGGAAAATGCACGGGCAACCTTTATTCAAGCACCGGGTACACCTGCTACCGGCCAATCTACCAGCATCAAAACGCCCACCCCACCACCGCCTGATGATTCAACCCGACATGTGACACCACTGGCGGCAACCCCACCCACTGCTCCCTCAACGCCGCCGCCACCTCCCTCACATCATCGCTCACAAGGGATGCTGGCGGTTTTATTATTTATCGGCCTGTTAGCAGTAGCCGGGGCGATTGTTTTTGCTGCCTTGCAAAGCAATCAGGATGAAACCACCACCGACGCCGAAGCAGAGCAGACGCAGGTCGCTGCACAGACCCATACACAAATTGCGGCTGATTTGGGTACGCAAGGCGCAATCGGCACACAGACACGGGTGGTGGTGGCACAGGCCATCAATACCCAACGGGCCAATGATGATGCAACCCAAACGGCGGATGCACGCGGCGCACTCGGCACTTCGACTCAAGAGGCTCGCTTGGCAGTAACCAAAACCCAAGTTGCGCTTGAGACTGGAAAAACTGCGACAGTAGATGCTAGAGATACGCTAACCGCTACCTTTTTGACACCCCTACCTACTGATACGCCAACCGCGAGTTCGACCCCATCGGCAACGGATACTCCTACTGCTACCTCAACACCGTCCGCTACTGATACTGGAACTGCGACTGAGCGGCCAACCGCCACCCCGACGAGTACCAATACTGTGACCGATACTCCGACGGCCTCGCCCACCGAGACCAGTTCGCCGTCTGCGACTTTTACTCCTTCGGATACTCCCACCGAAACGCCGACAGCGACGCCATCCGCGACGGTAACATTTACGGCCTCGCCCACCTTTACCGCTTCACCGACCTTGACGCCGTTCCCAACCCCAACCCCACAGCCTGCCGGACAGATGCCATTTTTGGCGGATATGGAAAACGCCGATGTGCTGACAGGTTGGGCCTATGATGCAGAAGAATGGCGCTTGGTGACCGAAGGCGGCAATACTGTTTTGGTCGGGGCGTCTGGTTTGTCGAGTTCATTGGCGATTTTGGGCAATGAAGTGCCCGAATGGACAGAATCCGGCACGACGGACATTATTTTGCGGATGCGTTTCCGCTTGCAAGATGTCAACAGCGGCGGGCGGATTATTTTCCGTTACACCCCTTCGGATGGCTATTATGTGCTTGAAATTACGGGCGGACGGATTGTCTTGAGACGTGGGCCTGCCGGACAAATTTCCCGCAGCAACGAACTCAATATGGCAAACGGTGTCGTGACGAATGTCGTCAATATCGGGACGTGGTATGAAATTATCGCATGGATTGAAGGCGGGCGTATCTATGTCTATCTAGATCGCCAACTTATCATCAGCACGAATGATACCGCGTCACCGCTGCCTGCCGGGGCGATTTTGCTGCAAACCCTAGCGGCCAATGTCAATCCGGTCTATTTTGACGACATCATTGTGCAGCGCCCGGAAACCGCCAGCGATCATTTTGAAAATGCCAGCAGTTTGCCGACCACATGGAGCTATAGTCCGATTTCGGGAGTGACGTTAGGGTCGGCCAACAACAGCCAGTTTCTTGAAACATCGGGCGAGGTTTCAGTTGTCCCCGTGACTTCCGTTCTAGGTGATTTCTTGATGTCCTGCAACCTCGCCAGCCGACAGGGGAATTTTTATATCCGATTGCGGGATTCGACCAGCGGTGTGCTGAGGTTGGAAGGACTCGCAGGTGATTTGAAGGTCGTTCATTACGATGCTGATGGTAATGTTGTTAAATCCGTGACGATTTCCCAATTCTACAGCCGCGATTTCAACGTGATTTTTATCGAGATTGTTGGCGAGCGGGTACTCATCTGGGATCGGCGGGGCAACCTGAAATTGGATGAACTCTATCCCGGGTTGCCGCTGAATGGAGGGATTGTTTTCCAAACGGCAGTGGCGGGCGATATTTTACGTATTGATGACTGCCTGTTTGCACGCACGGCGGTTTCCAGTACGGCGGAGGCTGAATTTGCCTTCGAGATTTTAGATGAATTGAATGACGCCAACCGCCGCCCCTATCGTGAATTGGCAACCGACTGGACAGAGGATTTTAGCGATGAAGCCCGCACCCGTGAGTGGTGGGAAGGGCAAGGGCCGGGTGAATTTATCTTT
Organism: Chloroflexota bacterium; assembly: GCA_013112715.1. Lineage (GTDB taxonomy): Bacteria > Chloroflexota > Anaerolineae > Aggregatilineales > J027 > CFX10. Next base: position 91,233 of record JABFGB010000021.1, read on the forward strand.
GATCAGAACTTGCCAGCCGATGCCGTCCATCGCCGTTATTATGAAGTCAATAACGATGGCGAGCAGACCGTCTATTGGCGTATCCGGCGCGAACTAGATCGGCGCTTTACCGTGTTCGGGGATGGGCAAGATCGCACTACCTTCCGCGATTCCAGTGATATTTATGTTAAAGTGGATATGCGTTTCCCTGAAGATGCCCCCGAAGGCAGTACGGGTTGGGTTGGGGTGCGTTCAAGCGTGAATGCCACGAATACAGGACTTGACCAGTATCAAATTGAACTGACCAAAGAGGGCGGTTTGGTGCGGGCACGGGTGCGGCCTTTCCTCCAAGACGATAAGACGTATATCTTCGATCAACTCATCGCGGATGTCACGGCGGGAGATTGGTTCGAGGTCACGATTGTCGCCTACAATGACCGCATTGCCTTTTTTGTGAATGGACGGTTGCTCTCCGGGGCGACCATTCGTCCGGCACGGCTGCTGGGTGGTACGCTCTCAATTGGGGTTGAGGGCGGTTCGGTGGTGGACTTTGACGATTTGGTCTTCCGCGATACGTCGGTGAATGAATAATCCCTTCTAAAAACTGCGACTTTGTAGAGGGCAGGTTCAATGGACTTGCCCTTTTTTGTTTTCAGGTTTTTATCAGCTAAATTTCAGTTTTCGGCGCTTGCCCAACGGCCTCTTACGCCAATTGAGACTTGGGAATAGACTCTACTTGTCTGATTTAGGGATTAGCGGAGTTTTGAGCCATGAACAAAAAATCTCTTATTATTCTGATTTTATGCTTATCTATTGGGGTGGTTAGCAGTCCTCTAAAAGTGTTGCCCTTGCCTGTTTCTGCACAAGAATCGGTTCAAGTAACGGCGGAGGTTCTGTATAACAATCTGAACGTGCGTGCCCAACCCAATGTATATTCCGAGATTTTAGGCCAGTTTGATATGGGAACTGTGGTTAATGTAACAGGGCGGGTCGATCGAAGTTATGTGGATGGCATATGGGTATATGTCACAGAGCCACTGACTCAGTTAACTGGATGGGTCAGTATCGAATATATCGAATTCTCAGTTGGCAATTGGGCGGATTTTGTTCCGATACTGACACGGCAGGAAATTTTGTATCCTGAAGGGACAGATGTTCCCTTACGGGCAAAGGTCATTAATACAAACTTGAGGGTGCGGGTAGAGGCTGATGATTCTTCTGAAGTGATTGGCACATTACCAATCGGGTCATTAGTATCAATCCTCGGAAGGCATCTCGACATTTATGTCTGGGGCGTTTACCTAAGATCATCTTATATTTATATTGAACAGGTTGACGGTACTTTATCAGGTTGGGTGTCAGATAACTATCTACAATTGACTGATGGAACCCCTGTTTGGAGCATAATGTGGAAACTACCTGTCATAGAAGTCAAAGAAGTATCTATAACTGTTGTTCAAGTGGAAGGACAGATAATCGGCGCAGTTGACTCAGAAAGAGGATTACATTTACGTACCGAGCCAAGTACAAATGCTGAGATTTTGATGACCATATATTATAAAAATGTTGTTGCCGTCTATGGTCGCACCAATGGGGATAGGGTGAATCGTGATACGTGGGTTTTTGTGAAGGTGTTGGAAACAGGTCAAATGGGGTGGGTGCTGGCTTGGCCTATTTATTATCCTTATCGTTTCAATGAAAATACCTTGCCTGTTTTGTCACCCACTAGCGCACCCGATTTGCCGCCTTCTGCTCAACCTATAAGTGCATTGGCGGGTATAACCAAAAGGACAACCCCCTTGAGGCTTACTCCTTATATCTTGGGTCAAAGCAATGAGATTCGCAAGTTGCCTCCGAATACGCCTATTACGGTAATCGGGCGCAATTTCACAATGGATTGGTTCAAGGTTGTTGTAGATGGTCAAGAAGGGTGGGTACGCTTTTCCTATATAACGGTTGAGGGGGATACTTTACGCTTGCCCATTACCCTACTCAATGGTGGTTATAGATTGGGTTACTTTGACTAGGTTTTAGCAATGGGCAGGGTATGTTACCTGCCCATTTTTACTCCTACTGAATGCCGAGGAGTTCAACCTCAAAAACGAGGGTGGCGTAACCGGGGATCGCGCCGGGGTAGCCTTTTTCACCATAGGCCAGTTGATAGGGAATGTAGAATTTATAGATCGAGCCGACGGACATCAGTTGTAGGCCCTCTGTCCAGCCCTTAATCACCCCGTCCAGCGGAAACGAAATCGGAATGCCTCGACTGTAGCTGCTGTCGAAGGCTTTGTTATCAATGAATGTGCCATGATAATGCACTTCAACGGTATCCGTCGCTTTGGGTTTGGGGCCGTCGCCCTGTTTGATGACTTTGTATTGTAGACCGCTGGCCGTGACATGAATATCGTCGTGTTTGGCGTTTTCGGCTAGGAATTTTTCGCCGTCTTCTTTATGACCCATGATTGACTCCATTGGTTATTTGGTAGGGTCGGATGAGTGTACCATATCCAAAAATAATTGGTGCATTCGTGAATCACCAGTGAGTTCGGGATGGAAGGCCGTCGCCAAAAGATGATCCTGACGCACCGCCACAATCCCGCCATCTTCCAAACGGGAAAGGATTTCGACACCTGCCTTTTCATTAGCCCCGGTCACGAGTGGGGCGCGGATAAAAACGGCATGGAAGGGTTCATTGCCGATGCCCTTGATGTCGAGGTCGGTTTCAAAGCTGTCTACCTGTCGGCCAAACGCATTACGATTGACTTGAATATCCATCACGCCGAGGATGGGTTGGTCGCGCCCGATGTCTTTGGCGAGGAAAATCATACCCGCGCAGGTTCCCCAGACGGGTTTTTCTTGGGCAAATTTTCGCAGCGGCTCGACTAGTCCAAACGTGACAGCGAGTTTGCCGATAGTCGTGCTTTCACCGCCGGGGATAATGAGGGCATCCAGCGTTTCTAGTTGTTCAGGTAGGCGCACTTCGACGGCTTTTGCGCCCAAACTTTCTAGCATATGTTCGTGTTCGATAAACGCCCCTTGTAAGGCGAGGACGCCAACGCGCATAATGGACGCTCCTTTGGTGCTATTGGCGAAGAATCTACGCCATTCATGCTAAAATGCTGTGGTTTGTTCCCCAACAGTTCTATCATATCGAATATTTTTGTCAACGGGGCATTATTTTGATGAAATCCACAAGGACCCATATCAACAAATTTCAATTTGAACTATTCTGAGCCTTAAAAAATCTGCTATAATGCAAAACAGTTCTTGATAGTAGATTGGTTGTCATATGAAAACTTCAAAACCCCTTCCCTCAATTGAAAGCATTGCCGATATTCAGCACCTTGCTATGCAGGGGTTTGATAACTGGCTATTATACGGTCATGTCAACGTCATTCCACGCGGTGATTTGTTGCTTTTTGACTATAACACCGGGGCATATATTGCGTACGAGTGGCGCTTTTTTGAACGGGTCAGTCGCGGTCTAATACTCAATAGGCGTACAGGTGAAATTGTCGCCCGACCATTTGATAAATTCTTCTATTGGCTGCGCGGCCCCAAAGCGACAGGCCATATCGTCACGGTGACCGAAAAAATAGATGGCTCATTAGGTATTCTCTATCGGCACAAAGGCGAATATCACATTGCGACGAAAGGCAGCTTTTTTAGCCCCCAAGCGCGATGGGCCACTCAATTTCTCCGCCAGAATTTTGACCTGACCGATCTCCCCAACGACCTTACCCTCCTCTTTGAAATCATCTATCCCGACAACCGCATCATTGTGGATTATGAGGGGCGGCAGGACTTGGTCTTATTGGCGGCACGCAATCGCTTTACGGGTGATTTTCTGCCTTTTTTCCCTGATGTCTATGAACTTGCCCAACGGTATGGTTTTACCCTACCCCGTGTCTACCATTTCAACAATGTCAATGACATCATCGCGCAGACAGGCCAAATCAATGCCAATTTTGAGGGATGGGTCGTTGAATTTTCGGATGGGCAGCGGTTCAAGTTTAAGCTGGATGAATATGTCGAAATCCACCAACTGCTGCGTGGGCTGGATTTTAAGGCGGTCTTGCAGGGTCTTGCCGGGGGAAAAATCAATCGGGTATTGGATGTCGTGCCAGAGGTGTTTTTGGGCGATGTCAAACGGTGGGCAGAGGAAATCCAGATTGCGCTGGTAGATTTGAAAGAGCAGGTCGCGGCTGTGTTTGATGTCGCCCCTAAAGCTGATGCTGTTAGTTTTGAGGCATGGGTGAAAACAGAACACCCGGCCCTTGAACCCTACCTATTAGCCATGTTCAACGGGGAGGATTTGGACCGGGTGATTTATCAACACGCCTTTAAAGAACGGTTGGCACAGGAGAAATAATGCAGTTATAAGGCTTCGGCAGGGCTAGAAACTGCAGCTCGATGATATTTTTTCGCGTTGGCGCGGGACATTAAAACCACCATACGCAGGATCAGCCCAATCTCGATTACCCAATACAACACGGTTAGCGGCGTGCCGATATTGGTTTCTTGGCGACTACCTACCGTTGATCTGGTCGGTTTGATTGTCATACCGTCTTCGGCTTCGAGCATGGCATAACCAATAAATCCTCGCTGGCCTGTCTCATCCTCAAAATAATCGTTGATAAGCCGATCGGCTGTGGCATCATCCAATGTCACATCCAGAGACTCTTCTTCAACGACTGTTCGCAAATCTTCCCGAAGCTGGCCCATCGTGTAAAAATATCGTCCTACCCATAGTGTCCCATAAAGTAGGAGGCTGATGAGCACACCGCATATTGTTACGAGGGCAAGGTTATTGATTCGTGTAAAGTGAATCACCTTACCCATATACCATACTGCAACGGCAGCGGCGAAAAGTGGCGACAGAAAAGGAATGTAATAGTACAGCCAACTCACCCATAGAAGCGTCCCGATCACCAGACCCCCAATAATAGAGGCCAAAACCATGATCGGCATAGCCGCATCATGTGGTCTGGTTTCTGCGCCATTTTCCCCAATGGGCATATCAGTCATAAAATTCCCTCCCCTCAACTTTGAACTAAAGTGTCTCCCAAATCTCCATCTTGGCATTGGTGCGACGGATAACCTCATCGGTGAACTGTGAAGTCGAAGCCGACCCGCCGAGATCAGCAGTGCGGATGCCATCATACACGGCTTCAAGCGTCGCTTCTCGAATTGCACGGCTGGCGCGTTTGGAAACGTCAGAATTGATATACCCTAGCAGAGCAGCCACCGCCAAAATCATTGCCATCGGATTCGCCACATTTTTGCCCATCAATGACGGGGCAGTGCCGTGTGGGGCCTCGGCCATGACGACCTGCGCATTGAAATCGTCATCAAAGCGAATGACCAATGATTCCGCCCCGGCGATGCTGCCAAACATTTTCAGGACGAGATCGGACATTACATCGCCATCGCGGTTGAGGGCCGGAATGACAAGTGCCTCCCCGTTGGTTTCGAGCAGCAGGGCATAGGTCGCATCAATCAACTGCGGCTCATAACGTACCGAAGGGTGACGTTTGGCGGCGGCGTCCATTTCTTCTTTGAGCATCCCCTCATACAGTGGACTGACTGTATATTTCGGGCCACCAAAAACCTTTGCACCGGTTTTCTCGGCATGGCGGAAGGCAAATTCAGCCACAATCCGGCAGGTGCGCCGGGTAATTTTTTGGGTACTCCATGCCACCTCGTCCAGCCCTTCGCCCTCACGCCATTCTTTTGCGCCATAGCTGCCATCTACTGCCATGCGTACTACCGCGATGGGGGCATGGACGCCTGCGATGGGATGGATACGGGGAATGCGTCGGCCTGTCCGCAGAATGACTTGGGCATCTAAGATTTCACGAAGGAGGGCGTTGGGGCTGCCGACATCATCTGGATCGCCGGGGGTGATGGTGGCGGCTTTGAGTCCGAGGCCCGTTTTGTGCATAGCGGCCCCGGCATCATAGACCACTTGGTTTTTCGTTTTGCGGCGATTGCCAAGTGAGAGGTCAAAGTGTTGCAGGGTAACAGGGAGTCGGGTTACGCTGGGGTCAAGTATACGCAGTGCCTCGACCAAAAGCTCCTGTCCGGTTTCGTCACCCTCAAGCACAATAATGGTTGGGTTGGTCACGTCTGAAAAACACCTTTTCTTGGGTATGGATTGAAAATTACGATTTTAATGGTGGGTCTTTGGGAGGCAGATTCGCCCCATTCGTGCCATCAGAAGGAGTAGTCGGTGGTTTAGAATCGCTTGGTTTTACCGCTGGGGATTGACTGGTTTTGCGCTTGGGCAGGGCCTCTAATGCGCTTTCATCCAATAAGCCGGTTTTACCACGTACTACTGGTGCAGTGGCACGAAGATCAGATGCACTTTCGATGAGGCTGACCAATTTTTTCATATCAATCGGTTTTTGCAGCACATGATCGGCTCCTGCCTCTTTGCGGCGATCTTCAAGGTCAAGCGCGGTATAGGCAGTGACAAACACGATGGGCATGTTGGAGGTAAATGGATAAGCCCGCATCATCTTGCACAGCGCAAAGCCATCGAGTTTGGGCATCATGACATCCAATAGGGCGATGTCGGCTTTCTCGGTCTCGGCCAACAAAATGGCGTCTACCGAGTTGAGGGTCGTAATCGCCTCAAACCCATGAATCTCGATAATGGTTTTAAGCAGATTGAGGGTATCCAGTTCGTCATCTACTACCAATACGCGCTTGGTCATACAATACAATCCTTGATCCTGACTAGTTTAGTCGTCCCACGGCAGCACTAAGACAGTTTCGGCACGATAGGCGGCAGCGGCATTAAACACCCCGAGGATGCCAAAAAAATAGGCGGCGCGTCGGCTGTCATTTCCCCGCAGCGAGGCAAACAACCCCGGCATACTAATCAGGAAGTAGACCGCATACAGGTAGTAGGTAATCATACGCTTGGGTTTGACGCCCATAACCGTCAGGATAATGGTGACAATCAGCAACAATCCTGCCAAGATCGTATCTACCCACATCGCCCCCCAAAAGTTGCCGCTCAGGGGCTTGTTCGTTCCACCCAACCATGCTGCATAAATGCCGAGTAGAAAACAGAACATAATATAGGCGTTATTCAGCCCTTCATGCAAGTCTTGTAGTGCCGTTTCCATAATTACTTGGTCATTTCTTCAAGAATCGAAATATCGTAATTCATTTGGCGCAGGAGCGTATACATATCGAAATACATGCGCTCACCCCAAAACTTATCGCCTACCAGTGGGAACATAATAATCAGCGGAAAGGTGATGTATTTGCCGGAAGGGGGGAGATTAAACAATGGCCCGGTGTGTGTCCCGGTGAACACTGATTCTTCAATCACCATCGCTTCGTCAATGGTTACGCTTTTGAGGTTAAAATTGGCGTCGGGCATCCCATCAAATAAGCCTTGATAAAATGAGGCCACGCCTTCTTTTCCCCGATATTCAAGACCTGTCGCCATAATGATGTACAGCGGATCTTCCACCAATGTCGCCAGTAGGCCGGGGATGTCGCGCCGATTTTCTGCCAAGACGTGTTTTTGCCACAAGCGCTTGTTATAGTGCAGGGACATGGGAATGCCTCGATGAAATTTAATTGCCGTTTAGGACACAATTGGGTCATTATAGCGTAGTGACCAGCCCCTACCAAGACGGAAAACGAGTCAGTATCCCTGAAAATATCAAAAAGAGCCGGGGTTCCGGCTCTGACGTTGCATATTCAGTTGTACTAGGGGTACGGCCTAGTAGCCCCAGCTTAATTCAGATAATCGCGGAGATTGTGAGCAAGACGCGGATGGCGCAAACGACGCAGCGCTTCTTTTTCAAGCTGGCGAATGCGTTCACGGCTGAGACCAAACTTGTTGGCGATTTCTTCCAACGTGTGTGGCTCACCCCCACCCAATCCAAAACGCAAACGCAAGATATGGCTTTGACGCGGGGTTAATTCGCTTAGAACTTCTTCGATGGTTTCCTGAAGCAGATGTTGGGTCGCAGATTCAACTGGGCTAGGCGTATCTTGGTCTTCGATAAAATCGCCAAATTCGCTGTCGCCGTCATCTCCAACAGGCCGTTCCAACGCAATGGCGTGCTGGCTGGCATCCATCATGCTGCGGACGTTTTCGGCGGGCATCCCCATTTCAGTCGCAATTTCTTCCGGTGAGGGCCGGCGTCCCAATTTTTGTTCGAGTGTTTGGGCCGTGCGATACATTTGGCGGATGCGTTCGGTCATGTGGAGGGGGATACGGATGGTACGGGTTTTTTGGGCGAGGGCACGGGTGATGGCTTGGCGAATCCACCAAGTCGCATAGGTGCTAAAGCGATTACCGCGCTTGTAATCATACTTGTCTACGGCACGCATCAGGCCAACGTTCCCCTCTTGGATGAGATCGGGGAAGGGAAGGCCTTGTCCCATATAACGCTTGGCGATGCTGACCACCAGACGAGTATTGGCCCGTCCCAAGTGTTCGCGGGCGGATTGCCCATCAAAAATGAGGGCATCCATTTCGGCTAACTTGTCAGGATCAAAACTGTGTCGGCCAAGTTTTTCGAGCTTTTCCGATAATTCTTTACCCCGCTCGATTCGTTTGGCAAGTTCGATTTCTTCATCGGCAGTTAATAGCGGTTCTTGAGCCATTTGACGGAAGTATAAGCCTACTGGGTCATCGGGAGAAACTGCATTGATGTCGCCAACTTCCGGGTCACGAATTTGCTCTGGCTCGAACTCTTCATCTACATCTACTACCGTATCAGCCACAACTGCATCGTTGTCGTCTTGACGGAGTTCAATCCCAAGATCATCCAGTTCGTCCAGAACAGCCTCTATAGCTCCAACGTCCTCTCCTTCGGCTTCAATCACCTCCAGTACATCTTCGAACGTTACATAGCCACGCCGATCTGCCCGGTTCATTAGTTCCTGAATCACGTGCGTCTATGGCCTCCTTCGATTGTTTGATTTGGCTGCCCAACACCTATTTATACTGCGAGGGAGCAGGTTTATGTTGGGTGGGTTTTGTTAGGTAAGAGCAGTAACTCATGCCCCTTTGTATAAACGATTAAAACTCATTGTAGCATAGTTTGTTGGGGACTGGAAGTATCCGCAAAACAGGAATTCATGTCCTTCGAAACTTGACAAACCATCTTTTTTATCTGGATTCTGTAACTGTTTATACGCGGCAATTGGGGTAAAATGCTCACTTATCCGTCACAAATATGGAATTGGTGATTTTTTCCAATTAGGAATAAGCCTTCATGTCACAGCCATCCAAACTTCCTCGATCCCACCGTCCTGCTCGTTTGCTACTGCGTCGTATATTGCTGCGACTGAGTGCGTTGGTGGTAGGGCTGCTGGTTTCCATTATGGGGCTTGGGGTAGGGATTGTCGAAGCCTCGGACGGGATGCGCGGGGATGACTGTGAAATCCGCCGGGGGGAAATCATTGACCATGACTTTTATTTCTTCTGCAATAATCTGACGATTCGTGGCACGATTCAGGGTGATTTGGTGGGGATAGCCTCACGGGTAAACTTGACTCGTGAGGGTCGGGTCATGGGGGATATTTTGGTCTTGGCTGGGCAATTAACTATACAAGGCGAGGTCTCAGATGACATCCGGTTTGGCGGTGCAGAGCTAGAAATTACAGATCGGGCCGTTTTACCCAACCCCACCTCCGATATTTTGGCAGGCGCGATTAGTGTGGATATTGCGCGTGGGGCTTATATTCCAGGCGATATATTAATGCTGGGCTATCAGACCATCATCAATGGGCATGTGGGGGGCAGCGTAGATTTTCAGGGACAGGCATTGGTCATTGAGGGGGTGGTCGAAGGCAATGTAGATGCTATTGTAGGCGACCCCCGCGAAGAAACCAGCCGCCGCACCTTTCAAATTTTGCCCTATTCGATTAATTTACGGGGTAATGGGCTAACGATTGGCAATGAAGCTATTATTCGGGGTCATTTGACCTATGAAGGGGCACAGCGAGCCAATATTCCACGTAATACGGTGATGGGAACCGTTGAATATCAGAGAGTCCGAGAGAACAACAATATCACGGAGGCCCAACGCCCCGACACATTTTTGAGCATCATGTGGACCTATTTTGCCCGCACGATGCAAGACAGCATCTCATTGATTTTGATTGGCATTTTAGCACTGCAATTAACCCCCGTGCTGATGGTTGAATCGGGGCGGCGGGTGCGACGGGCGTTTATCCCAGCAGCCAGTTGGGGCTTTATTCTATTTTTCCTATCATTCCCGCTGGCCCTGCTGCTGTTTATTTTTAGTATCTTGATGGCCCTGCTCATCCTAGTATTGACCTTAGGCGAAATAACTCTCAGCATCATCTTAATGGTCTTTTTGGTCACGCTTAATGTGGTGCTGATAGGTGGCTTCTGGTTCTTGTTGGTCTTTTTAGGCCGGGCCATCACCTGTTTTGTAATCGGCTACTCGATTGTACAAGGTGTCCGCTATTATCTTGCCAGCCGGGTTGCTGGTCCGGATGACCCCCCTATTTTTATCCCCCCGCTGACAACCCGCCGCCAGCGCTGGATTGCAATGGCGATTGGCGTATTGACAGTTTCGTTGATTGCCAATGTCCCCATTTCACTGCCCTTGCCGATTGAATTATTTTTGCAAGGGGCGGTAGCTTTTGCAGGCTTAGGCGCAATCTTTATGTATGGACGCGACGTATGGCATATAACGGAAACCAAAGGGCGGGGTGGCTGGATTCCAACCATCTCCCGCATGACTATTCCGCCATTAGAGGACGGCAGCGATATTCCATTAGGCATGGACAACTTGCCAGAAGGGTTTAGGGGCTTCCCCGATTAACCCTAATTTTCCGCTGATCTCGGTTCTTTTTGAACATCGGGCTGGTTGCTGGTTTCTTCGATCATCAAAATCGTTGCTTGAGCGGCACTGATCGCGGCGGCATAATAGGATTCAAGCCCATCACGCAGTTTGGTGACAGGTGGCTGCCATTCATCTCCATATTCGACAATCGAGCGCACCCAATTGGTGAAATTGAGCCACCCCCATTGCAGGCCTTCGGTATCGGCATTGGGAGCAAAGCCGCTGTGGATAATGGTCAGGCGAGTTTTGCCACCGGATTCTTCCAATGTCCACGTTATAATGGTATCCCCACTCCCATCAGTTGTACCGGAGTGCGAGGGTGAGAGCATTGCCAATTTTTCATTTGGGATGAGTTCCAAAATCTTGGCCGGGCCGACCCCGTTCCACCCATAGTCATAACGCCCCCCGACATACGGTTCGACAACGGCATTGCTGGCAATCCAACGATTGAGTTGGTCAGGACGGAGCAAGGTGTCAAAGACCGCTTCGGGTGTGCCGTCAATGTCGAGGCTGTGTTGGATATTGCCTGTCTTAGGACCAGTAAAGTCGCAGCGTGCAACGGGTTTGCCATCCAAAAAGCGCCGCAAATTTTCAAGGGAGAGGAACCAAAAATCTTCGTAACCATGAATTGAATAACTCGGCGATTCTGCAAGGATAGTGTGTTGTACAACGACAATGGTCTGTTCGCCACGCATTTCCAAAACAATCTTGACTTCCGTGTCTTCACTCTTTAGCCGCCAGCGATATTTTAATAGGCGATTGGTCGTGATTTCCAAGAGGGGATGGTGGCCTTGTTCGCGGTTAGGGCCATCAGGCGTAAAACGGCCCCAAAAATCGTAACGCTTATCGGGGATAGATACATCTGCGTGTTCAGCAAACCAAGAGGGAAGTATCGCAGGGTCGGTTAAGACACGAAAAATCGCTTCCGGGGCATGATTGATGGCAACTTGCATGTGTAAGGTTTGACTCATGGAAATTCTCCTCGGTGGTTTTATTTGGGATAGCATCCTAGAACGACCCGAAAATCGGCAGGGTCGTCAGTAGAAATGTCGTCGGGTAGGCCATATTTTTGAGCAACATCTTGGAAAAAGGTCTGCACTTCTTGGAGAAATTCGGACCGCCGCTGACCATTAGGCAGGTGAATGTGAGCGGATAGTGCCAGCGATGGTACGTCTTGATTTTCTTCAATTTTGTTTGCCAAGCGCCCTACGTCATCATGGATTTCTTCGGCAAGGGTGAGCAAAAAACGCAAACTGGCCTGATTTTTGGCGGAGCGTTCCCCACCAAGCCGCCCTACTAGATGCGGAGCTAACCAATAGGAGCGTGCTTTGGCTTGGTAGTAGCCTTCTACCACCCCACGCACCCGTCGTTCGTCCGTTTTAACGACCAATCCGGCTTTTTCAAGTTCTTTGATGTGATAGTAGATTTTTTGCGGGGTCTGCCCAAAAAAGCCAGCAAGTTCGGGGCAGGTACGCGGCTCATCAAGGCGTTTAAGCAATTCAACCCGCTGTGGTTTTAAAAGGGTCGTAGCTTGTTCAACTGTCTCGATATAAAACACGTCTTGCATATTTCATAATCCTAACCGAATGTAAAAATCTATTTTATTATAAAAATCATTTTTTATAATGTCAACCATTTGGTAGGTTGAAAAATTTGGGGGATTGCTTCACAATAGCATGAATAAATCCTAGACAGCATGTGGATAGTAATTTAGGGTGAAAGGAGTCCCGCAGGGTTTGAGGATTGTATCGTAAAAACCCCTGCCAAATAACTTACCTATGATGAAAAAAGGCCGACGTAATCTAGTCCCGATTGTACTTTCGATAACCCTCCTCGTGATGATGTTTGCCGCGATGAGCTTTCAGGCGATTGCCCAAGATGGCGCAACGGCTACTCCTACTCCCTCTGACGATTCTGGGAATGAAGGTAATACCGAATCCCGCGATTATTATGCGGACCCGGCTAGTTCAACCGGGGATGCTGAATGGACAATTGAAGAACGTAGTTTTACCAGCAACTATCCAAACGGTTTCCAATTTTCCGCCCGCGTCAGCAGCAGTAAAGGGGATATTGAGAACGCAACGGTGATGTGGTCACATGCTCCCCGTAATCAAGGCCGCCGCGCCGCTACCTATGATGAAAGCACGGGGTTGTTTACCTCAGTTTATGACAACAGTGAAGGCACCCCCCCTTGGGTCGCGGTTAATTATCGTTGGATATTGACTGACACTGCTGGCAATACCTATCGCAGCGAGTGGTTCATGGGTGAAGAATATTATGACGATCCCAGCCAGTGGGAACGTTTTGAATCTGAGGACATCATCGTCTTTGTTGAAGAAGGCCTGCCAGAAGACACTGGTCAGCAAACTCTAGACGCAATGGCAGCCCAACGTGAAACTTATCGCCAAGCATGGGGTGATGTCCTGTCCTATCGCCCGCGTGCCATTCTGTTTTCCAACCGCGCGTCCTTTGATGAATGGCGTGTTGGTCAAGGCAATCCGAATGTCATTGGTCAGACCAATGCTGCGTGGGGTGGGATTGTACAGGTGGTGTCAGGCGGTGGGGTCATTGATCTTGCGTGGGGTACGGTTTTGCATGAGGTCGGTCATCTCTATCAAGACGAATTTGTGCCCGCTGGGTTACCGGTAGCGACTTGGCAGAACGAAGGCAACGCCACCCTCTTTGAACTGTACCAGATGTATGATTATGAACAACGGGTGCGTGATCTAGCGGCGAGTGGTCAACTACCTGCGCTGCTCATCGGCTCTGGGCCAAGTCAAAATTCGCAGGGACCAGATGGTCGTAATCGTTTGGGCTATGACATGGGCTACGTATTTTATAAGTGGTTTGTCGAAGTCTATGGTCTTGATGCTCACCGTCAATTGATTGAGGCACTTGGGCCAAGTCTTGGGTTTAACGCTGCGCTCGAACAGGTAACGGGTTTGACCACCCAAGAAATTGAACGTCGCTGGCGGACGTGGCTTGGGGCTTCCCCGGACGCACCCACGCCTATTCCGATTCCAACCATGCGCTTCCCACCAACCGTTACACCGTTTATCTTCCCAACGGCTTCTAACTAAACAGTGTAGGGCGACCTCCCATGCAAAAAACCTATCGGCTCTCTCGTTGGTTCCTTATTGGGCTGGTCGCCCTTAGCTTTTGGGCGTCCTCCCCGGCTGCGGCGCAAGATGATGGCGAAGACGATTTTGTTGTTAGCCATCGGGCGTTGGTGGTGATGCCGTCGGTCATTCGATTTCGGATACGAGTCGTGGCGGCCCGTGATGAAGTGGCTGAGATTAAATTGGCAGTGCGGGAAGATGAAATCCTTCTGCAAACTTTTGATGTCACCACGCCGCTGGATAACCTCTTTATTGATTTTGGCGATGAGACCGAATACGAAATTGTGTGGGATATTCGGGATGTGCCGCTACGTCCGTTTCTCAGTACCCTGACCTATGAATTTGAGGTGACAACCATTGATGGCAAGACCGCTGTGGCTGAGAATGAATTTGTTTTTCAGCATGACACAATCGAGCAGTGGCACGTAGTCGAAAGCGATACTCTCCCCATTTATGCACTGGGAGATGCAATAGATTGGTCAAATCACTTACCCGGATTAGAGCAATCCCTTGCTTTACTGCGAGAAAATTCGGGATTTGCTGGCCCAGTCGGCTTGGTAATCTATCCAGCCGATACCCAGTTTTGTACAGAAGGTGAAGTTCCCGAAGATACGCCAGATGCGTCCCCGCCCTTAGTGGTGATGTCGGAAGACCGTGCTTTTCCCTGTGATCCTGCCGATATGACAAGATTTTATGCCAACAGTGATTTGGTAATCGCCTCTGTAGGGGCCAGTAATTTTTATGATCGAGAGAGCGAGGCCTTTGCATCACTGTTTGATTTGGCTTATTCAACTCGGTGGGAAAATGCCGAAGTGCCTGCGTGGTTTAGGGTGGGTCTGCGCCAGCTATACAATCGCTTCAGTCAGGGCCAGTCTATCGCAAGGGTTAAACAAGCCTTACAAGAAGATTGGGTGTTGTCCCTAGCCCAAATGGAGACTTTACCTGCCGAAGGTGTGGAGATGGATTTATGGGAGTCCCAAGCCTACGCACTGGCTCTCTATCTGGCTGATACCTATGGCGCATCTGCCCCCTTTGAGATTGCCAAAGCGGTGTCCCCTACCTTGTCTTTAAATCAGGCAATTGAGCAAGCGACAGGCGTCACCGTAACTCGCCTCTATTCCCGCTGGTTGGCATGGATGGATACACAGAAAGCGGTTGAAGCAGCGGGCTGGAATCCCTATTTGGAAAGCACGCCGACACCAGAACCGACTCGTACCGCGACTTCCATTCCGCCAACGCATACACCACGCCCCACCGCCACTATTACCTTGACGCCAACCTCGACATACCGGGGCGATTTTGTGCCGACGGTGTTTAGGGCAACCGACGCCCCACCGACTTTGCCGCCGACCCGTACTTCCACTCCTCTCCCACCCGGCAGTCTAAACCCAACCCCGACGCCGCGCCCTGCCAGCAATGAGGAAGAGAGTAGCAGAGGTTTATGTGGCACGGGTATTGGGGCAGTGCTCATTCCAACCTTCGGCATTGTTTGGATGAATCAAAAGAAGCGAAAGCAAGCTAGACCTAGCTAAAATCCATGACAGAACCTACCCGCATTAACCTCTATGATTTATCGCTGACGGGCTTACAAGATGTGTTGACCCGTTGGGGTGAACCCAAATTTCGTGCCAAGCAGGTTTGGGAATGGCTGTACATCCACAAGGCTAGCGACTTTGAGCAAATGACCAATCTGCCAGCCAAATTGCGTGAGCGACTGGCAACTGAAACTCGCATCGGCGTCTTGACCATTGCCGCCGAAAAAGAAGCCCGCGATGGCACACTCAAGCGCCTTTATCGCCTCAGTGATGGGCAGTTTATTGAAAGTGTGCTGATGATTTATGATGATGGTCGGCGGACGGCTTGCATCAGCACCCAAGCAGGCTGTGCAATGGGCTGTGTCTTTTGCGCAACAGGTCAGATGGGGTTTGCCCGTCACCTGACCGCCGGGGAAATTGTCGAGCAGGCTATCCATTTTGCACGAATTTTGGAGGCCGATGGAGACCGTTTGAGCAATGTGGTCTTGATGGGCATGGGGGAGCCGCTACACAACTACGACGCGACCCTAGAAGCGATTCATCGAATGACCGCACCGGATGGCTTGGGGATTGGACAGCGCCATATCACCCTCAGCACAGTCGGGCTGGTTCCGGCGATTCGACGTTTTGCCGATGAAGACCTTCAGGTGAAATTGGCGATCAGCCTGCACGCCGCGACGGATGAAGAGCGCGATGCCTTGTTACCAGTCAACAAACGCTGGCCCCTCAGTGAACTCATGGCAGCCTGTCGTTACTACATCGAAAAAACAGGCCGACGCCTGACCTTTGAATGGGCCTTGATTCAGGGCGAGAACGATACGGTGGAGCAGGCTTCCCGGTTAGGGTTTTTGCTCAAAGGGATGCTGTGCCATGTCAACCTTATCCCCTTAAACCCCACGACGGGTTATGAAGGCCACCCGTCCAACCCTGAACGGGTCAAGGCGTTCATGGATACCTTGAATCTATATGGCGTCAGTAGCTCGATTCGGGTTCGGCGTGGCATCGAGATTAACGCGGGATGTGGTCAATTAAAAGCCGAAGTGATCCAAAAAAACAAAAAGGGCGATTCTTAGCAAACCGCCCTGAATGAAGCCTCGATGATAAAAGCTATTTGACCCGTTCTTGGGATACAGGCAGCGTGAAATAGAAAGTGGTGCCCACGCCTACCTCACTCTCTACCCAAATTTGACCAGCGTGCCGCTCCACCAATTCCTTACAAATCGCTAGACCCAAGCCCGTCCCCTTACGGCGGCGATTGAGGTTAAGGTCAGCCATCGAGAAACGGTCAAAAATGGTCGGTAGGTTTTCGGCAGGAATGCCTTCGCCTGTATCGGCGACACTAAACAACAAAGTGTCTCCATCAGAAAGTTCGGCCCGTACTAGAATGGTGCCGCGTGAGGTGAATTTCAGCGCGTTGGAAATCAAGTTCACCAATATTTGCTGGATACGGTCAGAATCCCCCCAGACGGGCGGCAAATCCGGTGTCATTTCGATTGCCAGTTCAACCTCTTCGTTTTGGCGTAGTCCTTCGGCAATCCCAAGTGTCTGCTCCAATATTCCGCCGATTTCCAGTGTTTCGGGGTAAAGCTCAAGGCCGCCCTGTTCCAATTTGGAGAGGTCAAAAATATCGGAGACAAGGCGCAAAATTTGGCGAGTAGCGGTTAGCGAACGGTCAATCCATAACACCTGATCTTCGGTGACATCGCCAAACACCCCCTCTTTCATCATATCCAATGCGCCAACAACCGTATTGAGAGGAGAGCGCAGGTCATGGGCAATGTTGCCGAGCAGGGCGGTACGCAAGTGATTTTCTTGCATGGCCGCTTCCCAATTGGCAGTCGCTTGCCAACGTGCTTCTTCCAATTCGGCGGTACGTTCGCGTACCCGTTCTTCCAGTTCAGCGGCAAAACGCTCGCGCTGCTCATTCAACTGGGCATTTTCAATCGCAATGGCGGCCTGCCCCGCGAAAATGTTAAGGAGCGGGATGTCTTTGGATGTAAAGGCATTGGGGATGTCGCGGTTTTCAAGATACAGCACCCCTAGCAGTTTTCCGCGTGATCGTAAGGGTACACACAGGATGGATTGTAGGCGGAGTCGGAGCACACTTTTGATGGCATTAAAATTGTCATCTTCCAATGCGTTGCGGGTAAGGACGGGTTCGCCTGTGCTAATGACCTGCTGCACAATAGACCGACTGACCGATTGGCCTTCACGATCTGACGGATTGCCATACTTTACTTGAAAGTTTAGTGTGCCATCCGCTTCAACCAAGACGAGATAGCCATGCTGCCCCCCAGAAAATTCGACGGCCTGCTGCATGACAAATTCCAACAAGGGCTGTAATTCACGATTTTCGGCCATGCGGCGGCTAATATCCAACACCCGCTCAAGGGCAGAATCTCTTTCTGTATTCTCGTCATTCACGTTCAAGATTGCACCCCTCCCCTACTTCCAATAATCACGCTGTTATCTCCAATTCTATGGCATTTTGGGTGTTTGACGCTTCGGTTTTGGCTCACCCACTGGCTTTTTTCGGCTAGGCCGTTTAGCCACAGGTGGCGGGGTATCCAATGTTTTCTTTTGCGTTTCGAGTTCCTTTAGCAGCCCTTCGATCTTGTCTTGGTTGCCATAGGTTTGACCCCCACCCATTTTGAGAAATCGCTTTAAATCCGCGATAGCCTGCTTAAAATTTTGGAAATCGGCGTTGAGCAGTCCTCGCGCCAAATAATGTAAGGATTCGTCCGGTTCAAGGCGAATGACCCGGTTCAAATCATGAAATGCTGCATCTAGGTTGCCCGTCATGATATAGGCATCGGCACGATTAGCATACGCCTCAGCAAAATCGGGGTCAAGCGCAATGGCTTTGCCAAAATCACGGATGGCCCCCCGAAAATCCTCCTGCACTTTGCGCATCTGTCCCCGATTGTTATAGGATTCCGGATAATCGGGGTCAATCTTAATGGCGGCGTTCAGGTCTTGAATCGCTTTTTGCATATCATCCAATTGGAAATAGGCAAAGGCGCGTTCGTTATACGCATCCACATTTTCGATGTCGAGTGCGATGGTTTTTGAAAAATCTTCAATCGCGGCTTGATATTCTTCTCGATCCATTCGCAGCAGCCCTCGCGCATGATACGCCCCAGCGAGTTGTGGCTCTAATGCAATGGCCCGATTAACATCGGCGATGGCTTTCTCCCAATCTTCCAGCCGCGCATAGGTAAAGGATCGTTGTAGATAGATCTCGGCGGTGGGTGATTTTTCAATCACAGTGGTGAAATCAGCAACGGCGGCAGGTAGGTTATCCATATCCAGATGGGCCAGCCCTCGATTGAAAAACCCCTCTTCCGAGTCAGGGTCCAGTTCAATGGCTTGGGTAAAATCCGCCAACGCTAGGTCGGGTCGTCCCACTTCCATATACAATGTCCCGCGCTCGTTATAAATCGGCGGAAACCGCGCTTCAAGCCGGATAGACTCACTAAAATCGGCCAAAGCGCCCTGAATATCAAACAGGTCGGCTCGAATCATGCCCCGTGTGTAGTAGCCAAACGGGTCTTCTGGTTCACGCTGTACAAACTCATTTAGATCGGCAAGAGCCTTATCGGTCTCGCCATAATCGCCCCACGCCACCCCGCGACTGTAATAGGCACCGGGGAAGTCCGGATTATGTTGGAGCGACTGGGTAAAATCCTCAATCGCACCCTCAACATCACCAATATCCATACGGGTAATGGCCCGCACATAATAGGTTTGTGACGAAGGGTCAATCTGGATCGCCTCAGAAAAATCGGCCAGTGCTTTATCCGGCATCCCTTTCCCCAGATGAGCACTCCCCCGACTGAGCACCGCTTCCACCATTTTGGGCTGGATGCGGAGGGCCTCATTAAAATCTTGAATAGCAGCATCGTAATTGCGCTGTTCACCGCGTGCAATCCCACGATTGAAATGGGCTTCGGCTTGTAGCCGCGTAATCACCGACAATTCATCATAGTCTTGCATCGCTCCATCAAAATCGCCTAAGTTGGCGCGGGCAATGCTCTGGTTTTGAATAGCCACTGCGTAGACCGGAAATTGGCGGAGTGATTCATCGAAATCGTCTATCGCCCGATCAAATTGGAAGGTAAACAGATAACACAGTCCGCGATTGTAATAGATGGCGGCGTCGCTCGGATCAAGCCGCAGGACTTGGGTGAAATCATCAATCGCACCTGCGTAGTCGCCTTTTTCAGCTTTGGAAAGCCCCCGCCCTCGGTATGTTTCTACTATTTTGTTTATATTTGCCATATACTTCCGAACCGTCCCGAACTTGCGGCGTGTGTTTGGGGAGTTACACTACCCATCAGCATAATTGTATAGGTTCGGCACATCAGAGGAAAGTCTGGGTCATTTGTTTGGATGGACTTATTCGCCAGTCGCCCCACCACGCCCCAAACTTTCCAGTAATTCCTTATATTTTTCCATGACAAACTGGCTTTCCTGATTTTTAGCGACTTCCTGTGCCAAGATTTCACGCATGGTGTCCAGCAATTCTTGTTCGGTCAGGATGCCTTTGCGAATCAGACTGCGAGCAACCGCACGGGTGATGATGAGGGCCTCAACACCGCGCTCCCCCATCGTCAACAAGCTGCCAATAAAATCGCCAAAAATCTCTTGGGTGTTGCGAATATCCGCCATTGGTCTATTTCCTTATAGGCTTGGGTAAAAATTCCAAAAATGCAGTAGGGGTATTTTAACCTAAACCTTTTAAGGCGCTACCTTTAATTAAGTAGTGAAATCAGGACAAATAGGGTCGCACGAATTTTTAGGGGGTGGTATCAAACGCCAGCGTCCAGAGACCCCCAATCGCAGCAGAGGTATCCAACAGAGTTGCGACTTGGGTGGAGACATCCACGCTCAACAGCCCTGCACCTGAACTAGTAAAGCCATAGGTGATAAACCATTGACCATCCGGCGACCATGTGGGGGGCAATGCACCTTCAATGGGGAGTTTGGCGGGGTTGTTGCCATCGAGACTGCTCAATTGGATGCCATCATTAAAATAAGCCACTGCGCCGCTGAGGTTGGGCGTGACAAATGTGCCTAGTTCGCCAACGGGCAGGCTGTTTTGTTGATAAGTTTGGCCGTTAATCAGGATTTCGCCCATCCCTCCAACTGCTTGGAAATAGGGGCTGCCGACTAATCGCACATCGTACCAATCACCTGTTGTAAGTTGAACAGGAGTATTGGACGCCAGCGCCATAACATAAATTCCCGGCTCAAAAACCAAACTGATGGCTTGGGATGGAACGGCAAACGCGGCAATATCGCTTACAGGGTCATAGACGGGCAGGGTATTTTCGGACGTTTCTGGTAAATAGGCGGTGGTCGTGCCGTCACTTAAATTCCACCCATAGAGGCCGCGTGCTCCGGCGGTGTAGCTGGGAGGCGAGAAGAGCAATGTGTCGGTTCCACGCCAACCCACACGGGTGACATCATTTGGATAAAGCGTGCCATTGTCCAATGTCAGGGTTTGTCCATCGGCTGTATGGATAGCATAAATTCCCTGACTGACATAACCTGCCCCACCAAACGTTTCCAAATCGCTATAGGTGAGCCAATTACCATCAGGCGACCAACTGAGAAAGGCCGCCGCACCAGCATAATTTTCGAGAAGAGTAGGAGTGGGATTGGTGGCAAAATCCACTAGGTAGACATTGGCGCTGATGTCGTCTTGCCCGGATACGAACGCTAACCGCTGTCCATTGGGCGACCAAGCAGCCGTGGTGACGGCTCGCGCCATTTCATACGAGGGATTGCCCAAGTCGGGTTCGGTGAAGATAGGCAGATTGGCTGGAAGTAAGTTCTGCTCAAATAGCAGGGCCGCGTCAGGTACACTGAACACTTTTAGCACCACAGGCGAACCGTTGGCATAGGGTTGAGCATAGATCACGGCGATTTTTTGGCCGTCGGGTGAAGCGTGTAGGGCATAAACGGGCAGGTCAATCGCGGCGACAAACGGTTGCGGCGCACTCCACCCCTCCGATGAGAGGGCAATTAGTGAAAGACCTGCTTGATCGTTGATATAGACGATATAGAGAGGCGTGGATTGAGCTTGCGATACAACCGATGGGTGGACTAGAAAAACGATAAGCGCGACCCATAGGCCAATAAAACGACTACTTTTGAACATAGGCCGCCACCAACCGCCGAATTTCGCCCAATAAAGCATCCCGACCATAGGCCCCTTTTTGAATAATTTTTTCAACGCTACCATGCAACCGCTGGCGATCTTCGGTGCTTAAATCCATCGCGGTGACAACAATCACCGGGATATGCTGCCATGCTTCATGGTGGCGCACTTTCTCTAAAAATTGGAAGCCATCTACCTCTGGCATCATTAGATCGAGCAGGATAAGGGCGGGTTGATTTTCTTCAATACGCTGCCAGCCTTCTCGTCCATTTTCAGCTTCCATGACCTGCCAGCCCTCAGTTTTGACCATATCCGCCAGCATAGTGCGTGTATTCAAGTCATCTTCTACGATCAATACCGGACAAGGCGGCTGGGCACAATCATAGCGTTTGAGTACCCCGATCAACCGATCACGCTCAATAGGCTTGGTAAGGAAATCGGTAGCGCCGAGTGCATAGCCGACATTTTTATCATCACGAATGGTCAAGATCACCACTGGGATGTGGGCCAATTCAGGGTCAGCTTTTAGACGGGCTAGGACATTCCAGCCATCCATCTCAGGCATCACAATGTCGAGGGTAATGGCGATGGGCTGGATTTCTTTTGCCAGCCGTAGGGCCTCTTGTCCACTCTGGGCGGTGATAACTGGCAACCCTTCTTCTTTAAGATGATATTCAACCAATTCACGGGTGGCGGCGTCATCGTCCACGACCAGCACTGGACGGCGGTCTCCGGTTGGCTTGGCGGGGGGACTGGCAGGTGCGGCGGCAGAAGTTACCACACCAACAGGTTCAACCACTTGGGGCAACCAAACCGTAAAAATTGAGCCTTGCCCCTCAGCGCTTGTAAATTCAATATCCCCGCCCATCATCTGACAGAAGCGGCGGGTAATGGCTAATCCAAGACCTGTGCCCCCATATTGGCGGGTGGTACTGCTGTCGGCCTGCATGAACTCTTGAAATAGGCGATCTTGCTGTTCAAATGGAATCCCAATCCCGCTATCTTGCACCGTAAATTGGAAACCGGCCCGATTGCCTTTCATTTGGGATTGGGTGGTCAGCGTAATTATGCCTGCATTGGTAAATTTGGCGGCATTACTGAGAAGGTTAAACAAGACCTGCCGCACCTTCGTCAAATCAGCATAGATATGACCCAGATTTGGTGCGATGCTGACATTTAATGTGTTTTGATTGCGCTCCGACAAAGGCCGGACAGATTCAATGACCGTTTGCAGCAAATCTTCGATGGCAAAAGATTCGAGATGGAGTTCCATTCGGCCTGCTTCGATTTTGCTTAAGTCCAGCACATCATTAATCAAAGTCAGCAAGTGTCGACCATTTTCGACCACACGCTCCAGCCGATGGACTTGCTTTTCAGTGACTGGGCCGTAGGTGCCGTTGATAATTAGCTCGCTGTAGCCAATAATCGCGTTCATGGGGGTGCGTAATTCATGGCTCATATTGGCAAGGAAAGTGCTTTTGGCTCGATTGGCAGCTTCGGCTTCTTCTTTGGCGTGGCGCAGTTCGGAAGTGGTTTTTTCGAGCGCCCCCAACATCGCATTGATTTCTTGACCGAGTATGGTGATTTCGTCTGTGCCGCTAAGGGCTACCCGTTCGGATAAATTACCATGTTTGCCAATGGCTTGAACGGTCATGCCAAATTGAGTCAGCCGTTTGACCAAGACCCGATCTACCAAAGTCCACATTGCAATGCCAACGACCACCCCGATACCCACCAATGCAAGCGCGAAATAGAGCAAGGTGCGCTGGCCCTGTTCATAAATATCACGGGCTTGATCTACTCGTACTAACAACGCTGGATTACCCGCCACATCATCTATCACTGTGTAACCCGCCACTCGATTTTCACTCAGGGGGTCAACATAAATGGCATTGCCAGATTCCAACTCCGACTTGGCTTGCTTAAAATCTGCCGGGAGTTGGGGGTCATCAATGGGATAGATTTCCAATGACAGCTTCAGGGTTTCCGCTAACGCTGCGATTTGCATTTCATCTATATAGCGTCCCCAAATAAATGTCCCCGTGATTGGCCCAGTGCGCGTGCTGGTAATGATAGGGGCGGAGGCCACTAACAAGGGGGTGTTGTTGAACAAAACAATCCCACTGGTGCTTTGATTGGTTCTTTGATAGGTCGTGAAGGATGGAAAAGCAAGGATATTATCAATAACTTCTTGGGATAATGGAATCAATTCATCGGTGGCACTGTCTAATTCAGCATCATGGATGACATTCCCATCAACATCCAAAATGATGAGGATGTCGGTTTGAATAGTTTTAAAGACATCTTTATGTAGATTGATCTCGATATGCTCTGGATAACGACCCTGCGCGAACTGCCATGTCTCGTCCCATGCGCCATAGTCAACGGTTGATTTTTTCAGATCATCCAAATTGACTTGGATGGCATTTCTCGCCCGTTGAACGTTTTGCTTGGAATTATCTTCCTCAAGCTGACGATAGCTGTCTAGTACGATGTATTGGGAAGTCCCCACCAGCAGTACGACCATGCTAACCAATGTAAGGACAATGATAAGAAGCGTTTTTTGGCGTAGTCTCATGGTTTTTGCATATATGACTTAGGAACGAGTGTCTTGGTCAGGTGGATTCAGGCGCGGTGGGAAAATCTGGCCGCTTAACATCAGGGTCGGGGGTTGGCTTTCTTCACGAATGGAGGTCAACTGCGGCCCCAGCCATTCATTGAGCGCTACGCAAATTTCCGCCCCAATTAAGACCAATGAGAACGTATAGTAGGCCCACAGCATAAAAACGACCACCGTTGTCACTGAGCCATATACGTAATTCAGGGTCGAAACATTGGAGAGGTAGTAGACAAAGACCCGCTTGGCAAGCTCAAACGCCAACCCCCCAAGCAAAGCCGAGGGCAAAATGGCATCCCAACGCAGCCGGGCACGACGCGGCAAAAACCCGTACAGCATCGCAAAAATAGCGGCATTAAACGCGGTTGGAATAAAAAGACTTGCCATGCGTAGCCACGTATTAAATTGGTTCAAAAACAACAGATTCAAAAAGCTGAATAATAGATTGGTGATGAGTGAGGCGACCAGAAAAATGATGAAGGTGCTAATCATGAACACGCCAATCAAGCGGCGCTCATATATTTTGCGGCCTGTCGGAACGCCAAAGGTTCGCCCCAACACCGCTTCCAAGTTGCCAAACAGACTGCTGGACGACCATACCAACGTAATCGCGGCAAATAGACTAACTGATCCTCGTTCATCAA
The DNA here is from genome assembly GCA_013112715.1 of Chloroflexota bacterium. GTDB lineage: Bacteria > Chloroflexota > Anaerolineae > Aggregatilineales > J027 > CFX10. Next base: position 116,146 of record JABFGB010000021.1, read on the forward strand.
GGGCCAGCGTAATGCCATCTTGCAGCACCGCCGCCGTTTCGCCGGGGAAAAACAGCGCCAAGACATCACCAACCTGTGTACGGGCTGAATCACCCACAATGGAGACACCCAACACGATGATAAGCAGAATCAGGGGGAATAATGAAAACAGGGCATAGTAGGAGAGGGCAGCGGCCTCGTGTGGGCCATATTTGGTAAAGCGATAGATAGCGTGAAATAACTCCCCAAGCAAGCCATCCGTCATGTTATTTAGCCGAACCAACATCCGTTCAACCGGACGACTGATGGATAGCCAAAGATATTTCCAGAAGGTTCTATCAAATAATCGCTTCACCAGCTTTTCAGCCCTCAAGAATGATTTTAGGGGCGATTATAACAACCGCCCCCAATTTTGGCCTATTTTGCTTGGGCGAGGCGATCTTCGTACTGCTGTTTGTAATATTCCAGATACTCGCCTGTCTTGATTTTACGCCACCACCATTCGTTATCAATATACCACTGAATGGTTTGACGCATGGCGGTTTCAAAGTCGGTTGCCGGATGCCAGCCAAAATGTGCCCGTAGTTTGTCATTGGTCAGGGCATAGCGACGGTCATGGCCGGGACGGTCTGCGACATATTTAATCAGGCTTTCGGGTTTACCAAGCGTTTCCAAAATCAGCTTGGTTACTTCAATGTTGTGCCGCTCATTTTCGCCCCCAATATTATAAATTTCACCGGGAGCACCTTTGTGCAAGATCAAATCAATGCCGTCAGCGTGGTCGTCTACATGCAGCCAATCACGCACCTGCATCCCATCCCCGTACAGCGGTAAGGGGCGGTTATCAATGGCCTCGGTGATGAAAAACGGCGCGATTTTTTCAGGATATTGATAGGGGCCAAAGGTGTTGCTGCCGCGTGTCACGGTGGTGTGCATCCCATAGGTCACTTGATAGGCCCGCAGCATCAGTTCGCCCCCGGCTTTACTGGCGGCATAGGGACTGTTGGGTTCTAGCGGATCGCCTTCTTTGAAATAACCTTCGGGGATACTGCCGTAGACCTCATCCGTCGAAACGTGATGGAAACGATTGATGCCCAATTTGCGGCAGGTTTCGAGCAGAATATACACCCCGACCACATCGGTATGTACAAAGGCGTGGGGATTCAAAATGCTGCGGTCTACATGCGACTCGGCGGCGAAATTGACCACCGCATCAATCTGATGATCTTTGAAAACGCGCTGGACGGTTTCTTCATGGGCGATATCCCCTTTTTCAAAGCGGTAATTGGGTTCGTCATCCACTTCCAGCAGATTATCGAGATTGCCTGCGTAGGTCAGCTTATCCAACACAATGATGTTGTAGTCGGGATATTTTTTGACCATGCGGCGGACAAAAGCACTGCCGATAAATCCGGCCCCGCCCGTAACGAGAATGTTCTTCATTATGGTTCAATTCCTCAAACTGGCTATTTCAACAAACGAACTTGGCTATAATCGCCCAACACCATTTTATAGGCATGGGGCTTGGAATCGGCAACACCGACATCGGCATAACGTCCGATCAGGCTGTCTTGGATCCGCACGGGCACATTCGAGATGCGGCAGTGTTCCAAAACAAGGCAGCGTTCCAATTCGCTATTTTCGACCACCACATTGTAATAAATGCTGGTGAATGGGCCGATAAAACTGTTGACGATACGCGAATTTTTCCCAATGATGGCGGGGCCGCGAATCACGCTGTTAATGACCTCCGCCCCTTCTTCAATGGTGACACGATCATCCACCAACGAACTCGCATCTACATAGCCCTTGATGACCGGGACGAGTTCGTCCAGCACTTTACCGTTGGCGTCGAGCATGTCATGGGGTTTGCCTGTGTCAATCCACCATCCGCGATGAACATGCGGGAATACGACGTAGCCGTTTTCAATCAGCCATTGAATGGCGTCGGTAATTTCCAACTCACCACGTTTGGAAGGCTTGATGGCATGGACGGCTTTAAAGATATTCGGGTCGAACATGTAGATGCCAACGAGGGCTAAATTGGAGGGCGGGTCGGCGGGTTTTTCCACGAGATATTCGATGCTGCCGTTTTCGCGCAGTTTGGCGACCCCATAATATTGAGCCTCACGCACGGGGGTCAGCACAATTTGGCCGTTCCATTCGGGATGGTTGCCAAAATCTTTAATTAGTTCGCTGATGCCACCTTGCAGCACGTTATCGCCGAGGAACATGACGAAGCGTTCATTGCCCAAAAATTCTTGGGAGATTTTGACGGCGTGGGCCAAGCCTGCGGGTGCATCTTGCTCGATATAGGTAATGCGAACGTTGCCGAATTGGCTACCATCCCCGACGGCTTCACGTACCTGTGGGCCAGTGTCGCCAATCACGATGCCGATTTCTTCTACCCCTGCGTCACGGATAGCTTCAATGACGCGGAAAAGCACAGGCTTGTTGGCAACCGGAATAAGTTGTTTGGCGCGGGTATAGGTCAGTGGATAAAGCCGTGTGCCTTTCCCGCCGCTGAGAATAAGTCCTTTCAAGGTCGTCCCCTCTATTCTCTATAAAACACGATTTTGAAATGGCATCTGACGATAAATTGAGATGCCTATTCTATTTTGTCGTTAACGATAGCTCATGGAGGTGCGGTCTGGTTTGGCGTCGAGCAATACTGCGCCTAATAATCGGACGCCGACACGCTCCAGTTGGAGTTTAGCACGGGTCGCATGGTCGCGGCGTGATTTATTGGCTTGAACCACCAACAACGCCCCACCTAGTTTCTGCCCCAAGACCAACGCATCGGCAGCGACGAGCACAGGGGGCATTTCAAACACCAGAAAATCTGCTGATTTCATTAACTGCTGAATGACGTTATCCATCCGCACCGAAGCCAGCACATCCACTGGATTGGGGGGTAAGGGGCCGCTGGTTAGCACCCACAGATTTTCAACTTCGGTCTCGTTTACGGGCGGATTTTCGAGGGCGCTGTTTTCCAAGACCATCGTGGTCAGGCCGCGCTCATTGGGCAGACCCCAGACGGTATGCTGTTCGGGGCGGCGCAAATCGGCATCCACCAAAACCGTTCGTCGTCCACTTTGCGCGAGAGTGACAGCGAGATTGGCGGTAGCAACGCTCTTATGATTGTCCTGCGCAGGAGCGGTCACACCAATGGTGATGACCTGTTGGTCGAGATTGCTAAACAATAAATTGGTTCGCAGGGTGCGATAGGCATCCGACGCAGGCGAACGTGGGTCTTTTAGGGTAATCAGATCAACAGTCATGATTTATTCGGCCTCCGGCACAATCGCCAACAAGGGGATTTCGAGCAATCGCTCCACATCCTCGGCGCGACGTAAAATATTCGACTCCAGATATTCCAACACAAACGCCACAATGAACCCAATAATCAGGCCGAGAATCGCGCCCGCCAGTACGTTGACTTGGGTGTTGGGCCGATGCTGACCATAGGTGGCGGTATCGAGCAGTTGGGCTTCGATACGATCTTGGCGGGTCAGTTGGCTATTTTCTCGATCTCGGAAGGCGACCAGTTCCCGTCCCCATTCAGTGGCAATCGCGGCGGCTTGTGGGCCATCCGGCAAATCTACGGCGATTTGAATGGTCAAGGTCGTGGGGTCGGAATTGATGGTCGTATTTGAGCGCAAATCCCCTGCCTGCATATCCAGTTGGAGGGTATCAATAACGCTGTTGGCTACCGAGTCGGTATTCAAATATTCGACAAAACTTCGCAGCAAGATTCGTAGGGTCTCCGAAAGGCCGAGGTCGTTTCGGGCGGGCAGCAACAGCACTTTTTGGGTGGCGCGATATTCAACCGTTTGGGCCTTACTAAAGCCGAACGCGGCCCCGGCGGTAATCATAATCGCAAGGATAATGATCCAGCCGCGCCGCACCAGCACACGCACATAGTCGAGCAAATTCATAAATGCTTATTCTCCGCAGTTGTGGCAAAGCGCCGCACATTATAGCGGTAGACAACCCCTATCGCCTAGCCCGTTGTTCAATCGTCTATGGAACGAAAGCCAAGAGTCGGGATTACAATTCTATGCACGTTGCACATCCCAAAATTTTTCTGTGAGCGATAAGGTAAATGGAGATTGTATTTGGGCAGTGGTAGTCACCATCAAACGCCGCATAGCGCGAGTTGCGGCCACAAAAAACAAACGCCTTTGAGCATTTAAATACTCTTCTAAGTCATCTGAGCTATTCTCTGGCACAGGATTTGGTAATTCACCTTGATCTACGAAGGGTACTATCACAATGGGAAACTCTAAACCTTTCGCAGAATGTATCGTGATAACCTTTACTTCTGGGATTTCAAGTTTCAGTTCATTTCCCTTCATAAAGCGAGCAGGTAATCCCTTGCTGAGACATTGGGAAGCAACCTTTTCAGCAAGATTATTTGATGGGCATAAAATTGCTCCTGAACCAGTTGGGAGTTTTAGGAGGCGTGATTCTTGTCTAATAAATCTAACAATAACCTCTATATGTTCCTCCTCATCCTGAGCAATAAATAGAATTGGTTTGGGACCATAAATTATGCAGTTTTGAATTAGTGTTTCTTTATCCCCGACAGTCGTGTCAATAATTTCATGAGCCGCAGAAACGATTTCAGATGTAGTGCGATAATTTCTATTTAAAACTCGAGTTCTCCTAGAAACATCAAGTTCTGCGTGGACTTTTGAATAAGAAAACCCTTTGTACGCCTGATGTGAAATTAAAAAGCGCGATGAGCAGGCCATAGAAAGGACTGGACATCAATACCATACTGAAGGCGTAGCCAATAGCGCAACAGATGGGCGGTGACTTTGGCAATCAGGCGAGTTGC
>JABFGB010000022.1 GCA_013112715.1 Chloroflexota bacterium
ACCAACACGCCGACCCGGACACCCACACCGCGTCCGCCCACCGCAACCCCGACCCAGCCGCCACCACCGACGGTCTGCGTGGACTGCGCGTAACCAAAATCACAACGGGGTGACGGACAGAAAAGTCACCCTCCCTTCTCCAATCGACCAAAATGCCCCAGAAGCGCTTCCGGGGCGTTTTATTTTTTATATATCGAATTTTGATATTCAAGCCCCTCGCCACGTTGGAGAGGGGTTGGGGGTGGATGATTACTGGCTTTCGGATTTTTCGCGGGCCTCGATTTCCATTTGGGCCAATTGGCGGCGCAAAATCTTCCCCACTGTCGTCTTGGGCAGTTCTTTCACAAACTCAATGCGCGTCGGCACTTCATACCGGGCAAGGCGCTCACCAGCAAATGCGATGAGTTCCTTATCGGTGGCTTGCATATCGGGTTTCAGCACCACCCACGCTTTGAGGGCTTCCTGACCTACTTTGTCAGCGTCGGGATGGGGTACTGCCGCCACACCAACTTCCAGCACCGCCGGATGTTCGTTTAGCACATCTTCAACGTTGCGCGGATAGACATTAAACCCGCCAATCAATGCCATATCTTTCTTACGGTCTACGATATAAAAATAACCATCTTCGTCCATGCGGGCGATGTCCCCCGTATAGAGCCAGCGTTTGCCATTTTTATCGGTGCGGATGACATTGGTGGTTTCGGTGGGCATATTATGATAGCCGACCATAATCTGCGGCCCTGCCATGCACAACTCACCCGGCTCACCCACAGGCATTTCCGTTTCACCATCTTCTAGGCTGACGATTTTCATTTCCATATCGGGCAGCGGCAGACCGATTGAGCCAATCCGATTTTCGCCCCGTAATGGATTGACATGGGTCGCGGTCGGGGCTTCGCTCATACCAAACCCTTCGGCAATAACCCCGCCGGAAAGTTCCTCAAAGCGCCGTTTAGTGGCAGGGGGCAGGGGGGCTGAACCACTGATGCAAGCCCGAATAGATTTGAGGCTGACCTCACCCGCGATCACTTTAGGGTGGTTGTTGATGGAGTTGTAAAGAGCCGGTACGCCCATAAATTGGGTGGGTTTATAGCGATTAATGCAATCCAATACCTCATCAATTTCGCGGGCGTTGGGGACAAGCACCATCAGGCCGCCCATATAGACGCAAAAACTCAACACGGCGACCATGCCAAAAACGTGAAACATCGGGATGGCGGCCAATGAAATTTCCTCTTGACTCGGCCCATCCCCCACCAGCCAAGCGTTGCACATGAGGGTGTTGGCAACCAATGCCTGATGGGTTGCCATTGCAGCTTTGGCTACCCCTGTTGTCCCACCCGTATACTGAAAAATCGCAATGTCGCTGGCTTTAACCTCCACAGTGGGGCGCTTGCCTGCGTTTTGGGTCAAAATGGCTTGGAACCAATAGTCATTGGGTTGAAGCTGTTCCACCCGATGGCCTGTTTTCTTCTCTTTGGCAATCGTAAACAGCGTTTTGGCCGGGCCGGGCAGATACTCTTTGATGTTGGTCACAATGATATTTTTGACGTCAGTTTCGGCTTGGATTTGCTTCAACATCGGGTAAAACAGGGTTAGCGAAATCGCTACCTTCGCGCCACTGTCTTTCAATTGTTCCGCCATCCGTTTGGGAGGGTAAGTCGGATTAGTCGCCGCGACCACCCCGCCTGCCTTGAGGATGGCATAGAAGCTAATCACAAACTGGACGCAGTTCGGCATGATAATCGCTACTCGATCCCCTTTTTGCAGGCCCATTTCTACCAGCCCTTGCGCCAACGCATCCGAAAGTGCATCGGCCTGCTGATAGGACAAGGTGGATTTGATGCGGCCTATCACTGGCAAATGGGCTGAGGTCAGCGTGATGGGGTTGTTGGGAAATTTCTTGGCACTCTGACGCAAAAATTCATGCAACGGGTGCTCGGGATAGGGGGCCAGCGAAGGGGGCACTTTTGCATCGTAATGTTTTGTCCACGGGCGGTCAGCATACGTCACCATATTTTTTATACTCCTAAACTAATGTTATTTTTTAAATAAGCGATGATTTCATGAAGGGTTTGGGTTCGGCGACCAGCGTTCCACCCAATCTTCGGGGATGCGGGTCACTTTGCCGTCTTGGGTAATGCAGATGTGGCGTGTCACCCCTGTAACGTGCATGGTGCCATCAGCAGGGTTGTAAATTTCATAAGCAAACACGATGCGGCGGCTTTTGATCTCCTCTACCCACACCCGCACGGTGACTTGCTGTCCATAAAGCGCTGGTGATAGATAACGCAGATTGACCTCACTTACCGCTAAAAAGAAGCCTGCCTTTTCAAAGTCGGCATAATTCGCCCCAATCGCCCGCGAATAGGCACTGCGGCCTTCTTCGCAATAGGCCAAGTAATTGGCATGATGGACAATCCGCATGGCGTCGGTTTCAAAATAGCGCACGTAAAAGGTGATTTCGTGAAAACGATGGTCGGGCGGTGGTGGCAAAATTAATCTCTCCCAGTGGTTGAATTAAAGTGCATTTTCGGCAGCAAGTATATCGCGCAGCAAACCTCGACGGGCCGTTCCCCCCAACATTTCGAGTTTTCGCACGCCGAGGGGGTCAATTTCTTCGCGCAATAGACGAATTTCTTCGTCGGTAGGGATGGGTGTTTCATGTACATCCGGCGCAACTTCCAATTCAAAGCCCGTTTTCTTTTGGATGCGTTCAATACTTTCACCGGGGTGATAGGTCATCAGGCGCATTCGTCCATTGGCCCAGTCAAATTGGCCCAAATCGCTAATGAGATACCGCGCTCCTTGTCCCCGTCCCCGTTCCGCCATATGCCCCAATCCGCTGATAAAGTCGAGCTTTTCAACAAAGGTCACGCGAGAATGGCGTGGCACATATAGGTAAATCTGGTCGGAAAAAACCGTGACATCCGGGATGCCGCCTGTGCCGGGGAGTCGCATTCGGGGGTGGGTATAGTCCTCCCCAAAAGCCACATTGTTGAAATTACCCACCATGTCTACTTGGGCCGGGCGAAAATATTCTTTCATATGCAGCGAGGGTAAGACATCCGCCACTGCCGAAACAAAGCCGACATTCATGACCGATTTGCCCAACCAGAGTGCTTCGATCGTGGCGACACCCAGCGGGGCAGATTCGAAACAAATGCCTTGTCCAATCGCCGAACCATAGGCCACATGGGGGGCATGGGTTTTGGAAGCCAAGATATAACCTGCCACGACCAACGGGGTTGCCAAGCCCTGTGCCAATAAATCACCGTCTTGAATTTGGCGCGAAATACAAACCGAAATCAGTTCGTCAATAGTGTAGGCGGTAGACATGGCAATAAATTCTCCCAAACCGAGATTTGATTTTTTAAGTATAGCCTTGAAAAGTTGGGGAAGGCAAAAAATGAGGGGCGGCTTAAATTCAACACCGCCCTGATGGAAACTAGCCCTGTGTCACAATCCATGCCAGCCAATCGGCGGTCAATTCTTCAAAGGTTCTACCCAGAATGTCTTGGCAGGCCTCATCTAACGTTTTTTCGGCGGCCATGCTCTTGATCCATTCATTGCGTTTCGCTTGACCATAGGTAGCATCAATATAATAAACAAATGTCCCGGCCTGAAGACCAGCGGCATAATCTTGGGCAGAAGGCTCGCTCTCCCACTCGGCCATCGTGTCCCAATCTTGCATTTGTGGGGTGTCTGCTTCCGGCTCGACCCCCTCTGTTGTGCCGAGCACGATTCCGGCCATTTCTGAAAGCTGATTGTTACGGCGTGGTACGGTCATGAACTCTTTCATCACGAGCATTTGCGCTGTGCCTTCGACCACCCACTGCGGATAATTTCCGATGGTGTCGCCTGCCAGTTGATAGAGCAGACGGTAGACCAACTGGGCCGCCATGACCTCATCATCGGGGGGTAGTTCGGTATTCACATCTTGCGAAAAGCGCAGTGCTTCGGCGGGTTGGTTCCAGACCCATAAGACATGCAGATAGGTAATGTCTACCATTGAGCGCAGCGCATCCGGGTATTCATACACCTTGAGATTGAGTGCTTCCGTCGGTTCAATGTCTAATGCGCGGCTGACGATGGTATAGATACCGGGGATATTTTCCGCCAAAATAGTTGCGGCTTTGCTAGTCCCTGTGATTGGGCCATAGTCGGGCAGATAGTAGATACGAATTTTTTCGGTGCCGTCGCTGGGCTGATCGGCTGTCCAGTCGCTTCCATTGCGGTGGAGATTAATCACTTGCCATGCCTCACCTGCAAACAACCAGCGCCGACTATCCGCCGCCTCTCGATAAAAATGCACGGTAATGGTCGAGCCGCCTGAACCCATATCACTAACTTCGGCCTCACCCGATCCGCGCCATTTAACCGACATCCGCGCAAACGATTCCTCTTCGCTGGGGGCGCTGATCGAGCTAAGGGTGATGTCAAATGAATGGGGTGGTTGTTTGGCCCACGCCTCTGCCCAACGCCGCTGCTCGGTAGTGAACAGCGGATCACCCTGCCAGACGTTTTCCATATACTTATCTACATTCCCGGCGACAATGGCGAGTTCCATCTGCGCGGTGGTCAGGGCCAGTTCGCTTTCGACATCGGGCAGCGGAGTGGGCGTTTCACGACTGCGCGGCGTATTGGTCGGGTTGGCAAAGGCGGTTTGGGCAAGGGCGGCGCGGTCAAGATTGGGTGTCGCAGTCGGCTCGGCATCCCCTTCATCCTTACAGGCGCTTAAGATCAGTAGACTGATAAATAAAAGGCTCAGAGCAAAAGGCATTTTTTTGAGAAGCATTACAACATCTCCCAAATGGCAGCATGGTCACTATATTTTTACTAGCCCAAAGCCCGCAAAAGGTTCAGTTTTAGAGTAGCCGCTTGCTTAGAATAGTCGCTCGACACCAACAACAACCAGCATCGGACACAACACGCAAAAATAGATGAAGTGCAAAAAGGTGGCAAACATCAGCAGCGTGCGCCCAAATGTCCGGGTGGCGTAGTGTTTTTGGCGTTGATAGTAGAGGCCGATCAGCAGGCCCGTCATTGGCAAAGTGGAGATAATCACAATAAAGATCGTCGCAAAGGGGCCAAGCCCCACCTGCTGCAATGTAAGGTTTTCAACCACACGCGGCGGTGGGGATTTGCGACGGACAGGCAGCCGAGATTGCGTTTGATTAGACATGAGATATGCCTATCGTTTAAAGCTCCAAATAATCGCGCAAGGGGCGGCTGCGATTGGGATGGCGCAATTTACGCAGAGCTTTGGCTTCAATTTGACGGATGCGTTCACGGGTAACACCAAAGTGCTGCCCGACTTCTTCAAGGGTGTGTTCTTTGCCATCTTTGAGGCCAAAACGCAATTCTAGCACTTCCCGTTCTCGCTCATTTAACACCGACAGTGCGCTGCGAATTTGCTCTTTCAACAGCTGACGGGCGGCGGCCTCCACCGGGCTAATCATCTTGTCGTCTTCGATGAAATCCCCTAGTTGACTGGAATCCTCTTGTCCAACGGGCATTTCTAACGACATGGGTTCCTGCGAAATCCGCATAATCCGCCGGACTTTGCTGGCGGCCCGCAGCAGTTTGCGCTTCATGGTGGGGTCGAGTTTTTCGTCGTTTTTCCATGCCTCCCGCACCTGCTCGGTTTCTTCGGGTGTTAGGAATCCGATTTCAACGGCCAGTTGTTCAATCGTTGGGTCAGTGCCCAGTTCTTGAATCAATTTACGCTGAATACGCATCAGGCGGTTGATAGTTTCGACCATATGCACCGGGATGCGGATGGTACGGGCTTGATCGGCGATGGCACGGCTGATGGCTTGACGAATCCACCATGTCGCATAGGTGCTGAATTTAAACCCTTTGGTGTGGTCAAACTTTTCCACTGCCCGCAGCAGACCGATGTTGCCCTCTTGGATGAGGTCAAGGAAGCTAATGCCGCGCCCCATATAACGTTTTGCCATGCTGACGACCAAGCGCAAATTGGCACGGGTCAACACTTCGGCAGCTTCATTGCCCCGGAACACCGCGCTGGCAAATTCGTCGCGCACGCGGCTGGCATAATAATCTGGCCGACGCTCTACCCACGCGCTAAACGCATCAGCAGTTGGTGGTTCACCCGTTTGGCGATAGGCCCGTAACAATTCCTGTTGAATTTCCGGTGGGGTGAGATAGAGGGCATGGAACACTTCGAACAGTGACTGTGCCAATCCTGTCCATTTTTCATCACGTCCCCAAGGCCCCTGCGCCATCAAATATTCGCGGATATAGGAGGGCAAATCCACGTCCCAGTTTTCGCGTAATTGGATGGTCTCGGCGACCACGAGTTCAAAATCGGGCAGGTCAAGTTTATGGGTCGCCACCAATTTTTCGAGCTTGGCCCAATTAGTCAAAATATGCAGATACAGCGTGTTTAGGACAGTTAAGGGGTCGGTTTGACCTTCTTTGGTCAGAGTGTCTACCAGCCGATTCAGGAACATGACGGCAGTGATTTGCACCGAAAGCCATGTCTCACGGTTGGAGTCGAGCAGTTCCACCTGCCCGATTTCTTTAAGATACATGCGCACCGGGTCATCCGCAAGCGCCAGCAAATCGTTATCGCTCTCATCGGCGGTGTCAAACCCAACGTCGTCGAGATCAAAATCGTCGAAATCTAGCTCTTCGTCATCACCCCCCAATTCGCCTGCAATGCCCAGTTCGGAAAGGGTATCATCAAGGTCGTCAAGGTCCTCCTCTTCAAAATCCTCTTCGACCAACACAGGCTCATCATCGAGGGTGTCTTCCACTTCAATTTCTTCGACAGCGGTGGTGCCATCTTCTTGTGTTTCAAATTCTTCCGCGTCCGATACCACAGTAATCCCTTCCAATCGCTTCAAAAATGCCTGTGCTTCCTCACTGGCGAGATCGCCGAAGACAGCTATAATCTCGGCTTCGGTTAGCTGTCCGGCCTGTTGTCCTTTGGTAGCCAGCGCTTCTACCAGATGGGCTGGGGTCTTTGGTCGAGAACTCACTCGTTTGCTCATATCACTTAATTTTCTTGCCGTTGATGCACTAACTCATGACGGGCGCGTTCCAATAAATGTATGGCGAGACTATGGGTCTTGATGGTTGAATAATCTACCACGAGGGCATCCTCGCCGTCTAATTGAGCCTCACGTTCAAAAAAGTAGAAATCACTCATCTCACGTTTTAATCGTTGCTGGCGGAGTTCGAATACACAACGCAATAGCTCAAGACTTTGCTGTTCCGCTTCACCATTAAAGCGGCTGAGGTCTTTCATGACACTCTGCAACTCGGTGAGATGCAAATTATTGGCCCGCTGTCGAAAAATTTCCAATGGGTGGGGCTGAATCTCTTGCACCGTTCCCCACAATTCTTGCGGTACGTATTCCAGAATATACTCCGCTGGCTCATAGTCATCTTGATCTAGCGATTGTTTGATTAAACGGAATAGGGCGCGATAATCCTCGCGGCTGAAATCATCTTGGTTTAGCGGAAGTAAGGCCGCTGATGCACGTTCTTCTTGGGCAGCCAATTCGCGCAGTCTACGATTAACCTGAAACAAGCGGTCAGGGGTGTGCAACAACAATGATAGACAGTAACGTTCAAGCGCCGCACCGGGCTGGCTGGTGTGTCCGTTGCGCCGCTGCATATTATTACCATTTGCCGCGCCTTTAGGTTGCGGGCGATGGGCGGGCAGCGGTTTGGAGATAGGTTTCATTACACCCGCCGAATGTACCCAGTTCAGCAAATCGCGTTCAGGGATATGTAACCGCACGGCTAGGCGCTGCACATTGTCATTACGCTGTAAATCGCTTTCTGTCGCCGTCAGCAAAGGTAATAATTCGTGAGCCAACCGCTGGCGCTCATGAATATCGGCGTGCGGGCTAAGGCCGCGTGTCCCTATTTCAATCACATAGTCTACCAGCGGTTTAGCCTGATTGACCACTTCCGGCCATTGTTCAGGGTTAGCCCGAATAAAATCATCGGGGTCTTTGCCGCTAGGTAGTTGTAACACCCGTATATCCAATTGGAGTTTACCCGCCTGCGACATCATGCCCCGCGCATCTAGCCCCTGCGATCCGTTATCGGCACCTGCTTCGACCAAGCTATCACGGGTCACTTTGAGGCCGCGCATGGTGGCGTTCACCCCGGCGGCGTCTGAATCGAGGGCCAAGATCAGCCGATGGGCATATTTTGCCACCAATTGCACTTGCGTAGGGGTCAAAGCCGTCCCCATTTGGGCGACCACATTGGTATATCCCGCTTGATGCGCTTGTATCACATCCATATAGCCTTCAACGATGACCACTGTTTCGCTTTCACGGATGGCGCGCCGAGCCAAATCAAGCCCGTAGAGCAGGGTGCTTTTGTCAAACAGTGGCCCCTGTGGAGAATTCATATATTTCGGTTGCTGGTCATCGGCTAGGGCGCGTGCGCCGAAACCAAGCGTGCGGCCTCGTCCATCCCGAATCGGAATCATCAGGCGGTGACGGAAGCGATCATAGACGCGGCCATTGTCATTACGAATGGCAAGCCCTGCCTCTATTAATTCCTCTTCCCGATAGCCTTCTAATCGGAAATGATTCAGAGCGAAATGCCAGTTATCGGGCACATAACCAATGTTAAACTGCCGGATGGTCGTTTCGTTTAAGCCGCGTCGCGCAACATAGCCCCGTACCGACTCGGCATCGGGTGATTCGAGAAGATACTGAGTAAAATATTGGGCTGCCGCATCCAGCAGTACCAAGAGACGTTCTTCGGTGTTTTGCCGAGTTGTTTCTTCGGGGGTTTGTGGACGAAGCTCAATCCCGGCTTTTTCCGCTAGAGCACGTAGCGTTTCCGCAAAATCCCATCCCTCAGCTTTCATCACAAAGCTGAACAGGTCGCCGCCTTCGCTACACGCGCCGAAACAGCGCCACGTCTGACGGTCTGGAAAGACGACAAACGAAGGGGTCTTTTCCCCATGAAAGGGGCAAAGCGCCTTGTAATTGCGCCCCGCTTTTTTAAGGGGGGTATACGCCGACACGATGTCTATAATATCGAGTCGGGCTTTGATGTCGTCAATTACGGACATACCAGTAAAAACCTTCTGACCGGGATGGTGTTTTGTGTTGGCATTATATGTTTGTTCTAGTCTTAGCGCAAGCGAAGGCTCGAAAAATTTAGGCAATCTTTATGTCGTAAGGCACTTGGCAGAACCTCGAAATCAGTCCAAAATTAGAGTTGAAATTATTGAGCCTTGTTCTATTTTGAAGGGGTGAAAAATGATGATGACTGATGAAACCGTGCTCGTCCCAACTGATGAGGATATTTTAGAATCGCTCCATGCCCTCGTCCGCTCAAACGATCAAATCCGTGTGTCACGGAATGATTTTACCTATACAGTGGTCAATGGGGTGGTGAAATTGGTGGGCCATGTGAGAACCCCCATTGTGCGGCGGATGTTTAAAGACAGCGTGCTGCAATTGGCGGGGGTCAGCGCGGTAGATGATACAGAATTATATGATGATGAGAGCCTGCTCCTCGCGGTGGGTAAGGTTTTACCTGTTGGAGTACGGGCACGTATCAATCACGGCGCAGTAGCTCTAAGCGGAACTTCGGCGGATGAGATCATCGCCAACGTGGGTGAAATTCCGGGTGTCCGATTGGTGACTTTTAGTTAAATCGTTCAATGCGAAAAAAATTACCTCTATCCCATATCCCGACCAGTATTTTGGTGCTGGTTGGGATTCGACTTTTGGTGGTGGCCTGCGAGCCATTAGCCCCCGATGATCAGAGTCAACAGGTCATTGTTGTGACGGCCACTCCGTTGCCATCCCCACGACCAAGCGCCACCCCACCATTTGTGACACCACTGCCGACCCGTGTCGAAGCAACCGTTACCCCTACGATTGCAACACGCCCGACGGTGAGCCTCCCCCCCTGTGAGGAAACCGAGGGCCGGGTGTTGGATGCCACCTTTACCAGCACCATCATGGAAAATGATGTGCCCTATCGCGTGTATCTGCCCCCCTGTTTTTTTATCACCGGACAGCGCTATCCCTATGTGATTTTGCTACATGGCTCAACCTTCGATCAAACCCAATGGACGGATGGCTTGGACGTACAAACGGTTATGGACGAGCAGTTGGCGGATCCACTGAACCCCCTGCCGCCAATGGTCTTGATTATGCCCTATGGCGATTATCTGATGCAGGAAAATATTTTTGACGAAGGCGCGTCCTATGAAAATGTCATTTTGGACGAACTCATCCCAACCGTCGAAAGCCAATATTGCCTATGGTCAGAGCGCGAGGGTGGGGCGATTGGCGGGATTTCGCGCGGCGGCTTTTGGGCGGTCAGCATGGCGTTTCGACATCAAGACCTATTTTCAGCGGTGGGGGGGCATAGCCCAGTTTTTGATGCTGACCTTGCCCCGCCTCTCTATGACCCACTGCAATTGGCCGAAACCATCCCGCCGACGACCCAACTGCGGATTTATCTGGATGTGACTCAATCTGATGTGGCCGAACCTAATGTGACGACGGTCTCGAATA
The DNA here is from genome assembly GCA_013112715.1 of Chloroflexota bacterium. Taxonomy (GTDB): domain Bacteria; phylum Chloroflexota; class Anaerolineae; order Aggregatilineales; family J027; genus CFX10. The sequence goes on from JABFGB010000022.1 coordinate 10,539, forward strand.
TTTTGCGCTTAAATGGCGTCGAGCATACCTATGAAATCAGCCCGACGGGCGATCATGATAATGAATATTGGGCGGGGCATGTATTGGATTATCTGATGTTCTATGGGCAAGATTGGCCGCGTAATGCTACCGAACTGCCGAGTTGTTTTTAGGATCATCAGATGTTGACCATACAGGAAGCTGACTATCAACTCCTCATTTTCACAGGGCCTGATCCCCTTGACCCCCAAGATGATAATGTGGATGTTGAGGTTGTTTTTCCAAATGGCGAACGATATGTTGCGACATTCTTTACACTCAAGAATCTGGAAACGATTATGAATCGTCATGCTGAAAGTGGTGAATGTAACAACGGCAAATATTTATGGGCCGCCGATATGGTCATTGTTCGTGAACTGACCACAGAAACCGTTCGGGAAACAGTGGCCTGCTTAGTTCTTGATGGTGAATTAAAATCCGCTTTTTCACTTGCCTCCGATGTAGTGGAAACTCTATCGAATCAATCTACAGAGTAAGCAGGTATATGAAAATCGTTGAAAAGGTTGTTTTAGTTGCAGTTGTCATTATAGTTCTAGCGCTTCCGTTCAAGACCTATGCCCGCCAAAATGGGGGTGGGGTAATCCAAATGGGTGAGACCATCGCGGCGGATTTGGCATCGGGTGAAACCGACATATGGACGTTTACAGGTCGTCATGGGCAGATGGTCACGATCTCAATGGAGCGTTTCCCCGCTGACCAAGCCGATACCCTTGACCCATATGTGGATCTGTATGGCCCGGACGGCGCACTCATCGCCTCGGATGACGACAGCGGCCCGGGCAAAGATGCGCTGATTTTGGGCGTTACCCTGCCCGCCGATGGGAATTATTCCATTCAATTAAGCAGTTTTGACGATTTCAGCCCCGGCATTTACCAGATTGCGTTGGCGGAAAATGTTTTGCCAGAGGGGTGTACCTCGCTGCAAGGCACGATGGTTCAAGTGGATCCTTGGTACAGCGCCATCGCCCGCGAAAATCTACGCTATCGGGTTTATTTGCCGCCCTGTTATCAAACCAGCGCTGTCAAGTATCCGTATGTGCTGCTGATGCACGGCTCGAATACCGATGATTCGCATTTTGACCGTTTAGAAATGGACGAGGCCCTTACCCGCGATATAGCGTTGGGTCGCCTGCCCCCAATGGCGTTGGTGCTGCCCTTTGGCGGCGTGATGGCAAATACGAATGTCTTTTGGATTGACGGATCATACGAATACGTGATTTTGAACGAACTCATGCCGCTCGTCGAAAGTACCTACTGTCTACAAAATACACCAGAAGGACGGGCGATTGGTGGGATTTCACGCGGCGGTTTCTGGGCCTATCTCATCGGCCTGCGCCACCCCGAACTATTTACCGCTGTTGGTGGACATAGCCCCTTTTTCGATTTGTACCACGCCCCTGATACCCATAATCCCTTGGCGCTTGCCCTCACCGTTGAATGGCCTGCCAATGCTCCCCGTCTCTATATGGATCGGGGTAAGGATGATTATGCCCAAGTGAATATTGATTTGATTGCGCAGCGCTTGACCGAACATGGCATTCCTTTTACCTATGTACTGCACCCGACGGGTGAACACCGCGATGAATATTGGGGGGCGCATGTCGAAGCATATTTGATGTTTTATGCTGAGACATGGGATGCCAGTACCTATCCTCCGTGTGATTTGCCCAATGGTGGGTTGAATTAGAAAGAGTCGTTTGCATGAGAGTGTTTTACCGCTTTGCGATTTTTGCCTGCGTACTGACGACCCTCTTGATTTTTGTGCCCTTTGCAGCCGCACAGGATGATCTAAATTTGCCCTTGAATAACCCCACTGCCGGAACGCTTACCGCAGCCGTGCCGCAGCAAACATGGCGTTTTCAGATCGGGCAGGCTCAAACCCTTAGCTTGGATGTTGCCCGCAGCACGGGCAATTCGGTGCTGATTGTGATTCTCAATCAGATGAACAGTGCCGATACGCCGCTGCAAATCATCAAAGCGCGGGGGGATACCACCGGACGGGTCTACATTCCCCAACTCTATCTGGAAGCCGGAAGTTATGCGCTGACAGTGACAGGTGATTTGGTGGCGGTAGGTGGTGAGACGGTTGATTATTATATTTTGCTGGCGACGGTGGGATCCCCGATTGCCCCAACCGCTGACGTGGCAACCTTTACGCCTAGCCCGACGGCGAATCGTACTGCTACCCCAATCCCCTCTAATAATGCGACTCAGATTGCCGAAGATGAGGTGGGTATATCCGGTTTTAAATTGATTGAATCGGGTGAGGCGCTCGAATTTGGTGAAATGCGCGAAGGGATATTTGAACAGGAAGGCGATATCCATCAATTTACCTTTTTTGGTACGACGGACATGGTGGTAACGCTAAGTTTTAGCCGGATGGATGAAGAGGCGACATTTGACCCCTATCTGCGTCTGCAGGCCCCTGATGGCACCATCATCGCCGAAGATGATGACATCGTACCAACCACACTCGATTCAGTCATTAACAGTGTCATTTTGCCAGCCGATGGGACATATACTGTTTATGCCGGAAGCGCTACCGGATTTGGTGTAGGGAGCTATCTAATCGGGATTGGTATAGGCGTTACCGTCGCGGATGTCGAACGTGGCACACTCGCCCCTGATTTCACGCAAACCGCCACCCTCGAATTTTATGGCGCACGAGATCGTTGGTTAATTGGCTTGCAAGCAGGAGATGTCGTCACCATTTATCTCAAGCGGGTAGACAATACGACAACCTTTGACCCGATGGTGGAGTTGGTCGCACCGGGGGGCGAATCATTAGCCTTTGATGATGATAGCGGTGGCGATAACAATGCGTTGATTACCGATCTGACGGTTACAGAAACCGGACTGTATAGCATCCATGTGGCCGGGTTTGGCAACAGTGAATTGGGGACATATGAACTGCGCTGGTCACGCGAAACCGCCACCCCTGCCATTCCATCAACTCCATCCCTATCGCCCAGCGCGACCACCCGTCTCTTGCCAAGTTCAACCCCGACCCCAACGACTTCTAATGTGTCCCAACTTCCTAGCCCACAGGCCACCCCGATATTGGTTAGTCCTACTGCGACGGTTTTTGCGACGGTTGCAGCGGTTTTACCTCCGGCGGGTTCGGAACGGGGCAGTGTGAGCGAAGGCGGGGTCTTTGAACGTCAGATTGATATTCCCGCTGGCGACAGTCTATTGGTATTTGTCGAAGGCTATTGGAGTTTTGATGCGATTTTGGAGTTGGTTGATCCCTCTGGGGTAGTGATCGAAATGGTGGATGATGTCGGGTTCAACACCACCTTTGACCGTAACCCGCGTCTGACCGTTATTATTCCAGTCGAAGGGCGCTATGTGCTGCGTGTTTATGGATATGAAGGTAGTGCCGGAGAATTTAGCCTTAACTGGCGTGTACAATAGTGTTACTATAAATGCACCGTCCTTATCCATCAACGGAAATACATATCTCCTATGAAAACCCCATGTCGCCGCCTCACAGCATTCCTTAGCCTGTTGCTTATTGTTGGACTGTTGTCGTCATGGGTGGTTAGTGGTTCGCTTTATGCCCAAGATGGGATTCAGCTTGTCCCTAATCAAATGGTGACAGGGACGATTGATACCCCCGGTCAGGAAAACGAATACTTTTACGATGGAACGGGCGGCACGGACATTGAAATCGAAGTGCAGGCCGCCGCTGGTTCTCAACTTGTGCCATCCGTTGCCCTAGAGGATATTGAGGGCAACATTTTGGCGTCGGAGGCTCGTTCGCGCAGTGCCGTGATTGCGATTACCCTGCCTGCCACCTCGACTTATCGGGTGCTGGTAGGGGGTAGTGGTGATTCGACAGGCGCTTATCAATTGGAACTACGGGTTGAAGAGACCACCACCAACATTCCATCCGGCCCTGCCCAACTGCCGACCAGTACCTTAAATTTTCCCACCCCGACTCCAGAGGGCACGCTTGCCCCTACGCGCATTCCCCCCGGTGTTAGCCGCACGGGTCGCCCGATTCAACTCAACAGCACGGTGGAGGGCTATTTAGCGGTAGGCCGTTGGGATGTATGGCAGTTTGACGCCGAAGCGGGTCAGGTCGTCACCATTGAATTGACCTCTACTGATTTTGACCCCTATTTGGAATTGTATGAGCCGTCCGACACCACCGTGCCTTTTATCGCCGATGATGATGGCGGGCGTGGCACAAATTCCCTGATCTATAACACCCAACTCCTCATGTCGGGGACGTATCAGATTTATGTCCATTCATTTGAAGATTCCAGCAGTGGGGCGTATGAGTTGTCACTGTTTGAAGGTACAGGCACGGTCGTCTCGGTAGAAAACAGCACACCTCTGCCTTTTGGAGAGACTGTGATTGGAACCCTCACCACGCCGGAAGCCGCCTATTATTTTGAAGGAACGGCGGGGCAGCAAATCAGTCTATTTTTAACCTCCTCCCAGTTTGATACCTACCTTGAACTGCTTGATGCTGAAGGCACGTTGGTTGGGGAAAATGACGATGATGGACGCACCACCAACTCAGCTTTAAATCTTGAACTCCCTGACGATGGGATATTTTTCGTTCTGGTTTCGGCCTATGAAACGCTGATTGCAGGCGAGTTTGAGTTAGAACTCTATGCACTCGATTCGATTGAATCCCCCGGCGGTACACTCGACATCGGGCAGACCGCCAAAGCCCGCCTTTTGCCAGAGACGGCGGCCACTTGGACATTTCAAGCAACCGCCGGGCAAATCATCAGCATATCCGCCATGCCACAAAACCCCACCGAACAGTTGGATTTGTTTGTGGATTTGATGGATGCCGACGGGCGTGTATTGATTTCTGATGACGATTCCGGTTTGGGATTAAGCCCACAAATTACCGATTATCCACTGCCCATCGCCGGTGAATATGCAGTGCGTGTACGTGAAGCCTCCGCCACGATTGGTGGACGCTATCTATTGGCACTAGCGGAGGGCCGGGTCTATTTTTCGCCATTGGGGGTGCCTGCTGGCGTCGTTGTTTTGCAAGATGGCTCGGCTTGGGTGGCTGGGGCTATGGATGATACCATTCAGGCCTATGCCCTGTGGGTAATTCCCGTGATCGAAGGTCAACAATTGAATATCCAAACACTGACCGCCCTTGAGGGCAGCAATTTCCCCGGCGATTTTGAAATGCGCCTATTTGATACCGACTGGGATTTGGCTGCGGAATCAGTAAATGGGGTCTTGGATTTACAGCGGATTCAACCCCCCAGCGATTATCTGCTGTTAGTCCATTTTCGTGGGATTGGTGAACAGCCGTATCAATTGGTATTCACCACATCCCCATAAGTAATTGAGGAATAGCAATGGAAGAACGTATTCAAAAACTCATCGCGCAGGCGGGCATCGCATCGCGCCGTGCTGCCGAAGAAATGATTGTTCAGGGGCGTGTGTCGGTTAACGGTACAGTTGCCATACTCGGACAAAAAGCCGACCCCGAAACGGATGTTATCAAAGTAGATGGCAAAGCGCTGCCCCGACCCGAAAAACATCGTTATGTCATCGTACACAAACCGCGTGGGTATATTTCCTCCACCGTCGAAGATGAGCAGATTTATGTGCCGACGGTCTTGGAATTGGTTAACAGCGACGTTCGCCTCTATCCGGTAGGGCGTTTGGACGTCAACAGCGAAGGATTGGTGCTGCTGACCAATGATGGCGAACTCACCAATCGGCTGACGCATCCGCGTTATGGACACGAGAAGACTTATAAGGTGCTGCTGGAAGGCCATGTCAACGATGAAAAACTGAATCGCTGGCGCAGCGGCATAACCCTACCGGATGGGTTCCGCACCGGCCCGGCCAAAGTGATTCTGTTGGAAGGTTCACGCGATGGCACGTGGGTGCGGGTTGTCTTGCGTGAAGGCCATAAACGCCAGATTCGTGAGATTGCCGATTTGTTGGGCCATCCCGCCAAACGCATTATCCGTACCCATATTGGCTCATTGGCGCTGGGTGATTTACCCCCCGGCAAATGGCGTGAACTCACCCATGATGAAGTCAAGGCTCTACGTGATAATGCCGGAATTGGCAAACAGCGTCGGCCCAATCAGCAGCGATCTTCCGCCGCCAAACCGGAAGGTCAACGATCAAGCCGCCGCTCTTTGGATGGGGAGCGTCCATCTCGTCCATCATCCCGTACTACACCACGTCGCCCCCGCCGAGATAAATAAAAAATATGAGTACCGACGTATCCGTATCCCCCCAAACCGATATTGTTCAACAGCAGGTTCACTATGGCTGGCGGCGCAAATTGATGCGCGATTGGCTGCTCCGTCCAATCGGCTTTCGTGTGATTGTGCGCCCGACCATCTTTGGGACAGAATATGTTCCCGCCAGCGGCCCAACCCTGTTGGTCATGAACCATATCGGCTTTCCTGATCCAGTGGTGGTAACAGGGGCGGTCACATCGCGCTATGTCATCCCAATGTCCAAAATCGAAAATTTCAATTCGCCCTTTATCGGCTTTCTGGCACGGGCATGGGGGGCGTATCCGGTAGATCGGGATAAAGTGGATCGGCAGGCGCTTGAAAACACGATTGCTCTGTTAAAAGCGGGCCATTGTGTTTTGATTGCCCCGGAAGGCACACGCCAACAGGCTATGATTGAAGCCAAAGAAGGGTTCACTTATGTTGCAGTTAAATCCGGCGCGACGGTTGTGCCGATTGGCTTGGAAGGGACACATTTGGTTGGCAGCAATATGAAACGGCTGCGGCGTACCCCGATTGAGATTCGTTTTGGGCCAGCCTTCCGCTTTAAGACGGGGGGGCGTTCACATGTGCCGCGTCCTGAGATGCGCCAGATGACCCAAGAGGCGATGTATCAATTGGCCCAGTTGGTCAATCCCGAACGGCGCGGTTTTTATACCGATCTATCGCAGGCTACGACGGAAACATTGGAATTCGTATCGTGAAAATTGCCCATGACAAATTTTGCGTAACCGGGTATCATGTGACTTATCGTATCCAAAAAAGATGAAAGGAAGGCCGTCGAGCGAAAACAGTCTGAGGGGATAATAGCGCATGGCCTGTGCGTAAACTTCACTTCACAGGTGACGAGGTAACGGTTCCTGCCGAGGGGCAGTGCTAACCCTGTAACAAGGGGAAAATCGAGGTTTCAGCGGATGCCGTTCGGGGTAAATCATCACTACTCCGGTTACTCCCCACACAACAAGCAGGTTTTTTCATAAACCCCACTGGTGACAGCGGGACAACTCCGCCTGCCGTGATGAGGCTCTAGGTATTTTTGCCCAGAGAGCATATCTATTTGCGTTCCTCAAAATCAAATAGGAGGCTATTAGGCCATGTGTGGAATCGTTGGTTACGTCGGTGGGCGTGATGCTGCGCCGATTATCCTGAACGGCTTGCAATTGTTGGAATATCGCGGTTACGACTCCGCTGGTATCGCCATTTTAGAATCAAACGGTCAAATCCAAGTCCGGCGTCAGGTCGGCAAATTGGGCAATCTGCGCCACGAAGTTGAACTCGCCCCCGTCAAAGGGTCGCTGGGTATCGGGCATACCCGTTGGGCGACACACGGCGCACCCAGTCAGCGTAATGCCCATCCCCACACCAGCATGGATGGCGCAACCGTCGTCGTCCATAACGGCATTGTGGAAAATTTCTTGTCCCTGCGTGCCGAATTAGAAGCGGAAGGGGTCGTGTTTTCATCTGATACCGATACTGAAGTGATTGTGCATTTGGTCGAACGCTATCTCTCCGCAGGCAAGGACATCACCGCCGCGACCCAACTTGCCGTACAGCATTTGTGTGGGGCACACGCCATCGTCATCATGAGCGCCCATTATCCCGGTCAATTGGTTGTGGCGCGGATTGGCAATGCGGGTGGGGTGGCGATTGGCTTGGGCCAAGATGAAATGTTTATCGCCTCCGACATCCCCGCTATTTTGGAACATACCCGCCGCATGGTCTTTTTGGAAGATCGGCAGATGGCAACCATCACCGCTGATGGCTACACCGTTCAAACGATTGATGGTGTACCCATCCAAGCAGTAGTACATGATGTCCCCTATGACCCTATCAGCGCCGCCAAAGGGGAATATCGCCATTTCATGCAAAAGGAAATCCACGAACAGGCCCGTGCTATTACCGATACCATCGGCGGACGGGTAGATTTTAAGACGGGTGAAGTCTTCCTGCCTGATTTACCCCTTACCGCTAACGAAGCCAAATCACTGCAACGGCTGATTACGGTAGCGTGTGGCACAAGCTACTATTCCGGCCTGATCGGGAAATTCGCCATCGAAAAATTAGCCCGTCTGCCTGTTGAGGTGGATTATGGCAGCGAGTATCGTTATCGTGACCCCGTATTGGACGAACACTGCGCGATGTTGGCAATCACCCAAAGTGGCGAAACGGTGGACACCCTCGCGGCGATGGAAGTGGCGAAACACTATCGCATTCGCCTGTGGAGTATTGTGAATGCACTCGGTAGTCAAGCCATGCGGATTGCGGATGGGTTTATCACGATGCAGACTGGCCCGGAAATTGGCGTAGCCTCCACCAAAGCCTTTACTGCCAGTGTGGTAGACCAGATTTTACTGGCGCTCTATCTAGGGTATCTGCGTGGCACACTGACCGAAAAAGACATGATCGCCTATACCGCCGACCTCGCCACTTTGCCCGATTTGGTGGGGCGGGTATTGAGTGATGAACACGCCATTGAGCAATTGGCAGGCCGCCTCTATCACTACGAAGATTTCCTCTATCTAGGGCGGGGGATTAATTATCCTGTCGCGCTCGAAGGGGCCTTAAAGCTCAAAGAAATCAGCTACATCCACGCCGAGGGCTATCCGGCGGGTGAGATGAAACATGGCCCGATTGCCCTGATTGATGAAAATTTGCCCGTCGTGGTGGTCGCGCTGCAAGATGAGGTCTACGACAAGATGCTCAGTCAAATTGAGCAGGCCAAAGCACGCGGCGGCATCGTCATCGCTATTGCGACAGAAGGGGATACCCTGATCGCCGAAAAAGCCGACCATGTGTTGTATGTCCCGCGTGTCTCGTGGTTATTGAGTCCGGTGGTGGCGGTCATCCCACTGCAACTGCTGGCCTATCATATCGCGGTACGACGCGGGGCGGATGTTGACCAACCGCGCAACCTTGCCAAGAGTGTCACCGTCGAATAATTCTCGGATGGGGAATCCGTAAATTTTGCCGAACGCGCTGCCAGTGGGGACGGGTGGCGCGTTTGGCTTTTAATTAGGCAGTCGAATCCCTTGTTGCCTAAAATCATCAAAGGTTTGACCATCGAGATAATCAGGAAAAGTATAGATGCCATTGACTTGCAACCAACACCAGCCCTGCCAAGGACGGGTAAGGCCAAGCCGCAGCCAAACCTCTGAATTTTTGAGTTTTTTGGCTATGACAGTCCGAACACCGTCTTCTCCCCGTTTGCGCTCAAGGGCATGAACGTAATAGCGGAAGGTCAGGTCGGTAATCGTAATTTCAGGATAGCGGGTGCCGGTGGCATCAGTAAAGCGAATACGATACCCATGTTTTTCGCCTTCAGGGGTCTGTAAAACACGGTAATCAAACCAATCAATGGTTTGCGGTTTAATTGTGCCGAGCGAGCGTACACCAGTGCCGGGGGTAATATTCTTTTTGTGATGCAAGGTCGTCTCAAAAATGGCTTCTACCGATGGGAAGGTTGTTTTTTCAAGCACTTGTCGCCAACTGTCTTCAGTTGCTATGCGTAACACCTGATTCGAACCTTGTCTTTCCCAATCGAAATCTTCTACGTGTGGAGCAATTCGATCTGGTGCGGTATGGATGGAAAGGTTGACAACCGCACGCGGACGAATGATTTGCTGGTCATGAAGATAAAGATGCTGTTGAAAGATGCCGGGTGGGGGTAAATCTATTCTAATTTGTTGGCTTTTATGGTCAACGCCTGCGACACAGACTCGTTCACCCTGCATTTGGGTCAAATCAGTGATAATAAATTCATGTTCCATAGATCGCTAACGTTTCGTTTACATGAGATGATAAATTTCCACTTCTGACCAGTGCAAGGCCATATATTCAGCAACGAGGCGGCGATGACAATGGTCTGGTTCATGTTCGCTGCATAATAGGCAAGCACGATGGTTTTGCCACCACTGACGATCTAATTGGGCAATGAGGTTTCGTTTTTCCAAGAGACCTTTAAATGCGACTTCATATTGATCCCATGCCGAATCCTCCCGGTATTGTTTTAAGAAGGATTCTTCAGGGGCCATCTCTGGCATATAGCGATAATCACAGCTAATCAAATTTTGCAGCAAATAAGGGAGGTCGCGCCCTTTGGCAAAACCGCTGAGTTGGGAATCGGGTTTAAGGCGTGTATCTACAAGAACTTGGATCCCATGATTTTTCAAAAGGCCAAAAAATTGTTCGGCCGTTTTTTGAGTAAATCCGATTGTGTAGAGATGAATTGGCTGTACTATCAAAAAAGCCTCTCTTGGATAAACTCCTCTGGAAAGTTTTTAGCGGTGATAGGTGTGACATTCCCATCCCGTTCAATATGATTCACTACTATATCAACCTCATTATCTATGATTTTCAATTTGGGGTCAACTAGCGAACGAGCAATTAAATGATGGCGGTGGCATTCTAGGGGGTTGCCTTCACTGCACATAATCGTGACATTGCCACCCAGTTCAGTCGCCTGACGCACAATAGTCAAAAGATGGGTGACCCCCTTTAGATATTTTTCATGGCACATCATTGCCTTATAGTCTACTTTTTTGAGGAACTCAGCCCGTGTCGTATCTTCATCGGGCAGCTCATCGTCTTTATAAAGTTCGGCTTCTTTAGGGCGTCCCCCCAAATATTCGCCTGCATAGCGATATTGGATGCCACGCTGTTCTAAAAATGCTTGGAGTTCAGATTTATTGAATTGAGGCGCAAATTTGCTGTAGGGGGCACTTCGTACATCTACCAATACGGTGATATGGTAGGTTTGGAGCAAAGTCAAAAATTCTTCAGAAGTGTGGTTGCTATGACCAATGGTGTAGAGGGTAAGTTTTTCGGGTTCATTCATGAGAATAGTCCTGACAACCTGATACTATTCTCTCAGTGTAGCACAGAAATTCTAGGCCACATGACTTTTTGCATCCCCGAAAATCCGAAGTACAATAGAACACACCATCTAAAAGGGGCAACCCCTAAGTGCGCTAACATCAAAGGGGTTGTAAAACTTATTTGCTTATCAGGAGGTCATTCTATCAATGAATGTTATCTAATGCTACCTATGATTTGTGGCTCAAGTAATGGGGTTGTGGAAATGACAACCCCTCGTTGTTTTATATCAACTTTGTATTCAAAACTTCAAGGAGCATATTTGTCATGAAAAGCAATTTAGAACTGTTTCTCAGTGGGAATCAAACTTCAGCTAACCGCCCATTGCCAGAATTAATTATCGAGCATCTTGGCGGAACGATGATGTATGTGGATCAACCTGACGGCACACGGCTATATCGCGTCGTTGATTGGGTTTATGAGATCAAAGGTTCGTCGGCTAAGGAACGCAACACCGCTTGGGCAAATCTTAAAAGGGTGATTGTCAAACTAGGTGATATAAACCTAGATGAGATTGTATACCCTCTTGAAATTGAAACCCCCGGTGGGCCACAAACTACCGAATTTACAACTGACGAAGGCTTATATGCTATCACCCAGCGTATGTCTGATCGCTCACTTGTCGTCCGCCAAGTCAAAGATTATCTCGCAAAAGCAGGTGTATTCGTAGACGATCTTCGCACCGAACCGGAACAACGTGACGAACTGATGGAACGCCTCATTGCCGAAAATCCCGAACGGGCGATGGAAGCAATCGTAGCCCGCTATCGAGCGCAAGGAAAATCTGATTTGTGGATTGAGCGCCGTATTGTTGGGATGCAAAAACGCAATAAATTTACCTCTGCCCTACGAGAAACATCTGCCAGTTCGCCTAATTATGCCCAAGCGACTAACGCGGGTTATCAAGGCGCATTCAACATGATGAAAGACGAGATTGTGGCCTACTTGGGATTGACCAAACAGCAAGCCCGCCAATTACGCGACCACATTTCGGAAATCGCCTTGCAGGGTATCGCGCTTTATGAGACCGCCTCCGCTGAGAAAATGAAGATCATGAAACGCACCTTGACCCCACTCGAACAGGCCGAAATCGTGCGTACCTGTGCCCGCATCGTTGCCCCGTCCATGAAAGCCCTTGCCGATTATGTGGGGGTAGATGTGCTGTCCGGTCAGCCGCTTCTGACCACTGGCGAATAGGATTTTTTATCACCAAAATGCGCTGCTTATGAAAATGGGTAGCGCGTTTTTTTATGCTTTTTCCGTTTCGGGTTCTGGAATGGGCACGCCAAGTGAAAGGGCTGTTTCTAGCCACAACCTTTTGGCGTCGTCAATCATGCTAAGGGCGTCCTCACGGGATTCACCGTTGGTCATGCAGCCTTTGAGCAGCGGAATTTTGGCAAACCAATAGCCATCTACATCAGGGGTTAATTCGATGGTATAAGGCAATGAGAGATAATATTCGAGAGTTTTATTCGTCGTTTTGCTGCTCATCTTCTACCTCTTCAAATGGCTTGTACTTCCTAATCTCGTCTATCAAACCTACTGCATCCTTAACATAAATTGGTTTTATTGGTTTCCTATAAGGTACAACAAATAGTATGGTTTCGTCACCTACCTGAACCTGAAAAATCCGATGACTACCACTGGAACGCTCTAATACGAACCCATGATCTTCTAATACCTGTCGTAACTCCTCAAAAGAAACATTATTCGGATTTTGACGTAGCCTTTGTAATCTTTTTTCACGTTTGCTCATAACCTCATAATCCAATAATTTATAGTAGCGGTAGTTACCCTGTTTCCCCAAAATCCGCAGTAGAAATCGGACGCAGTTCACCATCTTTCAAAATATGCACCATCTCAATGCTGACCTCATCCCCGACGATTTTCAACTGAGGGTCAAGCAGCGAACGGGCAATTAGATGATGGCGGTGGCATTGGTCAGGGTCGCCTTCACTGCACATAATCGCCACTCGACCCGCCTGTGCCTCAACTTGCCGAAGCAGCGCCAGCAAATCCCGGATGCCTGCCTGATACCATTCCTGCTGCATGACCAATCCAAAATCCACTTTGTCATTGACATAAACATTGGGGTCTTTCGGTCTGCCACCCAGCGCCTCCCCACTAAAATGATAGGTCATGCCGTGTTCGGGTAGGGTGCTTTCAAGGCGCTTTTTATTAAAATGCGGCGAAAATCGGCTTTGTGGAGCACTGCGAATATCCACCAAGTCCGTAATCGCATGTTGTTTCAACAACCCCAAAAAATCATCAAGCGGGTGATTGCTGTGTCCGATGGTATAAAGCGTCAGGCTTGCACTTCCACTCATAAAAATAATCCTAATCTGCTTGATGGTTCCATTTCCAGTCTAGCACAAATTTTTGATCACTCCGCTACCATACTTCGCCTTATCTTAACGGCCATCTCCCCGCCTTCAAATATAACTGTCACGTATAAATCCGTAACCGTGGTTACGAATTCAACCTCGGCGCATATAAGGGATAGTAATAGAACCTGTGTTCTATAGCGACGGCATATGTTGTGTTGATTGACTAGAGCTAGATTCAGCACGGCGGCTTTAGCCCCGTGTCTTCTAAGCGCGATTTTCCTGATACCAATTGCAAATATCGGTCAGCGGGCATTTTTCGCAGCGGGGGTCTTTCCATACACAAATCTTTTGCCCATGTTTCAGCAGGGCCACATGAAAATTAAACAGGGTATAAGGATCGGCTGGCAGCAAATTTCGCAGGAGGGTATGGGCCGCAGTCGGGTTCACTTTCGGCCCAATCAAGCCCACCCGCTGACTTACCCGATGCACATGCGTATCCACAGGCATGACGGGCTTTTGAAAACAAAATAGCAGAACCAGTGTGGCGGTTTTGATACCTACACCGGGCAGGGAAGTCAGCCATGCGAGGGCTTCTTCTGTCGGGGTATCACGCAAAAAATCAATATTAGCCTCGCCCCGTTCCCCAATAATCCGACTGAGGGTAGCCTGAATATTCGGTGCTTTGACCTCCGGGAAATTTGCCACCTTGATCGCGTCAATCAATTCATTGAGTGGGGCATCCCGCACGGCCTCCCATGTGCCAAAACGCCGCCGCATTTCTGCATAGGCAGTCGCTTCATTTTGCTCGGTTGTGCGGTGCGACAACATGGTGGAGATTAGCTCGTGCATCGGCTCACGGCGTGGTTTGAGGGGACGTTCGCCATGCAGAGCCACCAATCGCTCATACACCAGCATCGTTTTGGCTTGTAGGTCGGCATTGGTTTTCGGCATAGGTGAGGCTCCCCTGTTAAATTTGGGGAAATTCTAACCCGCTCTATTCCATACCTTGTAGGTCATATGGCCTAATTTGAGCGCGGTAGATTTTCCAATATCGTTTGCAACCGCTCCGGTAATGCCGCCTCAAAAGTCAACCGTTCCCCTGTCACCGGATGGTCAAAACTGATGCGATAGGCATGGAGAAAAAGGGTTTTGATGCGCTGTTTGCGTGGCCCATAAACCGCATCCCCCACCACTGGGCACTCGATGAACGCCAAATGGACGCGGATTTGATGGGTACGTCCAGTGATGGGGTGGACATCCAACAGGGCATAGTCCTCATAGCGTTCACGCACCTGAAATTCCGTCACCGATTCTTTGCCATCCCGTACCACCGCCATGCGCTTGCGATTTTTGGGGTCGCGTCCAATCGGGGCATCAATTTTGCCACGATCTGTTGTTGGGGTGCGTTCCGTCAGGGCCAGATAATGTTTTTCGATGGTACGGGCCTTAAATTGCGCCATCAATTTTTCGCGGGTGGGGTCGGTCAATGCGATCAGAATGACGCCAGAGGTTTCTTTGTCCAAGCGATGCACGATGCCTGCACGGGTTTCATCATCCCCGACTGAAGCTGTTTGGGACCACCGATTCAAGACAGCGTTGACCAGTGTGCCGTGTTCATTGCCATATGCAGGATGCACCACCATACCAGCGGGTTTGTTGACGACGGCTAAATATTCATCCTCGTACAGCACATCGAGCGGAATATTTTCGGGTAGGACGGGTTGATCGCCTTCGATGGGGGGTAAGGTGACGGTCACACAATCCTCGGCCTCAAGACGATAGGCGGGTTTGCTGGTTTCGCTGTTGACCTGAACCTCCCCGGCCTTGATGAGTTCCTGAATACGGGTACGCGATAGGTCAGGTAGGCGCATCGCCAATACTTTATCCAGCCGTTCGCCTATTTCAGCAGCATCGGCGCAAAATTCAAAAATATCGAGTTCTTCCATTCAATTATCCTGATAGTTACGGCCTGAGCGATTTGGAATGTTTATTATACATGACGGCTCTGCGAACTTAATCGGCGAATCATGCCAGCCAAAATTTCTGATGGCTTATGGTAGACTAGGGAGCATCTCATCCCCGTCAAAAAGGAATTGATTATGGCCCACACACCCCACATCAATCGTGTCGTCTCACTGGAAGAAGCGGCCTCATTGGTACAATCCGGCATCACATTGGGCTTGGGTGGGGTGACGATGTATCGCCGTCCGGTGGCCTTTGTGCGTGAACTTATTCGCCGCGAGGATCGGCCCACCAATCTAGCCCTGCTAAATTTCACCTCCGGCTATGAATCGGATTTGCTGGTGGGGGCGGGGGTCATCCAAAAAACGCGCACCTGTTATTTCGGTCTAGAGATTTTTGGCCTCGCCCCGATGTTCACCCAAGCGGCGAATCTGGGCGAAATTCAGATTATCGAGGAGACCGAAGCCAGCCTTGCGATGGGTATCCGCGCAACAATGGCCGGGGTGGGCTTTATGCCTGCTTGTGCATGGCTGGGGACAGATTTACCTAGATTACGACCCGATGTCAAAACCGTACAAGACCCCTACAGCGGTGAGACGCTGATGGCTTTTCCCGCCTTGTCCTGCGATGTCGCCGTCATTCATGCGCTCGTCGCCGATAAACGGGGCAACGCCCAAATTAACCAAAATCGCGGCATTGATATGGAATTGGCAATGATCGCCAAACAGGTCATTATCACCGCCGAAAAAATCGTGGATGTGCTGGATAAAGACGTGCATATCCCCTCGCCCGTCACCACAGCCGTCGTACATGCACCATTTGGGGCATGGCCGACCTCATGTTATCCCGATTATCCAGTGGGGGGCGGCGAAATTTTGCATTATATAGATGCCTGCAATGGTGAAGATTTTGAGGGCTACTTGGCGACATTCTTGAGCGCGGAGTGGGGTCAGCGCGTAATATATTCACAGAATGCTTAGTTCTTACGTCCAAAATCTGACCTATAATTATGCCTATAGATTGAGTAGTTGGAGATAAATGGTAATGCGTAGTCAATTCAACAAGGTCGCCAGTCTGGTATTGTTAGTGACTTTGACCTTTGGGGCAGGTTACTTTTTCCGCGATTCGCAAGAACCTGTGGTTGCCCAAACAGGTACAAGTCGGGATGAGCTTTTTGCGCCGTTCTGGGAATCGTGGGATTTGCTGCATGATAATTATGTTGATCCCCTTGATGAAGAGTCGGATGTCCATTTGATGGAAGCGGCCCTTGATGGAATGCTGACTTCTTTAGGCGATCCGAATATGGGCTATATGGACCCGGAAACCTCCCAGATGGTTTTTTCAGACCTTTCGGGTGAATTTGAAGGTATTGGCGCGACGGTGCGTAAAGATGAAGAAACCGGCGCCTTGTTGATTGTACGTCCGCTACCGGGATCACCTGCGGAACAAGCCGGGATTTTGCCGGGGGATGAAATTGTCACGGTAGATGGTCAAGACATCACCCAGATGGAGCAGGAAGTCATCATTACCCTTGTGCGTGGGCCAGCCGGAACCGATGTGGTTTTAGGGGTACGGCGTGAAGGCAGTGAAGACATCATTGAGATCACGGTGACACGCGCCCGTATCAGCCTGCCCAGTGTGGAGTTTGATATTTTGGATGGCGACATTGCCTATATCCAACTCTATGATTTTTCGCGGGATGCTGGCTCCGAATTGACCGAAGTCCTCATTGAATCCGATGCTCAAAATCGGGCGGGCCTCATTCTTGATCTGCGCGGCAACACAGGTGGTTATTTGGATGTCGCGCTCGAAGTGATGAGTCAATTTGTTGAATCCGGCCCAATTATGATTGAGCGCGGTTCAGGCGATCAAGAACAGATTTATCAAGCCTTTGGTGGTGCATTGGCCCCCACCGTGCCGATGGTGATTTTGGTAGATGCCAACAGTGCCAGCGCCAGCGAAATTCTGGCCGCGACCTTCCAAGACTTAGGACGGGCAACCGTCGTCGGAACGCAGTCCTATGGCAAGGGTACCGTCCAGACATGGCGACAGCTTTCCAACGGCGGCGCGGTGCGTATCACGATTGCGCGCTGGTACACACCCGAAGAACGTTCGATTGATTTGGTCGGTGTGACGCCTGATATTGTGGTCGAGTTTGAACCGCTCGAACCCGGCACGATTTACAGCTATGACGTAGATAGCCAGTTGCAGGCAGCCATTAAAGCGTTGGATGGGGTTGGTTTACCCCAAGTCCACCTCCCAATTTCTGGGGGTCTGTGGCATCTGTAGGATGAATTTACGGCATTTTTACAATCACTGCGTAGAATTATTTGAGTTATGTGGTGATTGTGATGAATTGGGAGTGTGAGGTGAACAATGTTCTTTGACCCAGCCTATTTTATGTGTGTATTGATTCCCACCCTTATCCTGAGTGGGGCGGCACAGATGGCGGTGCGCGGGGCCTATAGCAAGTGGAGTCAGCGAGCCAACGCCAGTAATGCGACAGGCGCAGATGTGGCCCGTCATTTGATGCGCTCGTATGGTTTTGAGGTGAATTTACAAGAGACCCCGCAAGAACTCGGCGATCATTTTGATCCGCGTTCAGGCGTGGTGCGTCTCTCGTCAAAGGTGGGGCGACAACCATCCGTTGCTTCAATGGCGATTGCCGCGCACGAATTTGGGCATGTGCAGCAGTATCAGCAAAACAGCCCCTTAATTGCGGCGCGTGGGTTTATCCTGCCTGTAGCCCAGTATGGCGGCGGTCTTTCAATTTTTGTGATTATCGCCGGATTGATGCTGAATTTTACGGGCCTAGCATGGCTCGGTGTCTTGCTTTTTGCGGCGGCGACCCTGTTTTCGGTTTTGACGCTGCCAATTGAACTCGATGCCAGCCGGCGGGCTATGAAGATGTTAGAAGAACAAGGGATGCTGCGAACTTCCGAGGATCGCAGTGGGGCACAGTCGGTTTTACGGGCTGCCGCGTTCACGTATCTGGCTGCCATGATCGGCTCAGTGTTAAACTTACTCTACTACGCTATGCTGGTTTCTGGTATGAGCCGCCGCGATTAGTCTTAGCTCACTGAACTTTGCAAAACGCCATTGTCTAGTGATAGCAGTGGCGTTTTTTGATTTGGCACTTCGTTGTGGGGATGCCGTTCTTGATTTATAATCTGCCCGCACTTGCATTAATTCCCTGAACTGAATATGAGGTTAACACGCATGGCGAACCCCAAAGCGTTGTCTTTCCAAGATGTTGTACTTAAGCTAGACCAATTTTGGGCTGAACAGGGGTGTTTGCTTTGGCAGCCCTATAACATTCAAGTCGGGGCTGGCACGAACAACCCCGCAACCCTGCTGCGTGTGCTGGGGCCAGAGCCGTGGTGGGTGGCCTATATTGAGCCAAGCATCCGGCCTGATGATGGTCGCTATGCGGAAAATCCCAATCGTATGCAGTCATTTTATCAATATCAGGTCATTCTCAAACCCGACCCCGGCAATCCCCAAGAAATTTATCTCAAAAGCCTAGAAGCCATCGGCATTGACCCCCGCCAACATGACATCCGTTTTGTCGAAGACAACTGGGAAAGCCCGGCATTAGGCGCATGGGGATTGGGTTGGGAAGTCTGGCTAGACGGGCAAGAAATTACCCAGTTTACCTATTTTCAACAGGCGGGTGGTATGACGCTTGACCCGGTAGCCGTTGAAATCACCTATGGCGTGGAGCGTATCGTATTGGCCCTCCAAGATGTGGACGCGGTGTGGGATATACGGTTTGCATCGGGTGTGACGTATGGCGACCTGTACCGCGAAAGTGAAATTGAACACTGCCGCTATTATTTTGAAATCGGGGATGTGCAGGGTCTTAAACAAACCTACGAAGTCTATTCCAATGAGCATAAACGGGCACTCGAAGCCGGGGCCTTGATTCCAGCCTATGATTATGTGTTGAAATGTTCACACCTGTTTAATGTTTTGGATACACGCGGGGCGATTGGTGTAACCGAACGGGCCTATTATTTCCGCCGGATGCGCGACATGACGCGCAATGTTGCCAAAGCCTTCGTCGAACAGCGTGAGCAACTGGGTTATCCACTGTTGAATCGCAAGACGCCTTGGACAATCAAGTCAGAGGAAAAATTCACCATTACTTCCATGTCACAGCCAGCCAAACCTGCGGATGTGCTATTAGAAATCGGCGTGGAAGAAATGCCCTATGGGGATGTGGCGACAGGAACTGAACAACTCAAGGCCCAAGTTCCGGCTCTATTGGATAATCTCTTTTTGGAACACGCTGGGGTCGAAATTTATGGCACCCCACGCCGCCTTGCTGTCTTGGTGCGTCAGATGGCAACCCATCAAACCACCCGTACTGTCGAGGTCAAAGGCCCACCCGTCAGCCGTGCCTTTGATGATAAGGGCAACCCCACCAAAGCTGCTGAAGGCTTTGCCAAAGGGCAAGGCGTTCTGTTAAGTGATTTGCAGCGTAAATTCATTGATGGTGGGGAGTATATTGTTGCTAATGTGACTCACGATGGTCAGCCCGCGATGGAAGTGCTGGCAAAGGCCTTGCCAGAACTCATTGCCAATATCAAATTTGACAAGTCTATGCGCTGGAATAGTTCGGGGATTGCTTTCTCCCGTCCAATTCGCTGGTTAGTCGGGCTATATGGCGATCAGGTGATTGCCTTTAATTACGCCGATGTCCATTCGGGCAAAATCAGTCGCGGTTTGCGTCCATTGGGGTCGCCGGAAATCCCCTTGAAGGATGCCGCCAGTTATTTGGAAACCCTCAAAGCCAATGGCATTACGCTTGACCCTGAACAACGACGCGAAATCATTTGGCAGCAGGTGATTGCACTGGCGAACGAGGTTGGGGGCAAGGTGGCGGAAGACCCCGGTTTGTTGGATGAGGTCGTCAATCTTATCGAACAGCCGACGGTGCTGCGTGGCGAATTTGACAAAAAATTCCTTGAACTGCCGCGTGAAGTGCTGGTGACGGTCATGCGCAAACATCAGCGCTATTTCGCGGTAGAAGATGAACACGGTCAACTGCTGCCCTATTTCCTTGCAGTACGTAACGGGGATGATCTGCATCTCGATAAGGTCACGCACGGCAATGAGCATGTCTTGGTGGCCCGTTTCAGCGATGCGGTCTACTTCTTTAACTCGGATCGTGAGCAACCGCTCGAAAGTTATTTGCCTCGCCTCGGTACGTTGACCTTCCAAGAAAAACTAGGTTCGATGCTCGATAAAAACAACCGTGTTGCAACGATGGTTGACCCCTTTGGCGAACTGCTCGGTGCGGCGGATGATGTGATGCCGATTGTGCGGCGTGCGGCCCAACTTGCCAAAGCTGACCTTGCAACTCAGATGGTGGTTGAAATGACCTCCCTGCAAGGGGTGATGGGTCGCATTTATGCTACGTTGGGAGGCGAGTCACCCGAAGTCGCCAACGCCATTTTCCAACACTGGCTGCCGCGTAGTGCGGACGATATTTTGCCCAGCGGCGCACCGGGGATTCTATTGGCCTTGTTAGATCGTTTGGATAGCCTTGTGGGGTTATTTGCGGTGGGCCTTGCCCCAACCGCCAGTGCTGACCCCTTTGCATTGCGTCGGGCCGCATTGGGGGTTATCCAAATTTTGCTAGATCAGCGACTTGAACTCGATTTGCGCGATGCCATTCAACTCGTGGCGCGGTATCAGCCAGTGGATGTCAGTGAAGAAGCAAAGGCTGCTGTTATGGAATTTATCATGGGCCGCCTGCGGGTGTGGTTGGTTGAACAAGGGCAACCGCGTGATGTCATTGAAGCAGTTTTGGCAGAACAGGGCCATAATCCCGTGCGTACTGTGACGGCGGTCCATGAACTGCGCCAATGGACAGAGCATGAAGATTGGGCCGGAATTTTGGACAGCTATGCGCGATGTGTGCGTATCAGTCGTGACAAACCGACCTATACCCTGCACCCTGAAAAATTTACGCTTGAGGCTGAGAAAGCCCTGTTTGAAGCCTATTTCACTTATAACCGCCGCCTGCATCCCATTGAACATAATGTGGGACGTTTCTTGGCGACCTTCATCAACATGGTGCCCGCCATTACCGACTTCTTTAAGGAAGTCATGGTTATGGATGAAAATCAGGCTGTGCGTGAAAACCGCCTTGCTTTGTTGCAGCATATCGCAGCAATGGCACATGGTCGGGCTGATTTAAGCAAATTGCAAGGGTTCTAGTTTACATACTTAGGAGGGTGGGTCGAATGGCTTGCCCTTTTATTTTGGATAAACAAGGAAAAGATATGCGCTGGTATAACGAACCGCAGATGTGGGCAGCACCAACCAACACGATTCGCTTTACAACCAATCCCAAGACCGATTTTTGGCGCAAAACCCATTCGGGGGCTATCGCTGATAATGGGCATTTTTATTATCAGACCGTCGCTGGAAGTTTTACAGTCGAAGTGAAATTTAGCGGGCAATATCGAGATTTGTATGACCAAGCCGGATTGATGCTGCGCCATGATGAAAGTACATGGTTGAAATGTGGGATCGAGTATGTCAATGGGGTCTATAACGCCAGTGTAGTCATTACCCATGATTACTCTGACTGGTCAGTGACCGCCCTCAAAGAAAATCCAGCGGCGATGTGGCTGCGCTTGGTCTGGCATCAACCCACCATCGAGGTTTATTATTCACTAGATGGGGAGATATATAACATGATGCGCCAAGCCTATTTGACCACCGCCAATGAACTCCAAGTAGGCGTGATGGCCTGTTCACCAACGGGCAACGGCTTTGAGGCAACTTTTGAACATCTCAAGATTGAAAAATTTGAAAAGAATGAAAAAGCCTAGTCCATGCCTAGCCGCTTGGCAATTTCTTCCGGCACAGGATAAACACGCTCCGACGGTAGTAATTTTTTGGCTTTATCATATTCCCCATCCCGACAAAACGCATGAATTTTGCGGGTGAGGGGGGTGTAATCTTTGATTTCGGTAATCCACTTGGTCGCATAATCTTCAATTAAGTGGCGACTGATGCCCACCTGAATGGCGGAATATTCCAATTTTGCTCCCCGTAGGGAACGTTCCGGGTCCCACTGCACAATCACCCGCGCTTTTTCAAACTGTTCGCGCCACGCCTCGTTGCTGCCATAAATTTTCTTTTCGGGGTGGGTAAGAACCGCCTCACGCAAGGCTGATTCCCACGCCTGCCGCCGAATTCGGACCGCCAAAATCATCGCTTGGTCAGATTTTTGCCCCCAGTTGCTGCGCTCCATTAACCACAGAAATGATGGTTTAATCCACGTCATGCGTGTGAATGAAAATGGGGCAACAAATTTTTGGGCCTCAATCGCGGGCAGGCCGATTTCTTTACGATAGGCTTGATACACCACTAGCGTCTCACGGTCAAAATCTGCCCGGATTTCATAGATTTTGGGGCCGCTCATCACAAGGGCATCCTCAAGTTTTAAGGTTGTACCGATTCGACCAACGCTTGGACTTCAGCAAACGAAGCGCGTGGCGTTTGGGAGCCATCACCACTGCTAAAGAATTGCCAGTTATCACCCCTATCGGTGCTATACACAACCGTCGGAACGGAATTAATGCCGAGGTCGTTTCTCCGTTGTTCCATTTGTTGCATCACCTCAGTTTGGGCTTCGGCGTCGAGACAGGCTTGAAATAGTTCGCGGTTTAAGCCTAATTCACTGGCTTTTTCGATTAGGCGATCCGACGTAAATTCTTGGTGGCCTTCTCGTGATTGGATGGTATAAAGCTCGCTGCGATATTCCCAAAACGCGCCTTGTTCACCCGCGCACAGAGCCGCTTTACCTGCTGTTTGGGAATACTCACCACCGACAAAGGTCAGAATATTAAAGGTGTAGAGGGCTTGCCCTGTACGTACCATTTCCGTGATGATGCGTTCCGCTTCAGGGGCGTATTCCGCGCAGTGGGGGCACGAAAAATCGGAATATTCCGCCAACACAATCGTCGCATTGGGGTTGCCAATATAAGGTGTGCCATCTTCCAACACCCCGCGCACCACTCCCGGTGCAACATCCGGGGCGGGAACGACAAACCGACCTGTTGCGGATGCGGCGTCTACATCTAGGGGAATGCCTGCAAACGCCGGATAACGTGATGCGTCATCTAAAGGGTTGTGGGCCGCTACCGGTTCACCGACCTCAACCCCGCTGCCTCCACCAAAATCGCTGTCCATACCAATATTGAGAAAACTGCATGAGATCAAGGCTAGAACGATAGGCAGATAGATCAAATTTCTCAGCTTCATGGTTCTCTCCACACACTTAATCATTTGGATTATTGAGAATGCTGGTGCAGTCAAAATTGCCTTCATTGGCCCGTTGCAAGTAGGGCGCAAATTCATCACTCAGGTCGCTTTGGGTGATGACGGCTACATCGGCAAGAGCGTCCGGCAAACGATCTATTTTTCGTCGTACATCAGCCCGTAGCAAATAAAGCGCAATAAAACTCGGATCACGTTCGATGGCTTGGCTGTAAGCGGTTTCGGCGTCTTCATATTGTCCCAAATTGCAATAGGCCAAGCCCCGTACCATATAGACTTCAGCAAGGTCAGGGTCAATACTGATGGCTTGGTCGGTATCGGTGATCACGGTATTAAATTGGCCTAAAAACAGATTACCAGCAGCCGAATTAAACCATGTGTAGACCAAATCAGCATCCCGACCATAAACGGCTTGCAGAATGCGATTTGAAAAAGTGGGGTCAGGAAATTGACGAGCGATGGTTTCGTTTGCGGCTATCGCATCTTCAATTCGACCTTCCCGCAGCGACACTAGAACCTGCACAATATAGGGGAAATTGGTGGTTGGCGTTTCTGTTTGAGCGATGGACTCGTCGCTGGCCTGTTTCGCCTCCGTATAGTTGCCTTCAAAGTAGAGTGAAATGCTTTCTAGGGCAAGTGGAAACCAATCTCCCGGACGAAGTTCAGCCGCGTACTGATAAGCTGTACTCGCGTCGGTCAACTCATCAGCAAAAACGGCTTGGAGTCCTTTTAAGACATAGGGTGTGGCCCACCGATCTAGACCCTGCCGTTCGGCCAATAACAGGGCGGTATTCACATCTTCTCTGGCTTCAACCCGATTCCCTGTGCGTTGGCGTAGCGTGCTGCGAGCCGCATACAAAATAGGGCTACGTTCGGCCTCAATGGCGCGGTTGATGGCCTCAAGTGCCACATCTGGTTGACGGAAGGATGTTAGATAGCGATAGTAGTCGGCGGCGATGCTGGTGCCAATGATGGTGGCGGTATCTATCGGGCCGATTTCATCCGCGATTGCCAGCGTAACAGCAGTTTCATAAACATTGCCCTCAGCAAACTGCAAAATGCCACAGGCCGAAATAATGATCGGGGCGATGGATTGGCGACGTTCGTTGTTGAGTTCAATCCGGACATTGGTCAGCTTGGCAAGGGCATCGGGGGTAAGCTGAAGATTGCTAAATCCATTTGACGCATCCGCCACCCCCAATTGGATTTCGAGTTGAATGAGGTCGTTGGTGTAGTTCCCCCAGACAATTAAGGGGGCATTGTTTAATAAGGCTGCTTCTTGGGCCGCTTCGGTTGTGGTAATGACACGCGGATAGGCCCGGACTCGGATATTGGAAAACACGACATCGCGTTCTAATTTTTGCTGCAAGTCGTCCACAATAAAACGCGCGACATCCCGTTCGTCTCCACCTGTATGCTCCAAATCCGCCACCAGCACCAATACCTCACCCTCCGCAACCGGGTCAATTTTGATCGGCCCTTTGGGTGTATCGCTTGTATCAGATGATTTATCATCATTGCCTTGTGTCAGCACGAACAAAGCCCCGCCGATGATTACCACCCCAAGCAATACCGCTCCGAAGATGGCCCATATCGGAAGACGGCGGGTTGATTTTTCGACGGGCGCGGCAACGGCGGTTTGACTAGAGGGGGTGCTCAAGATGGGATTCATAATCTGTACGTTGATTTCGGGGAAAGCAGCCGAGGTGGGTGTTCTAAAGCGCGATTCCTCGGAAGTAGGAATGGGTTTAGTGGCTGGCCCACTCTGCGAACTAGAGAGTTTAATCCCGGACATCATGGCTTCGAGTTCCGCACCAACCTGCCGCACGCTGGGGATACGATTGTCGGGGTCTTTCTCTAACATCCGCCGAATTAAATTTGCCAATGCTTCGGGTACATCGGATCGTAGGCCCTGTAAATCGGGAGCAGGTTTCTGCATAATGGCGAAGAGGAGTGCGGCTTGGGACTCTTCATTAAAAGGCCGCCGACCTGCCAACATCTCATACAACATCACACCAAAAGCCCAAATGTCGCTGCGGGCATCCAACTGATGACCAGAGATAGCTTCGGGGCTAAGATAAGCGGATGTCCCCATGACCATACCTGTCTGGGTAAGTTCACTACCCGCCTGCCATGCAAGGCCAAAATCGGTCAGGCGCGGTGTGCCATCTTCGGCAATCAGCACATTGGCGGGTTTGAGGTCGCGGTGGACGATATTTAAACGATGGGCACGAGTGAGGGCGTCGGCGAGATCGAGGGCGATTTCCATAACCCGCTTGATGAGTAGTTGGGGCTGTTCCAATAACAAATCGCGCAGCGTGCCACCTCCCACGTATTCCATCACAATATAATGGCGGCCTTCTTCTTGGGCCATTTTAATGACTTTAACAATGTTGGGGTGGTTGAGTTTTGCCAGCAGTTCACCCTCACGGGCAAACCTCTGTAACTGGTCAGGGTCTTGGGCAACAATTTCCGGCTTTAACACTTTGATGGCGACGGGCTGTTCGGTGGTGCGATCCATGCCTCGATAGACATCCCCCATGCCGCCGCCTGCTAGAAAACTCCCCATTTCAAACCGATTGGCAATAACCTGCTGGCTCATTACTTATACCCCCACACGTACTTCGATAATTACGCAGGCATTGTAGCATGAGGCATCAAAATGGGGAATTTCAGCGAATATCAATCCACCTTTTTCTTGCGCGTGCCGTCGGGTTTGACCTTTAGCAGCAAATCTTTGACATCCACAATTTGTACAGGTTCACCTTTAGCAATCGCTACCCCGTCATTGGACTCCGCCTTCCAAAGTTCGCCGTTGATAAACACCATCCCGTGCGGTTCGAGGGCGACTCGCACCTCACCAACCTGTCCAATCATATGCGACATTCCCAATAGTGGGGTTTGGTTGCGGACGCGCATCACAAAATAGACCGAGATAATGCCCAGCGCAGCAACCAACGCGCTTTGCCCAATCAAAATAGGAATCGAGATTTTGCCAAACTGCCGTACATCATCATTGTTAAAGAGAATCAACCCTCCGACAGCAATCGAAATGGCGGCGGCAGTGGAGAGCGCACCAAACGAGTGCGGGGTGATAATTTCAACTACCAGCAGGGCAAAAGCTAACCCTACAAAGATGAGGCCGAGCCAATTGATGGGCAGGACGCCTAAGCCATACAGCGAGAGTAGAAGACAAGCCGCGCCAATGGTACCCGCTGCCCAACCCCCCGGCGCACGCATTTCCAAAATGACCAAAATGACCCCCAAACTGAGGAGGGTAAATACAATGGTGGGGTCGGTCAAAATCAGCAACAGGCGTTCAATGAGACTCATATGCAGGGTGCGGATGGGCAGACCTGTTAACTCAAGGGTGACAGATTCGCCGCGTACATCCGCGACGGTTGTACCATCCATTTGGGCAATTAAATCGCGGTTGTCGGTAGCAATATAGTCAATCAGGCCAACTTGTAGGGCTTCATCGGCTGACACGGCTTCGGCATCGGTGATAGTGCGCTCGGCTAAATCAACGGCTTGAGGGCCACGTCGCTCTGCTAAGGTACGGGCCATCGCGGTCAGCACCTCTTTTACCTTACGATCCGCCGTTTCGTTGAGGTCGCTGGCATCGCTGTTGATTGGACTTGCGGCCCCAATAACCGTTTCAGGTGCCATCGCTGCAATATGACCCGCTAGGGTAATGAGTGTGCCTGCCGAAGCTGCCATCGCCCCACGCGGCGCGACATACACCACAACGGGTACTCGGGCGCCACGCAGGTTTTTTACGATGTCTTCCATGGTCGAAACGCTGCCACCGGGGGTATCCAAGCGGATGATGACCAGCGTCGCGCCATCCTCTTCCGCCTTTCCCAAGCCGCGTTCGATATAATCTTGCATGGCAGGGACAATCGGGCCGTCAGCCTCCAAGATCAAAATATGGGCTTCATCGGCCTGTACATTCGCCGGAACCAAAAACGACCCTAACAGCATCAACAAAATGACCAACAATAGACGACGGGCCATATCCTACCCACATCCTTTCCCTATATAATTCCCCTATCTATAATGGTAAACCCAAAGTTCGCGCTTCACTCCCCCCAGATTTGGGGTAGAATCCAACACTATGCCAACACCGTTTATGCACATGGTCGCCTCTCAGCGGCTCGTCAACGACCCCCAATTCTCCCATGCTGATTTTGTTCAGGCGCATTGGGGTGAATTTTTGCTTGGTTGCATCTCCCCCGACGCGCATCATAGGGGCAACCTCACCCGCGAGGATACGCACTTTTTCGCCTATCGTCCCAAAGTCGAACCCCATGCGGTTCCCGCCATGCTGACCGCCCATCCTAACCTGACCAATGGCGCAGTTAAGGATGAAGCCCAACGCGCATTTGTGGCAGGCTATCTGAGCCATTTGGAAATGGACGAGGTGTGGTGTGAGGATATGTTGTTTCCTGAATTTATTTATGGGAAATGGCCCTCACGCGAAACCAGCCATTTTATGCTGCATGTGTTGTTAGGATGGATGGATGCCCGTGATTATTTGGGATTGGGCCTCTCCCATCAATCGGCATTAGCGGGGGCAACCCCTAAGCATTGGCTGAATTTTTTCCCCGATGAAGCCCTAATTGCGTGGCGAGATGTGGTAGCTAGTCAAATTCAGCCCGTCGGGACAAGCCAGACCGTCGAAATTTTGGGTAAGCGTATCCCACAGGGAATAGACGGCCTGCATACGATTCTCCAATCCCCAGAGCGCCTTGCGGCTGAATTGTGGGTACAAATTACACCGGAAAAGATGGCTGCCGTTGAAGCAACGATGTATGAGCGGATGCGGCAGGCTGTGACGGATTATTTAGGTGCAGAGTAAGGGAAAGATAAGATGCACATTCTTGTAACAGGCGGGGCGGGATATATTGGGTCAACCACCGCCGCGCATTTTATGCAGGCCGGACATCGCGTGACCATTTATGACAACCTTTCGCGTGGGCATCGCGCTGCTATTCCCGAAGGGGCGGAATTCATACGGGGAGATATTGGAGATCACGGCGCGTTGTCAGTGCTGTTCCAATCGCATAAATTTGATGCTGTCGCCCATTTTGCTGCATTTATTGAAGCGGGCGAGTCAATGGAGAAACCGGGCAAGTATTTCCGCAATAACGTGGTTAATTCGCAGGCGTTGTTGGATGCTATGAATGACAATGGGGTTAAACGTCTGGTGTTTTCCTCAACAGCGGCGGTTTATGCCAGCAAAAACGCCACCCTGAATGAAGAAGACCCACTGGGGCCAAGCAATGTCTATGGTCATACCAAACTGATGATTGAAGAAATGATTCATTGGTATGCACGGCAAGCGGGCCTAAAATATGCAGCCCTGCGCTATTTTAATGCTTGTGGTTCGATGGTGGACAGCACTGGCAAGTCTATTCGCGGCGAGGCCCACCAGCCCGAAACCCATCTGATCCCTTTGACGCTGCAAGTACCACTCGGTCAGCGCAGTGAGATCAAGATTTACGGCGACGACTATCCAACCCAAGATGGGACATGCATCCGCGATTATGTCCATGTCGAAGATTTGGCCTCAGCGCATGTCTTGGCCCTTGAAGCAATTGATGAACGCGGTGAAATGACCTATAACCTCGGCAATGGGCGGGGGTATAGCGTCAAAGAAGTCATTGACGTGGCTCGCAAAGTGACCGGACATGAAATCCCAGCACAGGTGGTAGACCGCCGTCCGGGGGATGGGGCGGTTTTGGTAGCCTCATCGGAACGTATCAATGATGAACTCGGTTGGCAGCCACGCCGCCCGACATTGGAAGCGATTATTGAAACAGCATGGGCATGGCATCAGGCGCACCCACATGGATATGCGGAAGGTGATGGCAACGCCTAATTCGCCTAATTGGGAACGTCTGATTTTGCTGACGATTTTGGTCGTCGGCTTTGTTTTGCGTTTTCAACACTTCGGTGCCATCGAGGTCAATCTCGATCAGGTCTATCCGATCTGGCAGGCGCTCGATACGCTGGATAATGGACATTTTCCACTGGCAGGGCAGGGGACATCGGTGTTATTCGCCAATCCCCCTCTGACGGGCTACATTTTTCTCCCCCTGATGGCGCTCACCCGCCAATTTATGATGGTCTATGTATTGACTATCAGCCTTAACAGCCTTGCCATATATTTTGCCTATCGGGGTCTCAAGCGGCTAATGAATTCACAGGCGGCGCTGATTGGCACGGCCCTTTTTGCGGCGAATGCGTGGATTATCGAGGACAGCCGACGCACATGGGTGCAGTGCCTGATGCCATTTTTCACCTGCTTGATCTTTTGGGCATTGGTCGCGGTCATCACCCGCACTACCTCCCGGCCCGGTCAAAAAACATTGATTGCGCTGGTCGGCCTTGCGATTTTCGCCAATACCTATTTGCTGTCTTATGCCCTTGTCGCTCCGGTGAGTTTATTGATTTTGATTTATTGGCGGCGTATTCCCAAAAAAACACTGCTGGTGGGTGGAGTGATTTTTGTAGCCCTGTTTGGGTTATATGTTATCGGATTGGCGCGTCAGTGGGACGATACCAAGACCCGTACCGAGTCGTTCACGGGGGGCAATTCCAGCCTGTCTGATGAAGCCCTTAGTCATGCGCTCCGACAGGTGACAGGGTGGGAATATCCGGCGGCGCGGGGGGTCTATGCTCCGGCGCGGGATGCCGTTATGCGTTATGACATCACCAATGTCGTCCATTATGTTTTCACGGCGATATTGCTGGCGGGGGTGGCACGCGCCCTCTATTTTCTCGTCAAACGCCGTCATACGCCCGAACAAGACACAGCCGTGATCTTGCTGCTCTGGTTTTGGCTGCCTGTTTTGATGATGACCTATGTCTCCAAATCGGTGCATCCCCACTATTTGCTGCTGACCCTTCCAGCGGGGCATGGCTTAGTCGGTTGGGCCTTAGCGCCGCTGTTTCAACCGACCCCCTCTCCAAAATTAGCGGGCGTGAAATTCAGGGTCATCGCTCAATATGCTGCCGTTACAGGGGTCATTTTTACGATGGGCCTGAATGGACTCAATACCATTCGTTATGGTCAAGAGATCGCCACATACCCCGGCAGTCGCATCCCATGGACCCTGCCGATTGATGCCGCAATGAAATTGGGGGCGGGCATTCGTGAAAATTATCAAGAGGACATGGTGGTTTATACCCAAATCGGCGAATGGCCTTCAATGGCGATGTCAGGGGAAACGTTTCCGGCGGTCTATAATTTCTTGATTCACGATGCAGTGGTTATTCCTAAAGGCGGCGGGTTATATATCAAATTTCATGGCCCGACCCAGCCGATTGATCCACCCGCGCATGGTCAGGTAGTGGACATCCCGATTCACTTGGATGATGGCACACGCATTAGCCTATGGGAGTTGCGGCAAGATTTTACGCCGCGCAACCCAGCCGATATTCCGTCCGATGTAGGGATTCGCTTTATTGGGTGGTGGTTGCTTGACCCACTGCGCCCCGGTCAAACATCAACCCTGCGGGTGTATTGGCAGATAGATGGCCTTGCGCCGGAACGGGGGGGATGGAATTTCGCGCCCTATGCCCACGTTTTGGATAACCAGCGACAGGTGCGGTATATCGCGGATGGGGCATATATTCCCGCGCTAACATGGCGGGTGGGGGATTGGATGATTTATGATCTCAAACTGCAAGTTCCAGCCGATATTCAAGAACCGATAACTGTGCTGACCGGATTTTATGACAGCCCACGCGGGGTCAATGCGATTTTTCATTATCCCGATGCTAGTGGGCAAATACAGTTTACAGCCGATCTGATTTTGTTCACCACCGAGCCGTAAATCATGCCTAGCTTGCTTGACACCCTCCGCAAACATCTGCCACTCATCGTTTTGTTGGGGGTGTTTTTGTTGGTCGTGCGGCTGTACGGGTGGGCCATTACGCCGTTTGAAGGCCCAGACGAACCCTCACATTTCGCCTATATCCTGAAAGTGCGCGAGACAGGTGAACTCCCCGACCCTGATGCTGACTTCGACACTACCATTGCTCAACAGGTTAGCCAAGCCCCTTTGTATTATGTTTCGGCGGCGCTGTTTAGCCATCTGCGTGATTTGGGCCTACTCGATGCGGAGGCCAAAGGCAACCCTTGGCGCGGTTATCCTGCTCCCGAAACCAGCCGGGATAATCGTAATTTTTACCTGATGTCGAAAAATCATGTGCTGACCAAGGGAGAGCAGGATTTAGCCGATGCCCTGCAATGGACACGCCTTTTATCCGCTGTGTACGGCATGGTGGCGGTGGCGGGGGTCTATTGGGCTGGGGTGGCGTTATGGCCTCATCAGCGCGGGTGGGCATTATTGGCGGCGATGGGATTGGCCTTTAATCCCCAAGCCCTACACGGGTTCGCGGTGGTCAGCAATGATGTCGGCGCGATGGCATTTGGGTCATGGGTGTTGGCAGGAGCGCTGCATTTATTACGCGATTGGCAAAATCGGCGCTGGTTGATTGGTACAGGGTTGTGTATGGGATTGGCGGCCCTCTCTAAAACCAGTGGATTATCCCTGTGGCTTGTTCCGATGGTCGCGCTTGGTTTAGGGTGGTTGCAAAATCGTGTCCACAAACATTCTGCTCCTCTCTCCCGATTATTCATTGGATGGCTGATTTTATGGGGTCTTGCCTCCATCATTGGTGGATGGTGGTACGTGCGCGGAGCGATTTTGTTTGATGACCCCTTTGGCACACAGCCACATATCAACATGCCTTGGGGGATTCAAGAACACCCCTCCATGCTGGAAAGGTGGCCCGAATTTCGTGACCGCATCCCGGAGTTGACGCGGGAACTTTGGGCGCGATTTGGGTGGCGCTCGGTGTTTATCAAAGGTTGGGGATATGTGCTGCCAATTGGGTTGGCGGTGGTTGGAGTATTGGGGTGGATAAAAGCTCTATTCAGAGACACGATTAGGAAAAATATTATCTCCAATAAACCTCCCCAGTCCATTTCAGTGGACTTTGCAAGGATAGCCGTAGAATTTATTCTACGGGTAAAAGTCGAAATTATACTTCTCCTCATCCTCACCCTCGGCATCTTCTCCCTGCTGCAATGGTCAACCATCAGTCATGTCGTGCCGGGGCGATTATTGCTGCCCTACTATCCAGCTTTTGTACTGTTATTGGTGATGGGCCTGCACCAATTTCCCAGAACACGGGTGTGGGTAGCAGGTGCTTTAGGTGGGTTGGCGGTGGTTATCGCCCCAACCACCATTTATCCTGCCTTTGGACGCCCTCCGTTGACCGAAAATCCGCCCGAAAATTTGATGGGTGAGACGTTGGATTATGGTCAAGTCGATTTTCTAGGTTTTAAGGTGGATGATACACGTATCCACATAGGCGATTTGCGTGAATTTACCTTGTGCTGGCGGGCCGAAGATGCCAGCGAAAAAATCCCAATACCCTACGCCTTTGCCCTGCATGTCATTGGGCCGGATGATGAAGTCGTAGGGCGGCGCGAATCGTATCCCGGCTTGGGCAACTATACCTTGTGGGAACCGGGCAAATCGTTTTGTGATACGTTTGGCTTGCCGATTGGCGGGAATCTTAAAATCGGGCAGATTTATCGGCTGTCCTTGACCCTGCTCCAATTTGAAACAGGCAACCGTTTGCCGAATTATGCCTCGGATGGCAGCGAATTGTTTACCACCTATATCGGCTCATTGATCTCCCCCGCCGCGAAAATTGACCCGGCTGAATTGGACGCCGCGCGCTTCCGATTTGAGGGCATATCATTGGTAAGGTATGCGGTCAGCCATGACGCCGACCATCTGCAATTATCCCTGACATGGGGCACACGCAGCCGCCCCGCCAATACCTATAAGTTGTTTGTGCATATCGAGGATACCAATGGTCAGCAGGTGGCCCAGCTTGATCCCTTAGCAGGTGGGGAGCAATATCCGACATGGGCATGGGACGCCGGGGAGCGCATTCCTGATGTGATTACCCTGCCATTAACAGGCTTGCCAGCCGGGACATATCAAGTCAAGATGGGGCTGTATCAAGCCGAAAGTTTTACACGATTACATGCGACGGATGCTGCTGGTAATGCCTTGCTGGACGACACGGTTATTTTAGACACCTTTAGGATTGAATAGGATGCACATCGCTTTTAATGGATGGTTTTGGAATCAGCAGCGGGTCGGCAGCGGGCAATATATCCGCCATCTCATGACCGCCCTGCAAAAGGTTGCGCCGGAGTTGATGATGACGCTGGTCGTGCCGGATTTTGTGCAGGAATTAAGTGACCTGCCGGAAAATGTGAATATCGCTCGTGCCCCGACCCAATTTAGGGGCCATTTGCAGAAGGTGTGGTTTGAACAGCGCGGCTATCCTCAAATCGTACGACAGGTCGGCGCGGATATTGCCCATGTGCCCTATTGGGGCGGCCCCCTCAGCAGCAAACCCGCCCGTCTGGTAACATCGGTATTGGATATTATTCCGTTGGTGCTGCCGGAATATCGTGGCGGGGCAGGCGCGAAATTTTATACCAGTTTGGTCAGTGCAACCGCAAAGGGTTCAGCGCATATCATCACCCTATCCGAGGCCAGCAAAGCCGATATTGTCCAGCATCTTGACATCCCCGCCGAACAAATCACGCCGACCTATCTCGCGGCGGATGATCGTTTTCGTCCGGCGGCCTATCCCGATGAGGATGAGGCGGTGCGCCAAAAATATGACCTGCCGAGCGAATTTGTATTGTATTTCGGCGGCTTTGACATCCGCAAAAATGTGCATAATCTATTATTGGCGTGGACGTATGCCGGGCCATCGTTGGGGGAGCAAGTGCCGCTGGTCTTGGCGGGTAATCAACCCAAAGAATGGGGCACGCCGCGATTTCCCGATTTGCGGAAATATGCCCATGAATTGGATATCGAACGGTATTTAGTCTGGTTGGGTGAAATTGCCGAGGAAGATAAACCCGCCCTCTATCGCTTGGCAAAGGCAGTAGTTTTCCCCAGTCGTTATGAGGGATTTGGTCTGCCCATACTCGAAGCGATGGCGTGTGGCACGCCTGTGATTGCCTGCGATGTATCCTCGATTCCCGAAGTCACAGGCGACGCGGCTTATCTTGTGCCACCCGATGATGCGCGACAGTTAGGAGCGGCGATTTTGGCGGTGGTGATCCAAGACGATTTACATAACCATCTAGCCAATGCCGGACGCGGACAGGCGACTAAATTTACATGGCGCAAAACGGCCCAAAAAACGCTCGAAGTCTATGAACAGGTGATGCGGGACTAAAAAATAACCATGATTAGAAGCATACGCTGGTTTATTGTTTTAATCACCGTCGGGTTGCTGCTGTCGGCCTGCGGGGGGGATGATAAAAAGGGTGAGCGGGTAGAGGTCACTCAATCCACCGCGCCGCCCCCGATTACCCAAACACCGGATGGTTTCAGTCTAGGCGATAGTGAATCGCAGGCCGTCGAACCGCGTGATTATATTTTGGGGCCGGAAGATGCCCCTGTGACGATCATCATGTATGCCGATTTTCAGTGTTCGCGCTGTGCCCGCTATGCCCGCGATCTGGAAATTCTGCGCGGTCAATATCCTGAAAGTTTGCGGCTCATTTGGCGACACCTGCCCGATACCCAGAGCAATGATAAAGCTGGACTCGCTCTCCAAGCCGCCGAAGCCGCCGCTGCCCAAGATCATTTCTGGGATATGCAGGCGATTTTGTATACCACGCAGGCGGAATGGGTAGACCTCTCTCTAGAGGATTTCCGCACCAAACTGACCGACTATGCCGAAACCGCAGGCTTGGATGTCGAACGCTTTAACCGCGAATTGGACGAAGGATTGTATGCCCCACTGGTGGAGCAGTATCAGGCACAGGCCGCCACGCTGGAGATTGTGGGCATTCCGACCCTGCTGGTTAATGGCGAATTGTTGAATGACCGGGATGACCTATTCGGTCTAGATGGAGTGGTGCGATTGGCCCTCTTGGAGCAGGATTATTTTGAGTCCGCGCCGCCGTTCACCCTCGACCCCGCCAAAGATTATCAGGCCGTCATCGAAACTGAAAAGGGCGATATTCGGATTGACCTGTATGAAGATGAAGCCCCCCAGACGGTCAATAATTTCGTGTTTCTGGCGGAGCAGGGCTGGTATGATGCCAACACCTTTTTCTTGGTCATCCCCAACTTTTATGCCCAATCGGGTGATCCCAGCGACACTGGACGCGGCTATCCGGGTTATCGTATATCAGGTGAAGAACAAAATGGCCTCGTTTTTGACCGCGAGGGTTTAGTGGCGATGTCCCATCCCCCCGGCGAACCTAGCGAGGCAGGTAGCCAATTTTTTATCACGTTTGGGGCGCTACCGAATCACGAAACGGAGTGGGATGGTCAGTATACGATTTTTGGCGTGGTGACAGAGGGCATGGATGTGTTGCAGTCTCTAACGCCGCGCAACCCTGGTGATCCGCTGCGTTTTCCCAATCCGCCGCCGGGGGATTGGATTCGCTCTGTCCGTATCGAAGCCAATTGAGGATAGGGAAATGAAAGGGCTTTTGGCATTTCTGATTGGCGCTATCAGCCTAATTGCAGGGTTAGGGGGCAAAAAATTGGTCGAGCGCCGCCGCCCTGATCCGCCCGATTCCCCCGCCAATCACCGCCTGCCATTTGAACGGGTGCGTTTTTACAGCCGTGATGATCTATTGTTGCAAGGGTGGTGGATTCCGGCACGCCACACCGCCAAAGGCACAATTATTCAGTGTCACGGACAGAATGGCAGCATGGATGCCGATGTACGCCAAGCGGGAATGCTGCACGACGCCGGATTTAATGTGCTGATGTTTAATTTTCGGGCGCATGGTGAATCTGAGGGCAATTTTGTGACCTTTGGCTTGCGCGAACAATATGACCTGCTTGGCGCGTTGGATTATTTGGTCGGGGCACACGGCATTGAGCAAGTCGGTGTCTTGGGATTTAGCATGGGCGGTGCAACGGCCATTTTGACGGCAGCCCGTACCAAACAAATCGGCTCGATTGTCGTGGACGGTGCGATTGCTACCCTACATCAAACCTTGACGGGCTGGCTGGTCGAAAAAAATATCCCATTCGTTTTGGCGAGCGGTTTGGCATGTTTATTTATCGTCGGTGGCTCGATCATCAGCATGGCGCGGTTGGATCGGGTGAATACGCATCATTGGATTCAGGCGGTTCGATGTCCGGTATTGTTCATTCATGGCGCGGAAGATACCCTTGTTTCGACCCGTGCCATCCGCGAGATCGCCGTCAATGCCCCCTCTGGCAGTGACCTATGGATTGTTCCCAACTGCCGCCATCGCCGTGCCCATATTAAATACCCGGAGCAGTATGCCCAAAAAGTCGTAGAATGGTTTGAAAACACACTCTAATTTCATCAGGTGGAGCATCCGATGGAAGCCGTACCCCCGAATTCTTTAGTGCCTCAAAATCCATCCGACCACCCATCATCAATCTCTGACACTCCCAAGACCATCCACGACCCCTTGACCCCGGCAGAAGCACAACGTATCGAAAAATTGCTGAACTATGCTGAAGTTGCCATGCACCGTCGCAATCTGGAGACGGCGGTCAGGGCATGGACAGCAGTATTGGAGATTCGGATAGATCATCCTGAAGCATTAGCAAAAGCGACCAAAGCTCTCTATGACGGTTATTTCACCGAGGACGCATGGACACTTATGTTACGGGCACTGCGCGGTGGTTCCACATCGGCGACGGTGTTTCTGTTGGGGATTGAATTGGCCGAAAAAATAGGACGCTGGCGGGAGGCGGATGAAATTCGGATGCGGTTGGCGCGATTGCCAGATGCCGACCCGGAAATTATCTTGAAAGCCGCCCAGCAGTTGAGAGATTCGGGTCATCCCGAAAACGCCGTCAAATTATTGGAAACCGCCCTAACACGGCACCCGGAAAATCAAACGCTGTGGCGATATTTAGGGGATGGGTATCGGCAGACGCGCCATGCCAAACTTGCCGCCGTAGCCTATGATCGTGCTGCACGCTTGGGGCCACGTACCGAAGATGGCAAAAAAGCCGAAGCCGCCCTTCAAAACGAAATTCCCATCGTCAGCGAACGTGAACAGCGTAGTTTTCTGTTGGCCTTTCGGGAAGCAGTGGCAGTCAGTTTGTTGTTTCTCGTTTTGGGTTTTCAGGATGCCGGACTCGATTTTTCGCAAATGGGGCGCTCACGCTGGTTGGGGATAGGGTTGTCGCTGTTGGGGGGCTATTTGCTGGTAACAGCGACATCGGGGTCACGCCAGCAGCCGTTTGGTAGATGGTTCAGCAATCAATCTGGTGAAGGCGAATCACCGGAAATCACAGCGGAAGCACGGACTGCGCTCGGTTTAATGGGCGGGATACTGTTGATGGTGGCTTTTAGGCTAGTGCTGCCAATCGGCTTGTCGCTACTCGCCGACAAGTGGGGAATCTAAGACACATGGCGATTATTCTGCTCGCAATTCTCTTTACTATCCTTGAATTGCTGCTGTCCTCGCTGTTTTACCCGATGCCATTTCGAGATTCGCGTGGGGAGATGCGCTATCGGACGTTCCCATGGATGACGTGGACAATAATTATCCTCAATATTTTGGTGTTTATGTTATGGCTCGTCCCCGACATGGTGGCAGCCCGTAGCTCTGTCCTTCGCAGCAAGGTCTTTTTGTATGGCTATCGAGAAGCCGAACTACACCAATCGCAAAGTATTGGCGCGTTGATGACCTTCACCGCCATTTTTATGCACGGTAGTTTTGCCCATTTATTTGGCAATATGCTCTATCTGCGGGTGTTTGGATTTCGAGTGGAGGATGCGTGCGGCCCTTGGCGATTTCTAGCCTATTATTTGCTGGCGGGTATGGTGTCGAATGTTTTTGATGTGCTGCTGAATCCGATTGAGGCACAGGCCAATTTTGCAGGGATCGGCGCGAGCGGGGCCATTTCTGGGGTGATGGGGGCGTACCTCATCTTGTTTTATGGCGAACGCATCACCTGTCTGTGGGGGGTGGGGTCGCTGCTGCGTTTTATCGCCGTGATTCCGATACGCTTGTTTACGCGCCGCCGACCCGCTTGGTGGCATTGGCGATTGCAAATCCCATCGGTGCTGCTGCTGTTCCCTTTTTTGATTATGGAAACCGTGCCTTCCATCAGCATCATTGAAAGTGGTTATGAGAGCAATATTGGGCACTTGGCCCATGTGATGGGTTTTTTGGCAGGCTTCACCATTTTTTTGTTTATCCGCAAAGATATGCTGATGCGCTACCTACAGGGGCGTGCCCTATAAAAGAAATTTTCGGCGGGTTTGCACACGCAGGCATATGTTATAATCCACCGCGTTTCTTTGGATGACCGTAACTAATTTAGGAGTCAAAGCCCATTATGGCCTACGAAAAGATTAAAGTACCTACCGAAGGGGATAAAATAACGGTAGGTAAAAACGGCAAATTGGTAGTGTCTGACCATCCCATTTTGATGTACATCGAGGGCGATGGCATCGGGCGCGATATTATGAAAGCCTCGCTGCGGATTTGGGACGCCGCAGTCGAAAAAGCCTACAGTGGCAAACGCAAGATTTCATGGATGGAAATTTATTCCGGCGAAAAAGCAGCCAATGTTTTTAATGGCGATTATATGCCCGAAGAAACGTTTGACGCCCTCCGCGAATATCTGGTCGGGATTAAAGGCCCACTGACGACCCCCGTCGGTGGTGGTTTCCGTAGCTTAAATGTAACGCTGCGCCAAGTGTTGGACTTATATGCCTGTATCCGTCCGGTACGCTGGTATGAAGGCGTACCCAGCCCGGTGAAAAGCCCACAGGATATAGATGTGGTTATCTTCCGCGAAAACACCGAAGACGTGTACGCGGGTATCGAATTTGAAAGCGGCTCACCCGAAAATGAAAAATTGGCCCGTTTCCTGCGCCAAGATTTGGGTGTCGAAGGTTTCTTTGAGGGTGCTGGTTTAGGCATCAAGCCCATCAGCGAATTTGGCTCCAAACGTTTGGTGCGGAAGGCTATCCAATATGCCATCGAACACAAACGCAAGAGTGTGACCCTAGTACATAAGGGTAATATCCAAAAATTCACCGAAGGCGCATTCCGTAAATGGGGCTATGAAATTGCCGCAGCGGAATTTGGCGAACAAACCATTAGCTGGGATGATGTTGAAAAGAATCATGGCGGTAAAGTGCCCGAAGGTAAGATTTTGATTCAGGACACCATCGCCGACATCATGTTCCAAAAGATGCTGCTGCGTCCCTCCGAACACGATGTCATCGCCACCCCCAACCTGAACGGCGACTATCTCTCCGACGCGATTGCGGCTGAGGTCGGCGGCGTCGGGATCGCCCCCGGTGCGAATGTCGGTGACGCGGTGGCCCTCTTTGAAGCGACACACGGTACTGCGCCCAAATATACCGATCAAGATGTGGTCAATCCGGGGTCATTGCTGTTCTCTGGTGTCATGATGCTGGAACATATCGGTTGGCAGGAAGCCGCAGATATGATTACCCATGCCTATGAAGCGACCATCCGTCAAAAGATCGTGACCTATGACTTTGCCCGCCAGATGGAAGGCGCAAAACAGGTCAAAACCAGCGAATTTGCCACCGCGATCATCGCCAATATGAAATAGGGAGGATGGGCGGCGATGGCAAAACGTGAAAACCGATTAAAACCGATTGAACACGAGCGGCGCCAAATTGAGAACCTCAAAACACTGGAACCGATTGCGACGCCGCCCGAACTGCGACCTCTTTCGGATGGCCTAATTGATTTGGTCTTGGCTGCGTTGGACGGGGTATCTGTCCTAGAGTCGGGTCATCGAATCACAAAAGCCGATTTGCAGCAACTCGTCAGTTTGTTAGAAGATTTGCAAAAATTGGCCCAAGATTAATGGGGCCAGATGTTGAGGGTGTGGTTAGCCATTGATGGCTTGCCACACCCGATCTAACCCCGCTGCAATCGGTTCGATGACATCTCGATCCGTCCAATAGGCCATGTGCGCCGCCGGGGTCATGTTGGCTGGGAATTTTCCCACATCCACCTGACAATCTTCCGTGACCACTGCCGCGTATTTCTCATTGAGGGTCTTTAACGGAAAACCGACGACATCATCTTTATCGAAGAAATTTACCCACTCGCCTTTGAGATCAGGATAGTAATGGGCCAACTGCGGGGCGGGCACTTGAATCGGCTTGCCGAAATTGTTATAGCGCAAACTCCACAGGGCGATAGGACTCCCCAATGTATAAAACAGGGTCAGTGTTTCGCCGCGTTCGAGAGGGGTATCCGCCATCGCGTCTTTGACATTGGCCGAAATAATGGGGCGATAGGGTTCGATTTGCAGGTCATAGATGTAATTGCTGCTGATGACCGTTCCTAGACTGTGCGCGATGATACACAGGGGGGCAGTCGGGCCGGCTTTTTCCGCTAAGAGGTGGATAGCCTGAGCAAAAACGCGGTGGATGCCATCGTAGGCTGACCGATCATCGGGGGCCGGTTGATAGGCCAGCGCGTCGGCGACAAAAT
This sequence comes from Chloroflexota bacterium, assembly GCA_013112715.1. Classification (GTDB taxonomy): domain Bacteria; phylum Chloroflexota; class Anaerolineae; order Aggregatilineales; family J027; genus CFX10. Next base: position 51,848 of record JABFGB010000022.1, read on the forward strand.
CAATGGCGAATTCCCGCAGGCGTGGAAATCCTAACTTACCCCCCTGCTGCAAACGCTGTTGAAGTTCGTTTTCAACATCTTGCATGACTTTGGCCCAATAAATCGGCTCAATGACAATATCGGCCCGACAGGTCTCCCCACAATGACTGAGGAGGGCCTCACTGATTTCAGCGGCAAATTCGGGTACTTGTTTGCCGATGCCATGAATAATTGCCACCGCGATTTTTTGGGTCATGGGATTTTTCCTAGCCAGCAAATAGACTAATGATCCAAGCAGTCAAAAGAAGTAGGCAACTGCACAGCAAAAACGCCACGACTAACAATGCCACCATGATGGACTTGGACACATTACCAACTCCCGAAGCATCAATAGTAGGCAGACCGGGGATGTTCAGATTGCGTCCGAGGCCATTGAGCGTATTCATAATTCCGTCGAGGGGCGATTGTTGTTCTGGTGCTTCAATATAGTCATCGGCGCGTGACCGACCTCGACGCGGCGGTGGGTTGTCAATCGTGACCCCCCGATTGCGACGATTGGCCCGTTCCATCAATTGGGCGGCCCGCTGCACGGCTGGCGAGGGTTGATTGGGGTCGAGTGGCGGCACAGATGCACCGGGTCGGCGATAGCGCGGATTGGTCGCGGGTGTAGGGTCGGCCAATGGGTCGGATTGCGCTTGGTCGTCCCAGTCCCGATAGTAGCTGCTATTGCGGTTTTCCTCAACCAAGCCCCCTGCATAATCTTCGATATTGGCAAAATCGCCATCGGAACGATCTCCTGCATCCGCCATGCCGAGGGCATCGTCTTCATAATTGAGACGCCGATTTCTCCGACGGCGGCGTTCATTGAAATTGTTCTGGCCGTCGTATTGATCAAATTCACCCATTAGCTTATATCTCCAAATAGGACATCATAGGCATCATCGTCGCCATGTGCGGCCAAGTACCCCGCCACAAATCCCGGCTCTAGACTTTGATTGAGAGCCGTTTGTTGACCCGCAAGCGCGGTATGAATTGAATCTTGCAGCAGCAGACGTCGCATATCTAACAATTTGCGTTCGGCTTGACCCAGCTTCCAATTGTTCCACACACGCAGGGCGGTGTCGGCAACCTGTAGGGCGGTCTGGGTCACTTCGAGTAATCGTTGTGCTCGTTCTACATTAACCATCAAGCGGGCGGCGGGGCGGGCCAATTTTGCAGGCAGAGGGGGAGGACTGGGCACAAGGCTGCGCGAAGTCGGGATAGCATCTATGAGTCGTCCGGGCGCAGTTTGGCGCAGACTGAGATAGGGCTGCCACACGGGATTATCGCCACCCATTAATCCCAGTTTATTCCATGCCTGATCGTCCGCCAGCAGATTTTCAAAACGCGGGAGAAGCATTTCTTGGGCCAACGATACCCCACTGATCGAATCTGCCTGCCATTGTTGGTCAATGTGTTGGGGCAGGTCGGTAAAAACATAACGGACGGTGGCAATACGTGTTCGCAAAATACTAAGGTTGCTTGTCAGGGTATGCTGTTCGACCTGATGCAGCACATAGAGGCGCAGATAGCGCACGAAAAATTGACCCTCTGATGGAGGTGGTAGTGAATTCATGTCAAACCCTCACCAGCTTTTTCAATCTATTAAATCATTATAGCAGATTGTGGCAGGGCCTATCGCTAAACCCGAAAGGTTCAATTGGACAAAACTTGAACCCTTTGGCCTCAAAAAACCTAGACATGGTAGACGCCGACACATTAGGTAAAATAGGTCGCGTCAAAAATTTGCACAACTCCATTTTTAAAGCACTTTTTCAGTCGAGCAATAAAACTTGGCTGCATGGCGATGAAATGAAAGGAAAATTTCTACAATGAGTGGTCGTAAACTTTTGGTGGTGGTCATCACCGCCTTGATGGTACTGGCGGTTTTGCCCGTACAGGCCCAAGAAGGCGAAGATTTGCTGAGTGTTGTGACAACCGCCTTTACCAATCTGAATGCCTTACAAGGCTATCAAGCTACGACAGAACGCGAACAAACCCAAACAATCAGCAGCGGCGAAGGGTATCTGGCACTTGCTTCGGACATCAGCATGGAGCAAACGATCACAGCGTTGGTGCGTCCTGCTGCTGAAGGCCAGACGGAAGCCAGCAGTTTTGTGGTTGAACAACGTAATTCGGTCTTTATTGACGACACTACGGACAACTCCAACCCCACACGCCAAAATATCAACCTTGAAGTGGTACAGATTGATGGTCAGGTGTATGTCCGCATTCCCAATGACGTCGAAGGACTGTTTACTGCGACGGATTGGGTCAATATCAGTGAAAATCCCGATGCCCTGCCGCTGGGGGAAGACTTTGATTTTGCCGGGATTATTAACCTTAGCGGGATTAGCGGCGCACTCTTTACCCCGGATACCGTGACCGCCATTGAGGAAGGCGCGAACGAAGGCATCAGCGGCCAATTGATGCGTGTGTTTACCCTGACTATTGACCCTACCGCTTTGTTTAACAGTGTGGATGGAGCGGTCTTGTTGGGCTTAGGGGACGCGAACGATCCAGTGGTACAGGCTGTTTTGAGTACCATGACCATCCAATATACCGTCTGGATTGGGCAAGATGACAATTTGCCCCATCGTTTGCAGGCCGCCATCAATGTAGATGTGGAACTTGGTGCGGATTTGACCGGGGGTGATGCGGTGAAAGTGGTGATTAGCAACGAGGGCACGACGGATTACACTGCGTTGGGTGAACCCGTAGATATTCAGGTTCCCACTCCGGCCCCGGATGAAGAAGGCGAAGCCGAAGTCAGCTAAATCTTTGATTCGTGCTACAATCGTAGGGAGTATTCTACTTTTTCTGTGAGGGAAACCCTATGGAATACGAGATCAAAGGTACTGTCATGCAGTCGCTTGAAATGCGTCTAAAGCAAGGCGAAACCGTCTATACCGAGGCGGGGGGCATGGCATGGATGACTGACGGTATTGACATGAAAACGTCGGGTCGTGGTGGCATTGGCAAGATGTTGGGGCGGGCGCTTTCGGGCGAGAGCCTTTTCTTGACCAATTATACCTGCACGGCACCACAAGGCATGATTGTTTTTGTGCCGGAAGCACCGGGCAAAATTATCCCACTGCCGCTCCAAGCCGGACACAGTATGATTGCCCAACGCGATGCTTTTATGTGCGCGGAAGACAGCGTACAAATCGAAATGCACTTCCGCCGCAAACTGGGCACGGGCTTTTTCGGGGGTGAGGGTTTTGTGTTGCAAAAAATCACCGGGCCGGGTATTGCGTTTGTTGAAATCTCCGGTGAAGTCGCGGAATATAACCTGCAACCCGGTCAACGCCTCAAGGTAGACCCCGGCCATATTGCGATGTACGAGCCGAGCATCAATTATGATATTCAAATGGTCAAAGGCATCACCAATATGTTCTTTGGCGGCGAGGGCTTGTTCCTTGCCACACTCACCGGGCCGGGGCGTGTCTGGTTACAGACCATGCCCGTGAGTAATTTGGCTCAAAAGATTCTATCATTTATGCCAAAAGGTGGTTGATCTGCTTGGCATTTGAGATTTGATGGTAATTGTCTATACGTTAGGAGCGATAATGCGAAGTTCATTTTCAGTCGGAATGCGGGGTGCGCTGTTGACCTTTGTGCTGGTGGCAACAGGGGTCGTAGGAATGGGCACGACGCTACCCGTCAATGCGCAAGATGACGGGGCGCAAACCCCGGCTCAATTGTGTGAAGCGGCTATACCAAATGTCACCGAACCTGAGACCCGTACCTATGATGCCCCCGAAGCAGTGTTGGAAGAAGGCGTAAATTATCAGGCCATTTTCTGCACCGAGCAGGGCGCAATTTATGTTGACCTCTATGAGCAATTTGCACCCGTTACGGTCAATAATTTTGTCTTTCTTGCCAACGAAGGGTACTACAACAACACGACATTCCACCGTGTTATCGCAGATTTTATGATTCAAGGCGGCGACCCGGAAGGCACTGGTATGGGTGGCCCGGGCTATGAATTTCAAAATGAAGTGCTGCCCTTCCTCACTTTTGCCGAAGCTGGCGTGCTGGCAATGGCGAATGCTGGCCCGGATACCAATGGCAGCCAGTTCTTTATCACCCGTGCTCCTACGCAATACTTGGATGGCGACTACTCCATTTTTGGGGTTGTACTTGAAGGCCAAGAGGTGGTTTTGAATGTGGCCGACCGCGATCCTGATACCGCAACCGAAGAGGGCGATACCCTCCACACGGTTTTGATTGTTACTGACCCCTCGACTGTTCAGACCACGTATGTTCCGCCTGTGCCATTTACGGCTGATCAGACGTTTGAAGTCATATCAGCCCTGCTGCCCGCGGAGAGTGGGTTTACCCAATTGGAGCAGGGGACGGGGTTGTTTACAGGGAGTGAAGAAGCAGTTAGTCAATTCGAAGAAGCTGCCCAAGAAGCCGCGACCACATGGTATGGCCTAAATGGGTTTGCTTATGAAGCTGGTAGTTCTTGGCAGGTTGCGGCGTGTCCAGCCGACCCTGAACTCTTTGGGATCGGTTTGCGCATGTTGGACTGGGGTACAGCCGAAAACGCTGCTGCCGCCGTGCAAGACGCTTCATTGGGTGAGTTGATGACTGCTCAAGGGTATACTCTCTATGAAACGGATGAGGCAACATTGAGTGGGCCACTATTCACGCGCAATACCAGTGCATTCTGTGATAAACCCGGCATTCAGGCCCGTTACATCTTCCCCGAAGGCCGCTATGTGTTGATGGTGGACATCATGGTGGATGAAAACGTGGAGGCGCTCGACCAACTGCCGTTGCTCATCAAGACCAACTTCTCCGATATTTTGGAAGGATTGGTCGGGAATATCATTCTCGCTGGAATGAATTAGGCTTCGATCTGCAAAATCAAATGGGGTGGTTGGCAAAAACAATCACCCCGGATATGTTTGGGTGAACGGCAACGTCCACCCTTTGTTTATTTGCACTTAGGGGTTTGAGAAAAAATGAAATATTTTACAACCGTCAATGGACAGACCTACGAAGTCGAAATCAACCGTGAGGGAGAGGTTAAGGTCAATGGCGAAGTCCGGCAAGTGGATTTTAAGACTCTAGGTGTCAATCAGATTTATTCACTATTGATTGACAACCAATCGTTTGAGGCCGTCGTAGAAGACCGTGATGGCAAATTCCAAGTGTTGATGGCGGGTGATTTATATGAAGTGGATGTCACCGACGAACGGGAGATGCGTCTGGCGAGGGCTTCCGGTACGCTTGCTGGAGTAGGTGGAGAAGCCACTATCCGTTCCCCTATGCCGGGTACTATTGTGGCGATCCCCGTCACGGTTGGACAGGAAGTGACCAAAGGGATGCCAGTGGTGATTTTGGAATCCATGAAAATGCAAAATGAACTCAAAGCCCCCCGCGATGGTGTTGTCCATCACATCAATGTTAAACCCGGCGATAATGTGGATCAAAACCAAGTCTTAGTCACGATGCACTAGCCACCCAAAAACTTGAATCCACCTTAGAAAATTTCCCTTGCGATGGAGTAATAATTTGCCCCAGTGGTCTCGCCACAGTCTACGGTTTTTGATTGAGCCATTATTTGGATTACCCCGGTTTACCTACCTAATTGCGATCCTCTACATAGCATTGGCAAGCGTGTATGCCATGGTGACCCCGGTATTTGAAAAGCCTGATGAAAATTGGCACTTTGCCTTTGTGATGCACCTTGTCGAAAAAGGGGAACTGCCCTATCAAAGCCTCCCAACTCGTAATCACTATGCCGAGCAGCAGGGTAGCCAACCACCGCTTTATTATTTGACGTTAGCGGGTCTTTTAAAGGTGACTAACCAAGATGAGTTAATGACGGGGTTTCTGCGGCTGAATGTCCGTAACCCTCAATTTGGGCAGCATACGTCACTTTGGCCCGATAACGAAAATGTCTTTGTTCATGGGCGGTGCGCTAACGAATGTGCCAAAACTGAACGGGCGGTTTATATAGGGCGAGGGCTAAGTATATTGCTAGGCCTCATTGCTGTCCTTGCAGCGGCTTGGACGATACAATTGATATTTCCAGACCATCCCGCCTTGCTAATGATTTTTGTTGGCAGTATCGCCTTTAACCCCCAGTTTTTGCACATTTCATCTTCGGTCAGCAACGACCCCATGACCTTTGCGACGGTCAATCTCGCCTTCCTATCAGGCTTTTGGTGGCTAAAACATCCGACCAGCTACCGACGAGTCGCTGCATTGGGGGTGATAGTTGGCCTAGCGGCATTGTCCAAACCAAGTGGGTTAAGTGTGGGGGTGATTGCCGGAATTCTTTTGTTATGGGCAGGCAAGCTCACATGGCAAACGAGATTTAAGCAGCTTCTCTTGTTTGGAACTATCGTCTTTGTGGTGGCGGGTTGGTGGTATATCAATAATCTTGTCCAATATGGCGAACTGACCGGGGTAGAGCGCCACATCGAAATTACAGGCGTCCGAGCACCAGAGGCAAGTTTTGAGCAAATCAAAACGGAATGGCGTGGCGTTGGGGATTCGTATTGGGCGTCATTTGGCTGGGTAATCTCAATATACGTTCTTCCATTCCCTATGATGCGGCACGTATTTTGCAGGCTGTTTTGGCGATTCTATTTGTAATAACGGTGTTTGCACGATGGCGGACTTGGAACATTGAGCAGCGCTGGTTGATCGTGTTGTCGCTGGTGCAGGTGATTCTAGTAGCGGCGCTGTTAGCACGCTGGATGCGCATGACGGTTGCGCCCCTTGGCCGATTGATGTATCCCGCCATGATTCCTATATCACTTGTGATGGCGGTTGGATGTCTCAACTTAAGGCCTCAACGCCGGCGGGGTGTAATTAGTATCGGGCTAACTTCCTTGTGGGCAGTTGTCCCGATTACTCTGGCTGTTACATTGATTTCTCCTGCTTATCGTCCGACGCAAACACTGATGGATGCTCAACCCGGCGAAGTCGAAATGTCGTTTGCTGAAAATGGGCAGGAAAAAGCGGTGGTACGCGATTTGGTGTGGAGTGAAGATCAAAACTGGATTTTCCTACAAGCCTATTGGGAGACTAAAGCTGAATTTACCTTTGATTACCAAATATTTGTGCATGTCTTGGATGCACAAGGCAATATTATCAGCCAGCGCGACACCTATCCGGGCTTGGGGAATCGGCCTACGACGTTATGGAAAGCAGGGGAGGGATTTTCCGATATTGTGGTTATCCCAAAACCAGCGGGTCAAGTTTTTGTAAGTTTTGCAATTGGGCTATATCGAGCGCATGATGGCATGTTTGAGCGTCTCTCCGTGACAAGTCCAGTATTTGAAATACGTGACAATGCGGTACAAATTCCAATTGAACAAATCCGGCGCGGGGCCGTTCCCTAGCTCATTATCCTTCCGCAGCGATATGTGCGAAAATAACCAGCCCTTCTCTCAAAGCACTAGTTATTTCGGCGTTCGCTAAATTCAAAAGCCTATTTGTTACGCCCAAAACCTCCTCGGCTTCGGATATTAGGGCTATCAACACCACGTCCCCCCAGCCGTGTTGATCCACCCCCGCCTAATCGTCCACCCCCCCAACCGCGCTTAGTTTCACCGACGGATACGTTCGGGCGAGTTCCAAAACTGCCTCTGCTGCGGATGGTAGGGTCATCATAGGTGGGCCGGTTTTCATATCCCTCATTCCCAAATGACCCCCGACCTTGAATATTGGGATCATCATACTGGGGATAGTCCGTGCCAACAGGATTTTCACTGGCGCGTGCAGGGAAACCACGTGCCAAGCGGCTTAAGACCATCAATACGACGATGACCAAAAAAGTGAACATACAAAAGGTAAGGATGCTATCCATTGATTTTTGCTCCTATTGAACGCTTAATGCGACAGAATCGGTCTCGTTACCGTTCACCACAAAAACGACCTCGTAGTTACCGGGTTGAAGTTCGGCCCCCGCTGTTGGCTCGAAGACAAAATTGATACAGGTGTCGTTATAGTCTTGGGCTGCGCTAATCACCGCTGTGTCCTCAACAGGTTGGCCTTCACGATAGAGCCGCGCAAAAATATTCGTGCCTGTGCTCACAGCACTATTGGGAGCTACAACATAGATCGAATCCGTCGGGGTAAAGGTGGAGGTGTTGTCGGTTGGACAGCCATTCCGATCCACATTACTTGTTGTTACCAATGAACCGAGGGACACATCCCCTGTATTGTCGGCTGGTACTTCCACTTGCCCACCATTGTCATTATTAGCGTCGTTGTTGTTATCGTCATCATCGCCACCCAATATCATAGGCAGAATGAGAATAACGCAAGCCAGCACCACTAAAATAAGACAGCCAAAGCCTAACGTCTTGGCATCCAGTTTCATGCGGTTCTGAGGCGGAGTATTCGTTTTGCCGAGATTCATGCTCATTTTCCCTATCTTTCTTATCGTTGCAAAAGGCTACACCTTGTTTGATCGTAAGATTTTTCTGGCGGGAATCCATCGGGCAGGCAGTTGGTTTCAGCTTGGGACATTTAGCAGGGCGGGGGTTAGGCTAACTGACCCATCTCGTCAACATCGCCCTTGTGAGAAAAAACGCCAATCCGTATAATCGCTTGGCTTTTCCCTGAAGTTTATAGCTAGGAGACTGTTGTGCAGCGAAAATCCGCTTACAACATCCTGTGTGTGGCGGCGACTCCCTTCTTTGTGGATCGCGGTGGTCATATTCACATTTATGAACAAGCCCGTGCCCTCCAAAAACTGGGCAATAAGGTGACCATGGTGACATATCACATCGGGCGTGATATGCCAGATTTAGACATCCGGCGCATTGTCAACATTCCTTGGTATAAGAAAACGGATGCTGGCCCATCCTACCAAAAGCCCTATTTGGCTCTGTTGCTGCTCTTGAAATCCATCCAAGTGGCACGTGAAATCAAACCCGATGTGGTTCATGCACATGGCTGGGATTCGTGTTGGGTGGCGTGGTGGCTGTGGAAACTCTTGGGCATCCCCTATATTTTTGACATGCAGGGGAGTTTCTCCGGTGAGATCGCTGAACATGGTTACAGTGCCAAAGGCGGCCCCTACTATAATTTCCTGAGTGGCATAGAACGGCTGACGTTGAAAAAATCCCCAGTCGTTTTGACCTCCTCGACACAAATTTGCCAGCAATCCCGTGAACGGTTCAACCTCAGCGATGACCATGCGTGGGCCATCTTGGATGGGGTAGATACGGATGAATTTTCGCCGGACACCTATCCACACGATTCGGTTTTGCATGAGAAATTGGGTCTGCCTACTAACAAAAAAATCATTGTCTTTATGGGCCTGCTCAAAACCTATCAAGGCGTGGATGATATGATCGAGGCCGCGCGGGTATTGGTGCATGAACGCGGTTACACCGACGCTCACTTTTTGGTGATGGGTTTCCCCGATGAAGATTTGTATGCGGCTAAGGCGGCTGAAAAAGGCGTGAAAGACTATTTCACCTTTACGGGCAAGGTCGAATATCGGGAAACCGGACATTACATGGCCCTCGCAGACGTAGCCATTGCCCCCAAGATTGCCATTACCGAAGGCGACGCCAAAATCTATTTCTACATGGCGATGGGTTTGCCTGTCGTGGCCTATGAGCGGCCGGCCAGCCTTGAAATTCTGGGCGATTTGGCCTTCTATGCCAAGTTCCATGACCCGATAGATTTGGCGCGGGCTTTGCATGAAGCCCTTGAAAATCCGGATTTGAAGGCACGTGGCGCGGCGAGTCGTCAAAAAGCGGTGGATGAATATTCATGGACAGCCGTTGCCCGACGCATTATGGATGCCTATGCGATTGCCGAAGATCGCATGTCGGGTCGTCGTCGTGCGAATGAACCTGTGATTGGAACCCAGCGGACATGACCGAAACCACACCAACTAAGCGCTCAGTCAACTGGAAACGTATTTGGAACTGGGGTCGCCTGATTTTAGGCGTAGGCGGTCTTGGGATCGTTATCTATAGCGTGTCTGAACGAGATGCGTTGATAGAAGGCCTACTGAAAGTCAATTTGTGGTGGGTATTGGTTGCCCTAGTGCTAAATTTTGCCGCCACCCTTGTCAAAACAGGCCGATGGTGGTTAGTGCTGCAAGGGAGCGATATTCCAAACCTGAAACCCTCCCGCTTATTGGGAACGTACCTAGTCGGTATGTTTTTTAGCCAATTTATGCCGGGGTCTTCGATGGGCGGGGACGCTATGCGCATGGTTGAGATGAGCGCAGATTCTGGCAAAGCCGCTAGTTCAGTCGCCTCGGTGATGATTGAGCGTGTTGTGGGCATGTTGACTATTTTGAGTACCGCCAGCCTGATTCTGCTGTTCACCAACTATGATGAATTGACCCTAACCTTTGAATTGGCAATGCACATCCTGTCAGTTGGCGGGATTGCGGCCTTGTTTGTCTTACGAATGGGCTGGTTTGTTGAGCCATTTACCAAGTTGCTGACGCGCTTCAAATTAGGCAAGGTTGCGGGGAAGGTGGTCTCACTCAGCGAAGCGCTCCAAAGTCAGCTTGGCAGTGTCCGTATCTTGTTTTACATGGTTGCCCTATCCTTTTTGGCAAATGCCATGACCATGACGGGGGCTTATTTGGTGCTGATCGGTTTTGGTGAAACAGTGCCCTACTTTGCCTTTATACCGCTGATGTGTATGGCCGTAGCGGTTGAATTGATTCCAATTTCCCCCGGCGCGTTGGGCCTACGTGAAGCCACCTATGTCGCCTTTTTGACAGGCTTTTTGGGCGTGGCTGAATCCGCCTCACTGGGGACGGCCCTCGTTGTGCGTGCGATTAGCATGGTGCATGGTGTCATCGGCGGCCTTATTCTGGTCAGTCGAGGGATTAGTTCCAATCAGAGGAGCGAAGTCAACCCCAACACCACCGCGCCATCTGCGACATCCTGATAATTTTAGGTGGAGTAACCAAGTTGCTCCACCTCTTTTTTCAACAGTTTAGAGGCTGGTATGCCAAATCTCCCATCTGACGACACGCTGCAAAAAATCTTGACCGAACTTGAGCCAGAAAATCATCTGGGGGCACTTTTGACCGTGCAAATGGGTGGCACGCCGGAAGAAGTTCAACTGTTGCTGCAAACCACTGAATTTGATGAGGAGCGAAACGGCCTGCGCCCCACCGGAAGTTATATCATTCGTTGTTTAGGTGTACGTGAACATCGAGTCAGCGTTGGTTTGTTTAATTCGATGGTCTATACGGAAACACACTCCCTTTTGTGGAATCATAATTATCCTTTTCAGCAAGTCTATTTTAGCGGTATGCCCGATAACGTGGATGGTCTGATGCTGGAACTGACCCAGTTATACGGACAGCACTATGGCAATTTCCGCACCCTTGCCGATGACCTCAATCGTGCTATGCCCCTAGGGAAGTTGCTCACTTCGGGGCGTGGGCTGTTGGGAGAAATGCCCATCCCCATGACCGAAAAAGTGCAAAAATTACTCGAAGGTCATGGCCTAGCCGTCAGTTTAATAGACTCTGACCAAAATCCACCTGAAGCGCAACACGCTTTGTTGGTGATGGACGACTCTTTTTTCATTGCTCAACTCTATAGTGCCGACCCCCTTGAAGGTAAAAATTAGCCCTTCTTGCCAGACCGCGTTATCGTAGAGGAAGATAAAATTCAGTCTGCCCGAATACTGTTAAGCCTCAAAGGTTTTGGGTCTATAGAGAGGTCACTGGATGACGCGCATACAGGCTTTGACCGAAAATGCTTCCCTTTTTGAAATTGTTGACCACCCGACTACCCCTTTTCTCTTTACTGAACACCGCCATAGCCTCATCAGCATTAGCCGAGAAATCGAAAACTGTGTTATGGAAATCAGAACGCCCGTGCGGGTTTTTGCTGGTTTCCAAAAGCTGAGTTTTTTTCTGCCCCAGCTTAAACGTTATCGTGAAATTGCCCCAAAAGCCGAATCGGTATGGGTTTTTGGCGTGCCAGATATTACCCCACCTGATGTACCGGGTATTGAGTATGTTTTATTGCCCCCCGATCATTTATTGACACAAGAATGGTTTTTGGTGGTTGAATCTGCCGAATACTTTAGTGCGCTGGTCGCCAAAGATCTGAGTGGTCTAGCATTACCTCAAACGGAACGACTGTTTCGGGGGATTTGGACATTTGACCCGGATTTAGTCAATCAAGTACAAAAACGACTGTCGCACCTCGTTGGGCTGACTCCATTGGGTTATGACTTCGACGAACGTGACTATGGAAGCCAAATGCACCATGTTTCCCGCATTGCCAACGATCTTATCCAAACCCTTGAAAAGCGTAATACGCAACTGATTGAGGCCCAGCAGCTTCACGAACAACTGGTGCAAATGCTGGTACACGACCTACGAAACCCTCTCAGCGGAATTATGGGCTACGTGGATTTGATTGAACGCGCCGTCCAACGGGGAGGTGAAGCTAGGGAAATTTTGGAATTTATTGAACGGGCACGAATTGGCAATGCCCAACTCAATATCCTTATAGAGAATATGCTCGATTTAAATCGTTTACGGGTGGGAGCATTTCCGGTCAAGAAAGAAGTGATTACGCTTGGGCCATTTTTTGAAGCAATACAGCGTCAGTTTTTGGGGATGGCCCAACTCCATGACAATACCCTCCAAGTTGTACTAGCCTCTCCAGATTTGACGGTTTCGGCAGACCGCAATATTTTGACGCGCATATTGAGCAATTTGTTGAGTAACGCCATTCGTCACACGCGCAAAGGGGAAGTTCGTCTGGAAGCAAGGCGCGATCAGCGGCGAGGCTGTACGCAAATAACCGTCGCGGATACGGGTGAAGGCATTTCCCCCACTGAAGTGAACCGTATATTTGACCCCTATTATCAAGGCGAAAATCGGCGTACCAAAGGCGCGGCGGGCTTGGGCCTCACCTTCTGTAAACAGGCCGTCGAAGCACAGGGCGGTGTGATTTGGGTCGAAAGCGAGATTGGCAAGGGTAGCGCGTTTCACATTCGATTGCCGCAAGTATAATATTTTTGTCTATATCGGATGAGGAAATTGAAGATGCAAAAGCTAACCGCTGCTGATCTAGTTGCCCAAATTAGCCGGCTTGATAACAACAGATGGTATCTTTACCCTAGTGAAATTTCTCAACTCAAAATCACCAAAATAGTTGAACCGGAAGGCCCTATTAAATTTGTGAGTATAAATCTCAAGAAAGAGGATGCCAAAGAACGCTCTGGCAGTATTAGCTCTAGCCAGTTAGCTAGAATAGCTTCGGCATTTTCAAATAAACCTGATTATCCAATTCATATAGATCGCGTTTTTAGTGCAAGCAGCAACAGTAGATCTGCCCTAGAGACTTTACTTGCATACACTCCGCATTTTTATATATGTTACTTGCAACGTGCTGATGTATACACAGGCGAAACCTCTGATAAAAAACTGAAGCATATTATGTGGCGTCCATCTGAGGCACATGCTCTCGGTCAAATAGTCAAAGAAAAAGAATATCGACAGGTAATCACGGAAATCGAGCTTGGGGTTGACTTTGGGCATATTCAGTTAAGTCCCAATCAGCTTTCAAATGAGTTTGACTCCATTGAAGCAAAAAGAACCCACACACAAATGCAAATTGCTCTTATCGAAATTGGCAATGCGCTTGGTTTTCGGACTTGGATTGCGAAAAATGACCGCAGTATCGAGGTGGGCGAGTCTAAATTAGGTAGCCTGTTTGGTGTTGTTCAGTCTTTGGAAGAAATTCCTATTTTGTATAAGCCAGAAATCCGTGATTCAGCCTCTCTTGTGGATTGTATATGGTTTGCCGACAATGGTGATCGTATTCCTGCCATTATTGAAATTGAGCACAGCACTGGGGTTACATCGGGTTTAACTCGGATGAAAAAACTAAAGGATACATTTCCATCAATTTCAGCAACATTTGCCGTTGTTGCACCTAATGAACTTCGTAATAAAGTGATTACTGAAGCCAATCAGAAGGTTTTTCGTGATTTACGGGCAAGGTATATGCCGTACTCAACCATCCGAGAACTCTATGGTCTTATGCAACGATACTCATTTTCTGGCCTTGTGGATCATTCTTTTATCAACGCATTTATGGAGAGGGTAGTAGAGGAATAATCCAAATTATTGTAAAATACGCACAGATGGTCGAAAAGAATAGGTATAGGTTACACTGATGGTTGAGATCAAAGATTTATTGGATAAAGTCCATCTTTCTGATGCGCTCAGTTTTTTGCGTTCAATGCCTACTGAATCCGTTAATTCAGTCATCACTTCTCCACCTTATTTTGGACAGCGTGATTATGGTTCAGATAAGCAGATTGGTTTAGAAATACACCCAGATGATTATATTAAAGCTCTCGTAGAGGTCTTTAGAGAAGCCCGTCGGGTCTTGAAAAAAGATGGTACGTTTTGGCTCAATATTGGCGATAACTATGTGGGGGCGACCAGTCAGCATCGAGAAGGGGGGTCTCAAGGAAAGACATCACGTTATAGCCGCAAACATATGAATGGGATTCCTACTGATGGGCGGGGAGACCGTAACCGAACGTTTTATGCGATGGGTTTGCCTATGAAAAGCCTTGTAGGGATGCCTTGGCGAGTGGCATTTGCTTTACAAAGCGATGGTTGGATTTTACGTTGCGATATTATTTGGCATCGCCCTTCAACTGCCGAAAGCGTTAAAGACCGTCCAACACACGCACATGAATATATTTTCATGTTCTCTAAAAATCAACGCTACTATTATGACCGAAAACATATGCTAACTCCTACCGGCGCAAATATTCAATCGGTTTGGAAAGTTGCAGGCAGCCCCTTTACAGGTGCTCATTTTGCTGTTTTCCCAACAGAGCTAATTGAACCAATTGTATTGGCGTCATCCCCTGAAGATGGAGTAGTTCTTGATCCCTTTGCCGGTTCAGGTACGGTAGGCGTGGTGTGTCGCCAACATCAACGCCACTACGTCTTATGCGATGTGAACCCTGATATTGTTCAGTTGGCACAAACGCGAGTCATTCAAGGGATAACTGCTAATGACAAAAAGCGGCTGACCGAAAAGCGAATAGTGGCTTTGCCTGTTCCTGCCGAAAAGCCGGAGATCAAGAAAATTGTACCCGAACCGTTGCCATTTCCATTCTAGGTTCTCTTGACAGCCCGCTTTTTTTGCAATATGCTCTAAACACCAATAGCCGCTATTGTGAACAACAATACAAAGCGTTGAACGGGACGAGTATCACCCAGAGAATGCCCCAGAGAGAGAGTGCCATTGGCTGTAAGCACACTTGGCAAACTAGATGAGAAAACCCCCCGTGAGCGTGCTGATGAAAAGGTGATCCCTAAGTAACCAGCGCCGGACAGCCCCGTTATCGGCTAAATGAGGCTCGGCAGATGAAAATCTGTTGGGTAAATTGGGTGGAACCGCGTGATTTTGAAATCTCGCCCCATGTCGGTCTGGCATGGGTTTTTTTGTTTCCCACTCCCGCGCAGAATGGTGAACCTGCCCCCCAGATCGGAACTCATCAACCCTATCGGTCTTTTGATAGTGCCGCGAGTTCGGCAGGAGAATAAGCAATGTCACCTAAGTCATCCAAATCCAAAGTGGATCCCGAACGACGGGCGCAAATTGAACGCGAATGGGCCAATATGCAGGCCAACGCGGAACTGCTGCGACCCCGTAGCCCCATCGGGCAATCCGCCCAATCGGTAAAACAACCACCGAGTAGCTCATCCGCCCCCAACGATCAAGTATCGTGGTGTGCGGGGTAAACACGAAGTAGGGTAGGGCGTAGACTGCCCTCTTGAAATACACAAACAGCAACACTAGAGGAGTACAAACCGTTGGAACGTTACGAAGACAGCAAGCTCTATCGCATCCGCCACTCAATGGCGCATGTGATGGCCCAAGCCGTGTTAGAGATTTTCCCACAGGCCCAAATCGCCATCGGCCCACCCATTGAAGATGGCTTCTATTATGACTTTCTGCTGCCCCGTCCGCTGACCAATGATGACCTCAAGGACATCACGAAGCGGATGAAACGCATCATCGGCGGCAATCATGATTTTGTGCGTCGCGTGGTGTCGGCAGATGAAGCCAAAGTGATGTTTGCCAATCAACCGTTCAAAATCGAACTGATTGAAGGCTTGGCAGCGGGCAAGTTGGACGAATATGGCAACAAAATTCAAGATGATGCCAATGTCCTGACGACCTACAAACAGGCCACCTTTGAAGACCTGTGTCGCGGACCGCACGTCGCCAATACGCGGGAACTTAACCCTGAAGCGTTCAGCATTTCGTTTAAGGAACCTGCCGGGGCCTATTGGCGCGGGGACGAAAACAATCAAATGCTGACCCGTATCTATGGCACGGCATGGGAAACGCCAGAGCAGTTGGCGGAATATCTGGAACGCCTTGAAGAGGCCAAACGCCGCGACCATCGTAAGGTCGGCATGGAATTGGGCCTATTCACGTTTAGCGAATTGGTCGGTAAGGGCCTGCCGCTGTGGAAACCCAAAGGCGCGATTCTACGAGATACGCTGCAACGTTTCCTCTATGACGAGCAGATTTGGCGAGGCTATCTACCAGTCGTGACACCGCACATTGCCAAAATTGAGTTGTATATGACATCCGGGCACTATCCGTATTATTCCGACAGTCAATACGACCCGATAGATGTAGATGGTGAAATGTTCATGCTCAAACCCATGAACTGCCCCCACCATATCCAGATTTATAAGAGCGAGATGCGCTCCTATCGAGATTTGCCACTGCGCCTGATGGAGTTTGGCACGGTCTATCGCTATGAACAATCTGGTGAATTGACAGGGTTGACCCGTGTGCGCGGCTTCACGGTAGACGATGCCCATTTGTTTGTCACACCCGACCAACTGCTGGATGAATTTATCGGCGTGGTGAAACTGATTCAATATGTGTTTAAGTCGTTGGGCATGACCGATTTCCGTGCCCGTGTCGGGATGCGTGACCCTGCCAGCGACAAATACATCGGTGACCCGGCCATCTGGGAAGTGGCGACCAATGCCATTGTTGAAGCCTGTGATCGCATGGGGCTAGACTATTTCAAAGAAGAAGGGGAAGCAGCTTTCTACGGGCCAAAACTCGACTTCATTTTCCGTGATGTGCTCAAGCGCGAATGGCAGTTGGGCACGGTGCAGGTAGATTATTCCCTGCCAGCGCGTTTCGAGATGGAATACGTGGGGGCTGATAACGCCAAGCACCAACCCATCATGATTCACCGTGCGCCCTTTGGCAGCTTGGAACGCTTCATCGGTATTCTGATTGAGCATTTCAACGGCGAATTCCCGCTGTGGCTGGCTCCAGTGCAGGTGGCGATTTTGCCTGTCAGCAACAAGGTTGAGGCCGAATCACAGGCACTAGCGGAGCGTCTCAAGAATGAGGGCTTCCGCGTCGAGATTTTTGAGCGTGGACAGTTGGGTAAGAAGATTGTCGAGGCACGTGGTCAAAAGATACCCTATCTGTTGGTCTATGGCCCGCGTGACGTAGAAAACGGTACGGTCAGTGTCCGTCTGCGTGACGATACCGAATTGCCTGCTATGCCGATTGAGCAGTTTATCAACATGGCCCATCAGGTCGTGGATGAAAAAGGGATGGAATTAGTTCCGGCCTAACTGGAATAGATTCTAAAGGGAGGGTTCACACGCCCTCCCTTTGCCATATGTCACTATTGGTAAACCACCGGACTGCACCCCGTTTGCCAGAGTGGCGGCCAATCAAACGTGCCATAGCGCTGTTCAAGCCCGTAATACTGCTGCAAGATGCGACGGGTAATGGGTGCGCCGACCTCTGACCCCTCACACGAATTTTCCACAATCACCGCAATCGCCAATTCAGGATTTTCAGGGTCTGGCCCGGCAAATGAAGCAAACCAAGCATGGGGCCGCACGCCTTCACCGCCTGCTTGGGCCGTGCCTGTCTTGCCACAGACAGTGATTTCGTAGTTAAAATGATCATACCACTCTTGGAATACATAATTGGCCGTACCGGATGGGGTCAGCGTGACATCACACATCGCCTGTCGCACTTGTTCCAACACATCGGGATTGATACCTAGATCGCTTCCGATAGGCTGAAAAACCTCACTTGGCTCAGTCCCTAACGATTGGATTCGATCCACCACCAGTGGGTCGTAGAGTGTACCTCCGTTGGCGACAGCGGTAACCATGCGTGCTACTTGTAGGGGCGTGACCTGCATCAAACCCTGCCCAATCACCAAGTTGGTGGCATCAGCCTGCTGCCATGCGTAGTTTTCATAGCCGTTTATAGTGCGAATGGAGTCAGGGTCAGGGATGAAACCAGACGCGGTGGGTAATCCTTGCAGAGGGGGCGAACTGCTAAACCCTAGTCGTTTGGCATAATTCGGCAGCAGATAGGGATCAGCGTTATTCAAAGCCACGCTCATGGTCCAGAAATAGGGGTTGCACGAATTGACCAAACCCCCTCGCATATCCAGTGGCCCATGCCCCTCAGGTTTCCAGTCATAGCGGGTAATGTCGCCAAAATTGCTGCCATACCATGTGCCGGTGCAGTTCACACTGTCAAACGGATGCCAAACGCCGCTGTCCAGACCCGCGATCATCGAAAGTACCTTAAATACCGACCCTAATGGATAAGCGCCCTGCGCCGCCCGGTTGACCAGCGCTTGTTTAGAGTTGTAGGTGGCGATTTCCGCTTGGGGGTCAAAATAGGGCGTGTCAGGGTTAAATACCGCTGGGTCGAAATCCGGATAGCTTGCCATCGCCAAGATTTTGCCCGTATGCACATCCATAATCACAACCGCCGCCCCCGGCGAGGTGGTTGACCATGTGGGGATGGCATTATCATAGGCACTGGCGAGTACGGACTGGACGATCAACTGTAAATCGCGGTCAATTGTCAAATAGACACTTTCACCCGGTTCGGCGGGGCGTTCGGCAACCACACGGATGAGACTGCCATTGGTCGCCCGAATTTGTAGACGTACCCCAATTTGGCCCGCCAGTTGTTTTTCAAAGGCTTGTTCTACCCCTTTTAGCCCCACCAAAGCGTCCGCCGGATACCCTTGTGCTTCATACGTAGTATCGCCTGCCGGAATCTGCCCAATGTACCCGACGATATGCGGCGCAACACGATCATAATATTGGCGGGTGCTGCGCGGACGCAGATCAGCACTGCAAGAACTCTGCAAAATTGCCCCCTCGGTGCGGGCCGTGTCTTCACTCATCTCCCCAATATAAAAGAGGGTATCGAGGTTATATTTGGAAAAAGTCGCCCGAATATCTTCACGCTCACGTCGCAGCACCCGTGCCAAATCTTCGATGCAGGTATCCACACTTGGCATATCTTGTTGTACTACATAGATTTGCATCTGCACACCGTTTTGGGCAACCAATACTTCGCCGTCGCGGTCATAAATATTGCCACGTGCGGGCAGGGTGTTGACCAGTTCCAAACTGGAACTATTTGTCCAATCTACAAAAATGTCATTGCGCGACCATGCCACCCGCCAGCCTTCTGATGTTGCGACTAGGTACATATTGCGTAGGACATCTTCAGTCGCCGGGTCGGTAAATGTACCCAGTTTGGAGGTCTCAAAGGTTACGGAGTTGGATACGGTAGCCGTCGTGCCCTCAACCAAGACATTGCTGATATTCCATGTCAGGCCACGCAGACCGACCACATCACTGACCTGCTCATAGATGGAGACAAATTGATCTTGGCTAAAGGCGGCGCGGGCATTGGGGCTGATGAAGCTATACATGGTCGGATAATCGCCGTCTTTCCATGCGTCCAAAAATGAAGAGGCGACTTGTTGGGCAGTGGTGGAATCCAGTTGAGTCGGGGCCGCGCCAAACAAATCCAGACCCCCATCTGTGGAATCATTTTTGCAGGCCGACACAAGTAAGGTCATAAGCAGAGCCAGAATCAACAGGCGCTGGCTGCTGTAAACAAACGGACGATTCATGGTGTTAATCCTATTTCTGACCAATGGTGGGGTGCATTATAGCGCGGGATATGGACAAGAGTAGTACGCTTGGTGAACGTTCAACCCACAGCAACCTTTTATTGCATACGCAGCACATCATCATACACTGGGCACTCAATTTGATTAAACTGCTGACAGTTGGTTGGCACATCGGTATGCGGTTCAACCCCAAAGCGCCGCAGACACACAATCAAATGGCAGAGGGGTAGCCCCATGACATTGGCATAACAGCCTTTGATACGTGCCACCGGGCGAAAATCCCCATTCTGAATGCCATAACTGCCAGCCTTATCTTTGGGATCGCCGCTGGCAACATAATGAGCGATCTCCAAATCGGAATAATCACGCATGGTCACTTGGGTAATCGCTAAAATCTGCTCGACATGCTTATCTGCTGTATCGAGTAAGGTAATCGCGGTATATACCTGATGGGTGCGATTCCGCAGTTGTCTAAGCATGGTCTCCGCATGGGCTTCATTGTCGGGCTTGCCCAAAATCATATCTCCATCGGCAACGGTGGTATCGGCGGTCAAAATTACCGACCCCTTTTTCGCCATCTCCACACTATCATAGGCTTTTTCGAGGCTGACCCGCAGTGTATAGGCATCGGGCAGTTCGCCGGGATGGGGTGTTTCATCAAGGGTGCCGACCACCCGCTCAAACTCAAAACCGAGCAGGCGGAGTAATTCTCGGCGGCGGGGCGACCCGGAAGCGAGTACCAATGTGCGGCGATTGGTAGGGGTACTCATGCGACTTAACTTTCCTCCCCTTTTAAGGGCTGTAGATAGTTACCATCAATGCGTTTGCTGCCGACCTGCTGGGTAAACAACACTTCAACTTCCTCAATATCATCATGTACGCGGCTTTTGATGACCACGCCCTCGCCATACTTAATATGTAAAACGCGCTGGCCCGATTTAAAGCGGGTGGGCTGTTGTGGCTTTTGGGGGGTGGGTGGTGGATTGCCCCCGGTAATGAGATTATTTGGCCTAGACGGGCTATCCGGTCTACGGCGCGGTTCCCATGTCGTATCCCACTGCTTTTGCGGCTGGCTGAACATATTTTGCATGGAGGGCTTGAGTCCCGCTTGGCCTGTTGTAATTTCGGGTGGAATATCCCGCAAAAAGCGTGATGGGGTGCTGATGTCGCTTTGTCCCCACATCATACGTTTAAAGGTATAGACTAGATAAATACGGTCTTTGGCGCGGGTCAACCCCACATACATCAAACGCCGTTCCTCCCCCAACTGATGTTCACGGGTGATGGGGTTGCTGTCTTCCATCGCCTTACGATAGGGCAGCAGCCCTTCTTCAAGGCCGATGATAAACACCACCGGAAATTCTAGGCCCTTTGCGGCGTGTAGGGTGAGCAGGGTTGGTGCGTTAGTGGTTCGGTCAAAATTATCAGTCTCGGCAACCAGTGCGATTTCCTCCAAAAATTCACCGAGTGATTGATTTTGATGTTCGGAGGCCACGCGGCGGAGTTCTTCAATGTTTTCTTCGCGGTCTTCGCTGCGTTCGGCCCGATCCCGTTTCAGGTAATCAATGTAATTGGTTTCTTCAAGCATGGTATCGAGCAAATCCAGTGGCGACACCGTTTCGCGCATCAGCCGCCAGCCTTCGACCATTTCCACAAAACGTACCAGCGCCGCTTTGGATCGCCCACTGAGGGGGGATTCTTCGCCACCTGCCAATGCTAACAGGGCAGGATACAAGCCCTCCCCCCGACTGGCGGCCCAAGCGCGGAGTTGATCTATGGTGCTTTGCCCGATGCCGCGAGCCGGAACGTTGATAATCCTCAAGAGGCTAACTTCATCGGCGGGATTTTGTACCACCCGTAAATAGGCCAGTGCGTCTTTAATTTCCTTACGTCCATAGAAGCGTGTCGCCCCAACCAATAAATAGGGGATACCCTCGTGGATAAAGGCTTCTTCCAAAACACGCGATTGGGCATTGAGCCGATACATTACTGCAAAATCACGCAGTTTGGCTTCGCCCCGTTTCACCAAATCGGTGATGGTCTCAAGAATATATTGGCTTTCTTCCCGTTCGTTATAGGCCTCGTGAATCTCCAATTTCGCGCCGGTCTTGCGCTGGCTGAACAAATTGCGCGGAATGTGATCCACATTTTTGCGGATGACCGCCATTGCCGCATCCAGCACATACTGATGGGAGCGATAATTTTCTTCCAAATAAATCGTCAGGGGATCAAAATCCTGTTGGAAGCGTCTGACGTTGCGATAATCCGCCCCACGAAAACTATAGATACTTTGGTCGGGGTCGCCAACGACAAACACATTGCGGCGCGGCCCTGCTAACAGGCGCACCAATTCATACTGCACCATATTGGTGTCTTGGAATTCATCTACCAACAAATAGGGCATTCGATAATGATAGGCAGCTAGGGTATCAGGGTATTGTTGAAATAGACGCACGGTATAGACCAATAGATCGTCAAAATCCATCGCATTGCTGGCCCGCAGGCGCTGTTGATAAATTTCGTAGACTTTCTTTTTAATCTCATCACCCTTATTTTCAATTGGCAGATTTTGCGGCAGGATGAATTCATTTTTGGCAAACGAAATGGTGTCCAAAAAGCTGTAAGGTGGATGTTTCTGCGGATCCAAGTGGAGATCGTGCAGAATTTGTTTCATTAGGGTGACTTGATCGTCGCGGTCAAAGATGACAAAGTCCGGTGTGAAATCAATCAAATTGGCTTCGCGGCGTAGGATGCGGACACAGATGCTGTGGAATGTGCCCAACCACAAATGACGGGCATTTTCTTTGCCAATCAACTGTTCCACCCGTTCGCGCATTTCACCAGCGGCCTTGTTGGTGAACGTCACCGCCAAAATGCGATGGGCAGGGATGCCGGATTCTTGCACCATGTAGACGATGCGGTGGGTCAGGACGCGGGTTTTGCCGCTGCCGGGGCCAGCCAAAACCAACACCGGGCCATCTACCGCTGTGATGGC
This sequence comes from Chloroflexota bacterium, assembly GCA_013112715.1. Classification (GTDB taxonomy): domain Bacteria; phylum Chloroflexota; class Anaerolineae; order Aggregatilineales; family J027; genus CFX10. Next base: position 74,826 of record JABFGB010000022.1, read on the forward strand.
GTCGCGCTGTGCCGGATTCATTGAATCTAAAATCGGCGAATCCACCAAGTCACTACTCCCTATTGCTGAAACAATTATTCTATTTTAGCTGTCTTGCCCTCACTTGGCGACGTTGAATCTGATAGAAACCAAAGGAATCTTATCGGTTTCTCAGTTCAGGTTCATTTGGATGTGCGATAATGGGGTGTAATCAAATTGTAAGGAAGATTCCCGAACATCAAGACAACCAATCAAGTAGATTATCAAAATACTAGCGTGGCGAGGAAGTATGCGTAGACGACTTTTTTTTGGAATCGGCATTGTGGCGCTCATCGTGGGCTTTTTCTGGTTCGTAAACGGGCAGATGTCGGCCCAAGATGGTAGTGAATTTACCTATGCCGGGGACACCGACGCCCCCGATTTTCCTGCTGAACTCGACTGGATCAATGTATCCCAACCGCTGACGATGACAGATTTAAAAGGCAAGATCGTCATCCTCGATTTTTGGACGTATGGCTGTATCAACTGTATCCATATCATCCCCGACCTGAAGCAGCTAGAGACTGAATTTGGTAATCATCTAGTTGTGATAGGGGTGCATTCTGCTAAATTTGAAAACGAGGGCGACACCGACAACATCCGCAATATTGTGCAGCGCTATGGTGTGGAACATCCAGTGTTGAATGATAATGGTTTTGTGGTCTGGCAAACCTATGGCGTGCAGGCGTGGCCCACGCTTGTGCTGATTGACCCTCTCGGCAAGATTGTTGGTGGACGGGCGGGTGAAGGCATCTATGGGGTGTTCCAACCCATTCTAACCACAATGGTCGAGGAATACGGTGAGGCTGGCCTGCTAGACGGTACTCCATTGACACAACTCGCCCCTGAAGTCGAGACGGCGTCTCCCAGTGCTTTGAGCTACCCCGGCAAGGTATTGGCTGATCCGACGGGTAATCGCCTATTTATCGCCGATACCAGCCATAACCGCATTGTGATTGCCGACCTTGACACGTTTGAAAATGTGCAGGTTATTGGCACGGGCGAGGCAGGTTTGGCCGATGGGGGCTATGCTGAAGCCATGTTTAATCAGCCGCAAGGCATGGCTGTAGACGGGGATAATTTGTTTGTGGCGGATACCGCCAATCACTCCATTCGTCAAATTAACCTCGCTGCCCAAACCGTTTCCACCTTGACAGGCACGGGCAAAAAAGCCGCTATGTATCCTCCCGGTGCTGGCAACGCCCCCTTTACCGACTTGGCTTCGCCATGGGACTTGACCTTTCATGATGCTGTTCTCTATATCGCAATGGCCGGGTCACATCAACTCTGGCGTATTGATTTGGCGACGGGCAGGGTCGAACCCCACGCAGGGACAGGCCGCGAAGGATTGACCGATGGCCCATTGGGTGAGGCGGAATTGTCCCAGCCGAGTGGGATTGCCACCGATGGCACAACTCTTTATTTTGCCGATTCCGAAGACAGCGGCATTCGCACGGCCTCCATTGACCCGGACGGTGAAGTGGATACGATTGTTGGTACGGGTCTCTTTGATTTCGGGGATGTGGATGGTATTGGCGGTCAGGTTCGTCTGGAACATGCCCTCGGCGTCACGATTGGGCCGGATGGCATGTTGTACGTCGCTGACACCTATAACAATAAAATCAAGCAGATTAATCCCCAGACCCGCGAGAGTATCACTTTCGCCGGGACAGGCGAACCGGGCTTGGTAGATGGGCCACTGCTGGAAGCACAATTTTATGAACCCGGCGGCATCTATTATGCTGATGGCAAACTCTATGTGGCCGATACCAATAATCATGCGATTCGCGTCATTGACCTTGCCAGTCAGACGGTCAGCACCGTCGTCTTCCCCGATACAACGGCCCTTACCCTTTCAACGGACGCGGGGTTGAGCCTTGACCCCAACGAAAATCCCTATGCGCTGGCGGACACCGTAATTCAATTGGATGCCCAAGCCGTCACACCGGGGCAGGGGGAATTGGTGTTTGCGATTGAACTGCCCGAAGGCTATAAATTGAATGCGCTCGCGCCGTTCACCGCCGAGACCGCCAGCAATGCGACGGTTGAAGTACCTGCCGAATCACAGGATTATCGCCAAATTTTGCCAGAACTGCCTGTCCATCTGCCCGTCATTTTCAGCGCGGGCAGCGATGTCCTCTCAACCGATTTCACGATTTATTGGTGTGAGGCGGTTAATGAAACCCTGTGTTTTGTAGATCGTGTCACGATTCAAGTGCCTGTTACCGTGACCAGTGAGGCCACTACCAGCGAAGTCATTATGGGCTATACGCTTGTGCCGCCAACGGTGAGTAATGGCTTGAAATAGGCCTAAACAGGAATTGAGCGCGGCGGATTTATCCCCGTATCCCCTAATCCCAAAAAGCAGGTCAATCGGCCTGCTTTTTCGTTGAATATTGTGAATTTTATCTTAAAGTTGTCTTAGACCTCCCACTCTTACCGCAACTTCCGCTATAATTCTACGTAAATCTATGCAAACCTACTCAAACGTTTAGGAAAATCCAATGCTGGATACCGCTGTAGAAGCGTCTGCTGTCCCCAAAACTGAGACTGTTCAAACTATCCCACAGCTTGATGTTGTACCTGCCGAACAAAACCTACCCGTTCTGCGGAATGTCAAAATCGGCATGTTTAATGTCGGCTCGGCGCTGGCGGATTTATTGGGGTCAGGCGTGTGGAATCGTATCATGATTGCCGATCTAGGGTATCCTGCCACCCCGATTTCGCTGCTGTTGGCCCTCAATTATTTCCTCGCCCCACTTGCTGTTTGGACAGGGCAGCGTTCCGATCATACTCATTGGCACGGCTATCGGCGGTTGCCTTTTGTGTGGGGTGGTCGCGGCCTCATGGCAATTGGCTTTATGCTATTGGCCTTCATGACGGTGGAATTGGCCGAAACTGGAAACAGCATCTGGTGGGTGGGGATTGTAGCAGCTTTGTTTATCAACAGCGTCGGGTATGCGCTTTCTGGCAGCACCTATACCACCTTGATTTATGACCGTGCCCCAGAGCATCAACGTGGACGGGCGGTAGGGCTGGCGTGGACAATGCTGCTGGCGGGTTATGCGTTTTCCGGCGCATTAACGGCCCGGTTGCTGCCGGAATATTCACCGGAGGGCCTATTGGGATTATTTGGAGTAGTGGTCGCGCTGATGGCCGCATTGTGGTTCTTTTCCATTTTGGGGGAAGAACGTCGTCGCAGTCCGGCTGAAATTCGCCAAATGGCCTCGCCCCAGACTCGACCTAATTTTATGGACGATTTACGAACAGTGTGGTCAAATCGCACTACGCGGCTCTTTTTCCTCTATATCGGCCTGAGTTTTATGGGGGCGTTCGCGCAGGATCAAATTTTAGAGCCGTTTGGTGGGCAGGTCTTTGATTTTTCAACCGGGGAGACCAATCGTTTTGCAGCGTTTTGGGGGACGACGGCTCTGCTTGGCTCAATTATTGGGCTTACCAGCTATCGGCGGGTGGCGCAATTGAGCTATGCCCGCATCAACAAAATTGGCTTGGGTACGCTCATTGCCACCTTCGCTTTTTTGGCGCTGTGTGCCTTTGGCGAAGTGCAATCACTCATTCGTCCGACCCTGCTACTGTTTGGGTTGGGGTTAGGCTTGTGGAATATTGGCACATGGGGTTTGATGGTCTCCGTCAGTAGTGCCGAGCGTGCAGGTACCTATTTTGGCCTCTGGACAATGGCAAGCCTCTTGTTTCGCGGCGGTGGCTCGGTCATCGGCGCGGCCCTGCGTGACAGTTCGCACCTGCTTGGCGCGAGTTATGCCTTTTCGTATGGCACGGTGTTTGTGATTGAAATGATCGTGCTTTCAGCCGCCCTGATGCTCATCAGCCGATTGAACCTCGACTTCAAACGCCAAGTCAGCCAAAATGAGGTACTCCTCGCCCTCACCGATTAAGGATATTGGAGATGCCCCTGCAAGCCGTTTTGTTTGATCTCGATGATACGCTGACCGATCATCAATATAGTGTTCGGGTCGGATTGACGGCCCTTACCCATCAATATGCCTGTCTAGGGCGGACTGCATTCGACGAGTTACATGAAACCCATGCTCACTATCTCGAAACGTTTCATGATCGAGTGATACGTGGTGAGGTATCATGGGATGAGGCGCGTATCCAACGTTTTCAGGCGATATTCGGTCATTATGGACAGCCGATTTCCCTTGAGGAGGCTGCTCAAGTCGCGGGTTTGTTCCGGCACGCATATCTTGAATCAGAACGCGCCATCCCCGGTGTTATCCCTTTTTTGCAGCATCTCAGAGCACATAGTCTCAAAATTGGTATCATTACCAACAGCACCATCGGGGAACAAACCGCCAAATTGCGACGCTGTGGCCTTGACTCCCTGATTGATTTGATGGTGACAGCCGAGGAAACCCGTATTTCCAAACCTGACCCCGCGATTTTTCATCACACCTTGCAGCGCATGGGCTACACACAAAGCGAGGTAATCATGGTCGGCGATAATTGGTGGACGGATATTATTGGGGCGTCGCAGGCAGGTATTCCAGCGCTGTGGCTAAACCGTTATGGGCATCACTGCCCCGATACTAGTCTTGCCACCGAATTTACCACTTATGAGCCACTTGAGGAAGTATTGTCACTTATCGTATAGCGCCTAGATCGTGATTTCGATGCGGTTGCCATCGGGGTCGAGCGTGACACTTTCATAATATCCGTCCCCGGTACGGCGCGGCCCATCCAAAATTGGGAAACCATTGGCCCGTAATCGTTCGGTGAGTTGATTGACCACCTCCTCCGAACCAACCGAAAACGCCATGTGAATCAGCCCCGTGAACTGCTTTTGTACATCATTTTGGGAAAGGGGGATATTCGGCATTTGCATAATTTCCAGCCGCGCCCCCGTCTCAAATGTCAAAAAATAAGATTGAAAGCCAGTACGGGGATTCTGATATTTTGTGCCTGCTGCGCCGCCAAAATAGGTTTCATAAAATTGGCGCAACCGCTCCAAGTCGTGTGTCCAGATGGCGACGTGTTCGATCTTCATGCTCTCTTTTTCCTTAGCGAATAAAAAAGGGCCATTTGGTGACCCTTTTGCGGTTTAGAGAATCTGCGACAAAAACAGTTTGGTACGTTCGTGGCTGGGATTTTCAAAAAAGTGTTCGGGCGTGCCTATTTCGACAATGCGCCCGCTATCCATGAAAATCACGCGATCTGCCACTTCACGCGCAAAGCCCATTTCATGCGTGACCACCAACATCGTCATCCCGCTGCGGGCCAATTCTTTCATTACGTCCAGCACTTCTTTAATCATTTCGGGGTCAAGCGCCGAGGTAGGTTCGTCAAACAGCATGATTTTTGGCTGCATCGCAAGGGCACGGGCAATTGCCACACGTTGCTGCTGCCCCCCCGAAAGCTGGCCGGGATATTTATTGGCTTGTTCGGGGATACCGACGCGCTGCAACAACTGACGGGCCATATCTTCGGCATCACGGCGCGGACGACGGCGCACATAGCGTTGGGCCAGCGTGATATTTTGCATCACGGTCAGGTGCGGGAACAGATTAAAACTCTGAAACACCATACCTGTCTCGCGGCGAATGGCATTGATATTTTTGAGGTCGTTGCTCAATTCGATGCCATCCACCAAAATCTTGCCTTCTTGGTGTTCCTCAAGCCGATTGATGCAGCGGATGAGGGTGGATTTACCAGAACCGGATGGCCCAATGACGACGACCACCTCACGCTCTTTGACCTTCATATTGATGTCTTTAAGGACATGAAATTCGCCAAACCACTTGTTGACATCTTGGCATTCAATGATATAGCCACTGCCATTGGAATTGGATTGTTCACTCATATAAGAACCACACCTTTACGCCTTACGCATTTTCCGTACCGTCCCCGCACCCGATTCTTCCAAACGGCGGCTCAGGCTCGACATGATATAGCTGATGATAAAGTAAATGACCCCGACAAACAGATAGGCTTCGCGCTGATAGGGCCGATAGATTTGCTGTCCGTTCACAATGAGTTCGATCATGCCCAAAAATTCAAATAGGCCCACGATAGACACCAGCGTCGTATCCTTAAACAAGCTGACCGACTGGCTCATCATCGCTGGAATGACCGCCCGTAGTGCTTGGGGCAGCACGATAAACGCATTGGTTGCAAATGGGTTGAGACCGAGCGCCTGTGACGCTTCAATTTGGCCTTTGGGGATAATTTGTAACCCCCCTCGGATGATTTCGGCATTATAGGCGGCGGTGAACAGGGTCAAGCCCACTAGCAACCGGATCAGCAGTTCGGTGTCACTCATGGATTTGGCAAAATAGGGCACAATGAATTTTGCCATGAACAAAATCGTAATCAGCGGAACGCCGCGCACGACCTCGATGAACAAAATGCAGAAAATACTGATGATCGGTAGTTTGCTGCGCCGTCCAAGTGCTAACAGGATACCGATGGGGAAGGCGACGGTTAGGCTCACAAAGGTCAGCACAATGGTGAGGATAAGGCCACCCCACAGTGATTGTGCCACCTCTGGCAATCGCAAAAATGGATGAACACTGTCCGGGTCTTTGAAACCAGAGAGCAGTATCCAACTCAGCGGGAAGAAAATAATCCAGCCAATGATGGTGACACGGCTAACGGCCTTCTTGCTGCTAGGGTTGCGGCTTTGTTTGGCAAAATTCCCGATGGAATAGGCCGCCAACATCACTGCAAAGCCAACCACCAACGAGACAATGATTTCTTGTAGAAAAGGATCAAGTTGTGTTTTCAGAAATGCACTGAATGAGCGTGCGCCCTCAAAACGTGTGTTTTCTTCCAATAGTAGACGGCGACATTCAGCGGCAGAAGGGCATTGGATGGCAGGCACTTCACCATAGGTTTTGGTGCGCTGCTCCACATCGGCTACTTGGCTGGACATGGTGTCAACGCCATCTATCCGAATCCACGCATATCCAGTGTTGGGTAATGTGCGGGCTGGTGCGATGGGCAGTTGTACCCCGTCTACCGTCTCATAGATTGCCTCGCTAGTTTCGTCACGCAGCACTTGCACATAGTACCAACCATCGGCGGGTAGCTTAAATTCAAAGTTAACCCTGCGGCGGGTTGGTGTTGAAAGCTGTTCATCCAAGACCTTGCCGCTTCTGTCCAGCAACTGTACGGTCAATTGCAGGTTATAGTTGGTCAAGTCCAACGTGCCAGCCACCACTTGGGCCTTTGCGTTATTCCACAAAGCGCGGGAGCTACTTGAACCGGGGCTGTTTTCGATAAACCCCACAAACGGGGATGTTTCATTAGCGATGGCGTTATCGTCAATCGGCTCAACCGAGAGCCGTACCGTGTCATCCTTATCCCCGACAAACACCACCGGCCCTATCGCGTCGGTGGGGGTAATCAGGAAGCGAATCGGCGGAGGCTCGATTTTCTCGGCCCCGATGGGAATAAACAGTGCGGCGATGATAATCATTAGCGCGATAATAAAAAAGCCCCGTGCATTACCCCCCCAAACACCCAGACCCAACCCGCTGAGGAACACCAATAGGATGGCAATTAACTCGATACGCCAAATTTGATCTACTGGGTACAAACCAACCATCATGAGGCGCATGGTGTTGTTGACCACGTTCCATTCGGCTTTGGCAACCGACCATGTAACCAGTTCATAGAAAAACGCTGCCATCAACCCGACGGTGATGACCGTGATCAGGGTATTGCTGACACTGCTGAACAGATTTTTTCGCAGCCAACCCACAGGCCCAATCGTCAAGGCCGGGGGACGCCGCGAGGGTGGGGGTTCTTTGGGGGCGACATAAAACGTTTCGTCAGGCCGGTGATAGACTTCGCTCATGTGTCGGCCCTCCCTAGCGTGTCTTCAACCGCAGCGAACGGTTGACCATATTCATCAATAAGGAAATCAGCAGGCTAATCACCAAATAAGTCCCCATCAAGATGGCAAATAGCGCAACAGCTTGCCCGGTCTGGTTTTGCACGACTGTCGCCACGTTATACAGGTCATAGAACCCAATGGCGATGGCAAGGCTGGAGTTTTTGGACAAATTCAAATACTGGTTGGTCAGCGGTGGCACAATCAAACGCATGGCTTGGGGCAGCACCACCAAGCGCAGGGTTTGGTTACTGGTCAGGCCATGTGCGCGGGCCGCTTCAATTTGCCCATATGAGACGGATTGGATGCCTGCTCGAACAATATCGGCGATAAATGCTCCCGTATAGAGTGTCAGGCCGACTACCAATGTCAGATAGCCGGATGACCAGCGCGACCCACCTGAGAAATTAAAGCGATCCAAAACAGGGTAATCCAATTTGAAGGGCGATCCACCCAACGCAAAGGCTAGTCCCAATCCAATTGCACCTAATCCCAAAAAGGCTAGGCTGAACCATGCAAGGGTATTGGCAGGCTTCCCGGTTTCATCCTGTACCTTGAGCCGCCAGCGCCATAAGAACACGCCGACGACCAACCCGATAATTATACTCACCAGAAAATAGGGGTAGGTGTCGGTGGTTAGCACTTTGGGGAAATTCAGCCCACGTCCACTCAGATAAAAGTCGCCAAACTTATAGGCATCGCGCGGCGAAGTCGGCAGCACACCGAGCAATCCCCGGAAGATGAAAAATAATTGCACCAAAAGTGGGGTATTGCGAAAAATTTCGACATAGATGGTCGAGAGGTTGCGTACCAACCAGTTATTGGATAGCAGCCCAATCCCGACAAAAATGCCGAGTAGGGTTGAAAACACTAATGCCAACAAAACGGCCCGCAGCGTGTTGATGACTCCGGTCATTAAAGCGCGGGTGGCTGTCCCGGGTCGCAGGATGGCAGCGTCGGCTAGGGAATCCCCAACGAGTGGAATATCTTTGAGCCACGTCAGTTCGGTATTAAAATCCGGCCCTTCGCTAACCTCAACGGAAAATCGGCGGCTGACCACATTCCAGTTAATTGGAATCTGGGTGTTGTCTTTAACATTGAGCATAAGCGTATACAAACCCACAATAACTGCGAACAGAAAGACGCTCTGCGTTATATTGCTCAAGAAAACAATGTTGCGGTAGATCGGAATATCCGTGCGCCATTGGACAAGTAAACCATTCGCCATACTATAAATAATGTATGGGAAGGCAACCAAAAACCCAAGCCATCCTGCCTCAACAACATTGGCGATGTTTACAATAAAAATGTCTAGAAAGGCATCTAATGAGTCTAAATGAATACCAACCTTGCTTGCCAAGATTTTGACAAGGATTGCTAAAACGGTCGGAAAATCATTCAAGAGGTTCCAAAAAAATATTGTTCCGCCAATGTAAACAAGATAGGAAGCAACAATCACTGCGGGCAACTGAAGAATTTGTACCGCTGTATTTTGAGGACGAGGGGGAGGTCGGCGGGCGCTTAGGTCAGCGGTGTTAACAAAAAAATCATCAGTACGAGAATATTTTGCCGTCATTCACGAAATACCAGTTCTGACTTAAAGACATTTTTTATAAATGACAGACGAGGGTATGTCCCCCGTCTGCATATTTATTGAAGAGGTGAGTATAAAGGGCCTACCTCTCCGTTAACTCTAAATTTAACGCCAAGCGGGTGAGTAGATCAGGCCGCCGTCATACCACTGCAAATTCAGGCGGTTGCCAGCGCGATCAATACCCACTGGGGTAATGTTGCGGTCATAAATTTCGGCATAGTTGCCGACTGCGCGGATGATATTGACGGTGAAATCGTTGCTTAGGCCAATGAGAGAATTGAAGGGATCACCCACACCGAGGAAACGTTGAATGGCGGTGTCTGTTGAGGCCAGCATTTCATCGAGATTGGCTGAGGAAATGCCGTATTCTTCGGCTTGGAAGGTGGCATAGACAGTCCAGTCCACCACATTTGCCCACTGTGCATCACCTTCGTTGTACATCGGGCCGAGGGGTTCTTTGGAAAGGGTGTCGCTCAAGATAACATACAAGCTGGGGTCAGCCGTACCGTAACGCAGCCCCGCCAATTGACTCTTATCGCTGGTCAGTACATCGCATTGGCCTGCTTCAAACGCCGTAATGGTATCGCTGCTGGCTTCAAACGGAATGAGTTCAAAATCGAACGCCAGTGCGTTGAAGGCTTCCGTAACATTCAGTTCGGTGGTGGTACCAGTCTGGACGCAGATGCTGGCACCATTGAGGTCATTGATGGAGGTCACGCCAGCATCGGCACGTACCATCAAGCCTTGACTGTCATAGAAGGTAGTGGGGGCAAAATCGCCCTTGAGATCGGTATCGCGGCTGAATGTCCATGTAGTGTTACGGATTAGCACGTCAACCTGACCTGCTTGGAGGGCCGGAAAGCGTTCGGCGGCGGTCAGAGGAACCAGCACCAGATTGGTGTCGGTCACTTCGCCAAAAATCGCGGCGGTCAAGGCACGGCAGTAATCCACGTCCAACCCTGACCATGAATTGTCATTGGGGTTGAGGTAGGAGAAACCGGGCAAACCACCACTCACGCCGCAGTTGAGGCTGCCTCGAGCGATCACTTCAGCCAACTTGCCTGTGGGTTCGGCTTGGGCAAAAACGGTCTTTTCAGCACGGTCGTTCATGACATTGCTGACAGCTACGAAGGAAAGCAGTACAGCCAATGCGAGAACAAAACGGAAGGTACGACGCATTGTTTAAGGCTCCTTAATCAAAATATCCCTTAAGTTTTTGTAGTCATTGGATTGACATGAGGCGATTTTTTAACATATCCATTGGATTAGGTCAAATAATTCGTAAATTCTTGACAATTGGGCAAATGACATAATCCTAGCGTGCCCGCAGTGGGAACCCCCAAAACAGCGCTACCTCATCACGCTCGATATCCTGATTGGTATAAAACAGGGTATTGATCCCGACCAATTGAAACCCCATACGAAGATAAAATTTGCAGGCAGGCACATTATTGGTCTGGGTTTCCAGCAAGATCGCCCGCAAACCGCGCCGCCGCCCCCATCCAATGGTGTGATGGATCATTTCTTGCCCAATACCATGACTGCGTGCATCTACATCCAGCATGATATTCCAAATCCATGCCGTATTGCGCCATGCTTCCTCTTCCACATCCAAAATCCCGACGATTTTCCCTGTGCTTTTCTCAACCGCCACTTCCATCAAAGTATTATCTTGGGCCAAGCGTCCCGCGATGCTTTGGCGTTCTTCCGGAGTAAAGTCATAACCTGCGCCCTTGTCAAAAGGGGTGGAGAGTTTTTTTTCGACCAGCCGCCAGCCCTGCTCAAATTGTTCAACTTTGAAAACCGTGTCGGTGACGAAGCCGGGACGAATATCAACGAGTCGTTCAATATCTTCGGGAACCATCGGGCGAATGAAATATTCAAACATAGGCGACGCTCCTGTAGGATAAAAATCAAGGGTTAAGTCTAGCGCAAAGGAAATACTTGGTAGAAATGTGTATAGTTTAGCAGCAGTGTCTTTGGTAAAATGCTTCTCCGCTTTAGACCAAATCAGGGAAAGCACATTTTGGTGAAACGCTGGATTAGTCTGCTGATTGGCCTCATTTTTAGCCTCTTTTTTTTGTGGCTGGGCTTTCGCAATCTTGCATTTGATGATTTATGGGACATCCTGCGTGGCATCAATCCTCTCTGGTTGCTGTTGACTGTTCCGGTCTATGGCATTGCAACCTATCTGATTAGCTGGCGTTGGTATTCAATACTGCGTCCAGTCAAGGATGTGCCACCGCGCCGCCTTTTTAAGATTGTCTACATCGGCTATATGGCGAACAACCTGCTGCCTTTCCGTTTGGGTGAGGTCATGCGGGCCTATGTCTTGAAACGCCGCGATGCCGTGCCAATTCCCCCCACGCTGACCACCATTCTAATTGAACGCATTTTCGATGGGCTGACCATGCTCACCTTTATTTTTACGGCGCTGGTCTTTGTTGGCGATAAAATTGGTGATACGCTGCGCACGGTCGTCACTGTGGCAACCCCATTGTTTTTTGTGGCGCTCTTAGTGTTTTTGGCGCTGGCCGCTGCCCCCAATTTGGCCCGCAAAATTTATACCCCGATCATCAATACCCTTTTGCCCGGCGGTCCCCGACAGAAGATTTTATCTCTAATGGAGCATTTTTTAAGCGGTCTGGAAGCACTGCGCAGTGGACGTGCTCTGATTGAAGTGGTGGTGTTTTCTTTAGGAAGTTGGACGGTTGAAGCGGCGACCTATTGGATCGTCATGCAGGCCTTCGACTTTGAAGTGAGCTTTTTTGTAATGTTGCTGGTGGTTGGTTTTAGTACCTTGACCACTGTCCTGCCTTCAACATCGGGTTATGTCGGCACATTTCACGCCGCTGCTATTTTGACCCTAACCGCGTTTGATGTTGCGCGGGTGGACGCCGCCAGTTTTGCCCTAGTGATTCATGCCACCCTTTGGATTCAAGCCACCCTGATTGGGTTTATCTATCTCTTCCGTGAAGGCCTGCATTGGAGCGATTTTGGCAAGGCGCAGACCGAGGTTGAGCAAGCCGAGCATTCTGCAATAGAGTTTCGCAACGAGGAGACATTGGCCTGATGGCTAAACAGATTGCAGTGATAGGCGCGGGCATCGCTGGCCTTTCGGCGGCATGGGATTTAGTCCGCGCTGGTCATCGGGTAACCGTCTATGAAGCAGGTGATAAAGTCGGCGGGCTGGCGGCTGGCTTCCGAGATGAGGGGTGGGATTGGACACTCGAAAAGTTCTATCACCACTGGTTTGCCTCCGATGCCGAAATCCTGCGGCTGGCCGATGAATTAGGTGTACGCGAAAAAGTGATGTTCCCGCGCCCCAAAACCTCGATGTGGATTGATGGCAAGAATTATCAACTCGATTCTATTCTCAGTGCCGCCCTGACGATGCTGACCATGCCCAAGCTGTCATTGATGGCAAAGGCCCGTTTTGGCTTTACGACTCTCTATCTCCGGTTAGCCCGTTCATGGCAAAACATGGAGCAGTACACTGCCCATGAATGGCTGCTAAAAAAGATGGGCCGCCAAGCCTATGAAACCTTGTGGATGCCGATGCTGATTGGCAAATTTGGCGAATTTTACCGTGAAGTCAATATGGCGTGGTTTTGGGCACGTATTCATTCCCGCACCACCCGTCTTGGCACATTTGAGGGGGGCTTCCAAGCATTTTTGGAAGTATTGGCAGCCCGTGTTCAACAAGATGGCGCGGTTATTCGGCTAAGTACCCCACTTAAATCCATCACCCAAATGGAAGATGGACGTTTCAAATTAGAAGTGGGTAATGAGGAGCAGGCCGAAGCGGAATTGGTGCTGAGTACCACCTCGCCCCGCCTGTTACACCAGACCGTCCCCCAAATTCGAGGCGAGTATGCTGCCAAATTGGATGCCCTTCGCAGCATGGGGGCGGTGGTGATTGTGCTGGCGCTTAAGGAACAGCTTTTGGAAGATGGTACGTATTGGTTGAATCTGCCCGCCAATAATCCCGACAAAAAACAAAGCCGATTTCCCTTTCTGGCATTGGTCGAACACACCAATTATTTGGGATGTGAACACTATGGCGGAGATCACTTAGTCTATTGTGGCGATTACGTCTCGCCGACCCATGAATATTTTCAATTGAGTGAGGAGCAGGTCGTCGAACGTTTTGTCGAGGCCCTGCCTACCTTTAATTCCAAATTCTCCAAAGACTGGATTCGCAAATGGTGGGTGTTCCGAGTGCCGTATGCTCAACCACTGCCCACCGTGAACCATTCGCAAAATATACCAGACATCCATACCCCCTTGAACGGGTTATACTGGGCCAGCATGAGCCAAGTCTATCCTTGGGATAGAGGGACAAATTATGCAGTCGAGATCGGACGGCGCACTGCCCGCCTGATGCTCGATGACTTGCAAAACGGATGACAAGGACTGGGTTTATGACACGAACAAGATTTTTATTGTGGGGAATGCTGATTTTTACCCTAGCAGCTTTCAGTATTGCCGCGATTCAGCCTTCAGGAAGCAGTGGTAGCCCCCTAGCGCCACAGCGGGCCACTTCAACGTTTACCCCGACTGTGCCGACCGCGACCCCGACGCGAACCAATACCCGCCCACCTGTGACGCCAAGTTTGACATCAACTGTCACTTCAACGCCGAGCATGACGCCGACCAGCACGATGACCCCTACCCTGTCTGGTTCGCCAACGGCTACTCCCACCGCTACCGCCACATCCAATAGCGCAGAACTCCGCGCCCGCAACACGGACCCGGATTTTGTTCTGCGGCTGGTGTTGGACAGCAATTGTTATGAAGTGGATACCGAGATTACCGGAAAATTGGTGGCCCATAATTATCGCCCCGCCCCCATTTACCTGTATTTACGTGGTCAGATTATGTTAAGCATCAACGACAGCCCACTTCTACCCGATTTCCCGCCGGGAGAACCCCTAGTACGCGACGATTTTGTGCGGCTGGCCTACGATGAATTTTATGAGTGGGAAATTGAAGATTTGGGCTTGTATGTATTAAGCATGGGGCTAGATACCCCCATTGATATGAGCGAAACGATTTATGGCCTGCCAGTTGGGGACTATTGGGTCACAGTCGCCTACAACAATCCCCATTCGGGCCTGACCGAACAGCGCGACGGCACGTATCTCATCCCAGAGGCGGCGTGGCGTGGACTGTCGGTCAGTCGTGAAGTGCGTTTTTCCGTTGTGTCTGATTTAGCCGATTGCCCGGCGGCACAATAATCCGGGCAGATCAAGAAAGTTGTGATACTCAAGAGGTAACATCATGAAGAATATCTGTGTGATCGGCGTCGGGTATGTTGGGTTGACCACCGCCGCGTGCTTTTCCGATTTGGGCAATAAAGTAGTCGCCGTTGACATCAGCGAAGAACGTATTGCCAATCTCAAGAAAGCGATTTTGCCGATTTACGAACCGGGTATGCAGGAAGTCGTTGTTCGGAACGTCGAATCAGGCCGTCTGCATTTCACCACCTCCTACGAAGAAGGCTTGAAGGACGCCGAATTTGTATTTATCTGTGTCGGTACCCCTGAAGGCGTTGATGGTGAAGCGGATTTGCGGTATGTGCGTATCGCCGCCGAAACCATTGCCAAGACGATGGATCATCCCCTGATTATTATCAATAAATCCACCGTGCCAGTGGGTACCGGCGACTGGGTATCCGATATTGTCAAAGAGACCCAACCCAAGCCGATTGATTTTTCGGTGGTCAGCTGCCCTGAATTTTTGCGTGAAGGCGCGGCCATTTCGGACTTCTATAATCCAGACCGTACCGTGTTGGGCAGCACTGACCGCGATGCCGCCAATCGCGTTGCCCAATTACACCTGCCGCTGCGTGCCCCCATCATTGTCACCAACCTCCGCACTGCCGAGATGATTAAATATGCCTCCAATGCTTTCCTTGCCACCAAGATTAGCTTCATCAATGAAATCGCCAATATTTGCGAGGCCTTAGGTGCGGATGTCAAAGAAGTGGCGACGGGTATGGGCTATGATAAGCGTATCGGCCCCCGTTTCTTGGAAGCGGGTATCGGCTATGGTGGCTCATGCTTCCCCAAAGATGTGAAAGCGTTGGCACACATGGCAAACGTACATGGTCGCCATCCCCAACTGCTGCACGCGGTTATTGACATCAATGATTATCAACGCCGCCATGTCATCCTCAAACTAGAGGAAATTTGGGGGTCGGTCAAAGACAAAGTGGTCGGCTTGATGGGCTTGGCCTTCAAGGAAAACACCGACGACATGCGTGAATCCCCTTCCATCACGATTGGTGACTATCTACACGGGCGTGGTGCGGTAGTACGGGGTTATGACCCGGTGGCGATGGAAAACGCCTCTAAGATCATGCCCTATCTCAATCTTGCCGAAGACCCCTATGATCTGGCACGCGGCTGTGATGCAGTAGTTGTTCTGACCCCTTGGAACGAATTTAAGAACCTCGATCTGGAACGACTGCGTGAGGTTATGCGTCAACCCGTCATGGTGGATGGTCGTAATTTGTATGAGCCAGAAATTATGCAAGGGCTTGGTTATACCTATCGTGGTATCGGGCGTGGCTACAACGGCAGCAACGGCAAGCCGGGTAAGAAGTAAAACCTGCATTTGAAGTTTCGTCTAAACTAAGGAGGGTAGGAATAACCCTCCTTTTGCTTATCTATAGGGAGCATGTGGTATGGGCAACGGAAAAGTTACACGGCATCAACTCAACAACGGCATGGTTATCTTGCTCAAGGAAGTCCACTCTGCCCCCGTGATAAGTTGGTGGGTCATGTATCGGGTCGGCAGCCGTAATGAGCCGACAGGCCGAACGGGGATTTCGCATTGGGTTGAACACATGATGTTCAAGGGTACGGATCAATTTCCGGCAGGGTCACTAGATCGGCTGGTGGATCGGGTAGGCGGCACTTGGAATGCTCACACTTTCCTTGACCACACGGCCTATTATGAAACCATGCCTGCCGACCAAATTGACCTCGCGTTGCGGATTGAAGCGGATCGTATGGTCAATGCCCATTTCGACCCTGACGAGACTGAATCCGAACGCACGGTGATTATCAGCGAGCGACAGGGGTCAGAAAATTCACCAACTTTTTGGCTAGATGAAGAAATCCATGCCGCCGCCTTTCGGGTACATCCCTATCATCACCAGATTATCGGCGATATGACCGACCTCAAGACCATGACCCGTGATGATTTATACGGACACTATCGCCAATACTACATGCCCAATAACTCGATTGGGGTGATGGTTGGGGCGTTTGATACCGACGAAATGCTGGCAAAAATTCGCGTCCTCTATGAAGCTATTCCGGCGGGTCAGCTTCCACGAGAATTTCAGCGCGAAGAACCGGAACAGCGTGGCGAACGGCGGGTGATAGTCGAACGTGAAGGCAATGCCTCCTATTTGACCTTAGCCTACCGCGTGCCTGCCGCCTCACATGAAGATTGGTTTAAGCTGGCAGCGTTGGATAGCATCTTAGGAGGCCCCAGTGGTCCCGGTGGTGGCAACATTGGCAGCAAAACCTCGCGGCTCTATAAGGCATTGGTTGAAAAAGAATTGGCCGTCAGTGTATCAGGGGGGATTTCAATGACGATTGACCCCTATCTGTATACGATTGATGCTACACTAAGGGATGGCCGCACTCACCAAGAAATTGAAGCCGCACTAGATGCCGAAATCACTCGATTGCATGACGAATTAGTATCGCAGAGCGAACTTGAAAAAGCTAAAAAACAGGCCCGTGCCGCGTTTGCCTATAGCAATGAGGGCGTGACCGGGCAGGCATTCTGGTTGGCCTACAGTGAACATATTGAGAGCTATCAGCTTTTTGGCGATTACCCTGAACGCTTGCAGGCCGTGACCGCCGAAGATATTCAAGCAGTGGCCCGTAAATATTTGCAGCCCTCCCGCCGCACAGTGGGGTGGTTTATCCCAATTGAATCGAATGGCACAGAAGGCGAGGACGAATAAATCATGGCGGCCCAATTGAGTTCATCATCCATTTTGAGTGCCATTCCCGGCCCGGATGACATTATCCGCCGCGAACTGCCGAATGGCATTACCGTCTTGGTACGCGAAAATTTCACGGCGCAGTCTGTCGTCATCACTGGATCGTTGGTGGCGGGGGCGGTCTTTGAATCGCCAGAAAAACAGGGCTTGGTCGGCTTTGCTACCTCGTCGCTCATGCGTGGGACCAAGGACCGCGACTTCACCCGGATTCATGAAGAATTGGAGGGCGTCGGCGCGAATCTGCGGATTGGCGGCGGGATGCACGAAGTCTCCTTTGGCGGCAAGTCGCTCGGTGAAGATTTACCGCTCCTATTAGATATTTTGTCGGATGCTCTCCGCAATCCGTCTTTCCCGGAGGGGCAGGTGGAGCGATTGCGTGGCGAAATCATGACCGGGTTAAAAATCCGGCTGCAAAATACCCGCTATATGGCCTCCCGCCAATTTGCCCGCATGATTTATCCCCCAGAACATCCCTATCATCGTTTTGCCGATGGTGAATTTGAGCGTATTAAGAATATGACGATTGATGACCTACGCGGTTTCCATGAGCGCCAATTTGGGCCGCAGGGCATGATGGTGGTCGTGGTCGGCAATGTCAAAGCCGATGACGCAGTAGCACAGGTCGGGCACTATTTGGGTGATTGGGTCAACCCAAATCAGCAACCACACCCTGAATTACCTCCGGTGGAATCTCCCGCCGAAGTCAGTTACGCCAATGTGGTCATCCCCGGCAAATCCCAATCCGATATTGTGCTGGGTGTCCCCGGCCCTTCGCGTTATGCCGATGATTTTCAGGCGGCACGTTTGGCAAATAATGTGTTGGGGGTGTTTGGCATGATGGGGCGCTTGGGCAAAAATGTCCGCGAAGAAAAAGGCTTGGCCTATTACAGCTACAGCCAATTAGAAGGTGGGCCGGGGCCGGGTGCATGGCGTGTCATCGCCGGAGTTGACCCCTCTAGTGTCAAGTTAGCCGTCGAGGGTATCAAGGTCGAACTGGATCGGATGCTCAATGAACCTGTCGGTGAGGACGACCTTGACGATAACAAGATGAATCTGATTGGCAGCCTGCCCCTACAACTCGAAAGCAATGAGGGTGTAGCTGGTTCGATTTACAACATGGAATATTACGGCCTCGGCTTGGATTATCTGCGTCGTTATGCCGATATGATTAACAGTCTGCAAGCCTCCCAATTACAAGAGGCTATGCGCCGTTATTGGTCAACCGATGCCTTTGCGCTGGCGGTGGCTGGCCCAGAATTGGAAGGGCCGGTGGTGTAAACCATGCTGCGTGTTGGCGTAGATATGCTTGAGGTGGCTCGGGTTGAACGGGCCATCTCTCGACATGGTGAACGTTTTTTTGAGCGATTTTTTACCCCCGCCGAGCGTGAGTATTGTGGTGGGGTGTATCATCGTTTGGCAGCGCGTATCGCGGCTAAGGAAGCAGTAGCAAAGGCGCTTGGTACGGGCATTGGGGATGTGAAATGGGTCGAGATTGAAGTTTTGGCAGATGAACGCCGCCGCCCCGTTCTACATCTGCATGGTCGTGCCCGTGAACTCGCCGATGAAATAGGTTTGGGTACATGGGACATCAGCCTCAGCCACACCGAGGAGCAGGCCATCGCGTTCGTGGTAGCGATGGGTTGAGGCTATGAACCTTCAGGAATTTTTGCGGACATATAGCGATAAAGGGCCATTTGAGTTAGTGGATGGTCAAAAAATTCGTGTTGTTCCGCAGGTAGTTCGAATAGGACGTATCGCCTCACGTATAGCTAGATGGATAGGTGATTTTGTTGAAACAGAAAATCACGGCGAAGCGTTTCTAAAAACCCCATATCTGATTTATGTTGGTGAGCAAATTCTTGGTTCGCGTGTACCTGACATCATGTTCATCCGGGCCGAGCGTTTGGTGGCATTAGCCGAAAATGACCCCGATTGGGAAGAAAAACCGCTGACTATCGTGCCTGATTTGGTCGTTGAAGTGGTCTCCCCAACAGACCGCCTAACCAAAATTAACCGCAAAATCTCACGCTACCTAAAAGATGGTGTATTGGTCATTTGGCTCGTAGATGCGGACTCTAAGACTGTAACTATCTACAAACAGGGCCAAACCAACCTAGAGCTCCTAACCATTGATGATGTGCTGTTGGGTGGCGAAATCATCCCCGGTTTTGAAGTCGCCGTTTCAAAACTGTTTTAGAGACTATCCTAACTCAAGATGGCTACTGAACTAAGAAAGCCTTCAATTTGCCTGATTAGCGGATGAGAGCGTAGAACTGCTACTGCCTTATCACTAAGATGCCCCAGAATATCATAGACAGGCGTTGACGATGTGCCCAGAATTGTTTGCAAAATCTCTTTAGGGTGACGTTTCCCCATTTCCCATTCCACGTCGGTAAATGGATGATCTAGTATTTCTTCCAGTAGCTCCCGATTTTGAAAGAATACGGATTCGATTTCTGGCACGGCAAAAAATACGTCAAACGGAATTCCGGGCGAGACTTGATTGAGCAAATCATAAAGATTATGGCGCTGTTCCTCAATAGAGGGCGTATCTTCGGTATCAGCGTCAATGACAATCGCAACGGGCAGTTGTTTGACCACCAATAAAGTTCGCGCAAAAGATTGGATGGAATAACGTCCACCGCCAATCAAAAATTCCACATGGCTTGTGATTTCTGGTGGTAAAAGGCGTTTGAGAATCTCCGAATCGGATTGCCCCTCAGTTACAATGTAAGCCTTCATTTGCTCAACCTCCTACTCGGATGTCATAGTCTATAAAGCCATATTCAACGTGATGGCGATATTTTCTGATAAGACCCTCTTTCATATAACCCTTCTCAAGTGCATATGAAATCTCGTCACCATTCCAAATCAATATCGTTTGGGTGCTGATGAATTGCGCTAGGGTAATAGCTGGATCGGTAAATCCACTGCGACTAAATAGCACCCCAAAAACGGAACTTGGCCTTCGGGTCAATTGGTTTCTTAATTTTGCAATCGGCTCGACAGAAACAGGTTCCTTTTGATCTTTACATTCAATAACGCAGATCAGGTAATCAAGATAGATCACACCATCAATCTGCTCAATTTCCTGTTTCCCGTAATGAACACTATAGGGCCATCGTACTTCAGCGCCTTCAAGTTGGAATGCCCTCAGCACCAAATATTCTAACGCCTTACCTGCTTGCCAATCAGGTGCATTATTTTCTTTTATAGCATCCCATAACGTAATAAGGTCGTTTCTATTGTAAGACGCTATCTTTTTTTCATATTCTTCTGCGGACATAGAATTTCCTATTGCCAAAAGATTCACTCCTAATTTTATCAGAAATTTGGAAGGCGGCGGGCAGAAACCTACCTTGAGTTAGGGGATTCTGTGGTAAACTGAGTCGCCAAAATTGATTATCTTCATACAGGCGAGGAACTATGCCAAAACGCAACTCGCAGCCCATTTTGATTGCCCTTATTGCCTTATTGCTTGCAACATTGGCCTGCAACCTCATTTCTGAGGATAGCGCCACATCCGAAAAGCCGCTGCTCACCGAAGACCGTCCGACGGTGTTGATTCTTGCCCCCGCTGCTGGAACTGCCTACGCGGTCGGGTCAGAAATAACTATCCATGCCGTCGCGCGTGATCTAGGGCCGGGTGTGGCGCGGATTGAAGCCACCATTGATATTCCCGGTCAACCTGTGATCTTGACTCAAGAAGCTGCTAACTCCGCTGGTGATGCACGCCTCGAAGCAATCCTGACATGGACGGCAGCAGGCAATCAGGCTTATTTGGTCAATGTGCAAGCCTTTCGCGCCGATGGGACGGCTAGTGCTATAGCGACCACCAGCATTATGATAAAACCCGCCCCCGATATTTTGCCACCTGCCGTCACACCCGAATCATCCACAAGTGGCGGTTCTGAGCCAGCGGCAACGGAGGAAGTCAGTGGAATTCCCGATTTCCCGCCCGGTATACCCGGAACGGTGAACACCGGGACTCCGGTACGACAAGGTCCTGCCACATCCTATCAAGTGGTATTTGAGGCATTACCTAACGAGGCAGTCTCGGTCGCTGGACGTAGCGCCGATTCAGCATGGTACGCGATTGAAGTTGGGACGGGTTATGGATGGATTTTAGCCGCTTTTGTCACTGTGACAGGCGATACTAGCACCTTGCCCGTAGTAGATGCACCCCAGTAGAGGTCAAATGAAAACTGAAAATCCTGTGATTCTTTCCCCAGAAGTAGCCGAGGCCAAAGCCGTCGGTCGTGCGATTGTGGCCCTCGAATCCACCGTGATTTCACATGGTCTGCCGTGGCCCGATAATTTGAAGTTGGCGCAGGAATTGGAAACGATTGTGCGTCAGCATGGGGCTGTGCCTGCCACCATTGCCATTATTGAAGGCCATGTCAAAGCGGGCCTCTCCCCACATGAGATGGAACGTCTAGCCACTGGTGATACCCCTGTCCGTAAGGTCAGCCGCCGCGATTTTGGCTCGGTGATCACTCGCCGCGAATATGGAGCAACAACGGTAGCAGGCACAATGCTAGTGGCGTATATGGCAGGGATTCACATTTTTGCGACAGGGGGTATTGGCGGTGTCCATCGTGGCGCGGCGTGGGATGTCAGCGCCGATTTACCCGAGCTCAGCCGAACACCTGTCGCGGTAGTCTGTGCAGGTGCGAAAGCGATTTTGGATCTGCCCCGCACACTAGAATGGCTCGAAACCTATGGCGTCCCGGTAGTGGGCTATCAAACCCATGAATTCCCGGCTTTTTATACACCCACCAGTGGTTTAATGCTCCAAGATTGTGTGCATAACCCGCGTGAAGCCGCCGCCCTATTGTCTGCTCATTGGGGCTTCGGAATGCGGAGTGGGGTCTTAGTTACAGCCCCCATTCCAACCAGTGCCGCGCTTGACCCAGCTAAAATTGAGGCTGATATTCAACAGGCCCTTGCCGATGCTGATGCCCAGCATGTGGTCGGTAAAGACATCACGCCCTTTTTGCTCTCCCGTTTGGTGGAGATTTCCGGCGGCGAGAGTCTCCAAGCGAATCTAGCCCTATTGCGGAATAATGCTTCCGTCGCAGCCCAGATTGCGGTGGAATTGAAGAAATTAGGCTAGGCTATCGGCGAGTCGTTGGTAATTTACTGAATCGTGAAGGTCTCAGTTGCCAGCGGCTCGGCTTCATCCCCAATGTAAATGCGGATTTCATAACTGCCGGCCTCAAATCCGCTGCCCCTACCAAAAAAGAAATAACTTTCCCCTTCCGCTTGCAGCCCCCATAAATATGAGCCTCCATCAAAATATGCCCCATCTTTAAAGAGGGCAGGTCGCCAGAGGATGCCCGAGTTCATATTGCGGAAATGGATGAAAAAGTAGAGACGCGGCACCCCGACCTCAAATATTTCGCGTGGGCTAAGGGGCTGAAAATCGGCTGTCAATCCTTCCGAAATTGCGGCAATGCGCATACTAATATTTTCGGCGGGGGTTGCTTGGGCTTCTGGGGACGCAATATTGGAGAGTAGGGTGGGGAAGGGCGTAATGGTGGGTGTTGCGGTGGGTGCTTCTGTTGGTGTGGTGGTAATGGTCGCTGTCGCGGTATCGGTCATCGTCGGCGAACTTGTGGCCGTGCTGGTTGTGGTGGAAGAAGGCGAGGCCGTAGCACTTGCTGTTTTGGAAGGCTCTTGGGTCATTGTGTTTTCCGGCGAAGGAGTTATCTGGTCTTCACCACCACTGCTCACTGCCGATTCTTCAGTGCTTGGCTCGGTTGCTAACTCAGTGGATGCCTCAGTTGCTTCGTCTGTCACCACCTCCTCAAGCGTCGAGGTTGGGGTAGTGGTCGCCGTCGTGGTGTCGGTTATCTCAAAAGTCGCTGTGCTGGTTGGTGTTTCGGTTGGTACGATTGCGCTCTCAGTGGTTGCGGCGGCGACAACAGGTGTAGTGTTATCGCCCTCATCTTCATCCAAACTATTGAAAACAAGGGTAGTGACACACAGCATCGCGCTAAGGCCCAAAAAGCCAATCGCCGTCAGCATCAAGCGGAATCCGCGCCTGCCTGCCTGTCGCCGACTTTGCCACATACTGGCTCGGCGTCCACGTCGAAAGAGCCGCAGCGCCAGCAAAAATAAAATGAGTCCGATTGCCAAGACGCCTGCGGTCAGGGTTGGCAGAAGATCCGTTAATTCATTGAATGTCATGTTCATCAGCCGTTGCCAGCCGTAAAATTTGCCATTGAGTAAATTACTATCTTGTCAAATCCATTGTGCCGCACTATAATCTTATTTATCAATGGGACGTTAGCTCAGTTGGCTAGAGCGCTTCGTTGACATCGAAGAGGTCGTAGGTTCGAGTCCTATACGTCCCACAACCAGAATATAGCTGGTTTTTTTTGTCTCTGCTAACGATGTTTGCCTGACAATCCCCTTCCATCTAACCCACAAAAACCACTGGCTCTAATCTTAATGTTCATTTTTTTCAAATATTGACCTCTTGTGAACTGTAAAAAATGCTATATAATACTAAATAGTGATTTATTGGAAATTGGGAGGTGCCATGAAATTAGCCGAAGCATTGATTTTACGGGCCGATGCCCAAAAGCGCATTGCTCAACTGCGGGAACGCCTCAACCGGAGCGCCAAAATTCAGGAAGGCGAAGCCCCACCCGAAAATCCACAGGAATTGTTGACCGAGATGGAACGGGTGCTGGCGGAATACACCGACATCATCAAGCGTATCAATCGTACCAACGCCGCCACGCCTTTTGGAGAAGGACTGACCTTAACTGACGCCCTTGCCGACCGTGATACGTTGGCGATGGAACGCAATATGCTGACGCAATTGATTGCTGCGACTGCCCAACCCGATTTCCGCTATGGCCGTTCGGAAATCAAGTATGTGGTGACGGTCTCCATTGCTGATTTGCAAAAGCGTATTGACCGTTTGGCCCAACGTCACCGTGAACTGGATACGGTCATTCAGCAAATGAATTGGCAGGTGGATTTGCTTTAGTTGAAGATGCCTGAGTTTGGTGTAGCCATTTTTTGAAATCAGAAGCGAGCGTAAATACTCGTAGAGAAAGCCGAGTCTAACTGCTCAACTCACTAACTTGATAAAGTTATCCTAGCGCGGGGCGGCAAAACCTATGCACAGAACTGCCCAGCATGGGGCACAAACCTCACAACTGCACTTTGCAACTTGCACTACCATGCGCTGGTCTGATGAGAAAAACGGTGAGGGTGGGTTTGGGGAATACTCAGGTAAACAAAAACCCCGCTGATTGTCTGTCGGCGGGATTTTTTATTTATGTGCTAATTGTTAAGCTGTGGGCAAGGTGTCAATTGCAGCACTAAATCGCTCTGTATCCACCCCTCAACCGTCGCTGATCCCAGCACATAGCGAATTTTGAACCAAATGCGATTCTGATCCCCCATCTGCTGCGCCAAGACATCTGCCGCTTGATTAAACTGCATTCGAGTAATGACTGTTCCAACCGAAGGGCTGGTTCGAACATTGATTCCGTCTGAATAACTTGCGTTGCCTACCCGACATAAAACCTCTTGTACGGTTGCCGTTGCCGTCGGGGTGTTGGTTTCACTGGGGCGGATGGTGGGTGAGGGCGGCTGATAGGTGGCAGTCTGTGTATTAAAATAGTTGACAGTTGCCTGCGCTTGTTCGGTTCGCATAATTAGGGTGGATTGCACACTGGTGGCGTTAAAGCTAATCGTCGCCTGCTCATCAATAAAACGACTGGTAGCGGTTTGCCCTGCGACAAGACCTTCCGCCGTTTGTGTTATCGCATCCACCGATTGCTGTGTGCCTACAATCCGTGTCTGAATGACTCCCGCCGTCGCGGTTTGGTCAGATGGCTGTGGCGTGGCAGTGGGTGTGACGGAAGCGGTACTCGTCGCCGTCGGTGTGTTGCTGGGTGTCAGGGTATCGGTTGGCTGTGGGGTATCGGTTGGGGGTGGATTGACAATCGGTTCCCACGCATCCCGGCTTAACACCAAGACCGCTCCCAATATCAACAGCGCCACGCCACCGAGGGCCACCCGTCGAATAATCCGCCCTTGTCGTAATCCGCGCACTTCATCTTCCAATTTCAAAATTTCGGTGCGCCGCCCCAAAATGCGGAAGGGTTCTTCTTTGGCAATGGCTAACCAGCGTTCAGCAGTAGCGGCATCGCGGCGGTCAATTGCCACCTCGACCCGTTCCAGATGGCGACTCAACAAATCGGCGACTAGCATCCGATAGCGTGGGTCTTGGGCTTGATGTCGCAATCCACTCAGCATCTGGCGGGCTTGGGCTAATTCGTTATCAAAGTTTTGGGCAATCAGCGCGGCGGCCCGTTCCATGACCTGTCGTCCCTCACCCAAATCGGCGCGGAATTGTTGGGCCTGCTGCAATAAATTCATGGCTTTGGGGTCGGCGGCATCCAACTCAACGGCGGTACGGAGCGCTTCAATGGCTTCATCCACCAAGCGTAATTTTTCTTCAACGGCAGTCACAGCCTCGATCCGCCCCAATGCTCCTTCGCCCTGTGCGATGAGTTGCGCTTTGATATTTTGAATCCGGCTGTTGGTTTCATACACCATCGCTTGCAGGCGTTCACTGCCGGGTAATTTTTGGCGGATGCGCGAGGCCATATTCAGCAGATCGGTCAGCCCTTTGGCCCGTTTCAGCAGCGACCCACTCAACATATTCATCTGCACGTTGGCTTGGTCATACTGCTGCTGCACTTCGCGGACGAGGGCTACCCGTTCTTCGCCTTCGGGGTCATTTGGCACGACTCGCAATGCCCCTTCATATTTCGCCAGTGCGCCGCCCCAATCATCGGCCATCAGCAGACGATCCCCATCCGCTAGGAGTTCACGGGCCAGCGCCAAATCTTGAATTTCGAGCAGGGCCTGTTCAACATCTTTCCAACTGGGGATGCCTGCCCGTTCGGCAATATCCCGTGCTTCCCGATACAGCCGCTGGGCTTCGTCATAGTTGCCGGCCCGCACCAGCGAATTCGCCCGGTTATAAGCCACCCGTGCATCAAAGGGGATGCGATGATCGGGCACGACGCCGCGCATCATATTGTCATCGGCTTTTTGGCGATATTCCGCCGCCTGTGCGTTATTCGGGTCAGTCGCAAGGAGTCGGTTCGCTAAATCCACCGTGCGGGCATAATCCCCCGCGTAATAGGCCGAGGCGATTTCCGACAACAAGGCGTCAGCAGGCCCACTAGATGCCATATCAGCCGATTTTGGGGGAGGAGGTGGCGCGGTTTCGGCACGTTTAGTAGGGGCGGCTGGTGGGGGTACAGGCGTTTCGGTCTCATCTTCGGAATTGAGAACCAGACCATAGCGATCCAATAACCCCTGCACCTTAATGGCATGTTGCGGACTATGCTGCGCCGCTTGCATCAATAAATCGTGCGTCTCAACATAACCGGGGTCGAGATCAAGCGCCTGCGCCAGAATATCAATCGCCTCATCAAAATCGTGATCATCCCCAGCGATTTCAATGCGTATGCGTGCCCGTCGCAACAACCCCCGTATCTGATTGGACTCTGCCGAGGCCGAACTGGGGGCACTCAATCGGGCCAACAGACTAAAAAGTTCGCGGGCCTCATCTTCATACGCAGTATTTTTGCTCTGTGCCAAAAGTTCCCGTGCTATCTTTTCGAGTTCGGCGGTATCGGCTGAAGTTGGGCTAGGGGGCAGGTCTTGAATATCATGCCGCAGTTGATCCAGCGCATCACGCAAATCGGTCATCTAATTTTCTCCCCAAAAATTTCTATGGAATCACACGGGCATTCAAAAATTCGTTAATGCCTTTCATCAAACGGCGCAGTTCGGCATCCATATCGTCGTTGATGTCTTCTATCGAGGCCGCTTCGATGAGCAAATTCAGTGCCTCGCGGACTAAATCTTCGCCATGTCGTAATTTCGCCAAGCCGTCGCGCATATAGTCGCGGGCTTCTTTGAGGGCCGGTTCCGTGCCGCGAATATATGACTCCCAGCCAAACTTGACCGCCACCTGTTCCAACCGTCGTAAAAAATAATCGGCGGTAGGTAAATCCTGTCGAGCGCCGCTTTCCAATAAATCGGTGATGGCACTGCTCAAACTTGGCTCGACTGAGAAATCAAGATGCTGCACATCGTTATAGCGAGCATCCACTTCGCTCATGCCAGCGGGTTGGGGTCGTAACCCGCCGCGCTGGGGAGAGAGGCCCGTAAAAATCGGATATAACACTCCCACACACAAATGATGAATGTCTTTCTGTCGTGAATTATCCAATGTTTGGGTTTGGCGACCCGGCTCCAATAATTTGGAGCTATTCCAGTCAATGATGCGTAACGTCTCGCCATCCCAATAAATGTGCTCCAATTTATGATCCATGTAGACAATGCCCTGACTATGGGCGGCTTGGAGCAGCGTGCCAAACTGCATCGCCAGATCAATGCCTTCCTCAGTGGGCAGGCGACGGCGCTGTTGACCCCGCTGCACTTGCATTTGATACAGCAGGTTATGTTCGCGGGGCAGATATTCCAACGCCAAGTAGGGCCGCCAACCGCGTGCGATATTGGTATACAGCCCCTCTCGAAAGGCCGCCGCGTTCGTGCCAAACGACAGCAGTATCCCACTGGAGGGATACTCCCCGCTGGCCGATAGATAACCACAGTCTAGCAGGCGCACCGGGGTTGGGTGATCTGCCAAACGCATCAATAAATCAGCTTCATGCGGAAAGGCCTGTGCTTCCCATTTGGGGGCGGCTTCGCGGTCAAGATGTTCAGGTCGCATGACCTTTAAGGCCACCGTCTGGCCTTTCGATATATCCACCGCTTCCAGCACCCGCGCATAGTGCCCCAGCGCAAAGCTATCAACATAATTTTTGATGATGTATCGTTCGTTTAAGGCAATTTCTGGCAACTGCCAACTCCATTACAGTTAAAATTCCCAAGCCACGCAATTGTAGCGCAGGCTACCCCGACTTTCCTGACAATTTCAGCCGTTTGCGCTACGTTTTAATCAAAGTCGAATTCCAAGCGCGTCACCGAGACAAACACCCCGCCGCTGGAGGTATATAACACCACTGTGACGGGTTCATCTGCACCATAGCGTGCCTCAGATTGCCCCACCAATTGGTTATCAATGAAGAACATGGCCGTGCCATCCTCATTAATTTCGACCCGCAATACCAGCCGGATAACACTCAAGGGATACTGGGTGCGCCCTCGGAATGCCCCATCTTGCCGCGTCCCGATATTCACAACCCCATCTTGCACCAGTCGCACTTCGGCGGAGGCCCGCTGACGGCCTTCATTCTCAATGCCCAGCCCAAAATAGACCCCGCTTGGAATATCAGCGGCATCATACACCGTCAATTCCATTTCGGCTTCGGCGGCGGTGATCCGATCTGAGACAAAGAAACTGCCCAAAATGTCAGGGGTAAGTGACACAATAATTGGGGCGTTTCCACCCGCCGATTTCGATACCCCCAATTGCCAGACCCCACCTGCCGCTGGCCTAAACCAATCCGAGTTCCAGCCATATTCGTCCGCCGGAACGAGATCGAAAATAGCGAGGGCATTGACCGATGGACTGTTAAAACCACCTCCGCCGCCTATTGCAGTGGGAGCGGTTGTATTGGTCGCTATCGGAGCATCCGTCGCGGTGGGCAAATCCGTCGGTGGGATATTGGTGGATGTTGGGGTTTCCGTGACTGCCATCTCGGTTGGACTTGGAGCTACAGTCTCTGTTGCGGTGGGCGATGCGGTAGCGGTGGTCGTGCTGGTTGGCGTAAGGGTCTCCGGCGCGATAATCGGGTCGGGTTCACGGGTGGCAGGTGGCACATTGCTGACTTGGGTGTTGTTATTGCCACCATTATTTTGATTATCGCCATTATCCCCACCTCCGCTTGCAATCAGGACGAAACCGATGACCCCTACCACGACCACCACAATCGCCGCGATGATGCCCCAAGGAATGCCTGCGCCTTCGGATATTTCCTCATAGGCGACCCCTTCTTCATCCTCAAAGCCAACTTGATGCGTAGCACTCGCTTGCGAGGTGCGGCGTTTGGCGCGGGCCGAACGTGGCTCATCATAATCTTCCTCCGGCATGGGTGGCTCGATGGGGAAGGGCGGTGTCACGACGGGCGGCGGGGGTGGTTCAGGTACGCCAAAATCATCCGGCAGGCGATGTGCGATCAACTGCCATGTCTGGAACAGGGGATAGGCCGGATGTTTGTTGATAAACAGGCCGTTGAAATGGGCTTCATACGCGATGAGTTTTTGCCCACGATCCAGATTTTTAGTCTGATGTGTTTCCAAGACCGCCCGGTACGTGCTTAACCATTGGCGGACTTGATGTGAATAATCCACCCCCAACAACTGCTCAGTCGTCTTAACCATCTCCTCCAACAGCGGCTCAATGGTAGGGTCTACCGCCAAATCGGGCGCGGTGAAATCGGCATCCTCAGGAATCTTGGTGGAGTTGGCGATTTGTTCAATTTTGAGACGGGCGGCCTGCAAATCAATTGCCGCATCGCGCAATGGTGTCACCCATTTTTTGATCTGACTCAAATCCAAACGCGACTTATCTTCAGCCGCCTGCAATTGAATCAGCGCCCCATCAAAGGCATTTTTCGCTCCCCGGAAGTCACCATCTTCCCAATGGCGTAGCGCCACTTCCAATTGTCGGACGGCCTGTTGTGCCTCACTCAGCCATTGGTCAGCCAGCGGTTGATTAAATAGCGTCCGTAAGCTCAATAAATCGCTGGGGCCATGTACTTTTTCGAGGGCGGTTTGCGCTTCAAGCACCAATTGGCGTCCGGTGAATATTCGGTCAAATTCAGCAAAGATGGGATTCGAGCGCCCCTTTGGTAATGTTTTGAGGGCCGCCTCGCGCCAAAAATCGGCATCTTGCAGCGCATCATTTTGCACACACATCACCCCACGCCACACATAATGCAAAAACAGCAGACGGATGCCAGCGGTGCTGCTTTGCCGCATATGCTCCACCAACCCGCGTGCCATCGTCTTTAGGTACAGATCGGTGGTTTTCATCTGTTTGGCAAAGGTGTCGCGCTCCTGATTTTCGTCCGGGAAAAACAGGTCATCGAGTTGGCGTTCGGTCTGGTCGGTTAACTGCCGATCATCCGGCCCATGATTTTCGAGCCAATGCTGGCAGATTTCCCCCAATCCCTTGAGCCGTTCCACCGCCTGTTTTTCAGCATCGGTCTGGGCAAGGCGCTCCATCTGCCCCGCCAACTCGACCACCTGCGACGGTTTACCCGCATCCCATGTCTCATAACCCTCAATCAGTCGCTGCCCCAGTTTGTTATTCAGGCTTAGGCGTTCGACATAGGTCGCTTCGCCGACTTCCTTGCCTAATTTCTCATACCACGCCGCGATATTTTTATTTAACGGCTGCATCAGGTTGGTCATGCGGGTGAGGTTATGTTGGGCAATCGTCCGCCGACCAAAAATGATCATATCTTGGGTGGTCATCCATGTCGTAGCGGTGGCTTCCAACGTCTGGATAGCCCGATGCAGCGCCTCATCTGTCAAATCTTCACCATAGGGTTTCAGAAAATCCAGCACTCGGTCAAACCAGTCGGCAAGATCAGACCCATCGGCGCGTGGTTTAAACGACCCCAACGCCTCCAGCATCTGATGGACTTCATCAAAATAATCATTCAGTTCACCAAAATAGGCGTTGGCGGGGTCAATATTGCTGGCGGCGCGTAGGGTATTTCCGGCACGGGTCGGGTCGGTATACACAAAATGTCCGACTTCGCGCAGATGCTCGGTCAGCATATTGACCGCTCGGTGTGCCCGATTGAGGGGGTCAATCAAACGGCTGTTATTTTTTGAGACGGCTTCTAACGCAGGTCGCAAACTTTCGAGGCGTGTCCCGATGGCCTGATATATCCCCAAAATCCCCTGTAATCCCGCTTCAGATGGGCGGCTGTCGAGCGTGCTTTCCAACCGATCTAGTGTATCCAAGATTTCTTCGGTCTTAGGCAGAGCGGAAGTCTCCATTCGCAGACGGGCGAGGTGGGGTCGCAGCAAAATCACTTCTGGCACGAGCGCAGCCAACCGTTCAGCGATCAAAAGTTGATCTTCATCGGGTGTGCCGCTCGTCAGCAGCAAATAACCCGCCTGCTGAGGGTCGCCGCGCATCAATTCATCAATCGCAGGGGAGAAGGCCGCTGGGGGTTGGGTCGCTTTGCGTTTTTCGAGTAGTTCCGCGCTGGCGATGATAAAACGAATGGTGGCGGCGGTCTGTTCGTCGGCATCATCCAATAATTCCAACAGCACCTCAACCGCCCGTGACCAATTCGCCGTATCCAGATAAATTCGCGCCGCGTCAATATCGGCTTGGAGGGCGAGGCGGTGTAATTTTAGTTCAATCTCCGATTGCAAACGGCGGCTTTCGGGATAACCGGGGTCAAGCGCAATGATAGTCTGCAATTTGGCGGCGGCGTTTTCAAGTTCCTGTTTGCTATTGCGTAAATTAACCTCGTGCCGCGTTTCATTGAGTTGGGATTCGCGTTTATCTTCCAGCGGCTTGCGTACTTCGCGCAGGGCTTGGCGCAGTTCGGCAATTGTCGAAAAGCGGCGGCGTGTGTTGGGGTGGGTCGCCCGTGTAATCACATTTTTCAGGCTGGCGGGGACATGTGTGGTATCACTGCCAAACAGCACAATATGTTCTCCATCGGCGGTGGCTTCACTGTCGAAACGTGCCCCCCCCGAAATAATGTAAAACAGCAGTTCCCCCACCTGATAAATATCACTCTGCCGCGTCACATTGCTTGGCCCGCCGCCCTCGTCCAACAAAACGGCATTGCCCCAGTCAATCACCTTCAGGCGATACAGGTCACGATTCCAGAACAGATGCTTGGCGTCCACATCGTTGTAGACGACCTGCTGTTCATGTGCGAGGGCCAGCAAATCGAGCAACTGGTCAACCATCACCAGCATTTCCAGCGTGGGCAGGCGTTCACCCTTCTCCGCCAATTCGCGCACCATGTCAGCCACAATTTGCCCATCGGCCCGATCCATCGCAATGTAGGTATGCGTTTGTGCGCCAACCTTAAACGATCCCGCGCCGCGCAGTTCCGCCAACGCCGGATGGCCTGCCAAACGTTCAAGGGCTTTGCGTTCGTTGCGAATACTGACTTCTTGGGCGGCCCGCATCGGGGGGGCATCTTGGGGGGCGGGGCGTTTGACCACCACAGGCCGATCGTGGTCTTGCGTATCCCATGCGCGGAGGGTTTCGCCGGATCGTCCGCGTGGATAGATGTGGTCATAACGATAACGATTATCAAATAGGCTGGTGCGTCCGCTGGCGGGTGTGTCGCTCATGCGTCTTGGTTCATCTCCCAAAAAAGCGTAAGTGATGTCATGGCCCTATTCATTACTAGGCCATTCAGACAAACGACTATTGTACGCATGGTGCGAGTTTTTACCAGCAAGGTCGTTCCCAAAAATTATCCGTTGCCCCATTTCTGCTGTACAATAGCTGCAATATTTCACCCCGCCAAAGAGGAACGATGAACAATAATTTATTGACATTTTTGTTATTATTCGGCGCTGGTGCTTTTACAATTGTTGGGGCGGTAATGGACTGGAATTGGTTTATGAACAGCCGCCGTGCTCGATTTTTTGTCGCCATTTTTGGGCGGCTGGGCGCACGTATTTTTTATATCCTGTTGGGCTTGTTTATCATTGGTATGGCGGGCATTATCTATCTGGGTGGGAATTAATTGAACGAAGAACAAATTCGCCAATTGGTGCGGGAAGCACTGCAACGCGAACTCGGTGTATCCGGTGATCAGCGCCGCCTGATTACCGAAGATGATCTCAACGCCGTACCGCCAGGGACGAGTTTTCGTATCCCAGAGGGCGCGATTGTTACCCCTTTAGCCCGTGAAGCCGCCCTCATGCGCCGGATTGAATTGATTGCCCATGACGCAGGCCCACAACCTGAAATTGCACCCGATAAGCCCCAAGCGCCTATTGTGGCGTTGGGTGCGGATCATGGTGGTTATCCCCTCAAAGAAATCCTCAAGGAATATTTGAAAACCGAGGGATATAGTGTTTTGGATTTGGGCACGAACAGTCGTGAAGCTGTAGACTATCCCGATTTTGCCCATGCGGTCGCGTTGGCGGTCAGTCAGGGTAAGGCGTGGCGCGGTATTTTGATTGACGGGGCAGGTATTGGCAGTTCAATGGCCGCCAACAAAGTGCCGGGGGTTCGTGCCGCTTTGTGTTATGATAACGCCACTGCCATCAACAGCCGCGAACATAACGATGCCAATGTGCTGACATTGGGCGCGGGGCTAATCGGTGAGGCGCTCGCCAAGCAAATTGTACAAACATGGCTCACCACCGAATTTGCGGGTGGCAGACATGCTCGCCGTGTGAATAAAATCATGCAGATTGAATATCGGTATTTAAAGGGTACGAAAGCATGAATAATGCCCAGTTAGAAAAGTTGGTGGATCAAATTACCAAACAAGTGCTGGCGGGGCTGCAAACCGAAAAATCACAGCCCTCCTCTGCCAAACCTGCCAACGATTGCAGCGATGGACGCTGTGTAGCGGATCGGCCCAAAGAAGTCCGTCAATTAAAAGAGGTCGGTGCGACGCGCTTTACTTCTGTGCCGGGGGCGCTACCAGCTGATCAAGACGTGGCCCGTTTGATTGACCATACCTTGCTGAAGCCAGATGCTACGCCTGACCAGATTGCCCAATTGTGCCATGAGGCCCGCACCTATCATTTTGCGTCGGTGTGTGTGAATCCTACCCATGTCAAATTATGCGCGGATTTATTAAAGGGGTCGGATGTCAAAGTTTGCACGGTGGTCGGTTTCCCCTTAGGCGCAACGCCGCCCGAAGTCAAAGCGTTTGAGGCCCAAAAAGCCCTCGGTGAAGGCGCAACCGAAATTGACATGGTGCTGAACGTCGGCGCGTTAAAATCTGGCGATTACAAGCTGTTGTTGAAAGATATTGCGTCGGTGGTCAATGTGACCCATGCTGCCAACGCCTTGTGTAAGGTCATTCTCGAAACCTCCCTGCTCAACGATGAGGAAAAAGTCGCCGCCTGTCAGATTGCCAAAGTCGCCGAGGCCGATTTTGTGAAAACCTCAACGGGTTTTGGTGGTGGGGGCGCAACCGCCGCCGATGTCGCCCTGATGCGTTATGTCGTCGGTTCAGAAATGGGTGTGAAGGCATCGGGTGGGGTGCGGAACTATGAAGATGCTAAAAAGATGGTTGCTGCCGGGGCGACCCGCATTGGTGCAAGTGCCGGGGTGCGGATTGTACAGGAGGCCAGCGGCAGAAAATCGGCGGGCGGGTCATCACGCGGCGCCTATTGATTTATTTCACTGTTCAAATTTTAAGGAGCAATTTCAATGTCGGATGCACTCGGAATGATTGAATGCAAGAGCTTCGCGGCCCTCGTCGAGGCAGCAGACGCGATGGTCAAAGCGGCCCGTGTCGAACTGGTCAGCTATGAAAAAACGGGTGGTGGCTATGTTACCGCAGTGGTACGTGGTGATGTCGCGGCGGTCAAGGCAGCCGTTGAGGCCGGGGTACGGGGTGCGGAAAAAATTGGCGAAGTCGTTGCGGTACATGTCATTCCACGCCCCCACGCCAATGTAGACAAGATTATGCCCTTAGGCCGCGCCGACGCTGTTGCCGATTCAGGCTTGGAATAATCCCTATGCAATTGGCTCAGGTCGTTGGCACAGTCGTGGCGACCCAAAAAAGCCAGCGCCTCGATGGACTAAAAATGCTCATCCTGCGTCCTTTTGGCTTGGATGGCAAATTGGGCAGCGGCTATTTGGTCGCGTTGGATGCGGTTGGGGCGGGGCCGGGTGAGGTCGTGCTGTATTGCACGGGCAGTTCGGCACGCCAAACCGAAGCCACCAAAGACCGCCCTGCCGATGCCGTCATCATGGCGATTGTGGATACCGTCGAGGTTGGCGGCGACGTGAAATATCAGAAGGATGACAAAGGCACATGAAATTTGCATGGGTCATTGGCACGTTGGTTTCGACCCGCAAAGCCGAGGGGTTGGAGGGCGTGAAATTTCTCATCGTCCAGCCCCTTGATGAACGCCGCCTGCCCTCCGGCGAACCCTATGTCGCGGTGGATGCCACCCGCCAAGCTGGATTGGGCGAGTTGGTCTTTGTCGTCGCCAGCCGCGAAGCTGCCCTCGCATTGGAGGAAAGTTTCGTCCCGGTGGATGCGGCGATTGTCGGCATCGTGGACGATGTTCATGCCCCCTTGTTACCGGAGGAGCAATAGCCCATGTACTTGGCGCGGGTTGTCGGTAATGTGGTCGCCACCATCAAGCATCCTTTTTATGAAGGCCGCAAGTTAATGCTGGTGCAGCGGCTTGATTTGGACAATAAGCCAACCTCGACCTATGACGTGGCGGTGGATGACGTACAGGCCGGGGTGGGGGATTTTGTTTTGGTGTTCGATGAAGGCACAGGCGCACGCCAAATTTTACAGGCCGGGAACACTGCCCCCGTCCGCGCCGTCATAGTAGGGATAGTAGATGATGTTGAGCAATATGGGATAGGCTGAAATGACAGGCTCACGTTATGTTGTATTGCACCAAGAAGAGGATGGTGGGTATTGGGTCGAATGCCCCAGCTTACCCGGCTGTTTCAGTCAAGGCGACACTCGTGAAGAAGCCTTCGAAAATATCAAAGAGGCGATTGAGGCGTATATCGAATCTTTACAGAAACATGGTGAGCCTGTCCCCGAAGATATTATTTTTGAGGTGATGCTAAATTCGTGAGCAAGTTACCAGTTGTTTCGGGGTGGACTTGCGTCAAGGCGCTTGAACAAATAGGATTCTACCTAGATCATCAAAAGGGGAGTCATATGATTGTTAAGCGCGATAGCCCAAAAATAACAATGGCTGTACCCAATCATAAAGAATTGCGACCCGGTACGCTCCGTGCCATTATCAATCAAGCAGGACTAACCGTTGAAGAATTTATCGAACTGCTGTAGCACAGGCGATTAATCTATGAGCATTCAGAACCTTGCAGGGCAAACACTGGGCCAATATGAACTGCGCGAACTGCTAGGCGAAGGCGGCATGGGGGCAGTCTATCGGGCCTTCCAGCGCACCCTCGAACGCGAGGTAGCCATTAAAGTGCTGCCTGCTTCATTGGCGGCCCAAACGGGTTATATCGAACGTTTTACCCGCGAAGCCCGCACCGCCGCCGCACTTGAGCATCAAAATATCGTCCCGGTTTATGATTACGGCACACAGGGCAGCATCAGCTATGTTGTGATGCGTTTGTTGACGGGCGGCACATTGGCGGATCGGCTGACTCACAGCTTTGAAGAAAATCGCCCACTTCCCTCCCTGCAAGAAACCTCCGACATCACTCGCCAATTGGCAAGCGCGTTGGATTATGCCCACAGTCAAGGTGTCATTCACCGCGACATCAAAGCCAACAACATCATGTTTGATCGGCAGGGCACACCCTTTGTGGTGGATTTTGGCATCGCCAAACTGCTCAACGCGACCAGCGCCCTCACCGGAACAGGCGTCGCAATGGGTACGCCGTCCTATATGGCCCCCGAACAATGGCAGGGTAAAGATATTGGCCCAGCCGCGGATCAATATGCGCTGGCGGTGCTGGTGTATGCGATGCTGACGGGCAAAATGCCATTCGAGGCCGATTCGCCCTATCAACTCATGCACAAGCACATGTTTGATGTTCCGACGCCGATTCATACACATCGTGGCGATTTGCCAGAAGCCCTGCAAAAAGTATTTGATCGAGCTTTTGAAAAAGAACCTAAAAACCGTTTTCCCACGACTACCGACTTTGCGAAGGCGCTAGATGAGGCGGTACGGGTTAGTCCCAAGCAGGAACCCAGCGGATTTTTTGTCACCCCACTGCCTGTCCGTAAATTTAATGTCCCGCTTCAGCCGATCCCGCCAAATTTGGAAGGGCCAACGATTACACCCACTGGCAGCCAAATACCGGAGGCGATGCAGGCCACCATTGCGGATGTGCCCTCTGGCGGTTCACCCCCGACAACCATCCCACCAACCGTACCCCCTGTTGCTGGAATGCCATCGCGTAATCGGCGGCTGCAAATGGCGGTGCTCGCTGGGGTTGCCGCGCTGATTGTTATCATCGGACTCGCGGTTGTGCTGAGTAGTGGTGGAGACGATGGGGGCGACGGCGGGGAAGGCAACACTACGCCGGAAACCAGCGACCCTCTGATTCTCGCACAGGGCATTTTGACCGCGACGGCCTCAGCGAATGGCACGATAACGGCTCAGGCAGGAGTGGCACAGGCCACCGAGGAACCCACATCTGAACCGACGGATGTCCCGGAATCCCCTTCGCCAACAGCAACGCCTACCACAGTATTGTCACCTTCTGCCACGCGCACCAATACCCCGAACGCCGTCGAAACCTTAGAAGCCCGCGCGACACGGGATTCAGAGCGTACTGCGGCGGCCCAAGCGACTGAAGAAGGGACAGAGATACCGACGGCCACCCCAAGCCCATCGCGTACCCCCACTCGCACATTTACACCAACGCGCCAATCTACGACTGCGCCTTCGGCAACCACAACCAGTACCTCTACGCGCCAACCCACCACTGCGTCTTCGGCAACAGCCACCGCCACGCCAAGCACCAGCCCATCCCCAACGCGCACCTTTACCGCCACTGTGGATGTCGCAGCTACTAGCGACGCTGCAACCGCCACCCAACAAGCCGCAGGCACTCATCAATCAGCTACGCAAAACGCCGTGCAGACGTTGTCGGTACGTGCCACTGCTGATGCTTCCAAGACCCTATCTGCCCGTGCCACCAACGCAGTTGGCCCAACCCAAACAGCACTGGCGATTGCTGCCATTCAAATTGCCGAAACAAATCGTGAGGTCAATGTTCGCGGTGAACCCAACACCAATGCCCCGATTGTTGCCACTTTGCGGCAGGGCACATCCGTAACCATCATCGGCAGCAATGACGATGAGACGTGGTTCAATGTACGTCTCAATAATGGCACAGAGGGCTGGATTCGCGCCGATTTGCTGACGGTGTTCGGCCCACCAACGGCTACCCCTTCGCCTACTCCCGAACCACAGGTTGAAGAATTTGATGGCGTGCCGATGGTACTTGTCCCTGCTGGCTGTTTTGTGATGGGGAGTGATGACACCCAACTCGAAGAGGCGATGAGCATGGGCCTCCCGCAAAATATCGCCGATATGGAAAAGCCGCCCGAAAAGATTTGTTTCGATGCGCCTTTCTGGATTGACCAATATGAAGTCACCAATGGTCAGTTCGATCAATACAATGGTCAAGCCGCCATGCCCGCTGTGAACGATGATGCCGAAAAACCACGTGAACAGGTTTCTTGGGTTGAGGCCAAAGCCTATTGTGAACAGCGCGGAGGCCGTCTGCCCACTGAGGCCGAGTGGGAATATGCGGCGCGCGGCCCGGCCAACTTCATCTATCCTTGGGGGAACGAATTTATATCAGAAAACGCGACCTACTTGGAAAACAGCAGCAGCCAAGCCCAACCAGTTGGCAGTCATCCCGACGGCGTGTCTTGGGTTGGGGCGTATGATATGAGTGGCAATGTGTGGGAATGGACAAGCACGCTTTTTATGGCGTATCCCTACACGACTACGGATGGACGTGAAGGCGAAGGTGAAGGCAATCGGGTCGTGCGCGGGGGTTCGTATCAAGACCTTGATGAATTTTTGCGGACTTCAATGCGTGTGTTTTGGATTCCCCCAACGGACCCCTATCCCTCTATCGGCTTCCGTTGTGCGCGGGATGCTGAAGAATAGATGTTTCGTCGCTTAGGGAGGCAATCAATGCCTCCCCAAAGTTGAGAGTTAGTAAATACCATAATCAGCCAAGTCAAGATTCAGAACCCGTGCAAACCAAATTAGGGCGGCTTGGCCCCTATGATTTAGCACGCTATCAACTTCTCGATTATGCTTTACAGCATTTCGAAAATCCTTAAAGTCTCGCAGCATTTGTTCACACTCAGCCCTAGAACGGTAATAAGCGGAAAAAGACGACCAATTCTGCTTAAATGAAATTATCTTTACATAGTCAGCTACATCACAGAAATCTAATCTTGCACGAGGGTCATGAAACATACTTTTTGTTGTGCCCGCCGTTTTTCGTACATATTCTTCTATACGGTCGGTGACACTCTTTTGTATGTCACTTGGAATTGCATCTCGCCAATAGTCAGGGCCATATAATGAGGCCAATGTGATATGGATATTTTCACGAAGACCCTTTTCGATAGAATCAATTGCCGGATTTCTTACTTCATTTGTAATAAGCGATGAAACCCCACATCTTCGTTTGATTTCATCTAAAATTAATTGAGCACGTTGTCGTAAAAATAATTGATAATCATCTGCCCA
Source organism: Chloroflexota bacterium (assembly GCA_013112715.1). Lineage (GTDB taxonomy): Bacteria > Chloroflexota > Anaerolineae > Aggregatilineales > J027 > CFX10. The sequence goes on from JABFGB010000022.1 coordinate 114,774, forward strand.
AACACCCGAATCTTCCCCAACCGGTATCAGATGTGACCTCATGATTTTCTCAAAATCATAAAGGTCACTAAAGCCCTCGGCTATTCTTGACAGATATATACTGGGGGGTTTGTCACCAAGTCTTCGATTTAGGTCCTGAGGAATAAAGCAGAAGTTAGGTATTTTATGGACCTGTCGTGTTTCTAAATTTTTCTGGTCTCGGAGGAAACCAACGGGAAATATATGATGTTTTTCGGCAAGGTTGAATTTTGAAAAATGTTCTCCCATAATCTGAATTTCAGTCCCATTTTCAAAATGTAGCGGATGTTTGAGATTTAGAAGGCAAAGTACCCCGTTTCTTATTGCAGAGGTAGTAAATGCCATAGAACCATTTACAAGGCTATTCAGGTCTAACGACAGCGGATAATCTATTTGTTGCCCATCCGTGATTAGGTTCTGTATCCATTTAGCATCTTCTGACATGCGCGTTTGACTTGCTCCACTATAGCGTTCTGAAAACGTAGTTCTCCAAAACCACTTTTCAAGTTGTTCACGATGCTCATGGGATAACACAGTGCTAGATTGGGCATAGTAGAAATAATAAGCTAGTACAGGTAGCATTGCATCATAAGGCAAAAAGTCTGCTCTTAAGCCACTAGTCGAAAAAGATGAGCGAGTGAGGTAGACTGGAGGGCATGAGCCGACGAGTCAACTTTCACCTTACCGACGAACAGCTTGCCGAGATCGAGCAAGCAATTAATGGGTCGCCGTATCC
>JABFGB010000023.1 GCA_013112715.1 Chloroflexota bacterium
ACAACGCCTGCACCTACGACTCCCGCCCCGACCACCCCTGTCACCATTACGGTTGTGCCGACGACCCCCGCCAGCGTGACCCCAACACCGCCTTACCAAGCCACGTTCCCCAATCAGTTGGAATATGTGGTGATCGCGGGCGACACAGTGATTGATTTGGCGACCCGTTTTAGCAGTTCGGTGGATGCCATTACCCAAGCCAACGGCCTTGCTTCCAGCGGCTTGATTTATGTCGGGCAGCGGCTCATTATTCCTGTACCCGCAGGTCAGGGCCAGCCCGTCAATCCATCACCTGTTACTCCGATCACGACGGTTGCCCCCGGCGGTGGTGAAGGCTCATTAGCCAACGGCATTTATGTGGTACAGGCGGGTGATACGCTGTTCCGCATCGGCCTGCGCTTTAACATGACGGCCAACACGATTGCCCAATGTAACGGCATTTTGAACCCCCATGCCATCTATATCGGCCAGCAGTTGCGGATCCCCGGCGCGGGAGCAACCTGCGTGGGTGGCACAGTCGGCACGGGTGGTCAACAGCCTGTTCCTGCCCAACCAATTTACGGTACTGGTGGGGCGTATGGCAGCGGTTATACCAATTATGTTGTGCATCTGGTACAGCCCGGTGAGAATATTTTCCGTATCGGCCTGCGTTATAACCTGACATGGGATCGTATTGCACAAGCGAACGCCCTCTACAACCCGAACCAGATTTTTGTTGGTCAGCGACTGATTATCCCGCGCTAACTGTGAGGCGTGCTGAAATTTGTCAATTGGGGCGATTTGTGGATCGCCCTTTTTTGTTTCATAACTTTTATTGGTGGGAAAAAAATCATGGCTCGAACTCGCTCCGTCTATAATGTCACCCGTAACGCGGTTGTTTTGCCAAAAGGCCATTGGTACGCCAACGGTTGGGATCATTTTCGTGGTCTGATGCTGCGCCCCGGCTTGCCCGAAGAGGAAGGCTTAATTTTTGTCTATCGCACCCCCAGCAAAACCAACACCACCATTCATATGCTGTTTGTGTTTTTCTCAATTGGGGTGGTTTGGTTGGATGAAAATCTCAAGGTGGTAGATACAAAATTAGCCAAGCCGTGGCGGCCCTATTACGCCCCCGAATCTCCCGCCCAATATTTTATTGAAGCCCGTCCTTCCATTTTGGAGCGTGTAGCCATTGGCGACCAACTCAAATTTGAGGAACAGAAGAAATAGCCTATAAAACAAAAACCGCTGTGATGCGGCTCTCAGATGATTATTACGCCCTTGGAGAGATTCGAACTCCCGACCTGCGGTTTAGAAGACCGTCGCTCTATCCCCTGAGCTACAAGGGCTAACATTGTTTTATTCTATCATCAGACGTGCTGACGTTCCAGTCCATGTATTGAATGACGTATAGCTTTTATCCAAACAGGGGATTTATTCAAGTCCCTCTCCATGCAATGGGGAGGGGTTTGGGATACCTATCTATTCAATAATCGGGCGCAATCCTCGATAAACCCGTGCCCCTGCCAATGTCCGCAAAATAGTCATCGGCGGACGCCCTGTCAATTCCCCTAACTCATTGGGCGTCAAAGGCTTGTTTCCATTTTTCAAAAAAAGCTGGAAAACAGAATCTACCAACGAGGTTCCATTAAAATCAATCTCGGTTTCGCGTAGGGCTTGTTCAAAGGGGTCAATCTTGCGCACCTCGGCTGTTTGGGGGTCAATCACATCAATTTCGACTGGTTCGTTTTGTTCACTAAGGATGGCTCGGCGGTCTTCGGGCAGCAGACTGATCAGATATGAGCGTAAATCTTGCGATTCCTTTTCCCACCATTGGTAGTCAATATGAAAGGGTGTATCAAGGGTGGGCTTGATACTGCGGGTACGACCATCCGCTATATGGGTCATAGGTCACTCTCCTTGGTCATTGGTGCTGGCGCAAATGCTTGGTGCGCCGTCGGTTAAGCCATGCGCCAATAGGGGCCTGCAACATGGGCAAAATCTGGGTTTTCGACCAGTGTGGCAAAAATAGGGCTGGGTGGGCAGCGGCGGAGCAAATTGACCGCACTGTACAGGGTTTTCAAGTGGACACTTTGTTGGGGCGACAGTCGGGCCAATTCGGGAATCAGCCGTCGCATAATCTCAGCAATGGGCGTTTGGCGATAGCGTTGCCACAACACGTCCAATCCGGCGAGGTCTTCAATACCAAAAATCATCAAATCATCATATTCGGCCCCGATGGAACGCTTGTGATTTTCAAATTTCAGCAAGTTACCTTCAGGCCGAGCCAAACGGATATTCTCGGTGCGGGGACGACGGTTGCGGAAATCAACAACTAGCTTACTAGGGTCTTCATGCCGCCGTACTGTCACATACGCCCCGATCGGAATTTGATACTTTCGATAAAATTCCTCTAAGCCATACACATAACCCTGTTCACGCACGACCCAACCGGGGATTTCTTCACCCGTTTGTTCATCTACGAGGGTGGTTTTGATACGGGTAGTTTCAAAAGCGGTGGGGAAAAGATGTTGCAAACGGGCGGTCAGAGGCAGTGTTCCGGTGCGACGATAGGGATAGGTGAGGGTGATTTCGACCTCATCCTCGTCTTCGTTTTCATCCTCAAATTCGATGGGCGAAAGCTCATCATCAATGTCTAGGATGGTTTCATACATTTCGTCGGTGATATGGGCATTGGAATAGGGGATGGGTTCGTATTGTAGGGGTAGGGGAACTTTCTTAACGGCTTCCGGTTCCATTTCATGCAGAAACCAGAGCACTTGTCCCGCTGGCCCAACTTCATCAAAACGGGAGTCGCGTTGTAGCGCATAATCGAGTGAGAATATCCTTAGGCGTGGATTGACATTGCCATCTTTCCACACTTCTTTGATCTGCTCATAAATCCCCTCAGTCGTCAGCGGCCCGCCGTTCAATGTAAACAGCACCGCTTCCGCCAAGTGCAGATGCCCAATTTCGACATCCGCCAGCAGCGATTTTAAGAACCAACGCCCACCCAGATAGACTAAATCATCTTCTTCGGCAAAGCGGGCTTTCAGTTTTTTCGCAATGGCCCGACCATGCTGGCGCAAAATCGTATTGGCGTCTTGGGGCGATAGCAGTGGATTCTCATCTTCCATATTCAAGATATGCGCAGTCGCCAAATCACTGGCAAATTCACGCGTCATCCCATCGTCAAATTTCACTTTAATGACTTCAAAATCGCCGTAATCCGGATTATTGCCCGTGCGCTTGCCGATAACCTCGCCGACATGAAAATCCAATGCCGAAAAGACCACCCGTTGCCCGACAGCATAACTGTTTTTGGGCTGAAAAATGTCGCCCTGCTGAATTTGGCGCTCAATTCGGTTTTGTTCTTGGGCCAATCGAGATTCGATGAGTTTGACGGTCAGATCGCGTAAGCTGAGGGGCGTTTCGGTGTCGAGGAAAAGATTAAAGAGATATTCGATGTCCTCATCCGTCACTTGGAAATCGTCCGTCCAATACGTTTCGTTTTCGGTGGGCCGTAACATGACTGTGCGCGATCCCATAGTGCTGTGTACCTCTCAGTGAAAAAATTTAACGCATCTGACGCATTTAACACTCCGCCAACATTTCATTATAACGGGAGGGGAGTTGAAATCGCAAGGTTAATCCGGTGTTAAAACGGCTTGTAATAAAGCCTTTGTTATTAAGGAAAGGATTGCTGCGCCCATTGAATGGGGTTGACTTGCACCCCGCCCACCCACATTTCCCAATGTAGATGCGCTCCCGTAGAAAGCCCAGTATTACCCAATGCGCCCATCGGCAGGCCCTTGTTAATCGTCTGCCCAACCTCCACAAAAATTTCCGACAAGTGCCAATACCCAGTGTAAACGCCCCAACCGTGATCTATGATGATGGCTTTGCCACGCACCTCTAATTGTTCGGCTAGGACTACCACCCCGCCGGCGGGTGCATAAATCGGTGTGCCAACTGCACCACCAAAATCCGCTCCGCCATGAAAGCTGAGACCCGTACTGCCTGCATAGGTGCGGCGTGTTCCATAACCTGATGTGACGGCCCCCGGCGCTGGCAGTGCCATCAAATCGTTAAAATAGCGCGTAGGGCTGTTACCCGATACCAACGCAATGACCCGATCCAATTCGCCTTGTACCGTCGCGCTATCTAATAAATCTTGCCGTTCGGTGGGCACATCAATGTTTTCCTGCCCATAGCCGCCATCCAACACACTCACCCGTACCTGATAGGTTGAAATAACCCCATTGGCATCGGTAAACGTCAAGGTCAATGGATACACCCCCGGTGTGGTGAACGAATGCACACCAATGACCCCGCCATAATTGAGTGAGGGGATGTTAGGATCGGTCGTATCCATATCAAGGTTAATGGGGCGGTCAATAAATGTGCCTGTTACCTGCATGGGCTGGCGCAGGGTAAAACGTAACCCAATACTTTCCCCTTGTTTAGCGGGAACAGTCTGGATATGAAAATCTGCCAGATACGGCGGCATTTCTACAAACGGTCCAGCGTCTGGATGATTGGGAATGACAATCCATTCCCCCGGCCAGAGTGATTTAGTGGGGGAGACCCAATCATTGGCGATGGCTATTTCCTGAATGGATAGCCCAAATCTGGCAGCAAGGCGGTAGATCGTATCGCCGGATTGCACCACATACAGCCCTGCGTTGGTGAGGGGTTCTGTGCCATCCGACCCCTGTCGTACCGTAATCGTTTGGCCCGCATATAAGGTCGTGGGTTGGGTGACGTCATTTAATGAGGCAAGGCTGTCGAGCGTGCTGTGATATTTCAGCGCAATCGTCCGCAGACTTTCGCCCGGCTGCACCACATAGGTTGTATTCACCCCCGGCGTGCTGACCTGCACATTGGGAATCAGCAACCGTTGCCCAACCTCAATAAACCGCGTGTCGGTAATCCCGTTGGCTTGGGCAATTGCTTCGACGGTGGTGCCATATTGCTGCGCGATACGGAATAGATTTTCGCCGCGCTGTACCACATGAATGGTCGAAGTGCCATCGGGTGGTTTGCCCTGTCCCCCATCTTGTGCCCATAGTTTGGGATGGGCCGTGCCGAAAATACTGCCGATAATGAGCAGGGTTGTAATGCCGCGAAAAAATGGTGATTTTAAGCACATAAAAAACGAAATTCTTGCATTTCGGTAGATAAACCATGTACGATTAATTTTTCCACATCTCATGTGGACATGCTAGAGGTGCAATCCCACCGGACGGTAAACGGTCAGTTAGGAATTTTCATCATGGTAGTTCAACAAGCGATCAAATCAATCTCACCAGCTTCCCCGCGTGATAGAGTACAGGTTATTTTTAATGGGAATGGGGCCAAAGTGATTTATGAAGGCCCACTTGGAACCCCGCTCACGGATTTTTTTGCGACATGGGAAGACGAACTAAACCTACCTACTGAAGATAGGGCCATCGCAGCAATTGTTGAAAATCGCCTGCGTGAACTGACTGTGCCTGTCACCCGTGATGTCAGCGTCCAGCCGATTACTCTCCGGCATAGCGATGGCAGTCGCATTTATCGCCGTACCCTCTCGTTTTTATTGGTCGTAGCGATTGCCGAATGTTTCCCCGGCGCACAGGTGGCGATTGACCACTCCCTGCCCAGTGGGGCCTACTTCTGCCATATGGTCAACCGTCAGCAATTATCGGCGGCAGAGTTGGCAATGGTCAAAGCCAAGATGCACGAAATCGCGCAGGCCGATGATCCGATCACCCGCCAAAATATGGCACTCGATCAGGCCAAAGCCATTTTTGAATCGCGCAATGATGCCGACAAACTCCGTTTGCTGACTATCCGCGAAGAAGATTACCTCAGTGTATATGAACTGCGCGGCTATGTGGATTACTTTTTTGGCTATATGGCCCCTTCGACGGGTTGTATCAAATGGTTCGATCTCATGCCCTATGGCGATGGCTTTGCCCTCATGTACCCCGTCCGCGAAAAGCTAGGCGAAATGCCAAGTTATGTGGATTCGCCCAAAATGGCTGAGGTTTTTCATCAAACCGGGGAATGGCTGGAACTCATGGGGGTTGAAGATGTGGGTCAACTGAATGAAGCCCTACAAAAAGGCCGTGCCCGCGAACTGGTCTTGGTCAACGAGGCCCTGCATGAGCGCCATATCGCCTCGATTGCCGCCACCATCGCCGAACGTCATCATCAGGGGGTGCGGGTGGTCTTGATCGCTGGCCCGTCCTCATCGGGTAAGACCACTTTTTCGAAGCGCCTTGCCATTCAACTCATGACACATGGCCTAAAACCCTTTACCCTCGAAATGGATAACTACTTTGTTGACCGTGACCTCACCCCCGTTGATGATACAGGCGAATTTGACTTTGAAAGCATTAAGGCCCTTAATGTTGAACGCCTGAACCGTGACCTGCTCAATTTGATTGCAGGCCGCCCCACGCTTTTACCAGTGTTTAGTTTCCATACAGGCACAGGTCAGGATGGCCCAACGGTACAGCTTTCCCAAGACCATATCATCATCTTGGAAGGGATTCATGGTATGAACCCCGATCTGACTCCTGAAGTACCGTCCGAGAATACCTATCGTATTTATGTTTCGGCTCTAACCCAGTTGAACATAGATCGCCACAATCGTGTCCCGACCACCGATATTCGTTTATTGCGACGCATTGTACGCGATGCGGCCACCCGCAACTACACTGCCGAAGATACATTGGGCCGCTGGCAAAGTGTCCGACGTGGCGAAAAACGCAACATTTTCCCCTATCAAGAAAATGCTGATGTCATGTTTAACTCGGCGCTGATTTATGAACTTTCGGTTATCCGTCGCCTCGCTGAACCGCTGCTGCTGCGTGTCAATCCCGATAGCATTTTGCGGGTTGAGGCCCATCGTCTGTTATCCTTTTTGCGGTGGGTGCGCGAGATGGATGCCGAATTTGTCCCCGATAACTCGCTGATGCGAGAATTTATCGGCGGCTCCATTTTGAAGGACTACCATCCCGGTAGTTGAGAGAAATATTGCGTCGCCTGTGATACCATAGTAGGCGTTACATCATTTTGGTAAATGACTGGATGTAAAGGTTTAATACAATGTCGGCTGCACCAGAGCAAATAGTCGTTGCTCACCCTTCAACCCATGTGGTTGGGGTGCGCTTTCAAAAACTTGGCAAACTCTATCACTTTGATTACAGTGATTTTCGACAGGTTCGTAATGGTGATTATGTCATCGTCGAGACGGTGCGTGGTCAGCAAATCGGCCAAATTATGGGATTTATCGAACGCGAGGACAACAAACGCGCCTATAAGCCGATTTTGCGCCCTGCCACCCCGCGAGACTTGTTGATTAAGCAGCAGTTACAATCCAGAGAAGTCTCTGCCCTGATTGACTGTCGTGAACTGGCTTCCCAAATCGGTGGGTTTGAAGAAGTCAAATTTGTCGCCGCCGAATACAGCTTTGATGGCACCAACGTCGGGATTCTCTATTCCAGCGAAGCCCCATTCAGCGGGGGTCGTCTGCGCTCGGAACTCCAAAAAAGACTGCGCTCCAATATCGAATTTCGACAAATCGGTCCGCGTGATGTGGCCCGCATTTTGGGAGGGCAGGGCGCGTGTGGTGGCCCGCGCTGTTGTAGCACCTTCCTGACCGAATTTAGCCCCATCTCGATCAAGATGGCAAAAGCGCAGGGTGTCCCCTTGACCCCCACCGAAATCACCGGCATGTGTGGGCGTCTGCGTTGCTGCTTGATTTACGAATACGAGCAGTATGTCGAAGCCCGTAAACAACTCCCCAAGAAGAACAAACTGGTCGGCACGCCTTTTGGTGAAGGCCGTGTTTTGGAAGTCTTCCCGCTGCGAGATGGTGTCTCGGTGCGTTTTGATGGCGAGGATCAAATAGATCGTTTTGTCGCCCGTGAAGAACTCATCCCGTTGGATGAATTTCGCGCCCTCAAAGCCAAAGCCGAACAGGGCTGTACCAAAAATGAAGGTGGTAGCTGCGATTGTGGTGCCCGTCGTCCCAAATCCGCTACTGGTGATCTCGCCGCTGCCCTAGAAATGGCCCATTCGCCGCGCCGTGAACCCCTGCCGCCTGATGAAGATGACAATGAAATGGATGGTGAGGCGGTTCATTTGCCCGAACCGCGCCCTGCTCGGGAGCCGCGCCATCATCGGGAACGTCGGTCCCACCATGCCAAACCCCGCCCCGAACAAAATGCCACACCAAATAATGCGGCGACGGGTCAACCTACTTCCCAAGCCCGTGCTGAGGGTCAGCGCTCTGGTCATAGTCGCAACCGTCATCGTCGGCGTGGTGGAAATCGTAATCCAAATCAACCGCCCAAAGGGAACAGCCAATCATGACCACCCTTGCCAGCCAATACCCGATTCCCAAAAAGGTATTGGCGATTTTTGCTCACCCGGATGATGCCGAATTTTTCTCCGGCGGGACGTTAGCACGTTGGGCATCCGAGGGGGCGCAAATTACCCTTTTCTTGCTGACCAGTGGCGATAAAGGCACAGGGGATCGTCAGCTTCCACCTTCTCAATTAATCACGACCCGCGAAGCCGAAACCCGTGCCGCCGCCGTGCAACTGGGTTTTCACAATGTCATTTTCCAGCGGATGCCGGACGGGGAACTGGAACCAACCTTGAGTATGCGCCGGGCGATTGTTCGCATGATTCGCATGAAACAGCCGGATACCGTGCTGAGTAGCGCCCCCATGACCCGTTGGCGCGGCAATCGTCGGCTCAATCATCCCGACCATTGGATTGTTGCGACGGAGGTCATGAACGCCATTTATCCTGCCGCCCGTGACCACCTTAATTTCCCCGAACTGCTCTATGATGAGGGGCTTGAGCCGCATATTGCCCGTTATCTCTATCTAGCCCTGCCCACCGAACCCAATTTGCGGATTGAGACAACCCAATTCCAGATGCAAAAATTAAATGCCCTGCGGGAGCATCGCAGCCAGATCAAAGATTTTGAGGGGTTAAAGGCCCGTTTGGAAAAACAGATGGATTTGTCGCTTTCAACCCCCCAAATGCCGCGTTATGCCGAATATTTCCGGCTAATGTTGTTGGATTAGGAGAGAATCTTTTGCGCTCGTATCGGAACGAAGTCGAAGCTCTACGTGAACAATTGGTGGTATGGCGGCGCGATTTCCACCAACATCCCGAAGTCGCCTTTGAAGAAGTCCGCACTTCCCAAAAAGTAGCCGAAATCCTGACTGAATTGGGCCTTGAAGTCCAATACGGGGTTGGCAAGACGGGTGTAGTCGGAATATTGGAGGGCACAGGCGACGGCCCAACCATACTCGTTCGCGCCGATATGGACGCTCTCCCTATCCAAGAGGAAAATAACGTCTCCTATAAATCGCAGACCACCAATCGGATGCACGCCTGCGGGCATGATGGGCATACCGCCATCGCCTTGAGTGTCGCCAAGATTTTAGCGAGTCGGCGTGACCAGATGAACGGCGCGATTAAGTTTGTATTTCAGCCTGCCGAAGAAATTGCCGCCGGAGCAAAGGCCATGATTGATGACGGGGTGATGGAAGGACTAAAACCCGATGTCTCACTCGGTCTGCATCTTTGGAATGATATGCCAGTGGGCCGGGTCGCGGTGACTCGTGGCCCTGCGATGGCTTCCTCGGATAGTTTTCATTTGTGGATTGAGGGCCGGGGCGGGCATGGTGCGTCTCCCCATCAAACCTATGACCCCATCCTCGCCGCTGCCCAAATCATTACCGCCGCCCAATCGGTTGTTAGCCGCAATCTGCCGCCATTGGATGCCGGGGTGCTGTCCTGTACCATGATTCGTGCCGGGGACGCCTTTAACGTCATTCCATCCGAAGTAGAAATCCGAGGCACCATCCGGAGTTATAAAAACGAAATCCGCGACCTCATCGTGGCTCGATTTGAGGCCCTTGCGACGGGTATTGCCCAAGCGATGGGTTGCACGGCCCGCCTTGAATTTTTCGAGAAAACCCCGCCGCTGGTCAACGACCTTGCCATTGGCGAACGGCTGCGGCACGGGTTTGGGCAAATTGACAACTCCCTTGAAATTGTGGACGATGTGCGGACAATGGGCGCTGAAGATATGGGCTTTTTCTTGGAGCGTGCTCCCGGCGTGTATTTTTTCGTGGGGTCGGCCAACGCCAGCCGGGGATTAGATTATCCTCACCATCACCCCCGTTTTGATGTAGATGAAGAAGCACTCGTCATTGGGGCTTCCTTGTTAACGGCAGCCGTAGCGGATTATGTCATACCCAGCCAATAGTTCGGATCAATACCCTTTTTTTTTCTATGGCACGCTCCGGCACAGCCAAGAAAACTATGTATTTTTACGGGGGCGCACAGTGTATGAACAGCCCGCCTCCGCACATGACATGACCCTATTTTCGATGCGGTCATACCCGGTCATGACCACGGGCAGCAAGACCGTGCGTGGGGAATTGATGATTATCCATCCCCGTTTTTATTATGATATGCTCGGCGAACTAGATCGTATGGAGGGCTTTAATCCCCATCAGCCTGAGGATTGTTTATTTCGACGCGAACTCATCACGGTTGAAACCGAGGCGGGAGCACCGATCTCGGCGTGGGCCTATATGGGCAACGATGAAATGGTCAAGCGCCTCACCCTTGAAGAAGTCCCGGATGGCGATTGGGATTTATTTTTGCTGCGCCAGATGAAGGGGACACGCCTTGAAAAATTTTTGCCTCCTGGTAAGTTAGCAGCAGCAGAAAAAGTTGCACAGCGAAAAGAGAAAGAACGAAGTAACGGAATGCCTCAATCGAGTATTTTTCGGTGGCGCGAAGGCGAAGGCTGGCTGGTGCTGGCGGGGGGTGGTGATGCCCGCACACCAGATGCCGTCGAGATTTTATCCGAAGTGTTGGCCCGCACTGTTTCCGAAGGCCCGCTCGCCTATATTTGGGCCGCCAGCGATGTTGAAGAGGCCGACAATTTTCTAGCATGGGTCGGCGAACTCGGTGGCCGCACGGGCTATTTAATGGATGTCGCCGCCGAAGACCCCGAATTTGTCATGCAGCAGTTGAGTGAGGCCGGCATCATCATTTTAGGCGACGGCCCGAACGTTGAAAGCCTGCGTTCGGCGCTGACGGGTGCGGCCATGGCCGGGATTCGTCAAGCCTATGATGCTGGTGCTTCCGTTTTGGGCATCGGGGCAGGTGCGGAGGTGATGGGTTATGCCATTTTGGATGGGATGGAAAGCCAGCGCGGATTTAATTGGCTGGAACAAGCCCTCGTCCTGCCCAATTATGATGAGCAGCAGGCCGATTTGATGCACCGTTTCCTCGCCGAATATCCCGATACCTATGGCTTAGGCTTAACACAGGGGTCTGCCGTCGCGTTTTTGCCAACAGGCGCGGTTGAGGTCTGGGGCAACAAGCGTATTGTGGTTTCCCTCGGCAAAGGCATGACCCGCAGCGGTGAATAGATTACTCAGTCAATAGCAAAAAGAGAGGCAAGATGCCAGTTACGATTTTGGTGGGGGCGCAGTGGGGTGATGAAGGTAAGGGCCGCGTGGTAGATTGGCTGGCCCGCGATTCCGACATTGTGGCGCGTTACGCAGGCGGCGACAATGCCGGACACAGTGTTACCCTCGGCGACACCCTCTATAAATTACATCTCATCCCTTCCGGTATTTTGAACGAAGGCGTGGTCTGCATTTTGGGTCACGGCATGGTCATCAATCCCAAAAAATTATTAGATGAACTCAAATATTTGGCGGATCGTGACATCCATGTCACCCCTGACCGCCTATTGATTAGCGAACGCGCCCATATCATCACGCCTGCTCATATTGCGTTGGACGGTGCAAGCGAAGATGCTCTCGCCGGAGATTCGATTGGCACAACCCGACGCGGCATCGGCCCTGCCTATACTGACAAAGTGCGCCGTTCTGGGATTCAAGCCCATTCCATGTGCGACATCGAAGGTTTTGCCGACCAGATTCATAAACAAGTGGCTGCCACCAATCAAGTGCTAGAGGGCATCTATCACCGCGCTCCACTGGACGCACACGCCATCGCCGCCGAATATGTTGAATACGCCCGTCAAATCCAGCCCTTTATTACCAACACCATCGCCTATCTGCACCACGCCCTGCAAAACGGCCAGCGTATTTTGTGCGAAGGCGCACAGGGCACACTGCTCGATGTAGATTTGGGCCACTATCCTTTTGTAACCAGTTCATCCCCTGCCGCCGCTGGTGCATTAACGGGTTTAGGTTTTGGCCCAACCGTTGTCAATCGTGTGGTCGGTGCTGCCAAATCCTTTAGTACACGGGTTGGCGCTGGCCCCATGCCGACTGAACTGCATGATGAATTAGGAGATCGTTTGCGCGGAACGGGGGATAAGCCGTGGGACGAATATGGCACGACCACAGGCCGCCCCCGTCGCTGTGGCTGGCTAGATATGGTCGCCCTGCGCTATGCCGCCCAAGTCAACGGCCTGACTGAACTTGTCCTCACCAAATTGGACGTGTTAAGTGGTTTCGAGTCGCTCAAAATCGCCACTGCCTATCAGATGGGGGATCGTCGAATTACGGATCTGCCCGCCAGCCTGCTCGATATGGAATTGGTCACACCCGTCTATGAAACTCTGCCGGGGTGGTCAAAGGATATAATGAATGTACGGCGCTGGGAAGATTTACCCATTAATGCACGTGGTTATGTCAGGCGCATTGCCGAATTGCTGGGTATCCCCGTCACCATGATTAGTGTTGGCCCGGAACGTGACCAGATGGTATTGTTGTAAACCATAGCCTACAGCGGTTCTCATGTTGGCTGACCCGCTTTTTACGCTAAATTCAGCACGGTGGCTTTAGCCCCGTGTTTTAACAGCTTGGAAACCGCTATAAGAGGGGAAGGGTGATGAGCGATCAAGATAATCAATCTTATGAATGGTCAATGCCCAACCCGGTAGATTTTGTGCCGCAGCGGGTCGTTTCGCTTGTCCCCAGCCTGACCCTTTCGCTCTTTGATCTCAATTTGGCAGATCGGCTGGTCGGCATCACCGATTATTGCACCCGTCCCGCAGACCGTGTGCAAAATATCCCAAAAGTAGGGGGTACGAAAAATCCCGACCTCGCTAAAATTATGGCGCTTCAACCCGACCTTGTGTTGATGAATCAAGAAGAAAACCGCCGAGAAGATGCGGAAGCCTTGCAGCAGGCCGGAATTCCATTGTGGATTACTGAGCCGCGCACCGTGCAAGACGCCATCAATGTGTTGTGGGAACTTATGGACATCTTTGACGACGCCTCATATTCTGAGCGGGTGCGTATTATGGAAAAAACGCTGGATGTGGTGAAATTGGCAATGTCCAATCAACCCCCCATTCGCACGTTTGTCCCCATTTGGCGTGACCCTTGGATGACCTTTAACCAAGCCACCTATATGCACGATGTTCTACGCACTTTTGGTCTGGAAAATGTTTTTGCCGAACGCGAACGCCAATTCCCCCTCCAAGCCGATTTGGGTGAAATCGAGCCGTTACCCGATGGTGACAGCCGTGCCGCTGGACGCGATACACGCTATCCCCGTATCAGTCTTGATGAAATCATCGCTGCCCAACCCGAACTTATTTTATTGCCCGATGAACCGTACTTATTTCAAGAAACGGATGCCGAGGAGCTTTACCAACTCGATATGCCTGCCGCCCATCTGGGCCATATCTACCTGATAGACGGCTCACTGCTGAGTTGGCACGGCACCCGTTTTGCCTTCACCCTCACTGAACTGCCGCCAATGCTTGAAGAAGTGCATGAGAAATTGGGCCACACCCATGAGGATGAATCCGATTGATAGATAATCCAACCCAAGCGCTTACCCTTTTGGACGAGTTGGGCATCGCCGCGCTTGATTGTGACAACAATGGGCGTATCAAAAACGTCAATCACAGCGCCCAAACCCTTTTTCACCTCTTTCAACCTTCGACTGAGTTAATTGGGTGTCGTCTGATCGAGGTGGATGGCCTAAAATCACTGGCCTCGCTCGATTTTTCTGCGCCGTTTTATGAAGGGGCGTTGTTCAAGGGCTTGTTTTGCCGCGTCCGCCTAAAACCGGCCAAAGCAGGTGGGATTATCTATACTTTCGAAGATTTGACCGATTTTTACGCGCATGACCAACTGCGCACCGATGTGTTATCAATGGTCGTGCATGATCTTCGTGCGCCTATTTCGGCCATTAAAAGTTTTGCCGAACTCGCCACGCAGGTTGGCCCGATTAACCCCCAACAGCAGGTATTCATGGATCGGGTACAACAGGCCGTCCGCAGCGCCAACCTGTTTTTAAATGACCTGCTCGACATGACATGGATTGATTCCGGCGCATCCTTAGATCGGCAGCCCATCAATATCGGCTATTTGGTGCAGTCCACTGCCGAAAGCCTTGAAGAACGTGCCAAATCGCATGAGGTCTCCCTACATATCAGCATTAGCCCAGATTTACCAGTCGTTCAGGGGGAAGCCCATCGGTTGGAGCGTGTCTTTACCAATCTCATCACCAATGCCATCAAATATTCGGGCAAAGGCAAATCGGTCTATGTAACGGCTTCGCGTGCCAGCAATTACGTCACCATTTCAGTTGCCGATAATGGCGTAGGTATCTCGCCCGACCATCTGCCCCTTATTTTTGATCGTTTTTATCGTGTCCCCGGCGAAGAACGACGTAAAGAAGGCATGGGGCTTGGCCTAGCCATTGTCAAAGCCATTGTCGAAAAACATGGGGGGCATGTCGAAGTCCAAAGCGAACCCGGCAAAGGCAGCACCTTTATGGTTGTCCTCCCCGTCGAAGAATCGTAATGTCTAAAGAGGTTGCTCCCCCTCGCCACATTGGAGAGGGGGTTGGGAGGTGAGGTTAAATTGGCTTCGTTTTGGCAAAATCTCAAATCTTCCGATACACCCCCACCAAATGTTCTGCCATCCCCAGCGGCGCGATTCTGCTCCACCATACACTCAATCGAAACAGCACCGGATGAAACGCAAAATACGTTGGGTCTTTGATGCTCCGCAGCGCCACCACCTCAAATCCGGCATTTTTCGCCAACTGGGTCAATTGCCGCTGTGTATTGGCCCGATACATCACTTGAAAGGTATCCACTTCTTCTCGCCCATAGAGTTTGGGCACGAGCCGATGCTGCAAAGGCCCTAGCAGGCGATTAAGCATCGCCGCCGGACTGGTCGCATTTGGTGTGATAAACAAAAAATAACCACCTGTCTTCAACACCCGTGCTGTTTCCTGAAAGGTATGCTCCGGGTCGGGCAGATGCTCCAATACCCAACTGCTCAAGACCATATCCAAACAGCCATTTTCCAGTGGCAAATGGTCGGCGGTAGCAGCAAATCGTGGCAGATCGGGCAGGCGGTGTTCCGCCAGCGATTGCCAATCCGGGTCTAATCCAATCGGGTACGAGACTGCTGCACCGAGTTGCTCGAATACCCCGCCGCGCCCACAGCCAACATCCAGCACGTGCATCCCCATTTGTAAATATTGGCGGATTAAAAAGGCGTAAACCTCGGTGGCGGGTTGCCAGCCGGGGGTTAATTGGGCATAGCGCTGGCGATAGGCATTCTGTTTTTCGAGTGAGAGTGACATCAGGGTTCTACCAACTTGTAGCCAATCCCCCACACGGTCTCAATAGGTGCATTGCTGCCCTCCAATTTATGCCGCAGATGGGCCACATGCACGTCTACCGTCCGCGTTTCGCCATAAAAATCAAAGCCCCACACCAAGTCCAATAATTTTTCGCGGCTGAGGACGATACCTTTGTTTTCAACCAATGCCACCAGCAGATCAAATTCTTTCGTCCGCAAATCCGCCAACCGATCCCCCACATAGACGGTGCGCGAGGCCGGGTCTATCGTGACATTGCCGACGTACATCTTTTGATTCGCCTGTTGCGCATTGCGATGGGTCGAACGCGGTTCCAGCCGCCGCAAAATCGCCTTGACCCGTGCCACCAATTCACGTGGATTAAACGGCTTGGTCATATAATCATCTGCGCCGAGTTCCAGCCCGACGATTTTATCAATATCGTCGTCGCGGGCGGTCAGCATCAAAATCGGCACATTCGATTCTGCCCGCAGTCGTTTACAGACCTCCCAGCCATCCAACCCCGGCAGCATCAAATCCAATACAACCAGCGTAGGGTTCTCATCTTGGGCCATCCTCAATCCGGTAAGCCCATCCCCCGCGCTAATGATTTGAAATCCCTCTTTTTTGAGGTACATGCTGGCAAGCTCAATGATATTTTGCTCGTCGTCTACAATGAGAATGGTTTCTTCAGCCATTACCTCCGCCCCCCTCTTGTTTCTCACGTTGGTTGCTCTGCATTTCCAGCTGGATTCAGCACGGTGGCTTTAGCCCCGTGTCTTGAAAACCGCCGATAAAGCCATAGTCCCAAAACACTAACTATCATGAGCGTTATATCCAAAATTTGGCCTGTGCGTATACCCCAGATTTTATCCGATGGATTGCCTGCTAGAAAGCCGAGCCAAAAGGTGGTCAAGCCGATGCAAAATAACACCCCCCACAGCCGATACCCCGCCCATTTTTCGTGCACCGTGAGCCATGTCACCCCAATTAACACCATGAGCGTCGCCCCGACCCCCAAAACCTGTGTTTCATAACGCAGGGTGACATCCCCCGCCAAATCAATCAAATGCCCGGTCAGCCAAGTAGGAACATTTGCCTGTGGGTTCACGGCCCTGCCACAGCCACACCCCGCATGTCGGCACGCCCACCATCCCCCCATAATCCCCAACGGCAAGGCGAGGGCCAGTCCATCACTGAATGCCGCAAAGGACACTTTTTGCAATCGGGCCATCCCCCACGCCCCTACTAAGCCACCAATGATGCCGCTGTGCCATTCCACTCCGCCGTACCACACATCTAGCCAATCTTCGGGGAAATAGCGGAAGTAGTCCCAATCCATCAGCACATACACCACCCGTGCCGCAATTAACCCGCTGACCAGTGCCGCCAATGCCACATCCAGCCATGCCCCGATGCGCCGGGACGGGGTAGGGCGCTGTACTGCCGACCAAGCAATCGCTGCCAGTCCTGCCAATACCCCAATGCTAAATTGGAGTCCGAAAAATTGGGCAATCGTTAACTCCGGCACATAGAACCTTTCCAAGTGGTTTTTTAGGGGTGGGGATATAACACAAATTTCAATTCTTTACGGACACTTATGGCGCTTATCCATAATCAATGACACCACTTGACAAGTGCATACCGTTTCGCACCATCCACTCTCGTCTTAGTTTATTATGGACTATTAAACACTCGTGCAATTTCTTCTTCTAACCGATCTGCCGTCAACTGCCCGATTAAATAGGCCCGCACGACCCCCGCCTCATCAATTAAAAACGTCAGTGGGAGCGCGAAAACCCCCATCGCGTAATGATAGGCCATGTCCTTATCCAGCCCAATCTGCAAGGTCAGCCCATACTCCTCCAAAAACCTTTGAACATCGGCTAAAGTCTGCCCATTATCAGGATCAGTCACCGCAATGACCCGCACCCCGTTTTCGCCCTGAGCCTCACTAAACCGCTGTAATTCCGGCATTTCCTTGACACACGGCACACACCACGACGCCCAAAAATTCAACACAATCCGCTCCCCTACATAATCCTGTATCGTAAATATTTCCCCCTCCAAAGTGGTCAATTCGAGCACTGGAGCGGGTTGCCCAATAATCGAGGGCTGTGCGGTGGCGGTTGGTGGCGTCGGGGGGATAAAGGTCTGCGGCAGGGGCGTGGCACGGTCAGATATAGGATTTTGGCTTATTGGCGGTCTGTCATCATCACTGGCAATCATCAACACCATACCCACAATGCCAATCACAGGCAGAATCATCAGCACCATCCATGCTCGAAAAAACGAATGCCCCGTTTTCATCATCCAATTTCCAAACCCTATGGCAAAAAGCGCGGCAAGAAGCCATCTGCTATTACTTGTTGTGATTCACCTGTCGTGACATTCACCATCCAAATTTCCGTTGGGTCTTGGCGCGTTTCCAGATTATAACGTTGGTACAGCAGCAAGTGACCATCCTTGCTCCAATTGATTGACCCATGACTGTATGCCGCCTCCACCACGAGGGGGGTCTCCGCAAAAGTGTTCATGTCCAACAGATACAATTGTCCTCCCTGCGTATAGCGGTTGTCTAGATAGCGCCGCACCACCGCCAGTTGTGTGCCATCCGGGGCAAACGCCGCCTGTAAATCGTCTACGGGATTATTGGATTCCCCGCTGATTGAAATTTCGGTCTGATTGGTGAGGTCATTGAGGTTAATCATCGCCAGATGCGAATAATAGGTGGTCGCCGCTGCGCCATACGCCAGTTTGGAATAGGCGAACCATGCCCCATCCGGCGAAAAAATCCCCGGCACACCTTGCGGAGTTGAGACAAAGGCCGATTGTCCCGTCGCAAATTCGTATAGCAGAATCCCCGGCGGATTAGCCGTCGCCAGCACAATCGCTACCCATTTGCCATCCGGTGACCATTTCGGCGCATATCCAACCAGCGTTTCATCATCAATCAACAGGCGCGATTGCCCTGTGTTGACATCCACGACCCATGCCCGTTTCGCGGTGGCCGGGTTGAGTCCGGCGGCCAATTCCTGTCGGGTATAGGCGACGACTTGATTATCTGGTCCCCACGCTGGATCATAACAGGTCGCCTGCCCCTCAACGCAGTTGGTCAATTGGATGTGTTCGCGGGTTTTCAGGTTCAGTGCCCAGATGTCAGACGCGGCATCAGTGCGTTCCACCGTATAGGCAACCCATGTTCCGTCGGGGCTAATCGCAAAATCCACCACCCCGCCTGCTTCATCAGTGAGTTGCTCGGTGCGGCCCGTTTGTAAATCATAAAATTGGAGATTGCGGATAGGTTTGGTAAATGGCCCTAAATAGAGCATCTGGGGGAGGCGGATGGTGAAACTAAACTGAAAATCCTCCGCCAGCGTCTCGTTTTCATCATTTTCCGCACCCGCCCTTACCCGCACGGTATATTTTTGGCCCGGATTTAGGGGGGCATTGGGCCGAAACACCAGTTCTTGGCGATTGGCCCATTCCAAGCGGCCTTCAATGGTCGGGGTGATACTAAAGCGATCTTCGACGGATTGTGCCACCATCGACCTATCGAATCCCAAGCGAATGACAGCATCGGCTGATGTGAGGCTATTGGGGGTGTGGTGGATAACCTGCACGCCTGTGGTATCACCCAATAAAATCAGTACCGCGATAACGACAAGCAGTGCCCCCATTACCCCTATGATAATGGTGTCAAATCGGTCTGGTCGTTTGATAATTTTGGATAGGAGGTTATTCATACCACCCATTCTAGCGCACACGGGATAATGCGGAAGATACGCCTGCCTGCCGTCTGACTGACCAATGATGGCCTATGGCTTAATCTAAATCCGAAACGGCAATGATTTCAAACATCATATCCTCGCCTCCGTAAGCGATATGCGTTCCGTCAGGACTCCACGCAACGGTCAAAGGTCTATTTGCGGTTTCGATAATATGCAGTGTTTCGCCTGTGGCTGCATCCCAAATTCGGATGGTATTATCATTACCAGCGCTTGCAAGCATCAATCCATCGGGACTCCAATCTACTGTTCCCGTATCTCCTTCATGACCTGTGAACTTTCTTATCATTTCTCCGGTGGTGGCATCCCAAGTTCGGACAACAGAGTCGTTAGAACTAGCGACTTGACTTCCATCAGGACTCCATCGAACGGAAGTCATGTCATCTCCGCCTCCGAACTCTAATTTGGCTTCACCTGACTCTGAATCCCAAACTTGAACGTAACTTAAACTGGCAGTAGCTATCAACTCACCAGTAGGACTCCAATCCACTTCAGCCATATTACTTATTGACTGCATTCTAAGTAACTGTTCACCTGTTTCTCCGTCCAATACCCAGAAATTATCAGTCCCTAAATAACTGGTTACAGCTAGTTTGCTGGCATCTGGACTCCAATCCACGAATATGGTGTATCTATCCTTGTAGATGTCAGAAGTAAATAAAAGCTCACCTGTCTTGGCATCCCATACATACAATGTGCCATGACCACCACTTGCGAGCTTGTTTCCATCGGGACTCCATGCCACCGAAACGGCCCTATCATTATCTGGCCCTTTCAAAATCAAAAGTAATTCTTTAGTGGTCGCGTCCCAAATCTGGACTGCCCCGTTTAGATTTGCCGTTGCTAGTTTGGTACTGTCAGGACTCCATGCAACAGCCCGAATCCAGTTGAGACGTTCTGGGGTCTGGGCAATAGCCAGATTTTGATGGGATGCCCCGATTATCAGAGCAAAAACCGTCAGCATAAGCAGATTAGATAGGCGAGATTTGGACATTTTTACCCTCCTAGCTTGGGATTCATAACAATCTACGCGGACGCTCGTTGAGTTCCTCAATAATCTTGCGATCCGCCTTTGAAAACGCGAATTCCGATAATCGCTCCTCGCTCACCCAGCGGAAATCGGCACATTCATGACAGGTGGGGACGGCGCTGGTCGGGGCAAGCACACATTCAAAGGCGAATAGGGTAATTTTGAAATGGGTGTAGGCGTGCTGCACTTTGACAAAAAACTCGCCAACCTCCACCGTAATCCCCAATTCCTCATGCAGTTCCCGCGCCAAACATGCCTCCAATGTTTCGCCATTTTCGACCTTGCCACCGGGGAATTCCCACAACCCACCTAATAAATCCTTATCCCGTCGTTTCGTGATGAGCAATTCGCGGTTTTCGTTGCGAATCAACCCGCAGGTCACGTCGTAATGGGGTGTTTTGGCTTTGGCGGCTTTGACTGGACGCTCATTTTGTGTGCCATTCGCCCGTGCCAGACAATATTGTGCAATGGGGCAGTGAGCACAATCGGGATTACGTGGTTTACAAATCGTCCGGCCCAATTCCATCAGGGCTTGATTGTAATTGCCTGCTTGTCCGGTTGGGACACCCGCCATCAATTGTTCTGCTAGTGCCCAATATTTGGCGATGGTCGTGGGGCGGGTCACGTCTTCGGCATTATCAAATAAGCGGCTGAACACACGAATGACATTGCCATCCAGTACGGGTACATGCTCATCAAAGGCGATGCTGGCAATTGCTCCGGCGGTATAGCGTCCAATGCCCTTTAATGCCTGTAATTGGGTTGCTGTCTGTGGTAGCTCCCCGCCAAAATTTCGCACGATTTGTTGGGCAGCGGCCTGCAAGTTTCTAGCGCGGCTGTAATAGCCCAAGCCCTCCCATTGTTTGAGCAAATCATCTTGGGGAGCATGGGCAAGCGCGGCAATGGTGGGAAACTTCGCCAAAAATCGTTCGTAATAGGGAATAACAGTGGCGACTTGGGTTTGTTGCAGCATGATTTCCGAAAGCCAAATGTGATAGGGATTGCGGGTTTGTCGCCATGGGAGGTCGGCGGCGTGCTGTTTATACCATGTCAGTAAGGGCAGAATAAAATCACCCGAGTAATTTTCCAAAATGGGTAATGATGAAGGCATCCGTGATTTCCTCTAAGAACCGCACCAACATGGGATTCTCTTAATTGTTAGAAGTCTACATGAATCGCATGTGCGAATTTGATTGTATGGTAAAATTGAGGTGAGGGGTGATATTTATCCAATATTTAGTATTTTTTCAAGCACACTCCTTTTTTCCCTACCGTTGAACAAGTGACGCAGGTTGTAACAATGGTGGATCGTTTTAGACGTGGTAACAAAGACGATGATGGGGATGACCGTCCAAAGGATCGTCGCCCCGGCAGTAAACCCCCATCCGACAAAGACGACGATAAGTCAGGGCGTCGTTCAGGCCCGCCCAGTTTTGGTCGCGGTGGGGATGATAGAGACAAAAAAGACGACAAACCGGGTGATTCCGGCCAGCGTCGTTTTGGGGTTCCCGGTGGCGGTGGCCGTGATGATAGACGTGATGAACCTGCGGGTGGCGCACGCCGACCATCCGGGGTAGGCGGTGGTGGATCATCCGATGAGGGGGGTACGCGTCGTTTAGGCCCGCCTAGCTTTGGACGTGGCGGGGATGATAAAGACAAAAAAGACGACAAAGATAAAGATTCCGGCTCACGTCCCGGTTTTGGTGGTTTCCGACGCCCCGGTGCGGGTGATGAGAAAAAAGATGATAAGCCAGCGGATCGGCCCGGTTCATCAGGAGGGCGTCCATCCTTTGGGGGTGGAGACCGACCTTCGGGTGGTGGCCCGTCGTTTGGCCGAGACCGGGATGCCGATAGTGGCCGCACCGGCGGTGATCGGCCCGGAGCCTCGCCACAAAACCCGCGCAGCACAAGCTCTTTTGGCGCGACACGCGATGCTGAAGGAAGTGGTAGCTCCTCTGGTAGCCGCCCATTTGGTGGGGGTGGTGGCTCGCCATTCAACCGGGATCGTGATAAGGATGAAAAAGATGAGGGCGGCTCAGGTCGCAGTTTTGGCGGTGGTGGCTCGTCGTTTGGCCGAGACCGTGACGCCGATAGTGGTGGCCGCCCAAGTGGCGGTTCCCCCTTTAGTCGAGACCGTGATGCCGACAGCAGTGGAAGCGGTAGTTCTGGCAGTCGTTTAAGCGGTGGTGGTGGCTCATCTTTCAGCCGAGATCGAGATGCGGATAGCGGGAGTGGTGGACGGCCCGGCGGAGATCGTCCGGGTGGTGGCGGTTCACCTTTTAGTCGAGACCGTGATGCCGACAGTGGTGGCGGACGCACGTTGGGTGGAAGCTCAACGGGTAGCCCGGAACGCAGTTCACCGTTAGGGGGTGGTCGTCCGGGTGGTGGCAGTCCATCCAGTCCTAGCGGCCCATCTTCACCGAGTCGTTCGCCGTTCGGTGGGCCAAGTGAGGGAGCAGGGGGTCGTCCTGCGTCGCCATCCAGTTCAGCCGCACCAGCCCGCCCCGGTTCTAGTCCACAGCCGGGTCGTCCGGGTATTAGCCCGTCACCTGCTCGGCCCGGCAGTAAACCAGCCGAACCAGAACCATCCAAGCGTGCTTTGCCGGGTTTTGGTGGTCGTAAAGAAGCACCATCCGATACCCCAAGAAAAGGCGACGCCAAGCCTAAAGACGAGAGTGGCGGACGCCGTTTTGGGATGCCCGCCATAGGCCGTAAATCTACCCCCGAAGAGGATAAGAGAAAGGCCAACGATAAGAAAAGAAAAGACGAGCCACTCAAGCGCGGGACGGCTGAGGTTAAGAAAGACCCCAAAGCCGCTGCCAAGACCTCACGTGCCACGACTACCGCCGCCAAATTACCAGAGCGGGATACCGGTATTCGCAATGTGACACGCGGATTGGATTACAATCGCAAACTGGACATGGCGGGTTGGTTGTTGGTCGGTGCGGCCCTGATTTTGTTTGCAGGGATAGGGGAATCCATTGCGTCGTCTGACCCGAAGGGGTTTACCTATGACCTCGATCAGTTCTTGGCTCAAATCTTTGGCCTAGGACGGATTGTCATTCCTGTCACATCTTTCGTTCTTGGTTTCTGGCTCATTGCCCGAAATTTTGGTCGTGTCCTTGAAATTGACTATTTCCGCATTCTGGGCTTTGTGGTACTGCTCGGTACACTTTTGACAACCCTCCAGTGGTGGGAGTTGATGTGGATTGACTTCCCCAAAGTGAACGAGGTTCCCACAATTGAAGCCCTTGAAGCGCAGAGCAGGGCACTTTGGGAAGATGGCGGCGGTGGCGGTCTGATAGGCCATACGATCTATATATTCCTTCAGCATATTTTCTGGGATATTGGTGTCCCAGTGGTATTGGTCATTTGTTTGGGGCTGGGTACGCTGTTCGCTTTTGATCTCTCGTTTGAGAAGATCGCAACCAATATTCGTACTACCCGGACCAATCGTCAAGCCAAACGTGAAGCTGCCCTTGCACGATATGCCGAAAGTAAAGGACTTGTACCCTCGTCTGCACCTGCTGCGCCTGCTCCATCTGCCCCGGCGATGGCGGTAGCGGCGGCGGTCTTGGCGACAGACGAAAGTACAGGCCCGCAGCGCAAGCCCGGTAAAACTACGGGACGAACGGCTGCCCCTGAACCCCCAGTAGTTGCCCAACCCACCTCAGCATCTGTCGTTGTCGCCGCACCCGTAGCAGTGACCGAAGCGGTAGCGGAGTCCAAAGAAAAGCGCGGTATGTTCGGGCGCAAGAAGGAAGAAGCACCAACAGATAGACCGATTACGGCAGCGACGGATGGGGATACCCCCAAACGCGCTGAAAACGAGGGCCTATTCGGTCGTAAGAAAGAAGAGTCACCGACGGACAAACCGATTACGGCTGATACAGATGGCGATGCTCCCAAACGCGCTGAACGGGGTGGTATGTTTGGCCGCAAGAAAGAAGATGCGCCGACGGACAAGCCAATTACCGCCGCGACGGATGGGGATGCTCCCAAGCGTGCCTTACCTACTGGTATCGTGGCGGCTCGTGAAACCTCTGAGATCGTCGAAAAACAGGGCAGTGAACCGCCTAAACCCCCTCAACCCAACGGGGAAGACCTTAGCCCGCGTCGCCCATTACCTGCCTTTGGAGGACGTTCGGCTGTGCCGGAAGGTGCGGAATCTAAAGATAAACCCGCTGAACCCGCCTCGACGGAACCAGAGGGTCCGCGCCGTCGTTTACCCGGTTTGCCCGGACGCCGCACAGAGTCTGGCGACACAGGCCCAATTGCAACGTCTGCTGGCTCTGCACCAGCCGCCGCAAGCACCCCGGCCTCGGAAGAATCATCAGGTGGTGGACGTTTGCCCGGTTTGCGCCCATCATTTGGACGGCAAGCCTCGTCTGCTGATAGTGCCGAAACGGCCAAACCTGCTGAATCTACCAGTAAACCTGCGGCGGTGAATGAAGCCGCTCCTACTGCTGATGATCAGGCCGGGCGGCGTCGTTTTGGGATGCCCACACTGCCCGGCAGGAGAGCATCTGAGCCGGAGAAACCTGCCGAATCTGGAACCAGTACGGCTGGCACAGCGGCGGCGGTAGTTGCAGGAATGGCAGCGGCTGATGCTACGAAACAACCGGGTCGGTTTGGTGCATTTGGTCGGCGTGGTTCAACACCCCCCGAAGAGGCTAAACCAGCCGAGGCTTCATCCGACGCAGCGACCCTAAAACCTGTCGCGGCTGAATCTGAGAGATTAGCGACCCCCACTGCGGAAAAACCAGCGCAACCTGTCGCTCCTCGACGGGGCTTGCCGGATTTAACCCCGGCTGAACGGGCTATGTTGAGCGGGGAAACAGCTTCTGCTGAAAAACCAAGCGAACCAGCAGAAAAGCCTGCTGAACCTGTGGCAGAAGCCGCACTCATCACTGGCGAATCCGCTGCGCCAGAAACGCCAAAATCGGAGATTCCTACCGCAGTTGAATCTGCTCCGAGTGAACCAACACCCGCTTCGCCTGAAACATTAGCGCCTGTCCGACGAGGCTTCCCGCAGTTTACCGCTGCTGAGGCTGCAATGATGGGAGTGGCGGCTGCAACGACCAGCGATGCCCCCAAGGACGAAACGCCGTCGGAAGCCACACCGCCTTCAACAGGACGCCGACCCACGACCACGCCCCCGCGTGATTTACCGGGACGCCAACCAACGGAATCAGGTGGATTATTTGGACGTGGTGCCGAACGCACCCCGCCGCCTCCGCCACCATCAGTGCGACTAGGTCAACCTGAAAACCTCTCGAATGACGATACACAGATAGTCGAAACCAATGCCACGCAGCCGATTGCTGTGCCGTCGGATGCGCCAGCCGTGCCTGCAATTGAGATACCGCGACGTTCTTCACCGTTTGCGCGATCCACTGGTGACGCACCGCTGTTCCGTCCGCGTGCAACCAGCGAAGCGCCTGCGGCCTCCGGTGATACGGAAAAACCCGCCGAGCCAGTAAAAGCCGAATCTGGCGAACCCACAGCCGAACTTTCGGCCAATCCAATGGGGGTAGCATTAGCGGGAGCGGCGCTTGCCAGTGACTTGGCTGAACATAAAGCGGAGACACCCGACCCGCCACCAACCTTGCCAGATCAACCCGCCCAACCACGTGGCCTGCCTGTTCGCCCGATCAACGAACCAATTGCCCGCGAACGGCATGAAGGTCAAGGAGAGGATGAAGCCACTGCCCGTCTATCCCATTTCCAGCGGGCCTTTGGCGGGGAAACTCCGGCAGGGGAACAACCCCAGCGGGCCAATTTTGTGCCGCGCCGTGAACCTTTGGGACGTGCCACAGGCGAACGGTCCGCCGTCAGCCCACCGCTGCCTGCACCAACTGAAATGCCCACTCCGACTGAAACGGATGAAGATGCAGGCGCAATGCAGCCTGCCCAACCGCGTTTTGCCCGTCAAAATCCGTTTGACCACCCTGAGGGTGAGACGGAAAATATCGTGCCGCCTGTGCGTGCTGCGCGGCCCTCGCCGACGAGTCGTCCGGTGTCACGCCCGCCACAAATTGGGGGAGCGAATCCTGATTTGGATAAGACCGAAATTACTGATGGTGAGGATGAAGCTGAGACACCCGCCCGTGCTTCGTTGGTGCCCTTTACAGCGCGGCGTGATCGTCCAGCCATCGTGCAACAGGATATAGACGATGAGGATGACAACGAGGATGACGATGAAGTACCCGCCGTCGCACCGCCTGTTGCCGCCCGCCATCATGAGCCGGAAGTTGAACCTGCCGAAACCAAATCACATTCGAACGATGGCAACGGTAGTTCCAAGTGGGTGCGGCCCGATTTTATGACGGTGCTGGAGGAGGGGTCGGAACAAAAGATTGACCAAGAAATCTTGCTGGAACGTGCCCAAATCATCGAAGAAACACTAGAGAGCTTTGGCGCACCCGGCAAGGTGGTTGAGGTCAATACTGGCCCGGTGATTACCCAGTTTGGTGTTGAGCCAGATTATGTGGAAAAGCGCGGGGGTCAGCGCTCGCGGGTGAAGGTATCAGCTATCGCTGCCCTAGACCGTGACCTCGCGTTAGCCCTAGCCGCGAAATCCATCCGTATCGAAGCGCCCGTCCCCGGAAAAGGCTTTGTCGGGATTGAAGTGCCCAATGCCGAAACCGCTGTCGTCAGCCTGCGCGATGTCATGTCCTCTGAACATCATCAACATAAGGTCGCCAAATCCAAATTGGCGATTGGTTTGGGCCGTCGGGTGGATGGTGCGCCAATTTCCGCCGATCTCACCGAGATGCCGCACTTGCTGATCGCTGGTGCGACAGGTTCGGGTAAATCGGTCTGTGTGAATGCCATCATTAGCTGTCTGCTGCTGCAAAATACACCCGACGAAATGCAGATGATTATGGTTGACCCCAAGCGTGTCGAATTAGCAGGCTATAACGGGCTTCCGCATCTGGTCGCCCCGGTAGTGGTAGACTTGGAGCGCATTGTGGGCGTTTTGAAATGGGTGCAGCGCGAAATGGATGACCGCTACAAACGGTTTGCCGCGCTCGGCGCACGCAATATTCAGGACTTCAATCGCAAGCGTCCCCAAGAACAGCCGCAGATGCCCTATCTGGTGGTGATTGTAGACGAATTGGCCGACTTGATGATGCTGGCCCCCGATGAAACGGAACGATTGGTGGCCCGCCTTGCCCAAATGGCCCGTGCGACGGGTATCCATTTGATTATTTCAACGCAGCGCCCCTCGGTAGACGTGGTGACGGGTCTGATCAAAGCCAACTTCCCGGCCCGTATCGCCTTTGCGGTGGCTTCATCGGTAGACAGCCGTGTCATCATTGACCAACCCGGTGCTGAAAAATTGCTGGGTCGGGGTGACATGCTGTTCCAAGCACCTGATTCCGCTGCCCCGTTGCGTATGCAGGGAGTATATCTATCGGACAACGAAATCAACCGCATCACCAGCTATTGGAAGAGTACCCGTGCTTTGAAGGGTGGGAAAGGGGCACAACCCGAACGTCCTGCCATGTCCTCCTCGCCACTGGATGAACCCGCCAAGCCTGTTGGGGTAGGTCGCCGTCCTGATGGTGGCCCGGTGATTAATGATCGTCGCGCTACAGGTCAACCTGTTCCGCCGGGAGGCAATGGCGACCACCGCCAAGACCGTCAGCAGACTTTCTGGGAAGAAGTCGAAGAGGCCGAGATGGACAGTGACGATGATGCACTGGAAGGCGTGGACGATCTGTATGATGAGGCCGTTAAGCTGGTGCGGGGTCGCAACAAAGCCAGTATCTCGATGTTGCAGCGGCATTTCCGTATCGGCTATACCCGTTCGGCCCGTTTGATTGATTTGATGGAAGAACGAGGGGTGGTTGGCCCAGCCGAAAGTGGCGCCAAGCCGCGCCTAGTGATTCCTGAAAAAGGCGGTGGGGAAGCGACCTAAGCCACATCCCCACCTTCAGAAAATCTCGCCTATGAGAGCGACGGATATGGGTCTGCCGCTCTTTTTGTTTCCTATTGGGGTACAGCGACTTCACGCAGTAGGTATTGAACCACATCACGGGCGGAATAGTGGGGTGATCCATCTTTCATAGCGGCTTTGAGATTAACCAGATCATTGCCGGAGGTCACGATAGAGGCTTCGACATAACCACTGTCTCGGGTTTGTGGGAATCCGGCGGCGGCCCCTAGCCCGTTACACAAACACACACGCCCTTCCGTATCTTCGACTGCACCGCCCTTGCGCACATAATCGTCAATGGGTTCGGCAGGGCAGCGATAACCAATCTTACCGTCGGGGCGTTTATAAATCGTCCGCAAAAAGCCCATATCACAAATGCGGTCTCGGACTTCATACACTTCTTGTTCCGACATCGTGTCTTCTAAATCCACCACCTTGAAGGGGAATCCGGTGGGGGATGCGACAGCATTGGTACGGACGATGATGTCCTCGTCCAATACCTTATTCAATACCCTTTGTTTATTATGGCTTTCCATGCCGGATTCTTCACAATAGGCAAAAGCCGTGCCGACCTGAATACCCGCCGCGCCTTGCTCCAATGCGGTGCGGAGTTGTTCGGGATGCCCAAACCCACCGGCTAACCAGAAGGGCAGACCGAGCGCCTTCATTTTTTCAAGATCAACGGTGTCTTTAGTGGTGTAAATCGGTTCGCCGAATTCATTGTAGCTTACCGTTCCGCGTGGAGGGGCGTTGTGTCCACCTGCGATATGTCCTTCAATCACAAAACCCTGAATACTGCCTTCGCTCCGTTTGAGCAGGGCTTGGGCCAATACCAATGATGAAATAATGGGCAGGAAGGCGGGGCGTTTGAGGGATCCCATCTGTTCGCCGATGCCGGGGAATAATTCTTCGGGATGCAGGTGGATGCGATAATCGTCCTCGGCTGTCGCCCCGACTACATCTACCCGATAGCTGACCGATTCATGATTCACCAAACGGTCTAAGACACCCGCGACCTGCATGGGGATGCCTGCACCCATCAACACATAATCTACTCCTGCCAACATCGCGCCATAGAGGGAGGCTAGGTTGGGAAGCTGCACTTTTTCCAAAAGATTGATACCTACCACCCCATCATGACCCTCTTTTGCCAAAAAAACTTCGACAAAATTGGCAATTATGGTGAGGATGTCGAGGGCTTTGGTCGGTTTTAGGCTGTAGGCGGGTATGTTGAGATAAGGTGTATCCGGTGCTTTGCCCCCTTCAACATAATAAGTGTTCAAAATATGCTCAACCGGGGCCTGAAATGGGAAATGGGCAAGGGCGCGACGCATATGTCCTCCTTCATCGCCTTCCATGAGACGGGAGACGAGGATGCGGCTCATGCCCGTACCGGAAACTACGCCAAGCTGTCCTGCTTGGGAAACCGTTTTGGCAAGGCGCCAATTGGAAATAGCGACACCCATTCCACCTTGAATAATCATCGGCAATGTCATTATCGAATTCACCTTCTGCAAACTAGATTTGATGTGTGGATTAGACCCTATCAGCTTAGTACAATTTTAAGCGGTCTAATATGCCAAAAGTCATGTTTTTGGGAATAAACCCGTCTCTTTTTGCGACTAAGGCTAACTGAGTCTTACGCCCATAAAGTTCGTTTAATTCCGACTGCTGGCCCCGTCATAAGCCGAAGATGATGCAGTGGAGCAGTGAGGGGAAGGGGATTGCAGAATGTTCTATAAGCAACCTTATCGGCTACAGAATAGGAACACCCAACATCCCCTTTAGTTTCTAGGTGAGGTGAATTATGGTCTTGGTTCGATGGTATAACCTTCTACCCCGTTGCGCTCAATAGATTCGATAAACCAACCTGATTCGCCTGCAGAGCTACCACTGGAGAGTCGGACTTCATACCACGCTTTGTTTTCAATACAGACTGGCCCGCTGATAACGACAAATTCCGTCCCAACATCAATAAGTTTGATGATATTTGAATTGGTACCAGCCGCATCACGCAAACGTAGTGGGGTCGGGTCTTCTTTGTCCTCAATGCGACCCTCATCACCCGGACGCAACCGCGAGGGTAGGGCAGGATTACAGGCGGGGAGCGTTGCAGTGGGGGCAATCGTTGGTGTTAATGTGGGAATATCGGTGGGCAGCCAAACCAGTGGATTTGCTGCAACGGCTTGGGGGCCGTTTTCGGTATCAATCAATTCATTGTCGGGGATAGAAATCAATTGGATGGTGTAATTCAGCCAGCTTGCCACCCATAAATTTTCTTGCGCACTGCCGTCTGGCCCAACTACACGGATTGCGATCATGGTCGCTGGAAATTCACCTGTATCAATCGTGTTGACCTCAATCCCGCTGATAGCCCGTAAATTCAAAACACTCTTTTCTTTTTCATCCGCGCTCGAAATCCAAATGCGCTCAAAGGCATAATATAAGTAGACAGGACGATTGGGCAGTTCATCCTGTACCTGCATATCCGCCACTTCCAACTCTTCGGAATCATAAACATCCAATGAATTGTTGCGGATAATTTTGACACTGCGGTCATAACCCGATACCCACACAAAACGCCCGTCAAAAGCCAGCGAAATTGGAAAATGCAGTTTGGCAGGATCGTCTATAATACTAACCACACCAACTTCATTCCCTGTCGCCCCATCGAGTACAGTTAAACTGTCATCAAGGCCGTTGGCAACCCACACGTTAATGCCGTCCCATGTGATAGCAGTCGGGAAACGGCCTACGTCGTATGTGCCTATAATTTCGAGGGTATCTGCCACAATCTTCGTCACTGTGCCATTACGTTTGCCATCATGCTGATTAACCACCCAGATATGAGCAGCGCCGTCGTAGAACAGCGCGATTGGCTTTTGGATGCCTTGTCCAGCGCTAAATTGGGCATTGGATTCCGGCACACCACCATTTTCACCGATGCGGGGCAGCCGATAGACCGTGTTATCTTGATAATTCGCCACCCACATATGCGTACCATCCCATGCCAGCGACACAGGTTGATTGCCGACGGTGAGTGGGCCTGCGATGGTGTCAATATACGCTCCGTCCGCCGCATTCAAACGGGTAATGGAGTTATCGGCCCAATTCGCAATCCAGACCCATTGACCATCAAAGGCCATCGCACGCGGAAAAGCGGTTGTGCTATAGGGCGGTTTGGTCCCATCTTGTGCCATGACCCGCTGTGTAGTGGCTTGAGTCGAAAGCAGGATCGGCAAAATGAGCGCCAATAAAATAAATCCGGTCAATACAAGCGGCCAAAATCGCTTCATTGGGGTCATCCTTTTATTTTTTAGACGCTATCGCACAAGCGAATTATAGCACGCCTCGGTTTTTGCATAGTACAACCGCCTCATTGTGTTTTTCGGTGATTATCCTACCCTGATAATTAGTACCCGCTGCTTTGGTTTGAAAAGTGTTAAAAAACCTTCCGTTTGTATTGACAGGTCGTTGACAATTTCAATACAATTTGGAAATTGTACTGGGACTGGAGGTGTGTGGCGTGAGTATTCAGGGGCAGAAATCGTATTTTATTCGTGTAACGGACGTGCAGTTATTTAACACACTGTACGCATCGGTGGAATCCAAAAACATGGCTCACCATGTCCGTACCAGCCGCAACAGTGGCTACTATGAACTGCACACGCGCAATGCCGTTTTGTGGTCAGATTTGGTGCTATATGGGCAATACATTGCCCAAGCGCAAGGCGAATTCCTTGAGGCAGGCGAGATCGAGGAATGAGAAATGAAAAAGAGGCTGAGGAGATTCACCCAGCCTCTTTTTATATTTTGCTCAATCGCTGACCAAAGATTTGTTCATACACCCCAATGGTCTCTTTGGCGGCCCGTTCCCATGAAAATTTCGCCGCTTGGCCTAGTCCTTCAATCCGCATTTTTTGTTGGAGCGCCTCGTCATTTAACACGGTGTCTAATCCCCCAACCATTGAATCTATACTGAGGGGGTCAAAATAATGAGCGACCTCACCGCCTAATTCTGGCAAACTGGAGGATTGGCTGCATACCACGGGCGACCCACATGCCATTGCTTCCAAAATCGGCAGGCCAAAACCTTCATAAACGGAGGCCATCACAGTAATCGTCGCCGCACTGTAAACAGCAGGTAGGTCATCATCGGGAACATAGCCGGGGAAAAGAACATGTTCCCCTGCCTGCAATTCTTTGATTCGTTGGAAGAACGGTTCATATAACCAGCCCTTGCTGCCGACAACGACCAATTTCAGGTCGGTGTGTTTTTGCCGCAGAATCATCAAGGCTTCGACTAGGCGACTGTAATTTTTACGCGGCTCGATTGCTCCGACCACCAACAAAAATTGTTCCGGCAGGTGATATTTTGTCCGTACCTCAGCTATTTTTGCGGGGGTGGGTAGCTGAAAATGGGTATCGGCGGCTTCATAGACCACTGTGATTTTTTCGCCGGGTGTGCCATAGTGTTCTATCAAGTCGCGTTTGCTGGCTTCGGAGACGGCAATAATCGCATCGGCGCGTTTCACAAACAGCGGCATCGCACGGGTCAAGAATACATGATTGAGTCTTTTGTGGTGTTCAGGAAACAATTCAAAAATCAGATCATGCACCGTCATGACGGTTGGTACTTTAGGTTGCCGATTGAGCGGCATCAGCAGATGCTCCATTGCGTGGAATAGGGTGACGCCGGGGGTCAATTGCCGAAAATCGCGTCCGGTAAGCTGACCCATCCACACCGCCATACGCCATGCTTTATAGCCCAGCTTCACCCGTGTGGCAGCCAATTCTGGCAAGCCTTCGATAGGTTTGGTACGACCCTCGATATAGTTGTAAAACAGTGCCGGGGGTTTTGCGAGATGGCGAATCAGGGCATGAGTAAGGGATCGGCTGTAGCGCCCCAAGCCCGATGAAACATTCACTCCTGCCGAGACATCCAAATAGAGTGTCATAACCCCCCGATATTGGCGCGTATTTGGTCAGCCATCGCTGCCATTTCTTCCTCGCTCAAATCCAAAATCCCATTATTCACACTTAACGCTGCTAACTGCTGATCTTCAAATGGCACGCCCGGCGGCAGTGGGGCGATATGCCAATGAACGTGTTTATTGCCCTGTTGACTCCCCAAGCTCAAAATATAAACTCGTTCGGCGGGCACGCTTTTTCGCACCGCCTCGCCCATTTGATAGACGACCCGTTGCAGCGCCAAATATTCGTCGGGTGAAAAATCGCCCGTGACCATTTCCCGATGCTCTTTGGGGCAGACCAAGATGTAGCCATAGAGCGAGGGGTATTTGTTTAGAAATACGATAGCGATGTCATCTTCATAAATCACATGATGCCGATATTCCGGGTTGCCCTTGATAATTTCACATATAAAACAGGGCCGGGTCTGAATTTCCTCTACATAGGTCTTGAAATCGAACGATTTTCGCTTGGTTATCATAGTGCCTCACACAAGTCCAAAATAACCCCCACTTTTTCAAGTAGCTCCCCTTTTTGTGTTTCCAAATCATCCCCCAATGCCAAGATGGGCAATATCTCTTCGGGCTGGAAATCGGCAGCCATGATTTGCCGCAAATGCCGAATCACACCATCGTGATAACCCAATGCCATCGCGGGTTTGCATTCTTCGACATCCCCTTCTATGGCATCCTGAATCTGCATAGGTAGGTGCTTCAAATTTTCTAGAAATTCATCGGCACCGACCTTGCCTTTTAGACCAAAAACCTCGCAATAGAGCCGCTGCAATTCGGGTTCATCAGCTAATCGTTCTGGTACACGCAGGGCACTGGTCAACAATTTACCCCTTCGCATCCAATAGGCGGTGATGCCATAATCTGTAGCGACCACCCGTGCCATCAAAATTGCGGTGAGAGCATCGGCATATTGCAGACCCGCTAGACATCCCCGCCCATAGCTGATAAACAATTCGGCCCGATGACGCATCCAGCGTTTATGGGCGACCCGGCTGTCAATGACCTTTTTGAGCGAAGTCAATTTGCCCGTCGGATCATAATAAACACGGCATCCCCACAATGCCTCAAGCAGGCTTATCTCGTCGCCCTCAAGCGTATGAGGCCGCAGCCATGTGTGGTCATCCATTTGAATATCAAGCAGAGTAGCTGATTCAATATCGGCTTCCCAATAGATACCCTGCTCCCATCCATCTTCAAAAGCACGTTCGCCGTTGCGATAGACCCACAAATCAACATCTGAGCCTTCCCACGTCATGCCGCGCCCAATCGAACCGGTAATCGCTACTGCCACTGTATCGGGACGCTCGGCATACGATTGCGCCTTATTGATGGCGATTTTTTCCAGCACTTCAATCGGGTTACTCATTGCATCTCTCGTACCAGTTTGGGTGTGGGTTGACGGCGATAGCGCAGCACGGTGATCACGAATAAGGGTAGGCGCAGCATCCGTTTCCAGCGCCACGGCTGGCGAATCAGGCGATACAGCCATTCCAGATACAATTCCTGCATCCATTTGGGCGCACGCGGCACAATCCCGGCCACAAAATCAAACGCCCCCCCGACTCCCATCGCTATTTTGATATTGGGCAAGTGGTCTCGATGCTGGTCAATCCATAAATCCTGCATCGGCGCACCGTAGGCTACCAATAAAATTGAAGCTCCACTCTGGTTAATCGCTTTGATACTCGTATCAGCTTCATCAGGGTTCGCTGGATTGACCGTAATTTGTAACCCCGCATAATCCGCTCGCAATTTTTCGGCGGCTAACTCAGCCACCCCCGGCGCAGCCCCTAGAAAAAATAGGTGCCAGCCTTTTTGTGCGGCTAATTCAGCTAATTTGGGTAAGCTGTCCGTTCCAGTAACCCGTTGGGGCAGAGCCTGTCCGAGCCATCTGGCGGCTAACAATATCCCAGAACCATCCGCAAGGCAGACATCGGCTTTCTGTAATACCTGATAAAAGGCCGGGTGCTGTTGGGCGATCATGACAAATTCGGGGTTGACCGTGCAAATATGGTGTAGCCCGTCGGTTTCATTCACCCATGTTTCGACCTGTGCCAGCCACGTCTCAAAGGTATGGGCATCAATCGGCACACCCAAAATACGTAATCGTTCGGAGGGAGTCATTACTTGCCTGCTGCCTCTTCCAAGACCTGCATTGCCTGTTTTGCGGCATTTTCCCAATTAAATTGCTGCGCCTGTATCCGGCCTTTTTCAACTAACTGCCGTCGTAATTCGGAATTTCCAATCAACTGCCCGATACCCTGTGCGATTTCATCCGTGTTCAGGGGATTGACCAACACTGCCGCCTCGCCGCCTAATTCGGGAAGGGAAGAGGTATTGGAACACAAGACAGGTGTATTGCAGCGCATGGCCTCAATCACGGGAAAACCAAAGCCTTCATAAAGGGATGGGAACACCAATGCCAATGCCCCGCTGTAGAGCGCCGCAACATCCTCATCGGCAATGTATCCGGGTAAGATCACCCCTTCGACGCCAGATGTCCATGCGTCTTGATACAGCCAACCCTTTTGACCACCCAACACCAGCACCACCTCTTGATTACCCGAAGATGAGCGCCATTTTGCAAACGCCTCGACCAATCGAGCGATATTTTTGCGTGGTTGGAGCGTACCCAAGAAAAATAGGTACTGCTCTGGCAGACCATATTTCGCCCGCACCCGTGTTAATTCGTTGGGGTCATGCACCGGGGCGAGACTTTCATCCACACCGGGATAAACCACGCGGATTTTTTGTTCTGATACCGCATAGTGACTTATTAAGTCGGTTTTAGTCGCCAATGAATCGGCAAGGATGAGTGTAGCGCGGCGGGCACTAAAGCGGGTGGTGGCATCCAGATAACGCCGTTCTTTAGGGGGGTGCGCGTCGGGAAAATGGAGGTAGCCGAGGTCATGCACCGTCACGACTGCCTTGCCGGGAAACACAAAGGGCAGGGTATGGGCGGGTACAAAGGTCACATCGGGCTGGGTGCGCCACAATTCCGTTGCGAACCGCAGATGCGTCCATAGGCGCGGAAATGGAATGATTTTCTGCTCGAAATTCGATTGCACGGGAAATAAATCAGGCGGCGGCGTATCCCGAAAATATAAGGTTAAACGGTGCTGATTAACCGTTTCGATCCATTGACGAATCAGTTGTAGAGCATAATTTTCTGTACCTGTTCGCCGTAATCGGGTGGTTCGGCTGGCATCTACCGCGATATGTACCATACAGCTATCGCTTTTGGAAAGCCGCCGGGAACAATAACAAACCAACTACCGCGACGATCAAAGGCCAAAAATCCTTGACAGCATCGGTCACATCTGACCCGATGACATCCAGCGTTATCAAAAAGGCGACCCCACTGGCGAACATCAAAATAATGCCGGGAAAGACCAATCCTGCTTGGTGATTGCGCTCAAACAGGAACGTGATGAAAAACGCCGCACCGACGCCTGCGATGGTGAGGGGCCAAAATTCATCTAATGGGAATTTATCTTCACGCAGGACATTGAGCGCCACGACGCCACCCCAAATCAGTAGCACAATCCCGACAAAAAATAGGCCACGCTGCCGTCTGCCGGATTCAAAAAATCGAAAGACGGTAGTCAGCACAAACGATCCTAACAAAATGATGATCGCCGCGCCCGCTGTGATTTCGAGTTCCTCAACAAAATTTTCAGCTAACAACAGGCTGCCTAACCCAATTAACCCGAAGGCCAGCGGCGCAATCGCCAAACGTCCGGGGCGCTGCTGGCGAATGAGTTCGGGTTGGATTTCGCGTATACGGTCACGTTCTTCGGCTGTCCGTTCCGATGGCTGGCGCACACGACGACGACGGGTTTCGGTTGGGGGTGTTTGGGTTTCTTCACCGGGGCGCACAATCGGCGGAATGTCATCGGCTCGTAGCGTTTCATCATAAAGCTCATCCGGGCCAGCCGGAATTGGTTCGACCCCTTCCCATCTGTGCTGTTCTTGGGAATCGGGCATGGTGAACTGCTGGGTGGTCTGCCCGACCATTGTTTCAGCAGCAGAGGGGGATGGCTCATCCGTGATGGATTCATCAAAGGGTTCATCAAACCCGTTGTCGTCAAATTCGTCTGGAATATAGTCGTCGTGAGGGCGTGGGTTTTCTGACATGGCCGCCTTTTCACCAATCGTTGAATTTCTCAAGTCGTCGCTTATTCTACCTGAGAGGGCGATGCGGTGCTATTCGAGGGTTTTACGAGCGTCTAGGTATTTTTGAATATCTGCAAGCAATATAAAGACTATATCTGCGACTTTAGAAATAATTTCCCCATATTCTCTTTGGGTGTCTGGTGAAACTATACCATGTTTTCCAGATATAAGTTCTGCATATCCCTTGATACTGGTATTTAGATGACGTAGCTCGGTTTTGAAACGAGCCAGCATTTCTTCAGGGGGGATGGTGGGATCAGGTTCGGGTAGGTTACTATAGTCAACGATTTTGTCATCCATTGCTTTGTCCTGCCTCCAAGACTTTAGCATTGGATGATAACCAAGCGATCTAGCCCCGCCAAATCCTGTTTGACCTCAACCGTCGCATTTGGAAAAACCCCTAGTGCCAATTGTCGAGCAGCCTCACCTTGATCCGCACCAATTTCCAACAAAATCAATCCTCCCGGCTTGAGATGGACGGGCGCTTGATGCAGCAGGTCACGAATAAGGTCTAGCCCACCAATGCCGCCATCCAATGCCAGATGTGGTTCCCACTTGGCGACTTCAAGTGTTAGCATCTCGTCATGATCAATATAGGGCAAGTTCGCGGCGATTAAATCCACCCGAAAATCGGAAGGTAGGTTGCTGAGGAGATTACCCTGCCGAAACTCAATATTTCCCGCGCCAAGCCGACTGGCATTCAATTTGGCGATTTCCAACGCCGCCGGACTAACATCAATTGCTGTGACGGAGGCCTGTGGAAAAAGCAGGGCTAACGACACCGCAATGATGCCGCTGCCAGTACCGACATCCACGATGTTTAGCTTCTCCCCCTGCCGATTTTTTAACCATGTCTGTGCTGCTTCAATCAGATGTTCCGTTTCGGGGCGGGGGATCAGAACATCCGGTGCCACCACAAAATCCCAATGATAAAAACCGCGTGTCCCCGTCAGATAAGCAATCGGCATTCCTGTGGTACGCTGTTCAATCAGATGGGTGAATTTTTCAGCCTGTTCAGAGGTGAGGGGACTATCAGAATGGGCATAGAGCCATGTGGTAGGCTGATCTATCACAAAACTGAGTAACAGACGGGCATCAAGTAGGGCGGTGTCGCTGGTGGGTGTGAGGCGCTGACGGGCGCTTGCCAACGCCTCTCCAATTGTGGACATGGGAAAATTGGGAAAACTGATTAGACAGCCTCGCCCATTTCCAAACGTTCGGCTTGGTCACGGGTGGCGAGTTCATCAATAAAGGCGTCGAGATCACCTTCCATTACGGCGGGCAGGTTGTGAATGGACATATTGATGCGGTGGTCGGTGACGCGGTTTTGGGGGTAGTTGTAGGTGCGGATTTTCTCACTACGATCCCCGCCGCCGATTTGACTGCGCCGTTCGGAATCCAGTTCGCTGCGCTGTTTTTCCATTTCCATTTCATACAGACGGGCAATGAGAATTTGTTTGGCCCGTTCGCGGTTTTGCAATTGACTACGCTCGTCCTGACATTCCACGACCAAGCCTGTCGGGATGTGGGTCATCCGCACCGCCGAGTCGGTGGTATTGACACTTTGCCCCCCCGCACCCTGACTGCGGAATACGTCTACACGCACATCGTTCATGTTGAGATTGACTTCAACTTCATCCACTTCTGCCAAAACTGCGACAGTGGCGGTGCTGGTGTGGATACGCCCCTGACTTTCGGTGGCGGGGACACGCTGGACCCGATGCACCCCACTTTCATATTTCAGGCGGCTGAATGCACCCTGTCCCTTAATTTCAAACACCACCATCTTAAAGCCACCCACGCCTGTATCATGCCCGGAAAGCATATTGACTTTCCAGCGGCGTCTTTCGGCATAGCGGGTATACATGCGATGCAGGTCAGCAGCAAAAATTCCGGCCTCATCGCCACCCGCTCCAGCACGAATTTCGACGATTACGTTTTTGTCGTCACGGGGGTCTTTGGGCAGCAGAAGGCTTTTGAGTTCTTGTTCGTAAATGGGGATCAATTTGTCGAGGCGTTCAAATTCTTCGCGGGCCATTTCGCCCAGTTCGGGGTCACTCAGCATTGTTTTGGCATCTTTATAGTCGTTGAGAGCCTTGCGATATTCCCGAAACTTGGTTACAACGGCTTCAATCCCAGCTTTTTCTTGGGCAAGGGCCGTTACTCGATCATAAGTGGCTAGGATGGCCGGGTCTGCCAGCAGATTATCAATTTCAATGTACCGTGCCTCAATCCCTTTGAGTTTTTCTTCAAGCGACATCGCAGCCATAGCGACCAATTCTTCCAATCACCACAAATTACGAGAAGTATGCGATATGTTATTGTAGCAGAGGGGATGGGCGCACTCAACACCTTTGTTTTTGTCTGGCGTTATGGTTGGAAGGTTAGTTGCTGCTGGTTAACGTGACGTCTATCCACGCTGAAAAATCAGTAAATTTCTTACCATCATAATTATCCTTGGAAACCAAAAGACATAAAACATAATTGCCCGCTCTATTCACTTGCCAAGGGTGGTCAATCAAGTCTATTTCCCCTTCTTGGATTACCTCGTTCTTTTGGAATTTGCCGACATTACTTCGCATAAACACAGGGGTAACTTTATCGCTGTGGGCCCCATCCCAGCTTTCAGCAGAGATATTCAACCACTTACCTACCGCGTCATTGCTGAGTGTGATGTTGTGATATGAACATATACTCTTGTTTCCATCTGTGCTGTCTTCAAAAGTTACCAGTTGGTCGTCTCCGAATGTTGCTTCATAACGTCCCAATCCATCATTGGCATTGTTATTTTCATCATCCCCGCCCAATACACCCGACAGCAACACCCCGACAATCACTACGATAATCAATGCCGCGAGAACCGCCCCACCTGCTAATAACGGGAGTGCCTCGCTGCTTTTTCGAGGGCCAGCCGCGCTGACTTTGGCTTGATAGGCAGCCGATGACCCTTCGGAATATTGTTTATCCCAACTTTGCGGGGCATTCGGGCGGGGCTGCATCACGGGAATGGAGGGGGCGGTCTGGGCATTTTGCTGTTGGCGAGCGACTTCATCAGCACGGCGTTGGGCATCAATCTGGGCTTGCCGACGACGTTCATTTTCTTCGGCTTGACGTTGGGCCGCGATTTGCGCTTGACGTTTTTGCTCGGCTTCAACAGATTGCCGATGGATTTCTGCCACCCGCTGACGTTCGGCTTCTTCAGCTTGGCGCTTGATTTCGGCTGGGCTTAGAACTCCGACGCGGCGGCATACATTTTCGACAAGACCCTCGATCCCATCTGCCTGATTTTGGGTCAGGTCAACGAATTGAATCCCTGCCAATTGCACCGGGATTTTGGTTTTTTGGGCTAAGATAGGCAAAATGGTCTTGCGGTTATCTTGGGCGTAGTGGATTTCCCGTAAAACAAAACTGCGTGGTTCAGTGGCACGGTTAACATCAGGGGACATCAGCACCAGCATTAGGTCGCACCGGTCAATTTCGTCTTGGATTTGGACAGCCCAATCTTCACCCGATTCCAGCGACTCGTCCATCCACGCGGTCAGACCATTGACGGCACGGAGTGCATCACGGATTCTGAGCGCGAGCGGTTGTGTATCTACTTTGGCGTAGCTGATGAAAATATGCACGGCCTAATCCCCAAGAATTCATGTTTCTATAAGTGGGATTGTAGCAGGAATCGGGGTGGGGGACAAAACTAGAGGAAACTAAAGATTTGTTACCTGCAAATCCATATTTTCGAGCAAGTGGATGAGGTCAAGCCGACCAATTCCCAATAATTCCGCCATTCGGCCTTGAGAAATCTCGCCTCGCATAAATTGTTCATGCAGCGATTTTACTAACGCATAAAATCCTTCACGCATGATTTCTTCGGCAACACCTGTACGGTCTTTCCCTGAATAGGTTGCCCGTGCGTCAATAAATTGGGTTAGTAATTCTTCTTCATGCAGAGTGACGTGTATCATGGTTACAACACTTTCAACTTATGCCGTGTATGTTCCACAAAAGGGCTTGAGTAACGTACCTGTATTGCATCAACTATTTCCAATGCAATTGCCTTATCTAAATTATATTCACGCGCTGCCAATACCAACAGGTCTAGCAATAACAAAGGCCTCAAGTCAAATCGTGTACCCACTACAAAAGCCAGATAGTCGTCTAGCACAATATTTGCGCTGTTTGTAATTCCTAGCCGGATTGTGTCTTGCTCTCCCAATCCCAACCGCGTATAACCATTTATGATAGCATCAATTGAAGTTGTGGGGACAGGTAATTGGGTTAATTGTTTACCATTGAGAAGTTGTTGGACAACTTTTGCATCAGTATAGGCGGGATTTGCGGTAGCTTCTTGTGCAACGGTTTCCACCACCTGTAGGTCGAAGATTGGTAACAAATAATCAACAATAAGTTGCCCTCTTACCTTGAATTTACATAACGTAATCAGTGGACTTGTATCCAAAATTAGTCGTAAGTAGGCCAATCTAAAATTACCTCTATTTTCTCGCTATCAATCCACAGCCCAGCGGTACGCGCCAGAATATCGTCAATGGTTTCGGATGCTGTTGTGGTTGATTTCCACTCCACCTCAATTTCATCACCTTCACTTAATCCCGGAATTTCTTCAAGTGGGATGAGTTGCCCATGTTCATAGCGTAACCGTAGCGTTGTCATTAGCCTCACCTCCTGTCAATTGGCCTTTGTCATTGTAACAAGGAAGAGGGTGGGGGACAAAACCGAGAGACAGTAAGGTTCTCATAAATTCAGAATTTCTGAACGCATTTAGGACCCAACAAGTGTTATACTCAAACCCTCACTTTGCCCATAAGTTTAGGAGAAAACAGAGGTTCATGCCCAAATTTATCGCAGACCGGATTGAGATGGTGCCGCCATCTGGCATCCGTAAATTTTTCGATATTGCCGCCACGATGGATGACGTGATTTCGCTGGGAATTGGGGAACCAGATTTTACCTCGCCTGCCGGGGTGATTCAGGCCGGGATCGAAGCCCTTAAACAGGGTGAAACCCACTACACCAGCAACAATGGCCTGATTGAACTACGCGAGGCAATTTCTCAGTACATCAATCGGCTGTATGACATTGAATATGACCCCGCGCATGAATTGTTGGTGGCAGTGGGCGTCAGCGAGGCA
The DNA here is from genome assembly GCA_013112715.1 of Chloroflexota bacterium. GTDB lineage: Bacteria > Chloroflexota > Anaerolineae > Aggregatilineales > J027 > CFX10. The sequence continues at coordinate 42,675 of JABFGB010000023.1, forward strand.
ATGTATTTGGCGGTCACGGCGACCATCAATCCCAGTGAAGAGGTGATTATCCCCGAACCCTGTTTTGTCTCCTATATGCCAGAGGTGGTGTTTGCGGGGGGCGTTCCGGTCATGGTGCCCTGCTATTTTGAGCAAGATTTTCAGGTGGCTCCGGCGGATATTGAAAAAGCGATTACCTCGCGCACCAAAGCGATTTTATTGGGCTATCCCAACAACCCCACTGGGGCAGTCCTCAGCCGCGAACGATTGCTCGAAATCGCCAAGATTGCTGAAAAACATGACCTGTTGGTCATTTCCGACGAAATCTATGACCGTTTGGTGTATGGCGTGCCACACACCCAATTTGCGACCCTGCCCAATATGCGCGAACGCACCGTTGTGTTGGGAGGATTCAGCAAGAGCCATGCCATGACGGGCTGGCGTATTGGTTATGCTGCCGCGCCAGAACCCATTATTAACGCCATGCGCCGGATTCATCAATATACGATTATGTCGGCGCCCACTGTTGCCCAATATGCCGCCCTCAAAGCCCTTGAACACGAAGAAGAAGTGCAGGCGATGGTCTCAGAGTATGACCGCCGCCGTAAATTGTTGGTGAATGGTCTCAATCAATTAGGCTTGGATTGTTTTGAGCCTCGTGGCGCGTTCTATGCCTTTCCACGTATCAAAGCCAGTGGCATGGATGAAAACATCTTCTCGGAAAAACTGCTCTATGAGGAAAAAGTGGCGGTTGTGCCGGGGAGTGCCTTTGGGGTGAGTGGTGAAGGTTTTGTGCGGGCTTGCTATGCCACGTCCTATGAAAAAATCGAAGAGGCCCTTGAGCGTCTGCACCGATTTATGCAGCGATATGGCTAAATGTGGTTGAGGTTTTGGCCCAATTTTGTTAAGCTAGAGCCATCACCTATTCATTTTAATCAATCGAAAATACGAATGGCGACTAAGATACAAACCCCCGCTTATGAAGCAGTCATCGGCATGGAAGTCCATGCAGAATTGATGACCGAAAGCAAGATGTTCTGCCGCTGTGCCGTTGTAGATTTGACCACTGCCCAACCCAACACAGCGGTGTGTCCGGTTTGTTTGGGGATGCCCGGCGTTTTGCCTGTCATCAACCAGCAAGCCATTGAATATGGCATTATGGTCGGGCTGGCCTTGAACTGCGAAATTGCAGAGTTTAACCAGTTTGCCCGCAAGAATTATTTCTATCCCGACCTGCCCAAAGGCTATCAAATCAGTCAATATGAATTTCCGCTGGCGGTCAATGGCTATGTCATGATTGATCTGCCTGATGGCAGCACCAAACGCATTGGGATTCGCCGTGCCCATCTGGAAGAGGACACGGGGAAAAATACCCACCTCAGCGACGGTACGAGCTTGGTGGATTTTAATCGTTCTGGTGTGCCATTGCTGGAAATCGTGACTGAGCCGGATATTCGGAACGCCGAAGAAGCCGAGGCCTACTGCCGCAAATTACGCGCTATCCTGCAATATCTCGGTGTCAACAGCGGCGATATGAGCAAGGGCGTGCTGCGGGTTGAAGCCAATATTTCGGTACGGCCTGTTGGCTCTAATGAGTTTCGTAATCGTACTGAGGTCAAGAATCTCAACAGCATCCGCAATATGTTCCGCGCTACCCAATACGAAATTGAGCGCCAAATCCAAGTATGGGAATCGGGCGGCTCGGTAGTACAAGAAACACGCGGTTGGGATGAACAAAAACAAAAGACGTTCAGCCAGCGCAGCAAAGAATCGGCTCACGATTACCGCTATTTCCCAGAACCCGATTTGCCTGTGCTGGAAATTTCGCGGGAGTGGGTGGAACGTGTCCGTGCCCATATGCCCGAACTACCGGATACCAAGCGCGAACGCTTTATGAATGCTCTCGGTCTAAGCGCCTATGATGCGAGTGTCTTGGTGGCTGACCGCCCGATTGCCGATTATTTTGAAAATGCCGTCAAATCTGGTGGAGACGCCAAAATCGTCGCCAATTGGATGATGGGTGAACTGTTCCGCCTAATGAACAAAGCTGGCCTAGAGCGTGAGCAAATTAACGAAATCAGCGTGAAGCCTGAACAATTAGTTGAGGTGATCCAGTTAATTGAGAAAAAGACAATTAACAACAATGCTGGTAAAAAAGTGCTGGAAATCGTGTATAATAAAGGTGGTGAGGTATCACATATCATTCAATCAGAGGGGCTTGCCCAACAATCTGATGAAGGTGTTTTACGCACCGCTGTGATGCAAGTGTTGGATCAAAATCCCAGCGAAGTGACCCGTTGGTTAAATGGCGAAGAAAAAGTCATCAAGTTCTTAATGGGTCAGGTAATGCGAGCGATGCGTGGTACAGGCGATGCCCAAGCCGTGCAGCGTCTCTTGGAAGAAGAATTAAACAAGCGCAAGTAGTTTGAAACCAGAGTAAAAGGGAAGCCAGTGGTTAGTTAAGAGAAGTTCCATCCAGAAAACAGTCATCAACACCTTTTACTCGACTCTAAACGGTGTTATCTCTCTCGTCGTAGGGCACGGGAGCGATAACACTGTTTTTAATTCTCTGTTAGGGCGACAAATGCCCTTGTCAGATTCCCGCCCATCGCGCAAAATGTTGCCCTATGAACGACACTCACAACCCTTCACCCCTCGCTGCCCGACGCGGCGAACCTTCCTATGTCTGGCGCAGCGGACAGGAACGCCGTCTGCAGATGGTTTTGGCACAGGTGAATCTCGAAAATAAGCGGATATTGGACGCTGGCTGTGGCAATGGCGTTTATGCAGCCAAATTTATTGAACGCTGCCACGCCCAAGCTGAAGCCTTTGAAATCGAGTTCGAACGTGTCGCCGAGGCGCAATATCATGTCCCCCATGCGGTAGTGGCACGCGGCGAAGCATTTCCCTATCCTGATAATTACTTTGATGCCGTTTTTTCTAACGAAGTGATTGAGCATGTGGACAACGATCAACAGATGGCGGCTGAATTGGTACGTGTCACCAAACCCGGCGGACGGATTATGATTTTTTGCCCCAACCGCTGGTATCCAGTGGAGCAGCACGGGCATTATTGGAAGGGTCAATATCACTTTGGCAACACGCCCCTAATTAATTATTTGCCGGATCGCTGGCGTAATAAACTTGCTCCCCATGTTCGCACGTATACGGCGCGCGGGATTCGGCGTTTATTTGATGGACAGCCCGTTCGTGTGGTGTATCATACCCGCATTTTTGGCGGTTATGACAACATCGTGCGGCGTGCCCCCACGCTGGGTAAATGGATTCAAACCATCCTCTATACATTGGAAAAAACACCGTTCCGCTGGTTCGGTCTATCACATTGGTTGGTGTTGGAGAAATTATCGTAATGGAAGATTATCGGGATATTATCCGCGAAAATATCCTCAACGAGGCCATTTTCATTCGGGCGACCTTTAGCGGTCATCAGACTGGGGCGGCCTCACGATGGCAAAAAATTGTGATTCGACCTGTCGAACTCAAAAATCTGCGCCATCTACAATTTTCCTATTTCGATGATAAACGCGACATTACCAAAAATTACGCGGGTGAGGAAGCGATTGTTACACTGGATGAGGTTCTCACTCTGCCTTTCCGCAACTTCACCATCCAGACCACCAATGGCGATGTCCAGATTAATCTCAGCAAAAAGGGCAAGCCGAAAATTTACCGCTCTAACGCCGACGAGCCGCGCCGCATCAAGACCAGCCATGACCGCGAAAAATCGGTGATGCTTTCGCCTGATTCCGCAACGCCCTATTTGCAGGCAGTTGGCATCATGACCCAAGACGGCAAAATCCGCTCGGATATGCAGAGCAAATATCGGCAGATCAACGAATTTTTGCGCCTAGTACAGGAAGTCGGTGAACTCGACAAACTCATCAATTTAGATCGTCCTATCAACGTAGTGGACTGTGGCTGTGGCAATGCCTATCTGACGTTCGCAGCCTATTATTATTTGACCCACGTCCTACAACTGCCTGTCGAGATGACCGGGATTGATGTTAACCGTGAACTGCTGACCCGCCATTTCCAAAAAACGAAGGCTTTGGGTTGGGAGGGGTTAAGTTTTCGGGCCACACGCATTGGCGAATTTGTGCCGGAAGCCAATCCGGATATTGTCTTGGCCCTGCACGCTTGTGATACCGCGACAGACGATGCGATTGCGCTTGGTATCAAGTCCGAAAGCCGCCTGATTATCTGCGCCCCATGCTGCCATCATCATTTACAGGAACAGCTTCGTTTTCACCCCTCACCGTCGCCTTTTGCATCTGTCATGCGGCACGGCATTTTGCATGAGCGTATGGGCGATATTTTGACCGACTCGCTGCGGGCACTGCTGCTGCGCATTATGGGCTACCGAACGGACGTGGTGCAATTTGTTTCCAGCGAACATACCGCTAAAAATCTCATGATTCGGGCCGTAAGAACCAGCAAACCCGGCGATCCACGCTTTATCCAAGAATATCTTGACCTCAAGAATTTTTGGAGGGTAACGCCGTATTTAGAAGAACTGATTGCCGAACAATTGGGACAGTTTACTGTTTAGAAAGCACCCGCATGTCAAAAGCCATTCTCTTTGATTTGGATGATACCCTGCTTGACCGTGAAGGCTCTATCGAACCGATTGCGACTCATCAATACAAAAAGTATGGGATTCAATGTGCTCCCCTAGTGGCGTATGTAGAACGTTTTAAAACATTGGATGAGCATGGCTATGCGGATCGGCATCAATTGTTTCGAACACTGGTTGCCGAATTTAAAATAGAGGCTGATTCAGAAGATATGTTGTGGGATTATCGCCGCCAGACATGGCAAGTCGCGCAGCTATTCGAGGATGCACGGCATGTGTTATCGGTTTTTCGGGATCGTGGATACAAACTGGGCATCATTACCAATGGCTCAATGGCAATGCAAAGTGGCAAATTGCAGGCGACGGGTTTGCAGGAAATAGTAGATGTGGCACTGATTTCGGAGCAGGTGGGGGTCAGCAAACCCGACCCACTGATTTTTCAACAAGCCGCTGAACAATTATCTACCTCACTCCCAAACTGCATTTTTGTGGGCGATCATCCGGTTCGAGATGTGATGGGTGCGGCCCAAGCAGGGATGACTGCCATTTGGCGGGTAGCCCATCTCGCATGGCCGAATGAGCTTACGATTAGACCACACCACACCATTCAGCGACTTAGTGATTTGCTGACGTTGCCTCTCTAAAGGCTATTTTTTATCTACAAACACGGGCAGATGGCCTAGTGCTTTGACGTTTGTCCACTTGGCCTGATCGCCTTCGGTAAAAATGGCCGCTTCGGCAATAATCTCGGCCCCGGCTTTTTCCATCAAGATACGCATAGCCTGAAGGGTACTGCCGGTACTGATGACATCATCAATGAGCGCTACCCGTCGCCCCGTTATGTTTTTGATGTCTCTTTCATCTAAATAGAGTGTCTGGGTTTTTCCGGTGGTGATGGACAGCGTCTCGGCCTTGAGTGCTTTCCCCATATAGGGCTTATAGTCCTTGCGTAATACTGCGTAAGGCACATCCATCACCTTGCTTAAGGCATAAATCAGTGGGATGCTTTTGGCTTCGGGCGTTACCAACATTTCCGGCCCAAGATCAGCGAGTTGCTCGGCGAGTCCTTTTGAGGCGGCTTCAACCAGTTCGTTGTCTCCCAAAATATTGAGGATGGCAATCCGAATTCCCGGTGCGACCTCAAATAAAGGTAAATCGCGCTCCACCCCGGCGACATTCACTTTAAAAACTTCACGTGGTTCGTCGGCCATAATTAACGTTTTTCTCCCACCATTATGAATTCAAATAAAGGCTGCATCACCGCAATGACCGCGGCCAAACGTTCGGCGGCGAAGGATTGTATCTCTGGGGTCAAGGCTTCACTCGGATAGGCTTCATAGACCTTTGTCCAGCCTCTGTCCCACTCCTCGGCCACCAATCCTTCCCCTAATGTCTCGCGTAGTTCGAGTATATAACGCCTATAGGTGTCTAGCAAAAACTGATTGCGGGCTTTATCGCGGCTTTCAAAATGCAGCCCAACTTCCAACATCCTGCCACACACGGCGTTGGCGCGAGATACCTCATAATGAATATGCCGGTCCCGTCCAAAATAGACTTGGAAGAACCAGCGTGTCTCTCCTAAATGGAAACGACGATATTTGGCGGGCAGGTACTCTGGAATAAGCTCTGACAGCCCCTTCATAAAATCGGTGTGTTTTAGTTCTGACATGATTTCCTCACATCTATTCCATTGATGATTTATGAAGAAATTGTGAATACTCTAGGTGAACGCATAAGTTTCCAGTATAATGAATTAAGATAGAGTTGATGTATGGATGTGAAACAACGGTAAAACAATGTGGAGGTCGTTCCGTGAAAGTGGTTTATATCGAGGACAATGCGAACAATCAGCGGTTGCTGTGCCGGATGTTGAGTAAACGCAATATTGAAATTGAGTTGTATGACAATGCTGAAGATGGGTATACCGCGATTCATGAGAGTCAACCTGATCTGATTTTTATGGATGTCCATCTCAAGACCAAAACCTCTGGCTTAGATTTGGTGCGGCAGCTTCGTCATGACGGCGTTGATACTCCCATCATTCTAGTCACCATCTTTAACATGATGGCCGATAAGAAGAGAGCGCTGGAAGCAGGCTGTAACGACTTCTTAATGAAGCCCTTTGAGATGGCGCAACTGCTCAATCTCGTTGATCAATATGCCGCTGCCAGTTAATGCAGCTATGGAATTAGGGGAACAATCTGTTTTAACACGTACCACGCCAACCCTAGCTGGCTAAAGGGGATTAAAAACGCCAAACGTGGCAGCCAAGCCCATTTTGTATACCGTGCTGCCAATGCTACCCATCCATAGAACGCGACGGCTGTACCAATCGCCATCGGAATTAAGGCCGGATACAGATAACGCCCCTGAAACTGTACGAATGTTCTATTATAAATGAGAAATTGTGCGAATACTAGGGTCGTTCCAAGAGCAAAAAGCCCCAAAATAAACCGCCGATTTTTGAACCCCACCGACTGCCACATATAGAGACATATTCCAAGCAATACCACCAGCAACATGAAGCCGATAACTTGATAAATCCAATTTGGCATTGGCAGGGCCATCCACCCTAATTGACCCCAAAAGCTATGATAGGTGGTTTCGGAGAGATTTTCCCAATACTCCTGTTGACTGCCGCCTAACACTTTTTCGATGTAATCCTCGGTGCGAAGCTGGCCTACTACGACTTTATCATGCCGTTGTAATCCTAAAATATCCGTACCGCCGTAGGTTTGGATGCCATGTACCCACCAGATGCCACCAAGCATTAAGGCGGGTAGACCGAATGCCAGTAGGTGAGGTAGGGATTTCTTCAGCGGCCATTTTTCATGCCAGCAGCGCCATAAAACCGCCAAGCCTGCCACTGCTGCGACATAATACACAGTGGTTTTGGTCAGAAAGGCCAGCCCGACCAATAGGCCCATGCCAAAGGCCATCTTGATAGGGGTGGTTTGTGAAGTAGAGTTCTCGTGGGGGGGAATCAGATAAATTGTGACCATCAGCAAGACCAGTGCCGCCAATGTTTCGGCAAGGGAATCATTGCTAACGCCGCCCATAATTGCCAAGCGTTGAGGGATAAAGGCGATAAAAGCCGCCGCACTTAAACCAATCCATTCATGATGGGGGAACAATCGCCGCAAGATCGCCCACGCGCAGACAATCACCCCTGTACCCATCAGTGCCGAAAATACACGCAGGGTTTTCAGATCACCATCCGAGAAACGATAGACAACCGACTGTACTAGATAATACAGGGGGGGTTGATGGTCTTCGTATTGCACGCGGTCAATATGTTGAGTCACGGCGGGGTCAAAGCCACTGCCTTTGAGTTGATCCAAATAGGCCGAATCCCAATCCCCCATTTCAATCACGGGTAATTCACCCGTCTCCACGATTTGGCGGATGTAATTGTAATGGGCAGGTTCGTCGGGGACTTGCCATGCGGGGGTGCGGGTGGCATAGCCATAGGCGAATCCCAGATAGAGCAGAACAATCAACGCCAAGAGGCCATATTCGATTAATTGGGCGCGGTGAGTGGGTAGGGTCATGATTTCGATTTTCCGGTGGGTGGTGTATCAGTGGGGGAGCCGCGCATTTTCCATTGGATGTAGGCGACAATCAATACTGGAATCCATGCGTAGAAAGCACAGATACACAGCAGGCGCGACCCCAGCCCCAAAATAATATCGAGCAAATAGAAAATCCTTTTTGAAAAGATAGGGGCACGTCGCCCCTATTCCACTAGCTTCATCCACCAAGTTTGGCGCGTTCGGCTTCGACGACTGAGACATCCAATTTCTTGATGAGCGCTTCCGGTTCACGCAGTTTTTGACCGGGTTGCAGCGTGCTCTTTTCCCAGCGACCCACTGCACGGCTGCCATCATAAATGAGGGCTTGGTGTGATTGGGTGGTTTCTTGGTATTCGGTGATAATCTGTTCACCAAACAGTGGCGCATCATACCCCAGATAGCTATGTACCTTCTCGGAGGTGAAGGGCAGGAACGGCGCAAACAGGATTTTCAGATTATCAATGCAGCGCAAGGCCGTATAAATCGTCGTTGCGGCAGCCTGTTTATCTTGCTTAATCGCGTCTCCAAACCAAGGAGCACCGTCGAGATAAGCATTGACCTCCGACGCCAAGCGCATCGCTTCACTCAGGGCATCCCGTAATTTGACAGCCTCTAAACGTTGACCAACACTTTCAAACCCCGCCTCGATTTTGGCAAGGATTTCGCGGTCAAAATCCCGTAGGTCGCCGGGGGTAGGCACAACGCCCTCCCAGTGTTTATAGGCGAATTTCAGCACGCGGTTGACCAGATTGCCCCATTTTGCCAAGAGTTCGTTGTTGTTACGGGCGACAAAATCATCCCATTTCCAATCGCTGTCCCGATTTTCGGGCATGACCACCGTCAAATAGTAGCGTACCGCATCAGGGTCATAGGCATCCAACAAATCGGGCATGGTGATAAACCATTTACGACTCTTGGAAAGTTTGCGCTCTTCCAAATTCAGATATTGGTTGGCGGGTACATCATAGGGTAGGTTGATGGGGGTTGGGTCGCCCTCATTATAAATACCGCTGATTCCCAACAACTCGGCAGGCCAAATGATCGTATGGAAGATAATGTTGTCCTTACCCAAGAAATTGTAGACACGGGCTTGTGGGTTATACCACCACTGTTTCCATGCGTCCGGTTGTCCATTGTTATGCGCCCACTCGATGCTGGCCGTGAAATAGCCCATCAGCGCCTCGAACCACACATACAGGCGTTTTTCTGACCATGCCGGGTCGTCAATTGGCACTTTGATGCCCCAATTCACATCACGGGTCATGGGTCGTCCACGCTGTTCCGGTACTTTGCTGAGAGATTCGTTTAGCACATTCTCGCGCCAGTGATCCCGACCTTTTTCCAGATATTCGGTTAGGGGTTCGCGGAATTTGCCGAGGTCAAAAAAGTAGTGAGTGGTGCTGCGGCGGACGGGGGTGCTACCATCGCGTTTGCTGCGCGGGTTAATCAAGTCGGTGGCGTTGAGTAGATTGCCACAATTATCGCATTGATCGCCGCGTGCGTTTTCATAGCCACAGACCGGACATGTGCCTTCGACATACCGATCTTCTAAGAAGCGATTTTCGGTAGTGCTGTAGAGGCGTTCTTGTTCTTCAGGATAGAGATAACCACGCTCCAACAGCAGGGTAAAAATATCCTGCGCGACGCGGTGATGGTTCTCGGTATCGGTATGGGTATACAAATCAAAGCTCATGCCAGAACGTTTGAGCGTGTCTAGAAAGCGCACATGATATTTCTCAAATAGTTCGCGGGGGGTGATGCCCTGTGCGTCAGCCTCGACCATAATCGGCGTGCCATGTGTATCAGAGCCACTGACCATCAGGGTATGATTGCCCTTGAGACGATGATAGCGGGCAAAAATATCGGCGGGGAGAAACGACCCCGCGATGTGTCCGGCGTGTAGATCGCCATTCACATAGGGCCATGCGACGGAAACGTGAATAAAATCACTCATGGGTTGGGTTGCTCCTTTGCAAGTCTCCTGTGCATTTTAACGAACGAACGGCTTTGCGAACAGACCATGATTTGCCCTCTTGACATGTAGTAGGCTCGAAAATTGGCGGTCACTCCTATGGGAAATAAAAAACCGCCGGAGAATTTGTCCGACGGTTCCGCACTGACTTAGCTGGTGATGGGCTATCCACGCCCAAAACGCCAGCGTCGAGCATTTCTCGACCCCAGCCAGCGCGGGTTTCTCATCATCATTCCAATTATTGTCAGCGGTTGATTTTCCATAGTTCGTTCACAAGTCACATTACAAATTTACTGTATAGAGGTCATTGTAGCATAGAATCTTTCGGGATTGATGTTTTTTCGTGCCAATTTTCTCCCTGACCCATGTGGGACTAGAATTTGGTCGTGGTCTACAGTGACATTTTGCACCCTAAATAGATTACTTTTTGCTTGACAAGGCTTACGAAGCGCGTTATTGTTAAGTCATCTTGAATATATTTTCAGTTGTGAATTTTTATTCAAGATCGAGCTAAGAGTTTAGATTAAAGACTAACCGCGATGACCCAGCTTGAAGAACTGCGCTTGATGGCAAAAATCGCGCATCTCTATCACGAACGCCAAATGAAGCAGTCAGAAATTGCTGCACAACTGGACGTATCGCAAGCGACTATTTCACGTCTCCTCAAACGTGCTGAAGAAGAAAAAATCGTGCGTACTACCGTCAGTATGCCGGTCGGCGTTTATGCTGATTTGGAAGAGGAACTGCGTGCAGTATTCGGCTTAAAAGAAGTCATTATTGCTCATTGTTTGCAAGATGAAGATGAATATATTAAGCGGGCTATCGGCGCGGCAGCAGCGTTTTATGTTGAGAGTACTCTCAAAAAGAATGAGATCATCGGCATTTCCTCATGGAGTTCAACGCTGCTGCAAATGGTTGAGGCGATGCACCCCCTGTCCCGCAAATTAGATGCTCAGGTCGTCCAAATTCTAGGCGGTTTGGGAAATCCTGAAGCCGCGATTCATGCCAATCGTCTAAACGAACGCTTGTCACGCTTAATTAATGGCAGCGCTCGTTTTTTATTGGCCCCCGGTGTGGTTGGCTCAATGGAAGCCCGACAGATTTTATTGGAAGACCCCTATGTAAAAGCGGTGGTGGATTTATTTGACCATATGACGTTGGCGTTGGTCGGCATTGGTCGCGTTGAACCGTCGTACATGCTTGCCAGCAGCGGGAATACATTCTCGACGGACGAGTTGGAATTTCTGAAAAACGCCGGGGCGGTTGGAGACATCTGTCTGCAATTTTTTGACGCGAATGGAAACCCTGTTCGCACAGGTCTAACCGACCGTGTGATTGCGATCAGTTTAGATCAATTACGCTGTGTAGAACGAACAGTGGGCCTAGCAGGGGGGCAGCGCAAAACGACGGCCATTCGTGGTGCGCTACGGGGAAAATGGATAAATATCCTGATTACAGATCGGTTTACGGCGGAAAGGTTGTTGCATCCCTCATGACTAAGCGGGTTCCTTTTTCAAAAAAATCGATTCTATTGCTGGTGCTTCTGATGACGATACTGCTCTCATGCAAGATCGCCACCATTCGCAGCCTTGAGGAAGATAAAGAGGCCAAAGCTGGTTTTAACCCTAATCAATACGTCGAGAGCATCTGGGATAGCCAACTGATTCCGACGTTCCACGAACAGGCTATCGAAATCACCGATTTGTTAGGCCAAATTGATGCTAATCAAAATAAGGCTATTCAAGATCATGGGCATCGGTCTGGCACGGGGGCATACAGCTTTATGACCTATGGGGAAGCCAAAGTGCTGGCTTATGCCGTAGATTTGCGGATTGGCACGTTAAGCCTCGATTTTGCGCCGTTTGACGGAACCACCGACGCGACGATGCTGGTCGGGCCATTGATTCCCCGCCGAAATGATGCCGTTCGTGATGCAGTCGGTTTCATCAAATTCAACGATTTTGTCAATCAGACCGAGTTTGCTGAAGTATCGAATGCCCTAAAGAACCATGTTTTGCAAAATGTAGTCACGGTAGTTGACCCAGATACGATTACGGGTAAAACCGTGAGTTTCTATGGGGCGTTTACGTTGGTAGATCGTAGCGAAATCGAAATTGTGCCTGTTACCATCGAGATTCAGGAATAGTGCCATGAACCCAATTACAGATGACATTATCCTGCACGCCGAAAAAGTCCAAAAAGTCTACCCCGGCACGGTAGCGCTTAAAGATGTAGATTTCAACATCTATCGCGGCAAGGTGAACGCGCTGGTGGGTGAAAATGGCGCGGGCAAATCCACCCTAATGAAAATTCTTGCCGGGGTGGAACAAGTCACCAGCGGGAAATTAATCCTGAATGGTAAAGAAATTGCTCCCAAGTCGCCACGTGAAGCCGAGGCATTGGGAATCGGGATTATCTATCAAGAATTGAATCTCTTCCCCAACCTCAATGTCAGCGAGAACATCTTTGTAGCCCATGAAAGGACGGTGGGTGGCTCACTAGTCAATCATCGAGAGCAAGAACGCCAAACGGCTGAGTTGATGAAACGACTTGAGCAGCCGATTAAACCGCGTACCCTCGTGTCAAATTTGCGGATTGGACAGCAGCAAATTGTTGAAATTGCGAAATCACTGGCCCGCAATACCCAAATTTTGATTATGGACGAGCCAACATCGGCTCTTAGCAATACGGAAGTTGAAGTATTGTTTCGGGTCATCCGCGAGTTGAAAACACAAGGGGTCTCGATTGTATACATCTCACATAAACTCGAAGAACTGCTTCAAATTGGCGATTACATCACGGTGCTGCGTGACGGGCAATTGATTGCAACCGCCCCCATGCCGGAAATTAATCTGCGCTGGATTGTCGAAAACATGGTAGGGCGGGGCAGTGCGACTGCGTATACGCCAGCCGCTCATGAAATTCGGGATGATGCCCTGCGCGTCGAAAACTTGACCCTGCCACATCCGGGCAAAGCACAAGGCTATTTGCTGGATCATGTGTCGTTTTCGCTGCGGGCGGGGGAAATCTTAGGCATTTATGGGTTGATGGGAGCAGGGCGCACTGAATTATTTGAAACCCTGATGGGCCTCTACCCTGACGCGACAGGCGATGTTTTGCTCTATGGCGAATCCCTAAAAGGTAAATCCATCCGCGAGCGCATCCAAAGTGGCGTGATGTTGATTCCTGAAGACCGCCAGCGGGAAGGCTTGGTACAAACGCTTTCGGTGGCCCATAACATGTTGCTGGCAAGCCTACATAATCACCTGTTTTTGAAGGTGGTGCTGTCGGGGCGCAAAGAGAAAAACAGCGTTGAACGGCATATCGAAGAACTCTCCATTAAAGTGTCGAACCGCAATAACCCGATTGGTTCCCTCAGCGGCGGTAATCAACAGAAGGTGGTGGTTGCCAAAGCCCTTTTGACCTCCCCCAAAGTGCTATTGATGGATGAACCGACACGCGGCATTGATGTGGGGGCAAAAGAAGAAATCTTCACGATCATGGTGCAGCTTGCCCAACGTGGTCTGGGTGTGCTGTTTGTCTCAACAGAATTAAAAGAAGTCCTAGCGATGGCTGACCGCATTTTGGTCATGTCGAAAGGTCGCATTACTGCCGAGATACCCCGTGCGGAGGCGACTGAGGAGGCGTTGGTCGCGGCATCCGCTATTGGTCATGAGTTAGTAAAAGCAGGAGTTTAGGTATGGAAATAGAAAATATTCAAAGCTCGGCTGCAATCCCGGCTAAAACAGCAGGAGAGCCAAACCGCGCCCCGATACAAGCGATCTTGTTACAACTGCGGGCTTTTATTGCACTGCTGATATTGTTCGGATTTTTTGCGATCTATTCCGATTCGTTTATGCAGACGAATAACCTCATTATCTTGACCAAGCAGGTTGCCATTAACGCCATCCTCGGTATCGGCATGACCTATGTGATTTTGACAGGCGGGATTGACCTCTCAGTGGGTTCAATTGTTGGCCTATGCGGGATTGTCGCAGGGGGGTTGATTAATGAAGGGCTTGTGCTCTCGGTGTTTGATGTGGTGATCTACTTCAACATCTGGATTGTGATGGGTCTTACCATCATCTGCGGTATGTTGATCGGCATGTTCAACGGCATTTTAGTGACACGTTTTAGCGTTGCCCCATTTATCGCCACGCTGGGGACACTCTATATCGCACGCGGCTTGGCCCTACTGCGCAACAGTGGTGCGACCTTTCCCAATCTAGTGGGTGATCCTGAACTTGGAAACACCGGATTTCCCAAATTAGGCGCTGGAGAATTGCTTGGTCTGCCCTATTCAATTTGGATTATGGCGGCGCTGGCGATTATCGGCACATTTATTGCGATGAAGACCCCCTTTGGACGCCAAATTTATGCGATTGGCGGCAATCAGCGTGCGGCTCGGCTTTCCGGGGTGCGGGTTAAGCAGGTGACGTTGATGGCCTATGTAATTTCGGGCTTCTGTGCGGCAATTGTTGGGTTGATTATCACCTCGCAGTTGGTTTCGGCCCACCCCGCAACGGGTGAAAGTTTTGAGTTAAATGCGATTGCGGCGGTTGTTTTGGGGGGGACATCCCTCTCCGGCGGGCGCGGTACGATTGGCGGAACCATTATAGGTGCCTTTGTGATAGGTGTATTGAGTAACGGGATGATTATCGAAGGCGTTAGCTCGTTCTGGCAAACCGTGATTAAAGGGGTGGTGATCATCTTGGCAGTCATGATTGACCAGTTCCAACAACGCCTTCAAAAACGTAATGGCTAGTCCATCATCGCTTTTTGAAAGGGGGTGGTAGGGGACAAAAAGCCAATCGGATTCCGTAGAATTTTCACATCAAAAACAAGCTAGAGATGTACGAGGAAAGGTCTCAAGAATGAATAAGAGAAGTTGGTTTAAATTAGTCAAACTGCTCATTTTAGCGGTGATTGTTCTGGGTGGACTTACCCCGAACGGAAATACGCTTAAGGCACAAGATGAAGCACCCTTGATAGTGATTATCACGCCCTCCCATGATAATCCCTTCTTCAAAGCCGAAGCCGACATCGCACAGGCTCGCGCCGAGGAATTGGGCTATCGGACACTCGTGTTGATCCATGACGACGACCCGAACCTACAAGATCAACACTTTGACGTAGCGATATCGCAAGGGGCGGCGGCGATCATTCTGGACAACGCCGGAGCGGATGCCTCGATAGCGCCGATCCAACGTGCCAAAGATGCGGGGATTCCGACCTTCCTGATTGACCGCGAGATCAACGAGACGGGTGTTGCGGCTGTCCAACTGGTGTCGAACAACTATCAAGGCGCAGTGCTCGGCGGTGAAGAATTCGTGCGTTTGATGGGTGGTGAAGGCAAGTATGTGGAGTTGCTGGGACGTGAGACCGACACGAATGCCGCCATCCGCTCACAGGGTTACAACGATGTGATTGCCGACTATCCTGATCTGGAACTGGTGGCCCAACAGACGGCCAACTGGAGCCAGACCGAGGCGTTTGATGTGATGGAGACGATCATTCAGGCGAACCCAGATATCAAGGGTGTGATTTCGGGCAATGACACGATGGCGTTGGGTGCGGCGGCGGCATTGCAAGCTGCTGGCATGACGGACGTGATTGTGGTCGGTTTTGATGGCAGCCCAGACGTGATGGATGCGATTCGGCAAGGCACGATTCAAGCCACCGTCCTCCAACCGGTTGCCAACTTCTCCGAAATCGCCGTTGATCTCGCTGATACCTACATCCAGACAGGCGAACTACCCGAAGAAGAGAAGCAATCCATTGACTGTATCCTCATCACGCCTGAAAACGTGGATGAGTATGGCGTCTTTGCACCGCTGGAATAATTAAGTGAGTTGGGTGCAGGCCGTTTTGGATAGAAAGCGACCTGCACTTTCCTCAGATCAAGTGCTACCGGAGAGAGGGTTGAATGAAAGTAGCTCTCTCTCCAAACACTACAGAAGTCTAAGTTATAGCATGTTGTTGCAGGGAATAAAATATGATACATGGCGAACTGTTACATCCCACTATCTTAAAAGCGCTGGCTTCGGCGGGGCATGGCTCGGTGGTGTTGATTGCCGACAGCAATTATCCGTTTAGTACCGGGGCGCATCCAGCGGCGGAACGGGTTTATCTCAATCTAGCCCCCGGCTTGGTACGGGTAACGGACGTGGTACGGGTCTTGGCAGCGACCATTCCTGTTGAAGCGGCCCATGCCATCGCGCCGGATAATGGGTCAGAACCCGCTATTTTTCAAGAATATCGCCAATTATTGCCGGGTGTTGAAATTCAAACGTTAGGACGATTCCCCTTTTATGAGGCGGCCCGTTCGGTCAATACGGCGCTAGTTATCGCAACAGGTGAACAGCGCACATGGGCCTGTATTTTGCTGACTATCGGGGTAATCCAAGCGCGTTAAATCGGGAGACAAGGAAATAAAGAAAGATGGACGTTCAAACATTGCAGCTAAAGTCAGTGGCCTATCGCAAGACCATCTTAGAAATTATTAAACAGAGTGGGGCAGGGCACACTGCTGGAAGCCTCTCTTGTGTAGATATTTTGAACGTCCTCTATAACCATGTCATGAATGTCAGCCCTGAAAATTTCACCGACCCCAATCGTGATCGTTACATTCAAAGCAAAGGCCATTCGGTTGAGGCCCTCTATACTGTTTTGGCAGATAAAGGCTTTTATTCCCGCGAAGCATTGGCGACGCTCAATAAATATCAGTCCAAGTTTATTGGACACCCGACTCGCAAAGTACCGGGAATCGAACAAAACACCGGGGCGCTCGGGCATGGGCTTTCGCTGGCTGTTGGGACAGCACTCGCCGCCAAAAAAGATGGACGTAGTTATCGTGTCTATACCCTGTTAGGGGACGGCGAATTGGCCGAGGGGTCAAGCTGGGAAGCCTCCATGACGGCGGCACACTATCAACTGGATAACTTGGTGGTGATTATTGACCGTAACACCCTTCAAATTACGGGTCGTACCGAAGAGGTCAACGGCCTTGAACCTCTTGAGGATAAATTCACGGCCTTTGGTTATGCGGTGCGGCATGTGGATGGCAATGACATCACTGCTCTGATTGATATTTTTGTGCAAGTGCCGTTTGTCCCGAATAAGCCGAATCTGATACTCGCGCATACGGTGAAAGGCAAAGGGATCAGCTTTATGGAAGACACGGTGAAATGGCATCACCGTGTCCCAAGCGACGAAGAATTTGCGAAGGCAATTGAGGAATTGAACTTGGCAGAAGTGAAGTTAAAGGCAGCAGTGTGATGGAACTTGTACTCGGCAAACCCAATCAAGATGTTTTTGCGGCGACTCTTTTGGAACTAGCCCAACATGACTCCAGTATTCTGGTCGTCACCAGTGATTCACGTGGGTCAGGTAAGTTAGTGCCATTCGGTCAAACCCTGCCTGACCAATTGATTGAAGTTGGTATTGCTGAACAGAACCTTGTCGGGGTGTCGGCTGGATTGGCTTCGACAGGCAAGAAGGTTTTTGCCGTCTCACCCGCCTGCTTTTTGACCACCCGCGCCCTCGAACAGATTAAAAATGATGTGGCCTATTCCAACAACCCAGTTCGCGTAATCGGGATTAGCGCCGGGGTCAGTTATGGCGCATTGGGTTCGACCCACCATTCCCTGCACGACTTTGCCGCGCTGCGTACCATCAACAATATTGACATTCTTGCCCCTGCCGATAATTATGAAACCCGACAGGCCGTCCTAGCTACGATGAGTCACCCCCGCCCCATGTATTTGCGCTTTGGCAAACGCGCGGTCTATGATTTACACACTCCGGCTACTCCATTTCAGATCGGGAAAGCGATACAACTCCGCGAGGGGCGGGATGTCACCTTTATTGCCAGTGGGGAAACGGTTGCTCCGGCAGTGATGGCAGCCGAACGATTATCGGCGGTTGGGATTGCGTGCCGTGTACTCAGTATGCACACCCTCAAGCCGTTTGA
This sequence comes from Chloroflexota bacterium, assembly GCA_013112715.1. Classification (GTDB taxonomy): domain Bacteria; phylum Chloroflexota; class Anaerolineae; order Aggregatilineales; family J027; genus CFX10. The sequence continues at coordinate 60,764 of JABFGB010000023.1, forward strand.
TGTCGAGGCTGTTAAACATGCGGCCCGCGAAACCCATGCCATTATCACCGTTGAGGAACACAGCGTTTTTGGTGGATTAGGCGAGGCGTGCGCTTCGATCTTGATGCAAGGCGGCTATCATGTGCCATTCAAGATTGTGGGTATCCCCGATGAGGATACGGTAACGGGCAGTCAAGCCGAAATCTTTAACCACTATGGCATATCCGCCGAGGGATTGGCCGCGACTGCCCAAGCCTTGTTGCAGGTGGAGCCACAGTCATGAGCGTCATTCTTGCGGTAGATCAATCCACCTCCTCAACGAAAGCCATGTTGTTTAACGAGCAGGGTGAACTACTTGGTAAGACGGCAGTAGACCATCAGCAGTATTATCCACAGCCGGGATGGGTCGAACATGACGCCGAAGAAATTTACCAGAATATGCTGCGGGTCTGTGGTGATTTATTACGGCAGCACCCCGATGCCAAAAATAATTTGCTGTGTCTCAGCATTACCAACCAGCGCGAAACGATTGTGGTGTTTGATCGCCAGACGGGGAAACCCCTGCATCATGCGATTGTGTGGCAATGCCGTCGCGGTGAACCCTATTGCAGCCACCTGATGGATGCAGGCCACAGCGAGACCGTCCAACAGTTGACGGGTCTCAAAATTGACACCTATTTCCCCGCTTCCAAACTCACTTGGCTGTTGGAGCATGTCCCTGAAATTCGCACGCGGCTTGCAGATGGCTCGGCGCTACTGGGCACGATTGACACCTATTTGATTTATCGGTTGACGGAAGGGCGCTCATTTTTCAGTGACCAGACAAATGCTTCGCGCACACTGCTCTATAACATCAATAGCTTGTCCTGGAGTGATACTCTGTGTGAGTTGTTCCATGTGCCGCGCCATGCCCTGCCAGAAGTGATGGATAGCACAGCCCAATTTGGCGAGACCACGCTGGGCGGTTTGTTGGACAAACCCATTCCTATCTGCGGGGTTATGGGAGATTCACAGGCAGCATTGTTTGCCGAGCGCTGTTTTCAGCCGGGGATGGCAAAAGTTACCTTCGGCACGGGGTCATCGGTGCTGCTCAATATTGGCGATAGGATGCGGCTTTCCCCCAATGGCATCGTTACAACGGTGGGATGGGTGTATCAAGGACGCCCTGCCTATGCGTTCGAGGGCATCACGAATTTCACGGGTGGCACGATTGCGTGGATGCGTGACCAGATGAAACTCATTGAATCACCCCAAGAGACTGAGGCCCTTGCCCAAGCTGTGCCGGATAATGGGGGTGTCTATTTGATTCCGGCGTTTGTGGGGTTAAGTGCTCCCTATTGGCAGCCGAATGCGCGGGCCGCGATTGTGGGCATGACCACCGCGAGCACTAAAAACCATATCGTCCGTGCTGCCCTTGAATCCATCGCTTATCAGATTCGGGATGTACTTGATTTGATGGCCGCCGACGCGGGAATTACCCTGCAATATATCTATGGGGATGGTGGCATGATTCATAACCGATTTTTGATGCAATTTGTGGCCGACATGACCCAGATGACGGTGCGTGCTTCCAGTTTGCCAGAGCTATCGGCGTTGGGGGCAGTGATGGCAGGTTGGCTAGGGATGGGGGTTTACGATTCGACCCCTGCGTTGGAAGGACTGCCCCATCATTTTGAAGATTATGTTCCGCAGATGGCAGCATCGGTGGTGCAGGATTATTACGCAGGCTGGAAAGCAGCCGTGCAGCGCGTTTTGTAAATGGGGCCTGAAGAAATAGAAAAGGAATACCCTATGTCAAATTTGAGATTCGGTGCGGGCTTGTGGATGTTTGGTCAATTCGTAGATCGTTATGCGGCGGATGCTTATGGCCCACCTGTCAACACTCTCGAAGCGATTGCCCTTGCTGGGTCGGTGGGGGGATTAGAAGTGGTGGACATCAATTATCCGTTTGGCGATGGTATCACCGTACAACAGATCAAAGATGCCTTTGATAAGGCCAAATTACGCGCCTACGCCGTGACTCCTCATATATATATGCAGGAATATGGTCGGGGGGCGTTCACCAACCCGGATGCCAGTGTGCGGCGCAAGGCGGTTGATCGGTGCAAGGCGGCGATTGATGTGGCCCGCCAGTTAAATCCCAAATATGTGAAGTTCTGGCCCGGTCAGGATGGTTATGATTATCCATTCCAAGCCGACTATGCCCAATTGTGGGATTATTCGGTTGGTGCTGTGCGTGAATTGGCCCAATTTGCCCCTGATTTGCAATTTGCGATTGAATGCAAATTTAAAGAGCCACGCACCCACATTACCCCGTTCTGCAATGTCGCCACAACGCTACTGGCGATTCAGGATATGGGGGTTCAGAATGTCGGGATTGTGATGGATGTGGGGCATTCATTCTTTGCCAAAGAGACTCCTGCCGAGGCCGTTCAATTGGCGCATCGGTTTGGCAAGTTAACCAGTGTAGAAATTAATGACAATTGGCGCGAATGGGATGATGATATGGCGGTTGGGTCAGTTCATTTGATTGAATCGCTAGAATATATGCTGGCACTTCGCAAAATCGGCTGGAAAGACCCCATCCTGCTCGATCAATTCCCCTTCCGTGAAGACCCCGTTCGGGCTGCCCGTGCCAGCCTAAATACCATTCGTCGCTTGGATGCTATCCTAGATCGCATTGACCTCAAGGCCCTCCAAACCGCACAAGATCATCAAGATGCGCTTGCTGCCCAGCAGCTTGTTTTGAACGAGTTCCTTTCCTAGTTTTACGGTCATTGTAGCATCGCCAGAGAGGTCGTTTTCCCATGATGTCGGAGAAGGCGGCCTTTTTGGTTTACCACCAAGCCAAATCTGCGGTTTGTGCCTATAATGAGATGACACCGACATAAAACACTGTCGTCGTTTTCTCCGTCAGCGTGATAAGGAAGATTGCGATGAAACCGCTTGTGTTTTTTGCTGTGATTGTGATGATTGGCCTCTCGACCACGACCTTCGCTCAAACACCTAGCCCTCTTATACAACCCGATGATCTCCGCTACTTGGGGGCATTTCGACTGCCTGAAGCGGGTTTGCGGCCCGATACGTTTGAATATGGCGGCAACGCGATGACCTTCAATCCCGATGGGGATTCTACCGGAGCAGAGGATGGGTTTCCGGGGTCGCTATTTATTACCGGGCATGATCGTCTGCCGTATGGAGAATTACCAGATGGTAGTCGGGTAGCCGAAATCAATATCCCGGTTCCCATCAATGCCGCCCACGTAAATGATCTCAATCGCGCCGATTATTTGCAGCCCCTTACCGATGTCACCGCAGGTTACTTTGTAGGCTTGGATGAAATTCCGCGTATCGGTCTGCAATATCTCAATCGTCCAGAAACAGGGCCGTTGATTCATATTGCGTGGGGGCAGCACCTTCATCCAGAACCAGAAGCGCCCTCACATGGGTGGTTTAGCCCCGACCTTGCCCATGCTAACCTGCAGGGGACATGGTTTGTCAGCACCGAGTATCCCTACAGTGTCAATGGCTATCTGTTTGAAATCCCGACAGAATGGGCCGATACCTATGTGGGTGGGCGTTATCTCGCCACCGGACGGTTTCGGGATGGGGGGTGGTCGGGTATGGGGCCAGCCCTGTTTGCCTATCGCTCGTGGGATGAACAAGGGAATCCAGTGCCGGATGGTACAACCCTAGACGCCATTCCACTGCTGCTGTATCAAACTTCTGATACCACCTCGAATATTGAGGGCAATATGAATGGATACCAACATCCTGATGAATGGGAAGGGGGTGCTTGGCTGACCACCAGCGATGGCAGGACAGCCGTATTGTTTGTGGGTACGAAAAGCGTTGGCGAAAAATATTGGTATGGGTGGGTCAATCCGGCAGGGCCAGCATTTCCGTGTGTGGAAACCGCGTTAGTCGCCCAATTCGACGTTTGCCGTTTTGCGGATGGGACGCTGTGTCCCCCTGAAGATTTGCAGGGGTGTGAGGGCCATAATGATTATCGTGGGTGGTGGAGTTCGGCCTTTGTCGGCCAGTTCATTTTCTATAGCCCTGATGATCTGGCACAGGTCGCACTAGGCAATTTATCTCCCGATCAACCTCAACCCTATACTGACTTGAATGTAGATGAATATCTCTATCTCAATCCCGACCAAGTGGAATTGGAGATGTTGGGAACGGGGGTGCAGCGACGGGGACGGATTGGCGATGCGACTTATGACCGGGATAACCAATTGCTTTATGTATTGGAGCTTTTCGCGGATGGTGCTCAACCCGTCGTGCATGTGTGGCGGGTGGAATAAGCCTCTTTGGATAGACTCACGAATTTTACATGACATTTCGCACCTTCTCATTTTCAAGGATTGAGGGACGATATTATCCATGTGTATTCAGGAGGAAGCACGCATGGTATTTGAGCCAAATTTTATGACGACGCATGTGGGTAGTGTTCCACATCTTGAGCCGCGAGACCTCGGTGAGCGCTTGGCACAGCGACTGGATATTCCAACATGGCTGCAACTTCCCCGCCGTGATTTTCGGGAAAGTATGTATGCCCAATACAGCGCCCATCTGCCCGGCATCGTAGTGGATGAACAAAAAGAGAAGATTTATTTTGATGTCACTGGTGATCTAACCCCCGCGCTAGAAACTTTTTATGAGCATTATTTGGCGGATGAGGTCGCGTATTTTGATCTCCGACCTAGCTATTCAGCGGGTTTTCAAACCCTGCTCGATCAGTTATGCCATATCCCCGGCGAATGGGTTAAAGGGCAAGTGACTGGGCCGATCAGTTTTGGTCTGACCGTTACCGACCAAGATTTGCGGGCCAGCCTCTATCATGACCTGCTTGCCGATGCGATTGTCAAAAACACCGCCATGATTGCCCGTTGGCAAATTCAGCATTTACGCACGGTGCGCCCGAATGTCATTTTGTTTGTGGACGAACCCTATATGGCATCCTTTGGGTCGGCGTTTATCAGCCTAAGTCGTGAACAAGTAACTGAGATGCTGAATGAGGTATTCGCCGCGATTCATCAAGAGGGGGCGCTGGCGGGGGTTCACTGCTGTGCCAATACAGATTGGTCGGTACTGCTCGAAACCTCGGTGGATATTTTGAATCTCGATAGCAATGGGTATCTCGAAACGCTTGCACTTTATCCGGCTGAATTACGGGCGTTTTTGGATCGAGGCGGGATTATCGCTTGGGGGGCTGTTCCCAATGATGAATCGGTCACTCAGACCACGCCACAAGAATTGGCAGCGCGACTTGATGCTGGCCTGAAATTGATTTGTCAAAAAGCCGAAACCAGCGGTGTTTCCATTACGGTGCAGGAACTTCAATCACGCAGTTTATTAACCCCAAGCTGCGGGTTAGGTTCGGCCAATATTGCCGTTGCGGAGCAGGTTTTCAATATGCTGGTGGCGACAGGTGAACTGCTGCACCGCTAGGCGAAAACAGTCTATTGCGAAGTTTTTCGGCATGACAATAAGAAAGAAAACAAGGGAAGGAAATCACTTGTATTTATTCTTGCCCTAAACCACTATCAGGATTATTTAGAGCTAGTGTTGATCGAGTTGTTTACTTGACAACATCATAAATGGACGGGTCATGGTTGCTAAAGTTTCCCAAATGAAAGTAGAGCACTATGGAAACTATTATCTTAGATGTCCCGACGATGTACGGGGATCATCATGTCCTTGAAGTCCGCCGCATCTTGCTGGAGATGCCGGGAATAACGGAAGTTTATGCCAGTAGCTGTTTCGGCACCATCGAGATTTCGTTTGACCCCACTGTACTTGATGCCGATGCTATCAAAACCACGCTGCAACAAGCGGGGTACACCGAGACAATGGCGATACCTGTAGAAAGCGCCACAACCACAAACAACGATTCCTCCTCACCTCCTTATTTCAGACACACCATCGCTTATAAACAAACTGGCTCGACGATCAATTTTGAACAGCATGTCCCAAGTGCTGCCCATGCACTCTGGCCGTGCCCCGGTCTAGGAAGAGTCAGCAAGACGGGAGAGACCGATCATGCCTAAAGATAAACGTACTCCCCTTGAACAGAGTATTGATCCGGCTGCCCAAGAAATGCTCATCCGGGCGGATGAAATCGGCGTCAGTACAGCCTTTAGTCGGGCGGATGCAATGGTGCCCTGTAATATTGGTGCGGCGGGGATGTGCTGCAAATTGTGTGGTATGGGGCCTTGTCGTTTGACCAAAGAGGGTCAGACGGGGGTTTGTGGTGCGACCATTGATACCATCCAAGCCCGTAATTTTGTGCGGGCAGTAGCGGCAGGTTCGGCAGCCCATTCCGATCATGGTCGGGATATGGCGTTTACTCTCAAGGCGGTTGCGGAGGGTAAAACCGAGGGCTATATGATCCGCGATGTCGCCAAACTGCGGACAGTTGCCGCGTATTATAACATCCCTGTCGAAGGGCGTTCACCTACTGAAATTGCCAATGATCTCGCTGACCTGTATATCGCACAATTTGGACAGCAACGCGGTTACATTGCCCCAGTGATTCGTGCTCCCGAAAAACGGCAGAAAATTTGGCAGGAGCAGGGGGTGATTCCACGTGGTATTGACCGCGAAGTCGTGGAATCCCTACACCGCACCCATATTGGGGATGACCAAGACCCCGAACACCTCTTACAACACACCATTCGCACCGCGCTGGCAGATGGGTGGGGGGGTAGCATGATTGCCACCGACATTTCCGATATTTTGTTTGGGACGCCTGCGCCGATATTGGGTCAAGCCAATCTGGGGGTACTTAAACAAGATATGGTGAATGTGGTTGTGCATGGGCATGAGCCAACTCTCAGCGAAATGATTGTGGCGGCATCCCAAGACCCGGAAATTATCGAATATGCTAAACAGGCCGGGGCGAAAGGCGTTAATTTGGCGGGGATTTGCTGCACGGCGAATGAAATCCTGATGCGTCAAGGCATTCCGGCGGCGGGTAACTTCCTGCACCAAGAGTTATCCATTTTGACGGGTGCGGTAGAGGCGATGGTGGTGGACGTACAGTGCATCATGCAGGCCCTTGTCAAACTTGCTGAGAATTTCCATACCCTTGTCATTACCACTTCTCCCAAAGTGAAAATCAAAGGGGCGACGCACATCGAATTTGATGAACATCATGCACTGACGATTGCCAAACAAATTTTGCGGACGGCGATTGATAATTTTAAGAATCGCGGCCCAGTTCAAATTCCGAATGCGCGTGAGAATCTTATCCCCGGTTTTTCGCATGAATACATTAACTATATGTTGGGGGGCAGCTATCGCGCTTCGTTCCGACCTCTCAATGACGCGATTATGACGGGACGTATTCGTGGGGTGGCCGCGATTGTCGGTTGTAATAATCCGCGCAGCACCCAAGATTATTTGCATACCTATGTGGTCAAGGAACTACTCAAACAAGATGTGTTGGTTGTCCAGACGGGCTGCGGCGCGATTGCCAGCGCGAAGTTGGGGCTATTGCTAGGTGAGGCAGGGTTAGATCAGGTCGGGCCGGGATTACGCGAGATCTGCGAAGCGGTGGGGATTCCCCCCGTTTTGCACATGGGGTCATGCGTGGATAACACCCGTATTTTGACCGTGCTCACCCAGATGGTTGAAGACGGTGGTTTGGGTGACGATATTGACCAGATTCCGGCAGTGGGCTTGGCTCCTGAATGGATGAGCGAGAAGGCCCTTTCGATTGGGGCGTATTGTGTAGCGTCTGGCGCGTATGTCATTTTCGGCGGGTCGTCCCCCGTCAGCGGAATGCCAGATCGTATGTCGGATAGTGACGCGGTGCTGCACTACCTCACCGAAGGCTGGGAAAAAATCTACGGTGGTAAGCTGGAATTTGATGTTGACCCCGACAGCATGATTCAAAAGACGCTAGAACACATTGACCGCAAACGGGCTGCGTTGGGTCTGCCCGCCTATGACCCAGAGCGTTTTGGTCGCAGTGGCGATGCACGTATCCTTGAATTAGAGCAGCTTCCGTTGGCTGAACGACGGGCGGCGCTCTATGGCGTAACTGAAAAGTAGGAGGTGAGCCAATGTCCCGATATGTTGCGACTCGTGCCATTCGTGGCTCGAATGCACTAGTTACAGAAGCGGAGTTTATGCTCCGTAAAGCATTGGCAGAAAAAGGCCCGGATACCCCCGTCGCCTTTCCGAATACCGCCTACTACCTGCCCCTCATTTTTGGCATGACAGGACAGCAGGTTGAGACGATTGGGCAATTGGAACCAGTCCTCGAACATGCCCGTGAACTCTTGCATCCCATTCCAGCAGGCCGCCATTGGACGCCCTATCTTGGTGAAACACTGGACAGCGGCATGGCGACTTTATTGGCAGCCGAAACGATTGAAGCCATTCGTTTTGTGTATGGGCTGCAACCCGAACCTATGCCCGGCTTTCATCTGGCGGGTGGCACGGCTTTTACCAGCCCTGATGCAGGAAATGGCAATGGCGGTAGTAGTAAAGCCGATGGACACCTCAACGGGCCGATTGATGATATTCAACTGCGCTCATGGGGGATTCAACTGGTAGACGGACGTATGCCGGGATTCGCGGCGATTGTGGGGGCGGCAAAATCGAATGAGGTCGCCGTCAAGATTGTGCGTGAATTGCAGCGGCGCAATATCCTGTGTTTCCTCTCCGGCAATGTCAACGGACGTAGCATTATTCATCAATTGGTCGAAGAAGGCGTTGAACTCGGCTATGACACCTATACGGTCCCGTTTGGCACGGATACGTTGAGTGCCGTATATGCCCTCGGTTTTGCGGTGCGTTCGGCGCTGACCTTCGGTGGGATGAAAGGCGGCATGGCCCGCGACATCTTGCTCTATAACAAACATCGGGTATTTGCGTTTGTGCTGGCGCTGGGTGAAGTGGATGATCTGAAATATGCGGCGGCGGCGGGGGCGATTAGCTTTGGTTTCCCGGTCATCGCCGACACCATCATCCCCGAAATTTTGCCGACGGGTGTTACCACCTATGAGCATGTAGTGAGTATGCCTTTTAATGAGATTGACGGCAAAGATGATCTGGAACGCGCTGAACGCCTCGTGCAGAAGTGTATTGAGGTGCGTGGGGTCAAGGTGCGGGTCGCAGATGTGCCGGTGCCGGTGCCTTACGGTTCGGCGTTTGAAGGCGAAGTCGTGCGTAAGACCGACATGCGAATTGAATTCGGCGGCAAGAATTCCCGCTGTTTTGAATACCTCACCATGGCGGGCCTAGATGATATTGTGGACGGCAAGGTAGAAATCGTTGGCCCCGGTATGGAAGGTGTTGAGGCGCAGGGTCATTTGGATATGGGGATTGTGGTGCAGGTCGCGGGGCGGGCTATGCAGAAAGATTTTGAGCCTGTCCTAGAGCGCCAGATTCACTATTTCGTCAATGGGGCGTCGGGAATTCAGCATATAGGCCAGCGCGACATCGCGTGGATTCGGATTTCCAACGCCGCCGCCGACAAGGGCTTTGACCTTGAGCATTTTGGCAAGATTTTGCACGCCCGCTTTCATGCCGATTTTGGCGCGATTGTGGACAAAGCGCAGATCACCCTTTATACCGACCCTGACCAATTGGCTGTATGGTTGGGGCGGGCACGCGAAGCCTATGACTATCGCAACAAACGCCTAGCTGATTTGACCGACCACGCGGTAGATGAATTTTACTCTTGCACTCTTTGCCAGTCCTTCGCGCCTAATCATGTCTGTATTGTCAGCCCCGAACGCTTGGGGTTATGCGGTGCCTACAATTGGTTGGACTGCAAGGCCTCCTTTAGCATCAACCCAACTGGCCCCAATCAACCCATCAAACTGGGTAATGTAGTAGATGCAACAAAGGGATATTGGTCAGGCACAAACGACTATGCCAAACAGGGGTCGCATGGCGTGGTTAGCGAAGTCGCTATGTATTCGATTATGGAAAACCCGATGACAGCCTGCGGATGCTTTGAGTGCATTGTCATGCTCATCCCGGAGGCGAACGGCGTGATGGTCGTTAGCCGCGAAGATACTACCATGACTCCGGCGGGGATGACCTTTAGCACCCTCGCGGGTATCGCAGGCGGGGGGATGCAAACCCCCGGTGTGATGGGTGTCGGAAAATACTACCTTGTCAGTCCCAAATTCATTAAGGCCGATGGTGGCTTTAAGCGGGTGGTCTGGATGAGCGGCTATCTGAAAGATTCGATGGCGGATGAACTTCAAGCGGTTGCCATCCGTGAAGGCGACCCGGACTTGATTAGCCGGATTGCCGATGGCAGCAATGCCACCACCGTTGATGAACTGCTGGCGTGGATGGAAGAACATAACCATCCAGCGCTGGTGATGGATCCCATCTTTTAAGGCGCACGGCGATGGCTGAACGACTGCTTGTCCGTGATTTAATGTCAGTGGGGGTGGCGACCTGTGCGCCCGACACCCCCATCATCGAAATCGCCCGTCTGCTGCTCGAAAAAAAGTTGGAGGCGGTGGTCGTTTTGAATGAAGAAGGCCACGCGGTTGGGGTGGTGAGCCAGAAGGAATTGATACAGGCATATACACGGGATAACCGCCAAGAATTGACCGCTGAAGCCGTCATGAGCGATGGTGTCCCCTCTGTTCCACCTGATATTCCACTCACCGCCGCTGCCCAAATCATGCAAGATCAGCGCATACGGGTGGTTTATTTAATGCACCACGCTGGAGGCATCACCTATCCAGCCGCTGTGCTGTCCTATCAACATCTTTTGCGGCATTTGGCGGCCCACAATGATGAGGAACTGAATGATTTAGGAATCAAAGCTGCCCGCCAAGCGCCCCTCGATGAATTTATACAAAAGCGCGATGCGGCACGTAAACGAGTCGATTTTCCGCATCAGGAGTGAAGATTTATGACTGTCGAGATTCCAAAAGAAACATGGGCTGGGTCCGTTCGCACCGTGACGTTTGGGGCGACTGCCAGCGAAGGCGGTACACGCACCCGATCCTTGACGGTAGGTGGTCAAAAGACCCTGCCTTTTTTGCATTTTGAACACGAAACCCCGCACCCACCTCTTGTGGCGATTGAGATCAAAGACCACCGCCCCGATGATTGGTCGCCACTGCTGTTGGAGGCTTGGGGGGAGGCGGCGAATGACCCGGTGAATTGGGCAAAGGCGGCTGAAGCTGTTGGGGCGGACGTCTTGGTACTGGCCCTCAGCCTAAATGGTGTGGATGGTCAACCCACCACCCCTGAAGCGGCAGTGGCGGCGACTCAGGCCGTGTTAAAAGCCAGCGGTTTGCCCTTAATGGTTTTTGGGCCGGGGCAGCCTGAAATAGACAATGTTCTGTTAGTCGCCGTTGCCGAGGCCACCAAAGGCGAACGGCTGGTATTGGGGATCTGCGAAGATAAGAACTATCGGACGATTGTGGCAACGGCGATGGCAAACGGGCATCTTATCACCGCCCGCTCACCGATGGATGTCAATCTTGCCAAGCAGTTGAATATCCTCATCAAAGACATGGGTTTGCCGCTGGATCGCATTTTGATGGACCCCACCACCGGGGCACTTGGCTACGGCATTGAATATGGCTACTCGGTGATGGAACGCCTGCGGTTGGCGGCCTTGCAGGGCGATGCCATGACCCAAATGCCAATGGTTGTGACCCCCGGCTTTGAGGCATGGAAAACGAAAGAGGCCAAAGTTGGGCAAGATGTTCCAGCGGCGTGGGGCGACTGGCGTGAACGTGGGATTGCATGGGAGACCTTGACCGCCGTCACCCTCATCGAATCGGGGGCGGATATTGTGGTGCTGCGTCATCCCGAAAGTGTTGCCCGTCTGCATCAAGCCATTCAGTCATTGATGGCCCTTCCTGAATTAGCATAGCGGCTAGGAGAGCTAGGAGACGAAAAATGGCACTGACCGGAATTCAAATTTACAAACTGCTGCCACAGACCAATTGCAAAGATTGTGGCTTCCCAACTTGTTTGGCCTTTGCGATGAAACTCGCCGCCAAGCAGGTTGAACTTTCCTCCTGCCCGCATGTGAATGATGCCGCTAAAGCCCAGTTAGCCGAGGCATCTGAACCGCCTGTGCGCCTCATTTCCGTAAAATCCAATGGCTATGATGTGCAGGCGGGTAATGAGGTGGTCTTGTTCCGCCATGAAAAGACGTTTTATCACAAGCCGGGTGTGTTCCTGCGCGTGCGGGACGATGAATCCGCCGAAGTAATTAAGGCAGAGATTACACGGGCCGCTGGTTTTCAAGTGAATTATGTTGGACGTGATTTGGTATTGGATGGATTCGCGGTTGAAGCAGTAACGGGGGATGTCAGCAAATTTACGGTGGTGATTGCGGCGGTGCGGGATGTCACCCACCGTCCTATCATCCTGATGAGCCATGACCCGGCCCATATCAGTGCTGGATTACGTTTGTTGGACGGCGAACACCCCTTGATTTATGGGGCAGATGCCAACAATTGGGCCGCGATGGGTGATCTGGCTAGACAGCATGGGGCAGCGCTGGTCGTGATTGCCGATACACTGGACGGCTTAACTGATTTAGCGGAGAAATTGAAGGATAAAGGGGTTAATGATTTGGTGTTGGCTCCGACCACCCATCATCTCGGTACGGCGCTGACGCTGAACACGCAGATTCGTCGTTTGGCCCTTAAGAAGAATTTCCGCCCACTGGGGTATCCGATGATGACCCTTGCCAGTCATGCCCCTGACCCCGCCTATGAAGCGATGCTGGCAGCACAGGCGATTGCCAAATATGCCGGATTCATCGTGCTCGGTCACTTCCAGCCCGAAGTGGTCTATCCCCTGTTGGTGCTGCGCGAGAATATCTATACCGACCCGCAAAAGCCGATTCAGGTCAAACCCGGCCTCTACGAAATCAACAATCCCAAAGCGGATGATCCGGTGCTGGTCACGACCAATTTCAGCATCACCTATTTCAGCGTAGCCAACGAAGTCGAAGGGTCGGGCCTACCGGCTTGGTTATTGGTCACGGACGCCGAAGGCATGAGTGTGCTGACGGCGTGGGCCGCTGGCAAATTTGATGCCGAACGTATTGCCAAAGCGGTCAAAGAATTCGGGGTTGCCGAAAAGGTGAGCCGCAAACGGATTGTGATTCCGGGCCATGTCGCCTTGCTTTCGGGTGAACTGGAAGAAGAATTACCGGGCTGGGAGATTCGGGTCGGCCCACGTGAGGCAGTGGACATCCCGGCGTTTATGAAGCAAGTCCTCGCCTAGAGGGGGTTTGCTGAAACGAGATAAAAATCATGGCGGAACACATTGTTAGCTTTGATGTCACCCAAGACTCGGCGCGAGTCCTGACCGGAACACTGCTGACTGAAGCCGCCCATCAGGTTGGAGCCGAGATTCAGCAGCCATGTGGTGGGCAAGGGCGTTGTGGTCGGTGTGCTGTGCTGGTCAATTATGGCACAGTGCGGCGGCGCAGTACCTTGCGACTCTCGGCAGAAGATGTCGCGGCGGGGTTTGCCCTAGCCTGTCAAACGGTGGTCGAAGGGGATGTCTCTATCACTGTACCCCCACAGGAGAAGATCGAACGTCGCCTGACGACTGACTTGACCGCTGCCGAAGTTACCCTTCCCCCTGACTATGATCCTGATGTGGCTCAACGAATGCGGCGAGTCTGCTTGACTTTGCTAGCCCCGACGATGGATGACCAGCGGGATGATTGGAGTCGTTTACAGACCGCCCTCCGTCAGCAAACGCAGCTACAAAATGTGACTGCTTCTTTATCCCAACTCCAAAAAATGGGTGGGATTTTGCGCGAAGGCGATTGGCAGGTGACGGCGATTATCGAAAATTGCCCCGATTGTGCTACGCGGCTGATTGACCTTAAACCGGGTCATATCCCTGTAAATGCGCCGCTGTGGGGAGTAGCCATAGACATTGGTACAACCACCGTAACCCTGTGGCTGGTGGATTTAATGACCGGACAGGTTCGCGCACAGGTCGCCGAATATAACGGTCAAATCGCACGCGGCGAAGATGTCATTTCGCGCATTGTCTATGCGGGCAAAAACAACGGCGGGGCTGTGCTACGTCAATTGGTGTTGGATACGATCAATGGTTTGCTTGAAACTGCTTGTAAGCGGGTGTTGGCCCATCCAAGCGAGGTCATGAAAGCCACGATCGCAGGCAACAGCACGATGATTCACCTCTTGCTTGGCATCCCGGCGGACAGCATTCGTTTAACTCCATTTGTGACGGCTGCTAATCATATACCCCCCCTAACGGGGCATGAGGTCGGCCTCAATATCCACCCAGCGGCGACTGTGGATTGTCTACCCGGTGTAGCCAGTTATGTCGGGGCGGACATTACAGCGGGCGTGCTTTCGTCCGGGTTGGATGATACCGAAGCCCTGACGCTGTTTATGGACATCGGCACAAACGGCGAATTGGTCTTGGGCAACAACGAATGGCTGGTGGCGTGTGCGTGTTCGGCAGGGCCAGCGTTTGAGGGTAGCGGCGTTTTACATGGGATGCGGGCGACTGAGGGGGCGATTGAAGAAGTTTGGATCAACAGCGCCAGCTTTGAGCCGACCTATCGTGTTATTGGAAACAGCAAACCGCGTGGCTTGTGTGGCAGTGGTTTGATTTCACTGCTGGCCGAGATGTTCCTGACGGGGGCGGTGGACAAAGGCGGTCATATCAACACCCATCTGCCTAACTCACGGGTACGTCAAGGCGAACATGGGACGGAATATGTGGTGGCATGGGCCAGCGAAAGCAAAACGGGGCACGATATTGTCATCACCAACGTGGATATTGATAACCTCCTGCGGGCCAAAGCCGCCATCTATGCGGGGGTGAGCATCCTTGCCGAAAGTGTGGGTGTGCCCCTCGAGACGGTTGAGCAGGTGTTGATTGGCGGTTCATTTGGCAAGTACATCAATGTCGAAAAGGCAGTGGAAATCGGCCTGCTGCCTGATATGTCTTGGGGACAGTTTCATTTTCTCGGTAATACCTCGGTGCGCGGGGCATATTTGGCGCTGCTCGATCACCAAGCGCGTGTTCGACTCAGCGAGATTGCGGCGCGTATGACGTATATCGAGCTTTCGGCTGACAATTCGTTTTATGAAGCGTTTATGTCTGCACTGTTCCTGCCCCACACCGACCTCTCACGATTTCCTACGGTGCAGGCTGCGATAGTTACCTAAAGGAACAGGCTCATGTACATTATTGGCGAGAATATCCATATCATTTCACAAAAAGTGAAAGAGGCACTGGAAAGCCGCGACAGCAAATTTTTCCAAAATTTGGCAGTCAAACAGGTTGAAGCTGGGGTACAAGCGCTCGACATCAATCTAGGGCCGCGCAAAAAAGACGGTGCGGAAATCTTCCCTTGGATGGTGGAAACGATTGAGGCGGTGGTGGATGTGCCCATCAGCTTCGACAGCACCAACTTGGCAGGCATCGAGGCGGGCCTCAAGAAAATCCGCAAAGCCCAACCAATTATCAATTCAACATCTGCCGAACCGGAACGTTTGGAAAAAGTGCCGCTGGTGGCAAAACAATATAATGCTCGTCTGGTGGCGTTGACGATGGGGGCAAGTGGCATCCCGGTCAGTGCCGATGAACGGGTCAATATCGCAGTGGAAAAACTCATCCCGCGTATGATCGAGATAGATTTTCCCATGCAGGATTTAATCATTGATCCGCTGGTTTTAACCGTATCTGGCTGCCAAGAATATTGCCCGCAGTTGATTGAGACCATCCGCACCCTACAATATGCGTGGGATCCCACGCCCACCATTTCGGTCGGCTTGTCCAATGTTTCCAATGCCGTCCCGCGTGAAAATCGCCCACTCATCAACCGCACCTACTGTGTCATGCTGATGGGGGTGGGTCTGCACACGATGATTGCCGATCCGCTGGATCAAGCCCTAAAAGACACCATTCGGATTATCGAAACCCGCGATGACAGCACGGCGGTGGGGCGTCTCTATTTGAAGTTGTTTGACCGTTACGCGGCGATGGAAACACTAATGCCGGAAGACGTGGATATGACCGACCCTGAGCAGGTCGCCATTTGGAAGACCGTGCAGATTTTGCTCAATAAGGTGATTTATGCCGATTCGTATTTGGAACAGGAAATGACTGCCTAAAAATCCCGTGAACGTTCATGAGAGGAGAGGGTATCGTATGCCTAATTTTACTCCGGGACGTCGCTGGCAACCACCCTTTTACCCCTTCAAGCGTGAACCGCTGCGCTATCGCATGTTGGAGCGCGTGGAACGCATGGTCAAAGGCCCATTGTTTGGTTGTCGAATGTGTGGGAACTGTTTGTTACAGGAGACGGCTTTTATCTGCCCGATGGAATGCCCCAAAGGTGCGCGGAATGGGCCTTGTGGGGGTTCAACATCAGAACACTGTTATGTAGATGAGACACGTCCTTGCATCTGGTATCGCATCTATACACGAGCCTTTGCGATGGGGCGCGAAGAAAAACTGTTGGAGGTCATGCCCCCGCTGGATTGGGACAGGGTGGGTACGGAAACTTGGTGGGATGTGATGAAACAGCTTCGCCAAGTGGGGGTACGCCATTTTGCACGGGAAATGACATCAGGTAATGTCAAACGCCGCGCCAAAGCATGGGACAGCGTTTTTAATCCGGTACGCCAGCCCGATTGGTGGCAGGGGGATGCTGAGTATCATGCACCCGCCTATACCGAGCCGATTTCAGAATTAGAGCGCCGCCTGAAAGCTGGCGAATTTGTAGTGACAGCAGAGGTGGCACCACCTCTTAGTACAGCGACGAAAAAATTATGCACCAATGTTGAGATGGTCAAACCGTATGTCGCAGCGGTCAACTTTACCGATAATCCATCGGCGACGGCACGTATGGCAAGCATGGCGTGCAGCATTATGGCGATGGAGCATGGGGTTGAACCCGTCCTGCAAATTGCGGCCCGTGACCGCACCCGCACCGGACTGCAATCCGAAGTGTTGGGGGCGAGCGCGTTGGGTGTCCGCAACATGCTGTGCCTTTCCGGGGATCACAGTCGCATGGGGCCGCCGCCAATGGGTCGGGCCGACGTGCTGGACATTGATTCCATTCAGATGTTGTGGATTTTGCGCCGAATGCGCGACGAAGGAAAGTTCCTCGACGGGCGCGAAATCAAACACCCACCCAAATTCTTTCTGGGGGCCGCCGCCTCGCCATTTGCATCTGAGCCGCGTTTCCAAGCCCTGCGTGAACATAAGAAGGTCAATGCGGGCGCTCAGTTTTTCCAGACCAATCTGGTGTATGATGCGGATGGGATGGAAATTTGGCTGAATGAACTCGCCAAGCGGGATATTCTCGGCAAAGTCTATATTTTGATTGGCGTCACCCCGCTCAAGAGTTTGAAGATGGCGCTCTATATGCACAATGAAGTTCCCGGTGTTTTCATCCCAGAGAAACTGCTCAAGCGTATGGAAGCGGCAGGAGATGGCGCACAGGAGGAAGGGGTACAGATCGCCCTCGAACTGATTGAGGCCATCAAAGGGAAGCAGGGGGTGAATGGAATTCACATTATGGCGGTTGGTTGGGAAGAAATCGTACCGCGCATTGTCACCGAGGCGGGTTTGTTGCCACCTGACTTTAACACCCCTGTTAACCCAGAACCGAGCCATGCACTCGCATAGTTGAACCGTAGGCATTGACATCGAAAGGAACGTCGAAGATGAAAATCGCAGTCAGTGGCAAAGGGGGGACAGGCAAAACCACCGTCTCCGCTTTGTTGGCCCAAGTATATGCCAATGCCGGACGGGCTGTTCTGGCAGTAGATACTGATCCCTCCCCATGTCTGGCGGGGGCGTTGGGGTTTCCGATGGAACTGCGTGCCCAACTCGCCCCCATTTCCAGCATGGATGAATTGATTGAGGAACGGACAGGCGCAAAACCGGGGACAGTAGGGGGATTTTTTACTCTCAATCCCCGTGTGGATGACCTGCCGGAGCGTTTTAGCATTCAACATCGCGGCGT
Organism: Chloroflexota bacterium; assembly: GCA_013112715.1. Lineage (GTDB taxonomy): Bacteria > Chloroflexota > Anaerolineae > Aggregatilineales > J027 > CFX10. Next base: position 78,735 of record JABFGB010000023.1, read on the forward strand.
GCGCTTGTTGGAAATGGGCACGGTTGATGTGGGCGGGTCAGGCTGCATTTGCCCTGAAAGCGCTATGCTCAAAACCTTGTTTACCCATCTGCTGTTTCGTTCGGATGAAGTGCTGATTTTAGATATGTACGCCGGAGTGGAGCATCTAGGCCGTGCCACCGCCGATTTTGTGGATGCGATGCTGGTGGTGGTCGAGCCAACCCGCCGTAGCCTCGGCACAGCGTCGCAAATCAAAAAACTAGCAGCGGATATAGGCCTTACCCGTCTATGGCTAGTTGGCAACAAGGTTCGCAGCACTGAAGAACAAGCCTTTTTAGAAGCGGAGACTCCTGATATTCCGGTACTTGGATTTTTGCCTGCTGCCTTGACCGTGCAAGAAGCGGATCGGCTTGGCGTGCCTGTTTATGATTATGTGCCGGAACTGCGCTTGGAAGCGGAACGGATGGCAGAATCGCTCGTGAATGCTTTACAACGACAAGCTGAGGAGAAACATGGATGACCACGACGATTGCTCTTGCGGGTAAGGGCGGGGTGGGCAAAACGACTATCTCCGCCATGATTATCAAGTATCTGATTCAAACCCAGTCCGGGGCGGTGCTGGCAATTGATGCCGACCCCAGCAGCAATCTCAATGTTGTATTGGGCTTGGAACTCACTTGGACAGTCGGTGATATTCGGGAAGACTTGTTGGGTCAGGTCAAACAATCTTTGCTAGAGGGGGGTGCCGCGATGGGCAGCCTCTCCGGTGGGATCAGCAAGCGCGAATATCTGGATTACCAAATTCGCTCGTCATTGGTGGAAGGCACACAGGTTGACCTGATTGCGATGGGGCGCTCCGAAGGTCCCGGTTGTTACTGCGCGGTCAATCATAATCTGCGCGAAGTCGTGGACGGCATCAGCAAAAATTATCGGTACGTGGTGATTGATAACGAAGCAGGGATGGAACACCTCAGCCGCCGCACGACCCGCGATGTGCAACATCTTTTGGTGGTCACGGACCCCACTCAACGCGGTATTCAGGCCGCCGAACGTATTGCGGGCTTTCGCCATGCGTTGGATATTCACATTGAACATACCTATCTGATTCTAAATGGCTTGCGGACGGAGACCATTCCCACGCCATTACAGAGTCGGATTAACGCGCTAGACATCCCGCTGTTGGGGTGTGTTCCCTATGACGCCGAAATGATGGAGTTTGAGTTTGAAGGCCGCCCGCTAGTAGACCTAGACAAGCAGTCATTGGTGTATCAAGCGGTAGCCGCCATGTTACAACGAATTCTATAAACCAAGCAGCCCTATCACCACAAAGGAGGACTTCCTATGCCCCTCAAAATCGGCATTCCCAAAGAACGGCACACTTCTGAATTTCGGGTTGGGCTAACCCCCGTCGGTGTTTCAATTTTGACCAAACGGGGCCATCAGTGTTATGTCGAAAAAGGCGCTGGCATCGGCAGTAATTTCAGTGATACTGAATTTGAACAGGCCGGGGCACGCATCACCTATGATGAGGCAGAGGTCTTTCGTCGAGCCGATATAATCCTCAAGGTTCAGCGCCCAACCGAGGAAGAAATATCATGGATGGCGGATCATCAGACCATCATGGCGTTTATGATGTTGGCCGTTACGCCGCCACACCAAATTCACCTATTGGAGGAAAAAGGGACAGCCATCGTTTCGTATGAACGCATTGAAGAACGTAATGGAATGCTGCCTGTTTTGTACCCCTTGAGCCAGATTGGTGGACGTATGACGGCCCAAATTGCGGCCCAATATCTCCAAAATAATCGCGGGGGTAAAGGGATACTGCTCGGTGGAGTTGCAGGTGTACCCCCCGCCGATGTGGTGATTATTGGAGCCGGCGTGGTGGGTATGAATGCAGCGCAGGCTTTTCTGGGGATGGGGGCGCGAATAATCCTGTTAGATCACGATTTACAGAAACTCCAAACTGCCCATGAGTATTTTGATGGACGCCTCACGACGATGGTCTCGCATGATGCCAATTTGAAACGGGTCTGTAAATTTGCGGATGTGCTAGTCGGTGCCGTGCAAATTCCCGGCGAACCTGCTCCTCTGATTATCACGAAGGAGATGGTTGCCTCCATGCGTCCCGGCTCAGTTGTTATTGACATGAGTATTGATCAAGGGGGATGTATCGAGACCAGCCGTCCGATGCAGCATAACGACCCCATCTTTCTGGTTGACGGAATTGTCCATTATTGTGTACCAAATCTACCGGGAGTTGTTGGACGTACTTCTACCCATGCTTTCTTAAATGCGGCTTGGCCTTTCATTCAACTGGTGGCGGAACACGGCATCGAACAGGCGGTTGAATTAAACGCAGCTTTACATCGAGGCACGGTCATCTTTCGGCGAGAAAAAGCGCCTGAGCCTGTCTAATTAAAGGCGCTGGCGCAGTCGAAATTGTGGCGCCTATGTCGAGAACAAACACCGATTTTGAATTGGGCACAATCTTTAGCCGCACTATATAGTTTTTGTCATATACTATTTTTGGTGGGGGGTTCCGAATATTGTTCGTTGCATCACAGTGATAAGGAACCCTAGATGAAAAAAGCCAAGCCGCTGTTACCCATTCTTTTAATTGCTATCCTTGCTGTCAATGTGGTTTTGTTTGTGGCTGACCCTGTGCCGTTGCAGGCGCAACAGAGCAGTGCCACGCCGACTCGTACCCCGCGCCCGACGCGAACACCAACCGCTACCCCCGAACCGCCTTTACTCGAAAACGTACCCGTCGCTCGTGGGGGCATCGAAGTTTTTCCCTTGCCAGACCGCAAATCGGGCCGAATTTTCGCGGCGGCGGTAGGGACATTTGCGCCGCATGTAGCAGGTCGTAGTGAAGATGAAAAATGGCTCTTTATCTATTATTTTGACCGAGGGGTACTCAAAGCCGGCTGGTCACCACGTCGGGGCTTGGTATTGGAAGATGCAGAAGTGACGGCCCTGCCAGTGATTGACCCCGAAGATGCTCCCGAACTGCCCGATTTGGAATTGAATGAATTGGCTTCGCGTCCTTATGGCACACGTCGCCCAAGCACTTCTGCGACGGCTACGCCAACAACCAGTTCCAACACGGGGAACGGGAACAACAATCCGCCTCCGCCACCCCCGCCAACCGCCACACAGCCACCCGCTGGCACGCAAGAACCCTAATCATTTTATGAGGGGTATATTGGCCCAATATGCCCCTTCCTCAAAACATCTCTTTTAAGACTGAATTGGCTGCATGATAACCACACATGCCATGTACCCCACCCCCCGGCGGAGTCGAGGATGAACATAGGTAGATGCCTTTGACGGGTGTGGAATAGGGGTTGAGACGTAAGGTGGGGCGCATCACCAATTGGAAAATATCTTGCACGCCGCCGTTAATGTCGCCGCCGAGATAGTTGGGATTATATGCCTGATAGTCGGCGGTATTCATGCGATGGCGGGAAAGAATGCAATCGCGGAACCCGGGAGCGAATCGCTTGATTTGGTTTTCTATGGCCTCGGTCATATCCACAGTTGAGCCATTCGGTACATGGCAATAGGCCCATGCGGTGTGTTTGCCATCAGGGGCGCGGGTGGGGTCAAAGAGGCTTTGTTGGGCGACAATTACATAAGGCTTCTCCGCATGAAGCCCTTGCCAAATCGTTTTTTCAGATGTGGCAATGTCGCGCAGTGTCGGCCCAATGTGTAAGGTGGCGGCGCGGGAACATGCGACGGCTTTCCATGGAATAGGTTCACTCAACGCCCAATCAAGTTTGAACACCCCCATCCCATAACGATATTTTTGCAGCCGATTTTGATAAGGGATAGGTAGCTTATCCCCAACGATTTCCACCAATTGACGAGGGGAGGTATCAAACAAACACGCCCGTGCTGACGGTAGCTCTTGGATGGATGTGACCCGCTGACCTGTAATTATTTCTCCCCCCAGTGATTGAAAATATGACGCCAACGTATCCGCCAATTTCTGCGATCCACCCTTTGCGATGGGCCAACCGACATAATGTCCTAAAATCCCCAAAACTAGGCCAAATGAAGCTGAGGCGATATGTCCCATTGTTAGCATGGAGTGACCAGCTAATCCGGCGAATAAGGCGCGAGTGCGTTCTTCTCGAAACAGGGTTTTGGCAAAGGTCTGCAAAGGCAGCAGGGCCGGAATTCCAAAACGGGCGAGGGAAAAGGGATGGCGAGGAAAGCGGAGCAGGGGAGCGAGCGTCATGTTAACCAATGTACCCCAATCATTGACCAGTGGGGTCATGAATCGGCGATACATTTTGGCATCCCGCCCTAATTGATCGGCAACGCCATCAATGGATTTTTCGAGGGTGAGCGCTGTGCCATCATCAAAGGGATGCGCTAGCGGAGCAGGGGAGTGAATCCATTCAAGGCCATGTTCATGCAGGGGCAAATCACGGAAAAAGGGGGAACTCGCGCCTAGCGGATGGATGGCCGAGCATATATCATGGATGAAACCGGGTAGGGTCAATTCTGCCGAACGCATTCCCCCACCAATTGTGTTAGCGGCTTCAATCAATAGCACCGATTTTTGGGCGCGAGCGAGAGTAATCGCTGCTGCCAATCCGTTCGGGCCAGATCCAATGACTACTGCGTCATATGTTGGGGAAGTTGCCATTTAGTGCCACCGTATTTCCAAAACAAACCTTGTTGATTCTACGTAATTGTACAAAGTTGCGAAATTCACAACTTTAGCCAATTTGCCGCTATACTCTATATTCCAATTGTTAAAAACTAGAGGCACTGTGCTTGAATGTCTGACGTAGTATTCGAAATTCTAATTATCTTGGTTTTGATTTTAGGAAATGGCGTGTTGGCGATGTCCGAAGCCGCCATCATTTCGGCGCGTAAGGCACGCCTAGAACGGCTTTCGGACGAGGGACACGCTGGGGCAAAAGCTGCGCTGGAACTCGCCAGAAACCCGACGCGCTTTCTTTCGACTACTCAGATTGGCATTACACTGGTGGGAATTTTGGCAGGTGCATTTGGGGGTGCTACCGTCGCTGAGAAACTAGCCGATGTATTGGATGAGATGGAACCGCTTGCTCCCTATAGTGAAGGTATTGCGCTGGTGTTGGTCGTCTTGACGATTACCTTCCTGTCACTGATTATGGGGGAACTTGTGCCCAAACGATTAGCCCTGAACAATCCTGAACGCATCGCTTCACTGGTAGCGGGGCCAATGAATTTTCTTTCCAAAATAACCGCACCTGTTGTCACCTCGATTGGTTTTACAACCGATGTAACACTACGCCTGTTGGGGGTTAAGCCCTCTATCGAGCCACCTGTGACTGAGGATGAAATTCGGATTTTGATCGAACACGGTACACAGGCGGGCGTTTTTGATGAAGCCGAACAGGATATGGTGGACAGCATCCTAAGTTTGGATCAAACTCGCGTTAAAGAACTAATGACCCCGCGCACGAAGGTGGTCTGGTTGGATGTGGATGACTCTATTGAAACCAATCTAAAGAAGATCGCGGGCAGTGGTTTTTCCTATTATCCGGTTTATCAAGATTCGCCGGATAATGTGGTTGGGATCGCTTCCGTCAAAGATATGTGGGCTAAAACGATTAAGGGCGAGTTACTTGATTTGAAGGAATGCCTACGGAAACCCACCTTTGTTCCCGAAACCGTCTTTGCTCTCAAGATGCTTGATATTTTTCAGGAGTCGGGCGAACACGTTGCGCTTGTCCTCAGTGAGTTTGGGGGGGTAGAGGGTCTGGTGACACTCATTGATATTATGGAGGCCATTGTGGGAGATTTACCTTCATTAAGTGAAATTGCCGAGGCGCAGCCTTTCCAACGGCCTGATGGCTCATGGTTGCTGGATGGCCTGCTCTCGATTGATGAAGTTAAAGAGATATTTGAGCTTGAGGCCGACTTGCAGGGTGAAGAAAACAATACTTTCTCAACACTTGGCGGTTTTTTGGTGATGAACTTGGAGCGTATTCCAAAATCCGGGGACTATTTGGAAGCGTCGGGTCTGCGCTTTGAGGTGATGGATATGGACGGCAACCGGGTGGACAAGGTTTTGGTAACTAAATTACCGGAAAAAGTTGAAGAACCGAAATCATCCGATGATTAATTTACAAAATTCGCCTCTCAATTTGACCTACTGAAGCCACTTCAAAACCTCCAATAATTGAGGGTTATAACCGCATGAATAAGCCATCCTCGTATTTGACAGGATGGTTGCAGTCTTGGTATAATAAGAACATGTGTTCAATACCAAGAGGGATAAAAAATGAGCGCGACATCTAAACTAAACACCCTTCGAGAACTGCAACGTATCCCCGGTGTTGGCCTGCGTGTAGCCGAAGATTTGTGGAATCTGGGCTTCCGTTCTGTCAACGAATTGAAAGATCAAGACCCTGAAGCATTATATCAACGCCTGTGCCAGCAGCAGCGCCATCAGGTAGATCGTTGTATGCTCTATGTGCTGCGGTGCGCGGTTTATTATGCCTCCAACAAAAGCCATGAACGCGAATTGTTGAAGTGGTGGAACTGGTCAGATATGGCCTTGCAACCCCAGAGCTAAACTAGGCCCACCTTCTATCTCTATAGATCCAAAATCATTAATTCTCGCGGGAAACTCGTCAGACTCTCACCACCATCGGGAGTGACCACTATATTGTCTTCGATACGCACACCAAATTCGCCGGGGATATACAGCCCTGGTTCGATGGTGAACACCATACCGGGTTCAAGCTGCCGTTTGTACCCCTGTACAATATTGGGATGTTCGTGAATATCAATCCCCAAACCATGTCCGGTGCGGTGGATGATGTATTGAGCAAAGGCCGATTGTCGCAGGACACTTGCGGCGGCTGAATCCACATCCTCGGCTGCTACCCCGGGATGAACCTTTTGCCGTCCAGCTTCATTTGCGCCTAACACTGCCATGTATAATGCCTTAAATTTTTCCGATGGCTCCCCGACAAAAAAGGTGCGGGTGATGTCGGACACATAGCCCCCATACACCGTGCCGTAATCAATCAGCAAGGGCAAACCGCGTTCAAGGCGAGTATCGCCCGGCATCCCATGTGGCAGGGCGCTACGTGGGCCAATCAGGATTAGGGGAGCAAATGAATCCTGTTCACCCCCTAATTCGGTTTGATACTGGGTCAAAATTTGGGCAATCTGGCGTTCGGTCATGCCGAGTTTTATATCACGCAGGGTACGGCGTAAGGCTTCTTCGCTAATCTCAATGGCTTTGCGATGCAGGGCCACTTCATCGGCTGATTTGATGATCCGTAAGTTGACCAGTTCTTCGTCGGCAGGGATGATGTGTGAACCAGAGGCAAATTCTTGGAGCAATTGCCCTTCCAAGACGCGCATTTGCAATCCTTCTACTCCGATGCGCTTACCTGCTAATTTCATGCCCTGTATGGCCTTGCCAAACGCCCCATGATAGCCTTCCGCGTCACTCCACACAAATAAATCACCTGCAAAACCATGTTCCTTTAATTTCTCCTGCTCAAGCAGTGGGATAATCACGCCGGGATTACCTTGTTTTGGCACGATGAGCAGCAGAGGGCGCTCACTGAGATGGAATGTGACCCCTGTCAGATAACGCAGATTCGCGCCGGGGACAAGCACAATGGCATCGAGACCAGCATCCGCCACGATTTTTTGCAGGCGGATAAAACGTTCGTGTTGCATAAGGTCGACCTTAAGAGGCTTAATTTAATGACTAAAAACGATTCTAGACTTCGTAGTTGAATTCAATTCGGCTTTGTAGCACGATCTCATCCAAGATATTTTTCAAGAAACCCTGAGCAGCGGCTTCTCGGAAGTACAATTTCAAAATCGGAATGTTGATTATCTCTTCAATACAATCCATATACCTTTCTACGATTGTTTTCACTGAATAGAGTCTTGTAGCACCTTCCCACAGCCTTCGTGTCAGCTCTTCAACATCAGCTTCGGATTTAATGACAAATGAGATGGGGTACCGTTCAATCTTGTCTATGTCAAGGAAATATTTCCGAAAATCCAGCGTTTCTGTGACTTGGAAAAACCTTCCCAACGGACGCATCACAAAATCAATTCCACCGTCGTTCGCATTGGTACGGCCTGTTTTGTAGAGTTTGAGGTTTTCGGGATGGATGTTCCCTAGGGTGGTGCCAAAGTAGGTGATTTGATTGTGAAAATAGTATTTCAAAATAGCATAACTCACGATTTCAAAGATGCGGGCATCTGCATTGGGAGCAAGCAACTCAAGAATGAAATTTTCTATCGTAGGGTCATTCTCTCCTGCAAGATTTTTGAGGTGCTCGATCGTTTGCAAAAATTGCTCGAATGCACTCCGTTTTGTGGCAACATACGAGTCAATGATTTCAATAACTGCAGGGGCGATATTATGTCGTCTTCTGCCGATATTGATGACGAGGAGGTTTTCATTTATCCAATAGCGATTGGTTTTTAAATCTCTCAAGATAGGAATGAATTCGACTTCGGGGAAATATCGCCTAAATTCCTCATTCATCCGGCTGTTCAAAGCATGATTTTGAAGTCTATTGCCAAAGGGTAGTTCTCTCTGCCGCTGTAACAAATCAGTAAATCTTGCACCCGCGTAGTCCACATAGCCGACTTTTTGGTCAAAGCCGTTTTGGAGGTAATCCTCAACTAAAACATAAACGGCGTAGAGATTGGCAAAACTAGATCGGGCCTTAGCTCCGCGAGTAGCTGATCTGGTTTTGATATTTAAATATTGCAGTAGTGGGCTTTTTTGAAAAATCTCCGCTTCTAAATCACCAAATTGTGAAGCCAATATGCGTTTTATTTGGGCTGTGAATTCATGTTCCATGATTAAGTCTCAAATAGGTGCATCTGAGAATCCATATCCTGCTCATAACTTTTAAGTTCTGGCTTCAGTATCTCGCCTTTATAATGGGTTGCGATTTGTAGACGTCTAATTCCAATTTTGATGTACTCTTCCTCAATTTCGATACCAATCGAGTTTCGACCCAACCGCTGCGCAACAAAAGAAGTAGTGAATGTGCCTGAGAACGGGTCTAAAACTGTATCACCTTCGTTTGAACTTGCACGAATGATACGCTCTAAAAGTGCAATGGGTTTTTGGGTAGGATGATTTTCATATTCATCCATGCGGTATCGGACTCGTGGGATATTCCAAACATTACCGGGTACTTTGCTGCTACTATATACAGTAGGAACGGGCTTTCGATAATCAATTAATTTGCGGGTAGCGCCTGTTTTGGCCTCTACCAAAATATCATCAGCATTAAAGGTATATTGTTTTTTATCTTTAACACAAAATAAGATAGGCTCATATAGTGACCCGTAATACCGTTTTGCTTGAACACCGGAACTGTCATAGTACCAGACGATGCGAGACAAGATATACAATTTTTGGCTCAAATATATATCAAAATAAGGCATATTTTGGGTTGAAGCCATCATATAAAGAGAACCATAACGGCTTAGTTTTTTAAGGCATAAATCAAGCCATTGAAAGCACCAAATCCGATATTCTTCATCAGTAGCCCATTTTTCTTTTTTACCGTTGAAACTCTTGCCAATGTTATAGGGTGGATCAAGAAAAATTAGGTCAACGGATTCGTCAGGAATTTCATAGGCGAGAATATCTAAGGTATCACCCCAATATATTTTGTGATTATCCCTTTCAAATAACTCAACCATTACACGACACCTCACACCACGACTAATCAAGTTAATTATAGAACAAAATTTTCAAATAGCCTCATTTAACAATCAGTTCAACCTGCGCGTTCGCAATTTTCAATCAAGTCATTGAGTTGAATTTCCAAAGTAATGTCGCGCCGACCCATCCCACAGTATACCGTGCCAAGCGGGAGTAGGTTTTGGTCAATGACGACCTTCACATTTTCGCGTGTAGAAAGCGGCCCAACACCACCAATTTCTTGGCCGAGATCGCTAAGAATTTCTTCCGGCGACCCCGCAACAATATTGCCCCGTTTGACGCCGAACACTCTGCTAGTTTTTTGTAATCAGCACGGTCAGGAGCGCGAATCCCTGCCAGAATCCAAAACGAATCTTTAACCCGAAAAGCGATGGTTTTCAGCAAGACCTCTATTGGAAAGGGTAGCTTATCGCCCATTTTTTGATGATTGGTATAGGGTTCGTGTTCGTGGATGGCAAATGAAACACCCGATTCTTGTAACAGCCGCAGATTTTCATCATAGCCGGGTATGCTCATCTAAATTTCCCTAAGAGCCATGAAAATGCAATTAAACGTTCAGGCGTCGTGGGCGATATTGAATGGCTTCCGCCATATCCACAACTTCGATTCGGTCATGGTCGGCGAGATCGGCGATGGTGCGGGAGAGCTTCAAAATACGATGATAGGCGCGGGCGCTGAGTTGCATCTGTCGCAGGGTAGCGTTAATCAGCTTTTCGGCGTCGGGCTGCATCTCACAATAATCGCGGATTTCACTTGCTCCCATATCGGCATTGGAATGGAGACGGGGGCTGTTCTTAAATCGTTCACGCTGGCGGGCGCGGGCTGTCTCGACACGATTTTGCACATGGGCAGAAGGCTCACCCCGCCGGGCATCAGTTAATTTGTCATAATCTACACGCGGCACATCCAAATGAATATCAATGCGATCCAGCAGTGGCCCGGAAATGCGTTTTTGATAATTGCGAATCATCGAATCACTACATGTACAACGGTGAACGGGGTCGCCCAAATATCCACAAGGACAGGGGTTCATGGCGGCAATCAGCATAAAACTAGCGGGGAAGGTCAGGGCAACTTTGGCGCGGCTGATCGTGACAAATTTGTCCTCAATGGGCTGGCGCAGCACTTCTAAGGTGTGTGTGCCGAACTCAAGGAATTCATCCAAGAAGAGAATTCCTCTATGAGCCAGAGTTATTTCGCCGGGGCGGGGATAACTGCCCCCTCCCACCAATCCTGCTTCTGAAATCGTGTGGTGGGGGGCGCGAAATGGCCTCGATTGAATCAGAGGATGATCACTCGGCAGCAAATCGGCGACAGAGTAGATACGGGTGACTTCAAGGGCTTCGGAAATAGCCATCTGGGGCAAAATGCCGGGGAGGGCACGGGCTAATAATGTCTTCCCAACGCCGGGGCTACCGACCATCAAAACGTTGTGTGAACCAGCGGCAGAAACTTCGAGTCCCCGTTTGACGTGCTCTTGTCCTTTGATGTCTTGGAAATCCACCAAACCCTGCATCAATTGACTTTCACCATACAGGCCAGAGCTATCACGGTTGTAGGGAGGAATCACATTGAGGTCGTAGAGATGCTCGACCAATTGACCGAGAGTTTCAACTGGAATGATTTCAATATCTGGGACAAGGGCAGCCTGCGACGCATCATCAGCGGGGACATAGGCCCGTTCAAAACCGCTTTCCCAAGCCTTATGTACCATCGAAAGAATACCGCGCACATGCCGGACTCGCCCATCCAATCCCAGTTCACCTAGGAAAACCGCCCCCTCGGTGGTGGGAATCGGCAGTTGGTCAGTGGCACACAAGACCCCAACCGCCATTGGTAAATCGTAAGCAGGGCCTTCTTTGCGGAGGTCGGCGGGGGCGAGGTTGACGATGTAGCGTTGATTATTGAAAGTTAAGCCTGTGTTCTTGATGGCCGCTCGGACACGTTCACGGCTTTCTTGCACAGCCGTATCGGGCAGGCCGACCACCTGAAAAGCAGGTAGACTGGAGGCCGAATAGTCTACCTGCACTTCCACAATTTCACCCTCTAAGCCGAGCAGGGCACATGAGTGAACAACTGCCAGCATATTTTTTATCCTGAGTCATGCGATGATACTAGTAGCGCAGTGTATTATGAACGACGTTGCCATCCTGCGCTACCAACTGAATCATCTAAGCCTCAGCGGGTGTTAATTCTTCTTCACTGATTGGAAAATCACGGGTCACTTCCCAACGCGGGAGGTGATAGGTGCGCTCGGCTTCCTCTGCAAGTTCGGCGCGGAAATTGGGATGAGCAATATCAACTAGTGCCATTGCGCGTTCCCGAATAGTGCGTCCATACAAATCAGCAATTCCGTATTCTGTCGCTACAAAATGGACATCGTTGCGGGTTGTGACCACACCAGCACCCGATTTCAAAACTGGCACAATGCGACTAACCGTATCATCCTTCGCGGTGCTTGGCAGGGCGATAATGGGCAATCCACCTTTGCTACGGGCCGCCCCCCGAACAAAGTCCAATTGACCGCCGACACCTGAATAGAAGTAGGGGCCAATGCTGTCTGCGCAAACTTGCCCCGTCAAATCTACTTCAATTGCGGAATTGATGGCGACCATCTTGTCATTTTTGGCGATGAGGTAGGGATCGTTGACATATTCGGTGGGGTGGATTTCGACAATCGGATTGTCATTTACGAAATTATAGAGCCGTTTAGTACCAAGCATAAACCCTGCGATGATTTTGCCGGGGTGGAACGTCTTGCGTTCGCAGGTGATGACACCTTTATTGACCAGATCAATCACACCGTCGGAAAATAGTTCGGTGTGGACACCGAGGTGCTTGTGGTTAGTTAAATAATGTAGCACTGCCGTCGGAATACCCCCAATTCCGGTTTGCAGACATGCTCCGTCTGGAATCAGGGCTGCGATATGACGGGCAATCCGGTCGGTAATTTCGCCGCCAGCCGCCATATGGATTTCGGGGAGTTCATAATCTACTTCGACGATGTAATCGAGTTTGGAGACGTGAATGAAACTGTCGCCGAGGGTGCGCGGCATCTTGGGGTTGACTTCGGCAATGATGATTTTGGAAGAATAGGCCGCAGTTCTGGTGACGCCGACTTCAATGCCAAACGAACAGTAACCGTGATCGTCAGGCGGACTGACCTGAATCAGGGCCACATCAATCGGCAGACGGCCTGATGAAAATAGCCCCGGGATTTCCGAGAGGAAAGCAGGGGTAAAGTCGGCACGCCCATCATTGACGGCTTGACGCACGTTCTCACTAATGAACAAGGTGTTGACCCGTAGATGGGGGGTCATTTCGGGCGCGACATACTCACTGCCTGCCATTGCCAAGACCTGCACGATTTCGACATCGCACAGATTAGGGGCATAGTCTATTAATGCTTTGAGTAGGGTTTGGGGAACTGAGCAGTTGCCAGTCAGAAAAACACGATTTTTGTTTTTAACCATGCTGATGGCTTTAGCTGCGGATACAAGTTTTGGCTGATATTGGTTAAGCCATTCCATTTGTGTGGCCTCCGGTAACTTCATCTGATCGGTAAAGCGGGTGAGTTTTAATTGGCAAAGTAAGTCTCACTCCTTCTGTCAGACTTGATACTAAAAGTATTGGGCTAGATTTGTCAGTTCAAAATGAGACTATCCGCGTAGGCCGAAAGTCACTCTTTTTTCGTTAGGGGGGTGGGGTGGTCACACATCCGAATGCGGGGTAGACTTCAAGGTGCATTTCTTCCTCCAAAGGAGCTTTTACGTGTTGACTCGTGCAGCCACTTCTAACACCCTTCAGGCGATTCTTAAGCTGACCCGCTGGCAAGAATTTTGGGCTTTTACGTCCATCCTAACGTGGTTAGGAGGGCTGCTGGCCTATGAAGTGCGTGGCGCGACCTTAGACTGGCGTTTATTTGTGGTGTTTATCGCCAATATGAGTGCGATGGCCTATGCCTTTATGATTAATGATATTGAGGACGCAGTGGATGATACCCATGATCCAGATCGCGCTCGCCGTAATCCAATTTCAAGCGGCGAACTATCCAAAAAAGTAGGTTGGACAGCCTCAATTATCATGTTTGCCATGTCTGCGATTTGTTACGCACTGGCAGGCTGGCGGGCTTTCATAGTAGGAGCGGTTATTTTAATTTTGGCACACCTCTATTCGTGGCATTTGGTACGCCTAAAAGCACGCCCACTGGTGGATATTTTGTCGCACGCCATGTTTCTGAGTACCCTGTTATTTTTGGCAGCGTTTTTCATCTACACTACACATATTGGCTATTTATGGACGATGGTCTTGGGGACATTTTTGATTTCGGCCTATGGTCAACTCTATAACCAAGTACGGGATTATGAAGCCGACCGAGCAGCTGGACTTCATAATACTGCCAGTGTTTTGGGGCTACGCATCACACAAATCTTAGCTCCGGCTTCGGTGGTAGGGGCATTATTAGGTTTTTTGGCAACGATTTTAATGGGGGCATTCCCCATCTGGCTGTTGCCAGTATTGATCGTGACGATAGTTGTAGTACATATTGCCCTGCGAAATGTAAAAACGGATATGCGGGGTAGTGAGACTGATGATAATATTGCATTGGTACAGCGTGAGTTCTTGACCGTCGTCAATACTTTGATGCTAGTATGGTTGATTGTAGCTTTGGTTTCATGAATTAGTACAAGTTCGAATCTATGGAAGCTCTGACCCAAATCGCTTTGGATGTACTGCCATGTAAATTGGTATGGTTCATCGCGCGTCGTGAACAATTTTTGTATACCCATTCAATCAGTGCTACTGGCGGCCCCGATACAGAAAATTTGTTTTTGTGGTTGATTCATAGTTACTGGCCTGATAAGTGCTTCCCCTATAAGCACAGTGATAACCCGCTGGCTGAAATCTTGCTCAACAATGTGTCGTTGGTCAATCTCCATGCCGATCAATTAAAGACGGTCAATGGAGGGGCGCCGATTGCAAAGGCCTTAAAGCAGCTTGAACTGGATTACATCAGCATTTTCCCGGTGATTGGGCCACATAATGAACCACTCGGCCTGCTGGTGACGGCTGCCTCCCAAGATGAAATATTGGATGATGGGCTGTCGCAAAAAATGACCCAACTCCTATGTCGCCAAGCCGTTTTGCAGCTTGAAAACGAACGACTGACGGAGAAAAGTGACATCACTGAGGCCTATCGGCGTGAACAAGAATTGGAGCAGCAAACCAAACGCCTTGAAGCCCTCAATCTGGCCTCCCGCGCGATCAGTTCCGCGCTGTCTCTGCCGGAAGTTGTGGAAACGATTTTGTCTTCTGCGAAACAAGTTGTACAAAGCGTCGTCGCTTCAATCTTGTTACGCGATTCAGATAACCCTGATGAATTGATTTACGTGGCGACAGTTGGACCCTATGCTGAAACACGACACGGCCAACGTATCCCATTGGGTCACGGCATACCGGGGTGGGTCGCTTTTCAAGCCCAACCACTGCTTATTCAGGATGTCGCCAACGATCCCCTCTTTGGTCCAGATACCTTTCGTGATCCCCATCTCAATATCAATTCTGTTGCGGCTGTACCACTCAAAAGTGCCGATACCGTGATTGGTGTGTTAGAGGTTATCAATAAGGAATTGGGGGTTTTTAACGAAGGGGATTTAGCCGTGCTAGAAAGTCTTGGTGCATCTGCGGCTGTGGCTATTCATAATGCCAGCCTCCATGACCAAACCCAACGTCGCCTAACGGAACTGAGTATTTTGTTGGAGGCGAGTGAAGCTGTGTCGACGACGATGGAATTTGAAATCATCTTGGAACACATCATTAGTCGTCTGCGAGAGACGCTTGATATTCAACGCACGCTACTCATCACGCATGATGTTGACCGAAATCGTTGGATTAGTCGGGCAGAAGTCGTTCTCTCTATCCCCTCAAATTTGCACGATACGGTAGAAATACGCCGGACTACATGGGACAGCACACAGGGGCCAGTCTGGGATTTGGAACAATATCCGATCATGCAATCGGTGGTGTCCGAGGGTCAGCCCTATTTTGTACTGGTGGATAATGACAAAAACCTACCGGGGGATCAAGTCTATTTGAGGAGTATGGGAGTCGGGGGATGTCTGATCGTGCCACTCATCACCTATGGGCAGATCGTCGGCCTATTGTTGTTAATGACACACGAACGTCGCCCCTTTGATTCCAGCGAATTTTCCTTGTGTCAAGGGATTGCCAATATCGTGGCGAATGCACTGGAAAACGTGAATCTCTATTCCTCCTTGGATCAACGGGCTAAGGCTCTCGAAAAGGCGTATCGGGAACTTGAGGATAATGACCGCATTAAAGACCAATTGCTGCAAAATCTATCGCACGAACTCAGTACCCCGCTCACGCATGTGTTGGGTTATATGAGTTTGTTGATTGATGGGCATTTTGGCGAACTGAATGTTGAGCAACTCAAAACCTCCGAGTTGGTGATTCAGAAATCCCAGCGGATTGCGGATTTGGTCAAGGACATTATCGCCGCGCATTCCACTAGCAGCGGGATGCTCGATTTCGCTACAGCGCGGTTGGAACAGGTGGCTACCTTAGCGGCCCGTTCACTAAGTGGAAAAGCTGAATCTGCCAATATTCGCATCTTGCTACGTGCCCAACCCAATTTGCCGTCAGTCACAATTGACCGGGTCAAGATTACTGAAGTATTTGAAGCCCTAATTGACAACGCCATCAAATTTAGTGAGGGCGGTTCAAGCATCGAAATAACGATTGTGGATACCAATTCGCCGATGGTGCAAGTCAGTGTACGCGACGAGGGTATTGGCATTCCCCCCGAAGAACACGAGCGCATTTTCCGCCGGTTTTATCAAGTGGATGGCAGCACAACCCGTCAATATGGTGGCACGGGATTAGGACTTGCCATCGCTGCCAGTGTTATCAAAGGACACGGTGGCAAAATTTGGGTAGAAAGTGAAGTGGGGCAGGGGGCCTGTTTCTTTTTTACCATCCCCAAAGCAACCTCTCCTGCTCCATTTGACCGTCACAAGGCATTGGCCTAATCCGCGAAACTTGATAATCGAGAAAAACGTATAATGAATTTAGACCGATTTTTTGGCTAAAGGCGGGTTATTTCATTATGAAAGATATTGGACGATTTATTGCGACGGGAACGATTTGGTTGGTTTTTTTGGGCGTCATGATTGCGGTTTTTGAATCTAACGCTAATAGCAATATTGGCGGAGGAAACCTTGTAGCGATTATCGCTATTCTTGCCATTGCCGCCACCATAGCGACCTTGGGCGTCAATAATCATGATTTTACTTCTGGTGATCAGACCCGCGAAGAAGCCGAGCGCAAAAAACTCAAACGCACTGAGCAGAGCCGCATCGAACGCCTGATGCAGTTGATGGACGAGGATGATATTGTCGAATTGGAAGAGGTACTCAAAGAGCGCGAGGTTGCCGCAATTCGACGGACGGATAATTAATGTCAGTAAAATGTAAGGTTTTGAGAGGCGAAGCGTATTTGTGCCGTGATATGCGAGTCGAGTAGTTTTTTCCCCTCTGTGGCATTTTGGAAATATCGACTTTCCAAACTAGGTATCTTGCTATGCCACAAACTATAAAAACTACTGCTGCTATATTTGTAACATTTGCTCTAGTGCTCGGCGGAATGATTTACCATCCCGAAGAATCCCTCGCTTTTTACAGAACAGTTCATGTTGGGCGGGGTAGTATTCACAATGTAGCATGGAATTCCACAGGTGAGTTGCTTGCTGTAGACACTAGCAGAGCAACTTGGATTTACACCTCGCAATTAGAGGATGTTATGCACCTTGAGGAAAATCAGCATCCTGCTTTTAGCCCCGATGGACAATGGTTAGCTACTGCGAATTCTTCGTATCAAATTGAACTCTGGGGTGCCGATAATTTTCAACATCTTAGCTCTTTGCGAGGCCATCACCATGAGGTAACTCAAATTGCTTGGCATCCATCTAACCCCAATCAAATTGCTAGTATTGATTCATCGGGGGAATTGATTATCTGGGATGTATTGAACCATTCAATAGTATTTCGTGGGCATGACATTAAAAACCCGGTGAAAATTACTTGGAATCCTAGTGGAGATCGTCTGGCGGCTGTCAATGATATGGTGGAAGTGACTATTTGGGACGCGAACAATTTGAGGCTCTATGCCCATCTTGACCCGATGCTTTATTGGGATGCTTGGGGGTATATAGATTTTGAGTGGCGCAGCGATACGATGTTTGCTCGTGGTTGGTCGGGCGATGGTGGGGGTTATGAAGAATGGGATATAACAACGATGGCCCAGACTCCCCAATTATCAGGTTGGGGCTGGACAGGTATGGATAGTAGTGGTTTGGGTGTAAAGTCACTCAGCCCAGACCGTCAGTATGAAACTGAAGACAACGTAATCTATCGCCTTGCTGATAGGGTAGGAGTAGCGGCTATCCCCATTAGTAATTGGCCCAGTACCGTTTGGTCATCAGATAGCTCAAAGATCGCAGCATATAATTATCTGAGTCAACTGGTTATTTATGATTTCCAAAATAAGCAATTGATTGCTCGTAGTGATATTCATGCGAGGATCGGAAATACGGTGAGTTGGCGTGACGATAATCGCATCATAGCAACCGCAAGCCGCATTAATCAGGTTCTTCTATGGAATGCTCAGACGGGAGCTTATTTGGCATCCTTAGACGACCATATAGGGGAAGTTTCTGTTATCGAATGGCAACCGGGAGGAACCCTTGTCGCTACTGTGGTCTGGGGAAACAGCACATTTGCAAGTGATGACCCAACGGTAAGGGTTTGGGATACGGCGCATATAACAGATCCTATGAAGCCAGTTGCCAGTTTATATTTTCCGGGTGGTGTGGGTGGCATTGCTTGGAACCATGATGGAACGGGCCTAGCGATCACTGCTGCGGGAACTCTGAATATTTGGAATCCTAAAACTCGATCTTATACACTGCAAGTTGATTTGTTACAGGTTCTTGTTTGGGAATATGCGCGTTTTCACAACCCAGAATGGAGCCGTAATGATGATATCCTAACGATCCCGGCTTCAAGCTCTGGGAGTGGAGGAATCGTAGTTTTAATCGATGCCAGAACAGGCCAACCATTAAATGGAGGGTCTCCAAACTATGCCAGTGACTATGTATGGTCATCAGATAACCGACTCATTTGGGCCAATTGGGGAAGTTATGGTTGTGGTGGTGCTCCGCCACCCATTTATAACGTGACTTTAGGGGTGGGGTATAACCCGAACCATTCCAATGTGGGTTCGATTTATAATTCTACCCATAATACCTCTACAATGCCGGGGATAGTGCAAGATGCGAAATTTACCAATAATGGTGATCGCCTTGCTGGATTAGATAGCGCTGGAAATCTTATTGTCTGGTACATGGAGAATGATAAACCTCAACCAGCTATTCGAGATGTTGAAAACTTTGATTGGAGTCCAGATGGGGAACTTTTGCTTGTTGACCGTGAGGATAAACCAGTTCAAATTATAGATAGTCGCTCAGGTCGAGTTTTTGCAACCCTTGAAGAAATGCCGTATCTATCATGGGAAAATATGGCGCGATGGACAAACGATAGCCGTCGTCTTGCAGCAGTGACCGATGGCACATTGACAATTTGGGATAGCCAGCCGAAATGTTCTCTTGGCGGGGATTTGCTGGGGATTTTTGACGAAAAACGCTGGTGTGAATAACGAGGAGAATTGGAGTGGGATGTTTGATAACCCCACTCCAGGCTATAGCCAATTTACTTGCCCAAGCGTTCCTTGAATGCCTTTGTCAATTCTGGCAGGAACTCAAACAGATCATGCACGACGCCATAACGGGCCAGTTTGAAAATGGGCGCTTCCCCGTCTTTGTTGATCGCCACGATGGTTTTGCTGGTACGCATCCCCGCTTGATGCTGAATCGCGCCGGAAATCCCACAGGCAATATATAAATCAGGGCTGACGACCTTGCCCGTTTGCCCCACTTGATGGGCATAGGGAATCCATCCGGCGTCCACTGTGGCGCGACTGGCTCCGACAGCACCACCCAAGACGGCGGCGAGTTCACGCACAGGTTTGAATCCATCCGGCCCACCGACCCCGCGTCCACCAGACACGATAATCGCCGCATCCGACAAATTGACCTGTCCAACGCTTTCCTCAAACGAAACCTGTTTGGTCACAATCTGGTCTTCACTTAGCACCGGGGCGACACTAGTGACCTCCCCGCTGCGGCTGGTATCGGGAGCAAGGGCTTTAAATGCACGGTTACGGAGCGTGGCAAACTGTGGGCCGCTGCCGACATAGGCTTCGGTGGAAATGACCTTACCGGAATATACCGCACGGGTCGCCACCAGCTTGCCGCCTTCGACCTTCAAATCGGTGACATCGCTGAGGATACCCGCGTCCAAATCGGCAGATGCACCGCCCATGACCTCGCGGCCTCGCACCGTCGCGGCGGCCAATACAAAGTCGGGGTTATTATCCTTGACCACCTTTGACAGCAGGGCGGTATACGGTTCGGCGCGGAAATCTGCCAGTGTTGCATCATCCGCCTTAATGACCTTTTTTGCACCATAGGCAAAGGCTTCTTTGACCACTTCATCCACGCCCTTGCCAAACACCAACGCGGTGACATCACCGAGGCTGCTGCCAAGACCAAGCGCCTCACGGGAGGCCTGCACCAGTTTGCCATTAAAATGTTCTGCCCAGACAAAAACGTTCGCCATTGTTAAATCACCTTCGCTTCAATCAGTTTATCCGCCAATTTTGCCGCTTTTTCGGCTGCCGATGCGCCTTCAATGATTTCGACCTCACCTTCAATCTTGGGGGGATTGGTATAAGCCGAGACTTGGGTTTGGCGTGTGCCAGCATCCAGACCGAGATCAGCCAGTGACCACACCGGAATTTCAGCTTTGGCAGCTTTGCGGATGCCGATAAACGAGGGGTATTTGGGTTCGTTGATGTCTTTGAGGACGGCAATCACGGCGGGCAGTTTGCTGGTGACAATCTGTTTGCCCTGTTCCAACATACGCTCGACCTTAATGGTCTTGGCGGCAAAATCAATTTCGACAATTTTGGAGACCGACCCCAAAACCGCATAACCCAATTTGCGGGCGACTTGGTAAACATGGACATCGCTGCCCAAGTCGGCAAATTCCTTACCGAAAATCACAAGGTCGGCATTGCCCAATTTTTGGATGGCGGCGGCGACGGCTTTGGCATAGAGCAGGCTATCCGCACCGACCAGCGCATCATCCCACACACGGGCGGCTTGGTCGAGGCCAATCGCTAATCCCTGCTTAAGCGCTTCGTTGTGCTCCTCCGTGCCAACGGTCAGGATGGTGGCTTGGCCTTTATGGGCTTCTTTTAAGAGAACGGCCTCGGTAACGGCATATTCGTCCCAAGGATTAATCACCATTGCCTCAGTCCATGTGGGTTTGCCGCTGGCATCCACAGTCACTTTGGCGGCGGTATCAGGCGTAGATTTGGTAACCACTACAACGTGCAACTGAAAACCCTCCTAAATTTTTGAATGATAATTTGAGAGCATGTCTTGGACTTGCCCTCTACAAAAACGTCTAGCTCACAACAACTTCACGCTGCCAAACTTCAGGATCATAAGCGGGCAGTTCACAGCGAATGGGGCGATCTACACGATAGCCCAGCGCATAACCCGCTTGCATCAATTGATGGATTTCGCTGGTACCTTCATAAATCACCGCGCCTTTGCCATTGCGGAGATAACGCTCGACATCATATTCATCACTGAAACCATATGCACCATGAATTTGAATAGCTTCGAGGGCAGCCTTTACACTCATATCGGTAGCGTACCATTTCGCCATGCTGGTTTCGCGGGTGTTGCGCATCCCCATATTTTTCATCCAGCCCGTCTTCAAAATAAGCAGACGGCCTGCATCATACCACTGCTGCATATAGGCGATTTTTTGTTGAACGAGTTGGTGTTTGCCGATTTCTTTGCCGAAGGTTGAACGCTCATGGCAATATTTAATGCTGTCCTCAAGGCAGGCCCGAATCAACCCAACCGCGCCCGCCCCGACGGTATAGCGCCCATTGTCGAGGCAACTCATGGCGATATAGAAGCCCTCGCCTTCTTCACCCAAGCGATTTTCAACGGGTACTTCAACGTTTTCCATAGCAAACCAGCCGGTTGAGCCAGCCCGCACCCCTAATTTACCGTGAATATCGCCAGCCGTGAAGCCCTTCATATCTTTGGTGACGATGAAGGCGGTGATACCCGCATGGGCGGGGTTGGCATGGGTATCGGTCTTGGCAAATACAAGGAAATTGTCGGCTTTGGTGGCAAGGCTAATCCACATTTTTTCGCCGTTGAGGATATACACATCCCCTTCACGCCGGGCAGTGGAAGTCATCGCCGCAACGTCGCTGCCAGCATTCGGTTCGGTCAGCCCGAACGCGGCATATTTTTCCCCTTTGGCCTGTGGAACCAAGAACCGCTGCTTTTGCTCTTCTGTGCCCCATTGCAGGAGGGCCATGCTGTTAAGGCCCATATGCACAGACATGACCACGCGCAGAGTTGTATCTACGCGCTCTAGTTCTTCACACGCCAACGCCAATGTAATATAGTCGAAGCCCTGACCGCCATACATCACTGGGATATTGATGCCGAGAATACCCAATTCGCCCATACGCGGCAGCACGTCGGGATTCATTTGTTGTTTGCGATCCCATTCTTTGATGGTGGGGTAGACTTCTTTTTGGGCGAAGTCACGCACCATTTTTTGTGCCATTAGGTGTTCTTCTGTTAGCAAAAAGTCCATATTGTTTACAATCCTTAAGTCATAGACGCCTTTGCGTCACGGGATTTTAGTATGTGAGTGTTCGGAAACCGAATCACGATTTGAATAATTATAACATCCTTCATACTTTCAAACCACATGGGTATAGTAATCCATGTTATAATACAAACTAGCTCTTTGAGTTTAATTGATGCCGTTTTATTGATCTGGAGATTTATTCATGGCTACCCTTGATTCGGGGCTAAAAGTGCTCGTTTTGGAAGACACTCAGGAACTTGCCGAAATCTTGGTCGAAACACTTAGGGGCATGAATCTTCAGGCCGAATCCAAATCGCATGGCCGTCCTGCCTTAGAACTCTATGAACAGCTTCAGCCCGATTTGATGATGCTCGATATCGCGCTGCCTGATATGCAAGGGTGGAAAGTGTTGGACGCCATCAAAGAGAAAGTCCACAAGAATCCTGACTATAAACTTCCCAAAGTCATTGTCATTACGGCCTATGGTGATCCTGCCAACCGCTTGATGGGCAAATTGCAGGATGTCGCCGAATATC
Organism: Chloroflexota bacterium; assembly: GCA_013112715.1. GTDB lineage: Bacteria > Chloroflexota > Anaerolineae > Aggregatilineales > J027 > CFX10. The sequence goes on from JABFGB010000023.1 coordinate 101,813, forward strand.
TGATTAAACCCTTTACCCCCACCGAAATTGAAAAAGTGGTCACGCGGGTGATGGGCTTGTAGAGTTTCCCCTTGAAGCCTATTGCCTTCGTCCGATTTTTTCAGAGCCGCTGGTTTTTGGGATTTGTGTTTGTTGCTATTGCCCTCCCACTGCTGTATATCAATCTTCGGCCCGAAACCAAATCACCTTCACCTCAGTCTATCGGCCCTGTTGCCACGCCAATTTCAAGTGATGAACTCGTGTTACTGCTGGCGAAGGTTGATCGGGAAGGTTGGACGCCTGCCTATCGCCAAGAATATGCTCGATTGATGACTGAAGAGGGTAATCTCCCTGCTGTCAATGCACTCATCTCCGTGACGACGGATTTAACCTTAGATGACCTGCCGATGATGTGGCGGTTAATTGAAGATGCCCTCAGTCAGCGGGATTGGTCTACAGCCACTACCCATCTACAACAAATCTTGCAGTTAAATCCACAGGATGCTCGTGCCAGCTATCAACTGGCTTTACTGTTGGCGACTGATACCCCGGCGGAAGCTATACCTTATCTTGAACAATCGTCTCTGTCCGCTGAATATGCCGATCAGGTGCGAACGATTCGGGGTGTATTGGCCCAATTTTCCAATGACGCCACTCCCGAAGATTGGCGTACATTGGGTCTGGTGTGCATGGATTTAGTGGAATGGGGTTGCGCGGAACGGGCATTTAGCGCGGCACTGGTGATAGATAGCCTCGATTGGCAGAGTTACGCCTATCGGGGTTATGTGCGCGACCAGAGCGCAGGTGATGGTCTGACTGACCTTGAAACGGCACTAGCACTCAACCCGTCTGGCCTCACCTATTATTTTTTGGGACTGCACTATCGGAAAATCGAGCAAAACCTACAGGCGGCCCGCGATGTTTTAGCGCAAGCCTATGCCCTTGATCCCACCAATCCAGCGTTAGCAGCGGAATTAGGAAGTACCTATCAAGAGTCGAGCGAGTATGCAGCGGCGGAAAATTGGTATAGCCTTGCGGTATCGCTTGCGCCGGAGGATGTGCGTTGGCAGCGATTACGGGCAGCGTTTTATGCCGATGCCAATTTCCAACTGGATCAGATTGGGTTGTCAGCGATTCAAGAAGCCTATGCACTGGCTCCGCGTGATGTGGATATTCTGACCAGCATGGGGGCAGCCTATTTCTGGTTATTTGACCGCGAACAGGCCCGCAGTTTTTTGCAGCAGGCGTTGACAATTGAACCGAATAATCCGCGTACTCGGTATTATTTTGCCTTGCAATTGGAACGTGAAGGCGATACACAAGGGGCGCTTGATTCCCTGACCTTTGTGGTACAAACATTAGGGCCAGACGCCGGATTTGGACTATTGGCAGCGCGCGAAATTCAGCGGCTGAGTCGTTAGCGATATGGGTAAGGAGCGAGAGTCATGCGCAAACGTATTACACTGCTAACGGTGATTGTTTTCCTGATAAACTTCTTGACGATTGCCTATGCTCAGGATGGCAACCGCCTGTTCTCGGATGACTTTTCGACCTATGCGAATGTGTGGGAAACCCAAGATACCCCTGATTACACGGCTGATTATGACCAAGACAATCTGGCTTTTTTCATGGACATCAGAACCACCGAACAAGAGGTTTGGTCAACCCCACGTTCGTCATTAGACCTGACCGCCTATGTGATTGAAGTGACGGCTGTGATAGATGCGACCAGCGCCGCCGACAGCATGGCGGGTTTGCTGGTGAATTATGTAGATGAAGATAACTTTTATGTCTTTATCCTCCGCGCTTCTGGCTACTACGAGGTGCGTCTGCGACTGGACGGGGAGTGGTTGGATAGACCGCTGGTGTTTGGCAAGGCTCCCCAAGCCGAAAGTTATCGTCTTAGTGTGCAAAATCAAAATGGGGTCTTTGAATTGGGTCTAAATGGCGAACCGCTCGTTCCCTTTGTAAATACCGAACTCAGCGGCGGCAAATTTGGATTATATGCCCAATCGGGTGACGGCCCCATGCTTGTCCGATTTGACGATTATCTGGTGCGTGACCTCCGACCTGAAAGCTGAACTCCCGATTAGGATTGGCATCTGGTAAAATCCTTTTTCAAATCCGGTAGAATATAGGCCGGACACTTTTGTTTAATCAGATGGATAGAATGGCCTGATGTCATCTTCGAGTGCAAGTGTAAGAGAACCCCACGTCCAGTCCCAACGCAGCCAAAGTTATTCGGCACGCCCCCAACACCGCCGCTTGATTGCAGGCATACAGGTGTTGTTTTTTATATTTGGCTTGATTTTTCTGTTGATGGGTGGCTTGCGGGTAGCTTTAGAGTTTTATGGCAACATCAAAGATACCATTGGTAGCCTATCTATTGAAAATATCACCTCAATGCCCGTTCTTATTGTGGGTGTTTTAATGACTCTGCTCGGTTATGGCTTGTTGTGGAGTATGGCTGCATTAGGAGCAAAAGAACCTCCTGCATGGCACAGTGGACGCAATGGTTTGGCCGGTATAGTGACAATGCTGGTTATCCTGATGGGAGTGACGGCATGGCTCAATGTGGCATGGCTCATTTTCATGGTGCCAATTGCAGTCCTATTTGGTGGATTGGCGACGTTTTTGCTGCTGAGTTTTAACCAGCCCTCGGTACGTTTAGCGCTGGGTGCAGACCGTCTACAAAAACGCGAGGCGGTTGGCTTTAACTGGGTACGAAATGGTTTTATTGTGCTTATACTTTCAACAATGGCTGTCATAGGCGGGGTGTATGCCGTCTTGACCGATATTATTGAACTGCCCCTGCCGGAAACCAAACCGGGCGAGTTCATCTTTGTCACCACTTTTGACAACTATAACGATGAGTGGGATTTGTATCCGGGACGCAATTCATCGGAAATCCTGCCAGATGAAGCGGGCAACCCTCGCTTGGTCATTAAGGTGGATTCGGGCCAGTTGCAAGATGGTGTTTTTTCGCTGCTGGATCGCAAAGTACGGGATTTCGATTTGCGGGTGACGACGACTCAATTGACTAGTGCCGACGATTTTGACAATTTATATGGTGTGATTTTCCGCTATCGGGATAATGATAATTATTATGCCTTTGAAATCAGTGGGGACGGTTATTATCGGCTTGTGAAGGTCGAAGACGGTGTGCAGAAAGAAATCAGCACATGGATTGGCACGACGGATACCAGCGGGGACGGCTTTGAGGGCTATCCGACCCTGATTCGCCCCGGACGGTATAATGTTATCGAAGACCCACTCGACACCAAGAATGAAATTCGTGTGGTGGGTCATGCCGATAAATTTTGGTTTTATGTCAATAGTCAACGGCTCAAACTGTGTCAGGCGGGGGAAAGCCGCGAAAGCACTTATACCAATGGTCAGTGTTACAGTGACAATCTGACCGATTATTATCAGGATGACAGTTTTAAACAGGGCCAGATTGGCCTGTTGGCTGGCTATTCTCCTAGCGGCGATTTGAGTGTTCCGGTGACAATTGCATTTGATAATGTGATGATTGTCGGGCCCGATCCCGATACGATTAACCTGAGCGAGGAACCCAATGTCTCTGAAAACCCAAATTAATGATGATTTAAAAAAGGCCATGATGGAAAAAGACGCAGCACGGCGCGATGCCATCCGTATTATTCAGGCTGCCATTAAACAGGTGGAAGTGGATTCCCGTAAAGAGTTGGACGACGCAGCGGTGCTGGATGTGTTGCAGACTGAAGCCAAAAAGCGCCGTGAAGCCATTACCAATTTTGAGCAGGCCGGACGCACAGAGTCTGCCGAGAGCGAACGTTTTGAATTGACCCTGATTGAAACTTATCTGCCCAAACAGTTAACCCGCGAAGAGATTGAAGCCGAAGTCAAAGCCGCTATTGCCCAAACCGGGGTGACTTCTTCCAAAGAAATGGGCAAGTTGATGGGTGTGCTGATGCCCAAAGTGAAAGGGCGTGCCGATGGGAAATTGGTCAACGAAATTGTACGTACCCTGCTGGGCTGATTGGAAGTAGGGGGGCGATATGATGCCACCCCAAAGGACAAGTGGGGAGAGGCGTATGACCTTCTACCCAATCTTGAAAACCACAACCGCCCGACTACAACGCATCGTTATGGTGGGGTTGGCGGTGATCTATCTCATATTAGGGACCATCGTGTTGGCCTACGATGCGATTTTCCCCTCAGATAACACCTATCAACTCCATTCTGGTGATATTGCCTCCGATGATATTTTTGCCCCTGAAGACCGCACCTATGAAAGTGCCGTCCTCACTGACCAAGCCCGTCAAGTGGCCCGCAATAATGCCCGCCCCGTTTATGATCGCATCGCCAATGTCAGCCGCGATCAGGTGGAGACGGCCCGCAATATCGTCGAATATATTACCCTCACGCGGAATGACCAATACGCGACCCGTGAGCAAAAACTCAGCGACTTACAGGCGATAGAAGCCCTCAAGGCACTTGACATCGCTTTTTGGCAGGCCATTCTGGATACCAGTTCCAACGATTGGCAGGCCATTGAAGCGGAGACCATCGCAGCGCTTGAACGCACGATGCGGCGCGATATTTCCCCTGAATTATTGACCGAGGAACGACAAGCCATACCTAGTCGTGTGGATGCGAGCCTGCCCGAAAGCCAACAAAACGTCGTGGTGGCGATTGTGCGTGAGTTGGTTGTGCCCAATAGCCAGTTGAATGAGGCTGAGACATTGGCGGTACAGGAAACAGCAGCAGCACTCGTTGAGCCGTTATTCCGTACCTTCCGCGAAGGGCAGATTTTGATTAGCAAGGGCCAGCAAGTCACCGAAGTAGATGTGGAAGCACTGCGTCAATTTGGATTGCTACAGCGTCAAGAAAGCCGTTGGACGCTGATCTTAGGTGGCTTTTTGATGCTCGTCGTGGTCAGTGGAATTCTGCTGGTTTATCTAAATCGTTTCTATCCCAACGTGTCTGATTCCCCGGCAATGCTGGGGCTAATAGCGACTCTTTTTTTAGAGTTTCTTGTGATCGCTCGATTGTTCCATCCGAGCGGACTAAATGAACTGTTTCCTGCCGCTGCACTGGCCTTGTTGTTAACTACCCTTGCTGGCCCGCATTTGGCGCTGATTGTTATTACGGGCTTGGCGCTTTTGGTTGGTGCGATGATTGATAGCTCGATGGACTTCATTGGCTTGATTGGCGCAAGCGGGGCGGCTGGAATTTTGGGCCTGCGTCATATTGAGCGACTTAATGCTTATTTTGTAGCGGGGGCGATTGTTGGCTTAATCAACGTGGGACTGTTGGTGGCCTTTCAGCTAGTATTCGAGGAGGATACACAAGTCGTTGATCTTGGATGGGTAATCCTATTAGGGATGGGCAATGGTATGTTTGTAGCGATGTTGGCCTTTGCGCATCTTTATGTGATTACGAATGTGTTGAACCTCCCCACCAGCCTCAAACTGGATGAGCTAAATCGTTCTAATCAGCCGCTTTTGCAGCGATTACTACGTGAAGCGCCGGGTACTTATCAACACAGTTTGCAGGTAGGGAATTTGGCCGAGGTAGCCACCGAACGGATTGGCGGCAACGCTGCATTGGTACGAGTAGCCGCCATGTACCATGACATTGGTAAGATGCTCAACCCGCATTTTTATGTCGAAAATCAGGCCGAGGGGTTTAATCCGCATGACGTTTTGGATGATCCTGTTCAAAGCACCCGTTTAATTATTGGGCATGTCGTCGAGGGTGAACGGATGGCCCGGCGCTATCGGTTGCCTCCACGTATTCGTGATTTTATCCGTGAGCATCACGGCACGACACGGGTCATCTATTTTTATCATAAGGCCCTAGAGCAGGCAGGTGGCGATGAAAGTAAGGTGTCGGCGGAGGATTTCACTTATCCCGGCCCACGCCCTCAGAGCAAGGAAACCGCTATTTTGATGTTGGCCGATGGCACCGAAAGTGCCGCGCGTGCCATCAAGCCGCATAACGAGACCGAAGTGGCGGAAGTGGTCAGTATGATTTTTGAGCGAGCGCTGCAAGAGGAGCAGTTGGATGACTGCAATTTGACCCTCAAGGAACTCAAAATTATTCAGCAGTCCTTTATTGAGACGCTGCAAGGGGTCTATCATCCACGTATCGCCTATCCCACTCCCCTGAAAAAACGTGCGACACTCGCGGTTCCGGCTTATATCGCGCCGCGCCCCGAATTAGTCGAACCAACCGCGTCTAAACCGACGACCACCATTGAGGCAAAAGCCGAGCCTGTGCCGGAGGTTGCGCCAAAATCACCCAAAACCACGACAGGGGAATACCGCAATATTTCAGTCGGTACGTATGGGGCTATCGTTTCAGAGGCCACCGACCCACGTAGACCCCGACGGCGTGATACTGCTGAACGACAAAAGACGACCTCGACGCCCATCGTCAAACCTGAAGAATCTAAACCGGAGAATGATTTACCAGATGGACTGTAATTTACAGATTGCTGAGGATGTGATGCTGGTGGATGCCATGCCAGCCGACGCCTTGATGAAATTGGAGGCGTTGGCAGCAGGGGTGATGAATAAGTTGGATTTTGTGCCAGATACTGGTCTCGCCATTTATGTCGCCACTGATGAATATGTCCAATCCCTCAACCACCAATATCGTGGGGTGGATGTGACCACCGATGTCTTGACGTTTCCTGCTGAACCCATGCCTGAAGAATTTGAGGATGAGGAAACGCCTTATGCGGGAGACATAATCTTGGCGTATCGGCATATTTTGGAGCAGGCCGCTCAGTCCAATCATGCCCCCGCTGACGAATTTGGCCTGTTGGTAATTCATGGGCTGTTGCATCTTGCTGGATACGATCACGATACCCCAGATCGCCAAAAGGTGATGTGGGAAAAACAAGCCGAATTGCTGGCACTCTTTAATATCCCGATTGTCGTGCCTGATTTTATTCACGGCCCCGACGAAGGTGAATCGTAATTGCCATGAGCCAAAAGACAAGCAAGACCCCTCATACTCATATCACTGGTTGGCGACGGATTGTCCATCCTGATATTCAAAAAACCCTAGCGGTGAACCCCGAAACCTACAGCCCTCAAATCAGCGGCAGTCGGTTGGCAAGTCTACGTTATGCGATTGCTGGTTGGCTTCATATGTTGCGTTATCAAAAAAATACCCGTATCCAAGCAGTCGCCAGTATCATGGTGTTTATTGTGTCCTTATGGCTGCAAATTCCAGCGCGGGATTACGCGGTTATTGTCTTGGTGGTTGGCCTTGTTTGGATGGCTGAATTTTTGAATGCAGGTATTGAAGCCGCCGTCAATCTTGCCATGCCAGAAATTCACCCAATGGCGCGGGTGGGCAAAGATGTGGCTGCTGCTGCCGTGTTGCTTGGAGTCGTGGTATCTATTGTCGTGGGCCTGTTGATTTTGGGGCCGCCTTTATGGGAGCGTTTGGGGTTATGACGACACCCACATCACCTTCACCCTATCGTCCGCGCTCAACTCGTGGACACGTCCGGCGCAATCAACGCACGATGCCAAACTGGTTCGTGTTTGCGATTGGTATTGTCGGCTTGGCAGCTTTATTTTTGCTGTTGCGGTCACTGGTAACTCCCTTATTTGATGATGAAGAGGGCGGTACATCCAACAGCAATCGAGCATGGCTGTCGGACAACTGGACAAATCAGGCACCCACACGCCCGCAAGTGGAGGCCCTTGTTACGCGCTTGCAAGATAACAAAATTGATATGGTCTATGTGCAAACCGGGGCATGGCGTCAGGATGGACAGTATCGGGCATGGGATTACGCCGACGATTTTCGGCTCTTGATGCGGGATATTGCCCCTGATATCAAGGTGCTGGATTGGATTACGGTGGATGGTCAACGCAATCAGTATGCCGCTGATAACCACACTATGCTAGTCAATTATGCTCGGCAGACCATCAATGAATGGCGCTACGATGGCGTGCATTTACAGGGCTTTTCAGTATTTGATGGGAATGAAAATTTTGTGCGATTGCTGCGTGCGTTTGACGAACTATTGGGAGATGACCGCACCCTGTCGGTAACTGGTCCCCCTGATTTCATACCCAGTGACCCCGCCGTCCCACCCGGTCTGGGAAATCCTTCGATTAGCTGGGATCCGCGTTATAAGCAGCAGATCGCTCTGATTGTGGATGAGATTGTGATTATGGCACACGCTAGTGGGTTGACCACACCAGAGGAATATGAGCAGTGGATGGCATACCAAATTGAAACCTATTCCAAAGATATCAGTCGGGTGGAAGTTGAGACTAATTTGATTGTGGCTTTCCCGAATTATCCAAGTGTACCGTTGCATGACCCGACAGTGGAAAATCTGACGACGGCGATTATTGCCGCTAAACAAGGCATCAAGAATGCGGGTGGGGCTGGCAATCGGGTCGTGGGTGGGGGGATTTACATCTATAACGAAGCCAGCGAACAGGACTGGCTGACCTTCAAAAAAGAGTGGGTAGATCGCTGATTCAAGCCAGATTCATACCAATTTTAAAATTATCTAAATTTCGCCCTTGCGCCTGTTCGTTTGACATGGTACATTAAATGCTGTACCGCAAGACAAGGGAAGAATAACGTTGGGAATAGCAGTGGCTATGCTAACGCATGACAAATCAGGAGGAAACAG
>JABFGB010000024.1 GCA_013112715.1 Chloroflexota bacterium
CTAATCGTTTGCATCGCTCCTTGGATGAGTTGCAGGCTTCAGTTGATGCTTTTATGCACACCCAACAGAATGTTTGGCATCACCCTGATCGTCTCTTGTTCGCTGATCACTTTCGACTAGTGGCTTAACCTTATCCAACGAGAGATTTTTTGCCTATCCCAATTTATCTAGCATAACCCCCTACAAATAAATAGAAGGCCCGGGGTTATAATGACCGGGCTTTTTTTGTGAACGGTATAGATTATGAAAGACAAGACAATTCGTCCTAAATGGATAGTGCTGCTGGATACCTTGCTGTTGGCGCTGTTGGCCTGTTATGTGCTGGCGGGGGTCAAAAAAGTGCCGTTTCATGGCGACGAATCTACCATCATTTGGATGAGTGCGGACTATGATACGGTTGTTTTAAAAGGGGATATATCGGCTGTCACCTATTCTCCGCCGCCGCGCCGTACCACAGAACAACATCTGCGTATTCTTAACGGGACATGGACGCGCTGGACGATGGGTGTCGCGTGGTCTGCTGCGGCTTTCCATCGGACTGATTTGAATGATCAGTGGGTCTGGGGACTGGATACGGAATGGAATCGAGATAATGGACATCTGCCGTCTGGCCGCCTGCTCAATGTGACCCGTTTATCCTCGGCGCTGTTTTTGATTTTCAGTATGGCTCTTGTGTTGAGGATGACTCGCTTGGTGGCAAGCCAAGTATTTACGCATCCCTTGATTGCGACTTCGGCGGGATGGCTATCGGCGATACTTTACGCGCTGAATCCGGTCATTTTGATGAATGGGCGGCGGGCCATGTTTGAAGGCGCGATGTTGTTCAGCTTGGCATTGGTCGGGTGGACGGTATTGCGCTTGGTGAATCGGCAGGATTCGTTCAAAAGCTATTTGTTAGTGGGGGTGGCGGCGGGCATCGCGTTAACCGCTAAACACAGCACGGCTTTTACGATTGCCCTGTTATTTTTGGGGTTACTGGTTGTGAAATGGCAGAAATCCCACAACAAATCGAAGCAGATATACTGGCTTATTTTCAAATTTGGGCTTGCCGGGATGACCGCGCTAATCGTTTTTCTCGCGCTGACGCCGCTTTGGTGGTCAAGTCATTTCCTAGAGATGCCGGGCGTGGTATTGGATGAGCGCCAGAAACTTTTGGATGAGCAGGTGGCGCTATTCGGTGGCTATCACGGGTGGGTGGAGCGATTAGAAGGCTTATGGGAGGGGACATTTGGGGTCGAACCCCAATATTACGAGGCCGATTATTGGGGCGATTATACGGGGGTAGCCGATGAAATTGATGAGTATGAAAACAGCTATCTGGCTGGAATCACATCGCTTGGCATGGTGGAAATACGAATATTTTTGGTGGTAGCAGGTTTGGGTGCCATCGGTTTGGGTTGGCGGCGTGGTCAGAAAAATATAGCGATTGTTTTAGCAATATGGATGATTGGCATTGTTGTGATTTCGCTATTGACTATCCCGCTCGATTGGCAGCGTTATTATTTGCCCATTCAGACGCCGCTTTCGGCGGTAATGGGGCTAGGTGGGGCGATGCTGATGCAAGTCATCTTAAGTCGTGGGCAATTGAAGCATGGCATGGTGTAAAAAAGCCCTCGTCATGGGTTTTTTCGTGGTACTGATAGGCTATGTGCTGATCGGCTATACTCGCGTGCCGTTTCATGGCGATGAAGCCGATCATCTTTTTAAAAGCCGTGATTTTATAACCTATTTTGTGGAGGGCGACCCCAATGCGCTGCGTGTGAAGCCGCCTGTTGCAATTGATTCCGAAGAACACATCCGGTTGTTGACAGGCACGACCACTGCCTATTTAACCGGGTATGCTTTGTGGTCGGCGGGGGTGGAACAATGGGAATGGCCTGCACCGTGGTACTATGGCTTGGATTACACATGGAATATTGAAAACGGGCGGCGCCCAGAGGAATTTAAGCTGCATCGGGCACGTTTGGTCACGACGCTGTTGACCATGCTGAGTATCCCATTAACAGCGAACATCGCCTATCGTATGGGGCGCTTCGATCAACGACGACCCTATCTTGCCAGCCTTGTCACCGGGTTTTTGGTCGCTACCCATCCGGTTTGGTTGCTGAATGGACGGCGCGTGATGCAGGAAGCCGCATTGGGGACATTTTCCTTGATGGTGGTGTGGCTGGCGCTGTTGGTGATGCAAAAACCCACCCTGATACGCTGGATAGGGTTATCAATTGCAGCCGGGCTATGTCTAGCATCCAAACCGACAGGCGTGATTGCAGTGGGGGTGGTGATGGTTGCATTGATAATTTTGCAGCTAGGCCGACGTTCTTTTCATACATCCGGTGAGATTCAGGGGGTACATCAATCCCGGATTCACTCATTTGCCCAATTGTTGGGGGTAGTAATTGGTGCGGTGGGGGTGTATATCCTATTGACACCTGCCCTCTGGGATGCGCCGCTTGACCGGGTGCGCTTGGCGGGTGAACTGCGCCTCCAAGTGTTGCAGGGGCAGACGAAAGCGAGCGCTGATGCCTATGACTCAAATTGGTCGCAAGGGGGCGCGTTGATTCAACAGCCCTTTCTGACCGATTTGCAATATTATGAGAGTCCAGCATTTGAGCAGGTGCTAGAGGATGAAATCACCCGCTATGAAAAGGCACACTTCGAGGGCTGGCAGATGAGTCGCCCTATCGGAACAATTTGGACAGGGGTGGCGGCGATTGGACTTGTCGCCTTGCTTCGTCGTTCGAGGTATCCAATCGTCTTTGTAGGATTGACGTGGTCAATGGGCACAGCAATAGCATTGGGCATTACTGTGCCGCTGGCATGGCAGCGTTATTACCTATTGTGGTCGCTGATTTGCTGTATTCTGGCGGGTATTGGCCTACAGACGATTTTTACACTGCTGACAAACCGAAATTTTCGGATGAGTGAACCACATGGCTGATTGGTTAGAACCGTTTTTATCTGTCTTGACGTGGCTGATTTGGTTTTTTGCCGGGGTCGGCATCCCTTGGGCCTATGGACTGCTCCCGCGTCGAGATTGGCGCGATTGGACAACCGTCGTCGGGCTTGGCTTGGCGCTTGGCCCATTATCCGGCACGACATGGCTGTTTTTGCTTGGCACATTTGGTGAATTGACCTTTGGGGCAGCGATTTTCGGGACGGTGGTGATTGCCGGGGTAGGCGTGGCTGTGGCATGGCGACGGCGCGATGAACTGCCCCCACTTGAAAATGAGGCTGATGTGCAAACCGATGGTCGGCTGCCCCGTCCTGTGATGACCACCCTGCTCGTCATGATGGGCATTGCAGTTTTGGCGATGGCGTGGGATACAGCGTTTTGGCCCTTTTTACGTTATGACACCCTTTGGACATTTGGCTATAACGCCAAGATATTTATGCAGGAAGGTCGCATCCCCCATTGGATAGATTATTATCCCCAACTAGTGCCTCTGACCTTCACGTTTGGTGATCTGGCATGGGGCAGCCACAATGACCATGCCGTGCGTGCCGCTGTCCCCCTATTTTTCATCAGTAGCGGGTTCGCGGCCTATTTGGTTGGTTGGCGAATCTATGGACGACGTTCAGTGGGGTTATTGACGGCGGCCTTGTGGATTTTGCTGCCTTCATCGCTGGCTTGGTCAAGTTCCGGCGACCTCGAACACCCGATGGCAATTTATTTCACACTGGCGGCGGTATTTTTTACATTGGCATGGCGGGCCGAAATGCGCTCCTCGGCAGACCGTTATGCCGCGATTGCTGGGTTGATGTTGGCTGGGGCGATGTGGACAAAACCAACCTCCGGCGCGTTTGTGTTGGGGGTGGGTCTAGTGATGTCACTAGTGGCGTCAGCGGCCTATTTGCAAGATCGGCGGCGCTGGTTTGTCAACAAACTGCGCATTGCTGCCATCGCCGGAATTTTTGCGGCCCCAATCGGCGGCATGTGGTATATCCGTAATGTACTGTATGGGCATGATTGGACGATTTTGCCTGCCCACTATTGGCGCGAATTGGCCCAACGTTCGGGGATGCAACTGGTCTGGCTGTATGGATTGGCGGTGCTGCTGGCGATCATTGTAATTATTGAAAATGTACGGCAAGGGCGTGACCCTGAAACGATTTTGCCGCCCATGCTCTCCATTACGCTGTTAAGTTTGGCGGTGCTGCCGACAGCCTTGAGCATTCCTGATGGTGGATGGACACAAGCGACGGCGTGGGATTGGATCAATGGGTTTCGTGAGCCGATGCGCCGCTTGAATTTGACAGAAACCATGTTGTTGTTTGCGGGGATGGCGGTATGGTTGTGGAGTATCCGCGATTTTTGGCGGGAACAGCCGCCGATGGTGCGACAGGGGTGGTTGCTGACGTGGGGACTAGGCTTGCCATTCTTCTTAGTCTATTTTTGGTCGTACAGCTATCATTATCGCTTGGCGCTGACCGTGTTGCCATTGATTCTTGCTCCCATTGCCTATTTGCTGGCGGGATGGGTGATACCTTTGATGACTCAAAACCGTTTACGCCAGACGGCGCTTATCGTGATTGTCATTTTCCTTGCTATCCCGGCCCCAATCGCCGCAACCTATCATACCGCCTTGAACACTTTCAATAATACTGGCGTGGATACTGACCGCGAGAAATATGCTTATGCCAACCCAGCTTTGATGCAGGTTGTTCAATTTCTGGAAAATTATGCGGAGGTGAATCAGGTTGACCGCCTGCGAGTCATGGCCCCCGGTGAAAATCGCCTGCATTTTTATTTCCCGGACTGGGATATCAACTATCGAGATATTCCCACCGACATTGAGGATTTAGCCGACTACGATTTATACGTGGCGGTGTTTGATGATGGCCTGTGGCGCGATTTTGACCTTATCCCCAATCAAGTGTGGGCATGGAAACATATGGCGTGGGCCTATCCGTTGCCACCAACGGGTCAACCTGCCGCCGATGGGCCAAATGGTATAGCATGGCGTAAAGTGTTTACCCCTGTGACTTTTGTGGTGGATGATGGCAATAATCGCTATGAGGTCTTTAAGATTGATACAGGGGCGATTCATCAACCCGTCAGCCCCGAAAACCCATTGGCAGATGCCATCTTTGACGGCACGATGCAGTTGCTTGGCTTCGACCTGCCCTCGACTACCCTAACACGTGGCGAATCCTTTACGCTGAAATTGTATTGGCAGGGGACGGAAATTGCGCCACCGCATGGCGATTACAGCGTATATGTGCATCTGCTCGACCCTGCCACAGGTGAAATCTTGTCGCAGCGGGATGGCGGATTGATGGGAGGATTGTTCCCAACACGTCTCCTGACCCCCGGTTTTGTGTTGCAGGATTTACGCGAATGGACGATTGCCCCAGACGTGAGGCCCGGCCCAGCAATCTTGCGGGTGGGGATTTATGTGCCAGATGGCCCACGCCTGCCCGCTTCATTCAATGGCGAACCCTCTGGCGATGGGGTGGTGATTGCATCGGAAATTGTGATTGAGTGATCGCACTATTATTGACTTTCCATGAGTTGGTCAATGGTTGTGACCATTAGCGTGTAGTTACCACTGGGTCCACCGGGCTGGCTATAAATAACGAGCGAAAATCCGCCTTCAACCAATGCGGTATATTGTAGGGCGCGGCCTGTCAATGGGCCAACCGTGAAACCCATTCCCATTAACTCGCGTGCTACCATGCCGCCGCTGTTCCAAAGCTCAACCGCAAAAATGTCGGGGTTGCCATTGGTAGTAAAGCTCACGATTGCTACGATTTCATCTCGCCGTCGGGCATAAAATCGGAATTCATGGGCTTCTTTGTGGTTCAATACGCCAATATTGGTGCTACCATATTCGATATTGCGACGTTTGGTAATGGGCAGGCGGTCTTGTTCGGGAGTATCTTCGGAAGCAGGGCCACCCCGCAAAACATTGATATAGCCCAATGGCTCAGGCTCGCCAAGTACCCGCCGTTCAAAATCATCAAACAAATCCCCACCTGTAAAGTTATCGAGCAGGAGCAACGAGGTAAACATCATGGCTACCATGCCTATCGCTGACAGCAGCACATAGGGCCAACGGATACGACGTTTTTTCTTGGGTGGGATGATTGGCGCATGGCGTTCGGGTAGAGGGCCAGTTTGTTTGAGTTGAGCATCGAGGGCTTGGGCCATCTTCTGTGCTGGAGCATGGTCGGGTTTGATCTGCAACACTCGTCCCAATGCAGCTCGTTTGCGCTGTGGGGTTTCGGCAATGAAGACCGATAGCCACCATGCGTCTATGTTTTCTGGGTCAACCTTTAAAATATCTTCTAAGATAGGTCGTGCTTCTTCATTCGCCCCTGCTTTGACATACTGATAGGCGATTTGGAGGCGGTGCTGGTTGTAATAAATCCGCTGGGCAGTTTTCTGGGCCTCACCGCGTAGTTCAGGGTCTTTGACAAAAACGTCGGCTAGAGCGGGTAGGGCAGCCGGATCGCCGAAGGCTTCAATCGAATGAATGGCCTCGCGGCGTGTCGCAGGATTGGCATCGGTCAAGCGGCTTACCCAAATAGATATTCTGGAATGGCTCATCGTGGTTACGCTTCTGTTTTTAACTGCACCAACAGCCGGAAATCGTCCGATAAGCCTACCTCTAACAGTTCAAGTGGGTCAGTGCCGCTTGCTAGGCGTTTGACCGACGCTGTTTCATACCGAAAATGGTCGGACAGGGTGTCTAGCTGTTGCCATTCGCTTTTGAGCATTTCCAATTGATTCTGTAAATCTTTATCGGAGCCTGCTTGCCCTGCCAAATTTTCGACCAAGCGTTCCTCATGGACACGCGAGGGTCGCCACTTAAAATGCTGTTGAAGTGCTGCTTCGGTTGTATAGCCACGATGAAAAGCTGACCAGATAATCTTGCCTGCCCATTGTGCAGTTTGCCGAACCTGCTCGTCAGGATCGGTTTTATAGAGTTCAGCCACTATTTTTAATGCACGGGTTTCTTCGAGCATTGCCAATATTTGTAAGGCTTTAATGCGGATTGAGGGGTCAATATGATGGAGATCATGAATAAGTTTAGGCAATAGCATAAAACCATACCTTAATTCTTGTGTTAACGCAACGTTCATTTATTTCTAACAAAAGGTGCTTGACTTTGCTTGTGAAACTTGAAACAATTTTAGCAACAGTGCGTAAAAAAATTAACTGCTTCTTACGGGGAAGTTGCAACGAAAATTAGCTCGCCGTACCTAATGGCGAAGGGAACACTACGAAAATGACCATGTTTGAGAAAGAAATCAAATTGCTTGTGATGGCTGCTTTGCGGGATAATCCTGATACTTGTACCCAACCCATTCGGGTGCAGGTACGGGGACGCAATGTCATGTTATCGGGCTTGGTTGCCAATGAGAACGTGATTTTGGAAGCCATCATTAGCGTCGAATCTGTATCCGAGTTTCTCAATGTCTACAGCCGTTTGATGGTGCGTGAGCCTGAAACCACCTCGGCTTATCGTAATGTGGCCGCCGCCGCTGTTTAGTTTTACAAACGTTGGATTAACCAAGAGGGCAGGCATCTAACCCCCTGCCCTTTTTTGTTCCTACACCCTTTTTAAAGCCGACTCCAACCGATCAATTTCGGCATGGGTGTTGTAATGGGCAAGCCCAACACGCACCATACCCCCACTTTCCTGTTTACCTAATCGTTCCATAATTGCCAGCGCATAATAGTTTCCATCCCACACATAAATATCGTGTTGGGCAAGGTGGGTAGCAATTTCAAGTGGGGAATATCCCCGCCTCGTAAAGACAACAGTAGGGACTCGTTCATGATAATGGGCAGGGTCGGTAATTCCCGCAATTTCAATCCCCTGTAGCGATTTCAACATCTCAATCAAATAGGCCACCAATTCACGCTCATAGGCGGCAAGGGTGGTCATGCCCGTTTTGAAATCCAAGCGCCGTCCGGTGAAATTTGAGAAATTTTGGGCCTCAGAACCCCCATATAACCTGCCGATTTCCGCCAAATATTCCAGCGCTGCCTTTGTCCCCGCGATGGTTTCAAAACTGGGTGTGCCAGTCTCCCAACGATAGGGCGTGACATTTTTCGATGGGCGGACTTTATAGGCGGGCAGACGTTCTAATAGGTCAAATTTGCCCCATAGAATTCCGATATGTGGCCCAAAAAATTTATAGGCGCTGCACAACAAAAAGTCACAGCCAATCGCCTGTACATCAATCGGAATATGGGGGGCGCTTTGGACGGCATCCACTACATAATACGCTCCGGCGGCGTGGGCCATTGCCGCGATTTTCTGGACAGGATTAATTGTGCCGACTGCATTACTGGCATGGACGGTAGCCACGACTTTGGTGCGGTCTGTCAGGGCGGCTTCAAGGCTGTCCATGTCGAGAGTACAATCTTCGGGGCGAATATCCACCCAGCGCACCACGAGATCGTAATCTTCAGCGATTCGCAGCCAAGGGGCGATATTGGCGTCATGATCCATCATTGTCAGCACAATTTCATCACCCGCTTGAAGGGTCTTGCCGATGGCCCGCGACAATGCAAATGACAGAGTGGTCATATTCGGGCCAAACACAATTTCATGATAGTCCGGGGCGTTCAGGAAATCGGCGGCACTCTGACGAGCAGCCTCGACCATCGCATCGTTGCGCTGACTGGTAGCAAATGCACCGCCGGAGTTGGCGTTCATGGTGGTGTAGTAGTCGCTGACAGCATCAATGACCCGTTGCGAGACCTGTGTCCCTGCTGGATTATCAAAGTGTACGGGTAGACCACCGCCATTGACGGGACGATTGAGGGCGGGAAATTGAGCACGCAGAGATTCAATAAGTTGTGGATTAAGTGGTAATGACATCCAAGCTATTCCTATGGGTTGAACTTCACCAACAAGCAGTGAGTGATAAAGGTAGGGGTAAGACACCCCTCAAATTCGAACTGGTTTTTGCAGGTTGCGCGTAATAGTATCTTAGCTTGTTGGTTGATGCGAATGAGAAAAGAGTGTTTATGAAACGCCAGATTCTTAAGATGGATTTGAAATTTTCCAAATGGACTTGGCTGATATTGTTGCTGACTGCGGCTTTGCTGCTGGGAGCATGTGGAGATGAAGAAGAACCCAGTGTGCAATCTGTGTCGAGTGATCGGCCAACTGCGACTACTGCTGACACCCAAACCACTAACACGGGGAGCGGGGATTCACCACTCGCCCAACTTCCCGAACCCGTAGATGGACGGATCAGCTTACCTATGATTGACGGTATCTCCGGTGGCCTATTGTTTACGCAGGGTTATTATGGGACGGCGGGGACTCAGCTTTCAACCCTCTATTTTATGCGCTTTGGTGAAACCGAACCGCATATGATTGCTGAAGGGGTCAACCCAACCACAGTTTCCGTCTCACCGGATTACAAAAAGGTATTCTATTCGACCTCCGGAGTACGCAATCGGCGTGTATTTGTGGCTGACTTGACGACCCTTGAAGCAACGGATTTGGGCCGGATGCAGGGGGTTGTCGCCAATATAGTCGGTTGGACACCCGATTCGGTGCTCTATGCCGAGATTCAAATTCGTGGGGATGGCCCCGTCGCGGATTTCTTTCTCGCCAAACAGGATGGTTCGGGTGTAGTGGATGTGTCACCTGAAGGGGTTATGAGCGGGGTGCTGGCGGATGGCACACTGCTGCTCAATGCCGTGTCCGAAGATCAAACTGCGCTAACATTGAACCGATATGATCCGGCAACTGAGACGAGCATAGAAATCGGCACGGTTGCGCTGGATAACGAAAATTTTGGGTCAACGATCCTCGCCATTCTCAACATGCTCCAAACGCAGGGACTTGCCCTAAGTGATACCTTTTTCACCAATGGCGCTGTCCGTTTGGGTGACGATATTCTGCTGACTCAACTGGCGAGTCCAGCCCCCGGTGGTGTAGCGCTGTGTGGATTGTGGGAGATACGCAAGGTGGGTATTCCCGAAAGCACGGTGGTTTACAGTATCGAAGACGCAACTCTCTTGAGTCATCTCCGTGTCTTGCCAGACGGGTCGTTGCTGATGCTGCATTGGTGGCTGGAAGATTGCAATATCAATGAGCTACATAATGAAATTTTACATGTCAGCGCCGATGGTCAATCGTTCGTGAGTGTGGCTGAAATCGACCCCGGCACTGAGGTCAATTTATCCTTCCTAGCGGGTTCGAGTGGTCAAAAATACGATGTGACTCCTGACGGACGATATGTTTTATGGATCGGAGGTGGACTGCGGGCAGGTTATTCGGCAGTCAACGTCACCGATTTGCAGACCGATACTACCGCTACGTTGATGCGGCAAACGCAGTCAGGTTCAGCCGATAGTTTTTTGGAAAACCAGATTTTTTCCAATGTGTTTTGGATCAACACGGACTAAATGGATCGTCGGATGGCCGTAACTGATTTGGCGTATACCGAATCAGTTGACAGTGGTTGCATATTCAATAATATGCTTAGAATGATTGTAGGCTATGAAAGGCAAATTTCAGGATGAATAATCAGAATGTGCGGTTGTTCAATCCGGCGACCATTCACAAACCGACGGGCTATACGCACGTTGCGGAGGTCAATAGTGGTCGGATGGTGTTCATCTCAGGACAAGTAGCGCTAGATGTGAATGGCAATATCGTTGGCGTCGGCGATCTTCGCGCACAGGCGGTACAGGTTTTTGAAAACCTCAAAGCCGCGCTAGAATCAGTGGGGGCGGATTTTTCGCACGTCGTCAAATTTACCTACTACATTGTAGAAAAGAATGCCCTGCCGATTGTGCGTGAGGTGCGGAATCAGTACATCAATGTGGATCTGCCGCCTGCCAGCACTGCTGTTTATGTGAGTGAACTGGCCCGCGCCGACTTTTTATTGGAGATTGAGGCCATCGCCGTTATCCCTTAGCTGAGGATTATGCCAAAAATTCGTTCGATCACGACCTTTGTTGACCTGACCCCCGACATGGCTGAGACAACCATCACCCGTATGGGGGCTTTTCTTGAGGATGCAAGCCAAGCCTTTGCCAAAACAGGCTATCAAGTCCAGACTCGTCGCATAGCAACCCAGCCCTTCTCAGCGGGACTTGCTCCCGATGGCCCAGAGAGTGTGCCTCAATTGGCAACTGATTTTTTTAGCCTCTGCCAAAACCACAATATCAATTATCTGTCGCTTGGGCCAGTCCGCTTGCAAGATGACCCGCGCTATATTGAGGTTATTGGGGAAGTTTTTCGCCGCACACCGGGAGTATTTGCGACTGTCTCAATTGCCGAGCCAGAGCAGGGGATTTCACTGCTGCGACTGTGGCAAACAGCGGTTCTGGTTGACCGTGTCAGCCGAATTACACCCGACGGCATGACCAATCTGTATCTCGCCGCGCTTGCCAATTGTCCACCGGGGTCGCCCTTTTTCCCGGTGGCCTATCACGGAGGTGGGCCTGCCCAATTTGCCCTTGCCATCCAAGCCGCCGACCTTGCAGTATGGGCGTTTTCTAAAGCACCCACCCCGGCCATCGCTAGAGAGCGCCTACTTGGGGCAATTCAATCCACAGTGGATACCCTCATTCCATTTGCGGAGGCCCTCGCCCAAGAACACGGCATTGGGTTTGGCGGCTTCGATTTTTCGCTTGCCCCCTATCCCGTGGATGTGGAAAGTTTGGGTGGTGCGCTGGAAGCATTAGGGCCGTCGTTTGGTGGGGCGGGTTTGGTTGCGTCAGCGGCACTGGTGATGAATGCGGTTGAGTCCGCCAAATTCCCGCGTGCTGGTTTTTGTGGTTTGATGCTGCCGATTTTAGAAGATAGCGTGTTAGCAGCACGGGCTGCTGAGGGACGTCTGACCGTGAATGATTTGCTGCTGTTGAGTGCCGTGTGTGGCACAGGCTTGGACTGTATTCCACTGCCGGGTGAGGTGGGGGTTGCGGCCCTGCATGATATTTTGTTGGATGTCGCGGCGCTGGCCTTGCGTTTGGATAAACCCCTGACGGCCCGCTTGATGCCGTTTCCAGCGAAAAAGGAGGGCGATCTGTTGGAGTTTGAGTTTGAGTTTTTTGCGGGTTCGCGGGTTTTGGCTGGCCCGATTTCGTCCACACGACCCAACAGTGCCTTTGGTCAAATTGGGCCATCCCCAGAGGATTTATTCCATATCCAGCCACGCCCTAGAGGCTAGACCCAGCTTTTTGCTTTTCGTGATGCCTAAGCGTATTCTTAAGGTGGGATTGTGATTGGACGCATGAGAAGGCGGAACGAATGAACCATTCGACAGACGGAGATAAACCGCAAACCAGTTTTGGCAAGTCCCCTGCTGATAAACTGCTGTTGATGCTGGCTTTTTTGGCTTTTCCCATCGCGTTAGCAGCGATGATTATTGCGACACGGGCCGATGATGGCAATGTTTATGAACGTGGCTCGCTGGATAGCACGGAGGCGGCTGATTTGGCTGCACGCGCGTTGCATGAGGCCGAAAAAAATAATGACAGCGTGGGCACGATTCTGAGTTTCTTAGAAGGTGGTTCGGTGCTGTTGGGCCTGATTATCGCGGCATCGGCTTCGTTTTTGGTGGTGAACCTGCGTGATATTCGTGGCGATTTGGAAAAACAAGCCAAAGCCAGTGAACATAAGGTGGAACTCACTCGTCAGCGTGCCGAAGCTGAAGTGGAACGGTTGGGGCGGGAATTAGAGGCCGCTGTTCGAAAAACCAATCAACAAATTGAAGAATTAACTGAAACGACCCGTCACCGGATTGGTGAACTCACAACGCTCATTACCGATCAGCTTGAGGCCACTCGTCACAAAGCTGAAAATTCGTTTAGGGTGCTGTCACTGCAACTGTTGGCGGAACAGCAGGTACGGGCACGCAACTATGAATCAGCCATTCAAAGCCTCCAAGAAGCCTTTGAACTTGATTCTGATAATCAGACGACCAATTATCTATTGGGATATTTGTATACGGCGCGGCGCAAATTTGAACTGGCGTTGCAACACCTGACCCGTGCGCTCCAAGTTAATCCTAATTTCGCTCCGGCACTGGCGGCAATGGGGCTGGCACAGCGGCGTATCGGCGACCAAGAAACCGATCCCAATATCCGCAACCGCTATTGGGCCGAAGCTGAAGTGAATTTGTTAAGGGCACTTGAGATTGACAAGAAAATGATTGATGCCGATGGCGAAAGCTATTTTGGCACGCTGGGTGGCTTATATCGTCGCCAAAATCGTAATGATGACGCACTGCGGGCCTATGAACATGCTGTCGAAGCAACGCCTACGTCGTCGTACCCCGTTGGCAATTTGGCTTTGCTCTATAAGATTACAGGTAAGGAACAAGAAGCAATTGAGATGTTCAAACGGGCCAAAGAAATAGCGGAGGCCATTTTGGATGACCAGCCAAGTGATTATTGGAAACGGCTCGATTTGGCGCAAACACTTTTGGTCTTAGGTCATCATGAAGCAGCTCTGCGAAATTATCAGGATGTGATTGACCGCCAACCGCCTGTCACGGCGCTCAAGAGCGGCGTCAGTGCCTTAGAGACCTTAGCAACCTCGCCCAATCCCATTCCGCATATCCAAGACGCGATTAAATTGCTGCAAGCTGAAATTACCCGCCGGGATGCTGAATGAGGTTGAACAAAGGTAGATTTTGAAAGGGGCAGGCAGCAAAACCTGCCCTTTTTGATTATCGTTTTCTATTCAGGGGCGGCAACGGGTTCGATGGCTTCGTTGACTTGGCTAAGTTCCGAAGTTTGGCTAAAGACAAAACTAAGGTTTAGGGTTGCTCCAGCGAGACTGCTAGATAGGACTGAGGCGTCGAGGTCTACCAGTTCGCCTTCAAACGACAGGGCATAGGCCAATGGATTGTCTTCGGCGTCCAAAATGATAGTGGCTTCAACCGCTTGACCTTCAAAAGCATTGAACAAACCCTGTGCGGCAGAGTTGGAATCGCCACCAAACGCATCAGGGGCCTCGCTAATGAGATCAACAAAATCAATGGTCAGCGTAAAGACATTAACGGTTGAGCCATCCTCAAGCGTGGTTTCTTCAACCGTAACATCCTGAACGATCTTTTCCAAAAGCTCAAGGTTTTTCAAGGGGCTTTGGTTGGTAGGGTCAGCTTCAATCGCTCCAACGCGCTCAAGAATACGATCTAGCCCAATGTCGTCAAAAATTTCGTAGGTGGTTACATCCTCTACTTCGACCCACCCTTCCGGCAATGCAAGCTCAGAAACATCACCGTCTACCGGGGTTATATTGACGTACAGGACACCATCCACATAACGCGCCTCGGCATCCACTGTATAGGAGGCAATTGTACCGCTCTCTTGGTTTGTTTCGGAGGTATAGGTGGCAACAACCAGCGCATTTGGGTTGTCACCGAGCACGTAGGTTGTGGTTTTGTCCAACTGTTGGCTTTGCACAATTTCTTGGGTAAAACCCGCCAATGCGACACTTCCATTGAGGGCTAGAGTGGAGCTTTCGGTATTGACGTAGCTGGTGTAATCATCCACCATGTTGATTGCATTAACAATACGCTCCAAGAGGGCCAACTGCTCTTCCGAGAGGCCGCCTTGAGCCTTAACGGGGGCTGCTGTGGGGTGAATGGAGGTGGCGGCGATAGCAACCAACAAAATAATCAAAAAAGCCAATTTTGTCGGCAAGCGAAATTTCATTAGGGCGTTCTCCTTCAAGTTCTCTGAAATGAATCAAGCAAGGTCATTGTATCATAATCTGTGCTTGGACATGACCTAAACAAAAAGGCGGATAGAGGCTATCCACCCTTTTGAATACGAGTTGATTTTAGATGAGGGATTAAACTAGGCTTCAGCGCCCTTCTTGATGGGATTGCCGATCAGATTGCCCCATTCCGTCCATGAGCCGTCATAATTTCGGACATTCTCGTAACCCAGAATGTATTTCAGCGCGACCCATGTGTGCGAGGAACGTTCCCCGATGCGGCAGTAGGTCACGATTTCGTTGTTGCTATCCGTAATCCCGCGACCACCATAGAGGGCTTCCAGTTCTTCGCGGCTCTTGAATGTGCCATCTTCGGCGACGGCCTGTGCCCAAGGAATATTCGCCGCTCCGGGGATATGACCCGCACGTTGGGCGGTTTCGCTCATGCCGGGAGGGGCAATCACATCCCCCACATATTCCGCAACCGAGCGCACATCTACCAAGCCAAATCCGTTCGGCCCAATCTTGTCCAAGCGGGTTTTGATATAGTCCCGGTCAGCGCGATATTCGGCATTCACTTTGGTGACGACGTAATGGGTGGTGGGATAGTTGGGGACATCCGTTACCAATTCGCGCCCTTCATCTACCCACTTCTTGCGTCCGCCATTGATGAGACTGACATTTTCATGCCCATAATATTTGAACAGCCAAAAGGCATAGGCCGCGAACCAATTGTTATTATCGCCATAGAGAACCACCTGCGTATTGGGGCTAACTCCTGCCTTGCTTAACAGTGCCCCAAAATCTTCTTGGCTGATGATGTCGCGGCGTACTTGATCTTGTAGTTGGGTTTGCCAATTAAAGGCTACTGCACCGCGCAGATGCCCTTGTTCATATTGCGTGGTGTCCACATCCACTTCGACAAAGCGAATATTGGGATTACCCAGATTTTCAGCGGCCCATTGCGTAGTGACAATTGCTTCGGTCATGAGGTTTTTGCTCCTTAGAGATGTCTCGATGTTTGGTTTTGGGTACAGCTTTGGCCTAAATTGCAATATTGGGTACTACAGCGTTTTTCCTAAGTTTCGTTTCCTCCCCTTATAGCTGACTTCACAAGCAAAAAGCCGACTCAGGCGGGTCGGCTTTCAGTAAATTTCTCGGCAAAAATGATGAAGTTACTGCCCTAGGCGCCTGTCAACACAAAAATAACCGCACATACAACACATGCAGGCCATCATTTGGGAAGTAGTTGAACTTAGATTCACCATAGTGGCGTTAAAATACCATGCCCTATACAAAATTACAAATTTTATTTTTGGGAAAATCACCAAAGGGCTAGGCCGTGACCTCTTCGTGGTGGGTTTCAGTGGCAAGGGGTAGCGTGAAGTTAAAAATCGAACCGCCCTCTGGATTATCTTCGATCCAAATCCGTCCGCCATGTGCCTCGACTGCGAGTTTGCAGAAAGTCAGCCCTAAGCCTGTACCGCGTCGTCGCCCGGCCTGTTCCTTGATTTGCACAAAGCGGTCAAAGAGACGTTCTTTGTAATCATCAGGGATACCCGGCCCATTATCAGCAATCCGTATTCTCAAGAATTTTTCTTGATTGCCATTTTGACCGGGGGTGTCGTCAATTTGGGCGTTGATATACACATGTCCATCACTGGGCGTGAATTTGATGGCGTTGTCCATTAAATTCAACACCACCCGCTCGATTTTGTCCATGTCCACATTCAGCGGCGGGAGAGCTTCTTCTACACGGTTTTCGATGACGACTTCCATTTCTTCGGCCAGCGGCTTCAGGTCGGTAATCACGGTTTCGGCGAGTTGATGGAGGCTACCCGATGTGCGATCTAGTGAGATCGTGCCGCTTTCCATCTTGGAAACATCTAACAGCGAATTGACCAGATTCAGGAGTTTACGCACGGCCTGCGATGCGGTGGTAGTCGTTTGTTTCAAAACCTCGCGGCTGAGGGCATCCTCATTGGTAGCGATATTGTTAATCAGCTTGAGCGTGGCATTGATCGCCGTCAGCGGACTGCGAAGGTCGTGTACGATCATGCTGGTCAGGTCTTCGCGGGCTTGTGATAATTCACGCTCCTCGGTCATATCTTGGATGACCATTAGCCAGCCGATTGCCCGACCCTCTTGGCCCTCAATGGCGACATCGGCGCGTTCCAAAAAGCGGTGTTGGCCCGCTACATGGCGATCATAGGAAGTGTGATGCGGTTCAGGTTGCCATGTACCCGCCATCAATCCAAGCGTCAGCCCGCGCAGCATATTGGTTTCGAGACCCAATTTCTCGGCGAATTGAATAGAGGGTACTGATAGCAGTTCGCGGATTTGTCGGCCTGTGATTTGTTCGGGGTCAAGATCAAGCATCGTCTTGGCGCGGGGATTTGCCATGCGTAACGTGCCATCACTGTCAATCAACAGCACCGCTTCGGTCATGCTGTCCAAAATTGCCTGCAAGCGGTCACGGGTGGATTGGATATTTTGGAACAGCAGGCGGCTATCAATCGCAATGCGAGCTTGTGCGCCGACCTGCATCAAAAACAGCATATCTTCCAGTCCAAAACCGTCAGCGGCATTACTTTCGAGCAGAATGGTACCGATGGTCTGGATGTCGCGCAGCAACGGCACACATAACAAAGAGCGGGTTTCCGTGCGTGGAGTGGCGAAGGTTGGGTCGGCTTTGACATCCGGCACCAGCGTGGCATCGCCCGTATCAAATACGTGTTTGCTGATACGATTGAGGTTTTCGGATTTTGCTAGGAGTTCCCGTGTGTACCCCAACGCCGCTACCTGTTCAGCCGGACGGTGGTCTTCTTTGAGAGTCAGCACCGCTGCATGAGCGCCCGTTCCTTCGGCGGCGCGTTTAAGTACCCGCTGGAAGATTTCATCACGTTCAAGCTGGGTCGAAAATAGATCGTGGCTCAGTTCTTCCAAAAGCGTTAATTGGTCAACGCGGCGGCTGAGAGCGGCGTCTTTGCTGCTGTACAATTGGGCGTTGCTGATAGCAAGCGCGGCTTGATTGGCGAAAGTGCGTAGGACTTCAATATCCTCATCCCCATGCGGATGGGGCATATCATAATAGACCACTAGTACCCCCAAAATATCTTCGGGGTTACGCATCAACACTTCCACCCATGAACGTTTGCCATCTTGATCTAAAATGGTGCGCATTTCGGTGGCACGGGTGTCGGTACGGGAATCGGTAATAATTAGAGGTTGTTGGCGATGCGAAAGGTTGGTTTCGCTGGTGAGTAGCGGATAGGGCGGATCGTGTTTAAGACCATTTGACCGAACTAACGCAATGGTCTGTTTATCTTCGTCCCACCACATAAAAATGGCCGAAGCGGAAGCCCCCACCACTTGTTGGGCATATGGCCCGATACGATCCAAAACCTGTTGGGCGTCGAGCGTGCTGCTGAGTTGGGCGCTGACCCTTGTCAGGGTACGCAATTGGCGGATGCGATCCGATGCCTGTTCATACAATTGGGCGTTTTCGATGGCGAATCCAGCCTGCACTGCAATGGTCATCAACAGTCGTTCATCTTTGGCCGTAAATTGGCGCTGTGGGCCGTCTGACCAAACGACAATCGCGCCACTTACCCGTGTCTGGGCAGGTAGGGGCACACCCAACCATGAATAGGCCGGAAATTCAATAAAGCCACCATCCATTTTTTCAGCGGATGACCACGCCTCCTGCTGAATTAGCAAAGGGTTGCGGGTAGTGATGATACGCTCAATTAGGCCTTTGCCGGCCTCCCGTCCGGGGCGTTGCTCAGACTGCCCTGCACGTATATTCAGCGGAAAAGTGAGATAACGCGAACTGGGGTCGTAGAGAACCACCGAGAAATTTTTGATGTCAAGCAGGGTGGCGACCTGTAGATAAATTGTCTGCAAGAGTGCCTGCAACTCCAGATTGGAGCGCATGGCGTTGCTGACTGCTGTGATGGTCATGATCTCCTGCAATTGACCTTCATAGCGATGTTGAATTTGGCTAAGACCCTGCACGCCGACGACCAACAGTGCGAAGCCAATGACCATCAAGCTAAACGCCAGTAGCGAGATCCCATGATAGGCTACTGCCCCCAAAATCGCTTGGGGTAGGGGTACCAACAGCACACCAATCAGTGATTGCCAATTAAGGCGCACCACCTCATCCAATTGATGTACCGGAATGGCATTTTGTCGGATATTCAGCACTACAGTCGCCAGATAGACGGCCAGATAGATGCCTACTAAAGCTAAAATGGGGAGTGAGTCACCTGCGCTAAAGGATTGGAGGGGGAGATCACCATCAAGCCGTTGATAGGCCCATCCCGCGACTGCAAGCCCGAGGGTCAATTGGCTGGCGGTACGCAGGGCCGGTTCCCACGTCTTTTGCAAAAGAACTTTGCGATTGTTTTCCCCTTTGGCGTACAGCCGCTGCCCCTCACGAATTAGCACTCCACCTAATGACCCAATGGCGACTGCCCACAGCGCCGCTCCCATATCATCCGGTTCGGCCAGTGTCAGAAACGCCATAATGCCGACGGTGTAGGCTGCGTTGATTTCGCCTTCGGTGAACGTTAGGCCAAAGTTGAGTGCGAAGCCGGTAAGGATGGCAAACAGTACCCAAAGCACTACTGTTTCGCCAGTGGCATGTGGCGGCATCAGGAGCAAAACAATCAAGGTTGGGATTGCCAGCAGCCAGCCGGGGCGACTGCTTTGGCGCGGGGTTAACATTGGAATCCTATTTCATCTGGGTCAACAACACCCATGCAGTTTATAACCCGATTCAAAGGTTTGCAAAAATAAATACCCTAGTTTTATGTCGTCCTCTCATTTTGAACGCATTGTAGTGAAATTGTCAATAAGTGTTGAATATAAAGAACAAAGTTAAGCGGATCATCCTTATCTTTCTATGATTTATTGTACTTCAATTCTTAAAAATCTACCCTCATTCCAAAAAGATTATGTCACAAGCAATTCGCCTGCCTGCCCGTTATAATTGCCAATATGACAGCACCAATTTTCGAGCATTTTGACCAATCAACCCTTCAATCGCACTGGCAACCACTGCTCATCGGCAATGGTCATTTAAAGTTGCATGACTCTCAATTAACCTTTACCGTTGGGCCTGCCACCGAAGATACTTATCATGATGCTCAAATTTATGATTATGCCCATCTGCGCCGCCGTGATTATTTATGGCGACCCCCGCTAAAGATGACAGTACGAGCATGGGCTTCGCACTCAGTTGAAGAGTTGCATGGGACGGCGGGTTTTGGATTTTGGAATCAGCCGTTTATGCCGACGGGCAACGATTTACCCCGTTTGCCACGTGCCGTATGGTTTTTCTTTGGGTCGCCACCCAATAATATGGCGCTGGCAAAAGATGTGCCGGGATACGGTTGGAAAGCCGCCACCTTTGACGCTCAAAGCCTTAATTTTTTTGCTATGCTGCCGTTGACCCCGCTTGGATTTTTATTGATGCGAAGTCGAGCTATTTATCGGCGCGTATGGCCGATTGCCCAAAAAGCCATTGGCGTATCTGAAAAATTACTGACAGTGGACATTGCCACTCCACACACCTATGAACTCGTTTGGCGGCAAAAAAGTGTGGATTTTTCGGTAGATGGTGAAAAGGTGCATCATGCCCCGTGTGCCCCACGTGGCCCGTTGGGATTTATCGCATGGATTGATAATCAGTATGCCATTGTGACGCCGCAGGGTCGGTTGGGTTTTGGTTTTATCCCGTTGCCGCATGAACAATCCTTGACGTTGGATTCGATTGAGATACAACCATTAGAGGGAACCGAATGACCTCGACCAAA
This sequence comes from Chloroflexota bacterium, assembly GCA_013112715.1. Taxonomy (GTDB): domain Bacteria; phylum Chloroflexota; class Anaerolineae; order Aggregatilineales; family J027; genus CFX10. The sequence goes on from JABFGB010000024.1 coordinate 20,474, forward strand.
GGCCGCAAAATCATTGCATTTGTCAAGGACGTTCCCCTGCGCCAAATGGTTGAAAAAGCAGTAGCCGAATTGGAAGCCGAGGTCGTTTGGGGGCTAGATACTACGCAGGTTGTAAAACAGGTCGCCGAAATGCGCCCCCTAGCGATTTTGTTGCATTTGGCGCTGTTGGATGAGGTGCGGCGGATAATCCAGACGCTCAAAACCAGCCCCGCCACGCGCCGTATTCCAGTGATTGCCTTTGATTATCATTCCGATGAAGAAATAATTCGTCAGGCTGCCGTAACCATTTATCACGATTGGTATTTTAATGCACAGGATGCGATAGCCGGAAATATGCGTCCCACACTGGCAGAGATGATTCAGCACAACCTAGATGGGGTGGAAAGAGATTCTCAAAAATTATTTGACCAATGTGCCCAACCGATGCCCCCAGTGGTAAAGCGGGGACTTGAGGAGTTTAATGCGGGGGAATATTACGAATGCCATGAAACTCTCGAAACAGCATGGATGGAAGAATCTGGCCCGGTGCGGGATGTGTATCGTGGTATTTTGCAGGTGGCAGTGGCCTACTATCAAATTCAACGCGGCAACTATAACGGGGCGATGAAGATGTTTTTGCGTTCGTTGCAATGGTTGGAGCCACTGCCCGATCAATGTCAGGGGATTGACATTGCCCAATTTAGAGCCGATGCTTTGCACGCCCGCTTGGTGATGGAGGCACTTGGCCCGGAACATATGAAAGATTTTGACCGAAATTTACTAAAACCCATTACTTATGAAGTTTAGGAGTCAAAATGAACAGGATGATTTACCCTGACCGATTTGCGGGTAAGGTGGCCCTCATTACAGGCAGCGGACGGGGCATCGGCAAGGCAATTGCATTGCGAATGGCGGCAGAGGGGGCGGATATTGTTGTTAATTTTTTCCGCAATCGTGAGCCTGCTGAAGAAACCGCCGCTGAAATTCGCGCATTAGGCCGACGCGCCGCGGTAGTGAAAGCCAATATTGCGGAACAGGATGAATTGGAGACTCTTTTTAAAGCTACCCAAGAAGCGTATGGGGGATTGGATTTTCTCATCAACAATGCCGCCTCAGGGTTTAATCGCTCCGTGATGGAACAGCGGGTCAAGGGCTGGGATTGGACGATGAACATCAACGCCCGCTCTGTTTTGTTCAGTTCCCAATTAGCTGCTCCGATCATGGAGGCGCGCGGCGGCGGGGTGATTGTCAACCTGAGTAGCATTGGGTCGTTTCGGGTGCTGCCGGAATATGTGGCGGTGGGGGCATCCAAAGCGGCCCTAGAAGCCATTACCCGTTATCTGGCAGTAGAGCTTGCCCCAAAAGGGATTGTAGTCAACGCGGTTTCGGCGGGGATTGTCGAGACCGATGCTTTGCAACATTTCCCCACTATGAAGGCCGTCATGCAAGAACGCTTGGACGCAGCGGCGAATTTTACACCCGCCAAGCGTAATTTGAATGCCGATGATGTTGCCGGGGTCGTAGCGTTTTTGTGTACATCGGATGCCGCGATGATGTGTGGACAAGTTGTGTTGGTGGATGGGGGATTTACACTAGGATTTTAGGAACAAGAGCCGAGGGGGTATTCGGCCCTTGTTGCAAACACCTTATTGAGTGAGCGGAATCTTGATCCAGACGGTTGTGCCTTGCCCCACCGCACTTTCAAGGACAGCGTTGCCATGATGAATTTCGATGATGCGTTGGGCAATGGGCAGCCCTAAGCCAAAACCTTGCTGCTCCAAGCGGCGATGCTCCAAGCGTTCTGACTGTTGCATGATGCCCCAAACGCGGCGTAGGTCTTCTTCGCGGATGCCACGTCCAAAATCTTGAACTTCAATCACCCCCATCTCCTCTTCCGCAAAGCCTCGGACGAAGACGGTTTTGTTTGGGCCAGAAAACACGATCGCATTGCGGATGATTTCTGAGACGGCTTTTGATAAAACATCCAAAACTCCCTCAACCCGGAGTCCCGGTTGAATTTCAAATTTTAGGGTGACATTCTCTTGGCGAGCTAAGTCTTCAATGAAGGGGCGGGTGGCTGAAATTAGATTTCCCATATCCACTGGCCCATGCTCTAGTTCATAGATACGTTGGGTTTGACCACTTGAAATATCGGTCATAGTAACGGTTTGGTCGGCTAAACGATTTAAGCGAGCAGTACCCAACTGGATCAACCGGAAATATTCTTCAATACCGGGGGTGTCCTGAAGAAGCTGCTTTTGCGCCATCAATTCTTCCATCAATAAATCGAACCCACCTTTAACATAGGTCAGAGGCGTTCGGAGTTCATGTGAGACCACTTGAACAAGGTCATGGCGAATTTTTTCGATCTTATCTTCCATCGTGCGATGGGCGTGTTCAGTGATCTCACGGCTTCGTTTGAGGCGATTGTTGAGGATTAGGATAAAATCTTCTGGCTTAAAGGGCTTGACCACATATTGGTCGGCTCCCATCAGCCATCCCTGCCGTACCTGCACATCTTGATCCATCGCGGTGAGGAATATAAACGGGATGTCGCGTAGGTTGAGTTTTTCCCGCACGGCCGTAAAAAAATCGTAGCCATTCATACGTGGCATGGCGATGTCGCTGACAATCAGATCCGGCTTGCGCGGGTTTTTGTTCAAAATTTCCAGTGCTTCAAGCCCGTCGCAGGCAAGTGCTACCTCATAACCATGCACTTCCAACAAACTGGCGGCGCTTTCCCGAAAATCGGGATTATCTTCCACAAATAAAACTAAATCAGGTACGGTGGGGGCGTCCATAATAAATTATTCCTTTAAATCGCTCTATGGATTTACATTGCCAGCGTAATCTTTTTCATTCTAGCACGCTTTGACAGGACGATTTCTGAAAAATATATAAAATATTGCTGTGGCACTTTTGCGAGAAAGTTTGGGAACTGCCTATCTAAGAGGCGTATTACTTGTCAATCCCTCCAGTGGGTAGGTATGGGCAAGTCAAAACTGTGCTAAACTGAAACTATGGTTTGACCAAACTTAAACCCTATCCTTACCATGTCTCTAGCATAATACATGGCAAGTCCTGTAAACTTCGCCTCAACCGTCCATTATCCAGAGTAAGTAGTCGCATGAATCCCATTTCAATCACCTGTAAACACGAAAGCCTTGAAAGTTGTTTGGCCCTCGCTGCTACACAAGGAATTGGCCTAGAAATCCAGTCATTTGCCTTTCCTCCTCTTCTCAATGATGATAATTGGGATGAAATGGTGACCTACTATGAAAGCCGACTGCAAAATTTTCACGGCTCTGTGGCACTCCATGGGGCATTTATGGATATGGCCCCCGGCAGCCCGGACAAAAATTTCCTCCAGATCACCCGTGACCGTACACGGCGAGATTTCGAAATTGCCAAACGCCTCAATGCCAAAACAGTTGTTTTCCATGCCAACTTTATTGCGACGATCCACAACGATGATTATCGAGAGGGCTGGACAAAGCGGATGGTGGAGTTTTATAAACCAATTGCTCGTGAAGCCGAAAATATGGGCTTGTGTGTAGTATTGGAAAATATGTGGGAATTTGACCCATCTATTATTCGACGGGTCGTGGAAGAAGTCGGGTCATCCGCGTTAGCTGCCTGCTTAGATGTCGGCCATTCACAGCTTTTCTCACATCTGCTTTTGGAAGATTGGCTACAAGACTTGGATGGCTGGATTGCTCATATTCACATCAACAACAACTATGGTGAGATTGATGAACATCTAGCGCTCGACGACGGGGTATTGGATTACGAAAAAATCCTGCCACGCTTGGCGGAACTGCCGCGTAACCCTACCATTGTACTTGAAATTGAACGACTAGAGGATATTGAACACAGCCTGTCGTTTTTTAAGCTCCCCCATTCTGAGCAGAATTGAGCATCTCCCGATAGACGGCTACTGTTTGGGCGGCAATTTGAGCCTGTGTGAAGTTTTCTAAGATGCGCTGGCGACCTCGTTTACCCAGCGAAATACAAAAATCCCGGTCTTCCATTAACTGACGCAAATGACAGGCGAGTTGCGGAACATCGTTTTCCGGAAATATCAACCCTGCATGACCCACCACATCAGGAATCGCCGCACTATTTGAACCGACCACCGCCACTTCACTTGCCATCGCCTCAATGATGACTCGTCCATATTGCTCTTTCCAGTTGGGCAGGGTGCGTGAAGGGATGACGAGGGCATCTAGTTGTTGAAGATGCGATGGCATCTCGATGGATGGCACAAGCCCAACGAATTCAACCCGACCTGCGATGTTTAAGTGTTCGGCCTGTTGTTCTAGTCGGTTCCGTTCCGGCCCACCCCCAATAATTTTGAGCCGCCAATCCAAATCCGTCAGGGTGGCAAGGGTGTTCAACAATAAATCCACGCCTTTTTCGGATACAAGTCGCCCCGCGAAACCAATCATAAAGGGCATATGTTGGGAGGTGCGTTGAACAGGGGTGAATAATTCGGGGTCAACGCCGAATTGTGGAATAACCGCCATCTTGCCTTGATAGCCCTTGATACGCCAGACCTCGGCGGAACTTTCTGTACCCACCAGTGCATAATCCACAGTGCGGAGAGCCGTTTGTTCCATCCATGAAAAAGGGGGGGGATAGCGCCGAGCGATGTTCTGCCAAGAAAAAAAGAGGGTTTTGGCCTCCATCTGGCGGGTCGCCCGCAGCGCCAACCATGTCGCCAGATTATAGGGTTCTTCATCTATATGCACGATGTCGGGCTGGAAATCATGAAGCTGTTTGGTAAATTCAGGATAGTAATGCAGGTGGAAATTTCCATTCAAGCGGATGGGAGTCACGGTCAATTCATAACCATCGGTAAAAGCCCGCTCCAATTGAGTTTCGCCACGCTCGTCTTTCCATGAGGGTGGGACGAGAACCCGTAAGGTTACATCCGGATGCCGGGCGATTTCTTCAAGTTTGCGCTGATAGATGCCGACAATGCAGGCTTTGGAAAGCATGAGGACGCGCATGGGCGCTCCTTACAATAATTCACGGTTAAGACGCGCCCCATACAATACGGCCTGAGTAGACGCTTGTCAACAGAGGGGTAGAAATTTACGAAATTTGGTTTTGGGCCTAAGCCAATTGGGTAGAGGATGTTTATCCCCTACCCAATACCAGAGGTTAATCGCCGCGCATTTTGAGATAACTGCGATAGCGCGATTCGGCAATCTTATCTTGCTCGACTGCCTCGATGATCGCACAGCCGGGTTCGGTAGTATGGGTGCATCTCATCCCAAAATGACACGCGCCAATCAATGGACGCATCTCGCGGAAAAGGTAGGCGAAATCCTCCCCGGTCTCGGTTGACCAGATGCCAAATTCGCGCATTCCGGGAGTATCCACAATCCCTCCGCCGATTTGGAGGGGAAACATCTCTTGATGGGTGGTTGTATGTTTACCTTTTCCCGTGCGCTGATTGACTTCATTGACTCGCAGGCCGAGGTCGGGTTCAATCGCATTGAGCAAACTAGTTTTACCCACCCCGGATTTGCCCACAAATACTGAGATTTTGCCGCTAAGGGTCTCTCGAAATTCGTCTAGGCCTTGTTGTTTGGCGGTACTTGTTAGATAGACCGGATAGCCGATTTGCCGATAAATCTCAAGTTCGGTGGGCGGCGCATCTAGTAAGTCCATTTTGGTGATACAAATCACGGCTGGGATTTCGGCGATTTCGGCTGTCGCCAAGTAGCGATCCAGCATATTCCATTTGGGGGTAGGATTCGCTGCTGCAAATACCGGAATAATCAAGTCAACGTTGGCGACAATAACTTGCTCAAGCGGTTTCTGGCTTCCACGATCTTTAGGATCGGCGGCCAAGCGTGACAATTTATTGCGGCGAGGTAACACCTCTACGATCATGCCAGTTCCATCACCAGAATCGGTTAATACCACTTGATCGCCAATCGCAATGGGGTCAACGCTCTGAATGTCGTCAACGGCCATTACACGCTTGCTGGCTGAAGATGGGTCGGAATGCCCAAACAGATAGACGAGGTTCTTCCGCAGTTTACTAGAAATGGTACAGACCAAGACTTGGTCATCCGTGTGAACGGTATAGCTGCCAATGGTTTTTTTGAATACTGTCCCTTGTATCATGGGGATTCCTTGAACTTAAGGCAAATGTGTCAACATGAAAAACGAGGCACGCGGTCATAGAACCCCAAAAGGGTCGCCGCGTCCGCCGGACACATTCTGATATGGCGAGGTTTAGTCTGGGAGTAGGGAACTAAAACACTGCGGAATCAGAAGGCACGCCGGGAATGGTTACAAGTGTGACATTGGCAATCCTCATGACGCGCCTCCTTGTTAAGTATCGTTGCGGAATTTGCTCTACCGTATCACAAACGATAGGAATATGTCAATCAAGAACAGTACCTATGGGGATATGGGATTTGCGTGATTGGTATATAATCCCCTTAACACGTGTTATTGACCCACCCTGACTTTGAAGGATGTGTAGAGTTGGGTATCTATACGTCGGCAGCAAGTGAAATATTGGATCGCCTATGGGATAACTATGAGGGTTTTGCCGCCTATTTCCATGCGCGAGATGTCAGTTTGCGTGATCTGGGGCATCTACTTGAAGAAGTGTTTGTTCCAGCCTATCTGCATGTAAAAAGTAACCTAGACCGGGGTGCTTTATATTCGCTGAACAATGAAATTACCGAAAATGTATTGGGCGGTCTGTTAAATAAGCCCGGCTTTCGGGATTTGTGGAACGAATGGGATGATCATACCCGCCAAACATTTTTGCAGGAGCCGATTGAAGAATTATTAGGCCGGATTTTATTTGAAGAACATGCCGAACAGTTTGCGCGGGTTTTTATTGCCGCTTATGAAAGTCATCGGGCTTGAAAAAATTTCTCAAATAAATATTGTGCAAATTGTTCCAAGCGCTTGTATTTCAGCTAGAACAAAGCTACAATAAAAATGTTATTCTGGGGAAGAATTGAATAAATATTTAGGAATTTTGAAACAATTGTTGCATTGGAAAATAACAAAGTGTTTTCGCCAAAAATGCTTGGGAAAACTTGCTATAAATCCGCAAAAAATTAAATTAATTAAAGTGTCGGGTATTCTCTCTTGCTCTAGCTCTACAAATTGTTATCACTTCCCTTATCAGAAATGTACTGATTTGGGAATTTAGCCTTTTAAAAAATTTCTTTAAGGCGGAAAGATTAAACGGGGTCGTTCGCGGCCCAAGGATAGAAAATGACGGCATACTTAATTGTTGATGTGGATGACTTACTGGCCCGACTGCACGAGAAAAACCTCGCGCTTGATTTACATGAAGTCGCTACCGCGTTGCGAAATGGGGCCACCCTTGCTTCTGGTTTGATGAGTGCTGATGAATTAGTAGCCGTGGCTGCTGCTGATTGGAATCGCCATAGTTTGATGCCGGGGCGCGTTACGCCTAATATTCAACAGATTTTCGTTACCACAGGCTTTGACATCTTTAATGTACCAGAACGTGCATTTTTGGTGGATGCGCTGGTCGTCCACTATTTTGCCGACTCGGATGTAGTGGATGAACTTGTTCTTGTTACCACGCGGGCTGATTTTGCGGGACTGCGTTCAAGAGTCAATTTACGTCCCCACACCCGTGTGCGAGTTTGGAGCGACCAAGCACCGGAAGTCAACAACATCATCTTCCAACCGCTTGAAACTATTTTGGGTATCCCCACCAAAACTGTCTCAATGTACATTGACTTCGAGAATATCACGATTGGCCTAAATGAGCAGGGCTACATCATTGACATGGATCGGTTGATTGACTCGATGGTGCGGCAGGCACGGGCACATGGTCGTGTCGCCCGTATGGCGGCTTATGCGCCTTGGGGCCAGCGCGGTAGTTTACCCCCATTGGTAGATACTCAGGGGCGTGAAGTATCAGACGATGTCCCAAGTCGTTTGGCCTTGTCAAATATTGACCCGGTGTTTAATTTGCCGGGTAAAAATAGCGCCGATATGCGGATTGCCAAAGATGTCTTGGCAGACAGTGCATTATCGGGCAGTTCGGACATTTTCATCGTCGCCAGCGGAGACCGGGACTTCAACGATGTGTTTGGGGCACTCCGCGCACGTGGCAAGCAGGTGATTGTATGGGGAGTACATGGCAGCACCAGCCGCCTCTTGGAAAATAACCCCGCCATTTTATTGGAATATCTGGACGACTTTACTCACTTTCAGCGCCATACTGAACTGGGCCAGATTTATGAAGATGCGACCCGTGACGCGGGGGGCGAAGTGTTGGCGTTCCGACCCTCCCAATGGTCAAGTGTGGTACTGCAATGTGACTTGCTGCAAGCTGAACGCCCCCGTTCCCCTCTGACCTTAGACGATTTGACCGATCAATTGGTGGAAGTACATACCGTTACCAGTCCTGCACGCGGCGAAGAACTGCTTAAACAGGCCGAGGGGTTGGGGTTGTTGCGAATCAATCACGATAACATCGTGACCATCAATGACCAACATCAGATTGTCAGCACTACACGGCTGATCCGTGACCGAATTGTACATCGGGTTGCCAATACACTCAGCGTGCGGAATTGGGAGTACGTCAATTATGGCTTTTTGCTGAAGGGCATCAGCATGGATTTGGATTTAAACGGCCCCGGCATGAACCTTGATGATAATTGGCGCTCGGAATGGATTGACGCACTGGTGCGCGAAGGCATTTTGGTACGCGAACTGGTAGCCCATCGCCATAATCCCGAAGATTTAGTACCCGTTATCCAACTGCCCGAAAAGTCGGCGGCGGTGCAGCAGTATCGGCCTGCCACCGAAGCCCCTGATGTCGAGGTACCGGCGACGGATTTGGAAATCCAAGAGATGATGTATCGCGTCGTGGTCAGTGTCGAGCAGTTCACCAGCTTCCGCAAGTTTGAGTGGTGTCCGCTGGGCAGCCTACATAAGCGACTACGGGCTTTTGATTCTGGTACAGCTTTTCAACGTGCGGTTGAAGTGATGATGGAAGATGGGGCGGTACTCATTAATGAATATGAAAACCCTCAGAGCAACTATCGCACCAAAGGTATTTCGCTGGTGATGGATTCACCCGCCGTGCAGCGTGTGTTGCTGGAACGGGATGCGTTTGTGCGAATGCTGCTCGACCTCTATCAACAACATATCCCGATTACCGCCGGGGCGATTCAGGCATCAACGGGCTTGGATGCCGATGTGCTTCAGATGTGGATTTCGATTATGGAAATCGAGAACATCCTCAATTTGGTGCCGGGGCACACTGATTTATACAGCTTGTTCCGCACCCACCACACCGTCAATTTGATTGCTGAGAAGTACGGCATTGAATAAATTAATAGAAAGTAATCTGCTATGATAAGGCATCTGGGACAGATTCCAAAATGGCTGACCTTCTCACTTTGCATTTTGCTTTTAATCTTAAATGCCTCAATGCCTACACTCGCGCAGCAACCTTCAAATAGTTCCCTTATTAACAACCTTAGCCTTGCCAACGACCGCTGGCTAATATATCTAACCGAGCTGATAGAAGGGGCAGAGGCCGAGCAGCTTTTGACCTTGTACGGCGAACCAGTATCAATTGCCCCAGATGAAGAGTATGTTGCCGTAAAATTCATGATTGAGTCTGATTCATATAGGTGGATTGGTCTATTTGCCGATGAAAGCCTCTTTGCGGCTAAAGATAATTCTGGTGTATGGCAAACGGGCGAGATCAAACTTCGCCTTTCAGAACGCCTTATAGACGATACGATATTTTTGCCGGGTGGAGTTCGGATAGCAGCCCTCGGTTGGGTCAAAATTCCCGTGACAGCCTCTATCACGGATATTCAATTAGATTTGTATGACACTGATGGTCGAAATTTCCATCTAGAAAAGCCAGCCATCGGACCGTTGGCTGGAATTGTAGAAGAACGCTTACCTTTCTCCCATACTCCGAATGGAATTCCGGTATTTTTTGCTCAATTTGAGGCTGTCATGTCTGATATAGCTCGACTTGTGTTTGCAAATCCACAAGTCGAACTAGATTCGAGTGGAACAACCACTTTGACATTTGATGTTGAAATAGAAAATTTAGGGATAGACAACCTAACTTTGGAATCTTTGAATGATTGGAATGTGGTAATAATAGACAACACGGGAACCTACGACGAATCCAAACTCTTCTTTCAATTGGATAAAACCAGTCCTCAAATTATCCGACCCGGTACTATGACTCGATCATCTGCATTGATCTACTTGACGCCATTCCAAGCACAATCAAATTTTCTTTGGATAGCTTGCGGCCTTGAACCAAGCTCCACCAACCCAATTGAGAGAACAAATCGTGGCTATTTTCAGTTGGTGCTAAGTCGGACTTCCGATGGTGATTTGGGTTATGAGCTTTTGGCTAGAATAGAAAATGTTGTAGAGGTACTCCCCGAAAATATACAAGTGGATAGTTCGGAGTGGGAGAAATCTAATAATGGTATTGAGTTACTCCTACTCCAGAACGGTGCTGGAGTAAAGGCTAGATATGGCACTCCGTATGGTGAAAGTGCCATCATCACCTACGCTGTTTTTGATACTCTTGAGTCAGCCAATGCCTATTTTGAATTTGTTAAAGAGATACGTTGGAATATTCTCAGCATCGGCAAAGAACTCGAAGCCTTTCCTGTACCTAACCTATTTGGTCTTGGGACGACAACAGGCTCAGTTGGAATCATATTAGTGGATCAATATTTTCTTGAGGTTTTTGTGGAAGTTACCCGCAGTGTTGGGCCAAATCCTCTGGTGAAAATTGCGAACGAGGCCCTCAATACACTAAACGCGGGCATTGCAAGTTTTGAGAATAATCGTGCCCCTTGATTCCAATCGCCGTAATCAAGGGGCAGGTAGTGAATTTTTGTTAATATGCCTTCGCAAAATAGGCCATACGTTGGGCTGGCTGACCCGTCACAATATCCGGCCCAGTTTGACCGGGGTAGGGCTGCTCAAGCGGGAAGCAGCGGCTCACGGCTTGATTATCGGCTTTGATTTTTTCTTCAGTTTCTTTATCGCCCGCGAACCATGTTAATGCCCAACGGCCCGATGCAATCACCTCGCGGAATTGGTCGTAATTGCCGACGACCTCAACCAAATTGGCATCGCGGAATTCGGTAGCCTGACGCAGCATGTTGTGATGAATTTCAGTCAAAAGGTCGCTAACACGGGTGGCTAATCCCTCTTGGCTGACAAACTGCTTGCCCTCTTTGCCGGGGACATCCCGCCGCGCCAATGCCACTGACCCTTTTTCGACATCTTTTGGCCCGATTTCGATACGTACCGGGACACCGCGCATTTCCCAATCATTATATTTGAAGCCGGGGGAGAGATTTTCACGGCGGTCTACAGTCACACGCAGACCAGCGACCACCAATGATTGCTGCACACGATCCACCACAGGCGAGACCAATGCTTTTTCATCGTCGTTTTTGAAAATCGGCACAATGACCGCCTGAATTGGGGCGAGGCGGGGCGGCATCCGCAAGCCTTTGTCGTCGCCGTGTGTCATGATAATCGCGCCGATCATGCGGGTGCTCATGCCCCATGAGGTCGTCCAGCAATACTGCCACTCGTTGTTGACATCGGTGTATTGGATGTTGAAGGCTTTGGCGAAATTCTGACCGAGATTGTGGCTCGTGCCCGATTGCAGGGCCTTGCCGTCCCCCATCATGCCTTCGATGGAATAGCTGTGCAACGCTCCGGCGAATTTTTCCTGATTGGATTTTTGCCCGCGAATGACTGGGATGGCGGCTTCATTGACAGCGAAATCGGTGTAGACATCCAACATCTGGATGGTTTCGGCCTCGGCGTCTTCATAGGTCGCGTGGGCGGTGTGACCTTCCTGCCATAAAAATTCGGCGGTGCGGAGGAAAGGACGAGTGCGTTTTTCCCAGCGGACGACATTGGCCCATTGATTCAGCAGCATTGGCAGGTCACGATAGGATTGAATCCAGCGGGACATGGCCTCACCGATAATCGTTTCACTGGTGGGGCGTATAACATAGGGTTCAGCTAACTGTTCGCCGCCACCATGTGTCACCACCGCTAATTCTGGCGAAAATCCTTCAACATGCTCCGCCTCTTTGGTGAGAAAGCTGAGGGGGATAAACAGCGGGAAATAGGCATTTTGATGACCTGTCGCCTTAAAACGTTTATCAAGGCCAGCACGAATCCCTTCCCATAATTCATAACCATAGGGCTTGATAATCATACAGCCCCGCACCGGGGTTTTGTCGGGGGCATCCACCAAATCGGCGCGGACTACAATTTCGTTATACCACGCGGAAAAATCTTCGCTGCGTGGCGTGACTGCTAGATTTGCCAATGCAAACACTCCTTAAAAATTACAACAAAAATAGAATGGTACTTGCACCATTTCAGGTTGTTTTCGCAGATATACGGCGGGTGTAGAACGGCTCAACATTGTACCATAGACTTTAAAAATCTCTCAGGATAGCTCTCAAGATGACCTCTGAGAGTTTTTGATAGTCTTTTAGAATAGGATTTAAATCATTCAATCTACATGAGGAGTAGTCGCGTTGGAAAATCAACGCTCATCCCGTCTACCCGGGTTCTATCAAAAATCATTACCCGAACGCATCGGCATCATTGCGGAATGGGCCGGATTAAGCCAAGTCGAACAGGCTGGTCTAGAGAGTGCGGCTGGTTTATCACCCCAACAAGCCAATCAAATGGTCGAAAACGCGCTGGGAGTGTATGGTCTGCCGTTGGGGGTCGCCACTAATTTTCAAATTAATGGCAAAGATTATCTCATCCCGATGGTGATTGAAGAACCGAGCGTCGTGGCGGCCTGCTCATTTGCGGCGAAGATGGCTCGCAGTGGGGGCGGTTTTACCACTTCTAGCGATGAACCTATCATGATCGGGCAAATCCAAGTGCTGGATGTCGAGAATTTGCAGGGGGCGGCTGATCGAATCCTTGCCGAACGCGATGCACTTTTAGCTCTCGTGAATGACCCCGACCTGACGATTGTCAAACTAGGGGGCGGGGGACGCGATATTGAGGTGCGTCAGTTTCGACAAACGACGATTGGCCCGATGCTGGTGGTGGATTTGCTGTATGACACCCGAGACGCGATGGGGGCAAATGCCATCAATACCGCCTGCGAAAAATTGGCCCCGGCGATTGAAAGAATCACAGGGGGGCGCGTCAATTTGCGGATTTTGAGCAATTTATCAGATCGGCGTAAGGCTACCGCGAGTTGCCTCATGACCACCGATGCCCTGACCACCGAAAATATGGCGGGGGCGTTGGTTGCTAAATCCATTGTTGAGGCGGCAGTGTTTGCCGAAGTTGACCCCTATCGTGCTACGACCCACAATAAGGGTGTGATGAATGGCATTGACGCGGTGGTGATTGCGACAGGGAATGATTGGCGGGCGGTTGAAGCTGGCGCACATGCGTATGCCGCACGCGACGGACGTTATACCTCCATGACACGCTGGTGGCAGGATGAAAATGGCGATCTGCGCGGAATGCTCACTTTACCAATGGCGGTGGGGACGGTGGGCGGCGCGACCAAAGTCCACCCGACAGCGCAAATCGCCATGAAGATTTTAGGAATATCGAGTGCCCGCGAACTCGCCGAAGTCATTGTGTCGGTGGGGCTGGCTCAAAATTTCGCCGCGATTCGTGCGCTTGCGACAGAGGGTATCCAAGCGGGGCATATGGCGCTCCATGCGCGACAATTAGCATTGGCAGCTGGGGCGCAGGGTGAAATGGTCAACCGAATTGTCGAAACGATGATTGCTGAGGGCAACATTCGCTTAGATCGAGCGAAGGCGCTGGTTAAGGCGAGATTCTAGGATTATGGTACTTCAGGGAAACGCTAACGAGGATTTGTTGCGCTATCGGCAGATGGATGATGATGCTTTGCAGTCATATGCACGCCAATTAGTTGCCGAGCATCGTCATCAGGATTTGTATGCAGCCTTGCTTGAGAACGAAGCTTGGATGCAAGCCAAATATGAGCGTTTCGGGAATGACGAATCCTGTATTGCAGATTTACATCTTGCCATAGAGTCTGCTTCAGATGATTCAGGTCCTGTATCAATTCTTATAGTGGCACAGCTTTGGGCAACGTATCAATTAGCAAAATACCGTGGAAATCAAGAAAAGAACGAAAAATTTGAGCATCTCCATAACCTTGATGCTGCCATTCAATTGATACAAATTGCGGTTCAATTAGGATGGAAAAAAGAGACGGATTTTCTGTTGGATAAAATGATGGAAACAGAGATGCCAACCGAAAAATCGCGGCATCTTGGTACGATAATCCATCATTCAGAATGGGAAAATCGTGTACAAGACTTTTTTGAAAAATCATTCGAGGCGACCAAGAAAATAGAGCATAGGAAGACCCAATCGGAGGAGCGATACCGCCTCGTTCAAGAATTGATCGCAACGGGAGAAATCGCTCGTGCTTATGAGATTACCCTAACAGTCCAAAACGCCTATTTTTCAGGAGATTGTTATAAGACTCTCGGTAGGGCCTATATAGATGCGGGGCGATGGGATGATGTTGAGAATCTATTATCCCACAAGATGCTCGTATACTCGCGTATTGCTTTGCTGCTACGTCTCTCGACAGCCTTAGGAAAGCGAGGGCAGTTTCGGCAATCTAATGTCTATGCTGAGGAGGCCATTCACCTTGCGAAGCGGATACAAACGGATATCGAATGGCTCTGGCGGTCATCCACAGCCGTCGAACTGGCTCGGGCAGGGTATATAGACATTGCTCAAGAGATCGCGGAAAAGATTGAAGATAGCACATGGAAATCTACTGCATTCAGTGGGATAGCCAAATCGCTGATAGATGAAACTCGATTTGAATTGACAGAAACTATTTTGGATAGGATTGAAAGAGGCCATCAAAAAGATGAGGCATTGAAGTATTTGGCGATTGCCCTTGCAGACAAATCACAATACCAAGCTGGTTACGATACTGCCCAGAGAATTTCTTTCAAGGTGAGCCGTCTATATACTTTGCAAAAAATACGCGAGATAGCCATCAACTTGGAAGCAATAGACTTCATTCCAGAGATTACGGAGGCAATTAATAATCTGGACATCGGTGAAGCGGCTATATCCCAATTTAAGCTAGGGAATATTGAGCAAGCCGAAGCTCTCCTTTATGCGTTTATGGAGAAACCTGCTCTGAAATTTAAGAGCGACCTTTTGACATGGGGACTAAATTTGTGCCGACTAGGCGAAAAAATGTTAAAGGTCAATTGGATAGATCATTTGGACAGGCTGATTGATGCTGCTTCGGCGATTGTTCCTCAAATCGATTATTCATACAGCCGTGTCCACTTATCGGGCGAGATTGGCGACCTATTGGTGAAGTTGGGGCGTTTTGGAGATGCGTTCGCTGTCTTGGATGCTGAATATCCTGCTCACTATTTGAAAAGACTTTTAGATTGGATTCCTGCAATTGAAAAAACATATGCTGGGCTTGGGAAAAAGGCAGTTATCGAAATTACCAGAGTGTTTGGTTGGTTAAGCCCTTTTTGGCAAGAAGTTCACGTGGGCCTTAGCCGAATTTGAATGCAATATCGAGAGATTGGAGAATAGGCAACAATGAATCAATCTAACCCCCTCCGCGCGGCGGACTATTTGATGAAACCCGATGCCCCGGTGGGCATTGTGGGGTACGGGGCCTATATCCCGCGCTATCGCCTGCCTGCCAGTGAGGTAGCGCGTGTGTGGACAAACGGATTGGGTGGCACGCCAATTAATGAAAAAGCCGTCGCAGGTCTGGATGAAGACGTGATTACCATGTCCATCGAAGCGGCCCGTAATGCACTGGCGCGGGGTGGTATTGATCCCCGGCAAATTCGCGCCGTGTGGGTCGGTTCAGAATCCCACCCTTATGCCGTCAAGCCAAGTAGTACAATTGTGGCGGAGGCCATCGGTGCAGCGCCGAATATCCAAGCTGCGGACTGGGAATTTGCCTGTAAAGCGGGTTCGGAAGCGATGCAGGCGGCGATTGGGTTAGTTGGCAGCAACATGGCGGGTTATGCGCTCAGTATTGGCATGGACACCGCACAGGGTCGGCCCGGCGACGCTTTGGAATATACAGCGGCGGCGGGTGGCGCGGCCTATTTGATTGGGCCAGCCGACAACAGCCTTGCGATCTTTCAGGGATCGTACAGCTTCGTGACCGATACTCCCGATTTCTGGCGACGTTCGCATGAAACCTATCCTTCACATGGGGATCGTTTCACAGGTGAGCCGGCCTATTTCCGGCATACCGTGACCGCCGGAGAGACTCTCATGGAATTAATGGGGACAACTGCGAAAGATTACACATGGGCCGTGTTCCATCAACCCAATGTTAAATTTCCCAGCCGCGCCGCCCAAATTTTGGGTTTTGGCGAAGACCAGATCAAACCCGGTCTGCTGTCGGGTGATGTCGGCAATGTGTATGCAGGGAGCAGCCTACTTGGTTTGACTGCTACGCTCGATGCCGCCGAACCGGGTGACCGGATATTGATGGTGTCCTATGGCAGCGGGGCAGGCTCGGATGCATTTGACATTTTGGTGACAGACAAGATCACCGAACGCAAACATCTTGCCCCTGCCACCCGCACCTATATCGCTCGCCGCACACAAATTGATTACGCCCTATACACCCGCTATCGTGGCAAACTCCGGGTGGAATAGTTTTCTTCTGTCATCACCCTCTCCTCAAGGCAAAGTGGGGAGAGGGCATTTTTTGACTCAAAGTGGCTCAACTATGACTCCAAACGACCCCCACCAAACCACTCTCGATTATTTCAATCGCCGCAGCGATTTTTGGCATGATATTTACGAGCGCCCCCAAACCTTTACAGGCTATAGCTTACTTAAACAACATCATACCGTCATGCAAGTGATTGAGCAGACCCAGACCCCCGGAAGCACGATATTGGATGTGGGATGCGGAACGGGGATTACCGTCCTTGAATTGGCGGCAAAAGGCTATCAGGCCAGCGGGATTGATTTTGCGCCGAACATGATCGAACGCGCCAAACAAGCTGCTATGGCAAAAGGCGTCGTCGGTGATTTTCAGGTGGCCGCCGCCGAAAATTTGCCCTATCCCACCCAACATTTTGATATGGTCATCGCGTTGGGATTGGTAGGCAATCTACGTGATGATACAGATTGTCTACGTGAGATACGCCGTGTGCTCAAACCGGGTGGCGTGCTGTTGTTGACCATGCCAAATGTGTTGGCCCTAGATCGTTGGATCAGCGTGCCGCGTTCTCTGCCGATCATTTTTGGGCATCGTTTTCGTTCGCAGTTCCGGCGTGTCGGCAATCTGGGGAGGCGCTTGCGAGGCATTGCGCTAAAAGATACTGCCGACCTTCGTTTTGGGAAATCTGCCATCCCCCATTTCTACAAACGCCATTTGACTCAAGCTGGTTTTCAAAATGTGTCCTATTCGTCCATCACCTTTGGGCCATTTTTCCCATTGGGCTTACGGGTGTGGAATGACGCCAAATTGATTATTATGAGTGAGGCGATTTGTAAAAGGGGACTGTTGAAAAAGTGGTTTAATTGGGGTGGGAATATTGTCATTTTTCAGGCGGGGCTTGCCCCCTGATTGCATCCCCTACCTGCTTCTCGTATAATGTGCCATAACTAAGAGGCAGTTGCCGTAACTATTGATGATAAAGGAGGCAAGCGCCCCCATCAGTCTGTTCGCATTTGGAGCAGATTATCGGCGCGAAACTTATGAGCTTCAGTGATGTTGCCGCCAAATTGAAAAAATCAGGGGCGCTGGAAAAAGAAAAGGCCGCCCTCGAACAAAAACCACTGGATTTGGAAGAACTCTATACCCTGCGTGCGCGAATGATGGGGGTGTTGATTCGGGATGCGCGGTTGGCAATGGGTTATACCATTGAGGAAATCGCCAATCATTTAAATCTACCGGATGAAACAATACTGGCTTGGGAATTTGGGCAGGCTGTTCCCAGTTTGCCCCAACTAGAATTGGTCGCCTTTCTGCTGCAAGTCCCGGTCAGCCATTTTTGGGGCAGCGATACTTTTATGCAGCAATACGGCAGCCGCCAAATTGACAGCCACGAATATAGCATTCTGCGGGATCGCATGATTGGCGCGTTGATTCGATCAGGCCGTCAAGCCAAAAATATTTCTACTGCTGATCTAGCCACCAAACTTGGCATTAATGCCGAATTTTTAGAAGCCTATGAGTATGGCACGCTGCCCGTTCCCATGACCCTGTTGGTTTCGATTGCCAGCGCATTGGAGGTCAATGTCAATTATTTCTTGGAAAGCAGCAGTCGCGTTGGGGAATTTCTGGAAATCCGCGAAGCCCTCAAGACGATTGAGGAAATGCCGGAAGATATTCGGGCGTTTCTCAGTTCGCATACGAATCAGCCCTATATCCGACTGGCGATGATTTTTGCCAAACTGCCAGCGGATTCTTTACGGGCATTAGCAGAAAGTATGCTCGATATTACGCTCTAGTTTTGTTATGTCACTTTTGTAGGGGCAGATCAGTTGCCCTTATTTTTTTGCAACGGAAGGGAAATCACATCATGAGTACAGGCAGCGAACTGCAAAGCAAGGGCACTCGCTTATTTGAAAAGGGCAAATATCAAGAGGCCACTGGTGTTTTTACTGAGGCGATTGAAGCCTATCGCACTGAGGGCAATGGTCAAATGGCAGCCGAGATGCAGGTGAATGTCGGCATGTGCAAGCGCGAATTGGAGCAGTACGAGGACGCGCTCAAAGAAATGCAGACCAGTCTGGCCTATTTTGAGGAACATGGCCCGCAAATTCGCAAAGCCCAAACGATGGGTAACATGGCGTTGGCCTATGCCAAACTGGGCGATACCGAACAAGCCCAAACGATGTATCGGGAAGCGGGTGCGATTTTCCGTGAACTCGGTGAGGATGAACAATATGGTGAAACCATCCTTGCATTGGCAGATATGTATTTCCGCGCTGGCGATTTGATGCTGGCCGTTTCGACATTTGAAGTCGGCCTCGAATATGTCAAGAACCTCAATCATCGCCAAAAGATGATTAAGCAGTTGGGGATGTTGAAAGCGCGTTTGACGGGTGAGAAAAAGGCCCAAGAGAGTGTTTCATCCGAAGCGACCACCGACAGCCGTCGTCGTCGCCGAGGGATTAATGCTCGCCGCATTGGTCAAGGCAAGATTGAGGAAAAACCCGACGAATAATTTACTTCTAGATTTCTGTCTCAGGTGTGGATGTCAAGTTGATCCCTAATTCACGCCTGAGTTGCTCTTTCCCCACTTCAGTCAATTGAATGGTTCGACCCTCTGGTACGCGCACAATCCATTTCCACTCGAACAACTTGTTGGCAATAGTTGCTCCGAGTACCCCGGCTAGGTGATAGCGTCGTTCGCTCCAATCCAAGCAGGGACGGGCTAGTGCGCGGCGGCTTTTATGCAATGTTTCATTCCCAACCCCCCATGTTGGCAGCCACTGAAGCCCTTGCGAGGTCACTTCAAAATTGTCGTCCTTGCTCTCCAAAATTCCCTGATGCAGCAGCGCCTCAGTGATGGCTACCCCTAATCTACCTGCCAGATGGTCATAACAGGTGCGCGCGAAGCGCATGGCTTGTATTTCAGCCGATTTGTGGCGTGATTTTCGCTGTGGTAGCGGAGCAATAATGGCTAATGCTTCAAGGGCGTGACCCACCTCCGCATTTTTGAGCCGATAATAACGATGTCGGCCTGTTGTTGTCACACTCAATAATCCTCCCTCAATCAGCTTATGAAGATGGCTACTGGCGGTTTGCGGGGTAATCTGAGCGCGATAGGCTAGTTCGCTGGCGGGAAGGGCTTGTCCTCCCATTAGGGCTGAGAGGATAGCGGCACGGGCAGGCTCTCCGATTAATGCCGCGATTGTTGATAAATCAGGTTCAGCGTTCACGGAAATCATCTCCACATGCTTCTTCCGGGTATTGTACTGATTATACTACAAACACACTTCGATGAAAACCGAAACGTGATTGATTCTAATTGTGCTATTCTGTTGATTGGGTTTGTGGATGAACCAAGAGGAAAGACAATGTTCCAAACAATTGAACCCAAAATTCTCTATTTTGGCACTCCGGTGGTATTGATAAGTTCGCTAAACGAGGATGGTACACCTAATCTAGCACCGATGTCCTCAGCATGGGCTTTGGGTTGGACGATCATGCTTGGCTTGGGGACAACCGGGAAAACATACGAAAATTTGGCAGAACGCGGCGAGTGTGTGTTGAATTTTCCATCAGATGGCTTGTGGTCGGCGGTTGAAAGTCTAGCTAGATTAACGGGCAAGACTCCCATTCCACCTGATAAACAAGCTCGGTTTCGTTATGAGCCAGATAAGTTTGGGGCAGCCCATTTAACCCCTGTGCCATCCCTCTGTGTCAGACCGCCGCGAGTGATGGAATGCTTGTTGCAAATGGAGGCAGTGGTGCGAAGTATTGCTGTTATAGGCGGGGTACATAGCGAAATCGCAGCGGTTGAGGCGGAGGTCTTAAAAGTTCATGCCCATGATGAAATCATCTACAGCCCGAATCATATTGATCCAACCAAATGGCGTCCCCTGATCTATAATTTTCGCCATTATTTTGGGCTTGGAATGGAGTTGGGCAAGTCGTTTCGCTCGGAGACTTAATTACCCGACCAGTTCACTGTATTTATTCCGCATGGCTACGCTTTCTACCAAGCCAATCCCAAACAGCAGAGTCACCAACGATGACCCGCCGGAACTGACAAGGGGTAGGGTCAACCCTGTCACAGGCAAAATGGAAAGGTTCATGCCAACGGATACGATCGTTTGGAAGGCGATGATGCCTGCCACACCATAACAGATCAACGCACCGAGAGGGTCACGAGCCATTGCCGCCACTCGTGCAATTCGCATGACCAAAAAACCGATCAAAAACAAGACGCCGGACGCCCCGACAAAGCCTGATTCTTCGGCAATGACACTAAAAATGAAGTCAGTGTGACGCACGCGCAAAAAACGACCCTGCGTTTGTGTACCATTGGCATAGCCTTTGCCCAGCAACCCACCTGAACCAATACTAATTAAGGCTTGGTCGCGGTTAAATTGGGCGTCTTTGTTACCTTCGGGATTCACAAAGGTTAAGATGCGCTCCTTTTGATAATCTTGCATGTTGATCCAGACGACAGGGAGCATCATCAGGCCAACCAGTCCGATAATCACAAGATGCGTAATGCGTAGCCCTGCTCCCCAAATCATCGAAAACCAGATCACAGTGAAAGCAATCACGTTGCCAAGATTGGGCTGCAAGAAAATAAAGGTCATCGGGACAGCGACATAAATCAGAGATACGATCACCGTTTTGAATTGATCTAGTTTTTGGTATTGCTTGGTGAGGTGCTGACCGAGGGCAATGATAATGAGCATTTTGCCAATTTCAGAAGGCTGCACCGGGATACCCACGTCGAGCCAGCGCTGTGCCCCGGCTGCTCCCAATTGACCAACAGCGGCTACCAAACCCAACGCAAACAGCAAAAATCCGTAGATATAGGGCTGTAATGCTCCCAATAGGCGATAGTCGAGGCTGGCAAGAATAAAAACCACCGCCAACCCAATGAAAGTATAGGTGATTTGGCTGCTGACCCGTCCGATTAAGTCGGTGTCTACTGCGCCGAGGGTCGCACTGCGAATAAACAAAATACCGATCAATACCAGCAGCATGGTTGCACCCAATAGCCAATAGTCGAAATTGCGCCACAATGAAGTCGCTTGGGATTGTGTGCGGGGTAGGGTGCGGGAGGCTGACCGATAAGTGGATGTCATTGAATCTTCCTCTAAAACCGACGGCATTGCGTAGGGTAGCGTGTGCAACAGGGTGTGTCAAGCATTATCTTGCACGGTCTACCACCTATTCGCTGTCCTCCTCCTCTTCCTCCAGCTTGGAACTGGAATTTGACGTTTGCAGCGAAAAGGCAATCCGTCCGGGTTCTTCGTGTGGCTGCTCTACCGATTTGGCAAGGGGGATGTCCGCGACCAAATAGTTTTCCCGTTCACGCAGTTCCAATTTCATTTCCACCGCGCTTTCATCAATACGGCAGTATTTTTTGATGACCTCAATGATTTCGGCTTGCATTTCGCGCAGTTTTTCGGGGGAGAGTTGGCTGCGATCTGTGACCAAGACAAAACGCAGGCGTTCCATTGCGGTTTTGGCGCTGCGTTGGTCTTTCCGACTGAAAAAACGGTCTACAATGTTACTCATCGTCATCTCCTTCTACCCGCCTCCAAACAGCTTGCGGAAGCGCTCGAGAACACCCCCGTTGCTATCCAGATTCATGAAAGGAACTTTTTCGCCCATCAAGCGACGTGCGATGTCTTCAAAGGCTTGTTTGGGGCGACCTGTGGCGGCGACGCCTTCATTACTGCTTTTGATAATAATCTCATCATCAGGAACCACACCGATGAGTTTGATTGAAAGCAGGCTCACCACATCTTCTACCGAGAGCATATCGCCCCGACGTACCATCCCCAACTTAATACGATTGACGATGAGGCGTACAGGCACAGGTCTCTCTTCGGCTTCTAACAATCCGATGATGCGGTCGGCATCCCGTACCGCCGACACTTCTGGATTAGTGACGACCAATACTTCATCGGCTGGCGCAACCGCATTTTTGAAGCCCCACTCAATTCCGGCAGGGCTGTCAATCAATACAAAGTCATGGGCGTGTTTCAGTTCATTGGCGACGGTAATCATGTCTTGGGGAGAAATAGCGGTTTTGTCGCGCACCTGTGAGGCTGGAATAAGCGCCAGTGCGGGATAATCTTTGTGTTTGACCATCGCTTGTTTAAGTTTGCAGCGACCTTCGACCACATCCACCAGATCATAGACAATGCGATTTTCGAGGCCCATCATCAAGTCGAGGTTGCGCAGTCCTATATCCGCGTCAATAGCGACAACCCTTTGTTCCAGCGAGGCTAATGACATCGCTAGGTTGGCAGTGGTAGTGGTTTTGCCTACGCCACCCTTGCCCGATGTAATTGTGATAACCCGTCCACTCATCGTGACATACTCCAAGCGATAATCGCTAATCCGTCCAAGGTTCGGCTCGAATCATACCGTCATCAATATAGGCCCGTTCAGGATGTTTGCGTCGTTTTTTGCTAGGTGGTGAGACACTAATTAGCGCACCAATACGCAGTTGCGTCGGTTGCAAATCTAAGGCACACACCACACAGGTTTCATCGCCATAGGCCCCGGCATGAACAACGCCGCGTAGTCGGCCCCATACCACGATATCCCCACCTGCTACAATTTCAGAACCAGCGTTGACATCTCCCAAGACGACGACATGGCCGTTATGCTGCACAGACTGACCACTTCGCAACGTGCGGCGGATTAAGAGGCCTTCGGTTCCATGCACATCCGACTTTAGCAGCGGGGCTTCGTGCGGAGACTCAGTTATTTTGAGGGCATCGGGTACATGCGAGGTGGTCGTCGGTGGATCAACCAATTCAATCGCAAGGCCCAATTTGCGAGCCGCTCCTTGTGTGGTGGCGCTGGTACTGAGCACGGAAATTAAATTGACATCCCGTTTTTGTAGGATATTGAGTAGATTAGCCAGTTCGTGTCGCCGGACTGCCCGCTTATCCACATCCAAGGCCAAACTAGCCCCTTTGAAAAAAGCGGCCTGTTGGTCAATCCGTATGGCAAGGTCAGCAATCACTTTCGCCCATTCATCATCGGGTGGAATCGTGACGAGTAAGCCTTGTCGAATCCCTTTGAACTGAATAGCCCCCGACATAAAATGTAATCTACTCCAAAAATGTACTTTGCATTATCGGTTATTGTACGGAAGGTGGGACATTCGCGCTACTTATTTGACCAGACTCGTGTTTTGTCCCATGTAACGCCGCTCAATGAATCTGGCCCACCTTGTATCCACACTCCCCAAAGTATCACCTGATCTGGCGGTACATACGGCAAATCCCACATCCACTCTCGATTCAAGCGCAGAGTCAGCTGGTTACGGGATGGTAAAAAATCGAGGCGGATGGTGTTGGTCGCCCCACGCTGATGGATAAATCGGAAAGGTTTCCAGTAAGTCAAGATTTGTTGGGTGGGTTCGGCTAGGGGAGGGCAGCTATCGAGACGGGGAATCATAGTTTGTAGGCACTGGCGGGCCGTGACATATCCAGCACCATTAATGCCGATCATTGTCCATGTGCCGTTGTTATTTGCCAGCGCGATGCCCCATGCTGTAAATGGGTCGGCGGCTTGGTTGATTTGCGCTGAAACTTCAAGGGTGAAGGACGCATTTTTTAGCAGAGACGGGGCATCATAAAATAGGGTATCAGCGGGAAGAATGATCTGCTCATCACTACCACCTGCCCATAAAAACTCATCATCCGTCCATTGGAGTGATCCTTGATACGCTGGATTGGCAGCCCCCTGTGACAATCGCCATGCCAGCAGACCAAACCCGACCAGAGTTGCCATTGTCATTATCACCAGCAACCAGAAAAAACGTGGAGAGGGTTTCATAGGCCGTCAGCATTACGAACGGCAAACGACGTAATTGGAGTAGGTTTGCACCCAATGCGCGTGTTATAATGCGCCAATATCATTTATCTTTCCAACTGATGAGGGTTTTCCCTTGCGGACACGCACTTATACTCTTTTAGTCCTCACTATTTTAGCATTGTCGGTTGTACCTTTGCCCGCCAGCCGTGCCCAAACGACCACCTTTGATATTTGCGTCCGCGATTTTAATGATGCCAATCAAAATGGGCAATGGGAGGAAGGTGAGCAACCATTTCCCGGTATCGGGGTGCTGGTTCGTCAAGAGGGCACGGTTATTGGGGCGCTGACGACTACCACCGATGAAGATTGTATCCGTAGTCTGCCCCCCGGTGTCTATCAGTTATCGGTTGAAGGCGGCGGGACACCCTATCAGATAACGACTGCTGAATCAATGGATGTCACCTTAGCCGATCAATCTATTACGGTTGATATCGGCGCAATTGTTCCCCCGAACGCAACCCCCGTGCGGAGCGGGCCGGGGAACGATGTCTGTATTGTCGTTTATCAGGATGGCGGACAGGTGGGCGTGCGTGAGGAAGGCGAAAACCTTGTGTCGGGGGTGGATGTTAACTTATTAACTTCAGATGTCGTGATCCAGACATTAGTCACCACCGCAGAAGGCCCCCAGTGTTTTAGTGGCTTACCTGCTGGCGAATTTCGGATTGTGGTGCCACCATCCCCTAATCATTTGCTGACGACCCGCAATGATGCTGGGGTGAGCTTTTTGGACACGGGCAACCGCATCACGGCCAATTTTGGCGCACAGATGATAGATCCCCTTGCCGATGGCCTGACCCGTTCAAGTGTTGAGGAGACCGAGGGCGAATTAATCCTCGATCAAGATACCCGCTTGCTGCTTTCGATTGCAGGGGCAGCAGTGGCAATGCTGTTTATGGTGGGGGTTGGGGCGATTGTTATGAGCATGATGCGTCGTAAATAAATCTCCTAACGACGACGCATGAGGGTATCGCGCAGGGCTGCTTGCAGTCGCCCAATATCTGTTCCGTAGTCGGTCAAGTATTGGCGTAGGCGGGGTTCCAGCGTCATCGCCAATAAAATATGCTCTGTTCCCGTGTAGTGCGACCCCAAAGCCTCAGCCCGATCTACCGCCCGATCAATCAAATGGTCGAGCATGGCTTCGGCCTCCATTGACTGCGCAGGGAGGTGTGGAACATCTTGTGCCAACTGCGATATATCGAAACTACATTGGGGGAGCAGACGATACGCCACGCTGCGTCGTTCACGGGTGAGGGCCAAGAGTAAATGCGCTGGACTGACCGAATACTGCTCATTTGATTTGGCTAATTGCTCGGCAGCATTCAAGACACGACGACCCAATTCGCTGAGTTTTGCCATGCGCCGGGCCGACTCAATTGTGATTTCCGAAAGGCCCTCTTGCAAAAAGCGTTTGGCCTTGCCACGAAGTTGGTCAGGCGAGAGGTCAAGCCCGCGCCATAACGTGCCCACTTCACCACCGCCACTGCGCAACAAACCCAATAAGATATGCTCGGTGCCGATATAATGATGGTCAAGCCATTTGGATTCGGCGACGGCATAAATGAGTGCTTCGCGCCATGCTCCAGAGAAGGGTAGACGTTCTGATACGGTCTCGTAGGATGGGTGGAGTTGGTGGATGGTCTCTTCAACCCACGAACGCTCAATGTCCAACTCCGCCAGTATCTGATAGCCCAGACTGCCCTCTGTACGTAGGATCCCACCAAAAAGATGATCGGTATCTACTTCGGCATGTTTAAATTCGCGGGCCAACCAATGACTGTAGGCCAACGAACGGCGGGCATGTTGACTATAACGGCTGTACTGGGGATTTGAGGCCATTGACTTCTATTCGTCCACTTTACGATGGTTTCTATTATACAAAATCGCGGGGGAATGACTAATCTGAGAAGAGAAGAAAATTTCCTGCTCTAGGGAATGTGCAAAGGCTGTCTGGTTATCGGCAGCCTTTTTTAGGGTAGAGCTTAACTGGCGGGCAGACAGGATGTAAAGTTGATTTAGCCCTTAATTGCACCTGCTGTAATGCCTTTAATGATTTCGCGCTGGGCAATGAAATAGAAAGCCAAAATTGGCAGCGTCGCCATTGTAAGCACACTGAACATGCGGTCAAAGTGGGTTATCCCCAATGCCGATACCATTGATAACGTCCCCAGTGGTAGGGTATAAGCGTCGTTATTCGCCCCGATGAACGTCAAGGCAAACAAATATTCGTTCCATGCGCTGACTGCACTCAAAATGACGACGGTAGCGATGGCGGGGCGGGCCAGTGGCAGCATAATTGACCAGAAAATGCGGGCCGAGGAGCACCCATCCACCCGTGCGGCGTCTTCGAGTTCGGTGGGTATTTTGCTGAAAAAATCACGCAGGATAAAGATCGAGACTGGCAGGTTAAAACTGATAAATGGGACAATCAAGGCGGTTAGAGTGTTTAGCCAATGTAAATCACGCAGCATGGTATAAAGCGGAATCAACGTGACGTGGACGGGAATCATCGTCCCGGCAAGGAACATATAAAACAGGAGCGTGCTGCCTTTGAATCGGATTCGAGCAAAAACAAAGGCCGCCATTGCTGCAATGAGGGTTAGCAGCGGAACACTCACCAACACGACAATCAAGTTGTTTTGATAGTAATTTAGGAAGGTGTCGTTATGAATGAGTTCGTCGTAATTGTCGAACGATATGTTCGTCGGCAAGGCCCAGACATTTTTGACCAGTTCGCGCGTAGGCTTAAAGGATGAGTACACCATCCACACCAGTGGATACCCAAAGATGACCGCAAAAAACAGGGCGATGGGATACATCCACAGGCTCATAAGGGTGTTTCTAAACAGCCGTCGGAAAAAGCGTCTCCAGTGCATATGTCTTAATAGCTTAAAAGGGTTACTCAGCGATACTGGCAACCTTTTGACCAGACTATTTGCACTTTGTAGTTTGGTGAACGACATAAATAGCTCCAGACTAAGTGTCTTTTTTCTGACGGGTAAAAAAGATGAACGTGATCGCCAGCACAAACGCAATCAAAAACAGCGTAAAGGCGATAGTGCTGCCATAACCCCAATTGTTGGAACTGAACGCCTCTTTAAACATATAGGTTGCCACCAGTTCGCTGGCATGTGAGGGGCCGCCTTGACTCAAGACCCACACCAAGTCAAATGATTTGAGTGCCCCTACAATCATGAGCACCGAGGCAACACGGATGGTCGGAATTAACTGGGGAATCGTGATATAGCGATGACGCTGAAAGGCATTCGCGCCATCAATGCTGGCCGCTTCATAATATTCCTCTGGGATGCCTTGAATAGCAGCGATGAAGATCACAATATAGAAGCCGAGATAACGCCATGTTGCCACCACCAAGATGCACAGCAAAACTTGTTTTTCGTCCCCAAGCCATCCTTGTTTATCAAGCCCCAGTTCGAGGAGGGCCGCATTTGCCATGCCGAAAAATGGTTGATAAATCCAACGCCAAATAACACCAACGATGACCTCGGATAAGACCATCGGGACAAAGTACAATGTGCGAAAAAAGGATGACCCTTTAAGCCCGCGTGTGAGCAGTAAGGCTAATCCAACACCGAGTGGAATTTGTGTGCCGAGCGACCAAATCACCACAATACCATTGTTTTTGAGCGCCTTCCAAAAAACCTTGTCGTGCAGCAAATCTTCATAGTTATTGACGCCGATAAAATCCGAAAGTGGCCCGACTCCGTTCCAATCATAGAGGCTGTAGCGAACGGATTTGATAATAGGCCAGAGCACAAAAATGCTGAAAATGAGCAAAGCTGGTGCTAGAAAGGCAATAGCCGTCCTTTGTGGCTCACTGAGTCGGAGGTGAAATCGTGGGGCGGGTGTGCGGTTTTTAAAGACTTGGCTGATGGTTGCCATGAGTTGCCTATCCTCTCAAAAAAGGTGGGGCGCATGGGAGATACGCCCCTGTATCCAGAGCACCTACAGTCTTTATTCAGCCCCTAAGATTTCAACCGCTGCTGCTTCTGTTTCGGCAGCAGCATCTTCGGGACTCGTGCTAAGGCCGAACAACTGCTGCGTCGTATCCAAGTGAACTTGGGCAAGCTCAGGTGGCAGGAATTGGTCGTAGGCTAGTTGGACAAAGGATGCCTGACTTAGCAAGGAGGCCATCTTTTGTACAATTGGGACTTCGATGTTTTGGTCAAAGCCCTTCAACGCCGGAATGAAGCCGTTTTCGGCTACCGACAGACCGAATTCTTCACTGCCGAGTAGTTCGATCAGCGCAACATTGGCTTCGGCGGGGGCATCCGCAGAGATGGCGAAGGCCTGTCCTGTGCCACCGACCAACGCATTGGGATCACCCATTTCACTGTCGAGCAGGGGGAAGGGTACAACGTCTACACTGTTTTCGGCGATTTCGGCGTCAATATTGAGCAGACCAGCATAGTTCCAGTCGCCTTGCAGTTCCATCGCGGCGAGACCCGTGCCAAACAGCAGTTGTTCATCGGGATAGTCCACTCCATTGAAGCCTTCACCAAAGCAGCCTGCTTCAACGGCTTCTTGAATCTTCGTGCCCGCTTCTACAAAGGCTGGGTCGGTGAATGATGCCCCATCAACGCGATTAAAGGCATTCATAAAGGGTTCTGGGCCACCAGAGCGCAGGACAAGATTCATAAACCAGAACGAACCCGTCCAACGGTTCACATTGCCCAACGCGATTGGGATGATGCCGTTTTCGCTGAAGGTTTCGCAGGAGGAAATCAGTTCGTCCCATGTGGCAGGGGCGGACAGGTCGAATTGTTCAAACAGGTCTTTGTTGTAGTAGAGGAACACCCCCGCCAAGTTCGCAGGAACGGCATAGTGTTTGCCATCAAAAGTTGAAGGCGCAAAGCCGCCGGGGATGAAGTTGGCACCCAATTCGGTATCCAATTCAGGAATATCCCGCACCACGCCACCCTCAACATAACTTTGCAGCAGCCCACCACCCCACGTCATAAAGATGTCGGGTTGTTCACCAGCGGCAATCGCCACCTGAATTTGGGTTTTGAACGCATCATTTTGGATGGCTTGGGCTTCGATTTGAACGTCCGTATGGGTGGCATTAAAACGTTCAATCGCAGGGGGCAGCACCGAATAGAACGAGTCCGATTCAACCGCGATATGCCACATAGTAATGACAGTGGGGGATTGTCGGGCTTCCACATGCCCCGCCGATAGGGTGAGTATCATGCTTAGGGCAAGCGTACAAAAGAGAATCATCTTACGAGTTTTTTGCATTTTCCTAGTCTCCTGACTCTTCGCTGGAAAAAATAAACGGTTGCTGGAAGTTGGCTTCAACGGCAATGTGCGAATGGCTCACCTCCTCGCCTCATCCAAAATGGGATGGGGTATAATTTGTTCACTACCCTCAAGGATAGTGGGTGGGGGCTGCAATTTGACTGCCATCGTTCTGCCATTGTTCTGTCAGGGTGGGATTTGAGAATTGAGTTTAGGGAATTCTATGAAATCCGAAGATTCGGCTGTTCCGGAATCGTTTGAACAGGAAGTACGGGAATGCTTGGCACATCTGTATGATTTTACGGCGATGCAAAGCGACCCTTTGGTACACAAACTGGCCCCCCATCTCAGCGGCTTGGAACGCATTCAGACCGCACGAAAAATCCTCATTGAGACCATTGAACGTTTAAACGAAGCGGAACGGGCCAATTTACAATCCCGCCAATCCCGTCTGTATAATATTTTGCTGCTGCGCTATATCGAAGAACATTCCACGCCGACAGTCTTACAACAACTGGCCCTAAGTGAACGTCAATATTATCGAGAATTGCAGCGGGCCATCTGGATTTTGAGCCAGTTGCTGTGGGAGCATATTGCGCAAACACAGGGCGGGCTAGAGCCTACCCATTCCGATTCCATTTCGGTTCAGTCGGAGATTGAACGCGCCTATCAATTAGCCAGTGCTGTCGAAACGAATTTGGCGGCGTTTATTGCGACGGTGATCCATTCCATTGGCCCATTGGCAGAACAGCATGGGGTGATCGTTCAGAGCGATGTGGCTGACCCGGCCATTATCGTGAATATTCCACCAATGTCCCTAAAACAAGCAGTTTTATATATCATCAACGAAACCCTCAAAGTAATGCGGACGGGCGGGGAGATTACGATAGGGGCATCACGGGTTAAGCATGACACCCAGATCAGTCTAATTATTCTCGGCACAGATCAAGACCTTTCCCAAGTCCAAGCCGCGCTGGAGCAGGATAAAACAGTCGAATATTTGGTTGGGGCGGTTGGGGCGAACCTGCTGTTTGAAAGCGACCAACCGAATGAACTCACGATCCATTTGAGGCTACCCCATTATCAGAAAAATATTTTGGTGATTGATGATAATCCCGACTTTATCGCCCTTGTAGAGCGGTATCTAGCCAACTCCAGCTACACCGTGTTGGGTATCCAAGACGGGTTGGAGGGCATCGAGCTTTCCCAAAAATTACAGCCGCTGGCGATTATCTTGGATGTGATGATGCCGGAATACGATGGCTGGGATGTTTTGCAGCATCTCAAAAATCACCCCGATACCCAACATATCCCCATTTTAGTGTGTTCGGTGTTGGATATTCCCGAATTGGCCCTATCGCTTGGGGCGGACAATTATCTAAAAAAGCCGCCGGGGCGAGTGGATCTGCTTACGATTTTGGCGCAGTTGGAAGCATAAGATTGCTTGCCAACGCCTCAATACAACTCACCAATTCAATCGGCTGGAATCCAATTTCGCGCTGAATCGTGATTTTACCCTCCACCGATTGAGTGATGGCTTCGGTTGCTCCACGCGCGGATACCACAATGACTGGAATATCTTTTAAGAATGGGTCGGCCTTCATATGCTCAATTACCGTGAAACCATCTACATCCGGCATCAAAATATCTAATACCACGACATCGGGCGGGTCTTGACGCATGATTTCGAGGCCAGCCAGCCCACCAGAAGCAGTATTGACGGTATAGCTTTGTTTGGCCGTCTGTAAAAAGCGAGTGAGCATCCGTAATACATCCCAATCGTCATCCACAATCAACACTTTATCAAGGTCGGTACCGATATGTTCAAGGGCATCCAAAAGAGCTTGGCGGGAGACGGGTTTGACCAGATAATCCGACAAGCCAATCGCTTGAACGGCGCGGCGCCCACTTGGCATTGGGCATTTGATTAAGGCTGTTTCGGGGCTGACATGTTGAATCGCGGCTTCAAGGTCGTCGGTTGGCATATGTGACCCCGCAATGACCGCAACCGGGTGCAGTTCTGCTACCGATTGAATGATTTTGGTGGCATCAGTGTAGCCTTTGACTTGGTGGTCTTGGGAATACCCCTTAAACAATTGAAGAATGGCCGGATCATCATCCCATACCAAGATATTGTGAATCACCGTGCTGGGTTGTGGAGTATGACCGAGGTCGTGTAGCGGATAATACACGGTGTCGGTCAGTGGTAGCGTGAAAGAACAGGTCGCACCTTGACCCGGTATGCCCTCACTTTCAATCCACATCCGCCCCCCATGTTGAATGATGAACTGTTTGCTCAACGCCAATCCGAGACCTGTCCCGCCATTTTTCCGGGAAAAATTGCCATCCACCTGATAAAACTCTTCAAATACCCGATTCAATTCATGGGCCGGAATTCCTTGCCCTGTATCAGAAACGCTGAGGGTCAATACATGCTCATCAACGCTGGCACTTAGCGTAATTACACCCTCGTTGGTAAACCGAACAGCGTTTGCCAGTAAATTTAGGATGACTTGGCGAATGCGGGTGCGATCCATGCGGATGGTTGGCAAATCGGGGGGTAGTTCGACACAGAAACGCAGGTTTTTGCTTTTGATGAGGCTGCCTGCGATTAAGGCTGCTTCTTCGATGACCTGTTTCGGTTGGGTTTCTTCTTTGATGATGGCTAATTTTGCCGCTTCGATTTGCGATATATCCAAAATGTCATTAATGAGATTTTGCAGATGGGTGGCATTGCGATAGATGGCTTGAATATCGGGACGGTAGACCGACGGAAGCTGTGTACCATAGGCTTCGGGGGCCGTTGCAATCATTTCGCTGAAGCCGACGATAAGATTAATGGGGGTACGAAGTTCATGGCTGACATTTGCGGCAAATTGGGCTTTAAGTTTGCGGGCTTCCTCTGCAAAATCGCGGGCATAACGCAATTGGGCATTGGCATTTCGGAGATTTTCTTGGGATGACAACAATGCGTGGGTCATCTTGGCTAATTCGGCGCGTTGTTCACGGGCTTTTTTCATTTGGTCAATCGCATACAGTTGATAGCGATTGGAAATATCCAATGCCCGGATTAAACCACGCTGACTAAGAAAACTTGCTGCCAGACTGATCCAGATAAATATAAAAGGCCCAAAGGTTTTTTCATCTAGGGTATAAAATCGGGCAATAAAAATGGTAGACAAGATGGCAACTGTCAACTGCATGGGCACGGCGGTCAAATTGCTTGAAAGAATGATCACCACCGAGAGACCAAATAGGATGAGTGGGTCATGGATGAGCAGCGACCCTAGCATGGTAAAAATCCACATGATGGTAATCAGTAGGTAGGGTGTCCAGTGGGGGATACTGCCATTGAGCCACCAAATTACCCCACAAAACATCATGAGCAGAATATTGAGCCACAACAAGTCGCGGGGGGCGTCGGAGAGAAACGTGATGAGGATAATGGTGGTCAGCCATGTCGCAATATACAACAATAGCAGAATGTTTTTAAACGATGCTTGCCGAATATCATCTATATCATAGAGGCTGTTGAGCAGGGCGTTTTGATTGGCAAGCGGCCCTGAAATATCAAAGTTTTTGGGGGAAGCGGTCATCCACAAACTCCCTAAATCTTTTGGATGCTACAAAATAGCTGGCACCTAGTACAAGACTACCCAATAGCATTAACATTGGCGACCAACTATGCTCACTATCCACATCCCATTGAACAAAGGTGTCTTGGTCGGTGATGCCATATAGACGATGAATCTCGCTTCCGTCGGGACGGATTTGCCAATAGACGCTCGTTTGGTGCATAGTAGGACGGCTTTGCACAATCAGCCATTCGTCACCATTCCAGTGATGCACCCTGATGGGTGTATCAAACGGATGCAGTGTTTGAATAAGGCCATCACTCAGACGCACCCGTCGCAAATTCGTTTGGCTTGTTTGAGGATCAGCGCTCGTAAACAATAACCACTGATGATCGGGGGTATACCCCCATGTTCGTTCCAATGTGGGGTCCGAGACAAGCTCGATAACAGTACCGCCATCGAGTGCCACACGTACCAAACGAGTGCCGCCATCCCTCCGCGCAATCACCTCCTGTTGGTTAGGGGTGAAGTCCACAAAGGCACTATCTTCGAGTATCCAGCGCGGGGTAGCCCCATCGGTAGACGCCAGCGCAAAAAGGCCTGAATCGGTATTGCGAGTGGTAGAGGCGACCAAAACTGCGCCGTCTTGTACCCAACCCGAAACATCGCTACGTTTAGATGGTTCAGCCACACTGAGGGCCGTTAATTGGGGATCATCGGTTTGTAAGCGATAGAGAACTTGGTCACGCACGACCAACATCCACGTTTGGGTGGGCCATCCCCGCAATACAAAGTGGCCCTCAAAATTTTCGGTAAGTTCTGTGACACCTGTCCCGTCTAGGCGTACTTGATAAATGCCGATATGGTTAGACCCGCTCTGCCTTCCACTAAAGGCCACCGATTCGCCATCTGGTGAAAAAAACAATCCCGGCCCGTTTTGTACCCCGATATAGCCATCAAATCCATCGGTGAGGCTGTGAGACTCACTGCCGTCAGGCCGAATAGCCCATAGATTGGGACGAAATCCCGCCCGATTCCACAAAAATAGCAACCATTGACGGTTGGCTGACCAGACAATAGTGCCCAGTTGAATCCGTTGATTCCCTAGCTGCTGCATGTGGGTACCGTCGGGTCGAACACGGTACAACATGCCGGTGGGCCTACCGACGAGGTCTGACCGAATTTGAGGGTCTTGTACTTGGAAATAGAGCCACTTGCCTGATTTGTCGGAGGATGCCCCCACATAATATAGCAAGTTGTGGTCGTGGGTAAGTCGTTGTGAGATGCCGCCGCGTGTATCAACCAAATACAGCCGCCCTTCGCCCTCACGCTGAGATAAGATGAGGGCTGGTTCAGGCGAACTAGAGATGGCCCGGCTGAGGATAACTCCGCTGCTTGACACAAACAACAACAAAGCAAAAATAGCGCACAGGGTCCGCCCCAAAAAAGCCATCTTTTGACCTCCTAACACTCAATACCTAAAATTTTTCCATAGACTCTCCCTACTCTATATGATGCACCCATTTTACTGTCATGCGCCTGCCAGACTTATGCCATCTAAGTTATTGAGATTGGAACTCAAGTTGGGGATTTCGTCGGAATGATGTCCCGTGTGGACAGGGGAGAAAATCCAGCAGTTCTTTAACATCCGGGGAGAATGCTCAACTGCTGGGTCTATTGCTAACAAAAATATTGCTCAATACAATGCTGAAACGCTGACACTTGGACTATGCAATCGTCACATCTTCACACAGATAGACATCTTGGATAGCATTCAGTAGCGCCGCCCCTTCAGCCATCGGACGTTGGAAGGCCTTGCGTCCGCTGATTAAACCCATCCCGCCAGCCCGTTTGTTAATGACGGCTGTCTTGACGGCTTCTGCAAGATCGTTCTTGCCACTTGCACCGCCGGAATTGATTAACCCCACGCGACCCATGTAACCATTTGCCACCTGATAGCGCGTTAAGTCAATGGGGTGGTCGGAGGACAACTGGGTATACATACGCTCATCCGTCTTGCCATAGGATGAACTGCCCATGTTTAGGGCTTTGTAACCCCCATTTGTCTCTGGTAACTTTTGCTTCACAATATCCGCCTGAATGGTCACGCCGAGATGATTGGCCTGTCCTGTGAGGTCAGCCGCAGTCTCATAGCTGGTGCCATTGACTTTGAAACCCGGATTACGCAGATAGCACCAAAGCACCGTCGCCATACCCAATTCGTGGGCATAGGCAAATGCTTCCGCCACCTCAACCAATTGCCGTCCACTTTCAGGCGATCCAAAGTAAATCGTTGCACCGATGGCGACAGCCCCCATATTCCATGCTTCCTTTATTGTCCCAAACATGATCTGGTCATGCTGATTTGGATAGGACAGCAGTTCATTATGATTGACCTTCACCAGAAACGGAATTTTATGGGCATATTTTCTGGCAACTGCCCCCAACACGCCGAAGGTCGAGGCAACCGCATTGCATCCACCTTCAATAGCCAGTTCAACGATCTTTGCCGGGTCGAAGTAATCTGGGTTCTTGGCGAAGGATGCCCCGGCGGAATGCTCAATCCCTTGGTCAACGGGCAAGATGGAAAGGTATCCTGTTCCCGCAAGCCGCCCATGACTATGCAGTTGCTCTAGGCTACGAAGGACTTGCGGGGTGCGATCCGACATTCCCCAAATTTCCGAGACGCTATCTGGCCCCGGAAGGTAAAGTCGGTCTTTGCTAATGGTCTGGCAACGATGCTGAAGCAAACTGTCAGCTTCAGCACCAAGCAGTTCGGCGATACGATCATAGTTAAATGTAGTATCGGGAACTCGTGTAAGCAGCATCACAGCCTCCACTCAATAACTCTTTGTTCGTGTGAGGGATATTATAACCGCTGCTGATCCATTTTTTGGCGTCGTATTGAGAACCGATGATGAAAGTAACGCGACTATAGTGCCGTTCATCCCGATTCTTCGCCGAAAGATTTACGGCGTTACCAACGATGGTAGAATCAATATAAAGATTAGAATTATGTAAGGAAATGAGCGTCCATTATGCGACTAGCCGTTTTGACAGGCGGAGGCGATGTCCCCGGTCTCAATTCTTCTATCAAGGCGATTGTAAGTCGGGCAATTGATAACGGTTATGAGGTTTTTGGCGTGCGTCGTGGTTGGATGGGCCTTGTTGAATATAATCTCGACAACCCTGAGAAGAACGACACTTGGGTAACACCGCTCAACCGTGAGGCAGTACGCCGTGTAGACCGTAGCGGCGGAACGTTTTTGCACACCTCGCGTACAAACCCCTCGAACATGAAAAATAAAGACCTCCCTGAATTTCTGCGCGATTCCAGTGACAACGTGCGAGACGTGACCCCACATGTACTCAAAGTCATTAGCAAACTGGGAATTGATTGCTTGATCCCAATTGGCGGTGATGACACCTTGAGTTATGGAGAGCGGCTTTCACGCGAAGGCATTCGGGTGATTGGCATTCCTAAGACGATGGATAATGACGTCTATGGAACAGACTATTGCATTGGATTCTCGACAGCAGTCACGCGCAGTGTAGAGTTTATTCATGCGCTGCGTACCTCGGCTGGCTCTCATGAAAGGATTGCAGTGGTCGAGCTATTTGGGCGAAATTCTGGCGAGACCTCACTTATCGCGGCTTATCTCGCAGGGGTAGATCGCGCATTAATCTCGGAAGTTCCGTTCGATTTCGAAAAGCTCGCGGCATTTTTGGTTGATGATAAGAACAACAATCCAAGCAACTACGCCATGCTGACTGTTTCTGAAGGCGCACACCCGATTGAAGGGCAAGTCATGGAAAGCGGTCAGGAAGATGCTTACGGACATCGTAAACTGGGTGGCATAGGGCAATATGTCGGAGATACCTTGAAGCAGCTAACCGGGCAAAACATTATCTACCAGCAGCTTGGCTATTTGATGCGCAGTGGTGCCCCGGATTCGCTTGACCTGATGGTTGCTGCCAACTTTGCCCATGTAGCGATGAGCCTTGTTGAGCGTGGTGAGTCTGGAAGATTGGTCTGTCTCCAACGTGGTGTTTACAGCGATGTCCCAATTGCAACCCTTTCTCAAGGCAAGAAGCGTGCCAACGTTGCAGAATTGTACGATACAGATATTTATCGCCCACGTATCCGCCACGTGCTTGGTATGCCTATGTTCTTGACCTAGTAAATTGGATTGGGTCTGACCAGCAATCGGTGTCAAAACGGCATTCCCTGTAAGGTAGATGAACCACGTAGCGACGTTTGCACCCAATTTACCCAATAAGATCATTAGTAAACCTAAATCACTAGATATGAAACTGGTTCATCTGCTTTGTTTCACCCGATGGCGTTGATACTCGCAGATGATGGATACTAAAGGAACAGAATCCCTTATGTGCGCAAAACGAATCGCCATCTTGACAAGTGGGGGCGATGCCCCCGGCATGAATGCGGCGATCCGATCCATTGTACGCATCGCACTCAACCGAGGTATTGAGGTCTACGCGATCTACGAAGGCTATCAAGGCTTGATTGACGGCGGTGACCGATTTCGGAAACTAACATGGGACTCTGTTGGTGGTATCCTCCATCGCGGGGGTACCGTCATTGGGACGGCACGGTGTGATGAATTCCGCACGCGAGAAGGGCGTCGCAAAGCAGTACACAATTTAGTAGAACGCGGCGTAGACAATCTTGTGGTGATCGGCGGTGACGGCAGCTTGACGGGGGCTAATGTTCTGCGGCAGGAATGGCAAAGCCTACTGACCGAGTTAGCCGAAATGAATCAAATAACGCCTGAAATTGCCAAGCAGTATGCAAATCTCTTTATCGTGGGGCTGGTTGGTTCCATTGACAACGATATGCACGGTACCGACATGACCATTGGCGCCGATACTGCCCTACATCGCATCACTGAGGCGATAGATGCTATCAGCAGCACCGCCGCTAGTCATCAGCGTACTTTTGTCGTGGAAGTAATGGGGCGTAACTGTGGCTACCTTGCGTTGATGGGATGCCTCGCTACGGGTGCTGATTGGGTGCTTATCCCGGAGAATCCGCCTGAAGTTGACAATTGGGAAAAGAAGATGTGTGACGATCTGAAGGCAGGTCGTCAAGCAGGCAGACGTGATAGTATCGTGATTATCGCCGAAGGTGCGCGTGATCGAAATGGCAAGCCAATCACTAGCACGCATGTCATGGAAGTATTAAAAAAGGAATTCGATGAAGAGGTGCGTGTCACCGTCTTGGGGCATGTTCAGCGTGGTGGAACGCCAAGCGCTTTTGACCGCAATTTGGGTACCTTGATGGGGGCTGCTGCGGTTGATGCTGTTATGAGTGGTAGCCCGAATGACGAACCCCAATTGATTAGCTTGCGTGGAAATCGTATTGTGCGTGAGCCACTGATGAAGTGTGTGGAGCAAAGCAAAGCTGTCGGACAAGCGATTGCCGACAAAAATTATGAGCGTGCTTTGGAGTTACGTGGGAACAGCTTTCGAGAGACATTGCGTACACTAAAAACCCTATTACGCTCGTTGCCCCATGAGCCAATCGCAGGGCAAAAACGACTGCGACTGGCGGTATTAAACTCCGGTGCGCCAGCACCCGGTATGAATGCAGCGATTCGCGCAGCCATACGGATCGGGTTGGATAAAGGCCACATAATGCTAGGGGTCAACAATGGCTTTCAGGGTCTCATTGATGGCGAGATCGAGCCAATGGATTGGATGAGTGTCAATGGGTGGGCGTCTGCAGGGGGTTCTGAACTCGGTGCGAACCGCGAGGTGCCCAGTGAGAGTACCTTTTATCCTGTGGCACGTAATCTTGAAAGGTATGAAATAGAAGGTTTATTAGTAATTGGCGGTTGGACTGCCTATCAAGGGGCTTATCGTCTCTACAAACAGCGCGAAAACTTCCCCGCATTCAATATCCCTATTATTTGCCTACCCGCCTCAATTAACAACAATTTGCCGGGTTCTGAACTCAGTATTGGCGCGGATACTGCTTTGAACAATATTATGTGGGCGGTGGATCGAGTTAAACAATCGGCGATAGCACAGCGTCGTTGTTTCGTTGTGGAAGTGATGGGGCGGTATTGTGGCTACCTTGCTCTGATGAGTGGACTTGCCACAGGTGCCGAGCGTGTTTACCTGCACGAGGAAGGAATCACACTTCGGGATTTGCAGAATGATCTCGATCATCTGATGACAGGTTTCGAATTGGGAAAACGGCTCGGACTGATGATTCGCAACGAAAAGGCAAACCCGATTTATACTGCCGATTTTGTGGCAGCACTGTTTGAAGAAGAAGGTGGCTCACTCTTCGATGTCCGCCAAACCATTCTTGGGCACGTCCAACAAGGGGGCGATCCCTCCCCATTTGATCGCATCCAAGCGACCCGTCTGGCGGCTCGTTGTGTGGAGTTTCTGATTGAGAACGCCAATTCCGCAACGCCAGCAGGTGCTTTCATTGGGTTGGAATCCGGTGGCATTCGTATTCACAACATTGAAGAAATGCCTCAACTAATGGATGAGACCTACCAACGACCCAAGAAACAATGGTGGTTGGATTTGCTGCCCATCTCGCGGATGTTGGCACAACCAGCCCCTGAATCCGAAATGACTTCAGTTTGAATTTGCCTGCTTGGTAATTGGCGATGAACTAAAAATGTTTGGAGGTTAAATAATCATGATGAGTTTGGAGACCACCTATCTCAATATACGGTTGCGTTCTCCACTGGTTGTTTCAGCCTCTCCACTGTCCCTAAGCATTGAGAATATTAAACGTATGGATGCTGCTGGGGCAGGCGCGGTTGTCTTATTCTCTCTCTTTGAAGAACAAGTACGGAACGAACAGCGCCGCCATGAGTATTTGGAAGCGCATCCAAAAGCGACCGAAGCCAATGCCGCCGCGCCATATCCCGAACAACAATTTTATCATCTGACGGTTGATGAGTACCTCGCTCACATTCGAAAAGCGAAAGAGGTTGTGGGCATTCCTATCATCGCAAGCCTAAATGCTCAGTCCTTGGGGGGGTGGAGTGAATGCGCACAACAAATCGAAGCGGCAGGGGCAGACGCACTCGAACTGAATATCTACGATTGGCCCACCGATATGGACAGAACAGCTGACCAAATTGAAAGTAATTATCTTCAAATTCTCAAAGTGGCTAGAGAATCAGTCAAGATACCTCTCACCGTAAAACTTACCCCATTTTTCACCAATGTGGGCAATATGGCGACACGGCTAGATCAGTCTGGGGCAAATGCCCTTGTGCTGTTCAATCGCTTCTATCAAGCCGATTTTGAGCCTCAGACGCTGAGACCGCGTTTAGAAGCGTCGTTTGGCAGTGCCCAAGATTTGCGACTTGCACTTCACGGGATCGCCATGCTCTATGGCAGGGTTCGGGCAGATCTTGCCGCAACTGGGGGCATCTATGGCGCTGAAGATGTCATAAAGTTGTTGATGGTTGGCGCGAAAGTGACACTATTAGCCTCCGCGTTGCTCAAAAATGGGATTGATTATCTCCTCCAGTTGAACAAGGACTTGCGCCAGTGGCTTGATGAGAATGACTACACTTCCGTCGCGGAGGTGCAGGGACTCGTCAGTCAATCCTATCACAGCAATCCGGCAGTATCGGAGCGGGCACAATACGTTCAAATCCTTACCTCATATAGAACGCCGTGGGAAGCAGATGTATAAGACTACCAATCGTCATCGTAGCGATATTGCTCTGGTGGGTCGCCATGT
Organism: Chloroflexota bacterium; assembly: GCA_013112715.1. GTDB lineage: Bacteria > Chloroflexota > Anaerolineae > Aggregatilineales > J027 > CFX10. The sequence goes on from JABFGB010000024.1 coordinate 61,659, forward strand.
GTTTCGATTACTTCAGCGACTTGAACGGCACGATTAGAATCAACCGCCTCAAGCACCACGTCAAATTCCTAGTTATCGCCAAAGTCGAATAAGAGACCAAATGGAAAGAGCTTTCACAAACAGCCCTGCCCGACATAAAACCGCCTATTGAAGCCCCTCCTCGCTTGCAGGGAGGGGTGGGGTCAAAGTCACCCTTTCCGCACGGTCTCTGAAAGCCCTCGGCGTGGTTGTCATTGGGTACAGCATCTATGGCCTGTCCAATTTCCATTTACCCGAAATCGAACATCCGCGTTGGGGTTATGGTTTTGGATTTTTATCCGTCCTGCTCAGTGGGGTCTATAATTTGGCTGGCCCACCTGTCGTAATTTATGGCAATTGCCGCCGCTGGGAACCCCGCGAATTTAAAAGTAATTTGCAGGGCTTTTTTATGCTTAACAGCCTCACCGTTATTGCGACCCATGCCCTTAGCGATAATTACACCCGCACCGTTTTTAACCACTATCTGCTGGCCGTCCCCGCTATTTTAATGGGCATTGTCGTCGGCATCGCTTTGGCTAAACATATCAACCCCAACACCTTTCGCAAAATCATCTTGGTACTTTTGATCATCGTGGGCCTGACCCTAATGTTTTGAATTGCTCGAAGTTGTAAAATATTGATGGAGATTCTGTAAATTGCCCATTCTTGTGCTACTCTGGAAATAGATTTTCTGTTGCGGGGAAGAAGTATGGCATATATTGAGCAAAACTGGTTAGACGATGGACGGATTGTCATCTATCGCCTGTCCAGTGTCATGGAAAAAACATGGGATGAATGGGGTCGGATGGTCATGGAAAACCTCGAAAAGTGGCCCGACGACCAGCCCTATCTCGCCGTGCATGAACTGAATGCCAAAGGCGTCGGCCTGACCTATGCCCACAGCAACCATTATGACGTGTTTAAAGTTGCCATTACCCCGCGTAACCAGCAAGAATTTGAGGAAATGCTAGTTTCCCGCCCCAATCTCTATGTCCGCCTTGCCATCATCGTCTCGCGTGAACTATCGGGGCAGGTGATTTTTAAGAAGGCCATCCAACTCCAAAATGAAGACCCCAACGCCCGCGTCATTGGCAAAGTTTTTTATGACGAAGACGCTGGGATTAACTGGTTGCGAGGTTTTTTAGCTGACTAATTTTCGATTTCACCCGCTGAATAATCCGGCGGCGCTAACAACGGCCTGCCCGACACTAAATCTATTTTCAATCGTTCGGCACGCGGTTTAACGATCTGCAAAATTTCCTGTGCTGCCTGATACGTCAATTTAGCCTGTTGTTCATCACTCAATTGACTACCAAATGCCAGCATGTCATGTTTGGCGAACGCTTCATACGCTGTGATCCCCGTCAATGCCAAATCCCCGATGTGGTCTCGCAAATATTTCGCCTGCGATTCATTTAGCCCTAGATATTTGATAATTTCCGACGCGACCATATTGAATAAGCCCTTGTACCCAGCGTTCGTAGCCCGTGCAAAATTGGGATGGCGGTTTTCATGCGTCTCGATGAGTGTCTCCGTATAGGATAGGCGGATACGTTTGGATTTTTGGCGAAGGGCTTCGCGTTCGCGTTGAGCTTCGGCCTGTGCCTCGATTTTTTCATGCGTTGCCGTCACCATATATTCGCGGATGCCTTCCCAATTTTTGAAGCTGACAATCATGGCAATCCGCAGAAACGTATCGAAGTTGGCGACGGGGGTGGGGCGCTGCCCTTGACCTGGAAACTGATGTTGCGACATTTTGGTCGCCACATCGAAACCCTGCTCCTCAAGCCGAGATTTGGCACGCTCCCATTCTTTTTGAGGATACCTGCTACCCGACCCATAATGCTTAAAAACGTCAATAACAGAGAAGTGCATTTCTCCATTAATGATAACCTTGCGAATCGTGCCATCAAATTCTTGGAACTGTTCAAGACTAGACATAATGTATTATCCTTTCTAATAGTGATAGATAGTGAAGTAGCTACTTTCACACACTTGGCTCTGACTTCCTACAAAAGTTAGGGCCTCTTTTTCTCAAGATGCTAAAATGATACGAACATCGGTGCGGTTTGTCAACAAAATTGTACTCGGTAATTATTGCCTTTTTTGTTTTTCTATATTAAGATGTGACTTATAGTCTACAGCGAAAAGGGATTCAGGTCAATGATGGATGGAATTATTAAGCAAAAGCGAATACAAGGCGGTGAAGCTACAACAGACCTTATCCTTTCGGCCTATCAAGCCAATAATGCCGATGTCTTTCCAAAAATTCTTTCGCTACATGTGCCAATTGGTTCTACGGTGGCAGACGTTACATATGGAAAAGGCGTATTTTGGCGCAATGTCTCGGAAGAGCACTATAAAGTTCTTCCCACCGACATTCAAACAGGTATAGACTGTCGGAATCTGCCGTATGAGGATGGTTCGATAGATTGTGTGGTACTTGATCCTCCCTATATGGAGGGCTTATTGAGAGAAAAAGTAGAACATCGGGGTGCGCTTGGTAGTCATGTTGCCTTTCGGCAGGCTTATCAAGCTAAAAGTCACAATGGGCATCCAGAATCTGCCCAACCCAAGTGGCACGCTGCGGTACTGGATTTGTACGTTCAAGCAGGCAGAGAGGCTTACCGTATTTTGAGAAAAGACGGTGTTTTAATCGTGAAATGTCAAGATGAGGTGAGTGCAAATAAGCAGTGGTTAACTCATGTTGAAATCATCAATGAATATGCCTATATGGGATTCTACACAAAAGATCTTTTTGTTGTTATGCGAACAAACAAGCCTGGTGTAAGTAGAATAAAACGACAAAAACATGCTCGGAAGAATCATTCCTATTTTTTAGTATTTGTAAAAATTAGATAGAGCTATTTTTTTTCCGCAATTAACCGATCAAACAAATCGAAAGGATTTAATTCATAGGGTGCTTCAATGGGCCAAGTGATCTTAATTGAAGTAGCCAAAAGTTCCCCTCTTTGAAATAGGGTGTATTTTTTGCTATTGGATCGAGGCAAATCTCGATTCAATATAAAGGCAAAGTCCCATTCTTGCCTGAATTGAAATAAGTTGATAGCAAGCAAATCAAAATCACCCGCAAGTAAACATGTTGTTCCCAGTTTAGAGCCATCTGATAGTGTGACAGTACGTCTATCGCTGGCATCCACCTGAGCTAATCCGGTTAGTGTCTCATCTGAAGGGTGTTTTTTGATGGAGTTTGTTTGAAGGGATTTTACTTCTACAGAAAAAGAATACCCCTTGTAAGTTACAATGAGGTCGTTTTTGCTACCTTTACGCCTATCGTGGTCGTCAGGTTTTTCGAGGCTGGTAACGGTAGGATTTGCCATGAGCAGCGCACGTAACTTATATTCTCCAACGTACCCAAGCATGAAACCTCTTAAACTAGGATTTTCCTCGATGATTATGGTCAGCTCCTGTTCTGTAAGTTTCCATCGCTCAAGAATTGAAGACTTAGTCATCCGATGATACCCCTTCTAGCAAGTATGAAATCGAAATGTGTAGGGATTGCGCGATAGCAGCAATATTTTTTAGGCTGACGTTTCTTTTGCCACGTTCTATGCTACTGATATAAGTCCTATCGAGACTACACAAAGCAGCCAAGTCCTCTTGGGAGAGGCCCTGAGAAAGACGCAATTCACGGACACGCTTGCCAAATTGGAGTAGAACGCTTGATGTTTTTTGCATGAGGGTGATAATAAAAAGATGTAAACTATAAGTCTACGGACTATAAGTCAACATTTGTGGATGATTAATATGGATTTATCCCCGCGTGCAATTGGCAACCGGATACCGCATCCCCCTCAATAGAAAATCAATCTTAGAACAATTGTTCTATAATCCCCACCCATATATCCGTAACGGCAGTTACGCTTTTATGTTTTTCCACCATATGCCCTCTTACATCCCTTTGCTTTTACGTCCATTTGGTGCGATTCCACAAGAATTAAGATTTTGACTCCTGTTTGCTATCTTTCTCGAATCCGTTTTGCCCTACTTTCGCCAACCTGCCCTCCTTCATCCGGCGGATATTCCGCCCACCCCTCTTGACTTCCAAAACACTCTGCGCTACCTTATTGCCTATCAACTGAATAGCAATTTTCCAAAGACGTTGAACCGGAAGAGTATGTCCGAACGCGATGTGCAGAGAGCCGCCAGTTGGGTGTGAAGGCGGTACAGAGGCGCGGATTGAATGGGCCGGGGAGTTGTGTGGGCGAAAATATCATCAGTAGCCCCCATCGGAGCAGCCACCGTTATCAAGGCGAAGGGTCTCGGCAGTACCAGAGCATTACCAAAAACGCTGCCCGCACCTGAATTTAAGTGAGACACAGCGTTCTGGCGTTGGTCTAAGCCGGGTGGCACCACGGGAGCCTTCTCTCGCCCTGACGATTGAGGAGGCTCTTTTTGATTTCCCAATCTTGTGGTGTTTGCTCGGAGGAGACTATGCTGCGAATTGCCCCTGACACAACGTCCCGTTTGCTGCCCAAGCCAGAGGACATGCCCGCCCTATTTGAACGTGGCGATCTTGTCCCGGTCTATCGTGTTTTACCCGCCGATCTTGAAACCCCCGTCTCGGCTTTTTTGAAATTATTCCGCGCCGATGAACCCGCCTTCTTGCTTGAAAGTGTGCAGGGTGGCGAGCAGGTCGGACGCTATTCGTTTATCGGCGTTGGCCCACGTAAAGTATTGGCTCCTGATACCAGCCCCGGCGGTGATGCCCTTGCCGAAATCAAAGCCGAACTCGCCAATTATCACCCGGTTGCGCTCCCCGGTTTGCCACGTTTTGTCGGTGGGGCGGTGGGCTTTTTGGGTTATGACGTGGTGGGTCAATTTGAACGTCTGCCTGCCAACGCTCCCGATGTGACCAACCTCCCCGGCGCGTTGTTCATGATTTTTGACTCTATCGTCATCGTGGATCATGTCAAATCGCAGATTATCGTATTGTCCAATGCTCATAACACCGGCGACCCTGATGCTGCCTATGCCGATGCTGCGGATCGTATCGCCGCCATTGTGGAACGTCTGCGCCAACCGCTTGGCGAAATCCCAATGGCGACCAGCGTATTGGATGACCCACTGGTTTCCAATTTTACACAGGCGGGTTTTGAGGAAGGCGTGCGCCGCGCCAAAGAATATATCGCCGCCGGGGATGCCTTCCAGATTGTGTTGTCCCAACGGCTGACCTGCCAAACCAGTGCCCCGCCATTTACCATCTACCGCGCCTTGCGGATGCTCAATCCCGCGCCCTACATGTACTTCTTCCATTTCCCGGATGAAAACTTCAATGTCGTCGGTGCATCCCCCGAAATGATGGTACGTTTAGAAGACGGCATTGCCAGCGTGCGCCCCATCGCCGGAACCCGTCCACGTGGCGCGACGCCCGAAGAAGATGCCGAATTGGAAGCCAGTTTGCTGACCGACCCCAAAGAACGCGCCGAACATGTCATGCTGGTGGATTTGGGGCGCAACGACTTGGGCCGCGTCTGTGAATATGGCTCGGTGCATGTGCCGGAACTGATGACTATCGAAAAATATTCGCGGGTCATGCACATCGTTTCGCATGTTGAGGGCAAATTACGCGAGGGGCTAGACGCCTTCGATTTGTTACGGGCGACCTTCCCGGCAGGCACGGTCAGCGGCGCACCCAAGATTCGGGCGATGGAGATCATTGACGAATTAGAGCCGGATCGTCGTGGGCCATATGCGGGTGCGGTGGGGTATTTCAGCTTCAACGGCTCAATGGATACCTGTATCACCATCCGCACCATCACCATGCGTGGCGATCAAATTTTCCTACAGGTCGGTGCTGGCTTGGTTGCCGACAGCGACCCCGCCACCGAATTCCAAGAAACCCTTCACAAGGGCAGTGCCTTAGCTTCCGCCATCCGTATGGCTGAACGCGGTTTTGAATAAACACTAGGGGGAGAGACACCATGATTCTGGTCATTGATAACTACGACAGCTTTACCTACAACCTCGTGCAATTGTTGGGTAGCCTCGGCGCGGATTTACAAGTGATTCGCAATGATGCCCTGACGCCCCAAGAAGTATCCGCCCTTAACCCCAGTCGGATTGTCATTTCTCCCGGCCCCGGGGATCCGAACGATGGGGGGATTTCGTTAGAAGTCATCAGTCAATTGGGCCAGCATATCCCGATTTTTGGTGTCTGTTTGGGCCATCAATGTATCGGTCAAGCCTATGGCGGACGGGTTATTCGTGCGCCACGATTGATGCACGGCAAAACCTCGCAGATTTACCATCGCAATCAGAAGTTGTTTACGGGCGTGCCGAGTCCGTTTGTCGCCACCCGCTATCACAGCCTGATTGTCGAAGAACCCCTACCCGATTGCCTGAGTGTGACGGCTTTCACCGAGGAGGGCGAAGTGATGGCCTTGCGTCACAAAGAGTATCCGGTGGTTGGCGTCCAATTCCACCCCGAAAGCATTTTGACGACGTATGGGGTGCGGATTTTGCAGAATTTTTTGGAGGGTCGGTTGTAGGCGGCAAACCTCCTCTAAATATTATCGAATCATAAGTTAAGAATCATAGGTGGATGTGTAATGGGGGCATATGGGATGATGTGAAACGGTATGCATTTGTCAAGTGGTGTCATCGGTTATGGAGGAGGGTTATATTTGACCGTTAGGCGGGCGGGATTTTGGGTATCATAAGGGATTGGCCCGCATTCAGGTACATCTCAACCCTAGTATACTCCGGCAGTTTTTGGGCTATACATTCGATGGAGGAGTGCTGGGAGGGGTGTGACAAAAATGGGAAGCGCATGAAACGGCCAAAGCTGAAACCGCACTTCCCAAATCACTGCCATTTCCCTCCCTTCAACAACGCTTTATTTAAGGCTTTTCCTTGCACTGAGCCATAGATATTTTGTGCAGGTTGGACAAAAAAACAGAATTTAAATGAGTTGACGAATCGTGGGTGTCCGTGTTATGCTGCTATCACTAACCAAAACACAAGGGTTTTATTGTGACCAATACCCGTTCGTTCTCGATTCCCACTGCCTACAGTGCGTCCTACGATGCAACTGTCAGCTTTTACTTTTATTATTACTTTGGGAACAGCACGGAGCGACGGGAACAACGCATGTAGCGACGATTAGCCGCTACAAACGAGAGCAGCGACCACAGGCGCGGGGTTCCCAAAAGGGACTCCGGGCCTTTTTCGTTTTAAGGCCTGTTTTCGTAAGTGGGTCACAAAAAACCTTGTGGGGAATGATGAATCAGCAACCACAAGGAGATAAACCGGATACTCATGACCAATACACCCACCGAACCTGCGTGGCAGCCCAAAATGTGCCGGGGCATTCGTGGCGCAACCACCGTCGAGGAGAACACCCGCGAAGCCATTTTGGAGGCGACCCGCGAATTACTAATTTTGATGATTAAGCATAATGGCATTGTCCCAGATGATGTCGCCAGTGTGATTTTTACGACGACGATGGATTTAAACGCCGAATATCCGGCGGTGGCGGCGCGGCAGTTGGGTTGGCACGATGCGGCCCTGATGTGCGCCCATGAGATGGCTGTCCCGCATGGCCTCAAAATGTGTTTGCGGATTTTGATTATGTGGAACACGACCCTTTCCGCCCACGAAATCCACCATGTCTATATCAATGGGGCGAAACATTTACGGCCTGACCGTTCAATTGAAATAAAAGATTTGACTGAGGTGCTGGCGGAGGAACTGACCGCCAAAAGTTAGAACCTGATTTTTGCTAGGAAAAAATATTCAACCACCATACCGATAGGGAGAGTTTGCAATGATCGTAGTCATGTCTAGTGCCGCAACCGCCCGTGAAATCTCTGAAGTGATTGCCCGTATCCGTGCGATGGGGTATGAAGTCCACCTCTCGGAAGGCAAAGAGCGCACCATTATCGGCATCATTGGTCGGGGCCGTCCGGTTGATCGTGACCAACTTGGTGTCATGTCCGGTGTTCAAGATGTCATCCCTGTTTCCCACCCCTACAAAATTGCCAGCCGCGAATATCATCCCGACGATACCCAAGTGCCTCTCAATGGCATCAATGTGGGTGGCCCGGATTTAGCCATCATCGCTGGTCCGTGCTCAGTGGAAGGCCGCAGTGAAATTATTGAAATCGCTCATATCGTGCGCGAAGCTGGGGCGACGGCCTTACGGGGTGGGGCGTTCAAGCCACGTACCTCACCCTACGCTTTTCAGGGGCTAGGCGAGGAAGGGCTGCGTTATCTCGCGGAGGCGCGTGAACAAACGGGACTGCCGATTGTCACCGAGGTCATGGACCCCGCGCTTGTGCCACTGGTCTGCCAATATGCCGATGTGCTGCAAATTGGCGCCCGCAATATGCAAAATTACGCCCTGCTCAACGCCGTTGGGGAGAGCCAATTCCCCGTTTTGCTCAAGCGCGGGATGAGTAGCACCATTGAAGAACTCCTCATGGCTGCCGAATATATCCTCAGTCATGGCAATATGCGGGTCATGCTGTGTGAACGGGGTATCCGTACCTATGAAACCGCCACGCGCAACACCTTTGACATCAACGCCATTCCCGTCCTCAAGCACTTGTCGCACTTACCTGTCATCGCTGACCCTAGTCATGGTACGGGTAAATGGGAATATGTCGAAAGCGTATCCCTAGCGGCAGTCGCGGCGGGTGCAGACGGCCTCATTTTGGAGGTGCATCAAGACCCCGACCACGCGGCCTCGGATGGTCGCCAATCACTGCGGCCTGATAAATTTGCGCAATTGGTGCAAAAAGCAGGGCGTCTGGCTGAAGTGGTCGGCAAGCAGGTACATGAACCGATTCCTGCCCCGGTTCCATCACACTAAATTTGAATTTTTGGGTGAGTCACCACGACTCGCCCCTACCATTGTTGAGGCATGAATGTCTGATAACGCGATTGATGGGTTTACTGTACATATTATTGGTTTAGGGCTGATGGGTGGGTCGTTAGCGATGGCCCTGCGCGGTCATGTTCAGTGTATCACTGCCCAAGATGCCAACCCTGCCAATTTGGAATCGGCTTTACAAGCAGGAGTGATTGATGGGGTTGGGGGGCTAGATCAAGCTGACATTGTGATTTTAGCCGTCCCCTCTGACCGCATCCCCCAATTGATTCACCAGTTTTGCACCGCTGGTCAGTTGAAAAAAGGGGCATTGATTATGGACATCGGCAGCACCAAAGGCCGTATTTGTGACACGCTGGACACCTTGCCCAATACCGTTGCGGCCATTGGGGGGCATCCCATGTGTGGTTTGGCGGAGAATGGCTATCGCAATGCCATCCCTACCCTGTACAGAGGGGCACGTTTTGTCCTTTGTGAAACAGTATTAACCACCCCTGCCACCCGTGCCGTTGCCGAAAGTTTGGTAACAGCCATTGGGGCAAGGCCGCTGTGGATGGATAGGTATCGCCACGATGCCCTGACCGCCCTCACCAGCCATTTGCCGCACGTGCTGAGTTTTGCCTTGATGCGCTTGGCGATGGAAGCATCGGCGGAAGATGAGGCCCTGTTTCAGTTGGCGGCAGGTGGTTTTGACGGCGCGACCCGTTTGGCCCGTACCGAAGAAAACATGATTACAGGCATGTTTACGACCAACGCCGCGCAAATCCGCCCTCTCTTGGCCCGCCTCCGCAATCACTTGGATACCCTCGACGCCCTATTTGACCATCCGGATGAACTACGTGAAGAACTTGCGCGGGTAGTTGAGGCCCGCCGCCTTTACACCAAGACCTATGGAGAACGCCCGATCTCATGACCACACATAATTTGACTTCGACCCGCGTGCGTGTTCGCCCCAGTCAAGCTCTGCGCGGGGTGATTCGTGTGCCGGGGGATAAATCTATTTCGCATCGGGCGCTGATTTTTGGCGCACTGGCAGATGGTGTCAGCGAAATTCGTGGATTTTTACCCGCTGGTGATACATTGGCGACTCTCGGCTGTATTCGCGCTTTGGGGGTACAGGTAGATCGCCATGACGACACGACCCTGACCGTATATGGGCGCGGCTTACGTGGGTTGCGGCAGCCCGACCAACCCCTTGATTGTGTCAATGCGGGCACGGGGATTCGTCTATTGGCAGGCGTAATGGCAGGTCAGCCTTTCCCTAGTGTGTTGGATGGCAGCGAACAACTGCGCCGCCGTCCCATGAAACGCATCACCGAGCCGTTACGTTTGATGGGTGCCAATGTGGAAGAAAATGAAGGCCGCGCCCCACTACATTTTGGTGGGGCCTATCTCAAGGGCATCACGTATGAAATGCCCGTCGCCAGTGCCCAAGTCAAAAGTTGTTTGCTACTGGCGGGGTTATTTGCCGATAGCCCGACCACGATTGTTGAACCCGGCCCGGCGCGTGACCACACTGAGGGCATGTTGCGGGCGATGGGGGCGGATATTCGCAAAGCGGGCAACCGCGTGACGATTACCCCGGTTGAGCGCCTGCATCCGCTTAATTGGACAATTCCCGCCGATATTTCATCCGCCGCGTTCCCGTTAGTAGCAGGTTTACTGGTGGATGGCGCGGAGGTGGTCATTGAAGGGGTAGGGGTCAATGATACCCGCACGGGCATTTTAGATGCGTTGGCGATGATGGGTGCAGTGGTGCATCAATCGAATGTTCATGAGGAAGGTGGTGAACCCGTCGCCGATTTGTTGGTGCGTTCCACCCCATTGCACGGGACAAACATCAAAGGTGATCTGGTCGTGCGTATGATTGACGAGTTCCCGATTTTGATGGTTGCGGCCCTCCATGCTAACGGCATCACTGAAGTCAGTGAGGCGCGAGAACTGCGCGTTAAAGAAACAGATCGTATCGCGGTTATGGCAGCCGAATTACGCAAACTTGGTGCGGTGATTGAAGAACACCCCGACGGGTTTGTGATCGAAGGCCCACAGCGGTTACAAGGTGCGGTGGTGGATGGGCATGACGATCATCGGGTCGCCATGAGCCTGACTATCGCCGGACTGTTGGCCGAAGGCGAAACGATTGTCGAGGATGCCCGCTGCGCCCATGATTCGTTCCCCGGTTTTGTGGAAACCATGCAATCATTAGGCGCAGGGGTAGAATGGTTGCCTGATTAGCCTTTATTGTTGGTCAGGTGTTTGTGGCAAATAGAGCGGTGCATAATCCGTTGTATTTGAGACGGGCAGCCGAAAACTGCTTGTCCAGACAGGCGGCGCAGGAGGGGGTGTGGTTGCTAACCTCCCACGCCAATCATCATCGGTTAGGCGCACGGGGGGATACCCTAGCTCAATGAATTCATAATAGGTAAAGGTCGGGCCGACGTACATAGTATTTACTTCGTCGGTATTGCCCACAATCATCGTGGTAGAAACTGGCCCCGTGCCAATATGCAAAACACCGGGGGGCAGTAGGTCAGGGATTTCGGGGTCGTGGTTGATGTTGGTGTGGACATCGGCAATTAACGCCGGGGAATCGTCTTCCCACGGGAAAAGTTCCATATACCAACCGTTCCATTCCCATGGATCCACCCCACAGATTTGTTGTTCGCGGTATTGCCGGACGACAATGCTCCGCAGAAAAAGATCTTCGTCTTCGGTAAATTGCTCAAGGCGAAGTTCTTTTTCGGCGAGGGTTTGTAATTGGGTCGCTGTGTTTTCGAGATTGCTAAAGTAGGTTAATGCGGTTTCTAAGGTGTGTTGTTCGTTTTCAAGATCGTAGCCACTCAACACATTGTCGGATGAGGGGATTTGCTCAAATAGGCTACGACCCGCCCGCGCATAATCGGCAACAGCGGCATAGAAGGCGGGATAGGGTTCAACATAGCCTGTTGGATACTGGCAGGCAACACCCATAGTGGTAACAGATTGTTTGACATACAGGATGTTGTCATGCCGGAGTTGCGCCCAAGAAGCCAATTGCGTGTGCAGCATTTTATCGGCCCATGCGGGGGTTTGCATCGAATCCGCATAAAAACCATTGTCACTGACCGGGTTGTTGAGGGTACGCAACATGGTTAACCAGCGATTATAGAAGCTGCTGCCCCAAAAATCGCTATCGGTTGCCGCAACTTGGGTGCGAGCGGCCTCTAAGGGATTCTGATAACCATATAGGGCAAGTTCATCGGTCAGATGGGTCATGGCTTGATTATTGCCAAGTGCATACATCACATCCAATGTGTTAGGGTAGGGTCGTAGAATTTGTTGGTCATCATCGGTATAGAGGCGGTCAAATACAAGGTTACTCATGATCTCAGAATCAATTGCGTAGCGTGATCCCAAGAGCATCAATGTAACGGGTTGTGGGACAGCTTCGTTTCTGTTGAGATAGGCCCACGTAATTTGACCGGAGATACGCTGCCAACCGTAATCAGTGGTCGTGAGCATGGTTAACAAGTGGTCGGGGTCGGAATAGTTGAGCACATCGGCGGCGCTATTTAACCCCGCATCGCTCATAAACCGCTCCAGATCATCAAGGGTCATGTTATCACTTTGGCCCACAAAGGCCGTGAGAAGGGTGTCAATCGCGTCCCAATTGGAGCGTTGTTGAGCATCTTGAATAGTCTGGCGTAGTAATAGAGCGCTTGCTAGGGCTTCCAAATTAAGCGTTGGGAAGGCTGTCTCTGGGTCAAAGCTCACCATACGGAAGTCTATCTGGGCTAACCATGTCATTGCACGGAAATACAGGCCCAAATAGTAATCTTCTGTATAATGTCCGCGTGGTTTAAAGAGAGTAAAATCAATTTCTCTTTCGACCCCGAACAGGTCTATTTTTTCCACGCCAGCGGCCTCGGTTGCCATTGCGTGATAGCGATTCACACTGGGGTCAGGAGCAGTGTCATTCAGCAACAATAGAGCGGTAGTGAAATAGGTTTCCAAATCAGCATATAGAGGCGTCATAGTAGGGTCTGTATTGGCGTTGGCTTGGGAGTGGAGTTTGACCAAGCAAAGTTCCAACATTACCCGCAGGCGAGGCATTAGGATGTTGCGTTCCATATTTTGTAGCAAATCATCATAGGTCTCATGCACCGCCTGTAAAATGGAGTCGGTGGTCACAAGGACAGGTAGGTCTTTCCAATAGATATAAGCGTAGGCGATGGTAAAACTGTAGAAGCCGAGACGATCACTCATCACCACGCCATTTTGCTCTAACATCGCAATTTCTTCTGGCGAGAGGGCAAAAGTGCCATTAACAAGATCAAAATATTGGGCTTCACGAGGGTTAAAGCGATTAGGTCGTTGTTCAGGATTGGCTAAAGCAAATTTTTGCAGATTTGAGGCGGCGAGTGTAAACAGAATGATGAGGATCAACGAAGTGCGCCAACGATTTTTTAACATGGCGTTTTGTCCTTCACCCACAGGGGTGTATCGCTGATTTTATTATTACTACTATAGTATACGAATAAGGTTCGATTTTGGGAAAGCTGACCATGAAGCGTATAGGAATCATCGGCTGGCCTGTTGAACACAGCCTATCGCCTGTCATGCACAACGCGGCGTTTGCGGCGCTTGGCCTATCCGATTGGCATTATGAGCGACTGCCCACACCTAAAGAAGACCTAGCGACCCGCATCGAAAATTTGATAAAAGAGGGCTTTGTCGGCGCGAATGTCACTGTTCCGCACAAACAAGCCGTGATGCCTTTGCTTAATAACATCACATTGGCGGCACGAGGGATTGGCGCGGTCAACACAATTGTGATTGAGGAGGGTCGCACTGAGGGCTATAATACCGACAGCCCCGGCTTTATGCTCGATCTTGCCGCGCAGGGAGTTGAGGTGGCGGGCAAACGGGCACTCGTGTTGGGGGCAGGGGGTTCGGCTCATGCGGTGGTGTTAGGACTCGCCAATGGTGGGGCGCATGTCATGGTGGTCGCTCGGCGCGACAATGCAGCATGGGAATTGCGCAATGCTGTGCGGCGAGGGGTCTCAAAACAGCTTGAAATTGAGGTACAGCCCCTATCGGCTCTCGCTAAAGTCGCGCCTACTGTTGATCTAATCGTCAATACGACCCCCGTCGGCATGTGGCCCAACGTGGAAGAGTCACCGTGGCCCGACCAAGTGCCAATTCCAAGCGGGGTGGTCATTTATGATCTAATTTATCGCCCCATGCAAACCAAGTTTATGCAGCAGGCCGAAGCCGCTGGCGCACGGGCAATTGGCGGCTTGGGGATGCTGGTCTATCAAGGTGCAGCCGCTTTTGAATTATGGACGAGCCAACAAGCCCCGGCGGATGTCATGCGAGCGGCGGCCCTCGAAGCACTGAAATAGTGCGAATACACAGCTTCAGGTATCATTAGGAAGGTATGGACTAGAGTGCGATTAAGGAGCATGTATGGCCCGTATCACCCGTGATGATGTCATTGCAATTTTGAAACGTGACCGTGATCTCACTGGCCTCAACCTCTCGATGCTCAAACTGAATGGGCTAGATATGACTGAGGCCAATTTAACTGAAGCGAACTTATTCTATTGTGACTTATCCAACACCAATCTCACGGGTGCGATTATGCAAAACGCCAATTTAATGAACGCCCGTTTGCCCGAAGCCAAGATGGATTATGCCTATCTTGCGGGAGCCAAGCTCAACCATGCCCGTCTCTATCGTACCTCATTGGTTCAGGCGATTTTTCAGGTGGCGGTGTTGGATTATTGCAATCTTACCCATGCCCGTTTGACCGGGGCGGATTTCACCCGCGCCCGCATGGATAGCTGTTATTTGATTGGGGTGGATTTGTCAGGGGGGTGTCTGCGGGAGGCTTCATTGGTGTCCGCCAACCTCACCGACTCAATATTGGCACAGGTAGATGGTGAGGCCGTGAATCTTCAGGGCGCTAACCTGACCAAAGCACGTTGTGAGCGCAGCTATTTTGTCGGGGCGATTTTGGCGGATGCGAACCTAACGAATACGAATTTTGTGGAGGCTGATTTGTCGGCGGCGACGCTTTCACGGGCAACGATTGAGGAGACAGATTTCAGTTATGCCAACCTTAGTATTGCCCGCTTTACCGACGCCAAACTCCGCAGTCCTAACTTTACTGGCGCAACGATGGATGGTGTAGAAGGTTTATGATTCGATTTTTGACAGCGGGGGAAAGTCATGGCCCGCTTTTAACCGGAATTTTGGAGGGGATGCCCGCTGGATTGTCCCTTACACAAGAACAACTCAATCTCGATCTCGCCCGTCGCCAGCAGGGATATGGCAGCGGCGGCAGAATGCAAATCGAGCGCGACGAGGTACGCATCACAGGCGGGGTGATGGCGGGCAAAACGACAGGTGGCCCGATTAGCCTGATTATCGAAAACCGCGATTGGAAAAATTGGGCGGAAAAAGACATCCCCCCCATGACCACGCCCCGTCCGGGTCACGCCGACCTGACAGGCACACTCAAATATGGCTATGATGATTTACGCATTGCGCTGGAACGTTCTAGTGCGCGGGAGACCGCCGTGCGAGTGGCGGTTGGGGCGATTTGCAAACGCCTCTTGGGTGAATTTGGCATCATAATTGGCGGCTATGTCACCGAGATTGGCGGGGTGGTTGCGGATTTACCCGAACCACCGGATTATCCTGCCCGTTTTGCCGCCGCCGAGGAATCTGATGTGCGCTGCCCTGACCCGGTTGCTTCGGAAGGGATTCGGGAAGCCATCCGTCAATGCAAAATTGATAAGGATACGCTCGGCGGGGTGATTGAAGTGGTCGCCCTGCATCTGCCCCCCGGCTTAGGCTCGCATGTCCATTATGATCGCCGCCTCAGTGGTCGTTTGGTCGGCGCGGTGTGCAGTGTGCAGAGCATTAAAGGGGCGGAAATCGGCACGGCCTTCGCCAATACCCGCAAACCGGGTACACAAGTCCACGACCAAATCCTATTGGGTGAAAACGGCAAGCTGACCCGTCAAACCAATCGCTCCGGCGGGCTGGAAGGCGGCATGACCACAGGGGAACCCTTGATTGTCCGCGCCGCCATGAAGCCGATTAGCACGACCCTGACCCCACTGGCCTCGGTTAATTTGGCGACGGGTGAACCTGAAGGTACAACCTATGAACGCAGCGATTTTTGTGCCACACCGCGTGCCGTCCCTGTCATTGAGGCGATGGTAGCGATTGTGCTGGCGGATGCCCTGCTGGAAAAACTGGGAGGCGATTCGCTGGCGGAAATGCGTCCTCGTTATGATGCGCTCAAGCGCGGTGAATTGAGTGATTTTGCGATGCACAACACGACTTGGCGGTTTGGTTATGTCTGATACCCCACAACGTAAACTTGTTCTGACTGGCTTCATGGGCACAGGCAAAACCACCCTCGGACGGCTCGTCGCGGAAAAAGTCGGCGTGCCGTTTGTTGACCTTGATGATGTGATTGTGCAAAAAGTCGGTCTGAGCATCCCCGAAATTTTTGAAAAATACGGTGAGGCAGGCTTCCGTGTATGGGAATCCGCTGTTTGTGCCGAAGTCGCCGCCGACCCGCGTGTGATGGTCGTGGCGACGGGTGGGGGGGCATTGTTGAATCCTGTTAATCGTCAGATGTTTGCCCACAGCACAATCATCTGCCTTATCTCTCCTTCTGAGAAAGTCTATGAACGACTTAAAGACCAAAATAATCGCCCCTTGTTATCGGGTGAAAATCCCCTAGAGCGCATTGCTGAACTTCTTGTACAACGTGGGGCGATATATGAAAGTTTTCGGCTAAAAGTCCTGAACGATACCGATATTGAAGCTGCGGCACAGAATGTTTTTGATAGTTGGCGTGAAGATCATATTTGGCGGCAAGGAGAACTGCTTGTTCGCTCCCCGGAAAGCTATTATCCGGTGATGATTAATAGTCGCTCATTGGCAGATACAGGCGTGTTTTTAAATCGCTTCCTCGATTTTTTTGAGGGTTATCGTCACATAGTTGTGACCGATACCAATATCGCCTCATTATATGGGGAAAATCTAACTACGGAACTTTTGGATTTAACTGACACTGCTCAATTAGTGGTCATTCCCGCGGGTGAAGAACGCAAGAATCTCGATACCGTCAAATTTCTTTACGATGAATTTGCCCGACTCGGCCTAGACCGAACAGGCGTCGTGATTGCGCTTGGGGGCGGGGTGGTGGGGGATACCGTCGGTTTTGCGGCGGCGACCTACATGCGCGGCGTCAAATTCGTGCAAATCCCAACGACCCTGTTGGCGATGGTGGATTCCTCGGTGGGTGGCAAGGTCGGGGTGGATATTCCACAGGGCAAGAATTTGGTTGGGGCATTTAAACAACCGGATTTGGTGATTATTGACCCCGAAGTCCTTAAAACGCTCCCCCCCGAAGAAATGAGCGCGGGCATGGCGGAGGTGATTAAACATGGCCTTATAGCGAACCCCGCTCTGTTGGATGAGGATATGCCGCTGGTCGAAAAAATCCAAGCCGCCGTGCAGGTCAAAATTGATATTGTCCAGCGTGACCCCTATGAACAGGGCGAACGCGCCCATTTAAATTTGGGTCACACCTTTGCCCATGCTATTGAGCAGGTCAGCGGTTATACGTGGCGGCATGGCTTCGCGGTAGGGGTAGGATTGGTTGGTGCGGTGCTGCTGTCGCAAAAATTGGGTTATCTCGATGGGGATGATGTCGGCTTCATTGAACATAAAATCAAATCGGCGGGTCTGCCCATTCGCTATCAGGGATTATCACCGGAGGCCCTGTGGGAAGCCATGAAATTGGACAAAAAATGGCGGGGTGGTCGTTCACATTTTGTTATTTTGAAAGGCATTGGCAATCCGGCAGTGGTGTCGGATGTGCCACGTGAAACCGTACTCGAAATCTTGGAGATGCTGCGTGATGGCTAATATTCAACCGATGACGTTTTTGGTGCTGCACGGCCCCAATCTCAATTTATTGGGCACACGCGAACCAGAGGTGTATGGCAACATCACGCTGGATCATATCAATGCCGCCCTGCATGATGCGGCTGCCCCTCATGCCATTTCGCTGCAAATCCATCAGTCCAATCACGAGGGCCAGTTGATTGATTGGATTCAAGATGCACGGGGGTGGGCAGCGGGTCTGATTATCAACCCCGGCGGGTATACCCACACCTCCGTTGCCCTACGTGATGCCATTTCTGGGGTGGGTTTGCCGACTGTTGAATGCCATTTGTCCAATATCCATGCGCGTGAACCGTTCCGCCATACCTCGTTGATTGCCCCGGTCTGCATCGGACAGATTTGCGGCTTTGGCTGGCGCAGTTATCTGCTTGCCCTCGAAGCCCTCCGCGCCCATCTCCAAGACCATTGAATTTGTAGGGGCGATGGCTCAGACTCGCCCTATTTTAAACGAATCCCTTGCTGATTGTCTGTGTTTTCTGACAGCCATCAACAGGTGAAACGTGGGTTGAATCGGAATTTTTTCTGGTAAAATAGCAAGCCACATTACAGTCATCATCAAGGTTTTGGATCGTTAGTAGGTTGTTTTTGGAGATAATGGGCTATGCAAATTCGCCGGGATCGTTCCGCGCTTCATTTTGGCCGACGCGCCCGCCGCCGAGGGCCTAGCTGGTTTTTCGGATTTTGGTTTTTTTCGATGGCCGCCGCCGTATTGGTGATGTGGCAGATGGATCGTGTCCAACCGGAAGTTTTGGCAGTGGTGATGGGGCCACCCACGCCAACTACCGATGCTGTCACCCTTGCCCAACTCGCTGAAGAAGCCTATTGGCAAGGCGATCTGGATAACAGCATCCTCTATTATTCTCAAGCCTATGAACTGACACCCAACGATATGGGCATTATGTTTGAATACGTGCGGAATCTCGTCTATGGCAGTTATGATGGACGTGGTTTTGTTTTTCGTGCGGAACGTGCCCTCGAAGTTGCCGAAGAAGCAGTGGGCAATTACCCCAATGACCCACGTGCGCTGGCGGCCTATACATTGGCACTGGTCGCGCGGGATCGGGGTGAAGAAGCCGCCGCCGCCGGGATTAAAGCTGTTGACCGTGCGCCGGATTGGGCCGAAGCACGTGCCTATCTTTCGATGGCCTATCGGGAACAAGAGCGCTGGTTAAATGCCCAAGAAACCGGACAAAAAGCCGTTGATCTAAACCCAAACAGCGTAGACGCCCGCCGTGCATTGGCATTGGCAATGGCCTTTACCGGGCAATTTGATATTGCTATCGGACAATTTGAGCAGGCCATCCAAGCCCACCCGCGTCTCAACGTGCTCTATTTTGAATTAGCGCCCTATTACATTGTCAAAGGCAATTTCGATGCCGCCATCCAAGCCTATGACCGTGTACTTGCCAACGATTCGACCAACGTGAAGGCATGGACGCGCAAATGTGAGACGTTCTTCCAACAGCGTAATGATATTAGTGCCCGCGAGTCCTGCGAACAAGCAGTGGAACTTGACCCAACCTATCCCGATGCGTGGAAACAACTCGGTATGGTGCGGTATACCAGCCGTAACTATGAAGGGGCAGTCGAAGCCTTCCAGATTTGTATTAACCTCATGACCCAAGCCGGATTGAAGTTGGAAGACCAACTCGGTGAATGTTATACCTATCAGGGTTTGGCCTACCAGATATTAGCCCAATGCCAGCTTGCCATGCCGGTTTTTGAAATCGCGCTGCAAACCGACCCCAGTGATTTCTTAAAAAATAACATCTATATCGGTATGGATTATTGCATCAAAGGCGATACCAACTACTCAGGTTATCAAGTGCCTACTGCGGTGCCGCCGACTGAAATTCCGCCGGAACCAATCGGGATTTACTGATAGACGATTATGCAATTACGGGTTCCCAAGAAATACCAAGCCTCCAAGCGCCATCGCCGACGCCTCTTTCGTTCGCGGCGTTGGATGGTGCTTTGGTTGGTGACCTTTATCGTTGCCTATGGAGGCTATTGGATTCTACAAAATCCGACATTGACCCGCGACTACATGGACAATTTTCGAGAGAATGTCGGGAATGAGGTCGGCAATGCAAGAGAGCGCTATTTCCCCGACCCGCCAACAGCCACGCCCGATGTACGGGATGAATCGGTGGAGGCGGAAAATGCTTATCGGCTAGGGGATTATGAACAGGCCATTGAACTGTACCGTGAGGTGGTTAAAGGTAAACCCAACGACGCCGGGATTCACTTTCGGTTGGCCTACCTGCTGCTGATTACCTCCGGTTCGGGCAGCGATACCGTCAAGATTAATGAGGCGCTTGAGATGGCACAGGCGACCATTTCCGCCAATCCTGAGTCTCCATTGGGGTGGATGATTCAAGCAATGGCGTTGGATTGGGGTTTGCAACACAATCGGGCACTCGCATCGGCTCAACGGGCGTTGGAAATTGACCCCAGTTCGATATTTGCAAAGGCCGTGCTGGGCAATATCTATCGCAATTTGGGGGATTTGGGATTATCGAAGGCAACCTTTGATGATGCGATTGCCCAAATTCAGCGGAACGGCGCGGATAATGAGACCGTTGCACAGGTTTATCGCAATTATGGACGTTACCTATCAAGTCAGGCGGATTATGAAGGGGCTGCCGATGCCTATCAGCGAGCACGTCAGGCTATGCCGACTGCAACCTATATCACCATTGAACTTGCGAACTATGTCTACCTTGACCCCTCGGAAACCGAGACTGCCATTAACCTATTGGAAGAAACGCTCGATACCAATCCGAGAGATGCGGCTGTCCTTTCTCAATTGGGACAGTTATATTACAGTCAGGGCGTCTATGATCGCGCCAATGAACGATTTCAGCAGTGTATCATCGTCAATCAAAATTATATTGACTGCTACTCAGCCCTCGGCAAGCTGGAATTTTTCGTCAACGCCAATTATGGCAAGGTAATCGAGTATTTAACCACAGCAACCAGATTGGGGTCATCCGATCCATATGATTATTTCTTGTTGGCGCGTTCCTACTACCGCTTGCAGCCGCCTCAATGTGAACAAGCCGCCAAGCCTCTGCGTGATGGCTATAATCTTATGCTGGAAAATGGCGAAACCAATTTGGTTAAAAAAGACGACTTTCTCCGCGCCTTTACCGACTGTGGGTTAGCCCAACCGCAGGCTGCTCCCCAAGTGACGCCTACCACTGAAGTGGTCGCTACCACACCCGAAGCGACCATCGCCCCCGAATAAAACAAACAGGCCGATTTTACAGGTCGGCCCCCTCTGAAATATGGGTTTCGTTATCTATCGTTTATAAGGGGTCATCTCATACCAGTTTTTGCCAATGCGGGCATCAGCACGGAGGGGTGCTTTGAGTTCATAGGCGTTTTGCATGATCTCAACCACCAATGGTACGACAACTTCGACCTCATCTTCCGGTACTTCCAGTACCAGTTCGTCATGCACCTGCAAAATCATTGCTGCGCAACAGTTGCGCGCCTTTAATTCCCGCCCCAGATTCAACATGGCGATTTTCATGATGTCGGCGGCTGTCCCTTGAATCGGCATGTTAATCGCCTCCCGTTCAACGCGCTGGCGGGTGACAGCATCGGTGGTAGTTTGCAGCGCTGGGAAGTAGCGTTTGCGACCAAGCAGGGTAGTCAGATAACCCTGCTGACGGGCCAATTCTTTGCTGCCGTCCAAATATTTTTTCACACCGGGGAAACGGGCAAAATATTCATTGATAAACGCATTGGCTTCAGCAAGTGTCAGGTTGGAATCGCGTGCCAAGCGGAACGCCCCCATGCCATACATCAACCCGAAATTGACCGATTTGGCAAAAGCCCGCTGTTCATAGGTCACGTCTTTAATATCAATGCGGTGTACGGCGGCGGCGGTGCTGGCGTGAATATCCAATCCCCGCTTAAACGCATCCAAGAGGGCGGGGTCCCCGGAATAATGCGCCAGAATCCGCAGTTCCACCTGTGAATAATCGGCAGAAACCAAAACGTGACCTTCAGGCGCGATAAAGGCCTTGCGTACTTTGCGACCCTCTTCATTACGAATCGGGATATTTTGCAGATTGGGGTCATTGGACGAAACACGCCCTGTCGAAGTGCCCGTAATGTTAAACGAGGTATGTACACGGCCCGTGTAGCGATTGACCAACGCGGGTAGGGCATCCACATAGGTGCTGCGTAGTTTTTGTACTTGCCGATACTCCAAAATCAATGGAATCACCGGATGCTGGTCGCGCATATCTTCCAACACGTCGGCGGTTAAGGAGAAATTCTTGGTCTTTTTGGTTTTTTTCAGTCCGGCGGTGTCCAATCCCAATTTGCCAAACAATACATCACTCAACTGGGGCAGGCTGTTGATATTGAATTTGGGATAGTCACAGGTCTTATATATATTGTCCTCTAATTGAGCCAATCGTTCACCTAGTTCATTCCCAAATGTTTTCAGGAAGGGTATATCGAGCAAAACACCGTGCATCTCAATATCGGCCAGTAGGGGCACGAGTGGCATTTCCATCTCGTCAAGCAGGCCGCGTAGCTCTCGCTGTTTTAAATCCTCTTCCAATTGTTCCTTCAGCGGCAAGACGACCACCGCATCGGCGACGGCATAGGGGGCCGCTTTTTCAATCGCCACCCGCGCAAACGAGATTTGATTTTTACCAGTGCCGATCAATTCTTCGATTTTTTGCATCTGCACATTCAAACGCTGGGCCGCTAAATCCTTCAACCCCAAAAAGCGCGAGGAGGTGTTGGTCAACCATTCGGCGATCATCGTGTCAAAGACAATCGGCGTCACTTCTAGCCCGTAGCGCCGCAGCATGACAAAATCGTAATTGGCGTTATGGGCCACTTTGCCAATAGCGGGATTGGTCAGGGCGGGTCGGATGGCCTCAATCACTTGATGCAGAGGCAGTTGGTCGGGGGTGTAGCCCTCCAACAAATCTTCCTGATGCGGGCCGCCATTCTGTGAACGGTTTTGGAACGCAACCGGGTCAATCCCTAACGGTGTACCAACCGGAGCATTGGCTGGCACATGCCCAACGGGGATGTAATAACCGCAATTGCCATCTACCGCCAGTGAAATGCCCACCAAACTTTCCGCCATCTTATCAAGGCCCGTTGTTTCCGTATCAAACCCGATAAACGTCGCCTTGTTAAGCGCCTCGGCCAATTCCGCCAATTGTGCCTCAGTTGTCACAATGATGGTTTCATACGGGGCAAGGGTCACGGATTCGGGTGCCGCAGGGGCTTCAACGGCATCCCCAAACATACTCATTTGCTGACCC
Organism: Chloroflexota bacterium; assembly: GCA_013112715.1. Lineage (GTDB taxonomy): Bacteria > Chloroflexota > Anaerolineae > Aggregatilineales > J027 > CFX10. The sequence continues at coordinate 84,810 of JABFGB010000024.1, forward strand.
GATTGGCCCGACTGCGCCGAGGTCGAACCCTGCCGATTGGTCAATTTTTGCAGCCGACTGAGCATCGTGCGGAATTCAACCTGACGGAAGACCTCATTGACCACCTGCGGATCAAAGTCGTGGGTGACGCAGGCGGGTAAATTCAAGGTAATCGGTGCATCGCGCTTGATGGTCGCCAGCGTCTTGCTCAAAAAAGCCATGTCACGGCCTGCGATCAGTTTTTCTTTTTGGCTGCCTTTTAGCTCATGAATGTGTTCATATACTCCCTCGACGGAACCGTAGGTTTGCACCAACGCCAATGCGCCTTTTTCGCCGATGCCTGCCACGCCGGGGATATTATCGGAGTTATCGCCCATAAAGGCTTTTAAATCTATCAATTGGTGCGGTTGCAAGGCTGGATACCTCGCGGCGTAGGTGTCCAAGTCATAAACAATATCTTCGGCTGGCCCTTTTCCCGGCCCACCCCGTTGGGGAAGCTGCACACGGGTATGTTCGCTGACCAATTGCAATAAATCTTTGTCGCCCGTCACGATCAACACATCGCAGCCCGCATCTTCCGCCTGTCGGGTCACCGTGCCAATGATGTCGTCGGCTTCATATCCCTCTAATGCCAAAACAGGGATGTTAAAGGCCCGTACAATTTCTTCAATGCGATTCAACTGGATGGCGAGTTCATCCGGCATTTTTTCGCGTGTGCCTTTGTAATCAGGATAAAGTTGATCGCGCTCACTCAGCCCTTTGTCAAAACTGATAGCGAAATATTCAGGGGCATCTTCTAAAATATCCAAGATCGTGCGCGTAAATCCGAAAGTGGCATTGGTGGGTTCGCCGCTGGTGGTGAAGAAGTGGCTGTTTTCCAGTTTGATCGAGAAAAAAGCACGATACGCGACGGCATGACCATCTACCAAAACCAGCAGTGGACGTTGATTGCTTTGTTCAGACATGGGCTTCCCCTGTAATGAGAACGAACACCTGTGCGAAAAATTATACCGCAGGAAAGGCAAACAGGAAATATGGACGATATAAAACAGCGCACTCAAGCACAATTTGGGGCAACCGCTGCCAACTATGTCAGTAGTGGCACATTTTCCAAAGGGGAGGATTTGCGCCGCTTGCTTGAAATTGTCCAGCCACAATCGGATTGGCGGGTTTTAGATGTTGCGACGGGTGGGGGGCATACCGCTGGATTATTCGCGCCCTATGTGCAGCAGGTCATCGCTACCGATTTGACTGAACCGATGTTGATAGCGGCGCGGACACACCTGCAAAATACATTGGGTGATAATGGGGGCAAGTTGGATTATGCCCGTACCGACGCCGAACACCTGCCTTTTCCCAATGACAGCTTTGATTTGGTCATCTGCCGTCTCGCTGCCCACCATTTTCCGAATGTGCCCGGTTTTATGGCGGAATGTGCGCGGGTGGTGCGTCTGGGGGGCATGGTGGCAATTGTAGATATGTTGTCGCCCTCGGACGAAAAAGTTGCCAAATATATCAACGCGATAGATGTTTTGCGTGACCCGTCGCATGTGTGGGCCTACAGTCTGGCGGAATGGCAACGATTTTTTGCTGGGGCAGGGTTGAAACTAGAACATTCGGAGGTGGGGGATAATCCGCAAAATCTAGCGGATTGGGCACGGCGTATGGGCTGCGATGGCCCAACCACAATGCGGCTGCGCGTTATGTTGACCCAAGCGCCCGATTCTGTGCAGGCATGGTGGAAAATTTGTCTCCCCATCGCTGGCAGTGGCGCGGAGATTCAGTTTTTTATCCAGCAGGCGATCATGGTGGGGCGGAAATAAAAAGGCAGGTTTGTATAGCCTGCCTTTTCCCTCGCAAATCTCGCTGGAATGACTTGCCCTATTGCTTTATTCGATTCCCAGCGTCGCATAACAGCCCTGTGGCGGCATGGCAAATTCAATTGCACCCTCATTGATGGCGGTTGGCAGCAGTTCAATTGTCAGTGAACCGTCGAAATTGGCATAATTGGCGATTTCCGGGTCAATCGTGCTGATGAGTTCATTATCAATGATCTGGTTTTCGCCGATCGCAAAGGTCATGCGATAGCCAATAAGCATAGACTCATCGCTTGTCCACCACAGATCGGCTTTGAGATCACTCGTCGGCTCATAGTTGTCCGGTGTGCCCACCCCCAAGAGTTGATAATGCACCCCCGAGATGCCCGCCACCCCATTGTTATCCACAATCCCGAAGACCGTGCCTTCTCGAATTTCGTTAAAGAAGTTGGTATTGCCATCGTCTACAAGGTTGACGAGTTCGTCCGCAATATCTTCGACGCCCATATCCGCCCCCACGTCTACGCAGACATCCACGAGACCGGAATGGACATAATTGCGCCCCTGATAAGCGCCTAACGTGATCGGCAGGGCATCGGTCAATGTGGCAATATCATCCTCACCCGCTACCAGATCGAGAAATGCCCCTGTCAAATCCATTGTCAGGCGATTTTGCGCAGGATCGCTGGATTGGGCGTAATAGATGACCAGCGTGCTTTCATAGGGGTTGCCGTCCGCTGTGCCGATAATGGCAATATTGAAACCATAGGCGTAAGCAGTGACATCCGGCAGATTGGCATAATTGACCACAAAACGATTGGGTAGCGGCGATGGTGTAACCGGGCCGCTGCTGCCTGCCGAACTGGTTCCGCCGCTGGCTGTGGTGCCTGTATCTGTTCCAGTGCCACTGTCGGCGATGGGCGTGGGGCTAATCGGGGTCGCGCCATCACCAACACTGCCAATCCCACCTGTCCCACCACCACTGGATGCGATAGGCGTGGGCAAAATTGGCCCTTGCACCACTGGCAGGGTGCTGATGCTGCCGACAATTTGGACGGCTTGCAAGGAGATCCAACCCAATCCCGTTGGACTGCCTTCATAACGTACTTGCAGCCACAAGCCATCGGGTGAAATCGCGGTGACGACCAGCGGGGTGCTACTGTCCACCGCGCCGACAGCACCAAAGGCTTCGGCTGGCCCTTCCCGCACCACGCCCAAATAACCCACCGCATAGGCCAATGGCGGGCCGGGGGTGTAGGTTGGGCTAGGGACAATTGTAGGTATCTCTGGTGTAAAGGTGGGCGATGGGGTGGGGGAGAGGGTTGGCGCGACGGCCACCGCGATGCCTGTCAACGCACCACCTGTCAATTGGAGGTCTGCCCCTTCGACGAATCCATCTACGATCTTGCCGTCGGGGTCTTCATAGGTGACTCTAAACCATAGGCCATCGGCGGAGGTGGAGATAATTTCTACCGGGGTATCTTGGCGCACGAGGGTCACAACCGGATATTCGTCTCCCGGCCCTAGACGTACCGTAGCAATAATCGGCAGCACCCGCGCTTGTGGAGTCGCTGGGGTGGCCGTGACCGTCACGGTTGCGGTGGGGGAGGGCAGCGATGTTGGCGTATCGGTGGCTGTTGGCGGAATAGGGGTGGGTGTAGAGGTCAGGGTCGGGTAATTTTCTGCAATGGCTACCCCCGCCAAACTTCCACCTGTAATTTGAATCAAATCGGGTTGGACAAAGCCTGTCTGCGTCTCGTCGTCAATCACAAAACTGATTTGCAGCCAGTTGCCATCTTCGCTGTAGCCAATGATTTCAACCGGGGTGTCTTGGAGCAAGGTCGCAACCGTCGGATATTCATCTCCCGGCCCCAAACGTACCGTCGCCGTGACTGGCAATATCTGCGCTTGGGGGATGGCGGGGGTGGCCGTGCTGGTCGCTTCTGGTGTATTTGATGGGGTGGCGGTAAAAGCCTGTACCACCGCTGTGCCTGTGCTGTTGGCCTCTTCCGCACTGCGGGTAATGGCTTTTAGCGTTTCATTGGCATTTTTTTCTTCGGCGGAACTGCCAAAATAATAACCAACCGCAGTCCAACTGATCCCGACGACGGCAATTGTAATGATGGGAAGAGCCACTCTTTTTAGATTTGCCAGAAGGGTAGCGCTTCTATTTTCAGGGGGACTTGAGGCGCTGGTGTTTGGGGTGGGTGCGTCGCTCACAAGAAGTCTCCAATCCAATAATAAAAACCTATTTACCAAGATTATAGGCCAGTTGACCCGGATAGGAAATTAAAAATAGGGGAGAGTGTTCATCCCTTCCCCTATTTTTACTCAGTGTGATGGCAAATGGATTTATACAAACAGTGGCGCAAGCACCAATGTGATCGTCGCCAACAGCTTAATCAAGACGTGCAAACTGGGGCCTGCGGTATCTTTAAAGGGATCGCCAACCGTGTCGCCAACGACAGCAGCTTTGTGGGCTTCGGATTTCTTCTTATGCACCACACCGTTTTCATCGGTAAATTCGCCGGATTCGATGTACTTCTTGGCGTTGTCCCAAGCACCACCGCCATTATTCATGACCAGCGCCAGCAAAATACCTGCTACCGTCGCGCTCATCAAGAAACCAGCCGTCGCCTCAGCCCCCAATAAGATGCCAACGACAATCGGCATCCCAACCGCCAACATGCCGGGCAGTACCATCGCACGCAAAGCGCCTTGTGTGGTGATGTCTACTGCTTTGCCATAATCGGCTTTCGCATTGGGATCACCTGCCAACAAGCCGGGGATTTCCTTGAATTGGCGGCGGACTTCTTCAATAACATTTTCAGCAACCTCTGCCACCGCACGCATGGCGATGGACGAGAACAGATAGACCAGCATCGCGCCCAGCAACGCCCCAACAAAGACTTCCATCTGACCCATATTGACAGCATGGACGCCATCTACAATCTTGACGTTTTCAATCAGCTTTTCGGGGTCGTCTTTAAATTTATCGAACTGAACAAGGGCCACCTTATCCAGATAGGCGCTGAACAGAAGGAAAGCCGCCAATGCCGCTGACCCAATTGCATAACCTTTGGTGAGGGCTTTGGTCGTATTCCCCGCCGCGTCAAGCGCATCCGTACCCTGTCGAATCTCTTCCGGCGCGCCGGACATTTCGACAATCCCGCCTGCGTTGTCCACAATCGGGCCAAAGGTGTCCATTGCCAGCACGAAACCAGCGGTCATCAACATACCCATCGCAGCGACAGCCGTCCCATAAATCCCACCGACAAAATCGGGATCAAGGGCGACCAACAACTGCTCGTGCAGTTCGGGTTCTTCTCCGGCGGCTCTTTCGGCAATAATCTTATCTTCCATCCGCGCCCAGTCTCTTTGCAGGTCAAGGGCCTCCGCGCCTTGTGTTCCCAACCAATAGGAACTCAGCAGCCCAATTGCCACTGCGATGGCGGGCAGGGCGGTGTTTTCAAAGCCCATCGCTAACCCGGTGATGATGTTGGGGCCGCTGCCACGCAAGCTGGATTTGGCGATCATCTTGACGGGGCGGAAACGATGCTCGGTGTAATACATCGTAATGGCGACAAAGGCCAGACTCACCAGCACACCGCTTAACCCGGCAAGGAAGAACCAAAAATCTTCCAGCATAATCATGACGATGGCGAACAAGGCAATAATGCACAGGCCAGCGGTCAAGGCATAACCACGATACAGCGGATTCATAGGGGATTCGCCGGGGTCGAGCTTGATGCCGGGGACATTCAGCGCGGCCCAAACACCAATGATACTGGCGATGAGACCAAACGCGCGAATCACCAGCGGGAAGATAATCCATTCTTCACGCCCGGTTGCGACGTATAACCCAACACCCAAAATCATCGCGCCGATGTTTTCCGCGACGGTAGATTCAAATAGGTCAGCACCACGACCCGCGCAGTCACCCACATTATCCCCCACAAGGTCAGCGACCACACCCGCGTTACGGGGGTCGTCTTCGGGGATGCCCGCTTCCACTTTGCCCACAAGGTCAGCCCCTACGTCGGCGGCTTTGGTATAAATACCGCCGCCCAATTGGGCAAACAGTGCCACAAAACTTGCGCCAAAACCCATGCCAGCGATCAAAAACGGCGCATCTTTAACCCCGTTGTCGCTGAGGCCACCGAACAGCACAAACATGGTGAACACGCTCAGGGACGACAAAGCGACCACGATAAAACCAGCCACCGCGCCCCCGTTTAGCGCGACCCGCAGCGCAGGTTCAACCCCTTCACGGGCGGCGGAAGCCACACGCTGGTTGGTTTGTACCGATACGTACATGCCGATAATCCCACTGACCGCCGAGGCTGCCGCACCCACCAAGAACGACAAAGCGGTGCGCCATGCCAAAGCAAAACCTGTAATGCCTGTTTCTGAGCCTTGTGTAAACGATCCGACGATGGCGGCGACAATGATTGAGGTCACTATTGCCAATATCGCAATCGTGCTGTATTGACGCGAAATAAAAGCAACTGCCCCCTTATAAATGGCGCTGCCGACTTCCTGCATTTTTTCTGTACCGCGATCCCGCCCCATAACGTCTCGGATCAAATACACCAAGAACGCAATAGTGAGCAGGCTCGACAGCGGCACTACCCAAATAAGACCCATTGTGTGTTTTACTCCTAGATGTTGCGAAATTTCTGTGCTAGAAATAGCTGGCGTGATATTATTCACTAAAGTCTTGATAAAATCAATCAGTTCAAAAAGAAAACACCTTGCAGTATTGTTAGGAAAGGTGGCACGTCATGAGCAGTCTATCCCGAAGAGCCGACCCTATCCGTTTGATCGCCGCCCGTCTGGGGCAGGGCGAACTCAAGCAGTTGACCAACGAACCCACTGTCAGCGAGGCCCTGCGCGTCAGTATTCACTATCACGAGGAAGATGCCCCCAATAGCGTAGCCACGTTGCGGCGTGGACATGGTGACGACTGTCAATTGCAGGTGGTCTATGACAAAGCCCCTAAGCCTGTCAAGTTTGAATTTGAGGTGGCGGTAGACACCTATCGGGAACTCATGACGGCCATCCGCCAAGCCAAATTTGACACATTAGATGATGAAGAAAACCTGCCCTATTTCGGCGTGGATATGTGGCTGATTGAGCGGGTAGCTGGCAGCTTTTATCATGATATTGTGCTCTGCCCCACTAGCGCACGCGGCCATCATCGGGAATTGGTGCTTGCGATTAAAGAACTTTTGCCCCAAAGTGTCCGAAAGGGCGCAGGCTGAACAGGATGAATCCTTTAGCCACAGGACTGCTCATTTGGATAGGATTAGGTGGCTTGGGGCTGTTGCTCACCACGTTCGCCGCCAAGAAAAATCCGAGTTCAGTGGTTGGGCAGCGCTTGAATGGTATGTTTACGCGGAATAATTCCTATGCTGAACGGCGTGCCAGAAATAATGCCCTTGTTGTGCTGACCTGCTTGCTAGGGCCGTTGATGTTTGCTTTGGCACTGATTATCTACACTGGCTATGGACAGGATGATCATCCTTGAAAAATTATCGTGGCATTTTAAATACCCCCCGACCCGATAAACCCGTCGAAAATCCCAAAGCTGTCCTCATTACCGGGGCGACCAGCGGCATTGGGTGGGCCACTACCTTGTTATTGGCGTCATTGGGTCATAAGGTCATTGCCATCGGACGGCGCGAAGATCGGCTCAAAGAATTGCAAACCGCCACTGAGGGCATGTTGGGCGAAGTCATGACCCTGCAAGGCGATGTGACCGATGGCGAAAAAATGCTGCAATTGATGGCGGAGGGGTTAGCGCATTTTGGGCGATTGGATGTGCTGATTGCCAACGCGGGGATTGCCCATCGTGGCCTACTGGTCGAGTCGAATTGGGCCGATTTGGAAACCGTGCTGCGTACCAATATTGATGGCGTCTTGCACAGCGTTCGCGCTTGTGTGCCTGCGATGCGGGCCAGCGGGGGGGGACATATTATCACCATTAGCAGCGTCACAGCGGTGGCGACTGGCCCCGGTGCGGGGATTTACAGCGCCAGCAAATCAGCGGTGGATGCGCTTGCCCGTGCCTTAAGGGTCGAATTAGAGGCTGACCACATCTGGGTGACGAATATCTGGCTGGGGCAGACCCACACCGAATTGGCCCAACGCCGTTTGGGGACACCCGGTAAAGTCGCCAGCAAGCTCCCCACTATGACCCCTGAAAAAGTAGCGGCACGGATTGTGTGGGCAATGGAACGCCGCCAGCGGGTGATTATTTTGCGCCCACTTGACCGCCTGATTATTTGGGGAGGGCGCTTGTTCCCGCGCATCTTGGAAAAAATCATGTATCGGGTTTATCGCTAAAGGCTACGCTTGGACAACTTTTCCTGAAAATTCGCGTAAAACAAGTTATGCCCGGTTATAATCAATTACATTGCAGCAAAGTGAGTTTCCGACCAACTACACATCCACATTTGGAGGAGGAATATTGGAAACCATGAAGAACTCAGTTAGTCGTGGGCTGTTGAGCCTGCTGCTCGTTGTTACGCTAGTCACCATCGCGGTTTCACCGTTTGGTTTGTCGACTGCTCGCGCTCAAGGTGGGGGTTGCCCACTCTCGCCGGAAGATTGTGCGCTGTTGGCGGCGGCGGCTGAGGCGGCCAGCGAACAAACCTCCGTTAATGTCAAATCGTTTAATTTAGATTTAGCGGGCGGCATGGGCGATCAACAATCCAGCCTGTCGGCGACGGGCTTTGGCCCAATCGTCTTTGATGAAGGCAATGATACTTTCGCCATTGACCTGACCTTTACCGATGCCACCTTGACCACCCCGGACGAAACCCAAACTGGGCCGGGTGCTTTCCGCTTTGTGGACGGTGATGTTTATTTCGGTAGGGGCGAGGGCGATGCGATTGAATGGCAGGGTACCGAGCTAGATTCGGGCGAGGCCGAAGCCCAATTGGACGAACTTGGCCTCGACATTAATGATATTCAAGAATTCCCACTGTTGGAGACCCTCCAAGCCCTCAATGACTTGCCGGGGGTGGTCACATGGTCGCGCGGTGAGGATATGACGCTGGAAGATGGTCGCACGGTGGCCGTCTTTACATTTGATCTCAGCCTTGCCTCGCTGGTTGGTTCACAGGAATTCGTCAATGCCCTAAGCGAAGCCCTCCTGCCGCTGGTTGCCCAGATGGGTGGTGAGGGTGGCGACATGTTTAGTGACCCCTCCACCATTTCATTCATCCTCAGCTTGGTGCTGTCACAACTCAGTGACCAACTCAGCGCCTCGACTGCCCAATTGAGTGTGTGGATTTCGCCAGAAGCTAACCTCATCTATGGGCTGTCTAGCATTGTGGATGTCACCCTTGATCTTGGCTTTTTGACTAGCCTTGCCCCCGGTGCAACGGATAGCGGTAGCGCCTCCACTGGCCCAATTACCTTCTCATTGAATTTCCAGGCGGTTTTGGATCAGCACAATGGCACATTTGAGATCGAAGCCCCTGCCGAATTTGAACCACTGGATACTAGCAGCCTCAACTTCGATTTGAGCAATATTTTGGAGAATGCTGGGGTTTCTTTAGGGGGTGGGGAGGATACTGAACCCAGCGCACCGACAGCGGACACGGCTGAATTTGACATCACGGTGGGTCAGGAATCAACGGGTGCTTTGAGTGATAGCAACCCCAATGACCTCTATCGTTTTGAGGGGACAGCGGGAACGGCGGTCACGATCACCATGAAGAAGATTGATGATTCTAGCAATCTTGACCCGTATTTGAAACTGTATGACGCAAGTGGGAATCTGTTGGCCGAAAATGATGATGCTACAGATGTAGTGGAGGGCTTGGGTTTCCTTGATTCCCAAATTGCCCAATTCACCCTACCCTCGGATGGGATTTATGTAATCGAGGTTTCAGCGCTGTTTATTCCCGATAACGGAGACTACAGCCTGTTGGTAGAGACAAACTAGGCCGGAAAGCGGACTTGGGTCATAAGTGCAAAGGGCAGATTCCTAAAAATCTGCCCTTTTTGGAATTACCTATGAAAAAAAACTGAATTTTGTGGCTTATGATTGAATTTAAATCCCAATTTTATTCCGTGCCCTTATACTGAAGATTGAGTTTGATGTAAAGGAAGTTATGTAATGGTGCAAAAAGGCGATAAACCAATGATACAGACTCTATTTAATGAGTTTGTAGAATTGCGCCGTTCGGGTTGTTCACCAGAGGAGGCTTGGCAGCAAATTTTGGAAAAAAGCAAAATGCTATCCAAATCTGATCGGCAGCAGTTGGGGGTGATGGCCCAGCAATGGGAATACAAACAGCGTTCGGCCCGCCCCGGTGAAGATACCGTAGATACGTTTGATACACTGAATCGTCCGTCGTCAGCGCGGCCCCCCTATCAAGAGGACAAGACCGCTAACACAGATGCTTCCGACGTTGCTGAGGGTGTGCCAGCTGGACTTGAGCCACGTCACTTTTTTGGGGCGGGAACGGTTCTCTTGCTCTATCCACAAAATGTAGACAAGCCGCTGTCCGTCACTATTGACGCTGGGGATGAAGCACTCATTGGTCGGTTAGCACCCAACACGATTCTTGTACCGCATGTTGACTTAGAACCCTATGGCGGCTTGGCGGCAGGAGTTTCGCGTGTTCATGCCAGTCTAAAACATCAAGCCAATGCACTGCTGGTGGCGGACATGGGGAGTCGCAACGGTACCTACATTAATGGTCATCGCTTGCACGAGAAAGAATTGCGCTTGCTGCAAGATGGGGATGAGTTACGGGTTGGGCAATTGACTTTGATCGTGCGCTTTATGCGTCCGGTTAGATGATGTGGAATATCGCGGAATAAAAACAGGGCGACCCCATATGAGTCACCCTGTTTTTGTTTGGCTAACTGAAATCCCTAATTTGCGGCGGAGACTTCCATTGCCGCTTCACGTTCGGCTTTGGTGGGGATCAAGTCCATGTTTTCGCCGACCACCTCCAAGACTTGAAGGGCTTTTTCAAGCTGATCAAAGGTGTGGGTTGCGATATAGCTGGTACGCAGCAGGCTTTGGGGTACACCGGGGGGCACGACGGGGTTGGTATAGACCCCATTATCCACCAATGCCCGCCACGCCAACGCCATCCGCACATCGTCGCCGATAATCAGCGGGATGATGGGGGTGGTGCTGGTGCCGGTGTTATAGCCGAGGCGTTTTAGGCCAGCCCGCATATATTCGGTGTTATCCCACAACCGCTGCACGTGTTCCGGTTCATTTTCAATAATGTCGAGCGCAGCCAGAACAGTGGCGGTATTGGCGGCGGGGAGGGCAGCAGAGAAAATCAATGAGCGGGCATGATGTTGGATGTAATGGATAATATCGGCACTGCCTGCTAGGAATCCGCCCACCGATGCAAATGATTTACTAAAGGTTCCCATAATCAAATCGGCTTGATTGGTCAGCCCAAAATGCGCGGCTGTGCCACGTCCCGCGCCCATCATACCGATGCCATGTGCGTCGTCCACCAACAAACGCGCTTCATAGCGGCGGCAGATTTCAATAATTTCGGCTAGAGGTGCTACGTCACCATCCATGCTGTAGACCCCATCAATCACGACCAACCTTCCGGCACTGTCGGGAATTTTGGCGAGGACACTTTCCAAACTCTTGACATCGTTGTGGTTAAAACGCTTGAGTTCGGCTTCGGACATCATCACGCCGTCCACCACGCAGGCATGGGCACGTTTGTCCAGAACCGCATAATCGCCACGATGCAACAAGGCCGATACCGCACCCAGATTGGTTTGGTAGCCCGTTGGGAAAACAAGGGCGGCTTCCTTGCCGACAAAATTGGCAAGACGTCGTTCGAGTTCGAGGTGAAGTTCAAGTGTGCCGTTCAAAAAGCGGCTGCCCGTGCAGCTTGTGCCATAGCGGTCAATGGCATCTTTGGCGGCTGCCCGAACTTTGGGGTGGGTGGTCAAGCCGAGATAGTTGTTTGAGCCGAGCATAATGACCTTACGCCCGTTAAAGGTGGCAACCGATCCCTCAGAGTCAGTAAATGGCAAAAAGTAGGGGTAAAATCCTGCGGCCATTGCTTCTTTGGCAATGGTGAAACTCTTGGTGCGTTCAAATAAATCCATAGCTTGTATATCCTTGACTGCCAATGCGTGCTTGTTCGACTAGTTGTAACCCCAACTTGGGCAATTATTCCCGCAAAAAACAAAAAATAGTTTAGGCGAGTTTATACAACTCGCTAAAGATTTGCCATATTCGGTTTAACCAAATGCCGAAGAATTTAGTCTACGGGCATCAGTATAGCACAAGTTGAAACAACCCCGACGGCTTGAATCGTGGCATTGGAATCCCCTAGAATATCGGTTTCGTTGGTATGGTAGGTCGAAGCCAGCAGGACATGAGTACGCATACAGAAGCCCGTGTAACCGTCGTCCCCTTCCCCTACACTTAACACCCAAGGGGTATCTTCGAGGGGCACACCATCATCGTAAACGTAGGTGTAGATGGGAGGCAGGGTAGTATCCAGCGGTAGGTCGGGGCGATCAATGCGGGTGATATAGTAGGCGGTGTCATTGAGGTAGCCGATGGTTAGGTTTTCAAGGCGAATCACAGGGCAGTTAATCACATTCTCCGATTCTGCGATGGGGTAGCCACTTTCGATAATCTGTTCATAGGATCGGATGCTGTTCGGCACGGTATCCTCTGGCACCGTTACAAAAAAGACCTGCCAGAAATCGGAATAACCGGGGTCGTTATGGAGTTGGCGGATAATCGGGCCAGCTTGACCGGGGAGGCGGATGGCTGAACCAGTAGCATCATAACCTGTAATCAACACCCAAATCGGTGCAGTTTGGGCCGGGGTTTCCCCAAAATCAAAGGCCTGACGTTCGTCCCCATTGATCCAAATCGAAATCGGGTCGTAATCGTGGCCCTGAAGCTGAGTGCCAGTACGGACAATGGGTATATTGTGATTTTTACCGGTGCGGGCTTGAGGCCAGTCTTGAGCCAATAAATCTTCAACGCTGGTGATGGTATTGGCCTCGTAATCTTCTGGCGCGGTGACTTCAATGATCTCGCGCAGGTCGCTATAGCCGTTGTCGTAGGGGCCTGCCGCGATAAGATCATGTTGACCTTCAATCGGGTTGCCCTCGGCATCCACCAGCCGATATTGTTCCCCCACCGCGACGGTTGCACCCTTATCCAAAACGGGTGTGCCATTGAAAAAGGTGTAATAAAAGACCGATTGGCCTTCATAAAAACCGGGGGTCACGGTCTGGGTGATTTTGATGCCCTGTGCATGGGTCGAATGGGATGGCGCAATTAAGCCACAAGTGATGATGATTGTTAGTGCAAGCACGAGTCTGCGAAGTGTCATAATTGTCTGTTCCTCATGAGCCATTAACTACCGCATACTATAATATAGTCTAGTGTCTGGTCAAAAGATTACACGAGGATGCCCTTGAACCGACGCCAATTCATCAAAGCCTCCCTTGCCGTTGCTACTTTTACACTGATGAGACCCCAGATGGTTCAGGCCGGGGTGCGACGGCGGGTGCGCTGTCCGATTTTGATGTATCACTATGTCAGCCAGTTGCCATCTGATGCTGACAAATATCGCCTCGATTTGACGGTGCTGCCGGAAAATTTTCAGGCTCATTGTGAATATCTGGCGGAAAATAATTATCGTACCGTGACGATGGAGCAATTGTATGGCGCGTTGATGCGGGGCGAAAAATTACCCCCCCGGCGGGTGGTCATGACGTTTGACGATGGCTATGCTGATGCCTATACCGAAGCGTTTCCGGTTTTACGACAGTTTGGCATGACCGGGACTTTTTTCGTGGTGCGTGATTTTATGGGGCAGGCGGGATACATGACATGGGCGCAGGCGGGCGAAATGCTGGCGGCGGGCATGGAGATTGAGAACCACAGCGTCAGTCACATTGACCTGCGCGGCCTTGATCGGGACACCATGCTCTATCAAATTGGGGCGGCAGCGGATGAGATTCAAAAACAGTTGGGAAGGCGACCCCGCTTTTTCTGTTATCCGGGGGGACGCTATGACCAATTGGCGGTGCAGGTTGTTCAAGAAACGGGACATCTGATGGCGGTAACGACAGCGGATGGTTTGATACATACCAGTAGTGACCTTTTGCTAATGGCACGGGCGCGGGTACGGGGGTCAACAGGCGTGCAGGGCTTGGAATGGCTGATTGGGAGGTAAATGGGAGGAAATATTCTATGCCTGATGACAATAAGCCAGAAAAAGAAGAGCAAGAAGAGAGAGATTGGTGGTTTGCCCTAAGCCAAACATCTCTAGCGAAAATCTGGGAGAACGACGAAGACGATATTTACGCTGAATTGCTTGATAAAGATGTCCGTTGCGATGACCCACAGCCATAAATCCGTAACCACGGTTACGAATTCAAAAAATAGCCATATTGCCACAAAATATAGAACTTATGTTCGTATAATTGTAGATTATACGCGCTGCAATAAAACAATGGTGTTGCCATCCGGGTCAATGATGCCGATGGCCTTCAAGCCGTCTTCTTCGGTGGCGTCATCCATGACTTGACCATTATTTTGGCGAACTTGGTGTAGGGTAGCTTCCAAACTATCCACGATGAAATGAAACTGCTGGCGGTTTTTCTCCGCTTTGATTTGCGGGATGGTATTGGAACAGAAAAATAACTTACATCCGGCGAGTGTGCCTGTGTAAAACAGGGGACTCCCGGCTTCGGTGAGGTTGGCAGCGAAGACATGGTTATAAAACTGCACCATTGCTTCCATGTTGTTGACGGCGATGGTGATGCGGTGGAGGTGCATTGAACGCTCTCACTCAGCTAAATGGATGTATGTAAAAACTACTCTTTAGGAGAGAGGCGGGTTGACCCTAATCCTTGCCGCCTTTTTTCTCCTCTATAGGCACATAATGATACCCAAGATGAATATTGGTGCATCCCTTGACTTCTAAATAGGCGATTAGGGCTGCCAAAGCGAGTTCAGTATTAGAAAACCACAGGTCAATAAATTGGAAGTTGAGGCCGTCGCGCTCTAGACGGGGAGGACTTGTGGGGCTTGAATCTACCGTGAGACGTTTAGCTAACTTGATTTCTCTGGCACGTTGCAATGAGGGGGTATTGATTCCGATGTTATATCGGTCAAGCCATGCTTGCCGAATAGCTGCTACTGCTTCAGCATCCAGATAGCGGCTTTTGCCTAAGATAGCTCGAAAATTGGCCTCATCATCCTGCCAAGGAGGTGGATTGGCTTCCGAAACATGCGGCCCTGCAAGATAGGTGTTGATGGAAGTTTCTAATTCGTCGGCAGTGGTTTTATCAGGTGCCGTAAATCGAAATTCGGGTTTGATAGTGTGAGACTTAAGGAAGATTTCGGTTTCATAGAAGTCGTAGCCTGATAATTCTGCACCGAAATGCTCTATAAGGGCTTTGAATGGCTGCCAAGACATCCATGTGTCCCATGGAGGTGACGCCATCACGAGATTTCCTACATTGGATAGGGCGGCGGCGATACGGTGTTGACCTTCCGTATTCTCTTGTTCAGGTTTTTTTCTTCTCAGCCAATCGTAATCAGGCCACCAATCTATGGAGCTTGTCCATTCGATTTGATATTGCTTGGCAATGACCTGCTCCGTTTCGGCATAGGTGGATGGATTTTCGCGCATGGCCTGTTCCAACTTTTCCAATATCCCACGCATCTCACGATAGGCATGTTGGGCATCATCCACTGTTTTAAATGTGCCGACCACCCAATAGCCTGCACTATGATTGCTGCTAAATTGCTGCCAGAGGGATATACGCATTGGATAGGCCTCCTTCATTTAATCCACGTTGGGGGAGTCGGGCACAACCGCCGATGATGGCGGCCTGTCGCATGGAACGGCGCTGCTCCCAAATGGCCCGCAAATCGGATACGGTGTCAAACGGAATGCCTGTCGGGGTTAACTGGAATGAGCAGGCTTTGACGTGTTTATCGCTGGTGATGGATAGAAAATCATCGCCTGCGCCGCAATCGCCTGTACCAAAAAGTCGGGGTACATCCGGCAGGGCATCCCCCCAACAGACATCCAATTTCAGCGTGACCAGCGACCCTAATTGGGTATGGATTTTATTGAGGAAGGCCGAAAATTGGGCGTAATGTTCGGGGCGCAAGTGCAGGGCGGGGTCGTCGCCTTTATAACTGAGCAGCAGGAAATCGCGCACGCCCATGCTCAATAATTGCAAAAATTTGGTTTCGAGGGTGGGCAGTTCGGCGGGAGTAATCAGCCAATTGATGCCGAAACGAGCCTGACAGCGGGTGAGCAATTGGAGGGTGTCGGCCCAATGGTTATCTTCATAAATTGAGACGCGGATTTGCCCATATTTTCCGGCGATGGCCTGCAAAAAATCCTCGGTCAGCAGCGTGCCGTTGGTGGTGAAATTGAGGCAGAGGCGGGTGGTGGCGTGGAGTCCGTTGATAAACTCGGCCCAATTGGGAAAGAGCATGGGTTCACCGCCGCCAAAAGCCACTTCTAGCACGCCCCATTCGTCAATCTCACGGCAGAATTGGAGTAGGGTGTCATAGCGCCACAGGCTGCGCGATTCGAGATCACGATAGCAAAACGAGCAGGTCATGTTGCAGGCGTTGGTGATGGCGACGAGCAGGGTGCGTGGGGCAAGGCGGGTGAGATGGGCGGTTTCTTCGCCTTCCAACAGCACATTCAGGCCCGTGTCGCGCTCAAAGAGGAGCAGTTTGCCGTCGAGCGGGTGGGCCTGCCAATTGAGGTCACGCAGGGGTGGGGGAAGATGAGAAAGAAAATCTGTGTAGGCTTCAGGTGTCATCCGTATTCTCCTTCCTGCCGAATTGTATAGCGGATATTTGTGCAGCCATTGTCTTTTAGCCAAGCAATGATCGCAGGTAAAGCTGTTGGTAGGTTGAGGATGAACCAGATATTGGCGATTTCCAATCGAGTACCGTTCAAAATGACACGGCCTTGATTATTCTCAATATTCAAGCTGCAAACACATTTGCTCCGAGCAAGCCTGACACGAGATTCTTCGTCGGGAGTTAGGGCAGGTAAATTTTTTAATCTTCGCTGAATATCCGCCCTGTTGTTGCCGAAAATAGCCTTGATAATTTTTGACCGCAAGTCGTTGTTGGTGGGATTGTAAGGCGATTTGATTTGCTCATGGGTGACAAAAATTTTATCTATTCGCTCTAACTCTTCTGCGTCGCTTGCACGCTGACCCGAATGGTAAGCAATCCAAGGAATAGAGGCAGGTGCATAGGGGAACGCATTTTCTACCGTCATAAATTCCAAGAGCGTTCGGTGCAGATTTATCGCAGTCGCTTCAATTGGACATTGACAGACAATATCTACCAAAAGCAACGTGTCGCTAAATGCTCCTTCAAGGCTGACCGTTGCGCCTAGTTTGACCAAAATTTGATCAAGTGGTTCGTGAGGCGACCACGTCTCTTCGGCTATGATGATTATGCGATTATCCAAGACGCTAACCACTTCCCCAACAATCCGGCCCGGAAGCCAATCATGGCGCAACTCCCATTCAACCCCATAGGATTTTCCAATGGCTAATTCTGGCGGAATGGGGTCAGCATCGTACTCAATTTCAGGGTTCGCGGCATACCAGTCAAAAATTGGCTGCAAGGAGGCTCGCAATTTGTCGGCGGCATTTTGGGCGCCTTCTACCCTTTCAAATTCACCAACCACCGTAAAACTATTGCTATGGTTGCTTGCGAACTGCTGCCAGATGGAGATACGCATGTATCAAAATCCTTTCATCAGGAGCTTAGGCCTGTGTCGCGCTCAAACAGGAGCAGTTTGCCGTCGAGTGGGTGGGCCTGCCAATTGAGGTCGCGGAGGGGTGGGGGGAGGTATATTGTGAAATCGAAATTCATTCAACCCCCCATTGATGGCGTATATCGTAAAACTTATATTCGATTCCTGTAAAACCGCTTGCCTTTAGCCATGAGATGATGGCTGGGATGCCAAATTGATAACGTCGTGCGTTTAAGGCTTGAAGTTCAAGGCGTAAATCTGTACGGCTGATGCTCCCACTCGAGACCTCTACATCATATCTCAATCTATAAATCATATCTCTAACCTTTTCATCTTGCTTGAAGAACTGATCTCGATAACTCCCGAAACCCGAAATATCTTTTTTATTGACATGGGCTTTGTAAAATTCCGACCAAGCATTCGCCTCTTGGAAATAAATACGCTCCTGTTCCCAGTAATCTTCTGGGGAGATACCATCGGTTTTTTCAGCGAATCTGGGATGATAGATGACCCAAGGCATGTCATGAGCATCTTTGCCCTCAAACAAAACCTGTATCTTGCTATAGGCTTCTTCGGCAATCACTAAACTTGGAGCGGTGCAGAAAATATCTACACATAGCTCGAAACTCTCCTGTTCATTTTCATCTATAGATCGTGCGCCAAGATCAGTATCTCTGGCAGATGTTCCACCTAATGCTCGAAATAACTGGATGAATTGGTTTCCGGTCTGCCAAGTTGCGTCAGATATAGGGGTACTAACAAAAACTATTTTGTCAAATATGAGAATGAAATCATCTATTGGAATAGACCATCGCCCCGGTACATTTATCGAACTTCCCCAGTCAAGAGGTTTGTCCCACTCAATTTTATATCTCTGAATTAGGCTTTCTTCGACTGGTGTGGGTATCCAACCGTGTGCTTTGTAAAATTCGAAAATGTTATTGTTGTCGTTCCAATCCACAAGTGCTTGCATAAACTCTAGGATTACTTGCCCCGCTTGAGAGGCTTTTTCAGCGGATTCAAAAATTCCGACTACCGTGTAATTTGCACTATGGTTGCTTGCGAACTGCTGCCAGATGGAGATACGCATATTGAGAAAATCCCTTCAATTAGGGCTTCAAAATAATCTTACCAAAGAAATCATCGGCTTCCATTTTGCGGTGGGCGGTGGCGATGTCTTCTAGGGCGAAGGTCGGGCCAACGACGGGTTTTAATTTGCCTTTGGCGATGAGGGCCATCACATCACGGTAGTCGGCAAATGTGCCCATCGTCGAGCCGATCAGGTTGACGCTACGGAAAAAGAGATAGCGGTTGTCAAATTGGAAAATTGGGCCACCTGTGTTGCCGACGGTAATTACCCGTCCGCCTTTACGGGCTGCGCGGATGCTCATCATCATGGTGGGTGCGCCGACATTATCCACGACCACATCCACGCCGCGCCGATTGGTCATTTTAAAGATGGCCTTGCCCCAATTGCCATCCTCGACGGCGTTGCGATTGATGAGGTGATCCGCGCCGAGGTCTCTGGCTTTGGCAAGTTTTTCATCGGAACTACCCACGACATATACCTCGCAGCCGACCAACTTGGCGATTTGGATGGAGGCCGTGTTGACGCCACCCCCCGCGCCGATAATCAACACACTTTCGCCGGGGCGGAGATTGCCACGCACAATCAGGCTGTGCCATGCCGTCACAAACACCAAACCCGCCGCCGCGCCTTCTTCAAAACTCATGTGGTCGGGCAGGAGGAGCAAATCGCGCTCTTTGACGACGATGTATTCACAATACGTGCCGCCAGTGGTTTCGCCCAAAATGTGATACTGGTCGCAGAGATTTTCCATGCCCTTGTCGCACCATTCGCAGCCCTCGCAATCCACCGTGCCGGGGGCGATGCTGACGCGCTGCCCGATTTGCCAACGGGTGACATTTGGGCCGAGGGCATCCACCAATCCTGCGCCATCCGAACCGAGGATATGGGGCATAGGCAGTTTGAGACCGGGCCATCCGTCGCGCACCCAAATATCCAGCCGATTGAGCGCCGAGGCCATAATCTTGACACGCACCTGACTGGGACCGGGCTCGGGGGTGGGGTGGTCGGTCACAAATTGCAGATTTTCAACCGGGCCATGCTGGTGCAACAAAACGGCTTTCATGGGGGAGTATCCTTTCGAGTTTAAAAATCCAAGTTTCTTATACGGCGTCCATCAATTTTTTACGTAATTCTATCACTGGCCTGATACACTTACCGCAGTGTTTCGGAAATGAACACCTGTCTTTGCATGTTTATGTGAGGAAAACTCCCATTAAGAGCAGACGATTAAGGCGTATGAGCAGAAATAATCAAACCGACAACTCAACCCCACAAGACGAGACGTTGGCTGAAGTGCAGGAAGAAGTGACTGAAGTGACTTTGGATGCAACTGAGCAGCCCGACGTGGAGGCTGTGGAAGAAACCCAACAGGATACGGAATTGGAAAAGGCATTGGCACAGGTAGAAGAATATAAGGCCGCGCTACAACGAGAACGCGCCGATTTTGTCAATTATAAAAAGCGGGTCGAACGCGAAAAAAGCGAACTCAGCGGCAACGTTACCGCCAAAACGCTGTTGAATGTACTGCCGATCATTGATGATTTTGATCGGGCGATTCAAGCCACCCCTGAAGATGTCAAAAACAACGGGTGGATGACGGGGTTCAGCTTAATTCATAAGAAATTTCAAGATATGCTGCAAAACTTAGGGGTTGAACAAATTAACCCGCTGGGGCAGCCGTTTGATCCCAATTTCCATGATGCGATTGGCAGCGATGACTCCGATGAATATGAAAGCGGCGCGGTGATCGAAGTGCTGCAAAAAGGTTATACGATGGAAGGCAAGTGCATCCGGCCTGCGATTGTGCGGGTGGCGAATTAACCTAGCAAGGTGCTAAAGCGCCTTGTTGTATGAAACAGCAATCATTCCAAGCGACAAACTTAACGAAACAGTAGGAGTACAACATGGGTAAGATTATTGGTATTGACTTGGGGACGACCAACAGTGCAATGGCCGTCATGGAAGGCGGCGAGGCCGTCGTCATCCCCAACAGCGAAGGGGCACGAACCACCCCCTCCGTCGTAGCGATCAACAAACAGGGTGAGCGTTTGGTCGGGCAAACGGCACGGCGTCAGGCGGTCATGAACCCTGAAAATACCATTTTCTCGGTCAAGCGTTTCATCGGGCGTAAATTTGATGACCCGCTGGTGCAAAAAGCGATTGCCACCGTGCCCTATAAGGTATCGGCTGGGCCAAATGGTGACGTGCGCGTTCACCTCGGCGGACGCGATTACAGCGCCCCGGAAATCAGTGCGATGGTATTGCAAAAATTGAAATCAGATGCGGAAGCCTATCTCGGTACAACGGTTGATAAGGCCGTCATCACCGTACCCGCCTATTTCAATGATGCGCAGCGTCAAGCCACCAAAGACGCGGGACGTATCGCGGGGTTGGAAGTGTTGCGCATCATCAATGAACCTACCGCGTCTTCACTGGCGTATGGGTTGGATCGTAAGAAAGACGAGACCATTGCGGTGTATGATCTCGGCGGTGGTACGTTCGACATCTCGATATTAGATGTGGGCGATGGCGTGTTTGAAGTGCGCTCGACCAATGGGGATACCTTCCTCGGTGGGGATGACTTTGATGAGCGTATCATCAACTGGATCGCTGATGAATTTAAGAAAGAACAGGGGATTGATCTGCGCGGTGATCGCCAAGCCTTGCAACGCTTGAAGGAAGCCGCCGAAAACGCCAAGAAAGAACTTTCGACCACCCTTTCAGCGGAAATCAATCTGCCGTTTATCACCGCTGATGCCAGTGGGCCAAAGCATTTACTGATGACTCTTTCGCGTTCCAAGTTTGAAGAATTGGTGCATGATTTGATGCAGCGCACCATTGAGCCAGTTAAGAAAGCGATGGCGGACGCGGGTGTCAAGAACAGCGATATTGACGAAGTGGTACTGGTTGGTGGGATGACCCGTATGCCTGCGATTCAAAAGATCGTGCAGGACTACTTTGGCAAAGAACCGAACAAGAGCGTGAATCCGGATGAAGTGGTCGCGGTTGGTGCGGCAATTCAGGCAGGTGTGTTGGGTGGCGAAGTCAAAGACGTGCTGCTGCTCGACGTGACCCCATTGACCCTCAGCATTGAAACGCTGGGTGGGGTGGCGACAGCGTTGATTGAGCGCAACACGACCATTCCGACCAAAAAGAGCCAAATCTTCAGCACGGCCTCCGACAGCCAAACACAAGTCGAAATTCACGTCCTGCAAGGCGAACGCCCAATGGCTTCTGATAATAAGACACTTGGCAAGTTCATTCTGGATGGGATTCCACCCGCGCCGCGCGGTGTGCCACAAATCGAAGTGACCTTCGATATTGACGCCGATGGTATTTTAAATGTGAGCGCCCGTGACAAAGCGACAGGCCGTGAGCAGAAGATCACCATCACCGCCAGCAGTGGTCTGCGTGAGGAAGAAATCAAGCGTATGGTCAAGGAAGCCGAAAGCCATGCCGCTGAAGACGCCAAACGTAAAGCACAGGCGGAAACCCGTATCCAAGCTGAACGGACAGTCTTTACTTCCGAGCGTGCTTTGAAGGATTATGGCGATAAGCTACCGGATGCGGTCAAGCAAGATGTCGAAAAGAAGACCGACGACCTGAAGAAAGCGCTGGAGGGTGATGATCTGGATCGGATCAAGGCGGCGGATGATGCACTAGCCGCAGCGATTCAGCAAATGGGGGCCAGCATGTATGAGCAGCCCGGCGCGGCAGGTGGTGACGGCTATGACGCAGGGCAAGGCCAGCCCGGTGATGAAGATGTCATCGAAGGTGAATTTAGCAACTAGTAGGGTTCTCAAGTCTATTAGAACACGGGGCTAAAGCCGCCGTGCTGAATCTAGCTTGAAATATGGGTCAGTCAACATGAGATTCGCTGTAAATCGTGACCCAGTGCGAGAAAGAGTGGGTAGGTCTTAGCCCTACCACAATCTACAACAAAATGCGTTCTATCTATTTTGATAGGCGCATTTTATAATTTGTTTCCCCAAGCAATTATCTTATGAGGCGAAATCCATGCCACGCGACTATTATGAAATTTTGGGTATAACGCGCTCTGCCAGTACCGATGATTTGAAAAAAGCATTTCGGAATTTGGCGCGACAGTATCACCCGGATGTAAACAAATCACCCGATGCGGAAGAAAAATTCAAAGAAATCAATGAAGCCTATCAGGTCTTGAGTGACCCCGATAAACGCGCCGCCTATGATCGTTTTGGTCATGCTGGCGTAAATATGGGGTCTGGGCCGGGGGCTGGCTTTGCAGGATTTGGCAGTTTTGAAGACCTGTTTAGTGATTTGTTTAATGCCTTTGCGGGCGGCGGAGCGCGGTCAAGTGGTGCCAATGCGCGGCGTGGCCCCCGACAAGGCATGGATTTGCGTTATGACCTGCATCTGACGTTTGAGCAGGCGATTTTTGGCGACGATATTGAAATAGAGATCAATCGGCGCGAGGTGTGTGAAACCTGTACAGGCACAGGTGCGGCGGCGGGGTCATCACCCAAGACCTGTCCTGAATGTAAAGGCAGTGGGCAGGTTCGGCAAGCACGGCAGACTTTTTTGGGCAGCATTGTCAATGTGACCGATTGCCCACGTTGTCAGGGTCGCGGGCAGATTATTGAAAATCCATGCCCTACCTGTCAGGGATCGGGCCGCGAACGCAAACGACGCAAATTGACCGTCAGTGTGCCGCCGGGGGTAGATGAAGGCTTGCAGATTCGCTTGAGTGGCGAAGGTGAACCCGGCGAACGGGGTGGCCCTCCCGGTAATTTGTATGTGGTGATTACGGTTGAGCCACACGAGATTTTCCAGCGCGACGGGCATGATATTATCCTTGATATGTCCATCAACATGGTACAGGCGGCGTTGGGGGATACGATTAGCGTTCCCACCGTTGATGGCGAAGAAGATGTTGAGATTAAGGCGGGGACACAGCCGGGGACGATTATGAAGTTACGCGGCAAGGGTGTACCCAAGCTGCGACGGGATGGCACGACGGCGGGACGTGGCGACCAGATCATCCGGTTGATGGTGGACATTCCAACCAAGTTGAATGACCGTCAGCGTGAACTACTGCGCGAATTGGGGGATTCGTTTGGGACGGAAGTCAAACCCAAGACGGGCAAGGGTCTGTTTGAGCGCGTGGCGGATTTTTTTAACCCGGACTAACTACAAGGAAGACTAAATTGGATATCACGGCGTATGATGTTTTTACCACAATAGGCTTACCACACTGGACCTATGTTGAGAGACCCGCTTATGAGAGTTTGATTGAAAAGTGTATAAAGGAACGGACAATAGCCTTTGTTCATGGCCCGTCAAAAAGTGGCAAAACCGTGATCGTACGTAAGGTATTGGAGAAATTAAAGACACGTTACTTTGAAATGAGTGCTCGCAACTTCAAATCTGCGGATGAGTTTGCAGAGACTTTGGCTCGCCAACTCAAAATACCAACAGGGTCGGAGGCTGACCCGCAAACAAAGATTGCAAAAGTTTTTGCGGAGTTAAGCCACTAGTCGAAAGTGATCAGCGAACAAGAGACGATCAGGGTGATGCCAAACATTCTGTTGGGTGTGCATAAAAGCATCAACTGAAGCCTGCAACTCATCCAAGGAGCGATGCAAACGATTAG
>JABFGB010000025.1 GCA_013112715.1 Chloroflexota bacterium
CACCTGCACCTGCCATCGCACCCGCTGGTTGGCGGCATCACTGGCAGCACGCGGCATCGATGTTGGACATATTGAACCGGGCGAATTTGACGCAGAACGTTATAAAGAGGAAGGCGTGCAGGAACGTTATCGCATGACCCCGCATTCCGCTTTACCTGAACTGCCCTCGCACAGCGACGTGAACTGGCGGGAACAGGCGGAGCGGTGGTCGCAGCCCAAAGAGGTACAGCCAATTCCAAAGGATTATCGTTCCCCACGCGCCACCAAGCCCATCCCCGAAAACCCACGCCAAATTCTCATTGCGGGCAGCATGAATGCCAACAACGCTCAGTTAAATTATGCCTCTGCTTTGGTCGTGCGAGCTGCTGAAATTGGAGCGCAGATTTATGTTGGCGATAACGACAAGGGTGTAGATGCGCGGGTGGTCGAAACCGCCAATGCCATTGGCTACAGTAATGTGGTCGTTTGGACGGCTGGAGATGTACCTCGAAATGGTGGCGTTGAACACGGTCAAGTCTATCGTGTACCCTATAATTTCAAAGAAAAAGGCAATCGATATACCCAGCGTGACTGTACCATGATTCGGAGTGTAGACAATGAGCATGGAGCAGCTTTTTTCATTGACAATGGGCATACCCATCATCGCAATGGCAGGCTGACTGGCACGGAAGCGGGTTATGCCTTTGCGGTGGAGCAGGGCAAAGCGGCGCGTAAAGTGTCCTTTGGCAGACCACAGGATCGGGTGACAGAACTCAAGGCGCTGCCTACAACATTTATATCGCAGCATCGCCCACCGTCGCTCCCTGATTTTGACTTAGCGCTGTCTGATTCAGCCGAAGTTGCGGGCAATAGGGATACCACCCCTGCATCTGCCTTGACAGAAGATGCCCCTTCGCCACCTGCCAAGCCACTTACAGACGTGGAGAAATGGGGTAGGGCATTGGAAACCGCTGAAACGTTGGCACAGGAGCGGGAGCGAAATGCTGCCTATGCCCGACGACCCGGACATCGCAGCGCGGAGGTGCTGGAAATTCAGACGCTGCCGGTCACTGATTTGCAGCATGAACCATTGGGTTACGCTGTCGCAGCAGTGGATGTCCGGTGGCGAGCTACCCCCTTCAAAATCAATACCGATGATTGGCGGAGCGCGGATACCGTCCGCGTGACCGAAATCGCCCATTTCAAACA
This sequence comes from Chloroflexota bacterium, assembly GCA_013112715.1. Lineage (GTDB taxonomy): Bacteria > Chloroflexota > Anaerolineae > Aggregatilineales > J027 > CFX10. The sequence goes on from JABFGB010000025.1 coordinate 1,189, forward strand.
AGAAACGCAGGCAGAGGACTATACCGATCACCTGCGCGGGTTTATGGCAGCCCATGAGATGGCGCATGATGCCGCTAAAGGACGCGATTTTTTGCGGGAAGTGGGGCAATTAAATGGGCTCCGTTCAGGCACCCATACCACTGATTTAATCCTGATGGGGGCGACCCAGCTTCCCAACTATCGCGCTGAGATTAGCGCGTTACAGGCAGGGGAGTGGGGACTCAAGACATTAGAATTGGGCTTTCGCCCGATGGATAAGGTGGTATCCCTACCACCGCGTGAGCCGCTGTACGGTTTTTCCATCCAGGCAGTCCAAACCGTAGATGCAGAAGGTCAGCCGGTGGGTTATTCGACCGTCGCTTTGCGCGATGTCTACCAAACCGGGCTGCCGATTGAGAGTGACATCCGCGAAAGTCGTGTCATGGAACTGGCACGTTTTGAGCAGCAGCCTGACGCAAAACAGTATGCCGACAGCCTGACCCAGTACATCAAGGACAAACCAGATTTAGAGTTCATCGGTTCAGAGGCGCATACGGCGGGAACACAAACTTTTCTCAGCAAGGTTGCCACAGCCAATGGCTTAGAGGTCGCAGAACAAGCCGTTGAGCGCGAGGCAATCTTGCGACAGGGCAGCTTCCAATCTCAGCATAGTAGCCAGCTTCAACCTACACCGCTTTCGACTGAACCTCCCTTCACCGACATTGCGCTCTAATCTTCTCGTTGCATTTATTGCATTTACATGCTAAGGTAGACAAAATGAATCAGCATTGAAAAGAGGCTGCTTATGCTGGCACATCGGCAACTGCCCCCAACTGAAGAGGATTCCGCCTTGGCACGCATGTCTGGCACGGTGTTGGCCCGCTATGCCCGCACCAACCATCCGCTGCGGGTGCGTGTCACCGAGCAAGAACAGACCATTGAACTGCCACCCGGCGCGGTAGAACTTTTGCTAGAAATCCTTCAGGCGATGGCGGCGGGGCGAGGCGTGACCATCATCCCGCAGAACGCCGAACTGACGACGGTGCAAGCGGCAGAAATCCTCAATGTCTCACGTCCTTTCCTCATTAAGCTGCTGGAAAATGGCGCCATCCCCTATCACAAGGTCGGCACACATCGGCGGGTGCGGATGGAAGATGTCATGCACTATAAAGAAGCGATTAACCGTGAACGCGAGGCAGCCCTAGATCAATTGGTCGAAGACGCGCAAAACCTTGACATGGGCTATTAGCTGCCATGAGTCCCTATACCGCCTTGCTGGATGCGAATGTTCTCTATCCCGCCCCAATCCGCGACCTGCTGCTTCAGTTGGCGGTGGCTGACCTCTTTCGCGCTCGTTGGACCGCCGATATTCACCGTGAGTGGATTGAGGCGCTTTTGGAAAAAGAACCCCATCGAGACCGGGCGGCATTGGAACGCACCCGCGATTTGATGGACAAGGCAACCCGTGATAGTTTGGTGACTGGCTATGAGGAGTTGATTCCCTGCCTCACGCTCCCCGACCCTGATGATGGCCACGTCTTGGCAGCGGCGATTGTGGGACACTGCGATGTCATTGTGACGCAGAATTTGAAGGATTTCCCAGCAGCAACCCTCCAACCCTATGGACTTGAGACCCAGCATCCTGATACTTTTTTATTTCACCAACTCAGCTTATCCCCGGGCGCGTTCTGTGAAGCAGTGCGGAAGGTTCGCGCTCGGCTCAAAAATCCACCTTACAGCGCACAGGAATATCTCGATACCCTCACTAAGCAGGGACTTTTGGCTACGGTTGCAGAACTAGATCAGTTTCGGGACTTAATCTGACGATTCCGCTTGATTATGTAATATGCGGGGTATCAACCAAGCGTTTTGGTTAATTGTCCCCTAGATCATTCATAAGATAGATTGAAAAAGCAGCTAAAAAAACACCTCAAAAATAAGTTACCGTTTAAATATAAATCTTGAAGCTGTCAGCGAGATTGATGGTTGTTCTAGAAGTACCTCTACAAGAGAATGAAACGCATAACGCAACATCTTCAGATTAATTCTGAATAAGGCTAATTTGGCAAGGTATAAGGCTAATTGTATTTTTAGATCAGGGAACCGCTGTTGACCTATTTGGGCTAACGCACTTTGCAAAAGTAAAAAACCTTCCGAGTATTTTTGCTGACCAATTGCAACTAATGCATATCCATATCCAAGCTCTGCCATTGCACGCACATCAAACAATTCTTCTTTAATAATACGATTGACAGAATCAAAGTTGTAAAGCGCTTCCTGATAATCACCTAATTTAGCACATGCAATTCCTAGCTGCACTGTACAATGTGCTAGTCCTTCTTTTAATTCTCCAACCTCCTGCTTGATTTCTATCGATTGTCGTAAAAACTCTCGTGCCTTTTTATAATTACTCTTTATTAAGTTTATCCGCCCAAGATGATAGTAAGTTATATGACGTAAATACCCTTTCTCGGGGTGTGCTTCCCAAATTTCGGCTGTTTGAAGGTAAAGCTCCTCCGCTTTTGCGAAATTACCCAACCGCGCATAAGCATTCCCTATTTGACCAAGTGTGAATGCTTCAGTATCCCAACGCCCTATAGCTCTACATACTTGCAGCGCTACTTTACCAGTCTCAATTACTTCTGCATATCTACCTAAATCATTTAAAGCTGAACATAAGTGGAATAACACTGCGCCATGATCTTCGCGTGCTTTTGGATCATCTGTTATTTTCGTAAGCAATTCAGCGGCTTGATTTAAGTAATCTAATGCGCCTGTTGGATCATCTTGATTCGCCTTAATGACACCAATATATGTTAGAAAGCGGCCTGCATACCGGAATTGGGCAGAACCCAAAGCAGCTTTTAACCCTATCTCTTCATAGAATTTTTTGATTTGACTCCATAAACCTAGTGTATGTACGGGATAATGGAGGATGTCGTACAGCTCAACTATGATTGGATACAATCTGGGATAGGCGATAGCATCACAGCTTGCAGCCCAGATGCCCTGAAGTAAAGCACCCTTCTCTTGAAGAAACTTTGTTGTATTAATCTGTTCTGCTCTTAGTATTTGAATTTGTTTCAAATAGGCACTCAGCATTTCCTCTAAATCTTGAATTGTCTCGGAGTCGTCCAATTTCATTACAATTCAAAAGCCCCGCCATTTCCAACTTTTTGAATAACTAATCTCACGTAATTACGTGTAATCTGGTGAACTGAGTAAAGCGGGTCTGTACCAAGTCTATCGACCATGATTAATTTACGTTGATAAAGTTCTTGCAATCCTTCAGTTAACTCTTGGTTATTATTGAAAACCTGTTTGAGTGTGCTGGCAAGTATTCCTTCGTCAGAAGAGCCTGCGCCAAACTTTCGTAAAATCTGTTTGGCAATTGGGCTTAAAGCTCCCCATGCGCCTTCATATATATTCAAATACATATTGCCAACATCAAGACCTATACCTTGCGCTAAATTTTGTAACGCAGTCATAGGATCCACCAAGCGCATTTGTCCAATCAATACCTTAATTGCTTGTGGATGCCCGCGAGTCACCTCATATATTTCATATAGGGTTCCTCTACCAGCATCACGGATTTGGGGGATTTCCTCATCCGGTAAACCTGCTTCGTAGCGACTCATGCGAACTGTATCATTACAATTTAAAGGATAAATCTGAAATGGCTTGAATTCCAGCGAGATTCTGTTCAGCAGAGTTCCCCTACAGGTGAGGATAAACCAAGTCGGATTTGCAAGTGGTCGAATGTAGGGGGAAAGTTCCTCTAAATCAGAAGGGGATTGCAAATTATCTATCACCACAATGTATGGTTTCATCTTGAATACTTCTTGCAGCTTAATTATTTTTCGGCTTAGAGGCAAGCGGACAGCATCTGAGAGTCCCACCTGATCGCACAAAGCATTAAAAGTGCGCTCAATTCGTTGCTCCATTTCAATAGGAGATATAGTTTTCCACTGAATAGGATCTAGTGAGTCAATACGAACCCAACATAGTTTACTAAATACATCTCTATATTCTTTTCCTAATCTCACCATGATTTTGTGTACAGCAGAGGTTTTGCCAATTCCACCGATACCTTCTATATTTATAATGTAACTGCCTTTCTGTTGTATTATATAATTAATAACTTGCGTACTAAGTGATGCGGAACTTATAATTTCTTCATCATTACATTCTCCTACCTTACTTTCTTCCAAACCCCAAAGCTGGGTGTAAGTAGCAACAGGTAAGTATTTCGAAAAGTGCATGTTATCATTGCGCGGCAAATCTAAAAATTTTTCATAAGCAACACTCAAATCGCCGCTTTCCATGCCAAAAATACCTTCCATTTTCTCAAAGACCTCTTTCAATTGGGTAGAGGAGAAAGCTAAATGAGATATGATGAGGAAAGCGTCATCAATCTCACAGGTTTGAAAATTATGGAGAGATTCAAGAACTATAATTAATTCATCTACGTCTATCTTTGTTGGTGTAAATTTGTCAAACCAATGGTCTCGAAATAACGTGTATGGTAAAAAGATACGTCCTAGCTTTTCAATCTGGCGATGAACTTGGGTGGATTTAAGTTGCTTTGAGGCCAAAAGGCGGTTCATAACTTCTGGTACTGTTTCCATGGACTTGCTCTCCTCGCCTTTCTTTAATGTACACAAACGTACTCTCCGAGAAAAGTCCGAGAATTTTCCGAATCATTTTACCTTTGTTCACTGTAGAATGAGTCCAAAAGGTATAAAACCGCGGAAAACACCTTTTAGATGAAGTCAACCATAAGAACGGTATCTAGTCAACAGGAGACATAAGCATGAGTAACAATGAAAAACGCCAAGCAGCACAACAGCGTAATGAACGGGAAGGGGAACAAATTTCGGTTGGTAATGGCAAAACAGCAACCATTAATCCGACGTCTGATCCCAAGCATCCTGAAGGTTCGACTTACGTTTCTGTCAAAAATGCTGACGGAACAAAAGATGATGCCACGATGGTCGTCGATAAAGATGGTAACATCCTCAACGAAAATCCGAAATCTTCTTGGTATGAAGGCTCGTAACCTAAAAACCACTAACGCTAATGGATGATGGAAAACATCATCTATATTGCTAGAGTTTGTTGACTTAATCCACTAATAATGATGGAGGAGATAAGATGTCAGACAAAAAACAAGGCAAGGGTGATCATACAGTAAGTGATTGGGCAGTCGATCCGCGCAATACGAACTGGGAGAGCAAAACTGTTACTCGTCCAGACGGTAGTAGTTTGGAAATGTATCGTCACAAAGGGCAGCAAACCGAATATCCCCACGTCAGTCAAGAATATGACAAGAATGGCAAGACAGACATCACCAAAGACATTCACCAACAAAAGAAATAGCGTCTGATCAATCAGCAGGTTATGGCGCACTCATCAGGTGCGCCATAATCTCGTCTATTTCATCTAATTCAGCTAAGTTACTTGTGTCAATCACATCTTGGCTTTTACACCTAACTTAATTCATAGAATAAAAGCATATGCCTTACATTTTCGCTTTTTGGCAGATAAACCTAATAGATGCGGTCTGTTATTGGCTATAGCACTGTTCTCACACTCCCTTACTGTTCCGAAGTCGGTTCTTTAAGTTCTGGCTAAGGCGGGCATCCACTCGATAGGCTGTTTTAGCTATGCGGGTATCTGGAGTATGATTTCGCAGCTTGCCCCGCTGGTGGGTTTTGATTTTTGTGACCTTGATCGTCAGGAAATCTTGCATGGCAATCTGTCCGCTGCTTGCCAACTCGTCTGACCAGACGGCGATGATGGCTTCTAGGATAGTCTGCACCTCAAAATAGGTGTGTCCTGTTTTTCGAGCGACTGCTCGAACGGTAGTTTGTTTGTTCATGTTCTGGCGCTCCGTAAATCTTTCAGACTGGCATTGAAAACCTGATGATTTGGTGCAACAACCGCCAATAAGTCGTCACTCGCCTGCGCTCGCTGCTCAGTCGGTAAGGTCTGGCTTTTCTGATAAATAGCATCGAAATGGGCATCCAAGTTGGGTAGCAGTGGGATGGAGAGTGATTTAGGTTCGACAGTATCCACCTGTACTTGTGGTGTCTCATTCAATCGAATGCTCACACCCCGTTCTAACAGCATGGGTTCGCGTCCTTCGCTTTGTTTGAGGCTCATGGCCCAATCCTTGCGTTCGTAAAGGCGGGTTAAGCGGCAGGTCAGGATAATCTGGGTGGCATAACCCGGATCCACATAACGGGCAAAAAGTGTAGCATTGCCTACCTGCGGCGTAATCACCTCATCGACGGTCAGCAAGGCACGGCTGCGATAAGTTGGGTGGTCTTTGTCTCCGTCCTGCTGGGTCGCTGTGCCGGAAGCGCGGCTGTAGAACTCAGCCGTTTCCGCATCACACCCGCCGTAGACAATCTGGGTTGCCAAGCCTGTAAAAAGCGCCTGTGTTCCATCATTCCCATAAATCAGGTGAAACTGCCCTTTGGTCTGCGCCGCAATCAGGATGCTGATACGCCGCTTGCGAACTAGATTTACGTCTGCCACGAGACTGTCGAGCCTGCCCAATGTGGGAAACTCATCCAAGATGATGTTGACAGGCATGGGCAGCGGACCCTGATTTGCCTCCCCAATGCTATCCAAATCCAGCATCAGCTTGCGAAGGACTGCCCCTAGATAAGAAGCGTAGACTGCCCGCATTCGCCCGGGACAGGTCAGCACCACCACTGTCGGCTGCTGCACGATTAAGTCAGCATCGAAATCACTGGCAGCAGTGTTCTGGCGCACATCTATCGAAGCCCAGCCGGTCAGGGCAGTGGCAAGGGTGGCGACTACATTGGAGGCAACCTTACCATCGGAATTGACCGAGGCGATAAACGAGTTCGCCAGCAGTGCGGCGTCGTCCGCCTGTTTACTGAAATCCCCTGCCATCACCTTGAGGTCTTTGAGGGCTTCATAAATCTCGCCGAGATTGCTGTAGCGAATGAGGCTGGCTGCTAACAGGGCAGCGGCGCTGTCCGACCAGAATTTGTTATCGCCCTGTGCGGATGGCACCAGCACATCTGCAATAGCACGCGCATCCGAGACAGTTTGGATGTTCTCAGCGAGATTGAAACGGGGTGCATCGGTTCCTGTTGGGTCGTGGATAACGACGAGATGCCCGGTCACACGCGCATATTTGAGAATGTGATGTTTGAGTTCCCCCTGTGGATCAGCCACAATTAAGCTGTGGCGGTTCATCATATTGTCAGCAATGGCAGGGAGAATAACCCCTTGTGATTTGCCCGACCCCGGACCACCTAGAGCCAGAATACCTCTGGCGGCATCTTCGCCATTTAGACAGAACATCCCCTGCCCGGCATCCAGCCGGATTTTCCGCTCCCCCCAAAATGCACCGTAGAAGGTCATGCCTTCTGCATCAACGCGGCGGTAGCGTTTGTACTCGCGGTGGGTGCAAAAATGTGACGAGCCGAGTTCACCACGCTGGACAGGTGGATTGCGCTGTTGATCCAGTTTCTGCCTTAGCCAACCACCCGGCTGTAAGTTCTGATGGATAGCGATATTCACCAGAAAAAGGGCGATCCAGTGTCCGATAGCAAAGATGAGGATGCGGGGTTGATTGATATAACGGGGTGGCTGTCCAACCACGACTTCAAGAAAGCCTGTCAGGTCAGTGCTGTAGCCGCGTACTACCGCGAAGTGGCTGGCAATGCCTATATAAATGAGCGACACAATGAAGGTCACGAAAATATGAAATACCACTCGTGGCAGCAGATTCGCCTGTCCACCTGCTTCACTGCGGCGGATGTCGGCACCCAAACCCCACGCGAAGCCAAGGAGCAGCACAGGCAGCAGGCACAGCAGCGGGACAATGAGGAATGGACTGCCTAACCATGCTTGTCCGTTGGTGAAGAGGTGGTAGTACATTTAGTCGCCTGCCTTTCGATTGCGCCGCAGGCCCATTTGCACCGCTGCTGCACCAATGATGGTGAGAATGAGGATAGTCAAATAGAAGGCATCTACCAGCGGTATTCCTAGTATCCCCAATATTCCCAGCATTGCATTGAAACAGATGCCTATGGTCAATGCACCCACACACGCGGGATGTTGTAATCTGCTCATCGTCCCCTCCGTCCAAACCACATATCCAGATCATCCTTATCGTGGTCAAGGGAGGTCAGCCACGCATGAAAGGCATCCGTGGTGGTGATGTGCGTCGGGATATTCTCAACCGAGAAGCCTTGATGATGAAGCTGTTCTGCCAGTTCGGGTAGGTTGGTGGGAAGTACCTCATCCGCGACTTGCATCTCTTGGAAGTATTTTTTGAGGGCTTCCTCGCGTTGAATCGCTGCCCACTGCGTTCGCCATTCTTTCCCCAATTGGCGATCCATGTGCAGTTCAAACAGGTCTTCCACCAATTCATTGAACTCACGCAGGTCTGTCGGGCGGTTGTCAAATCGTTCACGACCTGCCGAAGTTTCCACTGTACCGGGTAGGATGATATGTGTGTGCAACTGTTGAAGTCCTTCTTCCGAAGTTGAGCGATCATGGGTGACATAGCTGTAGGCAGGATCAACATAGCCGCGTGCCTCAAACCACTGCTCGACCACTGCTTCAGTCAAGTTTTGCAGAAATTCACGCCGCTCTGGTTCCTGCTCAATGAGTGCCATCAGGCGCGGTTTGGGACTGAGCATCACGCTCCATGCTAGACGGTCATCGCTGGTGAGCGCCTGACAGCTTGCTAAGATTTCGCGGTGCGTTGCACCCAAGCCATGGTCTACCCAGCGCCGTCCACCAGCAGGCGCTTTCACATCGCGGTCATCCCGATAGGTAAAATAGCGCAGCTTCTCTTTGAGTGACTGTACGCCTGTGCCATACCCAGTGCGTTCAGGATGTATCCAGCGTAAGTTCGACCAGATCGTGCCACGCCGTTCGCGTTTTTCCTTCGCCTTTGCCATTTACTACGACTCCGGCTGAATGTTCTCATCTTTGCGAACCGCATTAGCAGCCTCAATCAGCCGCTTAGACAATTTTTTGCTATCCACGATGGAGCTTTCGATCAACCACATCGGATCCACATCGCGTCCGTCACGGCTTTTGATGATGTAGACAAACAGCCGTGCAACCAGCAGTAGAAGTGCGTGCAGCGTAAACAATATGGTTTGCTCGTGCAGGCTGAGGCTGCGTTGTAGGGATTTGCTGAAATGCTTGCGACTGCCAATCAGGTCTTCCTCATTATCGAGATAGAGGCGGATAGCTTCGCGTACAGCATCGCTGGTTTTGAACTTGGGGTCGCGGCGATTGGTGACGACTTGGCACAGCTTTTCCCACATCGCTTGGGTCATGCTGATGCTGCTGCGATGACCATAGCGAAAGTCCTCATCGCTGTTGAATTGATATGCTTCTTGCATAGGTTTTTCTCTCCAGTTAGCAATGCTAAACTGGTGGCGGCACAGCACCTGAGAGGGTGATATTTAGGAATTATGGAGTTGATTTTGTGAGGATGGTGAAATTATACATTGATCTAAGGTGATGTGCTAGGGATGTTTTTGAAGCATTGGTGGAAACATCCCTTCAACCCTCCATCACCTTTTGGGTGATGGGTTTTTAGCTAAGGGATAACCGAAGGTTAGTCCCTGCTTTCACCACTTCCAACGGAAGTGATGCGGTACGAAGTGCCGCATACCCCCCTGTACGGAACGTGCAGGGGCAAGCTGTTAGGCTTGCTCCATTTTTGCGCCTCTGTGGTGGTGTCTTTTTCAAAAATATCAGGGCAAAAATGTCGGAACGCCTGTGGCGTTCGGGGCAGCGAGCGCTGCCCACCTAAAAGTGGTAATGAGGTGGTGTATTTTTTGATGACTAGCACGAATAAAGCGATCATCACAACATCATTGGTCCTATATAACGAGGATTTCAAAACAGAGGAACTTGTTGAAGAATAAACGGAGAAGTTTAAAAAGGTGTAATTACAATTTAGAAGTGGTTCCCAGCATGTAAGTGTGGCTTAATGAAGGATAATATAGTATATTTCAGAAAGTTTTGCTAGCCATAAAGAACTTAAGATAAGTGCGATCTTATGCCTCTAAGTAATTAAAGTATCTTTATATAATAAAGTTAAGCAAGTTTTATCTTACCGGATTTTCTCTATAATTAGACAGATACTCTCTTGGATGAATGGAGACATCTATGTGGCCGGATAATGAAACCGAACGGGATTTCCTGAATTTCACAGGAGTTGCAGATACTGTAGCTGAAATTATTGTTCAAGCTAATGGGCGTCCTATCTCTATTGGTGTATCTGGTGCATGGGGTGTTGGCAAAACCTCCATGATTAAACTCATTCGAAAGGCACTAGAGGGACGATCATCGGCTAAACTATCGGAATATGTATTCGTAGAGTTCAATGCTTGGCTCTACCAAGGTTATGACGATGCACGAGCTGCACTAATGGAGGTCATTGCTAGTAAGCTGGAAGAAGAAGCAAGAGGACGCAAGACTGCGGTTGAAAATGTACAGGAACTTTTGAAGCGTGTCGATTGGTTGCGTGCGGCGAAACTAACAGCAGGATCAGTACTCGCGCTCGGATTTGGTTTGCCACCAGTAGGGCTAATTGGTGAGCTTGCCTCAGTCGTTAAGGACATGAGAGAAAAGGAAGCTAACAAGGATACTGTCGCAAGTCTTGAAGATAGCGTTACGAAATTGGCTTCTGCTGCGGCAGGTGTTGTTAAATCGAAAGTGGACTCCTCGCCACCAAAAGAAATTCAGGCCATACGAAATTCTTTTGAAAAAGTTCTTGATGAAATGGGCATTAAATTAGTAGTTTTGATTGATGATCTTGATCGTTGCCTGCCAAGTACAACTATATCCACGTTAGAAGCTATTCGTCTGTTTCTGTTTCTTCATAACACTGCGTTTGTAATTGCGGCAGATGATTCCATGATTAGGCACGCTGTGCGCCAACACTTTGAGGGTGTCGAGGAAGAGCACGTAACAAACTATTTTGATAAATTAATACAAGTGCCAATTCGTGTTCCACCTTTAGGTACGCAAGAAGTGAGAGCATATATCATGTTGCTCTACGTGGAAACCAGCGAACTTGAGGAGGAACTAAAAGAACTTATTCGCACTAAGGTTTGCCAACAGTTAGGGCAGACGTGGCGCGGACAACGAGTGGACCGTGCTTTTATGCAAAGCATTCACGATAATCTGCCGAGTGACCTTATTGCTCGTTTTGATAGCGCGGAAAGGCTTGCGCCGATCATGACAAGTTCCACTAAAATTGCTGGAAACCCTCGTCTTATAAAGCGATTTCTAAACGCTCTCGCCATTCGTATGTCGATAGCATTCGCACATAGTGTGAATGTTGATGAAGCAGCGTTAGCTAAAATGCTGTTGTTTGAGCGTTGTGGTAATCTTGCTGCATATGCGTTACTCGGTGCAGCCATAAATAGCGATGCAGAAGGCAAGCCACGGTTTCTCGCAGAGTGGGAAGAACAAGCTGCCATGGGTCAAGAACTGCAACTTGAAAAACCTTGGGATGAGTCGTTTATCAAGGAATGGTTAGCCCTTTCACCGAGATTAGCTGAAATGGACCTTCGGGGTGCTCTTTACGTTAGCCGAGAACATGCCCCTGTGATTACACCAGAAGATCGCCTGTCGTCTGAGGCAGTTGAAATACTCACGGCAATCCTTAAACAACCAGAAATGTCAGCCGAACTTCACGAACGGTTTACGCACATTCTTCCATCAGAAATGACCGTCATTATGGATCGGCTACTTGAAAAAGCACGACAAGAGCAAGAATGGGGTACTCCTGCTATTCTTGATGCTTGCCTCGCGGTAGCGGCAACTGACCAGTCTCAAGGACGACGACTTGCAGCATTTTTGAAAGAACGTCCTAGCTCGCAAATAACGGCAAGTCTTATTCCGAAACTAGCGGATCAGCCTTGGGCTAAAGAATTGTTTGATACATGGCTCAGTATGAATGTAATTCAGCCAGTTAAACGAGCGATAGAAGCCCAAAGGAGACGTGATGGGAACCTCTCAAGCTAGTCGTGGTCCTAGCTCAGGGGTGCCCATGGTGCCACCATGGGTGCCTGACCCGATACTTCCTGACGGGCAAAATGCTCCCAATCCACCTCAGCAATTGCCTTTAATTGCTCCTAGTGGTCGATTTGGACCAAGCCGGAGTAGTCTTGGAAGATATGCCCAATCGGGGTCAAGCGATGATATGCGACGAGGACTTGGGCACTATGTTGGCAGAGGTTTAGGGGGTGCTAGTACGGCAGCGCGTCGCTTTGGGGGAACAGCGCGGACTGCTGGCGGACTATACGGTGCATTGTCTGCCACTGCCAGTGATCGGGCGGCAGAGCAAGGCAGCCCTCTAGATCCTACATTACTTCGTGGTCGCTCAGCTAGTGAAGTTATGGATGCTGTCGTAGAGGTGGTAAGGCCTACCGACGGAACACAAGATACTGAAGCAAGTCGCCGTTCAATTAAAGATGCACTCTCAGAGCTACTTAACCGATTTCCAAATGCCGACCTTCTAAATTTATCTGAAGATCAAAGACTATTCGCAATAGAGAGATATGTTGGTTTTGATATCTACGCCCGTTTTCGGCTTGATGTAGGTAAAGCCATACAGGATAAAGCACCAAGCGCAACTGCTGCATTAGCACGACTCAAAAATATTAAGGAATATATTAAAGAAGCTGTAGCTAGAGAGTTTCGTCAGCTGCACTCCTCGGGTCAGAGCCTTAATGCAAGGCATATCGTGGATTTAGTTAATCAAACCCTTTATGAAGCTTTTCACGTATTTGAGGACTATAACCAATGAAACTGGTCTGCGCTCCTCTTGGAACTGACTTCAAACGTATGGAAAAGAGCGACCTTCAAGTGGTACTTTATGGAAGACCCGATAACTCGAATAGAGGGTTCGTCGGCGCGAGTATCAAGGAAGTAATTCATCAATCAAGGCTTCGACCTGATATGCGTGCTTGGGATTTATTATCAATTGCATTATCTGTTGTGGCTACAGATTTAGGTGTTCGGCGAGAAGCTAGTCCCGATGGCTGGACTCGAGAATTAGAGTTGTCGGTTGCAGTCAAAGATGCTGCTTTTTGGAATTCACAAAAAGAACTCCTTGAGCAGCAACTGCGTTTTCTAACTACTGATTTGTGGCATTGCAGCTTCATAGATGGAGGGTTTTCTCCTGACAGTCCCTCGGATCCTGTAATGCCTGTTGAGGATTGTATCTCTCTGCTGTCTGGTGGGTTGGATAGCTTCGTAGGAACATTAGATTTGGTAGCTCGGGCTAATCGAAAGCCTTACCTTGTGAGTCAGGTTGCGCTAGGCGACAAAAACACTCAAAAAGATTTCGCCGCAAAGCTTGGTGAAGGATTACAACATCTGCAACTTAATCACAATGTCCATTTTCCTATCAGAAATGAGCCTTCGCAAAGAGCACGCTCATTCGTTTTTCTTGCATACGGTGTTCTCTTGGCAACAGCTTTGAAGTCTTACTATGAAGGAGAAGATGTCATTCTCTATATTTGTGAAAATGGCTTCATATCCATAAACCCCCCCTTAACTGATGGTCGCCTTGGAAGTTTAAGTACGCGCACGACTCACCCTGTTTTTCTACAACAGTTCCAAAAACTTCTTGATACAGGAGGCATTAGAGTCAAAATCGAGAATCCGTATCAATTTCGCACTAAAGGTGAGATGCTTATTGAATGTGTTGATCAGGAAGTCTTATACAGAAATGTCCATTTGGCAACTAGCTGTGGTCGTTATGCCCGTAATCGTTATAGACATTGTGGGCGTTGCATTCCGTGCCTTGTTCGACGTGCTGCTATTCTAGCATGGGGTAGGAACGATCAGACTGACTATGTTTTTGATGATCTTTCATGGGATGACGCTCATCATGCCCGTTTTGATGATGTGCGGTCAGTAGCGATGGCGATTGCTGAGGTCGCCTCAGAAGGGTTTGATTCATGGATTGGGATAAGTCTAAATTCGACCCTTTCGGGGGATGTAACTCCCTACCGTCAAACGGTTGAGAGAGGGTTGAGAGAGCTACAAAGTTTCTTTGAAGCGATGAGGATCACATGATCGACTTTCATTGCCATTTGGATTTATATCCAAATCCTGATCAAGTTGTTGAAGAGTGTAAGAAATGTGAACTTTATGTTCTATCGGTAACTACAACACCGAGCGCATGGAATGGCACAAGTAGTTTGGCACGAAATGCGGCGCGAATCAGAACTGCTTTGGGATTACACCCGCAGATTGCACACGAGCGATTAGGTGAATTACCCCTTTTTGATAAGTTACTACCAGAAGCGCGTTACGTAGGTGAAATTGGACTTGATGGGGCACCGGAATTTCAACCACATTGGCAAAAGCAAATAACTGTTTTTGAACATATCTTGGCCCAGTGTGTGCAAGCAGGTGGACGTATAATGTCGGTTCACAGTAGACGGGCAGCACAGCCAGTTCTTGATCGAATTAAGGCATTTCCTGGGGCGGGTACTACAGTTCTCCATTGGTTTTCAGGTTCTACTAAGGAACTGAAACATGCTATTGAGTTACAGTGTTGGTTTAGCGTAGGGCCTGCAATGTTCAATAGTGCAAAAGGGCGGGCTTTGATCTCGCAAATGCCCACAAACCGAGTGTTGACCGAAACAGACGGCCCATTCGTCAATGTAGATGGAGTACCCCTTATGCCTTGGGATGTCGATTCATCGATTAAGGAACTCAGCAAAATGTGGGCTATCTCTGAAGATGAGACACAACAAGCACTGCTGAATAATTTACGTGAACTTGTTAGCTCCTAGATTTATTAACGGTTTGAGTCGTGGACAAAGGAAAGAGACTATAAAAATAGATGAAATTACTGAAGAGCGTTAGTGTGACTTCCAAAACTATTGTAGAAAAGAAAAGGCTCAAATCAAGTGTTTTGAACCTTATTGATCCAATCTCCGCGCAGAAAATTCCAGCGCAATCGTAGAAAAAGTTGCCGTTTCTAGATTAGTCGTAGGAAACGTATAGAACATCGAATTATCCAAGGAGTAGAGGAATAGGAAGGTCATTGAGCGGAACCAAACCCCTTTTGGCTCATATAGCCTTGATACGTCTATCTTTTTACTCTCATGGGATTATCTCGCCACCTACTTTTTCTACGCCAATTCTGGAATCTCCCATTTTTCTACGTTAGCGTTGGAAGTCACAACTGCCTAAACTGTCGCGCAGTTCCGTCGGGCAGATGCGCTTTGAAATAGTGGTTTGTTGGTGCAAATCTACCTGACTCAGGAAGGTTGTCAAAGGCTGACGATTAATCAGCTTGTAGAGGTAGCTGCTGCACACCATCGCCATGGCATCATTAATGAGTAAATGCTGTTCTTCTGCCATGACCAACTCCGCACACGAGAGATCAGGCTGCACCGTCTGTGGTGCTGGTTCAGATTCCAAGAGTTCAGGATAGAGCAGTGCGATATTGGGTAGGTGATGACAGGGGTAGTATTGGTCACGTCGCGTGTACTGCTGGTCACTCTCCATCTGGGTGATGCTGTTCATTACCTTATCAAGTGATCCGGTAGAACCGCACACCACCTGTCCATAGGTGCGGGCATTGCCCACGTCCAGATACGTGACCCCCTCAGCGGCATTCACCAGCGTTTGTCGGGCTGGATGGTTGTCTACACAGCCCACCAAGATCGTGCCGCGTTGCAGGTGTTTGGCAGCATCAAACGCCTCATTTGACCAGAGAATCGGCAGCCCATACAGCAGACTCAGGCGGCGGGCAGTGACTTCGGCTTTATGCAGCCCAATATCAAGCGGTAAAAAGTGCTGTCGTCCGATATTCTTTTCTTCCACCACATCAGCATCTACCAGATGCAACAAAGGCACACTCTGCCCCATCTGCTGGCGCTGCCACAGGATGCGGGCGACCATTTGAGCTAAAGCAGAACCGGTTCCACCAACCCCTACGATCAGCAGATGGTCAATCTGCCATGCCCCATCATACGCATAGAGTTTCATTTGCGGAGTCCTTCCAAGAGATCTTCGAGTGTGCGATTGGCAGCTATCAAATCAGATTTGGGATACACCCGCGTTTTGGCCGCTTCCATCGCTAGATACTTTTTACGGATGTCGTCAGGATGGCTCTGGCTGCGCCGACCTGCATTATGTGACCCAAAGCGTGTCCCCAGCAGGACTTTCCAATCTTCGCTGAGGTTCGTCCCGGTCAACTGCTGTGCCTGCAACTGTTGGACACTGCCCCAGCACACGCGCCCATCATCATAAACATTGGGCAAAGGCACATGGAACAACTTGGCTTTCAGGTCAGATGGGCGATTCTTGACCGCAAAGACCCGATACTCGGGCAGCCCTTTGTCATTAGTGCGGCGGCACAACAGCATATCCGGCATCGGAACGATAACAGGTGCATCCGTCCCTTCCAGAAAAAGGGCGGTTTTCTGCCGTTGGCGGTATTCCACTACCACTTTTTGTACCCCTTCCTGCGAGATGTAGATCGTATTAGGCGAGAGAATGCCTGTTTCCAGACGGACAGTGGCGGCAAGCTGTAAGGCAAGCTGGGCAGGGTCTATCAGGTATTCCATACAGCCCTGCGCGGTTTTACGCTGCATCAGCACCCCGAAGGGATAGAGTTTCAAAGTCAGGGTTGGCTCTGCCCGCATCAACTGGCTCAGCGCCGTCAGCCCATCGGAGGCGGTTTGCAAGGCGATGGGCATGGGCTTCAGTGAAATCATAACGTTTTACCTTTCTCATGGATCGTGTTACTTTCTCAAAATTGGCACGCAGGGTGATTTGCAGCGCGGGTGTACTCAACAGATGCGCCATCCCCTGTCGCGCAAACCCAATGATTTCGGCGGCCTCCGCGTGCATCAAGGCATTGAATTCCACCTCATCTGGCTGCCAGGGCAGTGGTTCGAGTCCCATCTCATAGAGGTCATCATCAGTGTAATCAGCGGCGGTGTTCCCAGTCTGAGCAAACATCCAATCCAGCAGCCAAGCAAGATTGATGTGGTTTGGATCACCTGTTTGGCGAAGGCTGTAGGCAAGCACATGCGCCACCTGTGCCGCAGGGTGATAGCTGTCCGGGATGGCATACCCTCCAACCGGCACGCCCAACATGGCATAGACCTGCCGGAGTGGGGTGTTGGCGGTTTCCGCGAAAAACTCTGGTGAGGTCAAATCGATGCCGATACCGAAGAAGGGCAACCCAAAATGGATTTGTTCGAGATCATGCAGCTCTCCGCCAAGAATTTGGCGGTTAATTCCCTGACAAACCTGATCGGCAAGCTGCTCACCATTTATTTCATGCCGTAGGGCGAGGGTGGTTTCCGCGTAGACAGTAGGAAAACACTGCCTCGTCATTTCCCAAGCCAGCGCAATATTGATCCAGTCATCGCGGGTATCCGCGTAGAGATACGTTTCATCATCGGCAAATAGATCTTCCTGAGCAACTAAGGGATCAAGCCATGCCAAACTGCTGCACAGTGCCAGCAGAGGATCCGCTAGGGTCGCAGCACTCAGCAGAGCAACGGCCTCTTGCAGGTCACTCAAATTCATGGCTGAAGCTCCACCACTGGTACATCACGCAGCGGAATGGGCTGCAAATGGGAGAGCAACCGTGCCATGTTTGCACTGCGGCGGGTGTAGGCTACCAGTTCGACTGTCGCTGCGATCACCTGTTCCTTGGCAGCGGGTGTCAGTGTGGTGGGCAGCCATTCGCCGGTTTGCGGACGTAACGTATGCAGCAGGTTTACTGCTTCCAACTTGAGCGGGTCAAGGTTTTCTAAGGTGGTGATAAGCTGGTGTAACTGAGCGTTATTCATGGTGATTCTCCTAGAAAAAAGCCTGCTGTCCGCTGTTGAACAGCAGGCACGAACCCATTAGCCTTTGCGCCCCGGTTTAGGAATCCACTCAACGATGGTCATGCCGCTGGCTTCATCGGTGCGTTCGCGCACTGTCGCATTTTCAACCTGCGGATAGAGCGGCGTGAGCAGTTTTTGAATTTCAGCGGTACTTTTGCCTGACATGGAAGCATCTTCCACGAGGCGCACCCCGCCGATGACAAACACACGGTTTTGAGGTGCAGCAATATTCTCAGACATGATTTTTTTCTCCTCGACTTGATTCAAACTAAAACAACGACATTTGGGCGGTATTAACGGGAACGGCATCCTCAATCGGCTGCGATGTGCTGATGGTGCGCTCGGCGGATTCAGAGGCTGGTGCTGTAACATGGTGAACCACAATGGGTGCAGCTTCCTCATCCGTGTCAGGGGCGGCTTCACTATCCCCAATTTCTTCCCCATCATCGGTATCCGCTGCTTCGCCTGCGTCCAAATCATTTTCATCAGTGGGTGCAGGGGTGGTGACAGCGATTTCAGCCTGCGTTGGTGTCTCGGTGGTGTTGAACTGCGGCGGTGGGGCGGCTTCCAGCTTCGCCAGCGCGACGAGGGCAGTTTGCACCGCTTCGGTGATGTTGCCACGCAGGGTCAGCCCCGTGTAATTGAACTGGTGCAGGTGTCCCAACTCGCCCCGCTGAATCGTGAGGGAGGCTTCGCCTTTGCGGGCTTCGGCATCCGGGATACGAATCAAAATAACCGTTTCTTTAGACTTGCCAGTGGACTTTGCCATGCGGTTTTCCTTTCATTTAGATAGGCTTGCGATACAGTCCGCCGTAGCGGGCGGGGTCTACCCCGATAAGAGTGCATAACTCCTTCAACAAAATCTGTCCATGCCGCCCAAAGCAGCGGGCAGCACCATGTCTTGGGGAAAAACCAAAGTGACGACCCGGCTGATCGCGGGCGTGACCACAGGGGCAGAGGCTGCCAATCCAGCCATTTTTCTGGATGGAACCTGCATAATCGCGCAGGAGAACATCCACAACCGCTTCCACTAGAGCAGGATTGAGTTCATCAGAGAGGGTCGGGGGCGCACGCCAGCGAGTCGAGGATGCAGCGTGGACTTGCGGCGGTGGTTCGGCTTTATAAGAGTCGAAGTCTGCGAGTGTGTAGCGGCGCTGTTCCGCCAGCCAGAGTAGTTGACAGGGACGGTTGACCTCGGACTTCGTGTTGCGACTGCCCGGCAGTCGGAGCGCATTTGCGGCAGTGGTCACATCCCCGCCCAGAAGCTGGGCCAGTCCTGCCAGCACCAGATTGGCGGTGTGGAAATCGGCAGTCGGGGCGATGAGCCAGTAGAGATGCAGCCCACGCCCGCTGCCCACCATCGCAGAAGGCCCAGGCATTCCAGCGATTCCCGCTGCCTGAATCCGCTGAAAGCTGGTGGATAAATCTCCATCCAAATCGGCAAACAGGGCAGGCAGTGTCAATAGGTCGGACTGCCCACCGCGTTTCCAGCGATCCAGCGGCTGCTGACGGAGGGCGACGGAGAAGTAGGCGCCCCATCCCTGAGCATTGGCAGTCATGAGGTCGGCGAGTGCCTGATGCACGGTGGTTTTATCGGTGATGGCGATGTGACGGGACGGGGTGGGCAGGCGTTTACTGGGATGGATGGCGGTCAGAGTCAGATAACCTTCACGCTGACCCCGATAAATCGCCCGCAGCAGTTGTAGGGTCGTGTCGGGAATCCTCATACTTCCTCCTATGTGTCGAACAGCGCGAGTTGGCGTAAGTCCCCTGCGGCGGCTGGTTCACGCCGGGGGCGCTGAGGTATGGTTGGTTTGGCGGCTTGGGCTGGGTTTTCCAGCATGTCGGGAGCAGTGGATAAACTTACGCGGCGGCGGCGCAGCGTTTGGGGTTTGGGTGGCAGCTTGGCGACAGCGGGCGGGTAGTCAGCAGCGATTTCCGAAAGGTCGGGCGCTCCGCCTACCTCAATGGCACGCTGCACGCTGGCATCATAGGCGGTGTACTCCGGCAGGCTGACTTGGGATGCCTCTTGAACCACCTGACGTTGCAAGCCATGATAGAGGATGAAACTCGGCTGTGGGTTGGGATAGCCCATCACGCGATAACCGTGGACAGATTTCGCCGCCAGTTCCTGTGCTGTGTGTTCAGCTTCCTCAAGTGCTGCAAATATATTGACCGGGAGGGAGCCGTTAACGTGGTGGGCGATAAGCTGCCAGCACTGGGTCTCGGTCAGCCAGCGTTCAATCACAAACCCCTGTCCCACAGCCAGATGTTCCTCTACCAGCGCTTCGACAGCCCACAAACTCTCCCGGCTGCTCTCGGCACTGGAAGCGGCTTTGAAGAGGTCGCGCAGATCGGTTACGCCCGTATCTTCATCCAGTGATTTCGCCAGTTCCGCAATGAGGTCATTCGCTTCATCACCCCCATCGGTAAGTTCACTCAAACCGATGTCATTGTCGCCGTACAACAGCTTGGCTGCTCGCTGTTTGCGTCCAATGAGGGCGACTGCGCGTGCTTCCATAGAGTCGGTGTAGTAGGGATAGAAAGTCTTGCACGGTGCCGTTTGAATGATGCGCCATGCCCGCCGCGATGCCTGAATGGTGACGTAGAGACTGTAGTTAATCTCGTAGAAGATTAATGTTGGGAATGCCACCAAATCTAATCCCGTTTGAACGAGCTTGGGATTGGCAAGGAAGATGTTACAGCCCGCTTTCAACTGTGCCTCTAACACCGCCTCACGTTTCTTGGGATCAACCTTGCCATACAGGATGAAAGGTCTGGCATGAGGAATATGGTGTGTCAGCAGCGCTGCCAATCGCGGCTGAATATCGCGGGTCGCACTTTGTTCGACGAAAATGCCCACCTTACGCCCCTGTGCTAGTTCAGACCGAACTGTGTCAATGAGCCACTGCTCTTTGGCATACAGGCGATCCTCACCTAAGTTCGGCATCGCCCAGACACTTTTTTCGAGCGGTATGATTGCCCCGTCTTCTCCACGCAGCTTGCGACGGTGGATGATGTTTTCAGCCCGAAAAGGCGCATTCGGATAACTGAGCAGGGTTCGCAGGTAGCGCCCTAAAAAGGAAGCGTCACCCTCCAAGCGGCATTGAAAGAGGTACTCGCCCAGCGCCTGCTTGGTATCGTCGTAAATCTCTCTAAGATCGGCATCCATGTCAATTGGCACCGGGATTTCTTCGTAAGCGGGCATGTCGCTGATATCGGTCAAGCCCACAAACAGCGCATGATCCAGAATTTCACGCACCAGCATGGGGGAGGTGCCGGGTGCTTCCCGCGGCTGATGCTCAAAACGCGCTTTGCCGGTGTATCGCCCTGACTGGTCATACTGGGGTTTGTATTCCACAATCCGTTCTAATGACCCCATCTGATCCACCCAGCGGGCTAACTGCTTACTCTTGTCAGCGTTGTGTTCACCCCAGTTGTAGCGGCGCGTGACTCGTGGATTAAGCTGGTACTCCAATCCAAAAATGGACGATGCGACACCGCCGTAGAGGGTCCCAGTCAAGCCAATGACCTTCTCCGCCGCATTGGAGAGGACGGTGAAAGCATCCCCCTGATCACTGGATAAACTCTTGAGTTCATGCACCTCATCGGCGATGTAGAGATACACCCGTCCTGGATGGACACGAGCGATATAATCTGCCAGTGCCATACGTGGATTCTTGCGCGGGAATTTTTCGCCTGCTTTGGGTGCGCTAAAGGTGCGTTTGTCCTGCCAGAGCGCCCCGCCGCAGGTGTGACAGGTGCGGGGTGCATCGTTCAGCCATGTTCGCGTTGCTACTTTTTCGCCCTTTTGATCCTTCGTGACGACGGTGCTGCACCGCGGACACACCGGCACTTCGTGGCTGTAAATGCGCGACTTACCCTTGAGATCAGCCGGTGGTTCCGTTCCCAATTTCCACAGGGCGGCATGGCGTTTCTGCCATTGGACAGCGGCCTCCCAGCCTTCGCCTAATTTGGCACGTTCACGGGCGATGATGCCGACTTTGAGGGTATGGGGCAGCAGATGGCGGCACTTATCCATAAAAGCACGGGTATCGTCCACATTTTCCAAGATTTCCACATAGCTGCTGGAAGTCACCTTGCCGATTTCGCGTTTCCACTTTTCGACGAGATGCGGTGGACACATCACCAGTGCCACTTGATGTGACTGCATGTGAGACTGCATGGCTGCCGCCAGTGCCGCACCCATCACCGACTTACCCACGCCCGGCTCACCGACTAGGTAGATACCTTTGCGTTGCCGCAAGGCGGTGTACGCTGCCGCAATGACATGCTTCTGGGTCGTGAAAAGACCCTTACCAATGCGAACACGATTCAGCACAGCGGCGATAGGGCTATAATTGAAGTCGTACAGCGGTTTGAAGTGGGTGTCGAGATAATTGAGCAGTGCCGTTTTATGGTCACTGATGAAGTTCACCAGTGCGGCATCACCCGTCATGGGCAGCATCTCGCCGCGCTCCGTCAGCAGCGTAATCGTCACAACGGGGCGGGTGCGGTAGACCTCTCGTTCGGTGATTGAAGGATCATCTTCATTGATTTCTTCCGGTGCTTCGCGCAGTTCCTCCACCGTGCGAATCGTGCTGCGGACAGCGGCTTTGCCGTATATGGGTGTATCCAAAATCAAGCCATTAAACATCCCCGCTGCCAGTACCAGCCCGATCTGCATCCCACGCGGCTGCACGATAGGCCGAATGTCATCAATGGGTGGCGGTGGTTCAAGCAGGGTCTGAAACTGTGCCATCTGGTGAACACTGCTGGTTTGGAGTGCTGCTAGGGTGATTTCCGGCGTAAGGATTTTGGGGGCAAACACAAAGCGGTGCAGCCTCTGAGGGGACGCGAAGTGATAGCAGGGTTCAGCTAGTATTTCGAGCGGACGCGGCTGCTGCACTTGGCTGAGAATGGCTTGGGCAAAGGTGGCTGGCTCTTGGTCGGTTGTGCCGATACGTCCAATCACGACCACTTGGCGATATTCCCCTAAATGCAGTTCGGGGATTTCCCAGAGGTCTACCTGTGAGCAGTTATTTGCCAGCACTCCGGCGGCTTCAGCCGTGACATGCTGGGCATAGACCACCCATGCGATATAGCCATGTGTCTGTACCCATTTGAGGCTGTACTTGAGGAAGCTCAGTTCCCGCCGCTTCTCGTCGCTGCCCATATCCCATGTATAAGGTGGATTGACCCACGCCATGAGAAAGCCATTGGTCGAAGTCCGCAGTTGGAACAGATCACCCTGCACGGCTTGGACAGGGCCGAACTTCTCAAGGCAGGCCGCCGCACGGTCGGTATCTAGTTCATTAGCATAGGGCGTAAGCTGCCAGTTTGCCGCGAGATGCTGTAAAGCCACCCCTTCTCCCGCGCAGGGATCCAGCAGTTTACCGCCATTGGGGGCAGGCGCGAACAGCGAAGCGACATGCGGTAGATACGCTGGATTGAAGGCGTAAAAACCACCCTTTTCGAGTGACGTTAATCTAGGCATTGAACGCTCTCCATAAAACAAAAAAGCCCCGCTTCTCACGGGGCTTGGTTGGGATATACCCATCGGCAGATTAGGCGGGCAGGTGTAAATGACCTTGACTCACGCCCCGACAGATCACCCGTTGCCAGGCGGTCTTGTCTAAGATAATCTTCCATAGACTGGTGCCGCCGTAGCACGCTAGGGGAGTAATTAATCCTTCCACCCGTCCCTGCTGCACCAGATAGGCATACCACTCTGGAAATACGGCAATATCTACCAACTGCTGGATGTGAGAACCGAGTTTGGCAGTGGTCTGGGACTTATCTACGAGAAAGAGATAGGTGGTGCTGAGTTCGGCGTAGGTGGGGGTGAGGAGGTCTTGGTGGATGAGCAGCAGGTGATGAATGCCAATGCCTTCCACTTTGCGCTGCAAGCGTTTGAGCTGCCCTTCGGCGGTGCGGAGGATAATCTTCTGAGCATCGTGTTCCGGTGGAATGATAGAACATTCTTTGCCCTGTGCCAGCTTTGCCCAGACTGCTTCTACCGACGTGGCTGGCCCAGCCACATCCAGATAGACCAACTGCTGCCCGTCCAGCGCACAGCCATAACAGAAACACTCCCCCACCACGGTGATTTGCCCGACGTAAGTTTGGGTTATCATGCTTTTAGGCGAAGTTTGATGCGACATCGTTCAGCTCCATGGATCATCCAGTGGCGGGGGGGACTGAGTGGGTAAGGCTTTGCAGCCTGTCAGATGATGCAGCCCTTCTTCAAAGGCTTGGCGCAGGTTGAGCATCGCCTGAAACGCATGGTAGGGTTTCATCATTGCTTCCAGCTCACGTTGGCGTTCGCGTTCCGCCAGATAGGTTTGGTGACGGGCTTCAAAGGCACGGCGGCGGCAGTCGGCATCCGTTGGAATACCGAGTTCATCCGGCAGGAACGTTTTTACCTTGGTGGCAGCCTGCTCAATGGCGTGGCGCAGCGATTGGCGCGTGAATTGGGGATCGCGTTGAACGGAGTCGGCTGATAGATCATCCAATGCAAGTGTCAGCCACTCACCTACGGCGGTATTTTCTCCCAGCGTGAGTTGGTAGCCATATAGACTGCGTTCGGTCAGACTGGCATTGGCGATGAAGAACAACCAGCCTGCTTCATCGTGAGCCAGTTTGCACCAAACCTCTGGATTGCCATAGTTCCAATCATACCGACCTGCATGGGTATCATAGAGCGACAGGGGAATAAGCGGTTCTTTTTCCGCTGCATCATCGGCTGCCAGCACTGCTTCAATCTGCTGACTGAGTTCAGGCGGCATCGCAGGTGAGACCACGCCGGAATATCCGACCAGTTCCAACCACTTTTGCGGGGGACGTGACCCACCGGTGTAATACCAAGCCGCGAAGCCTTTACTCCAACGCGCATGAGGCGTGGCTTTGAGCGTGGCATAATGGCGGTAGGTGGCGGACTGTGCCTTACTGACCCGCTGTTCATCCCGCAGCCACCAGCAGGGCTGTTTATCCTCATAGCCGCGTTTCCATTCCAGCACCATGCCATTGCCAGTGATAAGCGTGGGCAGATTGGCAGGCGCATCAGGAGCGCGGTTGGCGGTGGGGCGTGTGAGTTCAAAACCGGGACCTTTTGAGGGTTCGTAGGTGGGGCGAATTCGCAGTCCCGTCTTTTCAATCTGATGCTCACGAACTTCATGGACATTGCCAAACAAGTCACCAATGGTGGTTCGCATGGTCGTCATCTCGCCCGTGTTGTACATTTCCAACTGGGGAAATGACCACCATTGATCGTCACGCCACAAGTGAACCGGCGGCTGACGTTCCAGTTTCGTAATGGCTTCGATCTCGGCTAGCTGGCTGTCAATCACCGGCAGAATGAAGTAGTGTCCCTGCTGCCGCACCGAGTCAGCCACAGTGACATAGTGGTACTCCACAATCCGTGAACGGGGAATATCGCTGACGTGATCGCCTACCAGCAGCTTGAGAATGCGATAATTGGGTTTGACAAGCTGGTAGCCTGAGACTTTGGGTTTGCGGCGGCTGGCCGTTTCCGTCGGCGTATGACTCTCGTATCTGCCTTTTTCGTGAAAACGCAGCGCAATGTACAGCATCTCACCCCTCCTTGACACCGTTGTGCAGATGCTCACGGATCGTCAGAAAGATGCGCGGGAGCGATGGGTAGACCGCCAATTCATTCAATCCATACAGCAAATCCCGCAGGCTGCGATTAAATTTTTCACCAGCATAGGCATCCGGGCTATGGCTGTTTTTGAGGATTAAGGTGGCAGTTCGCAGCAGCCCTACGCAGGCGGCTGTCAAATGGTAGGCTGCTCGTCCGTTACGGCTAGAAATGGTACTCATCGTACCTACACTGTCTTCCATGAGGCGCAATGCCGCTTCCATATGGAGCAGCCCGCGAACAGTGGCATCATGATGCAGCCGCGTCTCGGCATCCGTCACTTGCTCCCGAAATAAGCGGAGATAAGCCTCAACTGCTGCGAAGGTATGCTGCAAAGCTGCTGGATCAAGCCGCGCTGTACCGCATTGATGTAGTTTGAACGCCAGCGTCCAGCCACATCCATGATAGGTGGGATGCCCACATACCTCTAAGGCGGTGTCGGTCAGCAGATTGGCGAGTTCAAGGTAATCATCAGTGTCAATGGGTGCAGCTTCTGTGTCTGCCAGCAGTGAACCAATGGCATCGCAGGCTGCGCGATAGGCAGCATTGTCATAGGTACGGTGATACTGTGCTAGAGCTTGTTCAGCCGTTATTAACATGGTCTTCCTCCATAAATAAGCATCTTTCAGTCAATACAAGTGACAATAAAAAAGCCGCTGGGGGAGCGGCTCTTGTGGCTTATTGGGTAGTCATCAGCTTCGTGATAACCTTGCGTTCCCGCTGCTCGAATTGCAAATGGGGGAAGCGGGCGGCAAGTTGATCCACATAGCCCGTTAGCGTTTTGGGCAGGTCAGCTTTGCGGGCAGTCGCATCCGTCAGCCATGTTTGGACTGCTTTACTGGACTGGACAACCACAAGATGGTAGCCAGCGCTGCTTTTATCAGGCAGTTTGTTGGTCAGGCGCTTAAGGGTCTTGATGATGGCAATCACTTTGGCGTGATCGCCGGTCAGTTTGGCATCATTGAAGACAAAATCTGCGGTTGTCAGTTCAACGGTCTGTTCCGCGATGATGTTTTGCCAGCCATGTAAGGCACGCAGGACGACCTTCCCGCCTTGTGGGGTAGCATCTATCAAGACCAACACGCGGTTCACTTTCACATTCGCTGAGGTAGCGGCTTTCGACATGGGATAACTCCTTATGCAGATAAAAAGGCTCGGAATAAGGGCAAACTTCAAATGGACGCTTACTATGACCGAACAAGCTGGTGGTGATAGACACGCGAGGGACACAACAGCGCAGTGTGTCATCTGTCTTGATCACGGCTAGCGTCCAAGCATTCATGAGAATGCCGCTCACCTTCGCTATTCTCTCTAGGGAAGAGTGCATCGGCTTTTGCAAGCGTCTGCCGTAGAATGCCCGGACGTGGCTTTCTGGCTGTAGAATGAGGAGCCAGACCGCAGATTCAGAGGTCTTGCCGACCTATCTCCCGGGCGTGCTAAACCCGCAAGATAGAGTCCGCGACATGCGATAGCATCAGATGGCGTAACCGGAGTGGATTACTACATCTGGGTGAGGATGGCATCCCCGCCCCCGCGCCGCCCGCTAGGAGACCCGCCTGCCTATTTTCTGAGTCAGGACGGTGAGTTTTGCACGGGCATCCGTAGCGGCGTGAGTTCGGTTCTGCATTTTGTAAGGTGCTTATGACAACTATCCACCAACCCACCCCCATAGGCACACTGTCAAGGAAAAAGAGACAAATTGCTCGGCTGGTGAGTGAAACGGCGCAAGCCAGGAAGCCGAGCAATTTGCCTCCCTTGACAGGGGGACGGGGTGGGTTAGGTTAGGATAGTCATAAGCACCTCATGCAGTAACCGACCACCACTACCAGTAATGCCTGAAACTTCACTGTCTTCGCAAACATTTTCTCTTGTCTAACAGTTAATCATTCTGGTGAAATCGTTTTCAACCAGCAACTTCCGAAAGCTAAGGTAAAAGCAGTAAAACATTCACTCAAAATTTTGCCTGATTTGATTTTGAGGCTTAGTGACAAGTTCGAAAAAATTTATGGATTATTGGAATTGCAGTATGGTTCTACTTTGTAGGTTAGCCGCTCATCACAAGTTAGTTCATACGTGATGCGATTTTCATGTATCCAATCAATTAATTCATCATATGTATCAATACGCCAAATTATAATGTCGCCGGAATGACACCTATCATAAAAGTGTATTTGATTGCAGCTTGCTGTCGCAAGAGTTCTACCGTTAGGACCTATTGTAAATGCCTCAAGTAATTTAAGCCCATCTTGATCCCCTAGATCAAGAAATCTAGCCCCATTATTGGTATTCCAAAACGATAGCTTGGCCTGATCACGTGGGGGAGCATCTGAAATATCAAAAGTGGCGGTCACAAATATACTATCGTCTGGGCTAAAAATGGGCTGTAGCCAGTAGCTGTCAGGTTCCAGAAGTCTGATTTGGACAGCATTCTGCAAATCCCAAACTAGCAAAACATCACCTTGAACAGGAGCGGTGCCAAACAAATCTACATCTTCATTGATACATATAGCGTAATTTCTATTTGTGCTGTAAACTGCACGCTCATAACCGGAGCAACCAGCAGGAGGCCTGCTCACTTGAGGTAATGGGTAAAGGGGCATACTGCAATCAGCTAGAGGCTCTCCATCATCAATATTCCAACATAAATGCCTATCATTACCCACTTCCAATTCTATATCGATTGCTTCGCCATCAGCACTAAAATGAATGCTCTTGACACCTGAAATGTCGTTTGCCCTAATTCGTGATTCCTCTGCCCCATTGTATAAGTCCCATAACCATGTACGATTATGCGCTACATCTTGATAAAGCATCTGCCGACCATCCCAAGTTGTGATATTTTGATGATCAACTCTCAATCGACCTAGACGACGAACTAGCTGTCCTGTTTCAACGTCCCAGAGGTCAAGGAATGGATCGGCTGCCACTAAAACCAAACGACTATTTGGCATGAATAAAATACTTGAAGGTACACCGTTTGGCAGGATATAGCCTAGATAGTCCCTTCTTTCTACATCGACAATAGAAACTGCCAATCCCCATCCAATGGCAGCTAAACTCCCATCCGCACTGAATTCCATATCAGAAACAGGATTAGGTACAGAAATACGATATATCTCTTCCTCTTTCAACATATCAAACAAAATCACATGAAAACCTGCGGAAAAATTGGCATCTCGACATTGTAGCATTGCGAGTCGTCCATCATGACTAAAAACAGATGTTGCCTGTTCTCGGCATGGACCTGTAATACTGAGTTGCTTTGTTATCGTGCCAAGATTAGTGTCCCATAAGGAAATAGTCAAATCTGGCGAAACTGAATAAGCGATATTCCCATCACTGCTAAAACCGATTCCCGAGAAGTCACTCTCGCTTGTAATTTCATGTAATGCTCCTGACGTTACATCCCAAAGATTAAGGCCGGATGTACAACAAGTCAAAATGGAATTGCCGCTTGCATTAAAGATAGCAAGCCTATCGTCTGACGGAAACCGCTGCACTTCTGCGCCAGTATTAAGTTCCCAAAGGGTAAATCCCTTACTAGACCGCGAAAGTACAAGACTTCCATCTGGGCTGAAGGCGATATGCTCTGTAACATCAAATGGAGGGGCGACCTCTCGGCGTGGACTTGGTGAATAGGCTATTTGATAAATGGTTTCTATCACTTCAGAAGGAGGCGATTGAATGTTGCCTGCCTCAAGTGCTAAAGCAAACGCTACTGAAAGATTTCCTTCTTCCCAAGCCTGCCTTGCTTGGCTACTCCACGCGATACTTTGGGCTTCATCTGCTCGCCGCTCCGCAGTTGATTGAGCCGAAATAGCTGTTCCAGCACTATACGCTACTTCAGTCCCACGTGCTTCGGATATGACCAGAGCGTTTCGAGCGACATTAGCTTGCCACAGTGCAGTTAATGTTAAGAAAAGTAATATGATAACTGCTACAAGTGAACCAATACGGAAAAAACGTTGGCGACGTATTTGGATATTACGACTAGCGACAATAAACGATACATGCAAGTCGGTGGGTTTGGGTTCTTTCCTATTACTACCTGACAACCAAAATTCAGCACGTTCTAGTTCATCTCCCCGCAGTAATTGGGATAATTTGCGATCATTTTTATCCCATTCATTTGCCCGGACAAGCAGGCGGGTATGCTCCCTAACATGATCAAGGTCAAGCTCAAAAGCATCAATTAAATGCTTGAAACCAACACGAAAATCATCAATGCGACGTAGCATAGGCCAGTTTGGTCTTTGAAGTTCACGCCAATTATCTCTTGCTAAGGCCAATAGCTCCACATTACCAAGCAGAGAAAGTGTATAGTCGTTTGGTTTTAATTTTGCTAATGCTACTAGTGTCTCATCGAAATCTATCTCTTGGCGCAAGATAGGAATTATACGCTTGTTTAGCTGTTGTGCTTGGGCAAGTTCAAGGTGACAAACGGCTGATGCTAGGGAGTGTGGGCTTATTACAAAGACAAATGTATCAGCTTTTTCAATCCCAGAGCATATTTCTGTCCACCAGTCTGCTGTAAGAGGAATATTCTGCCAGTCTACCCAAGTTTTGCGCTGGCAAACTGCTAGTCCCCGATGTAAAGCTTTTACAAAAGCCCTATCATTTCGAGAGTATGAGATGAAAACGTCAGTCATAAAGGTAAAATCCTGTTCACTTTTTCTACTCCATTCGCTTATAACCTTGTGGAGGAGTTTGACTTATTAGCTTGGCAACAAAACTATGTTACTTTAATAAGACTCTATATGCCAGTATTGGCAATTTGAAGCTCGGAAATTAAATAGAGTAATACTTTGCTCAAACATTGACTCTGTTAGCAGATTAATTTTTAGCAAGAAACTCAAACTGAGTTGCTCCAAACGGTCAAGGTATTCCCTAGCGATTAGCTAGTTTCCTCTTGGCACTTCACCAATAAGTTCACTTATTGAACATTCTTCTCTTTAGCCTTTTTGTATTCTATGCAGTCATTGGTATAGGCAAGAGGAGATTCCATGACAAAAAAACGTTTTATTTTACTCTTGGTGATCGGCTTCGTAGTGATATGCCCCTTAGCAGCCGCATTGATTTTGACGACGGAGGGACACCCGCCGCGCCCTCTGCCGCCTCTGACTCCCATCGTCTCCCCGACGATCTTTTTTTTGTTCACCCCTGCATCTTATCCATCAGGAACGGCTGACCCACCAACATTTGTACCCATCTTTGCCACTCATGCGGTGATCGAAACGCAGTATGCCGCAACTGCGGCTGCCCTCACGCCTGCCCCGCGCTAACGCGAAACTTTGACAAATTTTTTGTCTTCTCGAAACTGCTTTTTTCATTCAGCATGAGAGTGTTGAAGGAGGTGCAGGCGTGAATTTTGTCAAACATCCGCACGTCATTGCTGCTACAGGCTATCCCTTACATGGGGATGCTATCCGCGCCTATTTGAGCGGCTTTTACGAAGTTGAAACGGTGGGTCACAATCTCTGGCAGGATGGGTTAGCTGAAATAGACCGGCAGGTGCAGTTGGCTAAACCGGCAGCAGTCATTGTAGATGATACTTTTCCTTACGAGCCGCAAATCGTGGCGCGGCGGATCAAATCTAAGCTGCCTGCCTGTGGTTTGATTTATGTGGATGCGAACCCCAACATCTTCCGGGTGCTGCACTGTTTGGAAGAGGGCTTTGTCGCCTATCTTTTCTTAGGTGACCAACTTGGTGAGAGCCTCAAACTGGTGGTAGATATGGCGCGGCGTGGGGAGCGTTTCCTCAGTCCGCATGTGTTAGGTCTGTATGAACGCTATACCCTGTATCGGGGGTTATTCACTGGATTGCCTAACGCTTTGTTGACTATTCTCAAGCTGATGGGCGAAGGGCTAAGTGTGCAGCAGATGGTTGTACGGACTGGATTGAGACCCGAAGTAATTTACCGACGACAATATCGCCTTCGTCAGCATTTTGGCGTGGAAAACAATGAGGCTTTGCTGGAAGTCATTCAAGGCATGTTTGATGATAAGGCAGCAGCTCTAGCAAAGCCTTAAGATTTATTCTGTTTCCTAAAACTGCCGCATTAACCCCAAGACTTTACCCACAACCTGTACCTCATCGCGCCTGCATCTGAGAGGCTGCATGACTGACATGAGCGGTTCGAGACAAACCCATTCTCCATCATATTTGAGCCTGCGAATGCGGGTTTCGTTTTTTGCTGGCAGTAAAATTACCCCTATTTCTCCATCATCGAGACGATTTTGCCTTTGAAGGACAACCACGTCGCCATTGCTCACCATAGCGTCATACATGAGATGGGTATTGATGAGCAGGGCATAGACCTCATTCACTGGTTTATCCGCTAACCATTGGGTAGGAATCTCATGGACATGCCCGTTACAGGGGACATGCTCCGAAAAATCCGTAACCACCTCTTTCAGGATAGGCACAGTCAAGGGAACAGTGTTTTCAAGGAGATGATCTGGGATCCGCAGTCCACGCGAGATACCTTTGGCTTTTTCCAAAAACCCTGTCTCTACCAATTGATTGATGTGATAGTAGACCACCGAGGTTGAGGAGATACCGATCCCCATCATGATTTCCCGCAGTGTCGGACCGTAGGAATGTTGCTGCATAAAGCGCTTGATGAAATTAAAAATCCGTTTTTGCTGCGAATGGAGTTGATCGTAATGCGTGGGTTTATTTCTCTTTCTCATGATTTTGCTTCCCCTTCTTGCCCAACCCAACCACGTTTCATCGCTTCAATGAGAATTTGACCAGTGGTCTTGACGCCTAATACTTGCCGAATGCGGTGCTGCAAACTATAGATGGAAGAAGGGGATACCTTCATTTTGACGGCAATCTCTTGTGGTGTGAGATACTGCACCATGTAATGAACCACCTGCATTTGACGCGGATTCAAGGGATTTGTCTCGTCGCCTTGATTTGCTTTCAGCAGGGAGC
This sequence comes from Chloroflexota bacterium, assembly GCA_013112715.1. Lineage (GTDB taxonomy): Bacteria > Chloroflexota > Anaerolineae > Aggregatilineales > J027 > CFX10. Next base: position 33,665 of record JABFGB010000025.1, read on the forward strand.
GTGCCACTCGTGGAGATAGAAACAATTCGCCGCGGGCGACAGGATGAACGGCGAACAGCAGGGTATTGGCAAGCTGTTCATCCTTGCAGACAAACCCCAACACACCAATCATAGACAATTCCTCAATCTGCTCGACATTAAAGCTGTTTGCCAAGAGCAGTACCTTCATATCAGGCACCTGTTGGTGCAGCTTGGTCAGGTCTTGTACCAGCTTGGCATAAGTATGGGTATTCCCCAACACCAAGACATGAACGGGTGTGTTCTCAAAGAACCCGTTAGCCTGTTCTAGGTGCGTGAATTCACCTACCAACTTCATCTGATCCGATGCAGAAATAACTTCACGGATCCCAATGCGGATGAGTTCGGCGGCATCTACAACCGCCAATGTCGTGATCATAAATGTCTCCTTATCATGGTAAACTCCTAATACCTCGCTACAGAACGTTTGTGCTACACGACATTGTAAAAAGAAGACGCAAAACATGCCAATAAATAAGGGGGTTCAGCCGTTATAGTTTAGATAGTGAACTGTTTGGTAAGGGTTAAGTTGCAAAAAAACGCAAAAGATTTGTCGTTTCATGACAAATTTTGATACATCAGTGAAGCATCACACCTATGGTATCTTAAAGATAGAAACACACAGAACAAAAGTTCTGATTAGTAACTAATAGTGTTTTGCGAGGATGACCTCATGTGTGATGAAAACCCACCACCACCCCGCTCCGTGCTATACTCCCCGCCTGCCCCAGAAGCAGTTGATGCTTTTGCGCGGCAAGTCTGTCAACGGCTGGGGGCTGACTACACTGACAAGGCGGTGGTAGAAGGTTTCTCAGCCTTCATTAAAATAGTGGCAGATATTCAAGCGAAGCACTTGAATAAACAGGGGCAAAATGTGGAGGCAAGTTGACAATGCCAAGCAAGCAGGCTAGTCTTAATGGTAGAAATGCGAGTGCCGAGGTGCGATCAACACCTCAACACTCAGGTCGGAGTACCAGTAACGTGGCACAGCGACCAATGACAGACTTTACCGTGTGGGCAAGCCACAAGTCAATTGAGAATCTTAGTCACTTGATAAGGTAATTTTGTCATGTCCTCGCAGCTCACCTCTGATTTCCGGTCTGAACGCATTGCTCTCTGTTATATTCGTCTGTCGTGGACCCGCGAAGGTGATGACTCGCAAAGCCCTGACCGTCAGCGAGCCAATATCTTGCGGAAATGCCAACAAGAAGGATACACACCCGTGTGGTTTGAAGATGTTGATGGTCATAAATCAGGTCGAGAGGTGAAAAACCGTCCCGGCTGGCAGGCGCTGGTTGCCCAACTCGGTCATCCGAATGTGGTAGCGGTGATTGCGAATGACTTGTCCCGTCTGCACCGCAAGGGCTGGCGCATTGGGAAGCTGTTGGACACACTTGAACAACGGGGCATCGCGCTTATCACAGCGGCACCGGGCAAGGAAATCAATACCGCCACCTCCATGGGCAAGTTTGTTATCAACATTACAGCGACCTTTGACGAACAGTATGCCGATGATATTGCTGATAAGGTAAAAGATGGTATCCGACATCGCAAGAGTCGCGGCAAGAGTGTTGGCAGACCACCATTCGGCACAATTCGGGGTGCGGATGGCTATCTACAACCTAGTCATGAGGGCGCGTGGTGGCTGCTGGATGGGAGTTATTGCAAGGGTAATCCCGCTGTTCCGCCAAAAGACGGCGCGGTTTGGCGCACCTACTACCAAACTGCCGAACGTATCCTCCGGCTTTATGTCGAAGGAAAGCTAGGTGCGGAAGCGCTTGCCTACCACATGAACGATGAAGGCTATCCCTTTCGTGACCGCAAGGGAAACCCGCGGGTAGTGTGTCGAGATGATGTAAGGCGAGTGCTGGCAAACTGGCCGGAATATGGTGGGGTGGTGCTTAATCAACCCGCCAAAAATCGAGCGATCCACACCGAAGATGAAGCAGAGAGTATCAATCTTGATTCGAGTCGAGCCGTTTTTCCGTTGGACCTCCTCCAAAAAGTTGCCCAAGTCCGTAATGGACGGGCGTTGCGTCCGGTAGATCGGGGACATAAAAGGGCTGCCTATCCCTATCCTCTGAGCTATATCACACGCTGCGCCCATTGTGAGACATTGGCAACTGCCGAAAGTGATCCTGCCAAACGTACCAACTTCAATGGCACATTCATGAATGGCAATCGCCGTTACCGTCACAAGCCCGGTGTTAACTGTGGTTGCGGAAACCGCTCCGTGCAGTGTGAACAGTTAGAGGCAGATTTTGGACGACTAATCAACGGCTTGACCGTCAGCCAACAGGCACTCGCTATGATGGTCGAGTTAGCTGCTAATACGGAGAGTCATACTGCTGATGATGATCTCGTCGTTGATCCTCACGCGGAACGGCAGCGCAACATCGAACGGATCAAGAAGAAAATCCGCAATACCAAGACTTTGTTTGCGGAGGGGCATATTGAGGAGTCCGAATTTCGTCAGCGACTTGCGGACAATGAGCGTGAACTGGCACAATGGGAGACGTACACGACCCAGCGTGAGCAGGCACTGCTCGAACTCACTCAATGCCTAAATACCATTGAAGAAGTGGTACAAGTCTGGGACATTGCCGAACCTAAAGAACGGCAGGTGATGGCTCGTAATTTGTTTGATTACATCGTGTACGACTTGGATAAGCAGCGGATTGTAGATTTCCGCTTGAAGCCTTGGGCAGATCGTTTTTTGGTGCTGCGGGCGGCTCTGTATGAAGAAGGTTCTGGTACTGAAACGCAAAACGCTTCAGTGCAAGGACAGAAGCGTAATGTGCCCCATACGGGTGTTCAGACCCCATTACGCCTTCATTTGGTCATGGCGGCTTGCCAGTTGCTTGAAACCATTTTCCCCGGTGTTCCTCGACGCAGAACGTGTCCCAATCCTGCAAAAGTGACTCGCAATGAATTCATCCGTCAGCGGTATGCGGCGGGCGAACTCATGAGTGACTTGTCAAAGGAGTATGGGATTAGCTCCCAGCGCATCTCCCAAATCGTCCACGACCAGCGGCGCTAACAACACCTGCTGCATATCTTCAATGAACAGAGGATATGCACATGACAACCCCAACAGTTGTTCTCACCAACAACAAAGGCGGCGTGGGCAAAACCACGACGACCCTCAACTTAGCTTATGGTTTGTGCCAGAGCCTCAAACAGGCGGGTGCGGCCAATCCGCGTGTCTTGATTGTAGACACGGATTCACAGGCTCATGCGACCCTCACTGCGACGGGCAGTAAAGACTACACCCGCCACAACAGTTTGTGTGCGGTGCTGGGTGCTGATCGCAAAGATGTAACAGAAATCCTCAGTCGGGTGATTGTGGCAAGCCACTGGCTACCCGAACTCCACGTCATTCCCTCCTCCGCGGAACTCGAAGCGACCGAGCGCGAACTTTTTAGCACGCCGGGTGCACCCTATCGTTTAGCGGATGCACTCGGTGTGATTCGACATCACTACGCGGCTATCGTGATAGACACTCGTCCCTCATTCTCCCTTATGACGGAGATGGGTTTGCTGGCAGCGACGGATGCCGTCATCACCCTCGAACCCCGTTACCTCGAAACCGTTGGTTTACAGTCAGTCATCAACAAAATCTATGAAATCCGCGAAGGTTGGCGGCATCCCGATCTGCGCTTGAGTGGGATTGTGGTCACCAAATTCGACCGTCGGGTGAAAGGCCATCAAGAGATGGTTGAGAGCCTGCGTCAACATCCCAACTTGGGCAAGCTGTTATGTGGGATTATCCCGGCCAATGAAGCGGTCGCCTATGCCCATCGTAGCCATCTGAGTGTCTATGCCTATGATCCGACCAGTACGGCGAGTGAAGCCTATGCCCAGATGGTGGGGTGGATGCTGAAACGCCTGTTTGTGAAGGAAGCGGTCTGATGCCTCCTAAACACAATGGCCCCAACCGCACTCTGGATATCCTGTCCAGCATTGGCGATCAGGCATTCTTAGGTGCTGAGGTCATGCAGAACCTGCGTGATCATGGCCTGCGGGTTGACCGCATTGCGATTGCGCTCATCCGCCCTGATGCAGCTCAACCTCGTCGGGTACTGCCGGAGACGATTCATCAGGTCTTTCATAATCAAGAAATTACCCCCATCCAAGCGCTCAAGCAGTACATCGAAAAGGTGCGGATTGTGGCGCGTGAGAAGGGCCGTCCTTTTGAGACCCTCTTGGATTTGCTGATGGCTGGTGAGGAGAATGAGGGTTCAACTCAATTGACCCCGCTGGAACAGGACTTGCGGGATTTGACCAATCTGGCCGTGACCCTGCGGCAGGATGGGCAAGTCAACCCGCTGACCATTGTGGATCACTCGCAAGGCGCAGTGCCCAGCTACATCATCGAAACAGGCGAACGGCGCTATTGGGCCAACTACATCGATATGGAGTTTATTCCCGGCTATCAGGGCGATGGGATGATTCCGTGCATCATCTTGCAACCCCATCAGGCTTCCGTCTTCCGTCAGGCGAAAGAAAACACCTCACGAGCCGGATTGAATGCGATTGGCATGGCCCGCCAAGCTGCCCTGCTTTTATTGGCAGTGCATGGCATACACCCACCGGATGGCTGTGTCACACCTGATTTCTATCGACAGGCTCTTGACCTCGATTTGCGCAGTAAGCGGGAATACAGCACCGATGTGTTGAGTGCAATGGGTGGGATCAGTCGCCAACGTTTAAGTCAATATAAGCTCCTGCTCGGACTTCCTGATGAAGCACTTGAATTGGCTGATCGCTACAGTTTGGAAGAGCGTGTCCTACGCTATGTATTGCAACTACCCGTTGAGATGCAGAGTGAAGCGGTCCGTCAGATTGTGCAACACGACTTGGATGTGAATCAGGTGCGGCGAATGCTTGATGAAGCACAGGAAGTTGCTCCCAAAGGATCTGTACCAGCCCGGAACTCACTTCAATTTGCTCGCTTGATCCAAGCGAAAGAGGTGCCTAGCGTCGAAGAAATTGCCCAAATCCTGCTCGATCAAGAGGAAGATGTGGTGATTTTACGGCGTAAAGTGGAACTTTTGCGTGAGGTTCTGGTTGAGCTAGAGCGCCACCTGGAGGGCTGAATTTGTCAACCGGGGTAGACAAATTGGAGAGGTGACGATGGCTAAAGCGCGAAGTCCACCAACTTAGGTGAAAACGTCTTCCTAACCGATAAGGGTCAGGCGGCGCTAGCACAACTACAATTCAGCCTAGACATCTGTATTGTAGTACGCCCCACGTCTGACTGCAACAATTTTAAACATCATTTTTCAGGTTTTCACAATCTGAGGTTAGATTAACTTTGCTTGGAGTCAGCCATGAGTCATGTAATCAACGTGCCAGACATCGTACAGGCGGCACAATCCAAAACAATTTTGGACGCAGCAGTTGCGTATATGCAATTGGGGTTCAGTGTTTTGCCTTTGAAGGGCAAACGTCCGGCACTGGATAATTGGAAGCAGTACCAAGAAAAAGCAGCCAACCTGCAAACCATTCAGTCTTGGCATAGAGCCGGTTTACTGCACAATGTAGGTCTCGTCTGCGGTGCAGTATCTGGCAATCGGGTTGCCCTCGATTTAGATGGAGCGGCAGGCTATCCTGCCTTTATCGCTACTTTTCCTCAATTAGCCGAAACCTATACCGTTGCGACTGGCGGTGGCATCGGCAAACATCTGTACTGGCAGGTCGAACAGCTTCCCCCAGCCGTCAAAGCGATGGGCACTCCCCTCGGTAATCTGGAGATGTGTGCGGCAGGTCGGCAAATTGTCGCCCCACCAAGTATTCACCCCACCACGCATAATCCCTATGTTGTGGAGAAGAACTTGCCTATTCTGCACGTCGCTGATTTGGTTGAAGTCGTCGAATGGATTGAATCTTTCAAGAAGATAACACCTACTCTCCCGACCAAATGGCAGCCCCCACGTAATTTGCCCGCCATCGGCAATGATCTCAACCCGCGTGTGATTGAGGCCCTTGCCCATCATTTTACAAACTTAGGCTACCACCGCTATGGGGAGTGGCTGCATGGACCATGTATCAATCCAAGCAATCACAAAAATGGCGACCGCCATCCTAGTTTCGGCTTTAACACCCAATCAGGCTATGGATACTGCTTCAAATGTGGCACGCTGCTTGCTAAAGACCTCTGTCATGCTTTGGGGATTCATCCTAGCGACTATGGTGGGTTAATGGCTCACCCCGAACCTCGCGTGCCTCAGCCAGCTTCTGGTAAATTCGCTTCCACGCTCCAGTCACAGCCTGAGCCAGTTGCCACCCCTCAACCTGTGGCCTTGCCTGCCGCCGAAGGGGATGGTATACCACCGCATGAACCTGTAGCACCGTCCTTATCAGACTTGAAACTGCCGAATTGGCTACAACAATATCTGGATTGGGCAGGACGAACCGGCAACCAAACGCCGATGGACTTCCATTTGGCGGCAGGTTTATGGCTGCTATCGGTGGCAGTTGGTCGTCGGCTGTTTGGTGAAGCGCCTTGGGGCATCAAGATTTATACCAATCTGTATCTGATGCTTATCGCCGATACGACCTACTATCGCAAGTCCACCGCCTACAAACTGGCCGAGCAGATTGCGCGTGAGGCTATTCCGCACATGCTGATGCCCACGCCGGGTTCGCCCGAACGTTTTCAAGAAGCACTGGCCGGACGGATGCCTGCGAATTTCGACAAACTCACCAAACCGCAGCAGGAGCGCCTGACCAGAGCGCAGCCGTTCGCAGCGCAACGTGGTCTACTTAAGGACGAAGTGGCTGGCTTATTTGGGGCGATTAACCGCAAGGAGTACATGACCGGCATGAAAGATTTGCTCATGGAACTCTACGACTGCCCGGATTATTCGGATAAAGACACCCAAGCTGGGTTGACGGTAGTGGAAAATGCCGCGCTTTCTATTCTCGGCGTGACCACCCCAGCGGGTTTGTCAGTCGCTGTTTCGGATGCGGACTGGGCGAATGGGTTACTTATTCGTTTTGCACTACTAACCCCTGAACCAGATTATCAAGAGAGACCACCGCTTTCTCATTTTCAATCACCCCCGGCAGAATTAGCCAAAGGATTAAGCCGTTTACATGATAAACTGCCCCAACCACAGATGACCGAGATGGGTTTAGCTGCGCCGGGTTCGCTCAAGTTAAATGTGCAATGCTGGGAGGCATGTCAGGTCTACAGTCGATCATTGCGCGAACAATGCAATCCTCGTCGGGACATCGAGTTAGATGAACGGCTCAAAGGCGTTTATGGCCGAATGCACGTCCAAGCCTTCAAGTTGGCAGCCCTGCTCGCGGCATTAGATTGGTTGGATACCGAAGAACCTGTTCCCACAGTCACTGAAGAACACTGGATCAGTGGCAAAGTGATTGCCGAGATGTGGCGGGGCAGTGCCGCCCGCCTGTTGCATCAAATGGATCGCAGTGGCGAAGCCCAACACGAACACCTTCTTCAGCAGCGCATTCTAGAAATGTTTAGACGGGCTGGACAGCAGGGTGAAAAGCTCTACGTGGTCTACAAAAACCTGCATGTTCCTGCTCGGCAAGCGCGCCAAGCCACTGAAGAACTGGTTAGAGCGGGTATCCTAATCCCTGTCCGCTTGGGTCAGGCCGAAGGCTATATCCACAAAGACTTTGTGGAAGACCCTTCGCACTGAATGCGAAAGGTGCGAAACGCGAAAGGTGCGAAATGTGGCCTTTCGCGTTTTTCGCATTTCGCCTATTTCGCGCAAGATGCGAAACTTAGATGGAGTATAAAACTGGTTATCCTCATTACCGGTCAAAATAAAGTCTATTAGTGGTTGCGACTTGGCAGCATCCCGACGCAGGGCGTGGAGTTGCGTACGATAGCATCACACCATTACTCAGGTCGTTGAAAAATCGAAAGAGATGTAGTCCTAGTCTATTCACTCGTCCTGCTGGCTAGCGGTCCGGGTCACTGTCGTGATAAGTTGGTCATAGATTTTCGCCATTTGGTGAGGAGCATACGGCATATCATGATCCAGCCACCATTCGACAAGTAGCAATATTGAGCCAGCCATGTGATGGGCAACAATCTCGACGGGGATAATGCTGCTTTTGGTGGACTGCAATGGGCGGCAATTTCTCAAAATATTGGTGGCAATAGTATCTTGAACCCGCTTTCGGACTCGTGCTGTACCCTGACTGTTGAGTAGGATGCGATAAAGGGCACTATTCTCTTGGGCATGTTTGAAAATAAGATACCCTTCCGCATCCTGTAGACTTGGTTCACGGGTAAAGGCTTCCAGTTCTTGGATGACATCCTCTAATTTTTTGCCGAGCAATTCATCTTTATCTTTGTAATGGCGATAGAAGGTGGCATGACCAACATCAGCGCGGTTGGTGATGTCTTTGATCGTAATCGTATCGTAGCCTTTTTCGAGAATCAGCGACACAAGGGCATCCCCAAGCAACTGCTGGGTTCTTCGCACGCGACGGTCAGATTTGTCCATGGGTATTCCTCATTCTGAGACACGTGTCTACAAAGAGACAGCCTCTTCTCATCGGTGGTTGAGTGATTGAGTTAACTCTTTATGATAGAGATTGTCTCTTTTGAGACAAATTGTATCATAAACTGAGGATATTCAACCATGCCACTACTGCAAACGACTCAAGCGAGCTATCCGCCCGGCCCGCCGCCTGTGGGCAAAAACCCGCTGACGCAACTCCGCTTTGGGCTGTATGTCACCAAAAACCCCCTTGGGGTAATGATGGACTGGTTCCAAACCTACGGGGATATGGTGCATCTTCAATTTGGGGATACCAACCACGTCTACCTTCTCTCCAATCCTACCCATATCCATGAAGTGCTGGTCGAAAAGGCGGATCAATTTCATAAAGCCGCCAAATATAAAGATGAACAGCGGGGACTGGCCCGCCTGCTCGGTAATGGCTTAATCACCAGTGATGGCGACTACTGGCGACAGCAGCGTAGACTGATGCAACCTGCTTTCCATGCCCGACGGATTGAGGGGTATGGCGTTGTCATGGTGAACTACACGCGGCAAATGCTGGATAGCTGGCGCGATGGTAGCAGCCTTGATGTGGCCGATGAAATGATGCACCTCACGCTCGCCATTGTTGCCAGAACCATACTGGACACTGAACTGGCGGGTGACGCCGAGCAAATTGCGGAAGCCGTATCGGTTTTTCAGAACCTTGCCTTTGGCGTAGATATTTTTCCACTTTGGCTGCCAACCCCCGCGCATATTCGCCAATCAAGAGTTGAGAAAACGATGAGCCAGATCATCTCACGCTTGATTGCCGAACGACGGGCCTCCGCCGGGGATCGAGGCGACTTACTCTCAATGATGCTGTTGACAATCGATGAGGAAGGCAACGGCATGACTGACAGGCAAATCAGGGATGAGATGGTGACGTTATTCCTTGCTGGACACGAAACAACCGCGAATGCCTTGAATTGGGCATGGTATCTGTTGGCCCAACACCCCGACATTGAGGCGAAATTGCACAGTGAACTCGACGCTGTATTGCAGGGTAATCCACCGACCTTCGCTGACCTGAAGCGCTTGCCCTACACCGAGATGGTCATGAAAGAGGCCATGCGGTTATATCCTCCCGTGTGGAGTATGAGCCGCCAAGTGATTGAAGCGGTGGAAATTGGTGGCTACCCCATTGCTAAAGGGAGCGAAGTGAACATCATTACCTATGCCACACACCATGATTCACGATGGTGGAGCGAACCAGAATGCTTCCTGCCAGAGCGGTTTAGTCCCCAACAGGAACAGCAGTTTCCCAAACTAGCTTATCTCCCCTTCAGTAGTGGGCCACGTGTCTGCATAGGCAACAGTTTTGCGATGGTCGAGGCTCAATTAATTCTGGCAACCATCGCCCAACGCTATCGCTTGGCGCTCACCGATGGGTACAACACGCAGCCTGAAGCCTTAATTACGTTACGTCCGCAACATGGGCTGCCAATGAAGGTACAGCGACGAGAGCTACTGTTGAAGCCGTAACATGCAATGCAATTTGTTTAAGGCATTAATCATTCAGCAAAAAATAAGTTCAATTGCTTGACAAGTCTATCAGGTTCAAAATGTCTTATTTTATGGAGCTATAAAATATTGAAATATGACATGAACCACTGCGACTTCAAAACGACTTTGAATGAACAATTTGCCCGAATTACTGAAGTGGTTCATAATCCACATCATATCGAGCCTTTGGATGTACTCGCAAAGGCGAAATCAGCCTTGAGGAATTAGCCTAGCTGTCTATCGCTTCGCAGCACCTGATTGCCCTGCGCAACACCTTTTCGTCACCTCGCCGACCCGGCAGTATACGCCTACTGTACGCATCATAGCTGAACGCCAATTGGCCGAGGTTGACCGGATTGTGAACCTCTAGCTTGCCAATCGTGCCGCACTTGAGGCTGTACTATCCGAACGCCATGCCCATTTAGAAGAGTCGGGGTTGGTGATTTTGGATGTGTGTCTAGTGGCTGAATATACACAGGGGCACGAGCCGTGACCATCAGACTCGTGCCGCACGCCAACTGGCTCACCGGGCAACCTATACGGAAAATACGCATAGCGAAGTACCTGATCGCAGTTTAGCGGGGTGTTACCCGCTTTTCCTTGAGAATAGGAAATTGTATATCATCGAAGGGATACAAACATCCATAGTCACTACTAAAATAGCCGTTCCTACGAGCATGTATCCAAGCACGTATCCCCAAGTATTCAATCCAGCATAAAAAAGCCAAGTGGTAACCGCCAGCCAAACAACTGCCATGCCGCAGGCAAAATGGCCCTGCTTCGTGCGTAGTGGTATTTGCGGTTTATTAATCCAATAGCGTATCACATGGTTGTAAAGATAATCGAACGGATGACGAGGAAGGATGGCACCCATCAAAGCAATAACCATTGCGCTGAACAATATTGTGGGACTGGTCAGCAGCAAACCAAGCACGGCAATGAAACCACATAAATAATACGCAAAGCGAATGCCGAATTTGAAAGACCCTAGCTCCGTGTCAGTGTATCCAATATAACCTTGTGTTTCAAGGCGTTGTCTAGCCGCAGGCGTGATAATACAGTTTTGATTTGTCATTTGATTTGTCATCCCTCGCGTGAATTGCAAATAGTGTCGCTTGCTGCAAACTCTGATTGCTAGTCCTCACCCCCAATCTTCTCTCCGCAAAATAGGCAAGGGAAATAGGGGGTGGGGAAGGTTCAGAAACTAGCAATCATAGTGATAATGAGGCTGGTTTAGGCACTTTCGTAAATGCGAATGTCCGGGTTGTCCTGCAAGAGAGGTTTCAACTCACGCACCACATCTTCATTAAACAATGGGCTTTGAAGGTATGCTTTCGCATTATCGCTTGAATTGAAGCCATGCGTCACCTGAACGTCTTCATCACGAATAAGCAAGTCCTTCGATTTTGCACCGAGGACTTGAGTGAGGAACGCTTGTTTGTACTTGGTGTACACCGCAGCGGCTTGAGGACGGTTGCTTGGAGCAATCCGCATAGTGATTTGAAGATAAACCATACCTGTTTTCCTTAGTCTTTATAGACGGTCATTTCTTGACACGTGTGTCAAGTTATGCTTCACTATAAGGGACGGTTTATTTATAGTCCAATTGTATTATTGACATCAATTGATAGCTTAAAGCTATTAATTCAAACGCTCAGGCCTGCATAGACTGGGGCAAAGAAAAGTTTAAGCGGAAAGAAGATCGAATACGATTTATGGAAATTTTCTCTCAAACTGCGATATGCCAAAGTTGAAATGATGGGACATGAGATATGAACTTAAACCAACTTCTTTATGTCCGAGCTGTTGTCGAAACAGGTTCTTTCACGAGGGCCGCTGACCAGTGTTTTGTTAGCCAACCTACCCTTTCAATTGCGATTTCGCAGTTGGAAGATGAACTTGGGGGTCAATTGTTTGCACGAACAACACGCAAGGTCAGCCTAACCCCATTTGGTCAATATCTTTTGCCAAGCATACTGGATGTAGTGAACGCCCAAGCAGTCTTGATGAAGCAAGCTGAAGTGTTTTTGCATCCTAAAACGACGCTTATTCGTATTGGAACATCACCCTTGATTGATTCGCATTTCCTCGCCTTGATCTGTGAATCATTCAAACAATTATATCCCAGCGTAGAATTGATCTTGCGTGAGATGAATGTGACGGATCTTCATCGGATGCTTGAGGAGGATCAACTCGATTTTGTCTTTGGTGTAGCAACTGCCAAACAGCCACAATGGGAAAATCTGCCACTGTATCGTGAATCATTGTTATTTTTACCAAACATGAGGCGCTCAGAAGGAAATAATTTAAGCGACTCAGTCTTCCTAAAAGATATTGCCGACGAGACTTTTGTGATGGTGCCCGATACGTGTGGCTTGACAAGAGCGACACAAGCTATTTTTCGTAGCCATCGCCTCAAATTACGCAAGTACGCTGGAGAGGCTTTGAGCTATCAGGTGCTCGAAGAGTGGGCAAAATTAGGCGTAGGAGCGGCTATCTTGCCCCGGTCAAAAATATCTACTGAAAACCAGTCGGCTTTATACATCAAAGAGAGATCAGGGCAGTCACTGATGCTCTCTTATGAAGCCGTCTGGATGTACTCGGAGAACCCCTCACCGCCCTTGCAAGCCTTCGCAAAGCACTTGCGAGATATCATACCCACCCTAAGTACAGGGTTGGTCGAGATTGCTGAGTAGGCTGCGCCAAACTCGTTCAATAGCCCAATCATTTAGTCTGATGTCGTGATCTTAATTGCTAGAGCGAATTAGTTAGAGCAACTGCGGCTTGACAAACTCATCCAGTTTCCAGTACAATATTCTATAATTCTATAGAATAATGGAATATAATAATGAACCACCGCGATTTCAAAACAGCCTTAAACGAACAATTTGCCCGTATCGCTAAGGCAGTAGCTAACCCACACCGCATTGAGATACTGGACATCCTCGCCCAAGGGGAACGCAGTGTCGAAGAAATAGCCAAGGAAGCGGCGCTGACGATTGGGAATACTTCCCAGCATTTACAGGGATTACGCGAATCACGCCTGATTGCGTCCCGCAAACAGGGGCTACACGTTTACTATCGGTTGACTGACCCCTCCGTGTTTCGCCTCATTCAAATCATCCGCGAGATCGCCCAAGCGCAGTTAGCTGAAGTCAACCAGTTGGTCGAGAGTTACTTCACCAATCGCGCTGCCCTAGAGCCAATCACACTCCACGAACTCTACGCACGCCTCGATGAGCCAGATTTGGTGGTGCTGGATGTGCGCCCTAACCCTGAGTATGCCCAAGGACACATTCCGGGAGCGCGTTCCATTCCCATTAACGAACTCGAACAGCGTCTCGGTGAACTCGCCCCAGAGCAAGAAATTGTCGCCTACTGTCGCGGGCCTTACTGTGTCTTTGCTGATGAAGCCGTCGAACTTCTCAGCGCACATGGTTATCAAGTACAACGACTGCAAGAGGGTTATCCCGACTGGCTACTGGCCCTATTACCCACTGAAGCTAACAAATGAATTGGAGACTGCCATGATTTTTCGTCAAATTCTACATCCACAAACAGGCTGTGCTTCGTATCTTTTCGGTTGCACAGGTAAGGCTAAACTCGCCGTCGTTGATCCGCATCGTGAGCATATTGAGGATTACCTTGCCCTTGCTCAACAAGCCAATTCTCCGATTGTGGCAATTTTTGAAACACATGTCCAAGCCGATCATCTATCAGGAGCGCAAACTCTAGCTGCTCAGACAGGGGCGACGATTTATTTACATGAGTCAGCCCAAGTCAACTTTCCGTTCAGCCGTCTGCGCGATGGGGATAGGATCGAGTTGGGCAATGATTATGTCCAAGTGCTGCATACCCCCGGCCACTCCCCTGACAGTGTGTGTTTGGTGGTGGGGGATAAGGTTCGTACTGAAACTCCTTGGTTTGCCTTGACAGGGGACACCTTGTTTGTAGGCGATGTGGGTCGCCCTGATTTGCATGGTGAGAACCACACGACTGCGTTCGCCGAGCAGCTTTATGACAGTGTGTTTAACAAACTACTTCAACTAGAGGACACCTTAGAAGTGTATCCTAGCCACTTTGCTGGATCAGCTTGTGGGCGGGCCATGAGTGGCAAACCGAGTTCCACGATTGGCTTTGAACGACGGTTCAATCCGGCGCTGCAATATCATGACCGTGAAGCATTTGTTACCTTTGTGCAGCAGAATCAGACACCTGCACCTGCTGAGTTTGCGACGATCCGACAGGCGAACCTTAATGCACAAATCGGTGAAACCTCCTGATAAACCCGACTACTTGTAAGTGGGGATGGATGCGAAAGAGTCTTGGCAGATAAACTGGGGAGCCTATGAAAGTCCGTGAAAGCGGTATGCCTGAGGAAGCCTATTGGGAGAGTTTCTTTGATGCCGATGCCACCCTGCAAATACTCTTCAACACCAGTGGGTTGATGGGCCATCTCGTCGAATTTGGGTGTGGTTATGGCACTTTCACTCTGTCAGCCGCACGGCACAGCCAAGGAGTTGTCACTGCATTGGACATTGAGCCACTGCTGGTGGAGCATGTCCAGCGGAAGGCCGAGGTTTTGGGATTGTCCAACGTACAAGGCGAGATCAGAGATTTTGTCGCTAATGGGAGCGGATTGGAAAGCGGTACCCAAGATCACGCACTGATTTTCAACCTACTGCATCTAGAACAACCCATTTTATTGTTGCAAGAAGCCCGCCGCGTATTGCGCGAAGGGGGAATGCTTTTTGTCATGCACTGGCGTAGCGACATTCCGACCCCACGTGGCCCTTCTCTTACCATACGTCCACGCCCGGAACAGTGTCAAGAGTGGCTGGAAGAGGCTGGCTTTCAGCAAATTGAATGGGTCAATTTGGAGGCCTGCTGCCCCTATCATTATGGACTAATGGCAAGGCGCTAATTCCTTCAACATAGCACAAGTAAATCCACAAATTTCATGGTAGGGGCGACCCCTTCTAGTATCCGAAAGGGATTATGAATACCCAATCTATCCGACTTGGACTGCGGGCCAACTGGCAACAATTTGCCCTACTGGTGTTGGTCAATGCTTTTGTGGGGGCGATGGTGGGCTTGGAGCGCACCCTCGTCCCTCAGATTGCGGCTGAGGAATTTGACCTTGCCTCGGTGAGTGTCACCTTATCTTTCATCATCAGCTTTGGCATCGTGAAGGCGCTGACCAACCTTTTTGCCGGACGCAATGCGGATCGTTGGGGACGCAAACCCCTTTTAGTTGCAGGATGGCTGATTGGCTTACCCGTACCATTGTTGGTGATGGTTGCACCTCGTTGGGAATGGATTATCTTTGCCAACGTACTGCTGGGCGTCAACCAAGGACTCTGTTGGTCAACGGCTGTCATTATGAAAATAGACCTTGTAGGGAAAGCCGGGCGTGGCCTAGCGATGGGGCTAAACGAATTCGCAGGTTATCTCGCAATGGCCCTCTCCACAGTGACCAGTGGCTGGATTGCGTCCCAAACCGCCTTACGCCCGTACCCTTTCTATATGGGGATTGTCTTTGTGGTGAGTGGGTTACTCATCACTTTATTTTGGGTACATGAAACCATAGGGCATGTTCAGCACGAAGCTATCCACTCGTCCACAGCATCCGAAAGCTGGGGTTTTGGCAAGATTTTCCGACAAGTCAGTTGGCAAGATAAAACCTTTTTTAGTCTTTCCCAAGGCGGCTTGGTCAACAACCTGAATGATGTCGTTATTTGGGGCTTGCTGCCCCTTTTAGCATTACAAAAAGACCTCCAAGTCGAGCAAGCCGCTACCATCGGTGGAGTCTACTTGGCGGTCTGGGGGAGTAGTCAACTATTGACTGGCCCATTAAGTGACCGTCTGGGCCGTAAACCCCTTATCACAGGCGGTTTACTGCTTCAATCAGCAGGTATTTTGCTGTTGGCATTGGTCACGGATTATGTCGGTTGGCTCATCGCGGCAGGAATCATGGGGATTGGCACTGGCATGGTCTACCCAACACTGCTGGCGGCGGTCAGTGATGTAGCGAGTCCACTCTGGCGTGCCTCAGCACTGGGGGTCTATAGGCTTTGGCGGGATAGTGGGTATGCCTTTGGGGCACTCTTTGGGGGCATTTTAGCTGATTTGTTCACCCTGCAAGTGGCGGTAGTTGCTGTTGGGTTGCTCACCCTAGCCTCTAGCTTTATCACGATGGTTCTATTGTCAGAAACGCTTCCTCATTTACCCATATCCTTACCTGAACCCGATAAGAGATCACATGATGCCTCTCTGTCCCATCCCATTGCTTAGTCATAAGATGTATGATGCCCCTTCCATATTCACCCCTGCCAATTTGCTGCGCGAAGCACGGCGGCAGAAAGGCATGGCTGAGGCTTCTATCCCACAGGTATGTATTCTCGATCCTGACGGTGATTTAACCCAATATCTGGTTGATACAGGTCAGGCGCATCGGCATCCGCATTGGGCATGTTATCATACGCGCCTTTACACCTTTACCCTCAACGGTGTTGAGTATGGAATAATTCCACATGCGGTAGGGGCTTCTTTTGCGGTGTTGGTAGCCTTTTCCAGTTCTTTTGCAAGGGGTCTTATAGGCGGGATCAGGGATAATTCAACGCGGGCGGTCTTGTTTGCTGACTCGCCTGCCACTGTCAATGAAATGGTGAGTTGCCGCTGGTCCACAAAACACAGCGTCTGCTGAACAGCCCCTAGGAAAAAGATGGGGGTTAGGTTCGGGCGACTAAAGGGCGGCGGCAAGAGTAAAGTGTATATCTATCGCCCTAAAATTGAGGTGTTACTTGCCAATGGGTCTGCCCAAGCCTTTATTGCCAAACGGTACGTACAGTACGACGGAGGCTAACCTCACGCTAACTGAAAAAGCATGACTTGAAACCGGCAACTAGACTTTTTCAACAGGCTGGGTTATTTACTTGTCCGCCTCGCCATAGATTAAGTATTTCCGTTTGGCTTGCTAAGAGCAAAATTCCTAATGAGTGCATAATGTGGCAAAGTCACCTAGGAACTCGTGGGCTTGGGGATTATGCAGAACACGATGGGTATGAACCGTCTTTATCTCAATCAAGCCTATGCCTTTCGCTCCCTCTCCCACTTGAACTTTACCAAATCTTCATAGAGGCAATACGAAAACTTCAAAATCGTCTGCTATCCTCACCTATAAACAAGCGAGGAAAGGATTGGATAGCCATGTTCGGTTACGAGGGTGGTCACATGTTCTGGGGTGATGGATTGGTGATGTTGGTGTTTTGGTTGGCGGTCATCATGCTGATTATCTGGGGACTCGGCGGGTTGTTTTCAAGGCAATCATCCCCACCCTCTCCCTACACGCCACCCACCGAAGACACGGCGGCAATCCTTCAACGTCGTTATGCACTCGGCGAAATCTCGCGGGACGAGTATCTCGCCATTTTGAAAGACTTACACCTACCCACTGGAGGGAGATCATGAATCAACAACGGAAACTCTTTAGTTTAGTGATTATCGTGATTGCCGCCATCGCAGCCCTCATCCTCGTCAACACGGCGGTGACATTGGCCCAAGGGCCGGGTGGCAATGGTAACTGTCATGGCTATGGTTCAAACTGGACAGGGAATCATGGTGGCATGATGGGACAAGGGATGATGAACGGTTCTGACTGGAATCATCTTGGCATGATGGGCAACGCGGGTTGCTCAATGATGGGCCATATGGGGACAATGATGGGGGTCTGGACACCGCCAACTGATTTAGCCCCTACGAGTGGTGTTTCGCTCGATCTTGAAGGCGCAACAAAAATCGCTGAGGCTTACCTCGGGTCGTGGCAAAATCCCAATCTGACCTTCGGTGAAGCCCTACAATTCGACAATCACTTTTATGTGACAGCCCTTGAAACGGATACTGGGCGGGGAGCATTTGAATTTCTGATTGACCCGTCCACTGGCAATGTCTACCTTGAACCCGGCCCCAATATGATGTGGAACTTGCGTTATGGGATGATGTATGGTGGGGGTTACGGCGTGAGGACTGGCACGACCCCCAATAACGACGGTGTTGAAATGTCCATCACCCCTGAACGCGCTCGTGAATTGGCCCAAGAGTATTTGACCAACTACAATCCCACTCTGACGATCAGCGAGGAAGCCGAGGCATTCTACGGCTACTACACATTGGAGCTTCTGCAAGACGGTCAGATTAGTGGCATGTTGAGTGTTAACGGCTACACCGGGCAAGTCTGGTTGCATACATGGCACGGTGAGTTCATCGCCCCCACCGCTGAAATTGATTAAGTTCCTAACCGACTTGCTGGTTTAATGAAGAGGCCGGAAGTTGCACCAAAGAACTCCGGCCTGTTCATTTAATTTGCACAGTTCACAGCGATGAGCTTCATGATTCCCACTTTTTAACAAACTCCATGAGGGATATCATTTTAGCGTTCTCGCTTGAATTTTCTAATTTCGACCCGCTCCTCATCCATAAGGTGCTGCTTGCGCTTGGCAGTTGCTACTACACCCACCACCGCAGCGAAACTTATGACAATGAAGACCCCCTAATCACCACTGCCATCATACCCATGTTGCAGCCTCACTTTCTTAGCCGCTCCCATTAGAGTAATCTCCTAAGCCAAACTTCCGCTCCCTTTCAGCGAAAAGGGCAGGGAAAAATGGGCGATTATCCCCAATAAGGGGCTATCAAAAAGTTAGCACTTTATCTGCTTGAACGACGCACTTTGCCAATTGACTCATTGTGCCAAGTTTGACCCCCGCAACGAGTTTTAACTCACGCACCCCACGAGCATCGGCACAGGAACGACAGGCTTTGATTGGAACCCCTTTTTGGACAAGCCCCTTGAACATGCACTCCAAATTGTAATATCCATCAGGGGTTTGCTGCTGGGGTAGGGCACACAGCACCGCGTCAGCCATCAGCGGCAATCACTGTCATAATATACACTGTTTAGTGGGTATAGGAAGTAGAACCCGCCGAATGGCGTATTGATGGATGATTATCTCTGAACAATACTATAGAGAAAATACTCAACACATTACATTGAAGGCCTACATCATGACAATTTATCACCGACTTAGTGTTGCGCCGTCTACGTTATAATGAATTAACAAAAAACGGACTCAGCATAGGTCGATAGATTTTGTGGATGGAAGATTACATGAAAAAGCAAACTGGACATTCCCTGTCAAAAAAGTCCTTTTTAAGTACACCAACCTTACTCATAATAACCGCCGCTGTCGTTGGCCTCGTCATTTTGGGAATATGGACGGTGAGCAACCCTCAAGACGACTCCCCTTCGTCTAACAATTCATCCAACGCAAACCAGCCCTCTATCGAAATGGCCCATATTCACGGCTTGGGGTTTTCTTCAGACGGGCGTGAATTGTATGTGCCAGCCCACTATGGTGTAGTCGTCTTTAGCGACAACCGTTGGTCTATCCTAGACATCCCAGTAAACGACTATATGGGATATACACCCGTAGATAACGGCTTCTATAGCAGCGGGCATCCGGGAGTGGGGACAGACCTTATCAATCCACTGGGATTGGTCAAAAGCACCGATGGCGGCAGGACACTCACCACATTAGATTTCTCTGGTGAAAGTGATTTCCATGTGATGGGGGTAGGGTACAAAAACCACGCCCTATATGTTTTGAATCCAAGCCCAAACACTATCTTATCTGCTGGAATGTACTACAGTTTGGACGATGGGGTGACTTGGCAACCCTGTCGTGCGGAAGGGATGTCGGGTGAGGTACTCCAAATCGCTGTGCATCCCGCCAACGCCAATGTAGTCGCAGTTGCCACTGCAAACGGGGTGTTTCTCTCACAAGACTATGGTGCCACGTTTGAATCAATTGGCGAGAGTGCCCCTACTACTGCGGTAGCGTTCGATGCCAACGGCGAAAGTCTGTTTTTCGGCTACCAAGCACTTCAGAGATACAGTTTGGCGACAGAGCAAATTGAAACCCTATCAACCCCTACCCTTGACGCTGAAAATGGCATTAACTACATTGCCCTCAACCCGGTCTCGGCGGAGATCGCTTTTGCGACCTTAAGCAAAGATATTTATCTGTCAAAAGCTATTGGACAGACATGGGAGCAGATTGCCCAACAAGGCATTGGGCATAATTTGTGATTTTCCCCTAGCCTGTTCGATTAGGATGACCTTTAAAGAAGATGAAATCCATCCGCTGTATACTACTCATCGCTGCCTTAGTCAGTCTGCTTTTGGTCAGTTGTGCACGGTCGTCGCAAGACCGTTCAGATAACAACCGCCCAACCGAAGACCCTCTCAGTGCAGGGCAAGCCTTATACCAAGCGCACTGTGCGACCTGTCATGGGGTGGAGGGCAAAGGACAATTTCCAGATAACCCGTATGGCCCAGATGCCAATGACTTGATTGGTGCTCCGCCTCATGATCCAACCGGGCATACGTGGCATCACCCCGACGTGGTGTTGGTGCAAATCACCCAAGAGGGGCGATCTCAACCGGGGGTCTATCCGATGCCTGCTTTTGGCGATAAGCTGACGGAAAGTGAGATCATGGCGATTTTAGGCTATATCAAGACGTGGTGGACGCCTGAACAAATTGCAGCGCAGGCGACTGCCAGTGCCCAATTTACACCATCCGTAAAGTAATAATCTTACCCTGATTGCTAGAGAAGCTAGACTTTGCCTATCTTAATTATCCGCTTTTACGCATGGCCTAGCGATGGGCAAAACCCAGTTTCGACTTTTTCTATGTCTTGAGGATAGGCCGACATTGGAAAAGACTGAGAGTTTTTTGACCCATTATGGCCTCACCTGTATTGAGAAGCCATTGTTATGTGCAAAGTCTAGCTTATAAGCTGGAGTCTTAAATAGAATTTTTAACATTTCCCATAAAAGCGAGGTATTAAATGAGTAGAAAAGCAATACCCCATAAAAGAGCAACTAAAGCAGGCAAAAACAAACGGTGGCGTAATCGTTTTTCATCTAATTCAT
Organism: Chloroflexota bacterium; assembly: GCA_013112715.1. GTDB lineage: Bacteria > Chloroflexota > Anaerolineae > Aggregatilineales > J027 > CFX10. The sequence continues at coordinate 54,715 of JABFGB010000025.1, forward strand.
CTGAAATCCTGATTGTCATTGGAACAATTCTTGCTGCTGTTGCTATCTTTGCGACCTTTATCATCATCAGTCAAGGTGGAGATGCGTCAGGTTATGATCCGAGCATTCCTGATGAAAGTATTGGCATTGATGTTCTGACTTCTCCTCACATTGAACCTGATGAAGTGCCTTCCGGTTATAACTCGAATCCACCGACATCAGGTGGACATTATGTTCAGCCTGCACCTTGGGGTGTTTATGCAGAAACCCTCCCAGACCAAACCCTGATTCATAATCTTGAACACGGCGGCATTTGGATTTCGTATCGAGATAAGAATGATAAAGATACTGTCAAAGCGTTAGAAGATCTCGCCGAAAAGTACGATTCTCATCTTATTGTTACGTATCGCCCTGAAAATGATAGTCCAATCATCGTAACTGCGTGGGGACGGTTACTGAAATTAAATGAGGTAAATAAAGGGCAAATTGTCAATTTTATTGCCCGGTATCGCTTCAAAGGCCCGGAGAGTGCCTAGAATGACTACTATATCGCTTCCCCATTCACGATTACCTCGTAGTGTGTATGTTTCGCGGAGTATTGCTCGACATTGGTTGGCAATTTTCCTTATTCTGTTTGGGATTTTCAATTTTCTGCCATTTCTAGCACCCGTTTTTATGCGACTTGATTGGAAGCCTCCTGGCAACGCCATCTATACACTGTATTCGCCGCTGTGCCATCAAATGGCTCAACGTTCTTTTTTCTTCTTCGGGTCACAGGTGATGTATAACGCAGATGAACTGCCTGTAAAACTTAGTGGCAATCAAGCATCCGATACTTGGACCCTACGCCGTTTTCGAGGAAATGAAGAGGTGGGTTGGAAAGTCGCATGGTCAGATAGGATGGTCTACTTGTATGGTGGTGTTTGGCTAGCCGCCATAGCCTATGCGTTCTTAGCCCGTACTCATCGAATAAAGCCTATTTCTCTTTGGCTTTTTGCTCTGCTTCTTTTTCCAATGGTTTTAGACGGTGGAACGCATTTTATTAGTGATTTGGACGGGCTGACAAACGGCTTTCGTTATGATAATGCTTGGCTGGCTACTTTAACAGGTCATCTACTACCCGACAGCTTTTATGTAGGGGATGCCCTTGGATCATTTAACTCGTTGATGCGCTTGATAACGGGTCTTTTGGTGGGAATTGCAGGTGTGTGGCTGGCTTTACCTTACATAGACGGTCAAATGCGGGAAGTAGATAGAAGTTTGTCTAGGAAACTCCAGCAGTGGCAGGAAAATCAATGGCGACTTGCTAGAGAATTGACCTCAGTAATAGAGGGACACCGTTTACCCAATGAGCAAGAGGTTGGTTATGCAGGTAACCAGACATGATGCACCTGCACGGGTCGGGAAAATTTAAAAAAGATGGCCCCATATGGCCGGGGGTACTGGTACTCACAATTACGATCATGATGGTGATTGGGGCATTTATCAGGATTGGGTGGCTAGCCTTGGCGCCTTTTGGGTTTGCAGCATTTCTGCTTTTCACAGCCCTTTGGTTGATGCGAGTTTCTGACCGCCGCGACTAGCCAATAATCGAATAAAGTCCGCGTTTTCCACTCAATCAATATCCCCAAATTGGTGATACCATAACTGCCCTACAAAGTATCCCAAGACTCCAGCCAAAAGTCCCGTTAACCAGTGTAAAGGATGGGGTCTGGTGTTAATCACCATTTCCGCAACTATATAACCTATCAGCCCTAGTCCTCCAATCCATGCGTAAACTACTAGAGGCCAATCTTTTTGTTTGTGAAGGGACTTTGACCCTGCCATACTTGGTTTTTTACTCTTGCTCATGATAACCCTGCCATTTTGGTATTAGTGCCCCATATCATCCATATTATCCCCATCTGGGGTTTGAGGAGTGGGGACACTAGTTGTATCCAGACCATGCTCCATGCTTGGAGTTGCTCTCGGAGTCATCGTCATTTCCTCCTCTTGCATATCGTCTGGCATTCCGGGCATTGAGCGCATAGGGTCGGTAGAGGTATCTTGGGTATCACCAAAAGCGTAAGTCAGGGCAACTATCCCAACTAAAATGAATACAAAAACAATGATGTTTTTCCGCATGATTCTTTATCCCCCTTAATTACTGCGAGGTCTACGATGTAGGAAAAAAGACTGTTTTGTTCGCAGTCTGTCCAGTGTAATAAATTTTGTCAGTCCAACATATACGCCAAATAGCGTGTTTTTACTGGGAGGGAATGAGTTTTTATACATGGAGTATTCAAAACACGAGGAATGAGAAGGTAGTCCTTGGGGCGACTATGCTTAACCTTACATACCCTAGACATGGTAAAATTTTTCAGCGATTAGAATGGGCGATGTCAATAGGGAAGCAAAACTTGTTGATTTAGCCTGCGGTTAGACTAGCTAGGATTGCATGAGATCAAAACAAACTGAGCCGGAGAGTTCAGGGATTAGCCTCGAACAACTTAACATTGTTCGCAAAATAATCCCCGAACTCGCATTGCCCAAAGCTAATGACTATCTACCTTGATTATTGGGGATGGCTCCTTCACTTGCACCCGTTTGAAATGAGGGAAGAAAGCAGGGGTAATTGCCATGTATGTGGCATATTCATTGGGGAACTGGACAAGAGCCTCTTGCTCTTCCCTATGAGCTAATCTGATATACATCACCACCAAAATTGGGAACATAATCAAGGTCAATAGGGTAGGCCATTGAGCGAGAAAGCCTAGCATGATGATTACGAAACCCACATATTGCGGATGGCGTACAAAGGTATAGGGACCAGAAATGGCAAGTTGGCCTCTTACCTGAGCCTGATATAGAACCGTCCAAGAACGAGCCAGCAAGACAAAGCCGGCGAGGATCAAAATACTGCTCAAGATGTGGAGGAAACCAAAATGAGGATCACCCTTCATCCCTAAGAGAGTTTCCCAAAGATGACCCGCGTTATGTGAAAACACATCAATGTCAGGATAGCGGCGGGCCAACCAGCCTGAGAGTAGGTAAATTGTCAAAGGGAAACCATACATCTCGGTGAAGAGCGCCACAATAAAGGCTGTGAAAGCTCCAAACGAGCGCCAATCACGTCTCGTGCGTGGTCGTGTGAAACTGAAGGCGAAGATGATGAAGACTGCCGCATTGATGACGACCAGTGCCCATAGGCCATAGGCAGGTGAATCTGAGTATTCCATCGCTAAGCTCCTTTAATGTTTGTGCTGCCCACCATGATTCCCATGCCCGCCGTGCATAAACAAATGCGTCACAAGGCATAAGGCCACGAGACCATAAGGCAGGGCACCCAAAACATGGGCGGTGTGTTCTGTGGCTAGAAAGAAGGCAGCAATCGCCAAGAACACCACTAGAGCGAAACCAGATTTTGAGTGTAACAACTGCCCGATGATTGATGAATCTTTGTTAGTCACGAGGCTCTCCTTATTCCACCACTAACTTGCCACGAAACATACCCATTTGACAGCTAAACTCGTATTCACCTGCTTTTTCCGGTAGAAATTCAATCGTCACCGTTTCACCAGTGGGCAGCTTGGCACTTTTGCCAAAGTCATTAAAAATGACCATTTCCGAGCAGGCAGCAGTTTCTTCACGCCGAAAGTGCAGACGAACGGGCTTGTCATGCTGTACGACGATGACATCGGGAGTATAGCCACCTTTGACCAGCACCATTGCTTCTTGATAGCCGTTGGATGCGAGCGCCGCACGGGTGCCACTTCGCCGAGGCCCCCAGAAGAACAGTGCAATACCAAGATTGATTGCTATCCCTCCTAAGATGATGAAAATATCCACTAGCGTTATCATGCGAATTTCTCCTTTGGTCTCCAACCGCGTAGGCGATTGGCGTTGGTCACGACGGTTACTGAACTTGAAGCCATCGCTGCGGCTGCGATAAGTGGACTTAATAGAATCCCTACGAAAGGATAGAGCAGCCCCATTGCAACAGGGATACCCAAGATGTTGTAGGCAAAAGCTCCGACGAGGTTTTGATAGACGTTGTGCATCGTGGCTTTAGAGATTTCAACGGCGAGAACAACTCCATGCAGGCTACCGCTAATGAGAGTGATATCCCCAGCTTCGATGGCTACATCGGTGCCTGTGCCAATAGCGAAGCCAATATCAGCCTGAGCTAGTGCAGGGGCGTCATTGATGCCATCCCCGACCATACTGACTTTCTTCCCCTCTAGCTGAAGTTTACGAATCTCATGGGCTTTATCTTGGGGCAGCACTTCGGCTAAGACGCGATCAACACCGACTTGCCGTCCAATGGCTTCGGCGGTGCGGCGGTTATCCCCGGTTACCATGACAACTTCAAGGCCGAGGCTTTGGAGTGCGGCAATTGCTGTTTTGGAATCCTCTTTAACGGTATCTGCTACAGCGATGAGACCCGCCAATTTATCGCCGACAACCACATACATCGGCGTTTTGCCATCATCCGCTAAACGACGGGCTTCTTCTTCCCAATCGCCCAAAGGAATGTTCCTTTGAGACATCAGCTTGGCATTGCCTAGCAGCACCAGATGCCCCTCAACTTGTGCTTCAACTCCATAACCCGGTATTGCGTTAAAGTCACTGGCTTCTGGTAAAACTAAGCCAGATGCTTTCGCACCCTCCACAATGGCTGTGGCAAGCGGATGTTCAGAATTGTGTTCAACAGCGGCAGCATAACAAAGCACTGCTTCTTCTTTGAATCCGGCTGCTGCCACAATATTGGTAAGTTCGGGTTTGCCTTTGGTAATTGTCCCGGTTTTATCGAGGACAACGGTATTGAGTTTAGTGGCGGTTTGTAGTGCATCACCTGAGCGAATGAGAATTCCCTGTTCCGCGCCTTTGCCAATCCCAACCGTTAGGCTGGTGGGGGTGGCGAGGCCGAGCGCACATGGGCAGGCAATGATGAGTGTAGTGACAAAGACAATGATGCCATAGACCAACGCAGGCGTGGGACCGAAAACAAACCAGAGGGTTGCCGAAGACACCGCCAACATGATCACCGTCGGGACGAAATAATGAGACACTTGGTCAACAACCCGCTGTATAGGGGCTTTTGAGCCTTGAGCATCCTGAACCAAGCGAATGATCTGGGCGAGAGCTGTGTCTTTGCCCACTTTGGTAGCCCGGAAGCGGAAGCTGCCCGTCTGGTTGATGGTTGCTCCGATGACCTCATCTTCAGTGTGCTTTTCAACCGGAATGGATTCGCCAGTAATCATACTTTCGTCAACGGAAGAACTGCCCTCAGTGACGATCCCATCTACCGGGATTTTCTCGCCCGGACGTACCACGATGATGTCACCTACCAACACCTCTTCAATTGGAATATCGGTTTCAATGCCAGCACGGATAACTCGCGCTGTTTTTGCTTGCAAACCAATTAATTTCTTGATGGCTTCGCTGGTGCGCCCGCGTGCTTTGAGTTCCAGTGCTAAACCAAGATTGACCAAAGCGACCACAACTGCCGTTACATCATAAAAGACTTCCGCCAACTTTTCGGAAGGAAAAATTTGTGGAACAGCGATGGCGACTCCGGAGTAAATCCAAGCCGCTGAAATGCCAATGGCAATCAAGGTGTGCATGTTGGCTTGGCGATGCTTTAAGCCCTGCCACATCCCCGTGAAGAAGTGGCTGCCTGCCCAGAACATGACTGGCAGTGTCAAAATACCCAGAATGCCCCAGACAATCCGTCGAGCATCACTGCCCTCAGTTAGCCAGTTTCTCAATACAGGGAAAAAGTCTGGATAAGAGAAGATAATTACTGGCAGCGAGATGATAGCGGCAAACCAGAATTTGAGCAGCAGAGTGCCGTATTCTTGGCTACGCGCCTGTTCTTCACGGTCAAGGGCTGATTCTGTGGGTGTTGAAGTCTCATGTGCTTGATAGCCAGCAACCTCGATAGCACGTACCAACCCTATCAAATCAATGTGCCCCGGTACATACTCAATGTAGGCCTTTTCTGTAGCGAGGTTCACTGTGGCGGAAAGTACACCCGGAGTTTTGAGCAAGGTGTTCTCGATAATCGTTACACAAGAAGCACAATGCATCCCCTGAATATTCAGTTGCGTCGTTGCTGTTCCAACTGCGTACCCCATAACACGGATAGATTTGATCAGGGTATCTACATTTAGCTGGGCAGGATGGTACGCAATGCGTAGTAACTTGCCTTTTGCATTAACAGTGACCGTTTGTACCCCATCCAGAGCTAAAAGCTCTTTTTTGAGAAGGACTGCTCCCTGCTGCTCGATCAAATCCGCAAGCGGAAGTTCAATCCAGCGTAAACCGGGTGTGTCGGCTGTGCCTGTTGTGGCCGAAGTAATCGTTTGCTGATGATTCATATTTTTGCCTCTCCTTACATTCACACCCTAGCCTAAGGGGTATTCCTGATGGGTAGCTGAGGGTAGGCTGAGGGCGGCCTGATGCGTTTGAAAATGTACGGGATTGGCTAAGAATTCATGCTTGCATCCCTCGGAGCAAAAATAGTAAGCTTGGCCCTCCCATACGGCTGAAGTAGCTTTTTCATGTTCCAATGCCATACCACAGACCGGATCGGTGACCATCGTGACCATATCCTTGAAGCGCCCATCTTCAAGCCACAGTACACGATCCGCGATGTCTTTGATGCGTTGATCATGAGATACAATAATGAGGCTGCGCCCCTGCTCTTTTGCAATGCGACGCAACAACCGCATAATCTGAAGCCCAATTTTTGAATCGAGATTAGCTGTTGGTTCGTCTGCCAAGATAATGCGGGGTTCGTTAATCAGTGCCCGCGCAATCGCAACACGCTGCTTCTCTCCGCCAGAGAGTTTTTCTGGTAGAAAGTTCAGCCGTTCCGCGAGACCTAATTCTGTTAACAAACTAGCTGCCTTACGGCGAGCCACCTTGCTGTTCACGCCTGCTAATTCGGCTACGATCGCCACATTATCGAGGACGGATAGGGCGGATAAGAGTTTGAAATCTTGGAACACAAAGCCTAATTGGTGGAGACGAATGTCTGGCAAAGCCTTTTCTGCTAGGGAGGAAAGATCAAGCCCATCGAGCGAAATACGCCCCTGTGTTGGTTTGAGTAATGCACCTAACAGGAGGAGCAATGTTGTCTTTCCGGAACCGGAAGGCCCCATAATAAGTACGATCTCACCTTGAGAGACGGTGAGGGATATATTAGAAACTGCTGTCACCTCGGTATCACCCGATCCATACCGTTTAGAGATACCCTCAACGCGAAGTGAAAAGTCGGTCATGTTATGCTCCTCGAAATATTTCAGCAGGCTCAAGCTGGGCAATTTGACGCACGGGTAAAACTGCGGCTAGGCCTGCAATAAGCAGAGATACCAAAGAAATCTTGACTAGGGATACTGGGTTAATCTGAAGGGTGAGTTTGACTTCTAAAGCAGATACAGATGCTGACACGAGTAAAGTGAACAGTATGGCGAGTATCATACCTAGCATCACGCCGATCAGGGTTTGTAGCAGAACAACTCGGTACAGATGACTATTCCTTACGCCAATTGCCTTGAGTAAACCGTATTCCCCCCGGCGCGCAAAAGTGGCGGTGTAGATGGTTAGTGCCATGACCGCCAATCCAATCATGAATCCGATCAAATTCATAATGACCACAATATCGGTACTCATGTCATTCACAACCTGACGTTCTTGCGCAGCAAATTCTGTTCTCAGTTGTACATTAACGTTTGGTACCCCGGCTCTAATTTGATCGGCAACCTTGCTGGATGATTCACCCGCCTTAACCTTGACCAGTACAAAACTCACCGATTCGGTATTGCCGCGCAATCCAACGAAATCATGGGGAGAAATAAAGGCCACTGAGTTTATGAAGGTATCTGTTCCCTTAGATAAACCGGTGATACGAAATTCTTTAGAAAGGATTTTTACTCTGTCACCAATGCCTATACCTACCGTTCTAGCAATACCTTCGTCAAGAATTATTTCACCATCATTTGGTATAGATACCCCTTCAGTGATTTGCCATGGGCCGCCTGCCTGTGCCTCTTTAGGCAATCCGATTACATAAGCGGGATAGCGGTCATCACCTGCTGCAATGATGTTTCCCATATAGAGGATGGGGGTGACCGATTCCACACCTGCGACAGCTTCGACTTGATCTACGACGGTCAAGGGCAGCGTGGAAGATGCCATATGCATATTTCGCACACCCGATTGAGAAACAAAGATATCTGCCCCTGAGTGATCAATATACGAGGTGATCTTTGCTTGTATCCCATTGAAAATGGCATCTAACGACAGAATCAGCATGAGGGCCAAAGCCATACCCCCAACCGATGTCAAGAAATACGCTTTTTTGTGAAACAAATTGCGGAAAGCGAAACGCAACATCGCTATACCCTACTTTCGGAATACTTCGGCAGGTGACAACCGCGTCACGGCCCAGATAGAGAAGAACGCCCCCAGCGATGCCATCGCCATACCAGCGACTACCGCTCCGAAAATACTGGTTGGTTCGATGAGAATGAGGAACTGTGGACGTATGGTTGTGATTAGGCGTGCCACCTCGAAAGTAAGTCCGACACCTGCTAAAGAACCCAAACTGGCAACAATCAAGGATTGAATAGCGACAGTTCTATAGAGCAGGTTATTTTTGCTCCCAACGGCCTTTAGGACTCCATATTCTTTTTGACGTTCGGTGGTGGCTGTATAAATGATGAGTCCAACGATAAGCGTTCCTATTAAAAACGCGATACCTACCATCAATTGGAGTGGTGCGCTAAAGAAACGGGCAAAGAGATTTAGATCATTGGCAATCACCTCATCTTCTGCCGATGCGTGGACACCAGCAAGTGTAGTATTAAGGCGTTCCATCAGTTTTTGCTGGGTAACGCCTGTATCTGCTGTGACCAATACAAAGCTAGTGTCGCCCTTTAACCCAAACAAGGTTTCCATTGAGGCCTTGGGCATAAACACGTAACTTGTCATCCAAGAGGCTGTGCCATCTGACAATCCCACTACTTTGAATTGTTCACCCATGATATTCAAAGTGTCATTCACTTGGATTTGATGACGATTGGCTAAAGTACGATCAAACACGACTTCGTTGCCTGACTGTGCCTCACGGCCCGCACTTATTCGCCAAGGGCCTCCACCAATAGATGAGTCATATCCAATCAGATAGGCAGGCTGCTTCTTGTCGTGTAGATCGAGGATGATGAACTGGGATAAAACGGGGATTACTTGAGAAACCCCGTCTATCTCCTGAATAGTTTCAACTGTGTCGCTGGAAAGGGTAGAGGTTGACCCAATAAAATTATTAATCCCTGCTTGACTGACAACCACTGTACCCGGCGTATTCCTTAGATAGGCACCAAACTGCTCATATAGCCCTTTCATTAATCCATTTAGTAAGAGAATGAGCATGACCGCTAAAGTAATCCCGCCCACACTCAATATAAAGCGTGTTTTCTCTTGAATCAGATTGCGATAGCTGAGAGACTGTTTAATACTCATTAGGGTCTGACCTTTACTGAATACGTGGAATTCCTGCCCGAAAACCAACTTTTTCGATCACCGAGACTAAATGTTGCGGCGCAGTTAAGGCGGGATCGTATTCAACGTAAGCCATTTCCGTTGCCGGGTTAACATAAACATTCAAGACCCCTGATGCTCGTTCCAAAGCCCGTTGAACGGTCAAGACACCGCCACCTCCACAGCCTAATCCATAAATTGCAACGGTAAACCGTTTTGTGCCCGTTTGAGTTGCCATAGAAGCCTCCTCTTGAACAGGATTTATATAAAAATAGTTCTTGTAGCTGATGGACAACTGATGAAAAACTGAGGAGTTGCTGAGGAGTTGTACGTAACGGCTGTGAATTAACATTTCTAGCGAGGCCCAATAGGTAAGGACACACTCACGGACGTCCCTTCTCCCAGCGTACTGGTCACAGCAATTTGACCGCCATGTTGTTCGGTAATCCAACGCGCAATGGATAATCCTAACCCTGTGCCACCCGGATCATGCGAACGCGCAGGATCAGCCCTGTAGAACCGATCAAAAATATGGGGTAATGCCTCGGCGGGTATGCCTATTCCAGTATCTTGGACAACGATTTCAACCACGTTGGTTTTGCGGCGCAGTGTGACATGGACTTGTCCATTGGGAGCGGTGTATTTGATCGCATTATCCAACAAAATAAGCACAAGTTGCTTGAGACGGTCTTCATCTCCCATGATTTGGGCTGGCTCAAAGGTGTCGAGAAAAAGTGTTTGTCCCTGCGCCAGTTGTTTAGCCTCTCGGAAAGCACCTAGTAGGATCGTATCTAGTTCAATAGGATAGTGATTGAGCGTAGTTCCACTATCGGCCCTTGCTAATGTCAAAAGATCGGCTACAAGGCGACTTAGGCGTACTGCTTCGTCTTGGATGTCAGCGAGGATTTCTTGACGCTCTGCAACAGGAATATTTTGATGACGTGCGAACAATTCCAGATTGCCTTGAATGATCGTGAGAGGTGCACGTAACTCGTGCGAAGCATCTGCTACAAAGCGTTGTTGGGCATAATATGCTGCCTGCAAGCTCCCCAGCATTTCATTCAGTGTTTCAATGAGATGTCCAAGTTCGTCATGACGAGCTGACAGTGGTACGCGCTGCGAGAAATTGCGGGAAAGTGCGATGCTGCGGGCTGTTTTATCAACTACTGTAATTGGCAGCAAAGCACGACTAGCTACTGCCCAACTTCCCAATAGAGCGGCTGCCAACCCAACTAAACCCAAGACAGCCATCAAAATTCGCAGGGCGCGAACTGCCCTGTCTAGCGCGTCGAGGGATACTAACGCTTCAAGATATCCACCTTGTTTGAGAGGCAAAACATAGATTCGCCAGCGGTGCCCTCTTTCCGAAATAACCCCGAAAGACCCCTCGGCTGGGTGAGGGCGTTCGAGAACCGATGGAACCAGATTCGCTACGGAGTCAAAAGGCGGTTTAGCTGGTGCTGCCAATATGGCTTGGGGGGAAGAGCGAGGTAATTCCTCTGCCTTTGTTGTAGTTTCCAGCAAAGTGCCATTGGCGTCATAGAGGCGTAAGGAGACTTCTAAGTCTTTTCCAATCTGCTCAAGTCGTGGACTGTCAAGCTCGCCTATAGATTCATTGGCAGCATGATCGGTGCTGGTAATAAGGGTGTGGTCAAGGGAATCGTAATGACTGCGAACATGGAAGGCATAACTCAAGCCCATGACAATGAATAGTATAGCGACAAATAGCCCCCCATACCACAAGACAAAGCGAATTCGTAATGGCATTTATTCCTCACGCAAAACATAACCAACCCCTCGTATGGTATGGATCAAGCGGGCCTCACCATTAGCCTCTAATTTTTGACGGAGCTGTTTTACATAAACCTCTACAATATTTGCATTCCCGCCAAAGTCGTAATTCCAGACCCGTTCTAGCACGATTTCTTTTGAAAGCACTTGTTGAGGGTGCTCCATGAAGATTTGTAACAGTTTGAATTCGAGACTTGTTAGGGTAATGGCATGATCTCCACGCCATACCGTGTGCGCTCCAATATCAAGAGTCAAATTAGCAAATCTTAGCACTTTGAGATGCTCAGGCTGTCGGCGACGCAGAAGCACATGCACACGGGCTAATAAAACCTCAAAAGTGAAAGGTTTGACAATATAGTCCTCTGCACCAGCTTCAAGGCCTTTTATCTGATCCTCTGGCGCATCTTTTGCCGTCAAAAAAAGGATGGGCAGTCCATCGTCAGCCGTGTGTAGGCGTCGCAGAACTTCAAGACCATCAAGGCCCGGCATCATAATGTCAAGAATCACTAAATCTGGCAGATGTTCACGTGCAATGGCAATTCCCTCCTCGCCGGATTGGGCTACGCTTACAAGATAACCTTCGTAAGTCAATCCCCTTCGCAGCAAATCGGTTACGGAAGGGTCATCATCAATGACAAGAATACGCTGCATCCCTAATTTATTTCCCTGCAACTTTATCTCATTGATGCCATCTCTTGTGGCACGTCAACCACTAGTGCAGCCGTGTTCCCAATTAGTTCGGCATGATAGTAGCGGCAAACTTGCTTGCCTATGGTGACAATAATTTGTCCTATTTCGTTGGGATTGATGCTGGCAGGATCATAGGTTGCCATCACAATGCCTTTATCAACGCAAACATCCACGAATAGAACCCCATTATGCTCCAAAAGCCCACTTTGTAACCACGAGGTGCATTTTGAACAACCCATGTGAGTAACGTCAAAAAAAGCTGTCATGGCTGATAGAAGCGTGGGTCTTTCAATGGGTTTACTATGCTTGAAATTTGATTGGTTCAACATAATTTCCACCTGTTCATAATTTGCCCATATCTTTCCATTCTACGCTTGATATTTGTGCGACGTTACCCGCAGTTTGGCTTATTAGTAAAACATGCAAAGGATACTTCCATCCTGATTTCAGGCCATTCAGTCAATTGGTATCTATTGAAGAAATCTTGGCAGCGGAAGATGTAGGTGAACTGATCTTCGAACAACCCGGGGTTGTGGTCAATATGTCCATCCTTATGCGGAATGAAAACCATCGTTAAACCAAGCATCATATGGAGTGGGTGGCTTTTTATTAAGGCCATCCAAATTTTGCTCTCCTTATGCTTCTATCTTATCGGTTGTGGCAACAGGAACTTGGAGGCGGATTTGGGTTCCTTGCCCTTTCTGACTATTGATCTGAAGAATAGCCCCAATTAACTGAGTTCTTTCTCGAATCCCCACCAGCCCATAATGGCCCGAAATTGGCAAAGTCTGAAGTTCGGGCGGATCAAATCCACAGCCATTATCCTGAATAGATAGTATGACCTCCACACTAGAGAAAGCGATTTCAATTGTTGCTTGGGTGGCTTGGCTGTGTTTGCGGATATTGCTGAGGGCCTCTTGGGTAATGCGATAGAGTGCGAGTTCGATTTTGTCCGAAAGCCGCTGTTCCTCGCCCTGCATCTGGAAACTTACGGCAACCGAAGTTTCCTGTTCTGCCAACATCTCCAAAGCCGACACGAGGCCCAACTCTGCTAAATACGAAGGACGTAGACCGTGAATCATACGGCGAATATCTTCAATAGCCTGCTGCGAAATCTGCCGCACCTCGGTCAAGCGGGCCGACGCAATGGAAGGATCACGGTCAAGGTTGCGTTGGGCCATTTGGACTTGTTGGTTGAGGGAAATCAGAGTTTGAACCGTATCATCATGCAAGTCCCGGGCCAAATGGGTACGTTCCTCTTCTTGGGCCGTCGTTATCGCTCCAATATACTCGTGCAGACGCAACTGGGCTTGTTGAACGGCACGGGCCATCTCAACCAGCGCGGTCTGTAAATCTTCAATTTCTTGGATACCGCCGACTGGTCCCGCAATCGCCGAAAAATCACCTTTGACCAGTTGTCCGGCCTTGACTTTGAGGCGCTGTAAGGGACGAATGACTCCAAACATACTGAACACAAAAACCAGTAACCCCAGTAAGGTAATCAGCACCAACACCAGAACCACCGAATGAGTTACTTGCAACTGCGAACTTGTGACAGCGTGCCACGGCTCCTCGACCACTAGACTCCATTGCAGTCGTGGAATAGGGCTGTAGCCAATGACCATAGCTTCTCCGTCGTGATTTTGGATGATGCTCGGCCCTTGTTTAAAACCAGCTTCTGGATTGCTGACAATCGCTAAGGCTGATCTAGAAGCCAAATTACCCGTTATCTTGTGGTCTGAATCAAATAAGATGTGTCCATCTTCGTCCAATAAATAGGCTCTGGCATCTTCGTGAAGTATAAGACTATCGAGGATTTCATGGATACCGAGCGACTCAAGGGAGGCGATGCCATAAAGATATTGGTCATTGGCTAGAGGGGCTGAAAAAATGATCAGCACCTGTTGCTCAAAATGCCCGATGAAAGTGGGTATGTCACCACCCACACTACGCCAATCCCATGCTCCAGTTGGTAACTTTTTGTCTAGGTTATTTGCTGTTTCCATGAACAGCCCATAATCAAATAGTTCAGCGGTGGTTTGTGAATGAGGTAAATCTTGACCGTGGGCGGCATCTGCGGCTAGGAGTGATAACAAGACTTCGCGCTGATGCAATCGTTCAGCGAGATTGTCTGCAGCGGCTTGCGTCGCACGGGCATCGCGCTGACCAACGAGTTCTTGCATGGCTTGTTGATGGAGAATGGCACTGCCTACCGTGACTACCATCAAAATAATGGCTGTCGGTACGACAAACACCAACAAAAGTTGAATGTGTAGTCCCTTGACCAAACGACGATAGACCTGCTGCAAAAGATTTCGATGCTCCATAGCCTACCTGATCCTCCAAATGGGCCATACCAGCGTTTTACCATACGACATGCTCCATGACCATAGGCCAAATCGCGGTTTTTGACCAACAGGCTTATTGAAAAACACGCCAATTGGCGCATAGATAGAAATAACACCTTACGATAGCATGAAATCTACAGTCCTTTACAAAACGATGTAGGAGAAGCAATCCAATGAAAAAACTAAGTATACTACTTGGCCTCGTAATAATAGTCGTTGCCGCCTTGCCAATCTCACTTGTCCAAGCTGACGGGCCAATTGAGGGTCGTGCTGGTCGATCTGAAGCACGGTATTTGGAAGGCATGATTGACCACCACCAAATGGCTCTCGATATGGCCCAAGATTGTCTCACCAAAGCGATCACTGAGTCTGTAAAGACATTGTGTCAAAACATCATTGATGCTCAAAGCACCGAAATTGAAACCATGCAAGGTTGGTTGACAGACTGGTATGGCATTGACTATACCCCTATGTCAATGACTGATCATATGTCGATGATGAGCATGATGGAGATGATGCAGGGCATGTCGATGGAAGACATGATGGGCATGATGGAAGGCATGGATATGTCTGGCAACATGATGGAGATGATGATGCAAATGATGAGCATGATGGGAGGCGACATGCCCGGTATGGAAGGCATGGGTGGCATGAATGGGATGGGCCAAATGGGTGATATGCCGATGATGATGGGTATGATGGCTGGCCTTAACCAACTTGAAGGTGTTGAGTATGAAGTCGCGTGGTTGGAGGCCATGATTGACCACCATGATGATGCCGTGCATATGTCTGAGCGTATCTTAGAAATCGCTGAACATGAAGAACTTCGTACACTGGCCCAATCTATCATTGATGCCCAAACCAGTGAAATCGAATCTATGGAAGGATTGATTACTGAACTGAGTGCAGCTCAGTAATTTAGGCTATTTTTGACATAAGGGGAGATCACAGGTTGATTTCCCCGAATAGGTGCTGCTCTAGGAGGTAAAATGCGCCTAAAAACCACCATCACATTTTCATTGTGGCTTACATTGATTAGCGGACTAACTTTAGCAATTGGCCTTGCGCCCACTACAACTCAGGCGCTATCCCCAACGCCTACACCCACTAGTGCTCATACATCCCATCACACTTCAGATTTTGAGGGGACAGTTTGGGTAGCGGATGAATATGGCAACAGTGTGACTGTAATTGACGCTGCTCAAAATGAGGTCATCACAACATTGACGGGTATTGAAGCCCCGCATAATATCCAAGCGTCCCCCGACGGCAAAACTATCTGGGCCATTAGTGGGCATGATTCGCTCGCGGTGCAAATAGATGTAAGTACCTATGCCGTCGTTGGGGTAGTTCCTACAGGCAATCACCCTGCCCATATTATTTTGTCACCCGATGGTCAAGCCGCGTATGTAACGAACAGTGAGGATAATACCGTCAGTGTGATTGATGTAGACTCCATGACGGTCATTGCAACCATTCCAGTTGGAAGCTATCCACATGGAATGCGCCCCAGCCCCGACGGAAAATGGCTCTATGTTGCCAATATGCAAGACACCACCCTGAGTGTAATCGAAACCAGCACTAATACTAAAGTGGCGGATATAGAAGTTGGCAATACTCCGGTTCAAGTGGGGTTTTCGCCGGATGGTGAGTTCGTTTATGCTTCCCTTAATGGCGAAAATGCACTGGTCAAGGTCGAAGTGGCGACTCGTCAAGTGGTTGGCAAAGTCGAGGTTGGGGTTGGGCCGGTACAAGTATTTGTAACGCCAGATAATCGCTCCATTTTGGTCGCTAATCAGGGAACGGAAGCGAATCCTAGCACGACGATTTCCATTGTTGATGTCACGTCGTTCTCGGTAACGGCTACTATTGAAACGGGGCGTGGCGCACACGGAATTGTAGTTGATCCGTCAGGCAAATATGCCTACATCACCAATATCTACGATAATACCGTCGCTGTGCTAGACATAGCTGAACAGGAAGTTATCAAGGTTATCCCAAGTGGGGAAGGCCCGAACGGAATTACATTTTCAGCCCTTGCTCCTGCCAGCCCTGCCGCCGCCACTCTGACGTTGGAACTACCCGAACACAGCGAAGGAGAAACTCAAGCCACCACTGATGGACACGACGAACATCATGTCGAAACACCTACGCCCAGCACTGAACATGATATGGACGGCATGGCAGGTATGGATGGCATGGACATGGGCATGGACAACAGTGGTTCATCTGGTGGACATGCGATGCAGCCGGTCAGTAGCGAGGGAGTGCTACCAGCAGAAGAAACCGTTGGTGGGCAACCCTTGGAGTACCATCTTGAAGATGGGGTGAAGGTCTTTGAAATAACGGCCCGTCCTGTCATTTGGCATATCCTAGATGATGTAACCGTTACCGCATGGACATATAACGGAACAGTGCCGGGGTCAATGATTCGAGTCACAGAAGGCGACCCGGTGCGGATTGTCTTCAAAAATGAACTCCCTCAGGCGACGACCATTCACTGGCATGGTGTGGAGGTACCCAATGCAATGGATGGTGTCCCGGGAGTCACTCAAGACCCCGTCCAACCCGGCGATACCTTTGTCTATGAATTTACGGCGAAACCTGCTGGAACGTTTATGTATCATTCCCATTATGAAGGGGATACACAGGTTGGTTTGGGCCTCTATGCGCCGTTTATCATTGATCCCGCCGAACCTGTCGAACCTGCGCCAGATGTGGATGTAACCCTGATGCTTTCCGAGTGGCGTGTCGCCAACGGTGAAACATATCCAGCTATGCCGTTGGCTGGGATGGAGCCAAACTATTTTACGATCAATGGTAAAGCCTTCCCTAGTACAGAAACTATTAATGTTAAAGTCGGTCAACGAGTACGATTGCGCTTGATTGGCATCGGCCAGTTTGCTCATCCAATGCACTTGCATGGCATGGCGTTCAAAGTGGTGGCAACTGATGGTTGGCCTGTACCAGAGGCAGCCCAATTGACCAAAGATACTATCAATGTTGCGCCGGGTGAGCGTTATGACATTGAGTTCGTGGCAACTGAACCGGGTTTATGGCTATTCCATTGCCATATCTTGCATCATACCACTAACGACGGTGTGGATGGGGGAGGATTAATTATCCCCATCAACATTGAGGAATAAATTCCTCGAATATGGAAATCATGAGTCATCCCGAATTTTAGCCAACGGACTTCCTCTAAGTAGCCTGACGCTTATCCATAAATTGGAGATGACTCACGTTCCTATCCATAGCTTCCGACTTGAGTCAGTGGCCCAACGGCTCTGGTTATCTTTGCGATAGTCTGCTGATTGAAAGCATTTACGTAATTATCGCTCCTACCCTCCATTTGACCTACCTGAAGATAATCCCAGCCTCCTATGTTGGGCGGCGTAAATGGGGATAGACTTGGCGTCGGTTGTAAAATTCCCCTGCCCAGTGGAGGTCAACATGAACCACGAAAAGCAAGGCATGAATTACGAAAAACAGGGTAATTACATCACGCTCGCGGCGATGATTGCATGTCAACGATTGTGACGTTTGGGGTGATGTATCTCAACATCTACCAATTTTCGGATGCACGCTGGAGCGCGACGAACTTTTATATGACCCTTATGATGGGCGCGACAATGACCGTGATTATGCTCGGTTTTATGCACAGTATGTATAAGAACATGCGGATGAATGTCGCAATCTACCTTGGCAGTGTGGTGGTCTTTCTGGTGATGCTCTATCTCGTCCGAAGTCATACGACTGTGCAAGATGTCTCCTATATGCGAACCATGATTCCACATCATTCAATGGCTATTCTGAGCAGTGAACACGCCGAGATTGAGGATGTGCGGGTACGGGCGCTTGCCGATGACATTATCGAGTCCCAGCGCCGTGAGATCAAGGAAATGGATTGGTTAATCAAGGATATTCGTGAAAATGGCATCGCCTCAACTCAAGCGGAGGCCGACACTCGTCCAGTGCCTAATTTCGAGGTCAACATGAGTTATCCTATAAACGCGATACTGCTCAGAAGAAACCCGTTGGGGCTGCGTTATGCGAGGGGTTGATACTCCTTAACGAAACAATCATGTCATCAGGGTTTTGGTGGTAGGGGAAAGTTGACCTATGGGTCACTTGTTAGCATTTTAATTGATTAAAGGTCATCAACCTCTCCCATACAGACAGCGAAAGCCGATGCCGTTGTACTCCGCTGATAGCCCGTTGGTAAAATTCGGGATGATCTCAAATTTTTCACTTGGTCTATCAAAAGGTAGAGAGTTGAAAGGACGGTCACTCCGGTTTAGTGGTTTGATAAAGCCTTAGAGTTCCAAATAGGGTGTTGAAATAATGGGTCTCAGTCACGGGTTTAAACCCGGCTTGTCCAAATAAATTTGGGATCCTACCTTGTACATTATCCGAGGTCGTCTTGAAGCCATCCAGTAGTTGCACTAATAAAAATAGACCCCGCATCACGGCGCTTCTAGGTTTACCCCAATCTGCAACATGCAGTACACCGCTAGGTTTTAGGACTCGATAGGTTTCCTCGAGTGTTCTTTTCTTGTTTTCGTAAGTCAAATGGTGAAATAGCAGACTCGAAAATACATGATTGAAAGATTCATCCGAATAGGGGAGGTTGAAAGAAAAACCCTCATCAAAGTGGATGTCTACGTTAGCTCTCTGCGCTTTAGTCCATGCAATTGATAATGCTTGCCTATCGCCATCTAAGCCAATTATCTTTAACATTGGATTTTGTTTTTTCAGCGACAAAGTTAGCGTGGCGGTTCCACAGCCAAGATCGAGGATACTCTGATGGGGAACGAGTTCTGTTTGGTTAAGCAGGGCAGATTTGAACGTTGCTTCGCGCATGGTTACGGCGAGTACCGCGTCATAAAAACGGGTCAATCTACGATAACGCAGCGCTGGAACATAATCAATATTTTGGAAATTCATCTCATGGCTCATTTACTCAACAGTAGCACCTTGAATAAGGTTGAGACTAAGTGCTTTGAGAGTGGCTTCCGTCCGACCAGTCACCTCTAATTTGTTGTAAATACTTGCCAAATGACCTTGCACAGTTCGATCACTGATAGAAAGTTTAAAACCAATCGCCTTGTTAGTCAGTCCCTGTGCCGCCATTTGCAAAACTTCTAGTTCGCGCTCCGTTAGCCTGAGGGAGGACTCCGGCACTGGTTGCGAGGCGACGCGATTGAGCAAGCTGGCTGTCACTACCCTCCTGCCCTCATAAGTGTCATGCACAGCTGCGATTAAATCATCCGCATCGGCTGATTTCATAATATAGCCATTTGCGCCTGCTGAGAGTGCTGCACGAATATAGGGTGGATCATTATAGGCTGTGAGGATTAGGATACCAATATTTTCGCCATAGCGTTTGCGCAGTTGGCGTGCGACATCTAGACCGTTGGGGCTAGGCATTTGGATGTCCAAGATGGCGACGTCAGGATGATAGTAATCAACATATTCTAGAGCCTGCAATCCATTTTCGGCCTCGGCAATAACATTGATCGAACCTGATTCATGTAAAAATTCACGGATTCCACGCCTTACGAAGCCATGATCATCAGCGAGTATAACTTGGATGATGTCGGTCATAATTGACTACCCTATCTGAATATCACGATCACTACTTCAAATTTTAACATTCTGGGAATGCCTCCTCTATAGGCTATTCGGCGTGACTTTTGGAATTAGCCGTTAAGCGGTTGACATTATGTGACAAAAGTCATGAAAAACAAGTTATACGCCAAATGGCGGTGATGCTAAATGAAGGCTTTCATTACACTCATAGCTATGAATTGACGCTTGAAGCAAAGATGGAAACTACCTCATGAATGTGTATCGCCTGCTCATAAAATTGTTGATCCTCAGCCTCGTGCTGGTATTTGGTTTATTTGTATCAGGCTGTAGCAACGACAAGGGCAAGACGGATATGAGCGAAGCATCAGATATGCCAGACTTCGTGAAGGATGCGCCTGTCCGAGTCAAAGAAGCCTATCAATATGCGATGGATCACCCGGACGAACTTGCCAAATATCCGTGCTACTGTGGCTGCGGCAATATGGGCCACCAAAGTAATCTCAGTTGCTTCATCAAGCCGGAAAATTTTGGTTTTGAAAGTCACGCGGCGGGGTGTGGCATCTGCGTAGATATTGCCCAAGATGTCATGCGCCTCAAGGGTGAAGGCCAGTCGTCCCCGCAAATTCGAACCTATATTGACGCCAAATACAGCGCTTTTGGCCCCTCCACTGATACTCCCTTCCCAACGGAATAAGACACCATGATCCATCTGCAGAAGCTGTTTGGATTGCTGCGCCAGCATGGAGTGATCCTCAGCGGGATCATCCTTGGGGTCATCGTGATGACCTTCCCGATTCCCCGCTTGACTGATCCACAAACCCGAACCATTACCCTTGATGCCCGACAATTTGAATTCGCTCCCCATCGTATTCACATCAATAAAGGGGATCGTGTCATCATCAATTTCACCGCCTCAGATGTGGTACATGGCTTCTACTTGGATGGTTATGGCATTCAGGAGCGCGTGGAACCGGGTGTGACCAAACAAATTGAGATTGTGGCGGAGCGCACCGGCAAATTCCGCTATCGTTGCTCGGTCAGTTGTGGCTCGCTCCACCCTTTTATGATCGGGGAACTGGTCGTCGGCCCAAACGAACCCTTTTGGCGAGCTATCGCGTTTGTCAGTGTCAGTGTCATCACTTTAATCGCTTATCAATTTTTCTCGAAAGGAACTTCCTATGAGCACACAACACTCGGAACATCACCAGCGTAGCCGGGCTACCCATCGGCGCAAAAATGGCTGGACACGCAACAGCCTTGTCTGGATCGTCGGGATGGTGGTCGTCCTATTGGGCGTTATCATGCTGTTCTCGTCTGGAAATTCCAAGACAGGGAATCGAAAACTACCTGCTAATCAACCGGCTGCCGATTTCAGCAATCGTCCCATCCCGGATTTTACGCCTGTAGCTGGCGAAGGCCCACGTATTGAAGTGACCCAAGATATACTGGATTATGGCGATGTGGAATACAACAACCCGGTCAACGCCGTTTTCTATGTGCGAAATGTGGGCAATGAGCCACTTATCATCCAAGAAACCCCTCAAATTGAAGTGGTCAAAGGCTGCTGTCCACCCCAAGTGCTGGTGAGTTCCCAAACTCTCCCACCGGGAACGGAATCTACCATTAGTATGACCTTTTCGATGCACGCCGGCATGGATGGCCCTCATGAATTCCGGCTCTATGTCAAGACCAACGACCCGGTTGAACCCGTTAAAGAACTCAAGGTACTCTCCAATTGGATTCCACCAGCATGATTAAGTCACAACGCATCAACGTCTTTCAGCATGTGCCTTTTTTGCGCGGGATTTTAAAATCCCGCCTGTTTCAACCTGTGCTGACCCTCACGACCCTGTTTTTCTTCACCCTCGCCATTGTGACCGGGTTGTTCGGGACGCCTGTGGGCAATCGCAACTTTGGCATCGTGTTTGTCTGGATTGTCTGGTGGGGACTGTTGATTATTTTGTTAGTGCCATTTTTAGGGCGGTTGTGGTGCGCGGCCTGTCCGATTCCAGTGCCGGGGGAGTGGTTGCAACGACGGGGTATTATCAATCGCCGCCAAGGACGCCTCTCCACCCTGCGCTGGAAGTTCCCAAAACGACTGCGCAATATGTGGTTGCAAAACTTCGGATTTTTGGGCATCGCCATTTTCAGCGCGATCATTTTGACCCGTCCTGAAGTCAGCGCATGGCTATTGCTAGGATTTTCGCTGATCGGGATTGTCTTGAGCATTCTCTACGAAAATCGCGTGTTTTGCCGCTATGTCTGTCCAGTGGGTGGATTCATTGGCCTCTATTCCTTAATGGCCCCCATCGAAGTGCGGGTAGCTGACCCCCAAGTGTGCGCCACCCATACCCCGAAAGACTGCATTATTGGCAATGAATATGCCTATGGCTGCCCTTGGATGGTGTTTCCGGGTACGCTGGAACGCAATACCTATTGCGGCATGTGCATGGAATGTATCAAGGCCTGCCCCAAAAACAACGTGGTGATTAATCTTCGTCCGGTAGGTAGTGATTTGATGGTTGCCAAAGAACGACGATTGGATGAGGCCTATAAAGCCTTTATCATGCTGGCTTGCGCCTTGCTCTATTCCGCTGTGCTGCTTGGCCCGTGGGGCTGGCTCAAGCAGTGGGCGAATATGGACACGCTGCCGCATTGGTTGATCTATGCCGGGGTGTTTTTGCTGGCAAATCTTTTGTTGCTGCCCGGTTTGTTCACCCTCACGGCTTTACTCAGCCGTCGGTGGGGTGGTGTCCAAGTACCCCTGCGCCAACTGGTGACGGACTATGCCTATACCCTCGTTCCATTGGGGTTGACGGCGTGGATTGCGTTCAGCTTCAGCCTTGTATTCACCAATGGGAGTTATGCATTCGGAGTTCTCTCCGATCCATTTGGCTGGGGCTGGAATCTTTTTGGCACCACCGAAAGCGCATGGACGCCCTTCGGGTCATCCCTGATTCCATTTTTGCAAACGGGCATTTTAACCGCCGGGATGTTGTTTGCTGTGAATACCGCCTATAAGATTGCGGGTCAGCACACCCCCAATCCTCGGCAGGCATTACGCGGAATGCTGCCCGTTGCGGGGTTTATCACCTCCATCACTTTTGTTTTCTTGTGGCTCTATTTGGGATAACCATGAAACGTGAATTGTTGGCAATTGGCATCGTCGTCCTGATTCTCTTTGGTCTTCCAGTGGGTGCCTTTATCTATCAACGTCAACAGACGAGTTCAGACTCCACCAAGCGTGTGATTATCATCCAAGCGACGGTGCCAGAAGCGGGTGGGTTTCAACCCAGTGCCATCAAAGTGAATGCGGGTGAAACCGTCACCCTGCGTTTTAGTTCAATGGATGTGACACATGGCATCGCTATTGGGCCGGGGCTGGGTATAGATTTGGGCCATGTTGACCCCGGTCATGTCAAAGAAGTCACTGTGACGTTTGATAAAGCGGGCACCTATACCTTTTATTGCAATACATGGTGCAGCCCTGACCATTGGCGAATGCGCGGTATTGTGGAGGTGACTGACCCGGACAATCCCGACGCCATCCCTATCGCGTACCATGACCCCATTATCGAGCGATTAGTGGCGGAGGGGGTAAATATTGATGCGAACGTCACGATGGGTATGGCAGATCACCCCCAACCGGATGTCCTGACATTTGATCAGCCGCCTTCCATTGAGAAGGGAAACATCTTGGCAGCGACCTTGAGTATTCCAGAGGAACTGAGCGATGCAGAGTGGCGGCTGACGCATACCCCGATGGAAGGTTTGGAGTTATTGGCAGACAAGAATCCGTCTAACTCCATGAATGACCTTATCCATGTCATCGCATATCTGTGGGTCTCAGATACTCGATTCGAAGCTATTCAATGGGCCGAAAATTACTTCAACCAAAACTGCGCCGCCTGTCATGGGCAAACTGGCGATGGAAACGGCCCTGCGGCTAACCAAACAGCCGAATCTCCGGTGGCTTTTGGTGATGCTGCGTATATGTTTGGAATGCGGAGTGATGTGTTGTATGCCAAGATTCGACGCGGCGGCATGGGCACGGATATGCCTAATTTTGGAACGCTCCTAACCCCTGAAGAAACGTTGAAACTTGTGAGCTATCTTTGGCAATTGGCGTTTCTAGCTCCGAATTCAGGAATTGAGTGATTTAGCGCTAAAGGGGAAATCAGCCACTGTTACGAAGAATATCCTAAAACAGATACCCTGACTTTCTCTGTTGTAACGAAGAAGCCATTGCTTTTTCCAAGATATGATAATCCAAATCTCAAAGTGTCAGTAGTGTCATATTGTCAAACCTGTCAACGCCCTACTGACACATCTTCCTTCCCAGTTTGATTCTTAAATCCACATCTTTCGGACTCACCAAATTCCCGAACAGTATCGCCTTCTAAACGAACGGGTTTGCTGAAACGAGAATAAATCACGACGTTAGGCTATTCGGCTTATACAGATTCCGCTATAGAGCGCTATCTGGTTATTTTCCAACTTTCTATACTTATCAACATATAGAAAGAGGTGAAAAATGAGCCATCGCAATACACGATCCAGAAGTAAACGTCATGTCACAAAGCGCCGAGATTTCAGGCCAACCCGCCAAGCGGTTTTTGGGATAATTGTTGTTACGGTACTAGGTTTGAGTTTCTATTTACTTTCCTCATCCCTTGAATCCAAAACACCTCCTCCGGCTGAAAACACGATTGATGTTAGCGCCTCTATGGGTGGATTTGATAAAGATGTGATTCGCGTCAAGGCGGGAAAGCCAATTACTATTCGGCTAACAAGCCAAGATAACGAGTTTCATATGGATGGAGGTGGTAAACATCAATGGGCAGTGGACGAACTGGATTTAAATATCGTTGCACCCCCTAAGGGTAGTGAATGGGTCACATTCACCCCTGATAAACCCGGTGAATACACTTTTTATTGTGACATCTGCTGCGGTGGTCGTGCCAACCCCTCTATGCAAGGCACACTCGTTGTAGAGGCGTAGATATAATGATCGCCCGTAACGTAACCGCCATTTCTATCCTCGGGATAATCGCATTGGGGGCAATTGCTCTGGCTGGGTTCTGGCATCCCAACATGGCAATGAGTAGCATGGAATATCTGCCTGAAATTACCTTACCGACTGTTATCACAGCGGGGCTTTTAGATGGCATTAATCCATGCGCCTTTACCGTACTTTTGTTATTCATTACCGCGTTGACAAGTACCATAAAAGCTGAAGAGGCAAGTGTAAAAACTCTCCGCTTGCGCCTGATGAGCATGGGAAGTATCTACATCGGCGCGATTTTCCTCACGTACCTAGCGCTTGGAGTAGGTTTGCTCAAGTCCATGAGCTTTTTTACAGAACAGCACGCTCCAGCGCGGATTGGTGCGCTCGTCGCTGTGTTATTAGGGTTGTGGATGCTGAAAGATTACTTTGTACCAGAATTGGGCTGGAACTTGCACGCTCCCTCATGGATCGGTGTAAGAGCGCGGCGGATGGGTAAGCAAGCCACAATCCCAGCATTGGTAGTTGGCGGATTTCTGATCGGGCTTTGCACTGTGCCTTGCAGTGGTGCTGTTTATTTAGCTGTGTTGAGCCTGCTAGCCCTTCAATCAAGCGCACTTTTAGGATATGCCTATCTTGTCCTATATAATGTGGTCTTTATTATGCCCCTCATTGTTATTCTAGCCGTAGCTTCCTCGCGTCCTAGTTTGAACCGGCTGGCACATTGGAATTTTCATCATAAAGAATGGGTACGCCTCGTGTTGGGCAGTGGTGTTGTCTTGATGGGGTTGCTTATCTTAGCAACGGTCTAAGTATTAATGAGCAGATCAGTCTATAAATTATAGACTGATCTGCTTTTCGATTTAACCAAGGTGAATAACCAGATGCCTATATCTCCCCTCATTTTTGCATTTTCATGGACGCCTTGTTGCCTTTATTTAGTTCTTTCCCACTGTATTTCCATTAGACAAGATAAAACAAATCCAGTCGTTGAATTCTTTTAAGGCGATTTTGGCACCTGAAATGGTATCTTGAAGACGGCATAAGCGAATATTTATGGCGATTAGTCAAATTTGTGATGAGCCGTGTTAGGGTACTTGTAGCCTCAGTAATTTAACGATGATCTACCCAAAAGATGCTAACTAGGCTCAAAATAGCACCTGTAATTTCCAAGATTGCCAACTTCTCGTTGAAAAATAGAGTTCCTATTAACAAAGCGAAAATTGGAGTAAGAAATGTAAAGGCGTTCAATCGATTTAGATCCCCTTGACACAACAATCCAACCCATAGCACGAAAGCTAAGGCGGTCCCCACTAGACTCAATACCAGCAGGGTGATAATAAAGCTAAAAGCCCATGTAGTCGTTGTCGGCTTTTCCAAACTCAGAGCAACTAAGAACAATGGAATGCCACCTAGGATAAACTGCCATGCGGTAGCTACAAGTGGATCAACCTGTCCACCCAGCCGTTTGAGCAACACATTTCCGACAGCTACCCCCAAAGCTCCTAGCAAAATGTAGCCCACACCACTGACACTTCCACTTATCCCCTGTGTTGCAAATTCGGGTAGGGTGGTGAGAATAATTCCAACAAAACCGAGGAATATGCCTATACCTCGACGTAATCCTAATTGCTCGTTGAGTGCAAAATAGGCAATGCAAGCGGCAATTAAGGGTTGAGCATTCGCAATGACAGTTGCCAGCCCGGGGCTAAGCCGACCCCCTCCCAGAAACATGCCACCGAAACCAAGTGAGGTTGAAGTTAATCCTACACCAAGCAAGATTAACCATATCTGCCAAGTGTGCGGTAATGGGCGATGCAGCGCAAAGGCTGGCAGGAGTAGCCCTAAGCCCGCAATGAGGGAACGTAACGCCGCAAAGTAAATGGGCGGTGCTGTTGTGAGTCCTACGGAAATCAGAGGAAAGCATAACGCCCATAAAAACATTACTAAAGTTAAACAAACTCGATTAGATACCATGACAATGACGTGTGCGTGGCAGTGCGATATCATTCCGGCTGTTGAGGGGTTTATAGAATAGAGTCTCGCTGGCGTTGTAGTTGCCGCTCTCAAAACCATATATGGTGGCTGTGAAATAGAGTCTCCATACCCGATAAGTTGCCTCATCGGTAAGCTGAATCGCTTGAGCACGCTGGTCATCCAACCTTTTAAGCCAGTGCCGCAGTGTCAGGATGTAGTGTTTGCGTAGGTTTTCAAGGTGGCATATCTCAAAGCCGTTTTTTTCTGCTATAAGGTTGACTTCGCCGACCATAGGAAGTTCCCTATCAGGAAAAATCTTATTTGGAATAAATGAACTTGGCCCTAGAAGGATGTTTTTCGTAAGTTGTTCTGCGATTGGACAGGGTTCTTGCCTCGTAAATGAGGGGTAGGCTGAAATTCGCCGATTGAGAAATAGCCCGCCCGGTTTCAAGAGGCGGTAAATGTGAGCGAAGTGCTGGGAGAGTTGAGTACGAGTCGTATGCTGGAGAAGGCTGATGTTGGTGATCTTATCGAAGGTTCCTGCTGTCAAGTCGCGGTAATCTGTCATCTTGACCATTGTGCCACGTAAGTTTGCAGTTGCAATTCGTTGGTTGGCAAAAAACTGCTGCCGTTGATTCGGTGTTGTCCCCAAGACACTTACGCCATAATGCTTCGCCGCATGAAGCACAAGCCCACCCCAACCACAATTAATGTCAAGTAATTTTTCGCCCTGTTCCAAATTGAGTTTGCGACAAATTAGGTCTAGGCTATGATCTTGGGCTGTATCCAAATCTTCGTCGTCAGTTAAAAAGTAGGCACAGGAATAAAGCATCTTCGTATCAAGCCAGAGGGCGTAAAAATCATTCCCTGCGTCATAATCTTGTATGACTTTTTGAACGCGCTTCCTGTAAAAACCTCGATGATAAGGATAAGTTGAATTGGGTCTAAGGAGTTGAGGGTAATGGTTTTCATGAGGAAGAGAAGACCATAGACGTGCTAGGGCTGGTAACTTACCCATAACTTTGTTATCTGGCATATGAAATGACTCAAAAATTTTTGTGAGATCCCCTTGGATATCAAAATCACCCCGAATGTACGCTTCGCCGAGAGAGCGTTGTATTGGAGGGCGAAACATCCTACGAAGTGAATTGGGAGAGTTTATGACAATGGTTGTTGTTCCGGTTGGCTGAGGCATCAATTGTGAGCTATCTCCAAAACGCACCGCAATAGCGTTTGATTCTGAAAAAAGGCACCCAAGAAACGCCTGCACCGCTGTCATCTCATGCCTCGTCAGCGCCCCATTCATTGACATACCTCCCTACACTCGGCTTTCCACTATCACCCGATCCAACTACGGAAAAAATGAATTTCTTGAGATTAGGCGGATTCACTAAAGCGCCCACTTGCTAGGGACGCACTGCCCATGCAGGAAGATCATCACGATACTCACCACTGCTGTATACATAGACCCAAGTATCTTCATCTGCCCTTGTCCACTCATATAGCCAATAAGCATCCATCAAGGAGAGGTTTACACATCCCCGCGACTGGCGATAACCAAATTTATCATGCCAATATGCCGCATGAAGGGCAATATCACCGTCAAAATACATAATGTTGGCAATATTCTCGATATAGTAGGCATCACCCAAATAACCTGTAGCGCCAGACATTGGGCCGTAAAGCCACCGCTGATAGATTTTGAATAATCCTTCATTGGTTGACCATTGAGGTAGTCCAGTGGACGCCAAAGTCGCAAAGGCCATCCGGTTTCCCTCGTAAGCTACTACTGTTTGCTCGAAGAGATCAACCGCAATCCAAAGCTCGCCTTCCCTAATCTCGACAGGCCGTTGGGCAGGTTTGACTTTTGCAACACGTATTTGATGCAACCATTGGTTCGGCCCAATCAGGTACCATTCCCAGCCGTCAACGACCTCAACTCCATAAACACTGACGATTTGATAGCGTTCTATAACGTCATAGCCTTCGTATTCAGGACTACCCGGATACAGGCTTGGACGTGCAGGAGCCAACATCCAAGCGAAAGGGTGTGTCAGAGGTTCATTGATTTGAACACCCGCAAAGGTCGAAACATCGTAGGCACGAGTCTGGTCAAGTGGAACCCATTCGTTTTGTCGCAGTTGTACCCAATCGTCAATGACACCTAGATAGGTAACTAGGCTCAACCCTTCACCCATTGTGCGAATGATATTTCCATTCGGGGCATCATAAATGGAGGCACCAGCAAACACGCGGCGATATTTCCACTTATAAAGAACTTCATCCAAAGGCTCTAGTTGGCTAACAGGTGGTGTTGAATGGTTGGACATTTCAGCATAAGCCGCTCGCACATCTAAGGCAGACATCCCTGTGGATATACATTCCTGTGTTAAATTGACTGTCGAATCAAACGCCGTCTCACACTTTTCCCGTCGTGGACTTGCCATAGCGCGTCCGCTCCCTAAGAGTATTAGGGTACCAAACATCAGCGGAGCAAAAGCATGATACATCCGTAGCTTCATTTCGTTTCCTAAACCGAACCTTTTTGTTAGATCGTTCGAAGTCATATAAATCCGTTAAGCACCTGTTTGGAGGTCATCTATGTCAAAGGAAGAAAAAGCAAGAGAGCGACCCAATCATAGACCGCGTCGCTCAAAAAACATCGGTTATGCGCTATTTATCCTAGCTACTGTTGGATGTCAGCAGGTAACGACTCGAGTTTGTCAGACAAGGGTATAGACTTATGCTGGCTGTGATCGTGATGCCCACCTATCATAGAGCGCATCATTAGCAAATGAAGTAGCGGACACAACAAAACCATGCCATAAAAGAAGGCTCGGCTGGCTGGGAGGTCGAACAGGAAAACGGCTGTCAGACCAATGATAGGAACCAAACAGCAGATCAACATAATGAACAAGTGTTTCTTCGCCACAGAGAGCATCCTTCTCCAAACGATGGTTGATTGATTTTGTAAAAAAGTATTCCACTCATCCCCAATAAGAACGAAGAGGCGACATACCAACAGGTTCCTCGGATAGAAATATAGCCTTGTAAATATGCCGACCATCATTCCCAGCGGCAGCAACTGCTTCGATCAAGTTTTCCATAATCTGCGTTTGATGATCGTAAGCGACAGCCACAATATTTCCATTAAAAGCGCACGCCAGAACCCCTTCGGTACGAAGCAAACTATTTGCGACTCGCGTAACACATCGCTCACATCCTATGCCGGATACCTCTAAATAGGCAACTATGGCTTTAGATAGGGCAGCATTGTCAATAGGTTTTTCAAACGGTTCAACATGACATTGACTCATTAGCCATTCTCCTCTTGTATTGAATTCATTGTATAAAATCGGGGCGGTATTCACATGCGTATTTTCGCCTTAACGCGATAAGCAAAATGGCTTATTAAGGGTCTTAAAACGTCGGATAGTGGTGGCATTTGATTGATAGTGTATGAGTCGAGGTCATCGAGTTTGCCCCCAGCTATAGAATTGAGCATGGGTGAGTACGTCCGAAAGTCTTATTCATTTCACGGACTCTTCTGGGGCGACTGCGATGCAGCCAATTTGCAGAGATAGATCACATCCTATACTTATTTAACAGGTTCCATAGGGGTGAGCTTTGAGGGTTCTCACTTGAAGTTTCTAATTTCTGCCTGCTCATCTTCGTCAATGCCTATCAATTCGCCATCATCAGAGAGCCTGAGGTAGCTACGTTTTGGTTTTTCGGAGATAGCATTTATAAAGTGCTGCTTGCGTTTAGCAGCAACTGCTCCACCTGCCATTGCGGAGAAACCTATGACAATGAAGGCTCCAATGCCCAACGCCATCATCAAGATCATCATCGCAGCCATCACAATAACCATCATGCCCATGTTACAGCCTCACTCTCGCCTGATATATGCGTTCCCGTTGAAATAATCTCCTCAAACTCGGCTTTGCTCCTTTTCAGCGAAAGAGGCAAGGAGAAGGTGGGCTATCATCCCCAATCATGGTGGAATCTGTCAAAAATCCGCTTGAACTACATACTCCGCCGATTGACTCATCGTACTAAGTTCGACTCCCGCAACTAGCTCTCCTTAAAATCTCACGGTTATCAAGACTGCTACTCTACGCTGCAACCACCTGCTTGATTTGGTGACCCCGGTATCGGCCCCACTTGTAGGGCGATCTCGTAGGCCGATTGCCCACTCGAATACCCTGCACCTAATACCGTGACGGGATCAAGGTCTGACCAAGCGGTGCCTTGCGACTCAAAATAGGCCGCGAGAGTGATGTAGGTATCCTGAAAAGCATAGCTATTGAAGATAAGGGCTGCATCGTACATCTCGGATGCGGTTGCCCCTTGTGCAGCCAAAAGTTCAAGCAAGCCTAAGAGAGCCATACCGTGATTACAGTCCGGGTAGGCGGTGTGGTTGCCACAGCAAGGGCGGAAAATGGTTTCGGCGACTTGATAAACCAAATCTTGCTGTGCAGAGGTCAGCTTAATCAACTCGGCGCTGTTATAAAGGTCAATCGCATTTCTTCTGCCAAGCGTCCACCCGCCGGTTGAAGCATAGTTATCAAGCGGTACCTCGGCAGCAAATTGCATCATTGGCCCTTCATCCAGAACCTTGCTGTGCTGCGTCAAACCGAGTGCCCAGAGGACATTTGTCCAGAACTGAATATTGTCAGGAGTAAGCGTGATGTGTTGAAGGGTGTCGTGTAAGAGGATTTCTTGCTGCTTGTCACTCAGATCGCCAATCAGGTTTTGGTAGGCAATTAAGTCAATCGCGCCTGCATCCACCAGTTTTTGGCCTATATCACCCCATACTACATTAATTGTGGTACCTGATGGTGGAGCGACTTGGTTGTTTAATTCGGCGTAGGTGAAATTTTGTCCGATAGGTGTTGGGGTAGAGGTCAGGACTGGCTCCGAGTAACTGTGTGTTTGGCCGAGTTGAAAGAAATTCAACTCCTGTCCTAATTTAACCACTAGGATCCATAGGCTCATTATTCCTATAAATACCTCAAATCCCCAAATGGCTTTTCTCACTTTGTTTTCTCCTAATTGCCTTTTGCCTCACAAATGTGGTCTTGTGAGCCGTACTCCGACCACTTTGCTGACATGATGATTTCATTATTTTTGCGAGAGATCAAAACCGTATTGTGCTGCACTGTTCAGATGCCAAATAGAATCAGAGTCGTACCCAAGCTATTGAAGCATCTCAACAACTTTTTCAGGGGGGTTATCTAAGCAACCATAGAGTCCGCTAATCTCGTGCAAGTCTGTATCAACACTCTCCATCTTGCTGAGTTTGGCAAGGCATTTAGTCAAGTAAATATTCAATAGCTGGGTGATTACTATCGAGAGTGCTGATTCAATTGTTTGGATACGTTTAATGACTTCAATGCAAGAATCCCCTTGCTCAAACATCAAAATACATTCTTTAAGAGCCTCTCCCTGAAGACGTAATTGATGGGCTAGCAATTCTTTATCTGAGCAATGGAGATGGGTCTTTTTCATAGCATCTGATTCCCTCTGCTTTTAATTTAGCGGAACAAACAGATGCTTGATAGGGCAATATGGCTTAGGGCGCATACGCAAAATTGCCTATAGGCAGCAAATCTTTTAGATCTGACTCTACTAAAGCAGATATGAAAGCAAGCCATATGGCGCAGTAATGAGGGGTAGGATGGCTCTGCTTGGCAAATATTTAAGCACGTATAATTAATTGATAAATACTGTCGTTCTAACGAAAGGGAAGCCTCAATGCGTGTTATTGACCCAGTGTGTAAGATGGAAATAGAGTCCAAAGAAGCGGCTGGTCAATCGGAACATCAAGGACAAACCTACTATTTTTGCTCAGTCGGCTGCAAAAAAACCTTCGACAAGGACCCGGCGCAATATGTTGGGACTCATCACGAACACGGTAGCCATCACTCCCACAAGTGAACTGAAGATCAAATGGCTTCTTCGGGGTGTAAGAAAAGATGACACCCCGAAGATTTATCGGTTAAAATCTTGAAGGGATGTTGTGGTAATAGGTAGCTGGATGGTAATGGTTGTGCCGCCGTTCGGTACCGATACAATCTGGAGATGAGCGCCAATCAAAGCCGCTCGCTCATACATACCCATAATGCCAAAGTGTCTGTTGCCGGAGCGGGTAATCTCGCTTGGATGCTGCGGTGCAGAAAAACCATGCCCGTTATCTCGGACAGAAATGATCACTTTGTCGTCCGCAAAACTCACCAAGATCCAAACACGGTCTGCACCACTATGCTGCCAAGCATTGTTTAATGCTTCTTGAGCGATACGGTACAGGACAATTTCTTGCTCTGTGGAAAGGCGGCGAGGTATCCCTTGCTTCTCAAATTGGATAGCCATTTGATCATCTAGGTCAAGATCGCGTGCCAACATTTGCAGTGCTGAAGCTAATCCCAACTGTTCAAGAGAAACAGGGCGTAAAGCTCTGACGATACGCCGCAGGTCTTCGATACTTTGAGTAATATTCGCTCTTGTCTCGCTCATCAGGGTTGCCGCTTCCGGGTCGTCCGAAAGAAAAGGTTTCAACATCTGAACTTGATGGTTGAGTGCCACTAGCGCCTGCGCGGTCTGATCATGCAATTCGCGTGCCAATCTCAGGCGTTCCTCTTCTTGAGCACGGGTAACCGCCCCAATGTAATTGTGCATTTCCGCTTGGGCTGACCGGATGCGCTGTACCATATTTCGAAGCGTGGCATGGAGCCGTTGAATCTCCTCAATTCCACCAACCTCAGGTTCAATGGCATCATAATTGCCCCAATCCAAACTGGTTGCCTGCCGTTCAAGGTGCTGTAACGGACGGACAACCTTGCGGATACCAACCCCGACTAGCAACAGAGTCAGAAGGAGACCGGGAACCAACACCAATGGTGCAGCTTGAGAGTAGCGCATTAAGGGGCTTAGTTCTTTTTGCCAATTTTCTTCCTGTACCAACCGCCACTCCGTTTGAGGGACAGATGCTGAAACGACAATGCTGTCCTCATCAGGGTGCGCTGCGGTCCTGCCAATTAAGTCTGGATCGTTGTGATAAAGAAATTTATTATCCGCATCAAGAATGTAAGCAAATGAATAGGTTTTGCTATGCAAACTAGCGAGCATTTCCGCTACTGGGAGCGAGTGCAAGGAAACAAGACCCACCGCCGAATTGCCATCAACTTTAGCAAGGATAGCGATGTATAACTCGGGTTTATTTGGGGCTAACAAGGGAACAAAGGGGCTATTGGAGGTAGTGTTAAAGACTTCCTGAAATGCGGCTGTATCTATGACGGCTCTATCGTCGACGACGGATACCTCTCCATTTTTGACCTCAGCTATACCTCCATCAAAGAGTATCTCTAGTTCTGGTAAAGCAGTGGAAGAAGGGCTTTCCAACCACATTTGTAGAATTGTCTGGCGCTGGTCCAATTGACGGGAGAGGTTGTTGGCTATACCCGGTATAATGCGTTTATGATGTTCAACCAGTGTTTCCCGCATGGTACGCTGGTGTAAGGTAATACTGCCAAAGGCAATGCCTACCAGCAATACCAAGAGTGGCAAGACTAGAAAAACAAAGAGTTGTGGGGAGGAATCAGTGAGACGTTTCATCGAGAGATGGCAGATCAAGGAGGCCGAGTTGTGAAGCTTTAACGACAGCTTCGGTACGACTGGCAGCATTCAATTTCTCGAAAATTCGACGGAAGTGACCTTGTACAGTGCGATCACTAATATCCAGCAACATACCAATTGCCTTATTGGTCAGTCCACGTGTGGCTACTCGCAGGACTTCTAGTTCTCGCTCAGAGAGTGCTGGGTAAGCAATATCAGGTTTGTGAGAAGCAGTGACGGCTCGCATTAGCTTCGGAATAACATTACGATCCATTACAGATTGCCCCTCGTGAACTGCACGAACCGCTTCAACAATTTCCTCCATGTCTGCCGTTTTGAGGATGAAACCATTTACCCCGGCTTCCAGTGCTGCCATGATAAAGGGATCATCATCAAATGCCGTCAGAATGAGTAGCCCGACTGGCAAGGCCTTAGCCCGTACTTGGCGTGCCACTTCAATTCCATTGTAAATTGGCATTTGAATGTCCAGTACAGCAACGTCCGGTTGATGCTGTACGATTATTTGAAGGGCGCGTTCACCATTTTCAGCCGTTGCTACAACATCAATGCCAGCCTTTGACAATATCTGTTGAATGCCATGTCGAACTACTTGATGATCATCTGCGAGGATAACACGGATACTTTTCTCTTCAGCCATTCGATCCTCCTTGTAGTAAATCAATTTAAGTGTACGATGCAAACACCTGCCTGTATACCCGCCAAATCGCCTATTTAGTCTACGCTGAATATCGCTGGTGGACACTCTTAAAACCTGTAAACTAGCAGGTAAAAAGTATAAGGTGCTGATCAATGGGCTATGAAATAACTGTCCTGTGCTCACCATCGGCTACTGTAGCGCAAGTCGCTGAAAGGTTAAGAGTAGCCGGATTTCGCGTAAATCAGTCTTTTAATTTGCAGGTAGCTTCTCGAATGGACGCTACATGTAATTGTCCGCATCATGGCACGGCAACATGTACCTGTCAGGTGGCGGTGCTGCTGGTTTATGATGCCCTTGGACATGCACCGCTGACGCTACTGATACACGGTCACGAAGGTCAGAGTTTAATTCTTGTTCCTGACAACTTGGCAACTGACCTAGACTTACAAGCAGATGTATTTGAAAGTCTTTTTCAGTTCGATCTCACACCTGAGGGGGAAACAACGTAATTTATGCCAATAAATGCTCATAGGGGCTTTCCTCCGGAAGGTACTACCGAGTGTGAGTTTTTCGTTGTGCTACACATACATTGCACACAGCTTGTCTGAATCAATCAGGGTCTTGCTCGATCATTTATGTTTTGTTTCAAATCAAACTCCTGTTTAGGTAGGTTCGATTCAATTGATAATGCTATGGTAAGCCTCGGCAGGGTAAGTTGAGCACGCCATTTTGCCTATCCCCACTACGCCTCTTAACGCTTATCCACTTTAAATAGGGATGATAACTTAGTGCTTCATCTCATAAGTCAAGCGGATTTACGCCAGTGATAAGGTTTAGGATGGTTGTTCCAATAGGCAGTGGCGAGTTCAAGGGCCGACCGGAGTTGAGCCACCTCGTCAAAACAGCGACCCTTAAGGGCAAGGGCACGCAGGGTTTTCCACCAAGGTTCAATGAGATTGAGCCAAGGGGAGTAGGTGGGCATAAATAGGAAAGCGACGCGGGGATGCGCCAGTGCCCACAGGCGGACATCCAAGGTTTTGTGAATCGAGAGGTTGTCTAAAATCAAGACGAGATCGCCAACGGGCCAGGTGTGGATCAGCTGGTCAAGCAGGTCAAGGAAGGCGGCGGTATCGCGGCGGTGCGCGGTGCGGGTGAGGACTTGCCCGGTGGCGGGTTCAAATGCCCCAAAAACCCACGTATAGCCGCGTCCACCATAGTCAGGGGCCACTGGCGGACGCTGGCCTTTTGGGGTCAGGCGCGTCGTGGGATAGGTGCGTGCCCCAATGACGCCCATCTCATCTAGGCATAAGACGGTGGTGTTGGGCGGCGGGCTTTGATACATCTGAATTATCGCCCCCTTTTTACCGCAAACTGCGGGTCAGGGCGCTCCGTAAAATAAGTCTGTTCTTGATACCAGCGCAAGCCTTCCGCCTCCAACACCCGTGCCAACTGCGCTCGGGAGATGGCGATGCCTAAAGTGCCATTCACATACGCCGTCAGCCGATCCAGCGTCCATGCCCCAAACGGCAACCCCAACGCTTGGGGATGCGTGCGGGCCGTTGCAATCAACTCGCCCCGTGCCGCTTGGCTATATTTCAGGGGTCGCCCGCGGCCTGCCGCATCGCCTAATCCCGCCAGCCCCTCCGCGTTGAACCGTTTGACCCACCGTGCCACCGTGTCTGGGTCACAGCCTAACGCTTGGGCGATCTCGAATGTCCCGCGTCCCGCATACTTCATCAAGATGATTGCCACTCGTTCCGCCAGCCGTTTTTCGGTGCGTCTTGCCCGATTCAACCGTTGCAACTCGGCTAGTTCTTCCTCACTTATGGCCCGTAAGGCGATAGATCGTCCCATTGCTCACCTCCTCCCCTATTCTACTCTTTCTCCGTTTTACTTACGAGATGAAGCACTTAGAAGGGCTACTGGATTAGCTGCCTTATATAAACGCAGCATGAAACCAATCATAAAGGGAAAGAAATCGGTGAGCACTCAAACGATCACATTACCTGTCATCGGCATGACCTGTGCAAGCTGTGCGGCAACCATTGAGCGCAGCGTCCGCAAATTGCAAGGAATTCAGCAGGCCGATGTTAATTTCGCGGCGGAACGGATCAACCTTACATATGATGATGCGAAGGTCAGAATTACGGATATAGCTCAACGTATACACCAAGCTGGCTATGTTGTCCCCG
This sequence comes from Chloroflexota bacterium, assembly GCA_013112715.1. Lineage (GTDB taxonomy): Bacteria > Chloroflexota > Anaerolineae > Aggregatilineales > J027 > CFX10. Next base: position 92,086 of record JABFGB010000025.1, read on the forward strand.
GAGAGAAACTAGAGCTTGCTATCATCGGCATGACCTGTGCAAGTTGTATTTCTACTGTGACACGTACTCTTAGAAATGTGGCAGGAGTGACAGAAGCGATTGTTAGCTTTGCATCTGAGCGTGCATCTGTCACGCTGCAACCGGGTGTGCAGCCTGAAGCCCTAATTGTGGCGCTCGAGAAGGCGGGATATGGGGCAGTGCTAGCATCCAATGAAGAAGAGCTTCAGGATGCTGAACAGCAAGCGCGTGAAGCCGAAATGCGTCACCAGATGAAACGACTGGTGATCGGTACGCTGTTTACTGTTCCACTCTTTATACTCACCATGCTACGAGACTTTGGAGCGCTGGGAATGATCGAACACTTAGCAGGCTTTAATGTGCTGCTGCTGGCGCTTGCGACCCCCGTTCAGTTCTACGTAGGTTGGGATTATTATACCGGCGGGTACAAAGCCCTTCGCAATCGAGCCGCTAATATGGATTTACTGGTGGCATTGGGCACAACTGTAGCCTACATTTACAGTGTGCTGGTACTGCTGAAGCTCCTACCGGGTCATGTCTACTTTGAAACAGCTGCCGTCATTGTCGTGCTGATTGTACTAGGGAAACTCTTAGAAGCACGCGCCAAGGGACGCGCCAGCGAAGCCATCAAGAAGCTCATGGGACTCCAAGCTAAAGTTGCTCGAATAGAACATGATGGTATTGAAGTTGATATTCCAGTTGAACAGGTCAAGGTCAAAGATATTGTAATCGTTCGTCCCGGTGAAAAAATTCCGGTTGATGGCGTTGTTTCGCACGGACATAGTACCGTAGACGAAAGCATGATTACAGGGGAAAGTCTGCCTGTGGATAAAGCACCGGGCGATACTATTGTTGGCGCAACCATCAATAAACAGGGCTTGTTAAAATTTGAAGCGACCAAAGTTGGACGTGAAACCGCGCTTGCTCAGATTATCCGGCTAGTGGAGCAGGCACAGGGCAGCAAAGCCCCAATTCAAAAGCTGGTTGATCAGGTTTCCGCAGTTTTTGTTCCAGTAGTAATCGCCTTTGCCATACTGGTCTTTATCATTTGGCTTGCTGGAACGGGAGATGTAACTGCTGCCACTGTGCGCTTGATTACAATCCTTGTGATTGCTTGCCCCTGCGCGATGGGATTGGCAACTCCAACAGCGATCATGGTTGGGATGGGCAAAGGTGCTGAAAATGGCATCCTGTTCAAAAACAGTGAGTCATTGGAACATGCCCATAAACTTTCAGCAGTGGTGTTGGATAAAACTGGAACCCTGACCAAAGGTGAACCCAGTGTCACCAACATTGTTACCAACCAGCGAGGCCCGCTTAATCCTGAGCAGTTGCTTATCTTGGCGGCCAGTGCCGAACGCGGCAGTGAACATCCGCTTGGTGAATCAATCGTTCGCGCAGCCCAAGAAGGTGGACTCTCGCTCTATCAGCCTCAACAGTTTGAATCTATCACCGGACAAGGTATTTATGCCGAAGTTGAAGGCCAAGTGGTTTTGGTAGGCAATGCGAAGTTAATGTTGGGCTATGGCGTTCACCTAGATGATATGAAATCGGAGGTCGAAAAGCTTCAGCTCGAAGCAAAAACGGCCATGTGGGTTGCAGTTGACGGTCAAGTGGCTGGCATAATTGCCGTCGCGGATACCATCAAAGAAGGTTCGATTGAAGCCGTTCAACTAATGCACAATCTTGGCATTACTGTCGTGATGATGACAGGTGACAATCTGGGTACAGCCGAAGCGATTGCCCGCGAAGTCGGTATTGAACGGATTTTCGCAGAAGTTAAGCCAGAGGAAAAGGCCGCTTATGTCCAAAAACTGCAAGATGAAGGGTATCTCGTCGGTATGGTCGGTGATGGAATTAATGATGCACCAGCCTTGGCTCAAGCGGATGTAGGAATTGCCATTGGAACAGGGACGGATGTCGCCATTGAAGCTTCCGATGTGACCTTGATTAGCGGTGACTTACGAGGCGTAACCCGTGCAATTAAGCTGAGCAAGGGAACAATGCGAACAATCCGCGAAAACCTCTTCTGGGCGTTTGGCTACAACACCATTCTTATCCCGGTTGCAGCAGGAGTGCTGGTTTTGTTCAGTATTGTTCCGGAGTTCTTGCAACAGTTGAATCCTATTCTCGCGGCGGGGGCAATGGCCTTCAGTTCTGTGAGTGTGGTTGCCAACAGCCTAAGGCTCCGTAGTATTAAGTTGAATATATAGACGGAAGTGTAATCAAGCATGAGCAAGGTTGCTTTGCCTTGCTCATATTTTTCAAAGACAGGTTTTCGTCTGAGGAATATGGTTACCTGTGTTGCTAGGCATGTATATGGACGAGCAACGTGAACAAAAATATCCGAATGAAAACGCTCTGCGCGGATGAAATTTCTCATGATACGAATATTCCTTAAAAGTGCTGCCGGGTTACTGATTCTCATCGTTATAGTCACAACGTATCGTTCTGTACAGCCTAACAAGGCCCTAGACCAAAGAACAGACATTGTGCACCTTGCTGATCAGAATACGTCAACCCAACTCGCTGCCACATTCTTGGAAGCGTGGTCACGGCAGGATTACAGCACCATGTATGACCTAATCACGCCGAACGCGCGGGCTATGTATAGTCAGAGTGCGTTTGTAGAAGCCTACCAGAGCATCTGGCGCGATCTAGAATTGCAGTCGTTAAAATGGGAGCAAAAGGAAGTTTCCACGCACGGAACCACTGTCCTTTTTAATTATGATCTGACATTTACCTCTGCCAACCTAGGTCAATTTACTGACTCAAATCGATTGATCCGCTTTGTACCCTCTGCTGAGGGAATGCGGATTGCGTGGTCACTAATGGATATTTTTGAAGATTGGACAAGCGGGACGCGACTGAGGGTCGAGTATACGCTGCCACCCCGCGGAAATATCTACGATTCGCAGGGACATGCCCTAGCGACACAGGATGGCACGGCTGTTGCTATTTATCTTGCCAGAAATCGTATTCCTGATGAGGGTCGGTGTATTGACGAACTTAAAGCGTTACTAGGGCGTGACGTTAGTGATTTAGCTGAGTTCTTTGGTCAGTACAACCCAGATACTGAATTTTTTGTGGGTAACACTGACTACGAAATCCTGCAAACACATGCACAGGTCTTACAATCGGTCTGCCGTCCCACCAACCTGATTGAACATTCAACCCGTCGCTATTTTGGGAGCATTGCGCCACATCTGATTGGCTATGTGGGAAGTGTTCCAGCGGAACAGGCTGACCAATTTAGAGATTATCCTTCGGATGCACTGGTTGGCCTTATGGGTATTGAATCTAGTTGGGAGGCACAATTACGTGGCACAATCGGGAGCCGTTTCAGCTTGTTTTCATTGACGAATGATCCCATCCGGGTCATTGCGGAACAACCGTCTATACCCGGTCAGGATATCTATCTTACGATAGATAGAGAACTACAACAGTCGATTGTCCAAGCGTTTGCCGATGCCTATGCGTTGGCAGAATCCACTTGGGCAAGCACATCGCTGGGGGCAGCGGCAGTGGTACTTGATGTTAACACAGGAGCGGTACTGGCAATGGTCAGCTATCCCGGCTTTGATCCCGAAGTTTTCAATCCTCACAATCTGTATTTTGATCCTCTCCAGCAGATTCAGTCCTATCAGCTTGATCCGCGCCGCCCGATGCTGAATCATGTGACTCAGGCACAACTTCCTCTTGGTTCCGTCTTTAAGCTCATTTCCTCGATTGGTGGCGCAGATAGCGGGGTTGTTCCCATCAATACAACTTTTGCTTGTAATGATAAGTGGTATGGAGAAGAATTCGGCGACAGTCTGCCTTATCGAACGGATTGGTATACAGGTGGACGTGGGATGATTGACGGAAAGCAGGCCATTATTTACTCGTGCAATCCCTACTACTGGCAGTTGGCGGTTAGCCTCGACGCAATTGACCCCAACTTGCTGCCTAAGTACGCAAGCCTGTTTGGGTTGGGGCAATATACCGGGATTAATGGTGTTGAAGAAGAACCGGGTTTTATTCCCTCGCCACTGGCCTTGCAAAATAGTGGACAGACTTGGAGCCTACCTTTTACTTTAAACCTCGTAATTGGACAAGGTGAAGTTATGGTGAATCCTCTTCAAGTAGTAAGGATGGTTGCAGCGATTGCGAATGGAGGTAATCTCTTTACCCCCTATGTTGTACAACAAGTAGCGCGACCTAATGAGGCCCCTTCTTTCGTCTCCACTCCCGAATTTAGCGCTTTAGATGTAAATCCAGAAGTCTTGGCCGAAGTTCGGGATGCAATGTGCAAAGTCACAACCGAAGGCACGGCTGAGTTTATCTTTTCAGAGTGGTATGTGTTCCAGACTGATGAGCCGCTCATTTGTGGAAAAACAGGCACGGCTCAATCTAGTGAAACTCAACCGCCTCATGCTTGGTTTGTTTCTTTTGCTCCTGCTGATAACCCAGAAATTGCAGTCGTTGTCGTTGTCGAAAATTCATGTGAAGGCTCAGAGGTTGCTGCTCCTCTGGCTCGTCGTATCTACGAAATTTACTACGATCTACCACAAAGTGAATGGCCGCCTTTATGGGAGACTGGCTGCACACCTTTAGAGGTAGGTTATGACTACTAGCTAGGAGCGAATGGCATAACAACTATTCTCTTGTTTCACATTTCAGCTAGTCCATTTGTTCCGACGACATACACCATTTTTTGACCTTTGAGGTCATTAGGTGCAACATGGGGCTGATGTTGGACTTACCCACTGTGAAAGTCAGCTAAAGTGTCAGTATGGCGAAACTGTCATCTGCCTACTGACACTTTTCAGTAAGAAGCTCCGGCAAAACACTGCCTCTGTCCACTTATTGAACACGCCCTCACTATCTCGTGCTGTAGGCTAGTGGAGATTATCCATAGATGGCCTAATGGTATGAGGTTTGGCTTGAAAAAATGGTCAGTCATCATCGGCATAATTGTGCTTTTGGCTGCAAGCGGCTCTAGTTTGGTGTACCTGCTGTTCAGTGAGAAAACTGACAAACAACCCAAGCCAGATATACTCGTACCATCTGCCTCAGCGACGGTCACCTCGACGATGCTACCATCACCGACCGTCGTATTTACAGCCTCGCCAACCGCGACTGCGACTATTACACCTTCACCCACACCTACCGCAACATTGGCAATACGAGTGGCGGTCGCCACGCTTGTCATGCCCGATGTAACTTTACCGACAATCGCCACACCCCTATCGGAAAACCTTCAGATTTTGGCCGATGTGCCTGATCCAGTTGAACCCCTGCCCAATGCGACCTCACTGCCTTGGCCGTATACCGACTTCACCAATTGGGCTGCTTTTGAGAGCGATCATCCGGCTGTTCGCTACGTGACAGGCACATGGATGCCGATTCGCTCACATCAGGCCAGTCAGGGCCAATATCACTTTACCGAGGATACCAATGCCGACATAACTTTCACCTTTACCGGGGAAGCGGTACGGGTACGTTATGTGGGATTCACCAATGGTGGTGTCTGGAACGTGTTGCTAGATGGCTTAATCGTGGATGTCATTGATGCTTATGCCCCGGTCGCCACCTTTACAGGTACAAGGGTATACGCGCTTGGGGCAGGGGAGCATACCCTTGAACTCCAAAATACAGGGAACGCAAATCCAGCCAGCAACGGGCATATGCTCGCGTTAGATGCGGTGCAGGTCTATCGCCCGGATGCCCAGACCTTAATCCTTGCAGATGGGGCGCTGCCGACCGCAACGGCTACCCCAACCCTCATTCCGGCCAGCAGTATTGAACTCCTAGCGGCCCCGCCTTCGCCACAACCGACAGCCACCGAAATTCCCATCCAAGTAGTGAGTGTCTCCATCGTGATGGGCTATGACGAAAACGCCAATGGGGTGTTGGATGTCAGCGAGGGAGTACGTGGGATCTCAGTACGCTTGGTGGAGGTGGGAACCAATAACGTTTTGGCCCATACCTTTACCGATGAACGGGGCTTTGCCCAGCTGCAAGCCTCGACGAATTCTCCCGTGCTGCTGGTTGTGCCTTATTTTGGTGAGTCATGGACCGTGCAGTCACATGGGTTAGGGACCGCTCAGACTTTTACGCTGTTGTTATCCCCCGGTAATCAGCCGGGTTTAATTCCATAAGGGGTTGAAAATGAAACAAACCCGCATCATTTCCATGGTTTTGCTCGTGACCCTCATGTTGGGACTGGCTGCGCTGGCCTGCACCGGTGAACTCACCTCGGAATCAGTGACGATTGGGGATTTACCTCAGTATGTCTGCCCATCCGCTACACCACGAGCATCGGACACACCGCTGCCGACCAGTCCTCCAACCTATCCCGGCTATTTCACGGTCAACCTGACCAACTATCAGGTGGGCAATAACATCAACAGTGTGACCGTTCAGTGGTTGGCGCAAAATGCTGGCACGATCTACCTCAGCTATTCCGGCAGCATGAGTGTTGCACCATTTTATTGGGCTGGTGCGAGTAATGTCCCAGTGGGGTATTCATTGCCCAATGTGCCTGCCCGGAATGGTTTTTATACCCTGTATATCCCGACGCAAGTCAGCAGTGCGACCCTACGCATTTGGACGACAAGTGGCAGTTATCCGCAAACTTTCTCGGTCTATCGGATGCTGGGGAATGTCGTGCAGTTCTATCCACCACCCAGCTGGGGTGCGCCTTTGCCGATTTATCCGACGCCACGCCCCACCTATACCCCTTATCCCACACCCACACCCTATATACGGACGAACGATTATTTCCTAAACGATCCCATCTACACCGCACCGGGTGAGCAGATGCTCAATATTCGTTTTCGGGTGACACAGATGCAGAGTCTGCCCTTGCAAGGCACACCTACGCCTAATCCTCCTAAAACGGCGATACCGGGTACCAATCCCACGGCGATTTATCCGGAGTCGTTGTATGTTTGGACGTTTGAGATCAGGAACTTCAGCCGGAATCAGACCTACACGCTTTATCCACCCGCCCAAAGTTTTGTCTCGTCTATTCGGCTGTCCAATGGAGCAGAACAAAATGTGGTGTTGTTTCCCACTTATACCGCTGCACAGTTGGCTGGTTTCACGGATTTTGCTGGCTATCAGGCTCACAACCTTGCTCCCGGCCAGCAAGTCACCTTGCGGTTGGCGGCCAAAGGGCCACAAGGTTCACTTTATCGCGTGTCATGGGTGATGGATGCTAGTGGACGACCCACCCCTGTGAGTGGAACAGGGCCAACCCCGATTGTGGCGGGTGACAACATCGTGTCATGGATTAACACCGTCAATACCGATTGTGTGGGCGAAATTGCCGAGCCAAATTAGGAGCCTGCTTTGAAACGAATGCGTCTTGTTGCGGTTACACTCCTTGTGGTGCTGCTGCTGGCCTTCCCCTCAGCCGCGTTTGCCCAAGTACCTAACCCATCGGATTGGATTGATGATCTAACTCAGGCCATTCAATTCATGATTGACGGCTTCTGGTACGATCTGCTGGCGCTCCACGCCCAAATCCAGTGGTTTGTGATGAAGGTGTTTTTTATCCTCGGCATCGTGATTGACCTGATGACCGATTTTATGGCTGAACATGCCTTTGCTCCCCTCATCACCCAGAGCAACAGCCAATTTGGGATAGCGGTGTCGATGAGCTTCACGATTGCCATGCTGGTACTGGGCATGAGTTATATGATCGCGCACTTCATTCGGTTTAATGTGGTTGAATTCAAAAGTGCCTTGACGTGGTACTTGCTAGCGGCCTTGTTCTTCCAGCTTGGCCCTGAACTTTACTTGAGCATGAACCAGTTACGTTCGGACATCAACAGCTTCTTTTATGCTACAGCCTTGCAAACGGTCAACAACAGCGGTTCACCACTCGCCCCCTTAAATAATAACATGACGACGGAAGGCCTTCCGATGCTGCCGCCCTGTGATAACTTTGGCTGGCTGACTGGGCAACCTACCACGCAACCGGGGGCTGGGGTCGACGGGTTGGATATTGCCATGTCGTACATGCTGGCGACTTCCGAGGATGTGCTCGGCCAGCCACCTGCGGTGTTTGGGAACTGCCGCACCCCTAATCCGGGCGGTTACGAGAATAACTTGCCCTTCCGCTGGTACTACACCGATGGTTATTTTGACGTGATGGTGTCGCCCGACACATGGGAGGTTATCCCTGCGGATGATCGAGAGCGTTCTTTGAGTATGGCGGCTGCCGCGCAGTACCGTCTGATTGGGGCATGGCCGCTCTTATGGTTGGGCATCTTCGAGAAAATTGTTTATCTACTCGTGGCCTTTGCACAGGGATTGAGTTTCATCTCGTTTGGGGTGGCGGCGATTTTTGCGTTTTTCAAACGCACCGAAGGCATTGCCCGTTCGGTGGTGGACTTGTGGATTGAAATCATCGTGGCGAGTGTGGTCATCGCTCTAGGTCAGTCCTTGATAGTATCCTTAGCCCTCGCCGCTGCCGCCACCCAAAATCCGTTGGCCTCGATTGGGGTTGGACTGCTGTGTGCGGTGCTGATGCTCATCTTGATGATTTCGGCCATGAAACTGGTCTGGAATTCATTGACCCGGATTTTTGGTTCAATCAGTCAGGCCACCGGTGGGGCGATTCTAACACCGGGGCAGGTGGCAGCCGGGGCGGCAGTGGGTACAGTCGGAACGGCGGCGGCCATCGCCACAGGCGGTGGAACGTTGGCTCTGGCCGGGGCGGCTATGAGTGGTATGAGTGCGTCCGGCATTGGTGGGCCAGCCATGAACATGGCGGGTGGGCAATTGATGATGGCGGGACGGATGACCGCTCACGCCACGAGTGGCGCGGGGCGAGCGATGACGGGTGGAAGTTCAACCCAAACATTGCCTCCACCATTCCTAGAACTGGGTGAGGTGGAAAGCACACGAGTAGAACCGCTTCTGCTGTCCAGCGGTCCAAGCAGTTCAGGGAATGGGCCTACTGGCATCTCTGCTCCATTGCCTACACCGCCACTTGCACCGCCGCCCATCAACATCACCGGATATGAACCCGAGGATTTATTGCCTGACAGTAGTGTCGGTCGCCGCACCTCGCGTATTCAAGCGCGTTTTACACCTGCTGACGAATCGGCAACCGCTGCTCGTATGGATGCCACTGAGCAAGCACACCTGAATGCCGATAATGAACGGGACGATGCGGCCCTCAGTTCCGCCCTTAATACCGATAATCGTCGTGATGAAAGTGCGGCCCAAGCGCAGATGGATGCGGATAACAGCCGCGATGATGCCGTACTGCGCGACACTCTCAAGACGATTGCTAGTGAGCAAAAAGTGACGGTGGATACGGCTGGATTGGAACGGGCTGGGCGTGATTTGAGTGCGGCGGCAGGGGCACTCAAAACAATGGCTGACCAGCAACAGCGCGATCGGGTGGCGGGCCGCATGGATGTCACGGGCAGCCGGAATGTTGGGGCGGTGGTTGCGGACGCGGTGGATATGGAGCGTGAATATCGCCAGAAAATGGACAAGCCTATGCTGGATGGAGCAGGGGATCAGTTTGGTGGACGAATGGCCCAGTCGGTTGGGATGCAGCCTGCGGTGGGCCAAACTCCCATCAGTGATGCAGCGCGTTTTAATGCGGTTGGCGATCAGGCCCTGCGTTTGGGATTGAATGGTGGACACATCATGCAGGTGCTGCAAGAACAGGCCAGTGCGGAGGATGGGCGCAGTGTACAGCCTGCGACTCATGACAAACTGGTTCAGTATGTCCGTATGACAACGGGTACACGTCAGAGTGAGGCCCAACAGCAGGTAGGACGATTCTTGACCGTCGCGGCGGCGATGCCCGATGAAGTCCGTATCACGGGGTCTATCCCTCAAACGCGACTTGGGCCGACTGCCGAAAGAAACACCCAACCACGCTCAAATATCACCAGCACAGAGGGAACGGATCAACCATGAGCAAAGCCAAACATGAACCTGTAACGCCGATCCCCGAAGTAGAAGAAGTGCAATATCGTCCACTCGATACATGGCGGACGCTGGAATTAACCGAACTTGACGAAGCCTATTCGCTCGTGCCGACCCAGCGTCAGCAGTATTACCGCGAAGTGCTGGAACGAGAAGCGGGTAAGGTCAATGCGGTGACGGATGCGGAAGAACTGCAAGTCGTCCAAGCACTGCTGGCCCGCTTTGAGCAGGATGCGCTAGTGCCAGTCGGGGCACGCTGGGCCAAACCACCGCAGCGGGTCAAGACTGCCGCCATGCAGGGTGAACCCTTGAATTCCCCGGAAGAGGAGTATTTACCCAAAGGGAGCAATATACCTAACCCTATGCTGCTCATCGCGGCAGGCGGGGGATTATTTCTGTGCCTGCTCCTTGTTCTGTTCATGGCGCGACGCGGTGGTAATGCTGATCCAACCTTGCAAGCCTTCAATCCCTATGCCTCGCCAACCCTGCGGTACACAGTTACACCGACCCCCATTGCCCTTGAAGAACAGGACACCATTATCAAGGATGGGGATCGGGACAGCAGTCGCACACTGGCCTACCCGGTGGGGCTGCAAATCTATCCACCGGGCGAACGACAGCCGCGTGTTTTTGTGGTGCAGCGCCGGACGGTGGAGTATTCCGAATGGGAATACGACCCCAATCCTGATACGGCCAGCTACCTTTTGGGCATGTCGGTGCGGCGAGTGGTCGGTATCCCGTGGAGTGAAGAAAATGAAGACCTCTTTGATCGCCTAAGTGAAGGCGCGGTGTTTCATCTTATCCTCAACACTGGCGCGGTGATTGAATATACCTTTGAGCGCCAAACCGAAGTGCGCCGCAGTGATACAGCCGCCTTTCGTCAGATTGCACCCGGTTTGGTGTTGGTCTTGATCGGTGAACTGGATGACGAGGGTGCACCAACCGCCACCCGTTTGCTAGTGGTGGGACGTTACGAGGCCGAACAGGAACTAACCCGTGAAGGCTTTCTATCCACCGATATTGAACAGGATACCCCACTGGCGACGCCAATCCCCGTTTTTCCAACGGCTACACCCCAGCCTGCCCGTGATTTACTTTATGTGGAGTTGGTCAGTGTGGAGATTTCACCGGATGGGTATTTAGTCACAAAAATGCGTCTCTACAATGGGCAGTTTGAGCCTGTAACCCTCTCTCCCGATGACATCCAAATAGCGTTCGGTCATCAACCTAATCCGCCGGGGCCTTGGATCGCGTCTGCTGGATTTGACCAATACTCCATCTTACCGGGGCAGGCGCTCGATTTGGAAATTATATGGGATTGGGACAATACTATGCCTTATGCTGTGCTTCAGGTCTTAAATTACCAGTTTGGTCTGCAATTCAATTGATGGAGGCTAACTGACAATGCCATCAGCATTTGTTCATCATTTACAGACAGGCTCAGGTTGGACGAAATGTGATCTAATTTTCGTTGATGATGCCCATGCGCGAATCGAACTCAATTCCAGTTGGATGGGCAGTGGATCTATTCGATTTAGATTGTTGTGTAGGCGGCAGATATTTTCTCAATATTATGGACTTTTGTATGTCAACCAAATCGAATCATATCCGTCATCGGTTTCCACTGATGAGACCAAGATAATCAATATTCGCGATTTGATGGGAGACCCAGAGTTCTACGATGAACTGCATGATCCTCATCCTTCTGAATTCTTTGTTTTTGAGTACATCAAAATGCCTGAACCTGAAATATGGGTGGCGGATGATCGTGGATTACAAGAGCTACAACACTTCTTTGAGCTTGCAAAATGGAATGAGACTTTTAACCTCATTCTACTTTATCACTCGGAGTTGTTTTTCACGGATGATGCTTTTGAGGCGACAACACTCTGGAAAGCCATTCAATTGATGACCAAAATGAAGTTTACCGAAGTTACCTGACCGACTGGAGATGTTGGTGTGCTAAGTTTTGTCAGATTCTTTTAAGTCGGGCGGATGTCCACCTGCTTTAATCCAGTAGTGCCGAGCATTGACCACCCGTTCCAAGTTGATCTTCAAGCGTTCAATAGTAGCCCGCCCAACTGGGGTCAAGCCTTTCAATCTTAATCCATGCTCGATCCAAACAAAATGTTCTGACCACTGCTGTAGACGAGGGTTAAAAAGCTCAACCGTTTCCCCTGTATCTGGGTCAAAGCCAGTCACGGCTTTCGCTTTACTGAGATTACAAGTCGCACAAGAGAGACAGAGGTTGTCGGGTTCATCCGAGCCAGTCGGGTCAATATGCTCAACATGCATGGCCTGCCCAATGATTTCTTGGCTCGTCTGGCAGTATTCACAGCAGTAGTTGGCTCGTTCATGTACCAGACGAACGGTTGCTGCCCATGATAATTCAGCCACGTAAAGACTCGCGTGTAACTTTATAACCCCGCTCGGTGAGGAGAGCAGCCGCTTTACCCTTGCGCAGCATCAGCTTTTGCCCCTGCTCCACTAGGTGCTCCAATTCTTGGTATTCGGCTTCCGACAAAGTGCCTTTGGTATTGCCATCCATCAGCCCCTGCATTCGTTCCTGACGAGGGCTAGGCATTTGTTCGCGTGCGATAGTCCAGAGGGCTTCATCTGAAAGATAATTTAAGGCGCTCAATTCCGCCTCTTCATCTTCAGGTAGGGGTGGCAAAAAGGCATTTTCCAGTTCATGCAGAAAAACAGCTTCAAGGGGTTGGTCGGTGGTCTCCGCCATTTGTTGAGCGCGTTCATAGATATGTTCCGGTATTTGCAATGTGATGGTTTGAAGGGTCATCGCCACTCTCCTTTCGCCTATTATAGCGCAGATCAAATTGAAAATTGGACGGGTTTGTTAGTTCGTTGACCGTTTATGTTCACTTATTGGACACCGGGTGCCATGCACTCACCGTATCCTAAAAACACAATATCCTATAGTGGTTTCTTGGAGGAAAGTGCCTATGGGCAATCTCGGTACGGCGATTGAAGCATTCTTCACCGACCTGAGAGCGCTGGCGCAAATTGTAGCGCCCATCTTTGCCTTTCTCGGCGTGTTGGGATTGGGGTTGGTGCGCCGTGTGGCGGCGTAAAAGATAGTGCTAGAAGCACCACAGGTTGGAGAAGAAACCTGTGAGGTCAGCCGACTGACCGGATGGGGAAACCCTTAAGGGACAATAGCATGTCGGCAAAGGG
>JABFGB010000026.1 GCA_013112715.1 Chloroflexota bacterium
TGCCCGTTCCCATTGGCATACGCACTGGAGGCTCAATCACCGCTTCACCTTCTTTTTGCCAGACCGCAATTTCAACCGTCAAACGATCAAAGAAACTGTGGGGCGGCAGCGCACCATCGCCATACTGCATATCTACAATGCGGATTTGGGCGCGTAGGGTTTGAGTTTCCAAGACCGTCGTCGCACCGGGAACGGCCAAGACGGGTTCGCCACGTGCGGCTAATTTGGCGCGGATGGCATCGTCGTTAAAGGCATGTTCGGACATCAAGACATGGGTTACGGTACTGATGTCGTTTTTGTCAAATATCCAGACCTCTGTCGCGGTGACTTTCTTGGGGTCGCCTACCCCGATGGTGTCGGCAATACCCGATCCACATTCACCCAAAAAGGTGTTATTGGCGTCGGCGAGTTCGATGGCAAAGGAATCGTCGTAATAGTTGTCACCCGCCAGATAGGTAGACATAAATTGGGTGACAGGCGGGGTGTCGAAAACGGTGCGCTGGGTCGCGGCCATTTCTTTGGCAACCGCGCGTGCTTCTCGTTCCGCCCGCATCTTCATGTCGGTTTCGCTGGGTGCGCCTTGTGTCAACCGCTTAATGACGGGGCCAATGAGGGGCAGGTCGTAGATGCCGTAGATGGCAAACAACAAGGTTGGCAGCAGCAAAACGATCAGCATCCCCAAGAACCCAAGCAGTGGTACCATGACATTATTCCAAAAGCCGGGGTCAGGATATTGGTCGAGTTTGGCTTGGGCATCGCCTTTGATGCTGTCTGCGACTGGCTTGAGAGCCTCTAATTGACCAACCAAGACCGCATTATCGGCATTTTCATTTTGCAGGCGGGTGATGTCGTCAGTAGTGATGCCCGCGTCAATCAGTTTGGTCTGGGCTTCTTCAACTGGGTTAAAATCGCTTGCTCCTTGAGTCGCCACGATTTCATTCCAAGTTTCATATTCAGCCGCAAGGCCCTTAAGCCATTGGTCACGATAGGTATCGCCCAACTGGACTGGCTCGGCATTATTCTCAAACTTGACCGGTACAATCACATAGACCAGCAGCATCCCCAATACGACGCCAAAGAGAATCCAAAAAAAGCGCCGCAATGCGGGTTTAAAGGCGGTCAGAATGACATCCCATTGTTTAACAACATGAACGATTCTTTGCATAAGCGTAGCCTCTATTCCGTCCGGCAGGCGGCCCGTGCAGGCGCGTCCTATTCAACAGCAAATTCGAACTTTTTATCATGTGAGGCCATTGTACATTAAGCCTCGCAAGTGTACAAATTTGTGTCTCGCCTACGCTAAGAAGTTTAGAGCAGGTTTTTCTTGCCTGTCTCTTGAAGTTTGTTGACCACTGCCCGGATGTCTTGCGCCCGATCTCGATGGCAAATGAGCAGGGCATCATCCGTATCTACAATGACCAGATTTTCAACTCCGATGGTCACAACCAGACGATTACTCAAGACCAATGTTCCGCTCGTATCCAACATAATCGCATCGGTGTTTTTGCTGTGGAGAACGTTTTGTTGATCGTCCCCACGCTCGATATGCAGCACTTCGTACAAAGCTGACCAACTGCCAATGTCACTCCAACCAATATCGGCAGGAATCACCGCAACTTCTTGGGCCTTTTCCATAATGGCATAGTCAAGCGAGATTTTTTCCATCTCCGGCCACACTTTTTGGATCACACTTGCATATTCTGGCGTGCCATAGGCTTGGCGGATGGTCTGCAAATTTTGATAGATGCCGGGTTTTTGTCTTTCAAATTCGGCCAGTGCTTGGGAGGCTTTCCAGATAAACATGCCCGCGTTCCAGCTATAGCGTCCGCTGGTGACAAATTCGATGGCAGTGACATGATCGGGTTTTTCACGGAAGCCTTCCGACTTGTAAACCTTGTAGCCATCCACTGTTTCAAGCAGTTCCCCGCGTTTGATATAACCAAAGCCTGTTGAGGGGTAGCTTGGCGAAATGCCGAGAGTCACGATTTTGCCTTTTTGGGCCATCTGATAGGCCGATTTGAGCACGTTCAAAAATGCCTCAACGTCGGTGATGTGGTGGTCGGCGGTCAGCACCGCAATCACGGCATCGGGGTCTTGGGCGGCGATGTGAAGGGTGCCTAAGCCAGCCGCCGGGCCACTGTCACGGCCAAAGGGTTCGACAAGGAAGTTGTCGGAGGGCAGTTCAGGCGTATCGCGGCGCAGTTCCTCGGCATGATTTTGGCCCGTCACCACAAAAATGCGTTCTGGTGGCAGCAGTGGAAAAAGGCGTTCGACTGAAACCCGGAACATGGAATGTTCACCGACCAATGGAAGTGACTGCTTGGGACGATTTTGGCGGCTGAGAGGCCAAAGGCGCGTTCCGCCGCCACCCGCCATGATAATTGCGTATAGATGCTCAGTCATGATTGTTTCTCCAAATTGATAGGGGGGAATTTCACTCAGTGTTCAAAGAGTCGTTGAATGAATCAAGGTCTACATTGGGAGACATTTGGAACATCATTGCGCCGACAGTCTGTACCAAGCCTTTGAGTTCCATAACAGTCATCATTGAGGCAACTTGATGAATGGGTAGACCACTTTGAATACTGATGTCATCAAGATGAACGGGTTCGAGTGCAATGATTTCTAACAAGCGCACCTCTTCCGGCGAATCTGGCACTATTGATTTTACCGCTTGTTTCGTCTGAAGAGTGTAACGACTTACATTGAGTTCTTCTAAGATGTCTTCCGGGCGCATGACCAACTTTGCCCCGTCTTGAATCAGACTGTTGGTACCCTCACTGTTGGGAGAGGTGATATTACCGGGGATGGCAAAGACCTCACGTCCTTGATCGAGGGCGGATTGAGCGGTTAGCAGTGCGCCGCTGCTTTTTGGCGCTTCGACAATCAACACGCCAAGTGATAAGCCACTGATAATACGATTTCGCGCCGGAAAATTTTCAGCAAGTGGGGGTGTGCCGGGGGGATATTCCGTAACAATCGCACCGAGTCCCTCCTCGACAATTTTGGTAGCAAGGGCGCGGTTCTCAGATGGGTAGAGTTGATCTATGCCATTCCCCATCACGGCGATGGTTCGTCCCCCTGCTGCAAGAGCGGCTTCATGTGAAACCGTATCAAGTCCACGCGCCAACCCACTGATGACCGTGACGCCAGCATGAGCCATTGCAGTTGCTATCCGCCGCGCAATTTCGAGGCCATAGGTCGTGGCTTTGCGTGTCCCGACCATCGCAAGGGCAAGGTCATCTTCGGGAAAAAGCCGACCCCGAACATACAGTAGCGGTGGGCCATCTGGCACTTCGCGCAAAAGGGTTGGGTATTCGTCATCATCGAGCGTGCAAATATGGGCATGGGCACGCTGAATTTTATCAAGGATGGGATCGAGATTGGGTTCTTTGCGAAATTTGAGGAAGGTGCTAAGAACTTGTTCACCCAGTCCAGCATTCAACAACTCTTGGGGGTCGGCATTCCACGCCGCTTCCATATCATGGTCAAAATAGACCCACAGCGCCCGTAGTCGGCTTGGCCCAATGCCTTTGACGAGATTAAAACCAACCCAATAGTGTTCCCGGTGCATAGGGGCAATGCGGGTTTAGGCGTCGTCGCCGTCATCCGGCTCATCAGTATCATCTATCTCGTCGCCGGGAAGCAGACCAATCAAGGGGGTAATGATAATTTTGCGGTTGGCCCGGTCAATGGACTGAATCACTTCATCCGTATCGGGAATTAACACATCTCCACGATTGCCCCCACGCAGCACATAGACATCATTTGCGCCTGTCTCCATGATTTCCGCTACGTCACCGAGATATTCATCGGTGTCGGTGTAGACGGACATGCCCACGATTTCAAACAGATACACTTCGCCTTCTTCAAGGGGTAGGGTATCGCGGAGAGGGGACATGACAAATTTGCCGCGCAGAGATTCCGCCGTATTTCGATCCATGATGCCATCTAGGGCCAACAATATCACATCGCGTTCTTGGCGGAGACGCACCACTTTGTAGCGGGTGGCGCTGCGACGGTCAAATTTGTCCGTACCGAGATAAATTGTATCAAGGTCTTCAAAAAGCTCTGGAAAGCGGGTGATCACTTGCATCCGCAGTTCACCCCGAATGCCATGTGGCCGGACAACTTTGCCCAGCACGAGGAAATAGGGTTCGGAGGGTTGTTTAGTCAATCTTCAGTGTCACCCGTTTGCCTTCGCGTGCTGCCATTGCCCGCAGCAAAACCCGCAGGGCGCTGGCAACACGACCATCTTTTCCAATCACCCGGCCTGCATCCTCCGGGGCAACATGCAGCTTGAGAATAACCAAATTGCCGTCTGGCTCGACGCCCACTTCCACTTGGGAGGGGTCATCTACCAGCGATTTGGCGACGTATTCAACAAGTTCTTTCATCTCAGCCCTCCATTAGGAAGACAGCGGTTAAAAATTCAGACCTTTAGTTGGCCGATTCCTTCTTGAGAGGGGCCATAAAGCGGGTCTTGGGATTGATTGGGCCAGCGGCTTCTTTCTTGGCGTTGGCTTCGGCAACTAGCACTTCCATGCTTTCGCCCTTTTTCAGGCGTTCATAACGTTCCAGTGTACCCGCCTTACGCAGCAACATATTGACAGAATCGGAGGGTTGAGCGCCATTGCTTAACCAAAACAGCATACGCTCTTCCGCAAATTCAACGGTTTCCGGCTGGGTGCGGGGATTGTAGTGACCCAGAATCTCGATATAGCGCCCATCGCGTTTGGCGCGTTGATCGGCGGCGACAATACGATAGACAGCTTGACCTTTTTGGCCTACACGACGCAAACGAATGCGTACCATGATTGTTTCATTGCTCCTTACAGCATGTATTCATTTTCGGGTTTAACGGAGACCCGGCATTCGTGGAGGTCGTCCCCCCCCGCCGCCAATCTCCTTCATCATTTTTTGCATATCACGGAACTGGCTCAAGAGTTGATTGATGTCCTGCACCGTTGTTCCACTACCTGCGGCAATCCGTTTTTTGCGACTGGCATTCAACATTTTGGGATTACGACGCTCTTGGGGGGTCATGGAGAGGATAATCGCCTCGACCCGTTTCATCCGTTGTTGAGCATCTTGGTCATTGATGTTCAACTGCTTGCGTAGATTGCCGACGCCGGGAATCATCTCTAGGATTTTAGAAAATGACCCCATGCGGCGAATTTTTTGGAGTTGCCCCAAGAAATCTTCAAGGTTGAACTCATTTTTCAACATCTTCTTTTGAAGGCGCAGGGCTTCTTCTTCATCGTAAAGCTGTTCGGCTTGTTCGATGAGGGAGAGCATGTCGCCCATACCGAGGATACGTGAGGCCAGACGATCTGGATAGAATACCTCAAATCCGTCTAACTTTTCGCCTGTTGCCAAAAACTTAATTGGAACCCCGGTCACTTCTCGCATGGAAATGGCAGCACCGCCACGCGCATCACCGTCTACTTTAGTCAGAATCAACCCCGTCAGGCCGACTCGTTGATTAAAGCCTTCGGCGATCCGTACCGCTTCCTGCCCCGTCATCGCATCCGCCACCAGCAAAATTTCGGCTGGATTGGTGCGTGCTTTGATTGCCTCCAATTCGGCCATCAGATGGTCATCAATCTGCAAACGACCCGCTGTGTCCAAAATCACAACCGTCGCTCCGGCATTTTTGGCGGCTTCAACCCCTCGCGCACAGATGTCGGGGGGGGAGGATTGGATTGTTTCGGCGTAGTACGGCATGTCAATTTGTTTGGCGAGCGTCACCAACTGGTCAATCGCTGCTGGACGGTAGGTATCAGCGGCGACCAGCCATGGTTTACGATTGTCGCGGCGCAGGTGCAGGGCTAGTTTTGCCGCAGTGGTGGTCTTACCCGACCCCTGCAGGCCGACCAGCATAATCACGCGCGGAGAGGGGCCGCTGAGATTCAGTCTGCCTGCTTCGCCAAGTGTGGCAACGAGTTCCTCATTGACGATTTTGATGACCTGTTGGGCGGGACGAAGACTTTTTTGGACTTCTGCCCCGATAGCCCGTTCACGCACGCGCTTGATAAAATCTTTTGTCACCTTGAGGTTGACATCGGCTTCAAGCAAGGCAATACGCACCTCACGCAGCGCCGTATCTACATCGGCTTCGGTGAGTGTGCCTTTGCGACCAAGCTGTCCAAAGACATCTTGTAGGCGGTCACTCAGGTTTTCAAACATCGGCATAGGGAATTTTTTACCTGCTCAATTTTGCCATGCTGTTGGAAACAGGCCGATTTTAAGGGAGGAAAGGCTTATAGTCAAGGTAAAAAGTGAGTTAACCCAAACCCCTCCATCGGCATCTATCCATCAATAGAGGGGTTGGTGTTCCGTTATTTGGGACTATCAGCCGCCGCGCATGGGCATAATCACATGCACAAAATGATCAAGGCCGTCATCATCGGTTCGCATCGGACGCACCACACCGGGGTCGGTGGAGGTGTTGGTTTCGATGACGACCTGATCTTCTTTAATCACGTTTAGGACATCAATCAAGTAGCGGATGTTGAAGGAGATGTCCACGCTTGTACCGTCCACTGAGGCCGTCACCAAACTTTCGTTATCGCCTTTTTCGTTGGATTGACCACGCACACGCATTTCGCCCGGGCCAACGCCATCGTCGGAAGGGATAATCGAAATCTTGGTAGTGAAAGCATTGTCGCGGGCAAACACTTCTGAGCGCTTGCATGCCAACAGCAATTCATCCCGATAAACAGTGGTCAGGGTGCTCTTTTTGCGTGGGATAATCCCTTCATAATCCGGGAATTTGCCTTCAATGAGGCTAGAAACCACATCCACTTCCGCCAGATGGAACATGACTTGGCTGCGGCCTTCGGGCATGGAGATATAGATCAGTTCGTCCTCATCGGAGATAATACGCGCCACTTCTTGTAATGCTTTCGCAGGAATAATTACACTCACGACCTGCTTCACCGGATTTTCAATATAGGCTTTGCGTACCGACAGACGATAGCCATCTGCCGAGGCCAGTGTAATTACGTTATTTTCAAAACGCGCCAGAATGCCCGTCAGCACAGGGCGGTTGTCATCTTTGGCGGCGGCGAAGGCGACCTGCTCAATCATCTCACGGAATTCATGGGCAGGTACGGCCACCCCGTCGGCGCTCGCTTCGGGGATTAGCGGAAATTCAGAAGCGTCAATGCCTTTGATATTGGTGGTTGTGCCGCCGCAGCGCAAGTTGACCGTCTGGGTACGGACTTCCAATTCCATATCCACTCGTTCCGGCGATAGATTGCTGACGAGTTCGTATAGGGTACGGGCAGGTACGGTGACAGCGCCATCTTGTTCCACTTTGGCCCCAATCCAGACCGAAATGCCGAGTTCAAGATTGGTGGCGGAAAGTTTTAGGCGGGAGTCTTCGGTGGAAAGCAGCACATTCGCCAAGATGGGCAGGGTTGGGCGCGAACTAATCGCCCGGTTGACAATACTCAGACCTTTTTGCAGATTTTCTTGCAGAACAGAAACACGCATGTTGAGAGTTCTCCGCAGGGCTTCGCGCCGTAAATTTTCAAATTTTTGTGAATCGTGTAACCCAAAAATTATATCCTTAAACCCTGTAAACGCAAGGGTTTCCGCACTGTTGTTCTAGCAGCCGTTCGGAACGGAGATATTCGGCGCAATGCCCAGTTGATCTACATCGTATTGAAAAACAATGCGACCCGTGACCGGACGATTGCCGAATAACAACGTCGCTTGATAAACATTCATCTCGACTTTGTAGCGAGTGACAACATTGTACTCCGGCGAAACCCACAGTTCACCCGTCAAAATATCAATCGCGTTGGTCGTTTGAACCGATGGGTAATTCATCTGGGAGGGTGTAAAGCCATATTGCCACGATTTGTAGCCGTTAATCAGTTCATTGGGGCGGCCTGTCGACTGTGCTAGATTGACCCCGCCCAACAATTGCCCGGCTTGCAAGGTCGCAATATCCCGGATTTTAGCGGGGTCGGTGATACATACCCCATTGGGATTAAGCATGTAGAAATTATTGCTTAGGCGCACTACGTCTAAATTGCTGGCATCCCCCGAAAAGACATTGCCCAAAAATTCAATGCGCACTTGCCGTGCCACATTAAAGTCATCGTTCCAAATTTCGATGCGCATGGTACTTTGGACATTGGGGGGATCGTCGGGAGTGGGTTCGCTGTATGCGCCGTCGAAATTCACTGTAATGATGACATGCGAATACACTGCCGTGCGTAAATTATCATCAATACCGGGGAAGGACACCGTTGCAAAACCTGCTGGCGGGGCGACCTGTGTCAAATAGACAGCCGTCTGCAAATCGGTCAGGGTGGCAAGGGTGGGCACCACCACATCGTCATCCCCCGTCAGCTTATCTACCTCATCACACGCCCCGATCAACAGCCCGATGAGACTTAGCACTAGGGCTATGCTCCAAAATCGTACCCTTTTGGGACGACGACCCGCTAATTCCATTTAAGTTCTCCCTACAAAACCATTGCCGCAACAAGACCATCCCCAACCGGGATGATGGTTGAAAGTAGACGTTTATCCGCCGCGACTCGGCGATTAAACGCATCAATATGTTTCGCACCATTGGCACGATGTGGGTCGGGGACTTTGGCGACGATATTGCCATGTTGAAAGGCATTATGCGCGGTAATCAGCCCGCCCTTACGTACATGGTTAATCGCCCAATCCAAATACACCTCATAACCTTCTTTGTCGGCGTCAATAAAAACGAGGTCAAAAGGGCCATAAAGGGTCTTTAGGTTTTGGGTGGCGTCCCCAACCAGAATATCTACTTTATGGCTGACCCCATTGGCATCCAGATTTTCACGGGCGATGTTGGCATGTTTGGGGTCTAATTCGAGTGTAATCAGCTTCCCGTCATCAGGCAGACCGCGTGCAATCCATGTGGCGCTGTAGCCTGCCAATGTGCCAATTTCAACTACCTGTTTGGCTTGAATCAGGCGGGTGAGGAACATCAACATCCAGCCTTCTTCGGCGCGTAAATCAATCTGAGGTAGCCCTTGAGTAGTCGTTTTTTCGCTAATTTGACGCTGGGCATCCGTTTCATCTACATACAACTCTACAATATATTGTGATAGGGCATCTTGGATTTCAGGTTCAAAGACCAAATGGGGACGATGGGGCATGATGTTTTGGCTCCTCAACTAATCCAATCACGGTTGGCAACATCCCAATTTCGATGACGATAGGCCCGTTTACATTCGATACAGACAAGGGCACTATCGAGCCGACGATCCGTCCGCCAGCGGAAACGGACAGTCGCCAGATGATGGGAGCAGGTGGGACGATAACAGACCGGGCAATAATCACCTTTTTCAAGACCGGAATCAGTAACGGCCCGCTGCTCTTCCGGACGGGACTGGCATACATGACAATAGGGAACGGACATCGGCTAAGTTTCTCCTTTACAGCGCCCCGCATTATAGCATTTTTTGGGCGATTGAATACGATTAACCCAATGTTGTATCCCATGACTACGTATTGACTTGCTATCCCCCCTCCGTTACAATCGGCACGCCGCAAAAGCAGTCAGGCAAACCATTTCAAAATCATTATGCCTGTCATCAGAAGCATCTTAATTGAATACAACAGTACGGCTCTGAACTGATCCACCAACCTCGCCAAAAGAGGATAGTCAGTGATAAGAGCTTTTGGTTGAGGAGTTCAACGAAAATGAGTGAAGCAGTCGTCCTACAAGCACAACCCCGTGAAGTGATTGGCAAGCAGGTCAAACAACTGCGTGCCGTTGGTCAAATCCCCGGTGTTATCTATGGCCCAAGCCAAAACCCGGTCCACATTATGATGGATTGGCCCCAACTCCGTGCAGTCCTTATTCGTGCGGGGGGAACAAACTTGGTTGATGTCAAAGTTCAAGATCAGACCTACACCACCCTCATCCGCGTGGTAGACCGTCATCCCGTGCGCCGCGATGTGTTGCATGTGGATTTCTATGCAGTAAATCTAAACGAGACCATTATCAGCAACATTCCGATTGAATTGATTAATGTAGAAAGCACGCAATTGCGCCTGCGAGGGCAAGTTGTCCAAGAAGCCCCAACGATTGAGGTTGAGTCGCTTCCCTCTGATATTCCAAGCAAAGTGATCGTGGATGTGTCGGTGCTCAAGGCTATCGGTGACATGATCCATGTCTCGGATTTGCCCGCCCTTGAAAAAGTGACCTACGCCAGCGACCCCCACATGGTTGTGGTGCGCTCGGTCTACGAGGGTGTTGATACTGAAGCCGAAGAGGTTACCACTACGGATAGCGGCCCTGCCGAACCGGAACGCATTACCCGTAAGAAGGAAGATTTCGAAGAAGAATAATTCCGCAATCGGGTATGTTGCCCCGATGCAAATTATCAAATTCCCGGACTGTCAGCAATGGCAGTCCGTTTAGTTTCTGTCATCCAATGGTCAGGCGTCTGGCGATTTGGCGGGTAAAATAAACAGACTAAAAGATAATCAACCCATTGTCAGTTGAGGATTATGGATAGGTTAAACAGCGTTACCTTTTTTCAATTTACCAACGAAATTCTTTCTACAGCTATTGTCATCATCACCGCCTCGATGCTGTTATACAACATTACGCGCCATGTCAGAGATCGGGTGACTCGTGCCTCTAGTATTCTGCTGGGGTGTGTCACCATTTCTTATATTGGCGATGTTTTTATCGCGCTGGAACCGAGCAAGCCACAGGCCCTTGAAAACTGGTTTCGATTCCAGTGGATCGGGTTGGCGATAATTCCAGCCGCCATGTTCCATCTCTCGGATGCACTGTTGGCTACGACGGGACGAATTTCACGCGGACGCCGTCGTCGAGCCTCACGGCTACTCTATGTTGTCGGAGCGGTTTTTGCTTTGGCATCTTTATTTACCGATACCATCGTCAAATCGTTAGTTGAAAAACCCACGTGGCATATGAAGCCGGGTAGTCTCTTCCTTATCTATACAGCGTATTTTCTAGTGGCGGTTAGCTTTGCGGTGTTTAATGTTGTGCGGGCACGCCGTCGCTGTCTGACTACACATACCCGCCGCCGGATGACCTATTTGTTGGCCGCGTTTACCACTCCGGCATGGGGCCTTTATCCCTACTCCCTGTTGCTGTCTATATTTTTTGATGATGTGGGCACCCTTTCCAATGCATGGATATGGCTTGTCTTTAACATTGCTAATGTGGCGGTGTTGGCGATGCTGGCGTTTATGGCCTATCCGCTGTCGTTTTTTGGAACCCATCAGCCCGATCGCGTGGTTAAGGCCGAACTCCTCGAATTTATGCTGCGCGGACCTGTCACGGGCACGGTGGTGCTGGCTGCCATCCAAATATTCGCGGAAGCCACCAGCGTTTTGGGGATAGAGGGTCAGCAGTTTATCTCATTTGCTGCGGTCACGGTGGTCTTGTGTATGCAGTGGATGTTCACGTTGATTATGCCGCGTTTAGAGGGCTGGCTGGTTTATACCCATGACCAAGAGCAGGCAAGACGATTGCAAACCATTAGCGAGCGATTGTTGACACGGGCTGACGCTGCCCAACTGCACGAAGCAATCCTTGCGGCGGTATGTGACCAATTACGGGTCCCAACTGCGTTTGTAGCATCTATTGGCGAATGGGGTGCCCATTTGGAACAGGTGGTAGGTCGCATCCCTGAGGAAGACCGTGCCGCCACCGAAGAAATATTGACGAATGGATTTTCAAATGGCAACGACCATAACCCATTGCCTGATGGACTCAAGCGCTCTGGCCGATACTTTAGTTGGCGATCATTTTGGCTAGTTCCCCTCTACAGCAAGGAAGGCAAAGAAAATACCCTCATGGGAATTATGGGTATTTGGGGACGCACCGCCGAACCTAATTTGAATGCCGAGGAAGAGGATACGTTGAATGCGCTTGTGCAGCGTTCGATACAGGTACTCATGGATGAACGCCTGCAACGGCGTATTTTCTCGACGCTAGGCGAACTGATTCCGGTTAGCAGCACGACCCTTCAAAGAACCAACGTCAGTACCTTTGGGCAAGTTTCTATCAAACCAGAAAAGGTTGAGGTTGAGCAAAACAAGCTCACGGACAGCCCTGAGTTTATTGACTTGGTGCGAGATGCGCTGCGTGATTATTGGGGCGGGCCAAAACTGGCCGAAAGTAAACTCTTGGAACTGGGCATTGTCGATCATGTTGCCAAAACCGATGGCAACCGCGTTCATGCCCTACGGCGGGTATTGGTGGATGCGATTGAACGACTGCGGCCAGAGGGACAGCAAAACCTAACCAAAGCCGAATGGATTTTATACAACATTCTTGAAATGCGTTTCATTCAAGGGCGGCGTGTGCGCGATGTGGCACTGCGCTTGGCGATGAGCAATGCTGACTTTTATCGTAAGCAGCGAGTGGCAATCGAGGAAGTGGCCCGTATCATCGCGGAAACAGAACAACGCCTTTTGGAAACAAACCAAGCTCAATCGCAAGCTGATTCTAACGATTCGACGCTCGTCCCTGCCGATGCTTAACGATTTTCTAACTTGTACTTGCGTTGATTGTTAATAGTATGGTAGAGTGAGAAAAAAGTTTGTATGTGCTTTCTAGTGACCCAATATTTGCCTGCCTATAAGGGGTTATGGAATGTCGGAAAAAATTCTGGTTATAGACGATGAAGAAACCACCGTCCAACTCATTAGTATTCTGTTGGAGCGCCGGGGGTATGAAGTCATTAAGGCGTATCGGGCAGAAGATGGCTTGCGCAAAGCCTATCGCAATCATCCTGATCTTGTTTTGTTAGATATTATGATGCCCAATATGGACGGGTGGGAGGTTTGTCGGCGGCTGCGGGAACTTTCCGATGTGCCAATCATTTTCCTCACAGCACGCAGCGAAATCAAAGATGTGGTCAAAGGTTTGGAAATGGGCGCCGATGATTACATTGTCAAACCCTATGACAATGATGAACTGGTCGCACGGGTCAAAGCACATCTGCGCCGCACACCAACGCCGACGGTTTCTGAAGAACTGGTGTTTGACGGGGGCAATTTCCGCATCAATTTCCTTAACCGCGAGGTAAAGGTCAACGATAAACTCGTCCATCTCACCCCCAAAGAGTTCAAACTTTTGGGAGTTTTGGTACGCAACGCAGGCCGTGTCATTTCACGCACCGATCTTGTCAAAGAGGCGTGGGGGCCAGAATATGCCGACGCTACGGATAGTCTGAAATTATATATTCACTATCTCCGCCAAAAAATCGAGCCAGATGCGATGAACCCAATTTATATTCTCACCTCACGCGGGGTGGGTTATCGTTTTGCCAACCGCTAAATCTCGGCTTTTATGAACCTCACAAAACAGAGTAGAGTGTGACATTCTACTCTGTTTTTTATGCCATCTGTCACCATCGGCTCGTTCTGAAAATCACAAATTTGACAACCTAAAAAATCGGGATATGATTAAAATAAGTTTGGGAGCGCTCCCATAAATATTTATTCAATTGGGGAGCGACATTCAACTAATTTTTCTTGGCGTGAATTGTTATGAGCACTGATTTTGACAACGGCATCACTGATTTAAACCTAGAGGATATTGCACGCCTCAGTGGTGTTTCCCGTTCAACTGTTTCAAGGGTGGTCAATCACCATCCCAATGTCAGTGAAATCACTCGCCGCAAGGTGTTGGAAATTATTGAACGCTATAATTTCAAACCCCATCCCGCCGCACGCGCCCTAGCCTCCCAACGTGCCAACATCATCGGAATTCTGATCCCTCACATTGTCAGTGACCTGTTTACAGACCCATTTTTTTCCATCCTGTTGCAAGGCATTACTACCGCCGCCAATTCTGTGAATTACAGCCCCGTCCTGTGGCTAACGAGTGCCAACGTGGATGAGAGCGCTTTCTACGATCAGGTGTTTAATGATCGCCTTGCCGATGGCATGATTGTTGCGTCCGCCACCGTAAATGCCTCATTCATCAAACGCCTTGATCAAAGGGGAAAACCCTACATCATCATAGGTCGGCCTTTTACCGCTTATGAACAAAGCAGTTATGTGGATTCGGAGAATGAGCAGGGTGCTCGCATGATGGTTGAGCATCTTATCAAACAGGGTCGGCGGCGCATCGGGATGATTACGGGTCGGTCAGGTCTAACATCGAGCCATGATCGTTTGCAAGGGTATATCAGCGCCCTACAACATGCCGATATTCCTATAGATATGCGTCTCATCACCCCGGCTGGGGATTATTCGGATGCGAGTGGTTATACAGGCATGAAACTACTGCTGCATCACCGAATAGACGCGGTGTTTGCTGCAAATGATGTTATGGCCGCCAGCGCGATGCGGGCGATTAAAGAAGCGGGTCTGCGTATTCCAGAAGATATTGCCATCGGTGGTTTTGATGATATGGGGATTGCCCGTACCACTGAACCCCCATTAACCACTGTTCAACAGCCAATTACCCAACTAGGAGATTATGCGGTGCGTGGCTTGATTGACCTGCTGGAGGGCAGGGTCGAGCCACCATTTCAGCAAATGCTCCCGGTGAAATTGATCGTCCGTCAGTCGACCTAATTTTGTTAGGCGATGTTGGGAGCGCTCCCAACATTTAGGAAGAATTTTTATAAGGAGGGTATTCCGCAGAATCAGAAATGAAACCTAATCAGTTCGTATTTGGCCTTAAAAATTTCGCTAGAGCCTATAAGGAGCTAAATGTCATGTCCAAGTTTTTGAAGAGGGGCCTCCCCGTATTAGTAATTGTTGCCCTGCTGGTTGTGGCGTTGCTGCCCAGTAACGATGCCAAGCCTGCCAAAGCCCAAGACCCGGTGACCATCCGGATTTTCGTCGGCGTTGGGACTGGCTATCTGCCCGAACAACAGGCCGCTCAGGTTGCGTTGGCGGATGAATGGAATGCCGCGCACGAAGACATCAAGATCGAATTTGAATTCCATGACAACGAAACCGCCCGTGACGAACTGCTGACGCAGGTCTCTGGTGGTGATGTGCCTGCTATCGTGGGGCCAGCCGGTGTTCGTACCGTGTTTGAAGTTAGCGACCTGTGGGCCGACATTACTTCCTATATTGAACGCGATGGCGACCAACTGAATCTGGATGACTTCGATGCCACCAGCTTCGGCCTGTATCAACTGGGTGATCGCCAAATTGCTATTCCGTTGGGTGTCTATCCTTCTTTCATCTATGTAAACGAAACTATATTCGCCGACGCTGAAGTCGAACTGCCTCCCACCGAATACGGTGCGTGGACATATGAAGACCTGCGTGCCGCTGCGATTGCCGTCACTCAGGACGCCAATGGTGTCTACAATGGTGAAGATGGCTTTGATCCAGCCGCTATCGAAGTTTACGGCTACTATCCGTTCTGGACCAACTTCCGCGCCAGCACCATCGGCTTCAGCCCCGATGATGCCGGTGTCCTAATTGGCGAAGACGGCACCGTGACTGCTACGTTCAATCAAGATGCTTTCCGTCAGGCTGTCAAGTTCTTCCATGACGGCATCTTTGTTGATCACTTCATCCCCAGCGCCGACGCTGAAGGCGCGATTGGCGAAGGCGTGACCAACCCCTTCACCTCCAACCGTATTGCGATGGGCCGCAGCCACACATGGCTGTTCGGTGGGATCAAGTCCGCGATGGACGATGGCAACTTCACCGCTGATTGGAACGTCTATCCTGTACCAGTCGCCCCCAATGGCAAGACTACGGCGGCTGTTCATGCTGACACCTTCGCCATTATGGACGGGTTTGAAAACAAAGACGCGGCTTGGGAAGTTCTGAAGTGGCTCACCGCCCCTGAACAGGCCTTGGCGCTGTGCCAAGTTTACGGTTGTATGCCCGCTCGTTTGTCTGTCCGTAGCGAATGGGAATCCTACTGGCTAGAAGCCTTCCCCTTCCTGAACCTTGACGTGGTTTATGGTGCGTTGGAATATCTTGACGCCCCCAATCACGAAGGGTATATGCCCAATTACGCTCGCGCTTGGGACGCCCTCGAAGCCTTCTGGCAGGTGGTTCGTTCCGATCCTGAGCTAGATGTGGACGCTGGTTTAGACGCGCTTAACGCCGAAGTGCAAGGCATCTTCGACGAAGCCGCTCAATAAGACGACGCCTCCTCTCACTCTGACTCCTTCTTCAGTGCTAAACTGGAGAAGGGGTCAACCCAATCATTGTTTAGGAGGATAAAGGATTTTCCAATGGCAACAGTGCAATCTGCCCCTACCACTCAAGTGCAAGCACCCGCTGTAGAAGAAAAACGTATCAAACTTACCCCGCGCCGTGCGCAAATTCTTTGGGGATATTTTTTCTTAATTCCGTGGATCCTCGGCTTTTTCCTGTTTTTGCTTGGGCCAATGATCGCCTCACTGTATCTTTCGATGACCGACTACAACATCCAACGACCCGGCGAGACGGATTTTATTGGCACCGAAAATTATGAAAAAATATTCTCGCTACAAGTTATTCGGGACAGTGGAGATGAAGTAAATTTCAAACCGGGCTATACCGAGGCTTTTAGGATTGGTTCCTTCCACTTTGGATCGCGGGATCATGAAGTTTGGAAGGCTATCCAAGTAACACTCACCTTTGCGATTATCTCGCTGCCTGTCAATCTGGGCCTAGCTCTGTTTTTTGCCTTGCTGACCAATACCAAAGTACCGGGGGTCAGGTTGTTCCGCACCATCTACTACCTGCCGAGTGTTATTCCGGCGGTTGTGTCGGCCACCGTGTTTCAACAATTTTTGCGTGGACAGGATGGCTGGTTAAATGTCTACCTTCTAAGCCCATTAGGACTTGGAAAACCAGAGTGGTTGCAGGAACCTAGCCTTGCCATACCCGCTCTCACTATTATTGGGACGTGGGGGATTGGTACGACCATGCTGATGTTCCTTGCCGGGTTGCAAAATGTGCCGACTGAGTTGTACGAGGCCGCTGAGGTAGACGGGGCCAATTATTGGTCACGTTTCCGCAATGTAACGCTGCCGATGATCTCGCCCGTCATTCTCTATAATCTAGTGATTGGCTTAATCGGCACCTTCCAATATTTTGTGGTCGCGTATGTCTTAACCCCGCGTGGGGCGGGTGGCAACGATCTTGCGATGTATTTCTATAATCTCCATCTCTATCGGGAAGCCTACGTGTTTTTTGATATGGGCTATGCCTCCGCATTGGCTTGGATCCTGTTCATTGTAGTGCTGATCGTCACGATCTTGGTCTTCCGTAGCTCAAGCCGCTGGGTCTTCTATGCGGGAGGTAAATAAGTAATGGAACGTCTACGCGGATTTATAAGCAACGATAACGTCAACCAGCGCGGTTATATGAAGCGCGAGGTCTATAAAGTCATCGGCATGGGTACACTGCTGATGATTATGATTGGGGTAGCCACGATCTATCTCAGTCCGCTCGTCTATATGGGCAGCACCGCTCTCAAAACTGAAGGGCAGTTGTCTGACCCTGATGACCCAATTGTTCCGATGTCTCCCCAGACCTATCATTATGTAAGCCCTGAAGTTGAAACTTTCCGCTACACCTATCGCCATCCACAGACACTTGACTATCAGGGTCAAGAACTGACGGTCTATGAAGTCATTCAACAAGGCAGAATCTACAAATATGCCTTCCTTGAAGCCCGTGATAATGTGAGCGTGTTTATTGATAGTGAAAATCCTGAAGCCCCCCCCATTGAATTGCCAATTTCCGTTGAAGACCTCGATCCGGCGCTGGTCAATGAGCGATTGGAAGTGAATCTCTATAACGTGAATTATGGAGATGTTCATGGCAAATTGGGCTTGGTCGAAGAGTTAGAGGGCAATCGAACTCTGTGGATGGATCCTGAAGAAATCAGTGAACCACCCTTTGAACTACCTATTGCAGTCTCAGATGCCGAGATAGTTCGTTTCGAACAAGACCTCATTTTGTATAAGGTGCCAGTGGATGGCGAAATCCGTGAGTTGGCTCTGCTTGAAACCGGACGGCGTGGCGCGAAGTTTATTGATCCTGAAAATCCCGATGCTGAACCACTCGAATTGGATGTACGGGTACGCGGTTTGGACAAAGTGTGGGAATTTGACCCCCACCCCGAAAACTTTACCGACGCGATGGATTCCATCAACTACTTTAAGCTGTTTGGCAATACGTTGTTCATTGCCGTAGTCAGTGGTCTTGGGGCGATGGTTTCGGCAACATTGGTGGCCTATGGGTTTACTCGCTTCAACATCCCCTATGCCAATATTCTGTTTATTATCTTGCTCTCGACTATCGTTTTGCCACCACAAGTGACCCAAATCCCGACCTATATCGTCTATAACAAAGTCGGTTGGATTGGGACGTTCTTTCCACTGATCGTGCCGCATTTCTTTAGCAATGCCTACAACGTCTTTTTGCTGCGCCAGTATATGATGGGTATTCCACTCGATATGGACGAAGCAGCCCGTGTGGACGGTGCAAATCCCTTCCAGATTTTGTGGTATGTCATTGTTCCGGCGGCACGTCCAGCCCTTGTTGCGGTTTATCTGTTCCACTTCCTATTCTCGTGGAACGACTTCCAACAACCCCTCATTTATTTGGGTGGTGGTTCGGAAAATACCGTGTTGGCGGTTGGCTTGGCGAACTTCACCCGTATCTACTCCTCGCAGCAAAATCTGATGATGGCAGCGGGGGTATTGACCATGCTCGTTCCATTGGCGGTCTTCTTCTTCGCGCAGCGCATCTTC
Source organism: Chloroflexota bacterium (assembly GCA_013112715.1). GTDB lineage: Bacteria > Chloroflexota > Anaerolineae > Aggregatilineales > J027 > CFX10. Next base: position 18,723 of record JABFGB010000026.1, read on the forward strand.
ATGCAAGGCGTGGTGATTACGGGGGTCGAAAAATAATGAAACGTTTAGTTTCGGCTCTTTTACTTCTTGGTTTAATGGCAAGTGGTGTCAGTTGGGCGCAGGATGGGGGTTCTCCCCTTGCGCCTGCTGAAATCCCCGGTGAGGCTCTCTATATCCCCTACCCGGTTGCTATCACGTTAGATGGTGATCTATCAGATTGGGCGGGGGTGCCTGTTTCAGTTGTAGATCGTGGGCCAAGCCCTTCGGCTAACCCGGCTGAAAATGGTTCGTTTACAGTAGCAGTGGCAGCAGACAGCGACAATTTGTATATAGCCATGACGATGCCCGACCGGAATATCATCACGGGTCAGCATGGGAGTGAGTATTGGAATGAAGACTCATTGGAGTTCTATCTCAACCTGTCTGGCGATCTCGCCACTCGTAGCTACAGCGATACGATTTTCCAAGTCAACATCAACGCTGGCGACATTGGCAACACTGATCCTACAGCAATTACTATAACTGGGGTCAATGGTTCCAAAGCGCCTGTGCAAGCCTTTGTTTTTAAGACGGACGATGGATGGGGGTTTGAAGCCCAAGTTGCTCTGAATGGCGTCGTTACGCCGACACATGGTTTAGAAATTGGCTTTCAGGCCCATGCGAACGGTGCAAGTTCGGCTGACCGTGATGTGAAATTGATCTGGTCAAATGCTGATAAAGGCGATAGCTCTTGGCAAAACCCCAGCGTGTTTGGGCGCGGTATCTTTTTTGAAGTGGGGCGTACCGATATTCCTGTACCCGCCCTGCCAGAAGAACCCGTCGGTTTTGAAATGGACGATGCTGATTGGTCGGCATTGGTACGCGCCAGTTGGGAAGGCTATAAACAGAATTACATTTTCTGTGGCGAGAACTGTGGCAATAACATGGGCCTCGTTTTCGACCCCAACATGGGCTATCAGGCTGTCAGTGAGGGTATCGGCTATGGGATGTTAATGGCCGTCCTCATGAACGACCCACTCACCTTCAATACGATCTATGACGCAGCCTATCAAATGATGCTCGATCCAGAGACAGGCTTGTTGAATTGGCGCATAGATAACACGGGCACGATCACTGGCTTCGGCTCTGCGACTGACGCGGAAGAAGATATTGCCCTCGCCTTGATTTTTGCGGAAAAGCGTGTCGAGCGTTCGGAATGGACCCAGCATCCTGAACGGGCCTACGGCGAATATGCCAACCGGTGGATTGATGCTATTTATGAATATGAAGTCGCCGATGGCCGCTATCTCACCCCCGGTGATGATTGGGCAGGTGAGGGCCAAGAAATCCTGAATCTCTCCTATTTCTCGCCCGCGTGGTATCGCATTTTTGACGATTTTCAGGGTACGACCCGCTGGCAGCCCGTCATTACCTACGGCTATCGGACACTTTACGTCACAGATGGTGCGCGATTGGGCCTAGCCCCTGACTGGTCAACTTCTGAAGGCGGCCCGGCTTATGATTATTGCAATGCGACAGGTCGCCCCCTCGATGCCTGTAAATACGAGATGACCTACGATGCTATTCGTGTGCCATGGCGGATTGGCTTGGATTGCATTTGGTTTGGCGATTCGCGGGCGTGTGATTGGTCAAAACGCAGCGCACGATTTCTGAATACTCTACCTCCGGATCAGTTCGCCAGAATGTATGACATGAACGGCGTCTCCGTCGTGGATTATCAGAATGAGTTGATGGTCGCTATGTGGTTGGTGGCTGCTCATGCTGCCGAAGATACGGCCCTTGAAAATCGCTTGGGTGAGTTGTTGTACGGCTACGCAGGCAGTGTGTTGGAGTCCGGTTATTGGAGCGGTACATCGCAATTTTATTTCGGTCAAAGTTTGGCTTGGTTCGGGGCAGCGGTTGTATCGGATGACTTCCGCAATTTGTATGCCGAACCCTGATTTTTGATGATTACACCTACAGGAGCCATGATGGCATTTCCAAAAAATTTCCTGTGGGGTGCTGCGACAGCAAGTTACCAGATCGAAGGAGCCGCTCGCCTCGATGGTCGGGGCGAGTGTATCTGGACTCGTTTTTCGCACACTCCCGGCAAAGTTATGAACGGTGACACAGGAGATATTGCCACCGATCACTATCATCGCTATGTTGAAGATGTGGCGTTGATGAGGGAACTCGGTCTACAGGCTTATCGCTTCTCAATTTCGTGGCCGCGTGTCATCCCCAACGGGACAGGAGCAACCAACCCTGCCGGACTGGATTTTTATGATCGGCTGGTGGATGAGCTTCTAAGCGTGGGCATTGTCCCCGCTGTGACTCTTTATCACTGGGATTTACCCCAAGCCATGCAAAATAGGGGCGGATGGCTCAATCGGGAAATTGTGGGGTGGTTCTCCGATTACACCGATTTAATGACCCGCCGTCTGGGTGATCGTGTCAAAAACTGGATCACGATTAACGAGCCATTTGTGGCGGCGTTTGTTGGATATGCTTTTGGTGCTCATGCCCCCGGCTATACCGATCCACGTGCAGGACTGCTGGCTGCCCACCACCTGTTGTTGTCGCATGGGGCTGCAATGCAGGTCATTCGCCAAAACGTACCCAATTCGCTTGCTGGCATTACGCTCAATGTCAGTTGGGTTGACCCAGCTACCTCCTCTGAGGTGGATATTCAAGCGGCTCGTCGGCATGATGGATTTGTGAACCGCTGGTTTATTGACCCCGTTTTTAAGGGTGAATATCCTGCCGATATGCTCCAACTTTATGGCAAGGCGTTGGACGACATTGATGTAACCGAAGTCAAACACGCCGCTGTACCCCAAGATTTCCTCGGCATCAATTACTATACCCGCAACGTGATTAAAGATGACCCAGACGGGCATTATCTAAAAACCCATGAGATTAAGCCGCAAGGTGCTGGTTACACCCAAATGGGGTGGGAGCTTGCACCGGGGAGTCTAACCCAAATGTTGGTGCGGTTGCATCAGGAATATGCACCGAAAGCCTTGTGGATAACCGAAAATGGCGCGGCCTATCCAGACCCCGACCCGGTAAACGGCATGGTGGCTGACCCCGAACGCACCGATTATCTCAAAACCCATATCGCCGCTGTTGAAGCTGCTATCCAACAAGGGTCGCCCGTGACGGCCTATTTTGTATGGAGCCTGCTCGACAATTTTGAATGGGCGTATGGCTATGATCGGCGCTTTGGCATTATCCATGTAGATTTCAAAACCTTAAAACGCACGATGAAACAAAGCGCTTTATGGTATCGAGATTTTATAGCAAAAGTCACAGCAGGTTAGGGGGACAGGATGCGCTACGGTTATTTTGATGACGACGCCTGTGAATATGTGATTACTCGGCCCGATACCCCCCTGCCATGGATTAATTATCTGGGGAACGAAGCCTATTTTGGCATTATCTCGAATACAGCGGGTGGTTATTCGTTTTATCGGGATGCCCGACTGCGGCGTTTGACCCGCTATCGTTATAATAATGTGCCGTTTGATACAGGTGGACGTTATCTCTATTTGCGGGATAACACCTCCGGGGAATATTGGTCACCTTCGTGGCAACCAACACGCACTCCACTCGACGAATACGCCTGTTATCATGGATTAGGTTATACGCGAATCGCCTCAAAGAATTATGGAATTGAGGCTTCCACCCGCTATTTTGTGCCATTGGGTGAAAACCTCGAGATCTGGCAGTTAACCCTGACCAATCATCGCAGCACTCCGGCGGATGTATCGGTATTTTCGTCAGTGGAATTCTGTCTGTGGGATGCCAATGACGATATGACCAACTTCCAGCGTAATTTTAACATCGGCGAGGTCGAGGTCGAAGGTAGCACGATTTATCATAAGACCGAGTATCGGGAACGGCGCAATCATTTTGCCTACTTCGCTTGTTCCGAGTCGTTGGCGGGTTTCGATACATGGCGTGATACCTTTTTGGGAGCCTATCGCAACTGGGATTCTCCGCTGGCTGTCGAACGCGGCGAGTCGTTTAATTCCATCGCGCATGGATGGGCACCTTTGGGATCACATCATGTCAAAGTGAGCCTCGCACCCTATGAAACGCACCAGATTATTTTTGTCTTGGGCTATCATGAGAATCCAAAAGATCACAAATTTGATGAGCAGGGGTTGATTAATAAAACCACTGTTCGCCCCATCATCCAAAAATATCTCAATCCAGTGCAGGTCGAACGTTCGTTTACCGATTTGCAGCTATATTGGGAGAAAACAGCGGGAGTGCTGCAAGTCAATACCCCCGATATTCACACCAACCGCATGGTCAACGTGTGGAATGCCTATCAATGTATGGTGACGTTTAATATGTCGCGCTCGGCATCCTTCTATGAATCAGGGATTGGCCGTGGGATGGGCTTCCGCGATTCTAATCAAGACCTGCTGGGCTTTGTTCATATGGTGCCAGCCCGTGCGCGTGAACGCATTCTCGATATTGCCTCTACCCAACTGCCGACTGGTGGTGCCTATCATCAATATCAACCGCTCACTAAACGTGGTAATGACGCGGTTGGCGGCAACTTCAATGATGACCCCCTCTGGTTGGTGCTGGGGGTTGCGGCCTATATCAAAGAGACTGGTGATTGGGCTATCTTGGATGAATCTGTGCCGTATGATAACCGCCCCGGCAGCGAAACCCCTCTTTATGAACACTTGGAACGCAGCATCCAATATACGCTGGATCGGCTTGGCCCACATGAGTTGCCACTGATTGGGCGTGCGGATTGGAATGACTGCCTGAATCTCAATACCTTCTCCGAAGAACCCGGTGAATCCTTCCAAACAACTACCAATAAAGATGGGAAGGTTGCTGAATCTATCTTTATCGCAGGGCTATTTATCCTTGCTGCCCAAGAAATGGTTGAAATGGCCCAGCAGCGCGGTTTGGATGTGCAGTGTTATCAAGACGCCGCCACCAAGATGGAAACCACCATATACGAACATGGTTGGGATGGCAATTGGTTTTTGCGAGCCTATGACCACTTTGGCGACAAAATTGGTTCAGTTGAATGTGCTGAGGGGCAGATTTTCATTGAACCGCAGGGCATCTGCATTATGGCGGGGGTAGGCCTCCAAAATGGGTTTGCTCGTAAAGCCCTCGACTCAGTTGGGGCACATCTGGCGACCCCACATGGGATTGTATTACAACAGCCACCCTATTCGCGCTACTATGTCCATTTGGGCGAGATTTCGTCCTATCCCCCCGGCTACAAAGAAAACGCGGGGATTTTCTGCCATACCAATCCTTGGATCATGATTGCCGAGGCGATTGCTGGCGACGGCAACCGTGCGTTTGATTACTACGCACGTCTCAATCCATCGGCCCGCGAAGAAATCAGCGAAGTGCATCGCTGTGAGCCGTATGTCTATGCTCAGATGATCGCCGGTAAAGATGCTCCGACGCATGGAGAAGCGAAAAATTCGTGGCTCTCTGGCACGGCGGCGTGGAATTATGTCGCTATCACCCAATGGATTCTGGGTATCCGGCCCACTTTCACCGGACTCCAAGTTGCCCCCGTCATCCCCGATGATTGGCAGGGTTTTACGGCCACCCGGCAATATCGCGGTGTTAACTACTACATTGAAGCAGTGCGCGTTGGGTCAGGTAATCAATTGCAGCTTTCCGTTGAAGGCCATCCGTTAGAGGGAACGGTTGTCCCCTTCAATTTAGATCGCCCCGAGGTTCATGTCAAGGTGAGTATCGGTGCGTAAGATGTCCTAAACACTCCTAAATCTCCTAGCTCTAGCCCCTCAACTCGACCAAAGTTGGGGGGTCTTTTTTTCCACTTCCGTCCAAAGACCGAGCAAAAACCCACCGATTGGATGAATATCAAATAAACTACCTGCGGGAACATATCAGGAAGACCTTTCGTCCCATAATTGAATCTATCCTTTCTATAGGAGGCAAATTCTTAATGAAATTTTCCAACCGGGTCATGTCTACGATCTTGATGTTGATCCTTGTACTGGCCGCTGTTGTTCCATTGTCTTCTGTTCATGCGAGTCCTTCCCACCAAACTGACTTTCATGGCTTGGTCGCGGTTTCTTTCCCCAATGGCAGGGTTTCACCGGACGCCACCAAAATCGCCACACGTTATGTACCTACCGAGTTCCTAGATGCCTATAATGATTTAGTCGAACGCACAGGCGGGGTTGGTGGTGTTACCGATGCTTACGATATTGCGGTCTATGACATTGCCACAGGCGAAAGGACGACTATCGCAGGTCAACCTGCGGATGCGTCCTATTTTGTGGAGGGGCAAGAAGACCGCTATAACGTGCGCTCTAACCCCACATGGTCGCCCGATAGCACCCAATTGGCATGGACGGTTAATGAAAATAGCTCCGTTTATAGCGGTGCATTCCAATTGGTCATTTATGACCTTGCCACTGCCACAGAATCCATTGTGATTGGTGGCCTGTCACAGGATGGCATGATTCAAGTTGTCGGCCCTGACCTCATCTGGACAGAGGCAGGGATTTCGGTTCTATATAACAACGATATCCAATTCCAAATCGTGACTTATCAACCCGATGGTCAGTTGATTTCAACCCTAGACCTGCCCGAACCGATGGCGCAATTTTTGCCAGTCATCACGGACAACGGCACTCAAATCGCCATGCAGAATTTTCAACAAGTGTGGTTGTTGGCTGATCTGCAAATAGGCACTATTGCCGATGCGGGGGGTGTACCCGAATTATTCAGCCCTTCCTCGGATTTCCAAACCCTGAGCGTTTTCCAGCAAATCCGCGTGGACACGATTGCCCAAATTTATGTAGGCTACCCTGATGGCCGTAGTGAACGCCTCAATACTGCTGATTTGCCCGTGATTTCACCGGATGGATCGAGTATCGCCTACCGCATGGGCGGCAAGGTGGTTATTCAAACTGCTGATACCGTCACCGAAGTGGATGACCCTGCGCTGGCAACCGGGAGCTTAATTTGGGGGCCGCAGGCATGGCGCCTCCGTGAAGGTGCTCCGAATGGATTTGCCAGCATGTCTCCTGAAACCCAAGCCGATATGTCCAATACCCCGCTGCTAATGACCATGAGTAGTGATTTGTGGGCGTGGCGCAATACGGATACTGCTCCAACCCGCATTACCAGCACCGGGGATGTCAGCCCTGCTGTGATTTCACCGGATGGCACACAGGCGATTTTCCGCACCACTACGGGTCGGTTTGGGGGTGGTTTCTCGACCTATCGAGATATTTGGTTGCTCGATTTGACCACCTATGAAACCCGTCCTTTGATGCAAGGTGACGCTACTGCCCCCGGCAACGATATTGTACGCCTATCGCCAACATGGTCGCCGGATGGCACACAAGTGGCATGGTTGGAAATGACCGACCCCGGTTTTACGCATCAATTGGTGATCTATCACTTGAGCGAAGGTACGTTTACTGTTGCGTCGTCTGATTTGTCTTACCCTAACGACGTATTCTCGGCATGGGCGGTATGGGGCAATTCTGGCATCGCAGTTGTCTATTCCCTGCTTAACTATGAGATCGAAACGCGGGTTTATAATCCTGACGGCACGCTTTTGCTCAATACGAATTTGGGCGACATCGGGAGTCCCTATAATGTCATTTGGGTCAACGACGCCGGGCAAGATAAAGTCGCACTCTTTAACAGTGGGGTTGACAGCGAAGGACTGACTTTGATTGACCCAATCACTGGTACAACCACCTCTGCCGCCGCGCTAGAAATGGTCAGCCCAGTGGCTACCAATGATGCGTTTACGGCCTTTAGTGACGATCACGGCAAATGGCAGGTTTTTAATGCCGATGGTCAAAGCATTGATAAGTTGGGATTTGCTCATTATTCGGCCTTGAACATGATTTCCATTGCGCCGGATGGTCGCTCATTCGCCTTCAGCCGCTATGGGCAGGTGATTGTGTGGCATAACGGCGAAGCAATGGTGGTTCCAGCAACTGGCACAGAATATTCAGGTGAACAACCATTTGTGGCATGGGGTTACGCCACCTATCGTATCCGTCCGACTCAATAACGTCCCCTAACAAGGAAATTAAAAAGGGCAGCGATTGAAAGAATCAATGCCCTTTTTTGTACGCTCTAATCAAAAGTTCAAACTATGAAGTAGCGGCGGGGGCGGTTTCCTCGCTGGCAAGTTCGATGGTGCTTAAGCTGACGATTTGCAGGGGAGGGAACAACTTTTTGATGACGGCCTTTTTATCGTCGGCGGAGAGTGTCGGGACAGATTGGGCCAGCATATCATTCGCTAACTGGAATAGATTACGGGCTAATTCTTGGCGCTGACGTTTGGCTTCCGATTCGCCTCCCGGTGCGTCCATTTCGGTCTCGCTGAGTTTCTCGACCTTGCGATAAACTTCCAATGATTTGACTTGTTGTTTGCGCCATGGCAAAATCACGGCTTTGACAAGGCTAATGGCATCTGGTACGCCATCAATCGCCACCCGAATATGCGAATGTTGGACGCTGGCGCTGATAGTGTTGATATGGACTTCGGAATGGCTGCGTTCGGCGGCTTCATCTATCACAAATTGAATTTGGGATATTGCGTTGAGATAAGGCCCTATCGTTGTGACGAGGTGGTCAGGCGTCAATTTGCTGGTAGTTTCTTCGCCGTCCTCGGTTTCCACCAAGAAAATAGTCTGCTCATTGTAGACCGCCGAATTGAAATAGGCATAAATGGTAAGCTGGCCCAAACGGACTTGATCGCCATTGCGTAAAACATAAGCCTTAAAGGGTGTCAATTTGTTTTCATTAAGCCATGTGCCGTTGGTGCTGGCAAGGTCTTCAATGGTATAGCGTTTGTTGATGAAACTGATCAGGGCGTGCTGGCGCGATACCCCTAATAAATGTGCTCCATAATTATTGAGGTCTACGGTGGGGGGACGTTCACCGGGGATATGCCGACCTAAGATGATTTTGCCACGTCCTTTGACCAACATGGGTTCACTTTCGCCCATCACAAACAACGCAATCGCGTCGCGGTGGGTGCGGGTCAGTTGGGCAGCATGTTCAATCCGAGCTAGTCTTGCGGGTTGGTCGGGGACAGGAACGGTAGTTACTTCATCCCCTTTGAGGCTTTTCGTGATACCGCGCGGCGCACCAGTCGGCAGTGGTCGTTTACATTGGAGACACTGGGTTTGTTCAGTTGAATTCTCATACCCACAGCTAGGGCATACAATCACGTCTTTTTGCATAAGTTCAGTTTCCCTACTAGGTTGTACTGGTCTTTCCATTCGCAGTACACACGAATTTATAAAAGGAATAAACTTGTATTTGATCTGATAAAACTGCTTACCCATTCCCTTGAAAAATCATTGGGCACCATTCAATAGTTAAATCTTCTTGGCTTGAACGATCAACCTCGTTCGATAGGTGTTGGATAAAAAACTATAATCGGCACAAGTAATAAGTGTAAGTAGGTTGTTGTCTATTTCTGTAATAACATTTAAATCATTTGCGCCTGTCTCAAAAACTTGGGTCACAGTATACCGAATTTCACGTTCTCCCGTATACAAAATTACTATATCACCCAATGTCAGTTCGTCCAATTTTGCAAAAACGCCCGGCGTACCATCCTGTAATTCGACATGGCCCACTAAGATGACATGGCGTTCGCTCCCCGGCCTTGCAGTGCCTTCCAGATAGCCTACTTTTTGGCCGAGATTGGCAACATCCCAGCCGTTTTTTGTCAAATAAACCTTTGTCACATCCGCGTAGACCTGCGCCGCCGGAATGAGTAAAACAGGCCCTTGAGCTTGCATGGGTGTCTGCACTTCTATACGCAGGGGGGTGTCGGTTGGGTTGCTCAATGGGGGCGCTATAACAGCAAGATGCCATAGCATAAGACTACTTCCAAGCACAATCCCCGCTACAACTGCTACACTCACACAAGCAATAGGATGCTTAGGTTGTTTTCTCGGCCTCATTATTTTTTATGATGACCACTAGCATCACTAAAAACCTTTAACTTGATTATACGCTAGTATCCTGACGTTAGCCTTGCAATTTGCTAACAATTCATCCCGTTTCTGTCAACCTCTACATTGTCGAAATGACCACTTGGCTTTACTATTAAATACCTTGGATGCCGTGTAAAGAAAATAATTAGCAGGAGTTTGGAACGGCGATGCGTGTACCTATCTCATGGCTGCGTGATTTCGTGGATATTCCGGCAGATGTATCGGTGGAATACCTTGCCGAGCGTTTGACGCTGGCCGGATTGGAAGTAAAAGGGATCGAATATCGGGGCATTCCCCAAAGCGCCGAACGATTTGGTGTGCCGCCGAGTGACCACTTGGTATGGAATCGGGAAAAAATCCTGTTGGGCTATATTTATGAAGTGACCGCCCATCCCAACGCCGACAAGTTGGTATTAGCTGAAGTGGATTATGGCGGTGCTCAACGCGAAACCGTCGTGACAGGCGCTCCCAATTTGTTTGAATATAAAGGTCGAGGTCAACTGAATCCACCTTTGCTAACACCGTTTGCCCTTGAAGGTGCGGAAGTGATAGATGGGCATGGGGACGGCGTGCAGCGCATGATCCTCAAAGAAAAGGCCCTGCGCGGAATTCCTAACCGTTGTATGGTCTGCTCGGAAATGGAGCTTGGTATTTCCAGCGAACACGAAGGCATCATGCTCTTGGAATATGCCACCTACAGTCGCTTTGCTCCCGGCACCCCCTTTGTAGAGGTGATGGGGGATGCCATCCTTGAAATTGATATTCTGCCGAATATCGCCCGCACCATGAGCATGTTGGGGGTGGCACGTGAGGTGGCAGCACTGTTGGACTTGCCATTGCGCGAGCCGGATTACACCCTGCCGCCCACCAAAGGGGAACCTATCGAAAAAGCGATTGGCATTGAAATTACCCATCCCGAACTGAATCCACGCTTTACGGCTGCCCTGCTGCGGAATATCACCATCAAGCCGTCGCCCGCATGGATGCAGCACCGCCTGAAACTGGTCGGCCAGCGCCCGATCAACAATGTGGTGGATGTGAGCAATTATGTCATGTTTGAACTCGGCCAGCCGACCCACGCCTTCGATTATGATATTCTGGCGCGGCGTGCCAAAGGTAAGCGACCCACGATTATTACCCGCCTGCCTGAAAATGGCGAAGAACTCACCACATTGGATGGCAAAACCCACAAACTTGCCCCTCATAACTTATTGGTGGCTGACACAGCGGGTTCATTGAGTTTGGCAGGGGTGATGGGCGGCCTCGAATCCGAAGTACAAGATGTTGACCCAGAAAAGGGCTTCCCCGGCTCTCAAAATATTCTGTTTGAAGCAGCGGCGTGGAATTTCATCAACATTCGCAAGACCCAAAGCAACCTCAAGGTCTATAGTGAGGCCGGAGCGCGATTTTCACGTGGGGTACATCCGGCAATGGCAATGCGCGGCCTGATTCGCGGTATTCAATTGATGGTCGAGGTTGCGGGCGCGGAATTAGCCCCCGGCATTGTGGACAATTATCCTGCTCCGCCAGAAGTTGTTATCGTTGAATTGCCGATGGCCGATGTGGAACGTCTATTGGGATTTGATGTGCCAATTGCGGAAGCGGCTGCCCTACTGCGCCGACTGCAATTCACCGTTGAGCAAAAAACTGACACTCTGATTGTCACTGTCCCCGATCACCGCATGGATATTGCCACAGGGGTGATTGGTCGTTCGGATTTGACCGAAGAAATTGCCCGAATTTTCGGCTATGACCGCATCCCCAATACGATTATGTTTGATGAACTGCCTCCGCAGCGTGGCAACCCGGCGTTGGATTTGGAGGAGCGTGTGCGGGATTTGTTGGCCCAAGCCGGATTGCGCGAAGTGATTAATTATCGTTTCACCACGCCCGAACATGAATCCCTGTTGACGCCAGATGGAGCGGATCAGTCATGGCCCAAACGTGATTATGTTGAAATCGCCAACCCGATAAGCATGGAACGTACCGCCCTTCGTCAGACCTTATTGACAGGGTTGCTTGATAACGCCATCACCAACATTCATCATCACCCGCGTCAACAATTGTTTGAGATTGGCCCGGTGTTTTATGCCAAACCGAATGACCTGCCTGATGAATTCCGGCATCTCGGTCTGCTGATGGCTGGCCCACGTGATGTGGTAGGTTGGATGGGAGGTGCTTCGCTAGATAACGTAGATTTTTATGATCTGAAGGGCGTACTGGAATCACTGCTGACCAATCTCAAAATTCCGGCACGATCCATTTCGTATGCTACCACCGAACATGCCAGCTTCCACCCCGGACGGACGGCCCTGCTTAAGATCAATGGCAAGGAAGTTGGAGTCATCGGGGAAGTTCACCCATTGGTGCGTGAAGCCTTTGGGTTAGGCATGGATTTGAGAAAACCGATTCTGGCGGCAGAACTTGATTTGGATGTATTGCTGTCGTTCGTGCCCACCGATCACACCGTTCAAGCCCTGCCGCAACTTCCCCCGGCCTATCGGGACATCGCAGTGGTGGTTTCGGAAAGCACACAGGCGGCTGATTTGGAAAATATCATCTGGCAGTCGGGCGGCAAGGTCTTAAAAGAGGTCAAGTTGTTCGATGTCTATCGAGGGCAACCGATTCCCGATGGTCAAAAATCACTGGCCTATTCCCTGACTTTCCAAACCGACTCACAGACCCTCACCGATAAGGCCGTTAATGGTATCCAACAGCAGATTATCCGCGCTCTCGAAAAAGCGGGCGCTAAATTACGCACCTAAATAACGCGGCAAAAAATGCCCTGTGCAAATCCATCACGCAGGGCATTTCTGTTTTATATGAATAAGGACAGCCTTTATTCAAGGCCGCCCCTTTAGAAATTACCGACTAGTTCCGCAGAGGGGAGCCGTTTTCCAACATATATTGGATGCGGGCCAGTGTTTTTTCCTCGTGCATCAAGGACAGGATGGCTTCACGTTCCAGATCAAGGATATACTGCTCATCCACCCACTGGGGTTCGCTGAGACCGCCACCAGTTAGGATATAGGCCAGTTTGTTGGCAACCACAATGTCATAATCGGTGGCATAGTTGCCTGCACGCAGCATCCACGCCCCGACTTCCAATGCCGATAGTGCGTCGCGTCCCGCGGCCCAAATTTTGCCAGACCGCAGTGGCACATAATTCGGAATCAGGTGCAGCACTTCGCGTTTGGCCTCGGCGAGCAGATGGTCGCGGTTCATCACGATACGGTCACCGGGGAGCAGAAAGCCCATTTCGCGGGCCTGCATTGCGCTTTCCGAGACTTTTGCCAGCGCGATTTGTTCAAAGACCTTTTGCAGATGCGGCAGGACATCGGCGTTCGGGGTAGCTTCCATAACGGGATTGACCACACGTCGCAGGAGTTCTTTGCAGCCACCCCAGCCGGGAATCAGACCGACGCCAAATTCCACCAGTCCCATATACAATTCGCTATGGGCCACAATTCGCGCTCCGGCCATTGTGATTTCCGCGCCACCGCCCAGTGTCATCCCGAAGGGGGCGGTTACAACAGGCTTGGGAGCGTAACGCAGCATTTGATACAGCGTTTGGGCTGAACGTACCCCGTAATCCAATTGATCCCATTGTTCGCTGTGAACCCCCATCACGACCATCATGAGGTTCGCACCGACGGAAAAGCTGTCGCCCTGATTGCTGATAACTAGGCCGTCAAAATGATCGTCTAATCGCTTCAGAGCTTTATCTACCATCTCGATGATGTCGGCATCAATGGCGTTCATCTTGCTGTGAAATTCCAGCAAGCCAACACCATCGCCCATATCAAGCAAACTTGCGCCTTCCAGCCGTTCGACTTCTTTGCCCTCGGCACGGAGGGTGTTGATGATGATAACCCGCTTATCTTCCTTGAGTGGAACGTAGCCCTTCTTGGTCGGGTCATAGTAGCCGACGACCACACCCTTATCATTGCGTTGATAGAAGGTTGGGTGTCCGCTGTCTACCATCTCAAATACCCAACCTGCTACTTCATAACCGCTGGTGGCGAGGCGTGGCAAGGTTTCGGCTACACCAACAGCATCCCAGATTTCAAATGGCCCAAGTTCGTGGGCAAAGCCCCATTTATTGGCGTTATCAATATCCACAATCGTGTTGGCGATCTCGCCCAATTTCAGCGAGGCATAGGTAAACAGCGCGGCGTGCAGATGCCACAGATATTGCCCGGCACGATCCTCTTCATTAATCATGGCCTTGATACGTGCGCCCGTGTTTTCAATCTTGCGATGTTTGCCGACGCTATCAAACCGGACTTTTTGCGGTTCTTCATATTCTAGTGTCTGCAAATTCAGGGGCATGTGGACTCGTTCACCCTTGACCGTGACGGTTTTATAGAAGCCCTGTTTGGTTTTGCGCCCCAAGAATTTGTTGCTCATCAACCAATCAAACAATTGATCGGCCTTTTCGTGATGCAGTACATCGCGCCAAGGGTCATCCACCACCGCATCGTACAAATTGCGACCCACATACACACTGACATCAATCCCAACCAAATCTTGCAGACGGAATGTGGCGGTTTTCGGATGTCCGATTAGTGGGCCAGTGATAGCATCTACTTCTTCCACCGTGTAACCATTGTCCAGCGCGTAATTGATGCCGATGCTACCGATGATGCTGATAAAGCGATTGGCAATGAAATTGGGGGTATCCTTGCACAAGACACAGCCTTTACCGAGCCGTTCCGTGCCAAATTTGAACATGAAATCCACAAGGGCCGGGTCGGTATCGGGGTGCGGAATAATTTCCAATAGTTTTAGGTAGCGAGGTGGATTAAAAAAGTGCGTGCCGAGGAAATGGCGACGGAAATCGTCACTGCGACCATGACAAATGGCGGCAATGCTCAAGCCGGAGGTGTTGGTCGTAATGATTGAGCCGGGTTTACGCACGGCATCAATACGGGCCATCAAGTCTTGTTTAATCGGTAGTTTTTCGATGATGACTTCGACCACCCAATCGGCGTCGGCTAATTTTTGTAGGTCGTCTTCGGTGTTGCCTGTCGTCACCAATTCCGCATCGGCAGCTTTGAAAAATTGGGCGGGTTTACCTTTAATCAAATTCGTGAGATTGCCGTTGACAATTGCATTTCGTTTCGCGGGAGCGTCGCCGGGCTTGGTATCTGGAGCGGGGATGTCGAGCAGCAGCACTGGGATGCCAACACTGGCTAACAGCGCCGCAATCCCACCACCCATCGTACCAGAGCCGATGACTGCCGCCTTGCGAATTTGATAACTCATGGGGATTCCTCTTCTCCTATTTTGAATACTCTAGCGTAAAGGCTGACTCGCACTTCGCAGTCAGGGGGATATATTATTCAAATCGTCATTTGATTATCGAGAGAAGATTATACCCACAGTTGCGAAATGTGGCACAAAAATTCTGAGCTATTGGCATGTGAAAATGTCCTCAGAACTCGGGGGAATATTCTGAGGACATCGGGGAATTGCTAGACTATGAAATTACTTGCCGAAAAACTAAGGGTTGAGCCTTGCCCAGCCCTTTGGATTCTTTCAATTCGGTCTGACTTATGAGAGTTCCATAACTGCTTCGATGGCGGCGGGGGTGGTGCGGGTAACGTTGATGACCGCGCCTTTGGGTGGCTTGATTTCAATCGTGAAGGCGGTGTTGGCTTGCAGGCGGGGGGTTAGCGTGGCGAGGTCAACCGTGATTTCTGCCAATTCGCCGTCTTCAAGCAGATCGTCACCATCATTCGCGCCGATCCATTCGACAGTCCATGTGACTTCATTCACCAGTTGGGCATCATCACGATAGCCAATCACCACGGTGTTATTGCCAGCGGTAGCGGTCAAATCTACCGGATCACCTCCCGAAACTAGGGCTAGGGTGAAGACGACATCATCCACGTTACCAGCAGTGCCTTCGGCGATAACTGTACCCTTGACGGTCATGGAGGACTGCACGCCTTCCAAACCGGCGTTAATGGCGGATTGGCCTTTTTCAGTGGATTTGCTGCCCGAAGACAGAATGGCGAAGGCAAACACAGAGGCGACCACCACGAAGGCAATCAAGATTATGGCGGTTTCTAGCGCAGACTGACCACGTTCATTTTGATGATTCTTATCAGACATCTCAATCACTCCTTGAGATAAAGTTATGCTTAACGTTTGACTGTTATCACTATAAATCTTTATCCTTTGTGAATGAATTCGGAGATGCCCGTAATTTGCAATGAAGAAGCCCGTAATTGATCTACGGGTTTCCCGTAGACTCAGGAACGGGTGACTATGAAAATGCGAAATTCAAGCCATTATGGAGGGTTAGAATTGAGATAGTACACGCCGCACCAAGATTTTTGCCATTTCAACCCGATATTCACGGCTGCCCCAATGATCGCCGGGAGGGTTTAGTTTGAGGGCGGCGAGTGCGCGGTCAACATCCCCATTGGTTTCAATCAGGATTTCATCTACTGCCCCCAGCGGAATTGGGTGGTCGGCTACACCACACAGCGCCAGCCGGACATCATGCAATTTACCGTTGGCATCGCGGTCAAGATAGCCCACTGCGCCAACGATGGGGTCATCGGCGGGGGTGCGGGCGACTTTTTCAAAGGCATGGCGGGCGGTGGGTGAACCTTTTTCAAGTGCAATTTCAGTAATCAAGGCCTGCTGGATTTCCGGTTTGGGGGCGGTTAGCCAATCATGAATAAAGCGCGGCCACCCATTGGCATCCACTTGAGCATCCAGCGCGGTCAAGGTCGTTAGCAAAATCGAATTGGGCCGCTGTTCCACCAGCACATCCCCGAGGGTCAAGGTATTGCGTTGATTGATGGGGGCTTCTAATTTCAGCATCTCTGCTAGGAACCCGGCATTGGGGATTTTTTCTGCCAATTCGAGGCAGGCCTGACGCGCTTTTTCCAGCGTCATCATGCTGCCCAATGAAAAACCCGCATCAAAAACACGATGGCGATCAAGTTTTAATTTAGAAAGATCAACCACCGCTGTCACATGCGTTGGCGATTCCCGATGTAGCGCCACACCTCCATACAAGGGACGTGTATTGCGTTCGGTCAATAAATGAATCGCTTCGTCAATCGTGGTCGGGAGGTGGATGGTGTTTAATCGAATGAGCATATTTTCGCCTCAAAAAAGGTGAGAGAGGTCAAAATCTCTCCCATTATAGCACTACCTAGAACTGCTCTAAGAAGCGCAGGTCGTTAGCCCAGAAATTGCGGATGTCATCAATACTGTGTTTCCGCATGGCGATGCGCTCAGGCCCCATCCCAAACGCGAACCCACTCCATACCGTCGGGTCATAGCCGCCATTTTGCAGCACCACCGGATGCACCATCCCACAGCCCATAATTTCAATCCAGCCGCTGTATTTACAGACCGAGCAGCCTTCGCCGCCACACAGCGAACAGGACACGTCCACTTCCATACTGGGTTCGGTGAAGGGGAAATAGGAGGCACGATACCGCACCTGCGCGTCTTGCCCATACATCCGTTTGGCGAATTCGGCAATCGTACCTTTCAAATCTGACATGCGAATCCCTCGGCCTACCGCCAAGCCTTCGACCTGATGGAATTGGATTTCGCTGCGGTTGCTGATTTGCTCATAGCGATAACACATCCCCGGCAAAATGACGCGGATGGGTTTTGTGCCATTCTCGCCATATTCCCACATCGCCCGAACTTGCCCACCGGAGGTATGGGTACGCAAAATCACATCTTCCTGCGTGGTATAGAACGTATCTTGCATATCCCGCGCCGGGTGATAGGGCGGGATATTCAACATCGTGAAGTTGACTTCATCCGACTCGACATCACGCGAACGATACACTTGGAAGCCCATCTCGCCCCAAATAGCCTGAATCCGCCGCAGCATTTGGGTGCTGGGGTGCAATCCCCCCGTCGGACGTGGGCGCCCCGGTAGGGTAACATCCAATTCGCCTTCTTCCAACGACCGGCCCAATTCAATCTGGCGAATGGCGACAGCGCGTTCTTCATGGGCCGTTACGAGCAGGTTTTTGATGTCATTGGCCCGTTTCCCAAAGGCAGCACGTTGGTCTTCGGGGAGTTTGCCCGTTTCGCGCAGCATCAAGGTTAGCTGGCCCTTGCGCCCCAAGAATTTGATTTCCCACCCTTCAAGGGTCTCCGAATCATGGATGCCCTTTAGTTCCTGAAGCGCATCTTGATAGATTTTTTCGAGTTCCGCTTGCATTCCTCACCTCATCATAAAATAGAAACCGAGTGATAGTAGCACCAAGCCATAGGGTTGATGCGAAAAATGTCTCAATTCGGCGGCACATCCGGGCTTGATAACCCACTGGCTCATGATACCCCGAACGCCGTAGGGCAATACCCATTGCAATCAGCGATGACCATACCCCGATCACCACAATAATAATGCGCTCAATTGGGCTGGCGGGCATATCCAAAACTTGCTCCTGAAAAATCAGGGTAAACAATACCAACCAAGTCACCAATAGAAAACGCTCAAAATAGGGCAGCCATCTCGTTCGCAGCGTATTTTCAGAGAGTTGGGCTTCATGGAGAGGAGTCCGACCTCCGCTGACATATGCTCCCATTGTACGCGATACAACATCGTACAAAGTTTTATCAATACGTCTGCCCTCTAGCTTATCTTCGGGTGGTTGCATAAACGACCTCCTTAACCTAAGGCCATGAAAATGCAAAAACGCCCATCCATGACACGATTTTTTTCCGAAAAACCGTTATCAGGGACGAGCGCCGTATTTTTCACCGAACTCGCGGTACCACCCTGTTTGCCCGGTCACATGACCAAGCCACTTGATTCCACCCATTAACGCTAGGTTACGCGGAGCTACCTACACAGCAATCATGTTTTCAGCAGTCATGATGCCTTCAGCAGTCGGCTCAGGAGTGAATTCGGCGGGTTGCGGTGCTGTGGTGGCTTGCAGCCAATGGCCTCCACTCTCTGACAATTGCGCTTCCAATGGCCCGCGTACTGGTCTCCATCAATGCCTTTGGTGAAAATGAGTATGCCAGAAAGTTACCTAGGGGTCAATAGGATGGCCTTCTAACGGGGGAAACCTTAATGCCTTTTGTCATAATTTTGCCATATACCTCAACCACATCATTTTATTAAGGATTGAATTTTCAAGAACTACGCTAAAATAAACTATAATCCTATTTTCGTTGATCTACATTACGAGAAACGAGAAGTCGTGTGGAACTCCAAACCAAACAACTAAATCCCCAAGCAGTTCTCATACGCATCAACGGACGTTTTGATGCGGCAGTGGTTGAGCAGGTCAAACGGGTATGGATTGAAGACGAGACGATTCATTTTGTCGTTGCCGACCTTTCGGAAACTACCTTTATTGACTCGATCGGCTTGGCGACCCTTGTCAGCGGCCTAAAATCCACTCGACAGCGGGGTGGCGAGCTCATTTTGTTGAAACCAACCGAACCTGTCAAAGTCATTTTGGAACTGACGCGCATGAACATGGTTTTTAAGATGGCCGCGACCCTAGATGAAGTGGAAGCCCTCACAAAAGCATCATGACTGATCGAACGCTGGATGAGGTTTTCGCTTATAAAAAACGCATTGCCGAGCTTGAGTCTGAGCTTGACGAAATGACCATTGCTTTAGCCCAAGCATGGGATCAGTTAGTGCCATTTTTGCAGGCTGCCCCCACCCAAGCCACCTCGACCCTCGATATTGTGCCTGTCCTCGAATCCATCATCGCTGCTATTGATGCACGGATGGGTGGGGTTTATCTCAAACACGATGATGAATGGCTGACGATTCCGCTAGATGTGGTTAATGTACGTGATTTCTACAAACATCTTGACCGATTGGAATCGGGCCAGATCATCCATATGCACAACATTCCGGCATGGCATGGTAGGCCAACGCATTGGATGTTTATGCCCATTCTTATTAATGGGAAAGTTGTTGGCGCAATCGGTGTGGGACTTGAGGAGGGCGAACGCGAATTTACAGCTTTGGATGCACGGGTATTGACCCGTATGACCGAACGCGCCGCCAGTCAAATCGTTGCCGCCAATTTAGCTGAAAGCCAAGCCCGCGAAGCCCAACTTGCCCGTGAAGTCCAAATCGCCAGTCTTATTCAACGGTCTATCCAACCCTTGACTGTGCCACGGCTACCCACGATTGAAATGACCGCCCATTGGATGCCCGCCTCAACCGTTGGTGGTGACGCATGGGGCTGGGTACTACAGCCCTCTGGTCAACTGGCCTGCTTCATTCTGGATGTGGCGGGTAAGGGACTTCCAGCGGCATTGGGGGCGGTGTCGCTGCATACAGCCCTGAAAATGACCCTGCATCTCGGTCTAAACCCAGTGGATGCGCTGGCGACGGTGAACAATGAAGTCTATGAAGCCTATACCAATGCAGGCCTCTTGGCGACGGCTACCGTTATAAGGATTGATCCGAATAGTGGTGAAGTTGAACATGCCAACGCTGGTCACACCCCGACCCTTCTACGGACTGGAAACAAGTGGTCGCTTTGGAACGCCTCAACCCCGCCGTTGGGGGTTTTGCCGGACATTAGCCCACAATGCGACTATCGAATTTTGCAATCAGGCGACCTGCTCATTTGTTATAGTGACGGGTTTAGCGAAATTGAGACCCCGCAGGGACTTTGGGGAACGCAGGGACTGTTACATGCGATCCCAGACCATGCCACGAGTGTTGAATTTGCCGTTCAAAATATCATAGCGGCGGTTGAAAATCTTCCGAATTATGGCGCTGCTGCTGATGACCAGACCATTATGGGCTTGTCGTTTTTATAGAGATGGCCCAGCAAGGCATTGATGATGGTATATGACAAAATGATCATTGCTGCGGACTTCGCCGAACTGCATAAGGTTTCGGAGTTTATCGAAGGTGTACTTGACCGGATGGATTCCCACGCACGTTCTCAAATGGTCTTGGCAATCCACGAATTATGCCTCAATATTGTTGAACATGCCTATGCTGGGGCACCCGGTAGTATTGAATTAGAAGTCTTTTTAGAGGACGGTCGGTTTGAACTGCAAGTCCATGATGATGGCCCACACGCCTATTTTGGTACACCCGAAATTGTTCCGCCCGATCCTAATGATTACCCCGAGGGTGGCTGGGGATTGTATATCTTGCATCAGGTTATGGACAATATCAACTATCGGCGGTTGGAAGCAGGTAATGAATGGCGACTGTTGAAAAATTTGGAGTAATCGAGTTATGACCCCCCTTGTGTTAGTGGTAGATGATGAAAGCGTGACACGGCGGCTCGTCGCTTACACCCTAAAAACCTTAGGGATTGAGGTTATTGGGGCTGCGGACGGATATGAGGCGCTTGCTATCGCCAAAGAGCAGGTTTTTAACCTTGCGATTGTGGATATCGGCCTGCCGGATATGGACGGTTTTGAACTGATTCGTCAGCTTAAAGCTGATGATAAAAATGCCAACATACCCATTATAACTTTTACGGCACGGAACGAACCCCAAGATGAGGCCGTAGCCTTTGAATTAGGCGCGGTTGGGTTTCTTTATAAACCATTTAGTACCCAAGAACTGCGTGAGATTGTGACCCGTCATCTGCAAATGGAATAGCCTTGCTGCTACCCGATTTTTTGAGGCCAGTGGGTTAATCCCCAACGGGTAATTTGCCAACATCAGACAAATGTCCGGTATTTTCATATTTGCGTTCAATAGGTAGGCTCAGGGTAAATTTAAAGAGACTGCCGTGCCCTACCTCACTTTCCACCTCAATTTTTCCACCCATCAATTGTACAAGCTGCTGCGCGATTGCCAAACCCAGCCCTGTTCCTCCATACCGTCGAGTGGTTGACCCATTCCCTTGTATAAAACTATCGAAAATTCGAGCGATTTGGTCTGGGGGGATACCGATACCCGTGTCGCGCACCTCAAAATGCAGCCGGGCCAGCGCTTGTGTGATGGAGACCTGCCGAACTGCAATTCGTATTTCCCCCTCCTGTGTAAATTTCACCGCGTTGCTGGCAAGATTGTAAAGCACTTGGTACAGTCGGGTTCTATCACCAATAACCCGCACTACTGGTTCTATCTCCACCGCAAAGGTCAGGTGTTTGGCCTGCAACTGCCGTTCCAAATTCGCCTGTACCTCAGCGACCAATTTATTTAGGTCAATGAGTTCATTTTCGAGCACCAATCGTCCCGCTTCAATTTTGGAGAAATCCAAGACGCTGTTCACGATATACAGGAGTTTTTGGCTGCTTTCGTGGGCGGCTTCCGTAAAATCGTGCTGTTCAGAGTTAAGAGGGGTCTCCAACAGCAGTTCCAACATACCAATAATGCCCGTCATGGGAGTGCGCAGTTCATGGCTCATCTTCGATATGAACTCACTTTTGATTTTTGCTAGGCGAAGCTCTTCATCGCGGGCCTGAATGAGCAGATGGGCATTTTGCTGCCGTTCCAACAAGCGGGCATAACTTTCGGCAATCGTTCGAAGCGTGGTAATTTCCTCCGGCAGCCATTCACGGGTTCGCCGTCTTTCCTCAAACCCAATGAATCCTTGCAATTGACCCCCCAAATAGAAGGGCAGCACCAAAACGGTCTCAATTTTTTGGCGTATTAGAAATTCACGTATATCGGGAGGCAGTTCGGAATTATGAGTGGGTGCAATCACCCCATTGTGCGTGAGCAGCGGCACAAGGGATGGGAAAAGCTCCGCGTAAGGTATACCTTGATGAGGCTCGAATTGGCTTTGAATTTCTGAGGCACACCATTCCAACACATTATCCATCAGGGGTTCATTGACTCTGAAGTGGAATACGAAGGCCCGTGTCACATCAAAAAATTTGCCGGTGATCGCCAATGCTTTTTGCATGACCTCATCGGCATGTTCATGGTACAAAAATAGATTGGTGATCTGCCCCAAGGCCTGTTCGAGTTCCAACAATCGTGCCTGACGTTGCTTGGCACGCGCTGCATCGGTGACATCTCGGTAATGCCATAGATTCCCTAAATGTTTCCCAGCAAAAGTGATGGGCGCATAATCACGCTCCAATACCCGTCCATCTTTGAGCACCAGTTCTTCGGCCACCACTATTGTTCGGGCGGCTAGAATGGCATCAACACGCTCATTGAAATCTGGTTCAGCAAATAAATGCCGAGAGGCTTCAGTAACTTTGCAGCAGTCACTCCCAATGAGCAATTGTGGTGAGACAGGGATCATGAAAAGGTTACAAAAGGCTTCATTGATTAGAACAATCTCACGATGTTCATTTTCTACCAAGACCCCATCTTGTAGATTCTCAATCAGGGTGCTTAGACGTTGCGTGGTGAGTTGGAGTTCATCGTGAATTTTTTTCCCGTCGGCTATGCGGCCTCGTAATTCTTGTTCGTGATCAGCTTCTAATTGATTACGATGATGGATGGACAGGACGAGCAGCGTATTGACGAAGGTCAAGAACAGGATGGAAAAAAGGATTTCGTCTTGGGGAAGAAAAGCCCATAAGATCAACAGAGGCAATATCGAAAGTGTCGCAATGATGATGGTGGTACGCATGGACAGCAGTAGACCACTGAGCAGCACGACAACCACCAAATAAATCGCGTATCCCCCTATGACCGATGAGTCAATGATAATGGAGGTATAGATACCTAAAAAGGTAAGGGCGACCGCCAGACGTGCCGCCAATTTATAATATGATGAACGACTGAGGCGGTAGATAACAGATAGCCCTATTAAAATAAGAAAGATAAGCCCTAACTCAATATCTTGAACAATGCGACGCTGGTTGCTTACTTCAACGCTTAAAACAAGGCTGACAAGGGTAAGTCCAATAAATAGAATGAGCAGTGAGGTTAAGAGACGCGCTTGTCGTCTCGCATCAGGATACTCAAGCGAAGGATGTGGCCGGGTTAGCAGCTGCCAAAGATTCTCAAAATATTGAGTCGGGTTCATGTCATACTATTATAAATCATCGCAAACTATCTTATAGATAAGCATAGCACAGACCACCAAAGATGGCTCTTAATATTTCCATTATCTAACGTATCTGCTCCTTTGGAAAAAGTTGAAAAAAAAGACTACCCCCCTGATAAAAAATAGAGTATAATAGTTAAACGCTTAACTACTATTTATTTTTAAGCTCAGATTGAATTTTTTATGCCAACCTTAGCTGAAGTTGCTGAAAAAGCAGGCGTTTCGATCGCTACTGTCTCAAAAGTGCTATCCAATACCCCGTATTTCACCGAGGAAACTCGCCGCAAAGTCATGTCGGCGGTTGAGGAATTAGGGTATTTGCCAAATTTGGCGGCCCGTGCGCTGTCCTCTGGCAAAACCCATCTCATTGGAGTGGTCTTCCCCTACGTCTATGAAGGCATCTTCACGGATCCGCTTGTGCAATATATTTTGGAAGGTGTCGAAGCCGAATGTAATGAACGTGGTTACAACATCCTTCTCAGCACACCCCGCCTCAACCCTGATGGGCCAGACGAGAATTATCGTCGTTTGCTCCGCAGCAGTTATTTGGATGGCATTGTTGCTTTAGATAATGTCCCCCTCAGTTCGGTACTGTCACCCGACCTGCGGAAGAATACGCCAGCAGTTGCTATCGGCTATGGCGATCATCCCAATTATGTTCGCAGCGACGATCTACAGGGCAGTACCGCTTTGATGGAGCATGTCATTAGTTTGGGGCATCGGCGCATCGGGATATTGACTGTTGATGAGTCCCTGCACTATTCCATTCAAATGCGCCATGTAGGACTGGATCAGGTGGCGGAGGAAGCCGGGTTAAATTATGCCCATCTGCCTAAATATGATCGAGGCGATTTTTCAATCGCTAGCGGAATGCAGGGGGCATCAGCGCTTTTGGAACAATACGACGACCTGACTGCGCTGGTTTGCATCAATGACCGTATGGCGTTAGGGGCGATTCAGCAAGTTCAAAAAATGGGCCTGAAAGTGCCTGATGACATTACTATTGTCGGTTATGACGATATCCTCTCGGCTCAATTATTTTCCCCGGCACTGACCACGATTGACCAGCGTGCGCCAGAGCTAGGGCATCGGGCAGCCCAAATGTTATTTGCGCTTCTCAATAATGAAAATCCCGACTCGGTGGTTATTCCGACCCAACTGCGTGTCCGAGAATCATCGGCTCCACCGAAAGTGTCTCGCCAATAAAAATTCCATTGGAAAGGAGAACGTCTTAGCGATTGAAAAAAGCGGGAATTGATTTTTATACCCTTGTTTGCTTTGAATCCGTTTCGAGTGATTTAGGAGGTCTCTAAGATGTTTAAGCGTTTACTCGTATTGGTGATTCTGGCAGCGCTATTGCTGCCCATATTTGCCGTCAATGCACAGGATGAAATCACCCTGCGTTGGCGTACCCGCCCTGACAATCAGGCCGAAATTGATGTTTACCAAGCTGCCAGCGACGAAATTGAGGCCGCGTGGGATGGTGTAACCCTACAATATGAACCCGGTGGTTCCGAAACCGCCAGCTATCAGGACGTGCTGATTACTGAACTGACGGGTGGCACTGCCCCTGATGTGTTCTGGATTCCCGGCACCGATGTGGCCCGTTTTGCCAAATTAGGCTTGATCCTGAATCTGAACGACCTTGCGGCCCAGTCCGAAGGTTTCAGCATTGAAGATTTCTATCCCCAAATTATGGAACACCTCACCTACTCACTGGATGGCAGTGACACACTGTGGGGTCTGCCCCGCGATGCCTCGGCATTTGCCATCTACTACAACGAAGACCTTTTTGACGAAGCAGGCCTAGATTACCCGGCGGAAGGCTGGACATGGGAAGACTTCCGTGCCGCTGGTGAAGAAATCACGGCGCTGGGTGGTGACATCAAAGGCTTCGGTATGAGCAACTGGTGGGGGCCATATGGCTACTTTATCAACGCCGCTGGCTCCAGCTTCTTCAATGAAGACTATACGGGTTGTGGCCTAGCGAATGAAAATACGGTAACTGGTTTGGATTTTATGGCGAGCCTCTATAATGATGGCCTAGCTGTACCTTATGGAGAAGACCCTGAACCTGTCTTCCTCGCGGGCAATGTTGGCATGTTCATGAATGGTCGTTGGGCGACTCCCGGCGTGGTGGCAAATGCCACATTCGGTTGGAATGTCGCCGAACTACCTGTTGGCCCCGGCGGCCCCAGCAACTGGCTGTTCTGGGGCGCATATGTGGTTAACGCCAACACCGAACACCCACAGGAAGCATGGGAATTGGTCATGAAACTGACTAGCCCTGAAATTCAAGGCAAGATCGCTGGTTTGGGTGCCAATATCCCCAGTCGCGTGGGTGGTTCAGGTGTGGATGACTTCCTCGCCACCTTCGCTGATTTGGAACTGAACAACCAAGCCTTTGTCAATGGTTTGGGTTATGGTGTCGCTGAAAATCCCGTTTGGGCAGGGGACTGGTCCAGCATCGGCACTGCGCTTGACAGTGGTGTTGCTGCTGTGGTTGCTGGCGATCTATCCGCTCAGGAATTCGCCGACACCATCTGTGCTCAGGTTGATCCATTCTTTGCTACTGAATAAAACATCGGTGCAATCTTCATGGGGGGGATGGGTAATCCTCCCCTTTTTTTCCCCGATAATTATTTGAGCTACGACAAGGGGGATGGAAATTACATGACTACTTTGGCACAAACCGGGAGCATTAGCCCAATGAAAGAGCGAAAAAATCTTCCATTGGCAATCCCCGCCAGTATTGTTTTGAATATTGCAACTATTGTTATCAGTGTTTTGCTGGCATTGAGCATTTTTGATTTAGACGAGTTTTATGCCTTAGGCGATACCGTTCAATATTTTGTGGGGGGCATCGCGCTGGTGCCTGCGGTTGCCGCTGCTGCTGCGGTTATCCTGCTGATTATGAAAAATCCAAATGGACGTTTTTTGTCTCTCGCGCTGCATTTTTTGGGAATGATTGCCGCGTCCATTTATTTGCTGCATATCTGGGGTGTCTTTACGGGTTTTGATGCCATTGCAGGCGCTCTGTATGAAAACTCTGCGTGGTTGTGGGGCCTCGTCATTGCGTATGCCCTCTATTGGTTTGCTGGTCGTCTGGATAATAGTAAACCTCTTAGCAGCCGTATCGAGATGATAGCGGTTGGAATCGGCATGTTGGCGCTGATCGGCCTCCTCTTCTTTGGTGGCATTTTGGAAGCGACAGCCGACATCTTGGGCAAGTACGGCCAACTGGAGACATGGGTGGTTACTGCCCTCATGGTCATCTTTGGAATTGTGGCCTATGGCATACTGACACTAGGAGAATATTTTGGCGAGACCACCGACCAGCGCACTGCATGGCAGGGGTGGTTGATGCTGTCCCCCAATATCATCGGTTTTACGATTTTTTTCGCAGGGCCGCTACTGCTGTCCCTCTATCTCAGTTTTACGGATAGCGTTGGGGTCAAAGAGCCGAATTTTATCGGACTGGATAATTACAGCCAAGCGCTTTCGCTGCAATTCAAGACGCAGGGGGAAAATGATCAATATGCCCAAGATGCGCTGGATGCAGGTTACCGGGTCTTGGAAACCGTCAAAGTCGGCGATAAAACGACCGTCATCGGGGCAAAAGATGTCTATTTCTGGATTAGCCTCCGCAATACTTTTATGTTTTGCCTGATGCTGATTCCGTTAGCGACCATTCCGGCCTTGCTGCTAGCGGTAGTCCTCAGTTCGAAGATACCCGGGATGAAGATCTACCGTGCGGCATTCTTCTTACCATCCGTCGCTGCTGTGGTTGGGATTGCTCTGATTTGGCGTATCGCTCTGTATAGCTCCAGCATCGGCTTTATCAACTACGCGCTGACTGAATTTACGAGATTCCTAAATGATACTTTTGGCACATCTTTTGCCGATACGGAAATCGGCTGGCTCAGTGATACGCGCTATATGATGTTCTCAATGGTACTGATGGCGGCGTGGCAGGTGGTGGGGTTCAACATGGTGCTGTTTCTGGCAGGCATTCAAGGGATTCCGAACGACCTGTATGAAGCGGCCCAAGTGGATGGCGCGAATCAGTTGAATCAATTCCGCTTTATTACGCTCCCACAACTTCGCCCAACCACTTTTTTTGTGATTGTAACGACCATCATCAACGGCCTACAGGTCTTTAATGAACCCTTTGTGCTGTTTCGTGGTGCGGCCTTCCCGGATGAAGTACGCACCGCCGTGTTGAATCTCTACCTTAGGGGTTTCCAAGATATTCTATTCGGCTATTCTTCGGCGTTGGCATGGATGTTGTTTGCCATCATTTTTGTGGTCACGCTTATCCAATTCCGCCTCAACCGCGATAAGACAGCCTAAGGAGACCAGACTATGCAAAAGGAACCGAACCACGAACTCAAAGTTTGGGCGTCACGCGGCTGCATCCACCTGTTTCTGCTGACTTTTGGCTTTATCATGTTGTTTCCCTTTATTTACATGATTTTGGCCTCGTTAAAAAACAATCAGGATTTTGCGAGTAATCCTCGCCGCCTGCTGCCTTTTACCCAACTCGACACGGATTTTCAGGATACCCAAGTCCCGCTATATTCTTTCGACGTTAATGGCAGCAAACGGGATGCCGTGATTGCCAGTGGCGATGATGACAGGATAGATTTTGGCTATCTGACGACCCGCGCTGCGCTCGAATCCGAACTTAAAAATGACAGTCATGCCAATGCCCGCCGCCGCCCCGAAGTTTATTTGGCCCTGCCGATTGGCTGGGTTACAAGCGACGGCACAGAAATTGAACTCGATAAATCTGCGGGAACCGAGATTATCTTAAACCGAACCGATACCAAGATTGAATTGACTGATCGCAATAACCGCACCAATGAGTTCACCACCTATAGCTTTGCGATGGACGGGCAACCCCAAAGCACAACCCTGACCCTCTACGACATCACCGTTCCACTTTTTGCCTACAGTGGCGGGCAGCGAAAAGGGGATGAATGGGTGCTGGTCAACACCGGACGCGAAGAAACCTTGTTGGATAAAGAGGGTAATGATCGGGGG
Organism: Chloroflexota bacterium; assembly: GCA_013112715.1. Taxonomy (GTDB): domain Bacteria; phylum Chloroflexota; class Anaerolineae; order Aggregatilineales; family J027; genus CFX10. The sequence continues at coordinate 47,689 of JABFGB010000026.1, forward strand.
TATCTGGTTTTTGAACTGCGCAGTGAAGAATCTGTTCAAGAATTGTTGATGGCTTCCAATTCAACGGTGACAGCCTTCGTTGACCCCGAAAATATTGACTTTGTGGTGTATACCACCCCCGTCGAAACGGTCAAAGCGGCGGAAAAAGTCGAATTCCAACTTAAGAATTACGATACGGTCTTGGGTCGTGGTGAAGACCAAAGCCTCAAATTAGACCGCCCACTCGTCAACACCATTCTGGTGACAATCTCGGTGGTGTTGGGGCAAATTGTCACCTCGGTGTTTGGGGGTTATGCCTTTTCACGGATTGATTTTAGAGGACGCGACACGCTGTTTCTTGCCTATCTTGGTTCAATCATGATTCCCTTTGTCGTCTTGATCGTGCCGATGTACAAACTCATGGTGGCGATAGAGTGGAATGACCGGATCGTTTCGCTCATCGTGCCTTGGATATTTTCAGCTTATGGCACGTTCCTAATGCGTCAGTTTTTTGTAACCTTTCCCAAAGAAATCGAAGAGGCAGCCTTGCTGGATGGGTGCAGTCGTTTACGAATCCTGTGGCGTGTTTTTGTCCCCCTTAGCACCCCGGTCATCGCTACACAGGCCATTTTCACCTTCCTCTATGCGTGGAACAGCTTTATCTGGCCGTTGGTGATTATCAGCACCAATAATAAAGACAATCACGTACTGACCCTATCGCTGATTACCTTGAGCAACATCCACGCCGATAAGCCCAACTTGGTACTGACCGGGGCCGCCGTGATGATCTTGCCGCCGATTTTGGTGTTTATCCTTGCCCAGAAGTATTTCGTCGAAGGCATTACATCCTCTGGCTTGAAAGGATAATCTATTTTCGAGTAAGCTATATCAACACTTGAAACTGGAAACTTAGGGGGACGGCCCACATCGGGTCGTCCCTCGTTCATCATTTGCCAAGCGCCCGTATTTTAATTAACCCCTCAACTAGATGGAGCAGTGTCCTCATGCCCGTTTTGACCGGATGTGCTTACTACCCGGAACAATGGCCCAAAGAGTATTGGCCCAAGGATGCTCGTATGATGCGCGAAATCGGCCTCAGTGTCGTGCGTCTTGCCGAATTCGCATGGGATAAGATGGAACCAACCCCCGGCGTCTATGATTTTGATTGGCTAGAAGAGGTCATCGAAATTTTGGCGGCCGAGGGCCTGAAAATTGTTCTCTGCACGCCCACGCCAACCCCACCCCCATGGCTAACCTATCTGTATCCCGACATCCTACGGGTCAATGAGCAAGGGATTCGTATTAGCCCCGGTGCGCGGCGTCAACCCTGTGGCAATGTTCCAGCCTTCCAAGAATATGCTTTTAACATCGTGACCCGTATCGCCGAGCGATTTGGACAGCATCCGGCGGTCATTGGCTGGCAGATTGACAACGAATTTGGTGTGGGGCAGACTACCCGCTGCTATTGTGATCACTGCCGTCGCCGATTTCATGAATGGCTGCGCGAAAAATACGGCACACTCGATGCCCTAAACGCCGCATGGGGTACGCAGTTTTGGGGCATGACGTACCGTGATTGGGCACATATCCCGATTCCCGGTATTACCACTGAACCACAAAGCCCCTCCATGTTGCTGGACTATCGTCGTTTTTCATCGAATACATGGGAACGTTTTCAGCGTAGGCAAATTGAAATTCTCCGCCCTCTATCGCCCGGACGTTGGATTACCCATAATTTCATGATTCGGCATTGGTCATTGGATTATTGGAAACTGGCCGAGGATTTGGATTTTATTTCCTATGACAACTATCCGCATGGCATGTCCGGGCCAATTGAAACCGCGATGAATCTGGATTTGATGCACAGCTTCAAACGCAGCCCTTTTTGGGTAATGGAGCAGCAGCCGGGGCCGGTGAACTGGCATCTTTATAATCCACCCGTGCCTGAAGGTCAGGTGCGGCTGTGGAGTCATCAAGCAGTAGCACATGGGGCGTCGGCGATTGTTTATTTCCGTTTTCGGGCCGGACGCACGGGCCAAGAACAATATCATCGCGGCCTTCTGAAATGGGATAACAGCCCCGACCAGAGCTATTATGAAAGTCAACAAGTCAGCCGTGAAGTTTCGCCCCTGCCGAGTTTCACTCGCCCCCAAGCCAAAGTCGGCATCATTTATGATTACAACGATTTATGGTCAATCGAAATCGAGCCATATCATCGTGATTTCAGCTACTATACCCTTGTGAATGAAATCTATGCGGGATTTTGGAAACATACTATCGCGGTTGATCTTTTGCCACGCGGGGCAGATTTAACAGGTTACAAGACAGTGATTGTCCCCGCCCCCATTTTGATTCACCCCGGTGAGGTCGAAAAATGGCGAACTTGGGTCGAACAAGGGGGACGCCTCATCTATACGTTTCGATCCTATGTGCGTCACGCCAGCAATATCGCTACCGATCAATCCCTGCCTGTTGGTCTAGCTGATTTGATTGGGGCACGGGTGCGTGATTATTACAGTGTGCCACCCGAAAGTTATACTGAGTGGCCCGACCATCGCCCCGGCAAACACGTTCAGCAGACTAGTGGTGCAAAAACCCACTTTGCCTATAAAATTTGGGTAGAGACCCTAGAACTCAGCACTGCTCGACCCTTGCTCATGTATTCCGATGGTCGTCTCGCCAACCAAATCGCAGCGACGGTGAATGCTGTGGGATCAGGTGAAGCGTTTTATATCGGCTGCTGGCCCGAAGATTTTGCGGCTTTGCTTGAGGCGCTCCAAATCATTCCTGATGCCAGTCAGTCTATAAAATTAGGCACTTTACAAGGTGATGATGGTTCAAGATGGCAAGTCGAAATGAACCATACTGATACTCCAATAGATAGCTTGTCAGGATATGACGCACGTTATACAAGGATAGATGGCTGATGAAAGATACAAAGATCGAAATAGATTATCACTCGCCTTATGACGTGCAAAAGGAAGCATGGGAGTACGGTTTTATCTGGCGTGGAGTGGATGAGATTTTCATCGAACTTGGCAGCGATCATTGGTATGGGGGTGGCGGCTTGGTTCACCAACAGTGGCCGCTGGAAAAAATCGCCATGTATCCAGCGCCCTTTATCACTAGCGACAACGGACGCACCGGACTGCTCGGTATTCTCCATCCTTTTTGGTGGAATTCCAAAGGTGGCGGGGTGCTGGTCGAAGGGGATGAGGTCGAGGTTGGCTTTAATGCTCCAGTGCATGGTGAGCCGCCCGAACATAGCTTTTCGGTGGCTGCCCCCTTTGACATCCGCCCCCAACTTGCCGCTGGCATCGAAACAACCCAGCAGTTACGCATCAAGGGCCAAAATTTAACCCTGCGTTTTTTTGAATGTGATAACCCCCGCCAAGTCGTCGAAGCCTATTGGAAGTTACTAAATATTGCCCCGCCGCCGCCAGATTATGTCATCGAGAAACCTCTGTGGACAACTTGGGCCCATTTCAAAAACCAGATTTCACATGATAAGGTGCTGGGTTTTGCCCATAAGATGGTGGAGCATGGTTTTCCGTGCAGCATTCTTGGTATTGACGCCAAGTGGCAGGATGAATTTGGCAACACCCGCTTCGATTTAGAAAAATTCCCCAATCCAGCCCAGACCGTCGCGGCACTGCATGAAATGGGGTTACACGTCACATTATGGTGTGTGCCGTTTTTTATGGAGGCGTCGGTGCATTTTAAGCCTGCACTTGAGTTGGGGTATGTCATCAAAAACCCCGATGGTACACCCTACATTGGGACATGGTGGGAAGGCAAAGCAGCCTTTTTGGATGTTACCAATCCCGATGCCATGCGCTGGCACTTGGATAATTTGGAACGGCTTGCCAAAGAAATCAACTTGGACGGCTTTAAGTTCGACGCGGGGGAGGCGATGTTCTATGACATTCCCAACACCGTGCGGCATCATTCCGGCGCACCGAATTATGCCACCCGCCACTATATCGAAAATGCTGCTCAACGTTTCGCGTGGTCAGACAGCCGTTCGGCATGGTTTAGCCAATCGCAGCCGATGTTATTTCGTCAATGGGACAAAGCAACCCAATGGGGATATGCCAATGGCCTTGCCAGTGTAATTACCCAAGCCATGACCATCCATTTATTGGGCTATCCCTATAGCTTCCCCGATATGATTGGGGGCAATCAATATGGCGAGGATAAACCCACTGCCGAACTGTTGATTCGCTGGACACAGGCCGTTGCGCCCCTGCCGATCATTCAATTCAGCATTCCCCCTTGGGAACATGGCGATGAATGTGCCGCCATTTGTGCCCGCTATGCCCAATTGCATGGCGACTTGGCGGGGTTAAATAAATCGCTGGCCCGTCAGCAAGTGCCGATTGTCCGCCCAATTTGGTGGTTAGCCCCCCAAGATGAGGCTGCGCTGGTTTGTGATGATGAATACTTGATTGGTGAGGAGTTGTTGGTCGCCCCGGTTATGCAAGAAGGTGCTCGTCAGCGTGACATCTATTTGCCACTGGGGACATGGGCCAGCTATTGGAATGAGTCCGAACAGCACACGGGTGGACAATGGTTGCGCGATTATCCTGCTCCATTGGATGTACTGCCGCTGTTTGTGCGAGTGGGCTAATTTAGAGGGCGACCTATCAAAAATCGCCCCTTCCTGTTTCCACTCTAGCCTTGCTGATATTCCTCGAATAGGAAATCGAAGCGCCGTATGCTGTCACTCAAGCCGCCGATTCGATGCCGCGCCAGCCAGTTGGTTTGTTGCTGCTCTGCCAGTCGCCCCAATTCTGCTGCTAATGCTTGAGGGGATTGATCTAGTTCACCCATCAGCCACAACACCCGTTTGGCAGCGTGGCGTAACAGATTCGCGGCCTGTTGATACTCGGCAATGACCAAGCCAGCTTCATTGGTCTCAAATTGCGCTTGGGGCAGCCGTCCAATGATTGCATCCACCTGCTGAATGAAAGTCCGCAATTTTTCAACTGTGATGGGTTGATCGGCCTTATCTAGTGCTGCCAAAATAAATTGACGTGGCATCTGCAAACTGTAAACGAGCGTATTGCCATTATGCCGATGCGGATCAATCAATTGGTAGACATTGCCCAAATCATAAGCCAATTTGCCCATGACCCCGGCTTTGTCGTGGAAGGCGTACAAATCCAATGCCGTTGCAATATCGAGATCGGTATTCGCTGCTACACACCATGACATCGCCGCGCCATAGGCAAAGCCAAGATAAGCAGGCGAGAGCGGTTGCCAATGCCCGCCGTCGCCCCATTCGGTATTGAGATAGCCCGTTGCGCCATACTTGCGTCCATTGGTCGCGGCGGTGCGTAAATTACCCATCGCGTTATCGGTGCGCCCTGCCAAACTGTTCCATGTGGACGTACCGGGGCAGACATAAAATTCCAGTCCTGCCGCCGCCATCATCTCACATTCGGATTCGGCTGGGTCATTGGCCTCATATCCCCATAACATCGGAATGGCATCCGCAGGCAGTTCGGGCACCAGATCAGGATATTTCACAATGATATCGCCCCAAAACTGCATTTGATGTCCGCTGGCCGTAACCTTCTCATGCAGTTTCAGTAAATATTCCAGATACACCCGTCCGCCGCGTGCCTCAACCGCTGCTTGGCTTTTGCCCTTGCCCAATTCCCACGGCTCATCTCCCCCAACGTTAAACAGGCGGCTGGTGAAATGTGGCAGCAGTTCATCATACAGACCGTAGATTAATTCGAGGCTACCGGGGTCAAGTGGATTAAGGGTGCTGGGAGGGCGAATTTTGCCGGGTAAATCCCACGACACGCTGAATCCCTCCGGCTTTTCCGCTAATCCCAGATAGCGTGGGAATTTAAGCCAGCGTTCCATATGTCCAAGACTGTTTTGATTGGGCACAAGTTGGATATGCCGCTGATGGCAATAAGCATCCAATTCCAAAATTTCTTGTCCAGTAAAAGGGGATGCCTCGGCCCACACCTCGCGGTGATGTTGATAGGCAAAGGTGTGTTCCATATACAATTGCAGTTGATTGACCTTCCAACTTGCCAACTTGTCAATCAAGGCATATAGCGTTTCCATTGTCGGCACACGATCCCGGCTGACATCCAACATCACCCCCCGTCCCGGAAAATCTGGGAAATCCTCAATAGCAAGGGTGGGCAATTCACTGTCGTATTGTTGCAGCAGTTGGCATAAGGTACAGACACCGTAATATACCCCTGCCGCGTCTGCTCCGTGTATCACGACTCGCCCATTTTCGATTCGGAGCGCATAGCCTTCTGCAATCGGCACAGTGTCATCAATCGCCAATTGCAGACCGACGTTTTCATAATGTGCCCCGGCGACGATGGGCCAGTTTAATCCTGCCGCAGCAAGGGCTTTTTGGGCGGTTTGGGCCTCGAATAATAGCGCTGATGAGGCAATAGCAATCAGCGCGTCCGTTGATAATTGGAATGTCCTACCGAAATAATTCAACTGACGCGGCATGGGAAGCAAGATCAAGGATTTTTCAGGCATATGAGTTGTCCTAATGTGCAATCTAAACTGAATAAAGCTGGCGGTTGGTTGTTTCGATAATGCGGTCACGGCATTGGGTAAAATCAATCCCGACCTGTTCCATGCCGAGCATCGCCGCCCCCACGACAGGCGGGGCATTCAGCCGTACCAATGTCGCACCGGGGGCAACGGCATGAATGGTCTCGTGCATGACTTCTTCAATCAGCGGCGTGCCTTTATAAAAACTGCCTGCCAGCACGACCTCAAATTCAAGCGTCTCAATTTCAATTTGATGGATGACCCCAATCGCCAAACCCGCCAATTCTTGACTGATCCAGCGAATGATCTTTTCAGCGACGGCATCCCCTTGATGGAAGGCTTTAAAAACGAGTTCGGCGTCAGTGGCCCGCATCCGAAGGCGTTCCCGCGCTATCCCTTCCAACAAATCCAACACACCGTTGACCTGATAATGTTCCACAAAAATCTGGGTAATCAGCGTTTTTGGCCCACGTAGCGACCATTCACGGGCCATCGCGTCATAGGCTTTATAGACCAGTTCAATACCGCCGCCGTATTCGCCAAACCACTGCCCATTACCCGTGACCCGGCCTTCTTTTCCTGCCCGATTGCGCCCCCGGCAGTTGCAACTTGTCCCTGCCGAAACCGCTACCCCCCAACCCTGCTTTGCCCCAGCGATGAGGCCAATCATGGCGTCGTTGACAAACTGATAGGGTGCATTCATGCCGAGGGTATCAATGACTTGGTGCATGAGGACACCATCGGAGGGCCAATCATACCCCGCGATACCAAAGCCCGCCCCGGCGATATGTTCCGGTTTCAGGCCTGTGTTGTTTAGGGCCGCATTGACCACCACATGCAGTGCATCTCGAAAGCCATCTGGCCCTAATACTTCATGATTCCCCGGCCCACCCGCACCAAAACCAACCGCCGTACCGGATTCATCAACAATTAGGGCATGGCATTTGGTGTTGCCGACATCTACCCCTAAAAAATAGCGCATGGTGGCTTGTCCCGTTTAATTAAATTGAGGTAAATACGCGCGATGGGTGGCAAGCAGATCATCTAACACCGCCTGCACTCGATCAGCCGTTGGCCCCAGCGGATGTACCAGCAGCGCTTCATAGGCCGCTTTGCGATCCCCATGTACCGCTGCTTCAACCGTCAAAATTTCATAGGCTTTGATCTGCGCTACCAAGCCGAAACAAGCCATTGGCAGTGGTTTGGCAGGTAGAGGCGTAATGCCGGATTTATTGACCTTGCATGGTATTTCCAACACCCAATCAGCGGGCCAACCTTCAACCGCGCCACGATGGGGGGTATTGACGATATGCGTCTCGCCTAAATCGTTATAATGGGCATTCAGCAGTTGCGTCGCCACCGTCGAATAATAGGCCCCGCCGCGCTGCATCAAACCTTCTGGCGGAACACTCCGATCCGGCTCGGCATACTGTGCAAACAGCCCTTTTTCAATCTCCATGACCTTTTCGGCGCGTGAGGGAGGCCATTTTTCCTGCGCGGCCAGTTTTTTGTCGGTGTAGTAGAAATACTGCAAATAGCCGTTAGGGATCATTTGCAACGTTTCAATCGTGCCAGCATCCCAAGCATCATTTTCGCCACTCCGCAGGGATTCAATATAGCCTTGCATGACTTGGGGCCACACATCCTCACCGTCAATGCGGAAACCGCGATGCCATGTTAGGTGGTTCAGACCGAGTGTATCGAGTTCCGTCCGTTCTGGCTCTACGGTTAATCCCGCTTTTGCCAACTGCTCTAAAATGGACATCTTGGTCGTGATTGGCCCATTACAAACGCCTACTGCTGGTATATCGGCGGCATAACGCGACAAGGCTTCGGTGACCAACCCGGCTGGATTTGCAAAATTGACCAGCATGGCCCCCGGCGCGGCGAGTTCTCGCATATCGTGGGCGATTTTGAGGATGACCGGAATGGTGCGTAATGCTTTTGCCATCCCGCCGATGCCAGTAGTTTCTTGCCCGATGAGGCCATGCCGCCGACCCAAATATTCATCTTCACGACGGGCCTGCATCCATCCCACCCGCAGTTGGGTGGTGACATAATTTGCACCACGCACTGCTTCCCGTTGATCGGTAGTCAGATGTACCTCAAATGGCACCCCGGCAGCCTTGACCATGCGTTGGGCAAATTTGCCGACAATTTCCAATCGCTCCGGCAAAATATCCATCAGCCAAAGTTCCTTGATTGGAAAACTGCCGATACGCTCCAAAAATCCGTTAATCAGTTCCGGGGTATACGATGAACCCCCGCCAATGACTGCAACTTTCATCATTCCACTGCCTTTCAATGTAACGGCTTGTTATAGACCGCTTTAATCACTTATATTGTCTAATCCCCTTGCTTCGTCTGTGTCTAAAAATTCAATTCTCGCGCAATGAGTTTTACCATCGAAATCTAGGCTGATTTTTCCAAAGCATGTATATACATATCCAAAGGAAGGGAAACCCTAAAAGTACACCGCAGACACCGATGGTATGACCGATGCCATGACTTATCCACAAAAGAAGCAAACCGGATACACCACACAAACCTCCGTCAACCATGAAGTAGTAGCTGGCGCGAACTCCTAAATCCCTTCTTACTCCCAAACGAAAAGGGTCTTCTTGATGTTTAATCGCGCGAATGCCGCCATAGACAAAACCAAATGTGACCCATAAAAAAATCACAGTTCCAAAAACTTTTTCAAGGAGACTCATGGAACCTCTTTCAGCAACATCCACACGAGCGCCGAATCACCAATTCCGTCGGCAGGAGGGTCTTCAATTCGACTTCCTCGCCATGTATCACTTTCACTAACTGCTCCACTGCGATACGAGCTGCCTGTTCGATGGGCGCACGCACCGTCGTCAGAGGTGGGTCGAGATAGGCCGCCAACCGAATATCATCAAACCCCACGAGGGCAATATCTTCGGGGATGCGTAATTCCGCCTCCTTCAGTGCTATCATCGCGCCAATCGCCGAATCATCATCCGCCGCAAAAATCACTTTAGCTTTCAGCCCCTGCTCGACCCAATGCGAGACCGAGAGATGGGCTTGGGCCTCATCAAATCCCCCCAAAGACACCAACTTGGGGTCAAATGGAATATTATGAGCGGCAAGGCTCTCTTGATACCCCAATTTGCGCCAATAGGCATCTTCGTGACTGTCTGGCCCTTCCAAAAATGCGATCTTCCGATAGCCGCGTTCTTCAATCAAATAATCCACCATGCGCCTTGCCCCAATCTTATTTTCGACGGTCACACACGGGATATTTAAATTGGGCGGGGAGGAGCGATGCAGCAGTACCATTGGGAGGCCGATCTTGTGCAGCCTTAGAATTTCTTCTTGAGGTAGGCTGTCTGCGAAGATAATGAGGCCGTCCGTATTGTTTTCGCCCAGTGGATAGGGAGGGGTGGCTTTGTCCATGCCACCAGTCGAGCTAATCAATAAGCTCATGCCGCTTGCCCTTGCTGTAACTTCAATCCCACGCAGCATTGGCTGAAAAAACTCACTATTGATTTCATCCACCAATAAACCAATCGCGTTGGTGCGACGACTGGCAAGCCCGCGTGCCGCTGCGTTGGGTTTGTAATTCAGGGCCTCAATCGCCGCATAGACTTTCGCTGCTGTCTCAGGCAAGACAGGCCCAGTTTTATTGATGACCCGGCTGACGGTTGCTGTTGAAACCCCGGCATATTGGGCGACTTCTACAATCGTAATGCGGTTTGAATCATCCAACTGCATAAATGACTCTCAGTAATCTGATGTAAGCGCTTACATAGCATATCGAATAAACCGTAACTCGTCAAGGAAAAGAGCTTGAAATTCACTATAATCAATCTGACTGAGAAGTCATTATTTGAGGTTGACTAATCCGGCAAGGGTTGGGGTAAAGCCACATTGTGCATAAAACTCGTGCAGGTGTGGTTCATAATCTATATGAATCCATTCAATGTTATAACGACGGACTGCATCAATTCCGGCACGCACGATTTGCAAGCCAATCCCCCGACGCTGAAAATCTGGATGCACAGTGGTGTCTAATAAAAAAGCGTGTACGCCGCCATCCCAAGCAAAATTTACAAACCCTACCACTTGACTGTCTATATAAGCGCAGATGTAAAGCAAACTGCGGATCAGGATGGGGTCAAAATCTAGTGATGAATGATTGTCCCATGCGACGGCAAATAAGATATTCAGTTCCTCATTGGTGACAGCAGGGCTAATTTTAATCTCCACCTTGCGCCTCTTTAGAAATGTGTAGGGAAAAGAAAAGGGCCGTTTCATCACCGAGATTGATGAACGAGTGCCATAATTCTGCTGGAATGATAAACGCCATGCCGGGTTCAAGGTCGTGTTCATAGGCCGATGGCGAGTTTTCATTTTCGGCATAACGCAGCCGCGAGTGACCCTGTAGTACATAATTGACTTCTGTCGCCTTTTCATGCACATGCCAGCGGATGTTATTGCCAACCTCGATTTTGAGGATCATCATATCATCGGGGGTTTGATCTGGGGCGTTAGCAAAATATTTGACCTCGACCCCAGCTACCACCGGGCTGGGTGTCCATGCCAACTGCTGTAAATAGATGATTTCCGGTATACGCATGGTGAAAAACTCCTATAATAATTCCGCAAAAATGTGCTATAAATTGGACTGCACTGTCGTTTCATCATCCTTACGAAAACAAACGCTTATCTAAATTTTATATCGAGGGTGGCTATGTTCGGTGGAATTGAAGCAGGTGGAACTGAATTTGTCTGTGCGGTTGGGACTGACCCTCAAAATATCGTCGTTAGCAACCCAATGTCTACGACAACCCCTGCCGAAACATTTCAAAAAGTCATTACGTTTTTTCGCCAACACCCCCCAGTGAAAAAGATTGGCATCGGGTCGTTTGGCCCGGTGGATATTCACCGCAATTCCCCCACCTTTGGGTATATCACCACGACTCCTAAACCGGGTTGGGCCAATACTGATTTTGGTGGGTTCATCAGCCGTGAATTGGGTTTGCCTGTCGAGTTTGACACGGATGTGAATACAGCGGCATTGGGGGAACATAAGTGGGGTGCAGCGGTCGGGCTTGATGATTTTCTCTATCTGACGATTGGCACGGGTGTGGGTGGCGGTGTTATGGTCAATGGTCGCTTGGTGCATGGCCTGATTCACCCCGAATTGGGTCATATTCTGCTGCCGCGTGACCCCATTAACGACCCGTTTGAAGGTAACTGCCCCTTTCATAAGGACTGTTTGGAGGGGTTGACCACTGGGCCAGCCCTGCAAAAACGTTGGAAAGTCTCTCCCAAGACCCTGCCTGTTGACCATCCGGCGTGGGAGTTGGAAGCCGAGTACATCGCTATCGCACTGGTGAATTTTGCCTGTACCCTCTCCCCTAAGCGAATTATTTTGGGGGGCGGGGTCATGCGCCAAACCCAGCTTTTCCCGATGATTCGCAGCAAATTCCAGACTTTGCTCAATGGGTATTTGCAGCATCCCGCCATTTTGCAGGATGTGGATCATTACATTGTGCCACCTGCGCTGGGGGATCACGCCGGAGTATTGGGGGCGATTGCATTAGCCCAACAGTAAATTTTGATGTAGGGCAGGACTGAAAACCTGCCCAAATTTTATCTAACAGATACGGGGTAATTGTTCACCGATTTGCATAGCAACAACGCGAGTCCCGCCGATGCCTGTGCGCGACGTGACCTTACCCCGATGTTCATTCACCACCTCGCCAATAATCTCTGCGTCTTGGCCCAACGGATGTTGGCGCATGGTCTCCAAAATGGCGTCGGCATCTTCGGGGGCAACAACGGCTAATAATTTGCCCTCGTTGGCGACATACAGTGGATCCATGCCCAACAATTCGCAGGCCGCCGCGACTTCAGGCCGAACGGGGAATTGGCGTTCATCTAATGCAATGCCGATCCCCGCCGATTTCGCAATTTCATTCAGCGATGAGGCTACTCCGCCGCGTGTGGGGTCGCGCAAGACATGAATGCTCTTTGAACATTGCAGCATCGCCGTGACAAGGCCATTTAATGGGGCAGAATCACTGCGAATGGGGCTTTCAAATTCCAACCCCTCCCGCACGCTCATAATCGCCATACCGTGATCGCCAATTGTGCCGCTGATTAAAATCTGGTCACCGGGGCGGGCATTTTGGGGGGCGATGTCAATGCCAGTCGGAATCAGACCCACACCACTGGTATTGATATAAATTTGATCGCCATGCCCCTTATCAACGACTTTGGTATCGCCTGTGACGACCTGCACATGGGCATTACGCGCCGCTGCCGCCAGTAAATCCACCAGACTTCCCAATGTGTTCATCGGCAGGCCCTCTTCCAAAATCATGCCAACACTCAGGAACAGCGGGGTCGCCCCCAACATAGCGAGATCGTTGACGGTGCCATTGATGGCGAGGTCGGCGATGCTGCCACCGGGGAAAAATAGAGGTCGTACCACATAGGAGTCCGTCGAAAAAGCCAGCCGCTGTCCACCAACTGCCAGCGACGCCCCATCCGCCAGCGAACTGAGCATGGGGTTATGAAACGCGGGCACAAAAAGATGCTCCACCAAATCATTGGAAAGTTTGCCGCCGCCACCATGCCCCATCACAATCTGAGGGTAATCACGCAGCGGGAGGGGACAGGCCCAATTATCGAAATCTATCATGGGGCTACCTGTTCGTGTTCGATGAAACGACCATAATTATAATAAGCCGCGCACGCCCCTTCGCTGGAGACCATCGTCGCGCCGAGAGGTTTGGAGGGGGTACATTCTTTGCCAAAGGCAGGGCATTGATGCGGCTTGATGAGTCCTTGCAGCACTTCCCCACTGCGGCAGATGGCGGATTCTTGGGTGTGAATATCGCCAACTTGGAAACGGATCGCGGCGTCCATATCCCGATAGGCCGCGTTTAGCTGCCAGCCACTTTGTGGAATCATGCCAATGCCGCGCCATGTTCGGTCACACACTTCAAAGACTTCTTGCATAACCTTCTGGGCAGGGAGATTTCCTTCGCGCTGCACAGCCCGTGAATAGGCGTTTTCAACCGCGTGCCGACTCGCTTCTAATTGCAGAACCGCATGATAAACGCCGTTCAGTACATCCAGCGGTTCAAAACCTGTAACCACAATCGGGACGTGATATTTTTCAGCAAGAGGTTCGTACTGCCAATAACCCATGACGCTGCACACATGCCCTGCCGCCAAAAACGCCTGTACACGACAGGTGGGGGATTGCATTAGAGCTTCAATGGCGGGTGGTACAAGTACATGCGAAACCAACATGGAGAAATTTTTAAGACCCTGCTTTTTAGCGACTACTAACGCTTGGGCATTGGCGGGAGCGGTGGTTTCAAAGCCGATACCAAAAAAGACTACCTGCCTATCGGGGTTATCACGAGCCACTTTTACTGCATCAAGGGGCGAATAGACAATGCGGATGTCCCCACCCTGACTCTTGACGGCAAATAGGTCGCGGTCACTGCCGGGAACGCGCAGCATATCGCCAAAAGAACAAAAAATGACATTGGGTTGGGCGGCAATGGCAAGGGCTTTGTCAATGGTTTCAAGCGGGGTGACACAGACCGGACAGCCGGGGCCGTGAATCAATTCGATTTCAGGTGGCAGCAGTTGGTCAATGCCGTTGCGGATGATCGAATGCGTCTGACCGCCACAAACCTCCATCATCGCCCAAGGGCGGGTGGTGATTTGGTGGATTTCGTAGAGCAGTTTCTGCACGAGGTCATTGTTGCGGAATTCAGTGAGATACTTCATTGATGGTGTTCCTTCAGAAATTTCACTCTAGATGTTCCGGGTTGAGTTCTTCACTCAAAACGCCTAGTTCCTCGAACATTTTCAGTGTTGCGAGCGCGGATTCTTCGTCAAGACGAGTGATAGCAAACCCAACATGCACGATGGTGTAATCGCCCACAACGGCTTCGGGGACATATTCAAGGCAAACCTCTTTGATGATGCCGCCGAAATTGACCTTACCCATACGAACCCCGTCGAGTTCATATACTTCTTTGATTTGACCGGGAACCCCTAAGCACATGGTTACTGCTCCTTACGGTTCATTTGAATTTGTTTAGCACCGATGATGGCCTGCCCTAAAGCCAACCCACCATCATTCGGCGGTACGGCCCGATGTACCAGCACCTCAAAACCACTTTGGGTAAGGGCTTGGCTGGTTAGGGCCAGTAGCAATACATTTTGAAACACCCCCCCGCTCAAAGCAACTCGATGAATGCCTGTTTTTTGACGCAACAAGTCACAAATTTTCAAAATCACATCCGCCACCCCACGATGAAATTTGCCTGCGATGAGATTTTGTGACACACCCTGCTGTAAATCGTCCACTATGGCCCTGAATACGGGACTAGCATCGAGTTGGATAGGCGTATCTGGCAGGATTTCTAGAACAAAGGAGTAACTCTTATCCGTCATAGTAGCCATGCTTTCGAGTTCAATGGCGGCTTGGGCTTCATACGAAACGATTTGGCGTACCCCAATCAGCGCGGCGACAGCATCAAATAGGCGACCCATACTGCTGGTGGGGACGGTGTTGAAGCTGGTCTCAAATTGACGGGCCAAAATCCGCTGTTCGACGGTGGGGCAAGCCACAACCGGGGGCAGCCATTCCTCCCATTCAATACCCGCTGACCAAAGATGGGCCAGTGCGACACGATAGGGTTTTTTGACCGCTGCATCGCCCCCCGCCAGTGGCACATATTTGAGATGGGCCACGCGCTCAAAGTGGGCATAATCTGCCAGCAAAAATTCACCACCCCAAATTGCACCGTCTGTACCATAACCTGTGCCGTCCAAACAAACGCCAATAATGGGGGATTGTCCCGTGTCGCCATGTTCAGCTAAAACAGCCGCGATATGGGCATGATGATGCTGCACTTGAATGAGTAGGAGGCTGTTGGCGCTGGCATATTCATGGGACCATGTAGTAGTGAGATAGTTGGGGTGCAGGTCGCAAATGACGGCCTCTGGTTGTAGGCGATAGAGCGTTGAAAAATGCTCCACCGACGCAGTGAAAGCGTTCAGGGTTTCGATATTTTCCATGTCGCCGATGTGCTGGCTTAAAAAGGCGTGCCGATGATGGGTCAGGCAAAAGGTGTTTTTGAGTTCGCCACCTGTCGCCAAAACCGTCGCCACGTCAAAGGGTAGTTTGACCGGAAAGGGGGTATAACCGCGTGAGCGACGGATGGGCAGTTCATCTTGGTCATGAATCCGCAGCACCGAATCATCACAGGCGGTATGAATGGGGCGATTATGCAGTAAAAAGCCATCCACCAGTGGGGTAAGCGAATGTAGGGCATCGGCATTGTCTTTGCAGATTGGTTCCCCGCTGAAATTGCCAGAGGTCATGACAAGGGGGTAATCATCCAGTAGCAAATAATGGAGGGGTGCATACGCCAGCATCACCCCAACGTATTGATTACCCGGCGCGACGAGTTCGGAAAGTGTACTTGTCTGGCGTTTTTTGAGGAGCACAATTGGGCGCTGGGGGCTTTCCAAAAGTTCGACTTCGGCAGGATTGATTTCGGCAAGCTGACGGGCCATTTCCAAATCGCGTACCATAATGGCAAAGGGTTTATCTACTCGCCCCTTGCGTTCGCGTAAAATTCGGAGGGCGGTGTCGGAACGGGCATCACAGGCCAGATGAAACCCACCAATCCCTTTGACGGCGATAATCTGGTCGTTGGCAAAGGCTTGTTTGGTTAGGGTAATCGCATCATCACCTTCAATGACCTCCCCCGAATGAGTTTGAAACCACAAATGCGGGCCGCAGACGGGACAGGCATTCGGCTGGGCATGAAAACGCCGATTCAGCGGGTCATGATATTCGGCGGCGCAATCGGGGCACATCTCAAAATCCGCCATTGTGGTTTTGGGGCGGTCATAGGGAATGCCCTGAATAATGGTAAAACGTGGGCCACAGTTGGTGCAGTTAATAAAAGGATAGTGATAGCGGCGGTTGGTGGGATCAAGTAATTCCCGCAGGCAATCCTCACAAATAGCGATGTCGGGGGGCAAAAGGGCGGTTAATTGGTCACTGGCTTGACTGGCGACAATCACAAAATCATGATCATTAGTTGGAGCGATAGATTCCACCTGTACAGAATCCAAACGGGCTAAAGGTGGGAGTGAATTTAGCAGGCCCGATTGAAATTGAGCAAGATCTTCGGGTGTGCCTTCAATCTCAATAAACACCCCCTCACCATTGTTGCCGACGTGCCCCGCCAGATGGTACTGTTGGGCGAGACCGTAGACAAAGGGGCGAAAACCGACCCCTTGCACTATACCCTGAATAGTTAGACGTAAGCGTTGGCGTTCTGGCGATGTTGTGGACATGATGAGCCTTGCTGCTCGGTTTTTCGGCAAAAAATCTATTCAGCGACTAACGCAAAGGTGGCTTCCCGACTGGTGATGAGATGTTGAATCCAATTCTCCATCCCCGCGCCGGTCTTGGCGGAGGTTTCCAGTATCATCATGCCCGGATGCACCGACTGGATATTGGTAAGGGCGGCTGGTTTATCAAATTCCACCGCCGCCGCAATATCCATCTTGGTCAAGACGGCTATATCTGCCGAATGGAACATGGTGGGGTATTTGAGCGGTTTATCTTCGCCCTCGGTGACGGAAAGCACCACCGCCCGTAGATGTTCACCTAAATCGTAGCTGGCGGGGCAGACAAGATTGCCCACGTTTTCGATAAACAGGAATTCAATTTGGCTTAAATCCAAGCCCCAATCACTTAGGTGGCCGCTAATCATATCCGCTTCGAGATGGCAGTTACCGCCTGTCTGGATTTGGCGGACGGGTGCGCCGCTGCGGGACAGCCGATTAGCATCGTTATCGGTAGCGAGATCACCCACCAGCGCTGCGGGTCGGTGGCCTGCTTGGATGAGACGACGCAGGGTATCCTCTAAAAGGGCGGTTTTGCCCGCGCCGGGGCTGGACACCAGATTGATGACCAAAACATGGGCGGCATTAAATTGATCGCGCAGGTGATGGGCGAGAATGTCATTTTTTTCCAATACGCCACGTCGAATTTCAAGGATGCGAGGGGTGCTCATTTTCTTCTTCGGCCTCCAATGATAGGATTTCCAATTCGCGGCCTTGTCGAATATCGTTGCTAAATGTGCCACAGACCGGGCAGCAAAAGGCTTGTACCGTCTCCAATGCAACGGTTTGCTGACATTGTGGGCAATAAATCACAACGGGTAGTTCTTCGATCAGGAGTTTTGACCCTTCAAGGAGCGTGCCTGCACTGGCAATGTCATAACAAAAAAGGAGTGAATCTTTAACCACCCCCGCCAGCGCCCCTAATTGCAATCGTACCGCTGTCACGCGCTGCACATTAGCTCGTTGGGCGGCGGTGTTGGCAATCTCGACAAGATTTTGGGCAATCGAAAGTTCATGCATTAGGGGACAGTTCCCCTCTATTTGGATTGGTTCAGATGGAAACCAGTATAGTGCTCAGAAGAGGAAGCAACCAGTGACAAATGATATATAAGTGATCGTCACCTAGCATCAAACGCTATCTTCAAGGGCCTCCGGATAATACTCATCCACATTGGCAGGGCTGACAAAAAAATGTTCGGTATAGGTGGCGAGGGGGGCTTCAATCCCTTCCAAAATATCCAACGCCAAACGAGTCAGGGCTGGCCCATAATCTTCGGGGCGAAAGGCGGTTGACCCTACGATACTAGATTGTTCCTTTCGCATCTCGGCACGAATACGACGGTCAGCGCCTTGCCCGACAATCAACAAATTTTCCTCGCAGCCAATATCGCTGGCGACCCGCAAGGTACCAATGGCGGCATCATCATTAAAACAAATCACCGCGCATCGTGAATGGGGTGGCAAGTCGTTTAGGGTCTTTTCCATACTGGGATATAGACCCTCACTAGTATTGTCGGAATCCACCCAGATGATTTTTTCCGGCGGGATGGTATTCAAGCGCTGCTGCAAACCATCCATCTGTCCCTTAATCCGCAGGGCTGGAAGCTGACCGGCGCGTTTTTGTTCAACCACGATCACAAAATCGAATTGACCCTGCCAGCGGCTTTCAATCGCCTTAGCCAGTTCGACACCTGCGATTTGACCTGCCACATAATTGTTGACGCCAAAATAACGTGCTCCCACCATGGGAATATCTACCGCGATTACGGGGATGCGGGCCTGTTGAAATTTGTGGGCGATCAGGTTGCCGATGCTCTCGTCAATCTGGTATTCAATGACTAGATCGAGGTCTTGGGCCAGTAACTCGTCAGCGACTTGGAGGGCTACCTGCGGGTCAAGCTGGTTATCGGCGACGATGAGTTCAATCTGCTTACTTTCTTCGGCGGCTTTTTGCAGACTGCGGCGCACATCGCGGCTAAAGGGGGTGTTTTCCGAAAGATTGCCGAACCCAACCCGAAAATAACGCCGTTCGCCATTGGTGGACATATAGGAACGGGTGGTTTGTTCGCTGCAAATCACCACATGAGTGTTGGTCGAGCGGATATAGTCAATCGTCTCGCGGCTGATTTGTTCATCGGTGATGAAATAGTGCATTTCATCAAGTGAGGCAAAGCGTGTTAGGCCCACCTGCCCGATTTTACTGGAATCCAGCAGGGCGATACGTTTTTGGGCGGCTTGCAGCATCAGGCTTTTCATTTTGGCCTCTTGCAAGTCCATTTCAAAAAAGCCCATTTCGGGGGTGAAGCCGCTGCACGACACAAAGGCAGTCTGGATGCGGTAATCCTGTAGTACCTGCTCACTAATCGAGCCTGTGATGGAATTCCCATTCGGGCGCAAAATCCCCCCTAGAATGATAATCGTGTTGGAGGGTTCTTTTGCCAACAGACGGGCGACATCAATGCCATTGGTAAAGACGGTCAAATTGCGGCGGTCAGCAAGGAATGAGGCGATGTGGAAAACAGTAGAGCTGGCATCGAACATAATGACGTCACCGTCTTCGATCATTCCGGCGGCCCATCGCGCAATCCACTTTTTTTCTTCGGCTTTTTCGAGGACTTTTTGGGCAAGGTAGGAGGAGACTAGGCCTGTTGGCGGTTGACCAACTTTGGCAACTGCCCCACCACGTATCCGCACCAATTGACCTTGCTCACCCAATGCCTCCAAATCATTGCGGATAGTGCTTTCTGAGACATCCAAATACTCAGCCAACTGCGCCACGCGCACACTCGAATATTCTTGCACCAAGCGCAAAATCGTTTGATGACGTTCGTAAGCACTCGCCGATTTTTCCATATTTGCCCATCAATATTCAAAATTTGGAATCGCAATTTCTTTTAGTATACACCGAGATTTCGAGAATCGGAGTCGAATTATTCTTGATAATTATTGAAAATTCTCGTTTTTTGCGGAAAATTCTCGAAAAAGTTGCAATTTTCGAGAATCACTATTAGAATGTGAAATGAGTTTAGGAAAAAAACACTTTGGATTTTTAAGAGATGACTGCTGATCCGTTATTAGAAATTCGGAATGTCTCCAAGCAGTTCGGTGCAACGAAGGCACTCAGTTCCGTTTCATTAAGCCTGTATCCGGGTGAAGTCCACGCTCTGCTCGGCGAAAATGGGGCGGGTAAATCTACCCTCATCAAAATCATGACGGGCATCTATCAACCCGACAGCGGCGAAATTTTGCTGCAAGGCCGTCCGATTTCCCTCCACAATTCCGCTCAAGCCCAAAAACATGGCATTGCTGCCATCTATCAAGAACCACTGGTTTTTCCCGATTTAAACATCGCCGAAAACATCTTCATCAGCCATCAGCGGCGTAATCCGTTGGTGCGATGGGGCAAACTCTATCGGGATGCCGAAAAGGTGCTGGCACAATTGGGGGTGGCACTGGATGTTCGGGCATTGGCACGCGGCTTGCCATTGGCGGCCCAACAAACAGTTGAGATTGCCAAAGCGATTTCGATGGATGTGCGCTTACTGATTATGGATGAACCCACCGCTTCGCTGTCTATCCATGAGGTCAAGCAGCTATTTGGCCTCGTGCATAATTTGCGCAAAGTAGGGGTGGCGATTTTGTTTATCAGTCACCGCTTGGATGAGGTCTTTGAAATCGCGGATCGGGTGACGGTGTTCCGCGATGGTCAATTTATCTCAACCGCTCCAGTGACCGAAGTCACGCCAGAACAGGCTATTCGAGATATGGTCGGGCGCGAGCTTGGCGATATTTTTTCCAAAGAACCCAGTCCACGCGGCGATGTGGTGTTATCTGTCAAAGATTTAAGCCGAGAACCCCGTTTCCATAACATCAATTTTGAACTGCACGCAGGTGAAGTGTTGGGATTGGCGGGGTTGGTGGGTGCAGGCCGCACCGATGTGGCGCTCGCCCTGTTTGGGATTGCCCCGGCCCATCATGGACACATTACCTATCTTGGCAAAGAAGTTCATCTGCATTCTCCGAAACAAGCAACCCATATGGGCATTGTGTATGTACCAGAAGATCGGCGTCAGCATGGCTTGGTGCTGCCGATGTCGCTGATGGCGAATATTTCGCTACCGAGTGTGAAAAATTATCGCAATCAGTTCGGCATGGTGCAGCGCGGCAAAGAGGTTACAACGGCAGAGCAGTATCGCCAGCAGCTTTCGATTCGCACCTCATCACTAGCTATGCCAGCGGGCAAATTGTCAGGAGGCAATCAACAAAAGGTCGTGTTGAGCAAATGGCTAAATACCAAACCGCGCCTGCTGATTCTTGATGAACCCACACGCGGAATTGATGTTGGGGCGAAACAGGAAGTGCATCGTCTTATTAACCAACTGGCGCAGCAGGGCATGGCGATTTTGATGATTTCATCCGATTTGCCGGAAGTCTTGGCGATGAGTGACTGGATTTTGGTGATGCGTGAGGGTCAGCAGATGGGCATTTTTGATCGGCACGAAGCCACGCAGGAAATTATTATGGCGGCTGCGGTCGGACAGGCATTAAACAATGAGGCAGAAAGGGCAGTGGTACATGCGTAGAATACGACGATGGGTGCCCTTACAACGGCTGCGTGAATTCAGCCTTGTGATTATTCTCATTATTGTGGTGTTGATTTTTGGCAATCAAATAGACAATTATTACACCCCCCGCACTTTTAACCGTATCTCTTCGACGGTGGCCCTGATTACATTGGTCGCTGTGGGACAAACGATGGTTGTGCTAACGCGCAATGTAGATTTGTCGGTAGGGTCAGTGGTTGGATTCACCGCCTATTTTGTAGGGCGGTACGTCAGCAAAAATGAAGACATGGCCCCCTTAATGCTGGCGGCGCTGGCAATGGGGATTGGGGCAGGTATGGGTTTAATTAACGGCCTCTTGGTGGCTTATGGACGCATCCCAGCGATTGTCGTAACCCTCGGCACAATGGCAATTTATCGCGGGCTTTTGGTTGAATATTCCGACTCTAAATCGGTTGCTACACGCGAACTGCCGGATTGGATTAAGGAACTGCCCCAAGAAAGTCTCTTCCATTATGGTGAATATGAACTCCGCGCACTGCCAGCCATCGCGCTCGCCGCAGTCATCATCATCTTTTTCTTATTGCTCTATAGCTCGTTTGGCCGCCGACTCTATGCCATCGGGTCAAGCCCAGAGGCCGCTAACCTAGCCGGGATTCGTGCCCCACGTATGGTGACATTGGCCTTTACGATGTGTGGTGCGATGGCGGGCCTAGGTGGAATGCTCTATCTGGCGCGTTTTGGAACGATTACAGTAGATGCGGCACGCGGGATGGAGCTACAGGTCGTTGCGGCGGTAGTCGTCGGAGGGGTCAATATCCTCGGCGGTTCTGGTACGGTGCTGGGGGCAATGCTCGGCGCGATCCTGATAGGCACGATTGAGCAAAGCCTGATTCGCATGAATATCAACGAATTTTGGAAAGATGCCCTGTTAGGCTTGTGCATCATTATCGCGGTGACGGTAGATCGCATCTTGATTAATCAACTGACGCCGTGGTGGTCGAGAACGGAGCTTCAACGGATGCCGGAGGAACCCCATGCAGCAGTCTAAACGAT
Source organism: Chloroflexota bacterium (assembly GCA_013112715.1). Lineage (GTDB taxonomy): Bacteria > Chloroflexota > Anaerolineae > Aggregatilineales > J027 > CFX10. The sequence continues at coordinate 70,260 of JABFGB010000026.1, forward strand.
GGGCATGGCTGAAAAGCTGGGAAGCCCTCATGTTCATTATCCTGTGCGCGGTAGTGGTTGCTAATCTGCGCCTATCCGAGCATTACCTTGACCTGAATAATCTTGCCAATATCTTCCACCTTTCGATTGAAAAGTCGCTCGTCGTCTTGATTATGGCTTTCGTGATAATCAACGGCGAAATTGATCTTTCGGTGGCTTCAGTCATGGGTCTTTCAGCAACGGTCTTGGCAGAACGTTATGATGCCGGGTGGCCGATTGCTGCGGGTTTTGCGCTTGCCCTTTGTGTGGGTATCCTATGCGGCCTGCTAAATGGCCTTTTTTCCGCCTACATGGGCATTCCTTCGCTGATTGTGACACTAGCAGGTTTGATTGGGTATCGCGGTGTGGCACGCATCTTGCTAGAAGATCGTTCAGTGGGTGATTTCCCAAGTTGGTTCACATCATTAGGTCAGGACGGCATTATTGGGCCGTTCCCCCTCACGATCTTTGTATTCATCGCCCTATTCATTTTGGGGTTTGTGATTCTGCAGTACAGCGTATTTGGGCGCTATGTCTATGCCATCGGCAACAATCGGGCGGCGGCTGAATATGCTGGGATTAACGCTAAACAGGTCAAAGTGACGATTTTTATGGCATCTGGCCTAATAGCAGCCCTCGCAGGTGCGTTTTATGCGGCCCGTTTAGGCAACGTTCGAGCCAATGCTGCGGAAGGGTTTGAACTCGACATCATCACGATTGTGCTGTTGGGAGGGGTCAGCATTTTTGGCGGCACGGGCACGATGATTGGCGTAGGTCTCTCGTTGCTCGTGGTGTTGAATTTACGCAACGGCATGTCACTTTCTAATGTGGACGGCAACACCCAAACCAGTGTTATTGGCCTACTGTTGATTCTATCGGTATTGGTACCCAATTTAATTCAACTACTCCAACGATTACTCCCTCGTCTGTTTTCAGTTATAGCTGGATTCATGAATAAAGGAGGTGCGACGAAGCCAAAATCGCAGGTCAGTGTTCACCAATAAATACATCTGTTTGCAAATCACAGGAGTAGAGCGAATGCGAAAATTACAATTGTTGCTGGTTGCCCTCGTACTGCTGACCCTGACGGCTGGACTGGTGCGGGCACAAGACCCCGAACCCATCAAAGCAGAACCCGGCGTTGAACTCAATATGGTGCTGCTGCCCAAGACTTTGGGAAATGCCGTGTTTGATGAGGCTCATGAAGGCGCAATCGAAGCTCATGAGGAGTTGGAAAATCCCGGCGAATTGATTTTCAATGCCCCGACCCCCGATAATGCCATTCCCGGCCAGATCGAGATCATTGAAGCCTCCATTACCCAAGAAGTGGATGCGATCATGATTTCCGCCAACGACTATGAACAATTAGTGCCCTCCACCACCAAAGCGATGGAACAGGATATCACGATTGTGACATGGGACTCCCCGGTTTCCCCTGAAGGCGAAGAATTGTTTATCGCGCAGGTAGACTTTACCGAAACCGGCACTGTCATGGCGGATATGGCCCTAAGTATTCTCGGTGAAGATGGCGGTCAATTTGCCATCCTCTCCGCGACACCCGATGCTTCCAATCAAAATGCGTGGATTGAGGCAATGCAGGCCGCGTTGGAAGCCGATGAGAAATATGCCAACCTCGAATTGGTAGACATTGTGTATGGCAATGATGACCCCGATGACAGCTACAATGAAGCCCTCGGCTTGGTCGACAGCTATCCTGATCTTGAACTGATTATGGCGCCCACCACTGTTGGTATTGCAGCGGCGGCTAAAGCCATGCAAGACGAAGAACTGTGCGGCGAAGTTGCCGTATCTGGTCTGGGGCTGCCGTCCGAAATGCAGGAATTTATTGAAAACGGTTGTGCCCAAGAATTTGCGCTGTGGAGCTTCAAAGATTTGGGCTATCTGACCTACTACGTGTCCTATCTGCTGGCCTCGGGCGCAATGGAAGCTGAAGAAGGCGTCGTGTTTGAGGCGGGCCGAATGGGAACTTATACTATCGAAGCCGACCCGAACCGTGAAGATGGACTGCGTGTTCTGATGGGGCCATTCAGCGTTTACAATGCTGATAACCTTGAAGAATGGGCAGCGGGTGGCGATGAAGAGGGCGAACCAGAAGTCGAAGCCACCGAAGAAGCGAACTAACAGACTATCCTTTTTACCATAAATCTATCTTCAACCCCTCTCGCGTATTGGGAGGGGTTTGAAATCATGGACATGCCACATCACCAAAGGGGTTTCGGATGAAACGGGTTGGCTTTGTCTTAAAAGTACGACAAGAACTTATTGAAGACTATAAAAAACACCATCAGCATGTCTGGGACGAAATGCAAGCGGCTTTACGAGCGACGGGTTGGCACAATTATTCTTTGTTCATGCGCTCGGACGGTCTGTTATTTGGTTATTTTGAGACGCCTATTTCCTTACAAGCAGCACAGGCGGGGATGGCCCAAACCGAGGTCAATCAACGCTGGCAAGATATGATGAGTCCTTATTTTGAAATTCCCGAAGGGGCACACCCCGATCAATTATTTATGGAACTGGAAGAAGTCTTCCATCTGGATTAATCATGATGACACCTAGCGATTCTCAACTGGAACAGGCCTATCAGTTGGCAAAAGAGCGCTATGCCGCATTTGGGGTAGATACCGACGCGGCATTGGCCCAATTGAAGCCTATCCCCATTAGTCTGCACTGCTGGCAAGGCGATGATGTTGGCGGCTTTGAAGACCCGGATCGTGGCTTAGGTGGTGGTCTAATGACGACAGGCAATTACCCCGGTAAGGCTCGCACCGCCGATGAACTTCGCCGGGATTTGGACATGGCCTATAGCTTAATCCCCGGTCAACATCGGCTTAATCTGCACGCGATTTATTTGGAAACGACCCAAAAAGTTGAGCGCACCGATATTCGGCCAGAACATTTTGCCGGGTGGGTGGATTGGGCCAAAGCCAATGGGCACGGGATTGATTTCAACCCCACCCTATTTTCGCACCCGTTGGCGGATGATGGATTGACACTCTCGCATCCAGACCCGACCATTCGTCAATTTTGGATTGACCACTGTATCGCTACCCGTCGCATTGGGGCGTATTTTGGTCGAGAATTAGGAACACCATGTGTCACCAATGTCTGGATACCAGATGGCTATAAAGATATACCCGCTGACCGCCTCGGCCCGCGTGAACGGCTCAAAAATGCACTGGATATGGTATTTGCGGAGAAACTAAATCCACAGCATAACCTTGATGCTGTCGAAAGCAAATTGTTTGGCATTGGTTCAGAATCTTATGTGGTTGGCTCACACGAGTTTTATATGGGGTATGCCATTGCCAACCAAAAATTACTTTGCTTGGATTCGGGCCATTTTCATCCCACCGAAAGCATCGCGGATAAGATTTCTTCATCTCTGCTCTACTTGGATGAAATTCTGCTGCATGTCAGTCGGGGTGTGCGTTGGGATAGCGATCATGTAGTGATTTGGAACGATGACCTCGCCGCCATCATGCAGGAAATTGTGCGAGGCAGCTTTTTGAAACGGGTGCATATTGGTCTCGACTTTTTTGATGCCAGTATCAATCGCATTGCTGCGTGGGTGATTGGGGCACGGAATGCGCTGCGTGCCCTCTTATCTGCGCTATTAGAACCTCGTTCCCTCCTTCGCCAATATGAACAAAATGGCAATTTCGCGGCACGGCTGGCGCTTATGGAAGAATTTAAAGGGCTGCCATTTGGCGCGGTGTGGGATTATTATTGCCGTCAGCAAAACGTGCCTGTCGGGTTGGCGTATATGAATGAGATCGCCACCTATGAGAAAAGTGTTTTGGCGCAGCGAGGATAGATAAGGTAACGGGACATGACCGCACGCAAGACAGTGCTGGCCGTTGATTTAGGGGCGGAATCGGGCCGTGTAATGGCGGCGCATTTTGATGGAACACAGCTTAATTTAGAGGAGTTACATCGCTTCGCCAATCCTGTTACCACTGTACACGGAACAATGCACTGGGATATTTTACATCTGTGGCGAAGTATTCAGCAGGGTATTGAGCTAGGCAAAAAGCATCACCCCGCCAGCCTCGGTGTGGATACATGGGCCATTGATTTTGGCTTGTTGGATGCACAGGGCAACCTGATTGGCAATCCGGTATGTTACCGTGACAGCCGTACCAATGGCATGATGGAGGTTGCCTTTGCCAGAGTTCCCCAACGCGAGATATTTGAGCAAACGGGCATCCAATTTATGCCGATTAATACGCTCTATCAATTGTTGAGTTTGGTCGAGGCTCAATCGTCTATACTAGATATAGCCCAAACGTTTTTGACCATCCCCGACCTACTAAATTATTGGCTGACGGGGGTCAAGGTCTGCGAATTTACCAATGTCACCACCACGCAGATGCTGAATCCCCGCAGCGGTCAATGGGCCAATGACATGCTCAATCGCTTGGGGATTCCAACCAAGATACTGCCCGAAATTGTGCTACCGGGGACAAAATTGGGGACATATGAGGGAATTCCAGTGATCGCCCCTGCTACCCATGATACTGGCAGTGCGGTGGCGGCTGTTCCCACGCAACAAAAGAACTACGCCTATATCAGCAGCGGCACATGGAGTTTGGTTGGCTTAGAGGTTGGGCAGGCCGTCATCACTGATGAATCGTTTGAGGCCAACATCACGAATGAGGGTGGGGTCGCAGGAACGTATCGCCTTCTGAAAAATGTGGTGGGCCTGTGGATTATCCAACAATGTCGGGCGACATGGGCGGCACAGGGCCAAGAATATAGTTATGCCGAGTTGGTCGAGATGGCGGAACAATCTGCGCCGCTGCGTTCAACTGTTGATGTAGACGACGGACGATTTTTAGCCCCCGGTGACCATCCTCAACATATTCGGGATTGGTGTACTGAGCATCAACAGCCTGTACCGGACTCAATTGGGGCAGTGGTGCGCTGTGTATTGGAAAGTTTGGCCTTGAAATACCGTACCGTGATCGAACGCTTGCAATCCATTTCAGGGCAGGCTGTCGAAGTGATTCATATTGTGGGCGGGGGTACCCAAAACGAACTGCTTAATCAATTGACCGCCAATGCTACAGGAATTCCAGTAGTGACTGGGCCGATTGAAGCAACAGTGTTGGGCAATGCGATAGTCCAATTAATGGCGCAAGGTGAAATCGGCACTTTCCATGAGGCCCGTCAATTATTGGCAAATATGGGCCTCACCAAGACCTATGTGCCGCAAAATACAGGCGATTGGCGTAATCTCTAGGGAAAATCGCCCCCACCCCAAACCCCTCCGCATCGCATGAAGAGGGACTTTAGGAGAATAGGATTTACATGACCTTTACCCTTCAACATCCGCGCCAACAATTGGTGCAAATCATTAACCGCATCTACTATGGCGGTTTAACGACGCTTTCTGGTGGCAACCTCTCGACATTGGATGATGAGGGCAATATTTGGATTACGCCTGCGGGTATTGATAAAGGCAACCTGACGCCTGCCGATATGGTGTGTGTGCAACCAGACGGTAATGCGATTGGATTACACCCCCCCTCGTCGGAATTACCCTTTCATCGCGCAATTTATGCCCAACGACCCGATGTACGGGCGGTGGTTCATGCCCATGCCCCGGCATTGGTGGCCTTTAGCATCGTGCGTCAAATTCCCGATACCCGCTTGATTCCCCAAGCCCGCCGTGTGTGTGGGCATGTCGGGTACGCCCCGTATGCCTTGCCGGGGAGCGAAATTTTGGGGGCGAACATCGCGGGTACGTTCGCACAGGGGTTTGATGTGGTGTTGCTCGAAAATCATGGTGTGGCGACCTCTGGCAGCACTCTATTGGAGGCATTTCAGCGTCTTGAAACGCTCGATTTTTGTGCTCGTACTCAACTATATGCCCAAACATTAGGCGATATATCCACCCTGACTGATGAGCAGATTGCCTTATTTGACACTTGGACTGACCATTTGCCCGAATTTACCCCGACCTATCACAGCAGCCACGAACGGGAACTGCGTCATCAAATGTCCGATTTAGTCGGACGTGCGTGTGAACGGCATTTGATGATCAGCACCGAGGGGGTGATGTCAGCACGGGTAGATGGTGAGACCTTCTTGATTACCCCGACAGGTATGGATCGGCGCAGCATCGGCTATGAAGATGTGGTATTGATCCAAAATGGGCATTGCGAACTGGGCAAGAATCCGAGTCGGGCGGTTGAACTCCATACCAAAATTTACCAATGCCACCCAGACGTTAATTGCATTATTACCGCCCAATCCCCGTATGCTACTGCTTATGTCATTGGCTTGCATCCCTTTGACACCAAGACCATCCCCGAAAGTTATATCTTGCTGCAAGATGTCCCCAAACTGCCCTATGGAGTGCAGTTTACAGATCGGCAGGTCATCGCAGAAGCCATTTCGGAACAACATCCGGTGCTACTGCTGCAAAATGACTGTGTGCTGACGGTGGGCAAAAATATCCTGCAAGCCTTTGACCGACTCGAAGTGGTGGAATTTACCGCTCGTTCATTGATTTATGCTGTGCCGATTGGCAGTGTAGTGCCGATTGGGGAACGCGATATTCAAGCCTTAGAAAAGAAATTTCTGCAACGCTAAAAAGGGAATCTTATGTCTGTTTATCGCCCTAATGAATACCGTCATGTGAATTATCTGTGGGATGATGCCCATGCCGCTAAACTTGACCCGGTTGATCGGCTGGTTTATCGCTCCAATATCTTAGGCAGCGACCAGCGCATCACCAACACAGGAGGCGGCAACACGTCCTCCAAAATTATGATGACTGACCCGTTAACTGGGGAACAGGTTGAGGTGATGTGGGTTAAGGGGTCGGGGGGTGATTTACGCACTGCCAAACGCACCAATTTCGCCTCGCTATATATGTCGAAATTGATGGCTTTGCAAGGCATCTATGGCGCGGCGGAAGGGAAAGGGGTCAAGACACCTATCGAAGATCAGATGGTCGGCATGTATCCACATACCACGTTTAATCTCAACCCGGCGGCGACTTCGATAGATACACCGCTTCATGCTTTTGTCCCTTACAAACATGTGGATCACACCCATCCCGACGCGGTAATAGCGATTGCAGCGTGCAGCGACGGCAAGTCACTCGCCAAAGCTATCTATGGGGATGAGGTCGTGTGGGTGGATTGGCAACGCCCCGGTTTTGATTTGGGCCTAAAATTACAGGCCACTATCGAACAGCAGCCCGGCATCAAAGGCATCATTTTGGGCGGGCACGGTCTGATTAATTGGGCCAATGATGACAAGGAATGTTATGAACTCTCACTGACCCTCATCGAAAAAGCGGCCCGTTATCTGTCTGAACATGATAAGGGTGAGGCGACTTTTGGTGGAGTTAAATATCAGCCCCTTACCGAAGAACAGCGTAATAAGGTACTTGGCGAAATTTTGCCTCAACTGCGCGGCTTGGTCTCGCAGAAAAATCGGTTTATCGGCACGATTCAGGCCACCGATGCCATGCTGCGTTTTGTCAACAGCCACGATGCCGCCCGGCTAGCCGAATTAGGCACATCCTGTCCTGACCATTTCTTGCGGACGAAGATTAAGCCCTTGTACGTGGATTGGAATCCACAAACCGAAGATACCGCCGCTCTGATGCAAAAATTGACGACAGGGGTCGAGCAATATCGGCTGGATTACACCGCGTATTACGAAGCCTGCAAGCGACCTGATTCCCCTGCTATGCGTGACCCCAACCCCAGCGTGATTTTGATACCGGGGATTGGCGCGGTGGCATGGGGGAAAAACAAGAGCGAATCGCGGGTGACGGCGGAATTTTATAGCAACGCGGTCAATGTTATGCGCGGCGCGGAGGCGGTAGGTCAATATGTGGCCTTGCCCCGCCAAGAAGCCTTTGATATTGAATATTGGCTGTTGGAAGAAGCCAAATTGCGTCGGATGCCTCCGGAAGCTACCTTAGCACGGCGAGTGGTGGTGGTGATTGGTGCGGGTAGTGGCATCGGCAAGGCAGTCGCACAGCGGGTCGCCAAAGAAGGGGCGCATGTGATCTGTGCCGATTTGGATTTGGCCTCAGCCGAAACTACGGCCAATGAACTCACCGCCAAATATGGGATGGGCATTGGAGTCGCAGGAACAGGTATTTCGGGCTGTGGGCCAGCCATTGGCTTATCGGTTGACATCACCAAACGTGAGAGTGTACGTCAATTCTACCAAACTGTTTTACAGGCCTATGGCGGACTGGATGATGTGATCGTCACTGCCGGGGTGTTTGTGCCACCGGATAAAGAAGGGCACATCCCAGATGAAAAATGGCGTTTTACGTTTGATGTCAATGTCATGGGTGGGTATGTCACGGCAGATGAAGCGTGGCCTATTTGGAAGGCACAGGGGCTGCGGGGCGGTTTGGTATTGACAACCAGTGTCAATGCTACTGTGTCCAAGAAAGGCTCGTTGGCCTATGACACCAGCAAAGCTGCCGCAAACCATTTGGTACGCGAATTGGCAATCGAATTGTCCCCACTGGTTCGGGTCAATGGCCTCGCCCCAGCAACGGTGGTGGAGGGTAGTACCATGTTCCCGCGTGACCGAGTGATTAGCTCATTGGTCAAGTACAATATAGACCACGATGAAAGTGAAAGCACGGAGGCACTACGCTCCAAACTCGCCGATTTCTACGCCCAACGCACCCTGACCAAACAAGCCATTACGCCTGAAGATCAAGCCGAAGTCGCCTATTTGTTAATCAGTCCAGCTTTTAGCAAGACAACCGGTCAGTTGTTCAGCGTGGATGGTGGGTTGCACGAAGCCTTTTTGCGGTAACCTAAGCGGACTGGCGGGGTTGTGGCTGTTTTTTCCATAAACCCATTTCGACCCGAAAAACTATATTGACATCGGGGTTGGCCCTTGGTACACTTATACTCGCCTTAAAAATTAGGAGGCGTGGTGTAGCGGTTAACATGCTGCCCTGTCAAGGCAGAGACCGCGGGTTCGAATCCCGTCGCTTCCGCACGTGTATACAGGTGAGTCAATCGAAAACTCGGTTGGCTCATTTGCTTTGTGCCCTAAAACCACATGGTAGTCCGCCTTCAACGTCATTGCCACCACCTCCTCATCTTGCACATACACTCTCTCAATAATGAGTTTAATCAGTCGATGTTGTGCCTCTGGATCATCACCACAATTGGCCCAATATTTTGCAAAGTTCTGTAATATATCGGCGGCCCGTTCAAGGTCATCCTCTGGAATAGGGGTAAGTTGCTCAAGTTCTTGCTGCAACTTGACGCGCTTATCCAGATAATCTGTTTTGTCCGTGATAAAGCCCTGATCCCAACGAAAATCCATGCGTTCAATAGCCCCGCGAATTTCTTGCAATCGCGCCTCAAGGCTCTGTTCGCCTAGAATTTCACTGATGGTCTCGGTAATGCGCTGTTGCCATTCCGCAGGCGGTTTCAGTTGCATGAGGGCATTTATTACCTGTGCTTCGATAGCATCACAGTGAACGGCTTTTTGCGAACAGTCTCGGTCAAAATCCTTCGCACGGCAGCGATAATAGCGATGCTTTTTCCCTTGAATTTGAGCACGCATCTTGCCAAAAGCCGGAAAAGGGACTGCCTGTGGCGCACTGTTGCAGCACCGATAGCAATAGACTAGGTTGCGGAGCAGATAAGGATTATACTTGAGGGTGGGTTGGCGATGGGCGACCCGTTCTTCACGTACTGCCTGACATCTATCAAATAGTTCTTGGGAAACTAGCGGTTCGTGCTGACCCTCAAAGAATTCAATTGGGGCAGAGTAAGAGCGGCTTCTGTCCGCGTTGCGCCGAAACTGCTGGTATTTGATTTTACCAAGATAGGTTTGATTTTTGAGAATCATCCGCACCGTGTCTTTCGAAAAAGTACGTCCTTTTTTGGTTCGGTAGCCGTGCGCGTTGAGTAGGTCAGCAACATCGGCGTCACTGTGTTTTCCATCGGCATATGCCTCAAATGCCATGACAAGGCCGAGCGATTCATGGGGATTGGGAACAAGTAGTTTTTGTTTATCTTTATCATACCCAAAAGGCGCTTGATTATTATGCAGCCCTTGATGGCCGCGTTCGCGCTTGCCCTTGGCAACTTCTTGCGCCAAATTACGACTATACCAATCGGCAACACACTCCATAATGCCCTCAATCAATGCTCCCAGCGGGCCATCACTATCCTCGGACGGTTCAGTGACCGAAAAGACCTTGATTTTGTAGTCACAACGCAGCAGTGATTTGATTGCCAAAGAGTCCGTTCGGTTACGGGCAAAGCGGTCAAACTTATGAACCACCAGCGCGTCAAACTTGCTGTCTCGAGCATCCAGTCGCATTTTCTGGAAGTGGGTACGGTTAGTTGTCTGGGCCGATTCACCTTCATCGGCGTATACTTTAACTAACGTACCACCTCGCGCTGCAACCCACTCTTGGATGGCTCGGCGTTGTGCATCAAGCGAATAGCCTTGCACTTGGTCTTCATCACTCACTCGGATATAACCTGCGTAACGCATGATGGGTTCTCCTTCTCGTTTGTTTTGGGATTTATCAGTTTTGAGAAAATGTCCTTTCAGTTGCAGTTCATCTGAGGCACTCCCCAGTCTAGGCACAGTAAAGAACCGTGCTCCCCGAATGGGTTGTACTATTCGAATGGTCTTTGGTTTTACTTCATCCATACGCTCCTTCTAGGCATTTGCCCTAAACAAAAAAGTCGTCAATGCTGAAAACAGCCATTTGACGACTCAAAGACGCAACGTTACTATTGCCTTTAGCCTGCCATGCTGTCTTCTCAGCGTGGTTGGTTAGCCCTCGGTGGGTATTTGCAGTACCCTACGGGGGCGTAATCATTTTTTAGTTGATTGTTTCTTTCATAATCATACTATAGGTTTCCTGTTCAATGAGCGTAATTTTTTTGAACTATAGATGGCTGCCGCGCCTTTTGCCGGGTAACGTGGCGTGGGGCTAATAATGGTATTCAGCAGGTGTAATCGCTTGGCCCAAGTGGTGTGCCGAGGGGAGCGCACCCTATAGCGAAACAGCTTCCGTTCTTCATCCATCAGTTTCACCTGATAAGCGTTCCTTACCTCGGTTAACCCTTTTTTATCCGCCCATGCAATCAGCCGCTTTAGCTCACTCATACGATTGAGCGTCACCAGACTTGCTCGGCATTCCCGCCAGTGGTGATAAAAAGATGCTTTTTCCATAGTTCTTGACTTACACTGCCTGAAACCCTACTCTGCAAGTAACACCTGCATGGATAGCCCACAACCTACCAACTCTAGTCCCATTCGTAATTCTGTTTGGCCTCTTCTCTTCCAAATAATCAGTGCCGAATGGGTCCAAGTGCTGCTTCAAGCATGGCAGTTGCTTCAAAAAATCACGACAGAACGCGCCATTGGCTTGTATGACGTTTTGGATTTTGAACACACGCTTGAACTGTGCGATGGCAAAGGCAAAAAAGCGATTTATCACAAACGCGAAACCATTAAGCTGTTGCAAGATTATGTGGCTGCCTATACCGACTCGGCGTGGGGGCGAGGCCAGATATTCGCCGATTATCGCTGTAGTCCCGGCGTTGCAGTGGATCGCTATCAGAGTGGGCATAAATATTATGTCTTGATTTCCTTGCGGGAGGCCAAGCGGCGCGGGGAGATACTTCGCATCGGGATTGACCGCACGGTGAAAAATGGCTTTGATGTGAGTACCGGATGGAGTGAAACCCAAGTGAGTCACCGTACCCGTCACTTCCGAACAGTGGTTATTTTCCCGAAAGAACGATTGCCGCAAGGTCTGTGGTTGATTGAAGCCAACCGCAACCGCACCACGCCACTTGGAGACAATCACATTGAGATTTTGCCGGATGGTCGGCACAAGGTTACATGGGAGACCACCAAGCCAAAGCTCTTTGAGACCTATACTCTCAAGTGGACGTGGTGACAGGCTGTTGTTAGGTGCTTCCACCGCCCATTGAGCCTCTCCTTGAAACAATCCAGTATCCATAAACGAAAAAGCAGCTAGGTTTTCCATAGCTGCCATAATTATAATCGCTTGCGATTGTAATGTCAAATCACTCCAATACTCCGAGATTTTGATTTAATCTTTTCCCTTTGGTCCCGGTTTTCGATCAGTTACTAAATACGTTTTGACTGCTTCCTCAGTGGTTAGCCAATCACGGCCCTTCTTGATGGCCCAGATTTTCTTTTGACGAACCAATAGGCGTAGGTGACTGTGCGATAACCCGCTGAGTTCGGCAGCCTCTGCCAGAGAAATAAGTTGTTGTGCAGCCTTTTCCCCGGCAGATTTGCTGGGTTCATTTGGCATACTCAGAGTGTATATCAGGGGACGCAAAAGGAAAACAGCCATAGGGGACTAAATCAAGCCATCACAGGGCATGGTCTTGAATGTGCTGGGCTTGGCGTCGCTTGGCTAACCCAATATAGAGTTTGGTGGTATCAAGCGAGCGATGTCCTAAAAATTCCTGTACCGTAATGAGGTCTGTACCCATCGCAATATGATGGGTTGCGAATGTGTGGCGTAGGGTATGAACGCCTGCATGTCGAATGCCTGCAAGTTCAAAATACCGACCCACCAAATACTGAAACTGGCGGGTGGAAAGGGGACGATGACGACTGGATACAAAAAGTGCTGGAATCTGGTCGTTGGGGCGCTGTTGGAGGTAAGTGGCAAGGGCTTCACAGGCTTTGGTATTCAATAACACCGTTCGTGTTTTGCGTCCTTTTCCCAGAATACGCAGTGTACCCAGTGCATCTTTAGTCACGCGCTTCGGCAGGTTCAAATCAAACAAGGTCAAGTGTTGAATTTCAGATAAACGAATGCCTGTCTGCAAAAGCACTTGAATGATGGCCCTATCGCGGGGTCTCTGTACAACGGACAGCAGGCGTTCGTATTCTTCTTTGGTCAAGACTCGCGGTTCTTTGTCTTCGCGTTGGGGCGGCATGACCGAACGAGCGGGATTGGTCAATACCTCATCATTCGCTTTGAGCCAGTCAAAAAAGGTGCGAATGATGACGAGTTTTTTCCAGCGCGTGACACCTGCTAAATGGTGAGTATCAAGGCTGGCAAGATAGGCTTGGATGTGTTTGGGTTCAACCTTTTTGAAATCAAAGAGGTGAAGGGTTTCAAGAAACGCCAAGAATTGGGAAATATCGCGTTCATACTCCCGACGGCTACGTTCAGCAAGGTTGCGTGCGCCCATGTAGACTGCTTGATACTCTTGCAAGGCAGCTTGGAAAGTAGGGGATAAGGTGGGCTGCATCCTATGGATAGCGTAACAAACTCACAGTTTGGCGTCAAACCCACCGTTCACAGGGGTATTCATTCCAGCGTCAAATCCGTGAATAAAGGCCGTGAGCAGGGGACTATCCGCATGAGTAGCCATCAGATGTTCTTGGAACTCGCGTATTTCAGTCACATCACCAGCTTCATTTCGGAGCATTTCAAGAATGGCGACTTTCCCTGTCTGTTCCTGCACTTTGAGGTTGGAGATCATCAACACCTCCTTACGACTGGGGTCCTCAGACGGGGGAAGCGTGGGCATCTTGCCCTCAGTGGCAAAACTCATCCATGCTTCACACACGAAAAACACTTGTTTTAGTACGCCAATCACATTGGCCTCTGCCAGCACATACCCTGCCGAAAACATCTGTTGAGCGCGGCCTTCGTGGGTGTCCTCAAGAGGGGTCAGATGACTGACAACCATCTGATTATGCCCTTCCACAATGAGAGTTGGCAGGTGCGACCCTTGTTGCAAAAGAATCTCGCGGGCGAGTTGGGCGACCTGTTCAAACGAAAGCGTGGGTAATCGTTTATCTCGATCTTTATCCATTCATTTCAAGCTATCACGATAAGAGGGTAAAATTCAACACAAAAACAATGAATGGGAGAGGCGTATGGTACTCAAAACCAAGCGTATTGAAGCCGGGCACTATTTATACGTTGAACCAAGCACAGGTACTCAATTCAGTATCAGGCGTTTCACTGAGTCTGATGGATATGATGAAACCTTTTGGACTTGGACGATGGCGGGTGGACATATGCAAGGCATGTATCCGACCAAACTTGAAGCCCTTATTGACTTAGAAAAAAATCTCAGTGGTTCAGGCTATATTGCCCACGAACTACGTCTAAAACGGAGTGTGAAAATAATTTTGAGCAGGCTATACCCAGACTAACAATGTTGGATTAAGTCTTGTTCAATTATAGGGTGGGGAAGTATTTTGAAAAATCTGTAAGATGGTCGCATAATATTCATTTTACGACCCTTTTTTAGCCTCAATACGCCATTCTCAGGGAGCTAGATCATTATTTTTGAGGTGAAGATGGAAAATAGAATGACCTATAATTTTAGGGTGAGTCGAGAAAATATTATGAATTATGGGGTTTCAATGTGATCTATCCCCCGAAAAACTAAGCCAAGCGGAGTGAGACTATCAGACATACAATAAGGACAGGAGGATAGTTTCATGGCAAGTAAAGGGACACGCTACAGCGAAGAGCAGATCATTCGGATATTGAAAGAGGTGGAAAACGGCATCAGTGTAGCGGAGGTGTGCCGGAAATATGGGGTCTCGGAGCAAACGGTGTATCGGTGGCGCACCAAGTACGGGGGGCTAGAAGCGAGCGAACTACAACGGTTGCGGGAGTTAGAGGCGGAGAATGCGCGGCTGAAGAAAATCGTGGCCCAGCAAGCCTTAGACATCGATGTACTCAAAGAGGTCGTGTCAAAAAAATGGTAAGCCCTCGCCAGAAACGACAAGCAGTCCAACAAGTGGTGGCAGAACGAGGGCTGTC